>CP103804.1:1399149-2798298 GCA_024919175.1 Clostridioides difficile
CAATTAAATAATCATGAAGAATCTCAAAGTCATCCAGATGAGCAAGAGATATCTGAAGCTGTTAGATTTGCAAAAGATATAATAGCTAAGGCTAGTGATATGTAATAGTTTAAACTATATAGAAAGGGAGTTTGTAATATGAAAGAGAGTAACGATATTATAATTTCAGTTGGCTCTAAGCAAAGACTGCAAAATGCAATTGCAATAAAACTTTGTTTAGAGCCTAATAAATAAAGCGAATATTTAGGCTAACTTGTTTTTGTGCAGTCTTTGCTTTTATTTACAATTTAAAATGTAGATGGGAGCAGAGTACTATGAAGTATGAAAAAGCACAAAATATATTGCCAGAAGAGATACTTGAATTAATTCAAGAATATACAGATGGTAGTTATTTATATATACCACGAAAGTCTGAAAATAAAAAAGCTTGGGGAGAAAATAGTGGTTCAAGAAATATCTTGAAAGAAAGAAATAAAGAAATATCTGATAAGTACAATAAAGGTGTTTCTGTTAAAGAACTTACAAAGGACTATTATTTAACTGAGCACAGTATAAGAAGAATAATAAGAGAAGAAAAAAGTGATTGAAAATAGAATATTAATGTTATAAAGATAGATTTATATAACAAAAAATTAAGAAGAGACTTTTTAACAAAGTCTCTTTTTTCGTACAAAATTAGTACAGATTTGTTTATGAACTTGAGGTATGCTCTATTTAAATGATATGATTTCATTGAGGAATTTCTAAATTTTAAGAAGAGGAATAGAACAATGAGTATTTTAAATGTAAATAATATCAGTTATGGATTTGGAGATAGAACATTATTTAAAGACATATCTTTTAGACTGTTAAGAGGTGAACATGTAGGTCTTGTTGGAAAAAATGGCGAGGGAAAGTCTACATTTATGAATATAATAACAAGTCAACTGATTCCAGATAGTGGTGATATACAATGGAGTAACAAAGTAAGAGTTGGATATATGGACCAACATACTAAACTAGAAAAAGGTAATACAATAAAAGATATTTTAAGAGAATCTTTTAAGGAACTTTTTGATATGGAAAGTGAAATGAATAGTATATACAGTAAAATGGGAGAAATGAATGAGCATGAGATAAATAAGTCTCTTGAAAAAGTCGCTAATATACAAGACTTTTTAAATAATAATGAATTTTACAATATTGATTCAAAGATAGATTCAATTGCTTTAGGTCTTGGATTTAGACATATTGGACTTGATAGAGATGTTTCAGAATTGAGTGGAGGTCAAAGAACAAAGGTATTATTGGGTAAATTATTGTTAGATGAACCAGATATATTGCTTTTAGATGAACCTACAAATTATTTGGATGAAGAACATATAGAATGGTTAAGAAAATATCTTCAAAATTATGAAAATGCATTCATATTGATATCACATGATTTGGAGTTTTTGAATAGTGTTGTAAATGTTGTGTGTCATCTTGAAAATATGACATTAACAAGATATATTGGTAATTATGAAAATTTTCAAAAGATGTATGAAGAAAATAAGCGAAATCTAAGAATAGCGCAAGAAAAACAGATTAGAGAAATATCAAAGCTAGAAGAATATATAGCAAAAAATAAAGTTAGAGCATCAACTAGTAAGATGGCAAAATCAAGACAGAAAAAATTAGATAAAATAGAAAGAATAAGCATATCCAAGGAAAAAGTAAGACCTCACTTCGACTTTAAAGTATCCCCAAAATCTGGGAAGATGATATTTGAAGCTAAGAATTTAGTTATAGGATATGAAGTAGCACTAAGCAAACCTATAAATTTAATTATGGAAAGAGGAGAAAAAATAGCTTTAATAGGTGCAAATGGTATAGGAAAATCAACCTTATTAAAAAGCTTGATTGGAATAAATAAACCAATAAGTGGAAGTATTGAAGTGGGAGAAGAACAAAATATTGGCTATTTTGAACAAGAAGTTAAAGAAATAAGTGATAAAAAACTTATTGATGAGGTGTGGTATGAATTTCCAAGATATACAAGATATGAAATAAGAAAAATGCTATCTAGATGTGGATTGACTAATCAACATATAGAAAGTAAGCTTTCTATATTAAGTGGTGGAGAACAAGCTAAAGTAAGATTATGTAAACTTATAAATAATCCTAGTAATATATTAATACTAGATGAACCAACAAATCACTTAGATTCTGAAGCAAAGGAAGAACTAAAAAAAGCTTTAATATCATATGAAGGCAGTATAATTTTAGTCTGCCATGAGCCAGAATTTTATACTGATATAGTTAATAAAATTTGGGATTGTGAAAAGTGGGCAATTAATTATTTAATATGATAGAAAATCTTATACTACCGATTATATCTTTTATCAATTTTACTATAAGACAAGTTGATTTTACTTTTGAAATCAGGAAGATATGAAAAAACTAAATTAACAGAAAGGCATGGCATTTATGTGCGATGCTTTTTTTAATAAAATCAAAAAAATAATAAAAATACTTGACTGTAAACCTTGTTTATACTGTATTTTATATAATAATCGAACAGTTTTAAATACATAGAAGGAGGCGATTATTACAAAGTATGGTATTATTGATAATGGAATATTGGTGAATAAAATAATTAAATAAAAGATTAAAAAAGACTTAGAGTAATAAAAAAGAAAGCTATTAAGTAATACAATAAAAAAGATATTAAGTAATACAATAAAATCGAAAGGTGATGTTTAAAAATGACAATTAAGGAAGTTGAAGAAAAAACTGGACTAGCACGTTCTAATATTCGATTTTATGAGAAAGAAATGCTCATTCAACCTATTCGTAACGAAAGTAATGGGTATAGAGAGTATTCAGATACAAATGTAGAGGACATCAAAAAAATAGCATATTTACGAACATTAGGGATTTCTATTGATGATATTCGTAATATTATGCTTCAGAAAACATCTTTATATGAAGTGATTGAAAAACAGGAACAAGTTCTTAAAATTCAAATATCTGATTTAGAAAATGCAAAAACTATGTGTGAAAAAATGCTCAAATTTGATGAACTAAGTTATTTAAATTTAAAAGTGGAAGAATATATAGCTGAGTTACCAGAATATTGGAATGAAAATAAACATATTTTCAAACTTGATTCTGTAAGTTTCTTATATATGTGGGGAGGAAAAGTTACATGGGGAATTGTCATTATTGCCTGTTTACTAATTGCAATAATAGCATTTCCAAAACTGCCAGCTCAAATTCCTGTGCAATGGAATAATGGTGTAGCCAATAGTGTAGATAAAAAATTTATTTATGCCTATCCCGTTATTTGTGTTGTATTCAGATTTATTTTACGCCCATTTATATGTAGATGGTTACAAATACGAGCTTTCTATAGTGATACTATTGCAGACTATTTGACTAATTTTTTATGTTTTGTAGCTTTGTCTGTAGAAGTATTTTCAATATTTTTTGTCTACAATATTGTCAAGCACATTACAGTTATCCTTTTTATAGATACCTGTGTATTTATTATTTTATTACTAATGGGATGGAATAAAATATACCAAAAAGACGAGCAATTCTCAAAAGATGAGTAATGAGTGAACTTACTTTCCATAAATCAAAAGCAAAAGCTTACTTTAGTATCATTGCTTTAAATTCTGATAGGAGAATAAAAAAGAATGCCAGAATTGATAAAAACATAGTGTTTACTAGGATTCTGGCATTTTGCATGTTCAGATTTAAAAACTTTGACTATTGAAAATCAGTGGAAAAATGTCATTTTTATTAAAAAGCTAATAATTGTACTCTAATCTCTACATATTATCTAAAAAAGATAAGAAATCAACTTTGTATACTTTCTTTGGTCTACCTCTTTGATTATCCAGCTTTGTATTTACAATAGTTGCAATACCAGCCTTATATAAGATACTTAGGATTCTATTTGCACTTCTAAGAGTTATATTCATATAGTCTGATAATGTTTCTGCTGATACATTATTTGAATTTCTATCATTAATCATACTCATAATTTTAGATACATTTACATTAGATAAAGGAATGAAAGAAGCAACTTTATTAGCTATTGAACTTTCTTCAAGGTCATTAGAATTTTTATTTGAATATAAAGGTCCTATTATATTATTAGTGTCATTTACTATAAATGTACAATTTCCACCTAGAGAAGCTGATTTACTATTTGCCTGGCGTGCGTTCTGTTCTGCATGAATATTTGTGTTGCCAATTCCCCAACCAATATTTAAGCTATACTTAATTTCTTTTAAGTCTTCTGAAATAAAAAATTCTGTATAGTCCTTAGTCATATTATTTAACATTTCCTTAGTAGTATGTATTTCTATTTTCATGTCATTTTTTTTGACTTGAACTCCATAGAATCCATTTCTTGATAAAGAATTTAAGATAGTATTGTATATTTGATTTTGTATCTCATCATTTTTAAATATTAGGTCATCATTTATATACTCTGAGCTGTTTATTGTGACTATACAAGTTGCAGATTTATTTTTATCCAATTTTTTTAATGTTATTTCGTTTATTACAGATTTAAATGTGTTTAAGATTGATTCAGTAGATGGAACCATATAAATACAGTCATATCCAAGTCTATTTAATTCACAATTAATTATATAATTTCTAGTAATAGAAAGGTTAATCTTATTATTTTTTAATAAATCTAGGTGTATATCTAATAATTTATCATTTAATTTTTTAAAGTCATATACAGGTTGAGGAATATTGAAATCTTTAATTGTATACGGACAGTTTTTTGAATCTATCAATGAATAGATGTCATAATAGTTATTATCTTCTCTTAAAAAATCCATAAATGATTTTGTAAAATCAATCTCTTTTTTAACATTCAATAGTTTAAATAAGTATTTATAAAAATCTCTTTCATCAAGCTTTAAGAAACTTAATGGGACCTTTATATCCTCTATATTTATTATAAGTTCACTATATGGAATTATTCCACTACAAACAAATCCATCAAAATTATCTACTTGTTCATTATATATATCTGGCAAATTACTAAAAGGGTTTTCCCCTTTTAGTTCAATGTATGTAATTTCGCAAATATCTTTTAATTCTTCGAGAGCTTGTTTAAAGTTATCTGCCATAAAATAAGATGTTGTTAAAAAGCCAATCTTATATTTCATAAAACCTCCTTTAAAATTTCGAAAGTATTGTAACTAAATATCAATTTATAACCTCATTTTATAATAGTAGATAAAAAGCGTCAATTCATTTTACAAAGTAATAATTAAAAGAAAAATCAGAAAATAAAAAATATACTGAAAAAATGTTGACTTATGAAAAAAATTGTGTTATTTTGTAATTAAGGACTAGTCTTTTAAAATTTCCTAAAGTATAAACTCAGCTTTTAGGGAAAAATATATTTTATTTAAAAATAAAGGAGATTATTATGAGTACATATCTAAATGAGATTTCTAAATTTGTTGACGAGAATAGAGAAGAAATAATTTCATTGTGGAAAGAGATTGTTAATATTGAAAGTTACACAAACTGTAAAGAGAGTGTAAATAAAGTGGCTGAGAAATTAAAATGTGAGTTTGAAAAAGAAGGATTAGATTGTGATTTAATAGATGTTGGAAATAATGGCAATACATTAGTAGGTACACTTGGTTCTAACAGAAATGAGAAACCAATAATTTTTTCAGGTCATATGGATACTGTCTTTGAAATAGGTACATTTGGAGAAAATCCATTTAAAATAATGGAAGGAAGAGCATATGGCCCAGGTGTGTTAGATATGAAAGGTGGAATAGTAATTTCTTTATACGTTATTAAAGCTTTAAATAAGATAGGGTACAAAGATAGACCAATAAAAATAGTTTTTTCAGGAGATGAAGAGATAGGACACAAGGATTCAAAGGGAGGAGACCTTATATTAAAAGAAGCAAAAGGTGGTCTATGTGCATTTAATATGGAAACTGGATTGGTAGATAATAGCTTATGTGTAGGTAGAAAAGGAAGAATCGGGTGTAATATACATGTAAAAGGTGTAGAAACACATGCAGGAAATGATTTTGAAGGTGGAAGAAATGCAATAGAAGAAATGGCTAATAAGATATTACAAATACAAAAATTGACTAATCTTGAAGTTGGAACTACAGCAAGTGTAAGTATAATTAAAGGAGGAAGAGTATCAAATTCTATTCCAGAAGATTGTAGTATAGAAGTAGACCTTAGATTTGAAAAAGTAGAAGAAATGGAAAACGTTAAAAAAAGAATTCAAGAAATATGTGGAGACACTTATATAGAAGGAACTTCTACACATGTTGATTTTGTAAGTGAAATGATGCCATTTGAAACTACAGAGGATGTTATGAAGTTTCACAAGTTTGTAAATACAGTATCAAAAGAAAATGGGTTTGGTGAAATAAATGCTAAGAGACTTGGAGGAAGTTCAGATGCTAGTTATTTAACTATTGCAAACGTTCCTACAATATGTTCTTTTGGAGTAAAGGGAGAATGGAATCATACATCAAGAGAATATGCATTAGTAGATTCTATGTTTGAAAGAGTGAAATTGATTTCTACAATTGTTTTAAATTTAGACAAACTTGATATATAAAAGGGGGATTTTATATGGATACAACAGCTGGAGCTAATAAGGTAACATGGAAAGGCTATATGTCTTTATTTGTATTGATAATACTATTTTCTGGTATTTTTAAAGATAGTCAAGGATTTCTAAAAGCTTTAGACTTTGCTAACTTAACTGGTTCATTTGGTGCTATCTCAGATGGTGTAGACTTTATGGGAAAAGGTGGAACTGGTGCAAAGGATGGTTTTTTATTTGCACTTACTTTAATACCAACTGTGTGTTTTGCTGTAGGACTTATTGATGTAGTTGAATCTATGGGAGGGATGACAGCAGCATCAAAGATATTTAATCCATTACTTAAACCTTTACTTGGGATACCTGGAATAGCAGGAATAGCATTTGTATCTTCATTTACTAGTTCAGATGTAGCTTCAATAATGACAAAAGAATTATGTGAAAACGGAGAAATAACAGATGATGAAAGAACTATATTTGTAGCTTATCAATATGCTGGTTCAGCAGTTATATTAAATACAATAAACACTCAAGCTCCACTTTTACCAATAGCATTATTGGCATTAGGTCCAATAATACTTATAGAAATATTCTGTAAGATACTTGGTGCCAATCTAGTTAGACTAATTATAAATATAAAAAATAAAAAGAATAAAAATAAGGAGGCTGCGTAATATGAGTCAACAAAATACTGGAAGCACAATTGTAAATAGTAAACCAAAAAAAACTGCTGTTGAAACATTTATGGGAGGCGCAAAAAAAGGTTTTTACATAGGTGTTGAACAAATATTGCCAGCCATGATAATGGGGTATGTAATAGTACAATTTCTACAATTAACTGGTCTAGTTGATATCTTAGGAAATGTTTTTGGTCCAGTAATGGGGATTTTTGGACTACCTGGAGAATCAGTCGTAGTTTTGATAGCAGCTTTCTTTGCTAAGGCAGCAGGAGCAGCCACAGCTGCAAATTTATTTGCACAAGGTATAATTACAGCATCACAAGCAACTATCTTGATTATGCCATGTATGTTAATGGGTACTCTAGTTGGTCATTACGCTAGAATAGTTCTTGTAGCTAATACTAGTACTAAGTATAGAATGTTACTACTAGCAGTTCCTATATTTGACGCAGTAGTAGGGATGTTAATAGTTAGAGTTTTACTTACCCTTATGGGATTAATGTAAAAATTAAATAAAATTAAGATAGTAATATCGTGATGATGCACTAATTAAAAAATGATATATTAATTAAAAGAGAAGTTTACTAGTATACTAGTAAACTTCTTTCAGATTTTTTATGTTTTTTATAGATTTCCTATGTTTTTTAGACTTTTTATGTTTTTTAATTTTCTATGTTTTATTTTAATATCTTTAAATAAACAATAAATTAAATCTATCTTTTGGTTAATATCAATATAAATTTATTATGACTTTATTTTTAAAGTACAATCTGTTTTGAATTTTCACGTATATCTACTTCAATTACTTTTTCTATTGTATCTCCTCTAAAACCTAGTAAATTACTTGTTAAGTTTGCAGTAGAACAAGAGTGGTTAGGTATGATTCTTATTCTATCACCTATTTTTATATCAGTTTCTCCATTTACTTTAATTTTACCAACTTCTTCTGAAAGTGAATCAATAATAAGTTCTGGATGTCCACAAACTATACCATAGCCAACAATACTGATATTTCCATGTGCACCCTTATCTAGTCCAAGACATTTACTTCCACAATCAACTATATAATAACCATTACTATTTTTTGAAATTACAGTACATACAACAGTAAGAGCACACATATTTTCAGTAGCACACCCTAAAGCTATTTGTATAGCATCATAATATACATAGTTTCCAGGTCTTATAGCAGTGATAGTTTTAGAAGCAGTCTCAGTTTCGACTGTTGGAGTGCTTCCAGAAGCCACAATATCTACATTAAAGCCATTATCAGCTAATAATTTATATGATTTTTCCATAGCAGAGTCTTCTTGAATACAAACATCTGGAACACCTTCTGGAGAGCTACAACCGTATACTTGACCTGGATGTGAGCTTATCCCAACAATCTTTATACTCTCTAGTTTTGAAATTTCGGTAGCAAGTTCAACTACTTTTTCAGGTTCAACTCCAAAACGGTGTAATCCGCAATCTACAATAAGAAGTAGTTTACATTCAATTTTAGCTAAAGAAAAAGCCTCACTGTAAGCTCTTGCACATTCTATATTATCTGTAGCACATATTAAATTTATTTTTGAAGCCATAGTTACTACTCTGTTTATATTTGCATCTCCCATGTAAGGGTAAGCCAACATAATATCTTTAAAGCCAGCATTTATCAAAGCTTCAGCTTCATCAAGAGTTCCAACAAGAAATCCAGTAGCACCTGCATCTTTTTGAAGTTTTGCTATATATGTGCTTTTATGCGTTTTAAGCATGGGCCAAAGCTGTTTGTTATTCTTTGTACAAATTTGTTGAATTGTAGTTATATTTTCTTCTAACTGGTCTAAATCTAGTAAAAAGCTTGGTGTAGCAATTTCTGAAATTTTCATGTTGTTTACCACCTTTCAATAAGAGTAAAATCAATCGCAGGTCTTGATTTTATAGTATTAATAAATATTATGATAAGATTAGTTTTATAATATAAATATCTTCTAATTATATTATAGAACCAGTATGAAATTAGAGCAATATTTATTTAGATTAATTAGAATTTTCAATATATTTATCTGGTGTCAAATTATGTAAATGTTAAATTGTACATATAATTATTTTTTATTTTTGTGGTTTTACTTAAAACTGTTTGAGTTTTATTTAATAGGGTATTCTAAGTGAGTGAAAATTTTATTTCAGCATAAAAACTTATATTATAAATTTTGGAGGTAACAAATATGAGAAAAGTGGTACTTTATATTGCAATGAGTTTAGATGGTTATATAGCAGAAGAAGATGGTAGTGTAGCTTTTTTAGATGAAGTAGCTTCAGATTCTCAACAAGAAGACTATAATACTTTTTACGATACAATTGATACAGTTATTATGGGAAATTCAACATATACACAAGTAATAAATGAACTAAGTCCAAATGAATGGTTTTATAAAGGAAAAGAATGTTATGTGTATTCAAAGACTACTAGTGGAGTTACTGAAAATGTAAAGTATACAAATTTAGACCCTAAAAAACTAATTGAACAAATTAGAGCAGAGAAAGATGGGAAAGACATCTGGATAATTGGAGGAAGTGAAATAGTAGAATTATTTATAAAAGATAATCTAATTGATGATTATTTTGTATATGTATTGCCAATAATATTAGGTAGAGGAATTCCATTATTTAAAACTGGGACACAGAGAACAAACTTAAATCTTAAGAAAGTTAGTAATTTAGAACAACTTGTAAAATTAGAATATAGTAAAAGACAAGTATAAAGAATGTGCTGGCTTGTTATCATTTTATAAAATAAAGTATTTAAAAACTTAAATTATATATGAATTGACAATGCTTGTCAAATATGGTAACATATAAGCGACTTATCGGAGGGTGTATTAAAAAGAATATGCTGGAGAAGAGAGTGCACTAACTCTTTTCTCCTTTTTTTATAAAAGCAAGTATTCAAAAAATTGGTATTACTACATAATAATTACACTGTCTCAAAAACTAAGAAAGGAGTAGAATATGAAATTAATTTTAAAATATTTAAAAAATTATAAGTTATTAATTGTATTAAATATACTGGCTATATTTAGTTTTGCATTAGTTGAATTAGGTATACCAACAATAATAGCTAAAATAATTGATAATGGTATTGCAAATCAAAACACAACTTACATAAAACAAATGGGAATAGTAATAGTTGTTATTTCTATTATAGGAGTTGTAGGTAGTGTATTATTGGGTTATTGTTCCGCGAAAATATCAACAGGGGTAACTAGAGATATAAGAAATGATATATTTAAAAAGTCTCAAGAATTCTCACACACTGAATACAATAAATTTGGGATTTCTTCAATGATTACAAGAACTACAAATGATGCATTTCAAATTCAACAATTTGTAAATATACTTCTTAGAACAGCCTTATTAACTCCAGTCATGTTTATTATAAGTATAATCATGACAATTAGAACGAGTGTAGAGCTTTCTTTGGTATTAGCTATATCAGTTCCTTTTATAATTGTTGGAGTAGCAGTAATAGCAAAAGTTTCCCAATCAATATCATCTAAACAACAAAAAGGACTAGATAAACTAAACCTTATATCAAGAGAAAATTTAACTGGAATAAGGGTAATCAGAGCATTTGGTAATGATAATTATGAGACAAAAAGATTTGAAGAAACAAACACATATTATGCTAATGTTTCTAAAAAATTGTTTAAACTTATGTCAATTACTCAACCAGCATTCTTTTTACTATTAAATATAGCTGTTTTGGCTGTGTTTTGGATTTCAAGTGAAAAAATAAATATTGGAGAAATTCAAGTTGGACAATTGGTTGCATTTCTGGAATATCTTTTCCATGCTATGTTTTCAATTATGCTTTTTTCAATGGTATTTATCATGTATCCAAGAGCAGAAGTTTCAGCAAATAGAATAAAAGAAATTTTAGAAGAAGAGCCACTTATAAAAAATCCTGAAAATGGGGTAAAAGATACTGAAAATAAAGGACTTATCGAATTTGACAATGTAACATTTACTTATCCAGATGGAGAAGCTTCTGTACTTAAAGATATTTCGTTTACTGCAAAGACTGGTGAAACAGTTGCATTTATAGGTAGTACTGGAAGTGGAAAGAGTACTCTAATTAACCTGATACCTAGATTTTATGATGTAACAGAAGGTAGTATCAAGATAAATGGAGTGGATATAAGGGAATATGACCTAAAGGCTTTGAGAAAGAAGATTGGATTTATACCTCAGAAAGCATTGCTTTTTACTGGTAGTATAGCAAATAATATTAGATTTGGTAAAAATAAAGCAGGAACATCAGAATTAGAACATTCAGCCAAGGTTGCGCAGGCATATGAGTTTATATCAAAAAAACCTAGAAAATTTGATGAATTAATTAGTGAAGGTGGGGCTAATGTATCTGGAGGTCAAAAGCAAAGACTTTCTATTGCCAGAGCTATTATAAGAAAGCCTGAAATATATATATTTGATGATAGTTTTTCTGCATTAGATTTTAAGACTGATGCAATACTTCGTTCTAAACTAAAAAAAGAAACAAAAGATGCAATTGTATTGATTGTTGCGCAGAGAATTAGCTCAATTATTGATGCTAATAAAATTGTAGTACTAAATGAAGGACAAGTTGTTGGAATGGGAACTCATAAAGAGTTGTTGAAAAATTGTGAAATATACTATGAAATAGCAACATCTCAGTTGAAAAAGGAGGAATTGGAATAATGAAAAAGTCTAAAGGTTTTAAAAAAACAATTGGTAGACTTCTTCCATTTGTAAAGCAATATAAATTTTCATTTATTATAGCTATTATATGTATAATTTTAGCAGCTACTATGAATGCGATTGCTCCTAAAACAGAGGGATTAATAATAACACAATTAACTAAAGATGTAATTCGTATAGCAAAAGGAATACCTGGAGCATCTGTGAATTTTAACTATGTAGTAAAAATTTTGATACTATTAGCATGTATATATGTTGCTAATGCAATTTTTACGTATGCTTCAAGTTTTTTACTTACAAATGCTATTCAAAATACAATGAGGGATTTAAGAAATGAAGTAGAAAATAAGATAAGAAAACTGCCTATTAGTTACTTTGATAGCAATAGTTTTGGAGATGTACTAAGTCGTATATCAAATGATGTAGATACAATATCAAATGCCTTACAACAGAGTTTTATGCAAATTATTAACTCAATTTTAGTAATAATTTTGGCAATTTCTATGATGTTTACAATTAATGTATATATGGCGTTTATAGCACTTTTTATAATTCCAATTAGTTATTTTGTATCTAAGTTTATAGTAAAAAAATCACAAAATAGATTTTCCTTACAACAAAATGCTCTTGGAAAATTAAATGGAAAAGTACAAGAGATGTATACTGGATTTAATGAAATAAAATTATATGGAAAAGAAGAAGACTCTATAGAAGAATTTAAAAAAGTAAATCAAGAACTTTGTGAAAATGGATTTAAAGCACAATTTATATCAAGTATGATGAATCCAATGGTTTCATTAGTAACTTATTTTGGAATCGCAGCAGTAGCAGTAGTTGGTTCTATATATGCAGTGAGTGGAGGGATAACAGTTGGAAATTTACAAGCATTTGTACGTTACATATGGCAAATAAATCAGCCTCTTTCACAGATGACACAATTATCAACTGTAATACAATCTTCTTTTGCAGCAATAGAGCGTGTATTTGAAATTTTAGATGAAGAAGAGGAAATTCCTGATATTGAAAATCCAGTTAAGATAGAAAATGTACAAGGAAATGTCACATTTGAACATGTAAATTTTGGCTATGGAGAAAGTGAAACTTTAATAGAAGATTTAAATGTAGAAATAAAAAGTGGTCAAATGGTAGCTATTGTTGGCCCTACTGGAGCAGGTAAAACGACATTAATAAACTTATTGATGAGATTTTATGATGTAAAGGGAGGAGCTATTAAAGTTGATGGAGTAGATATTAGAGATATGAGACGTGAAGATTTACGTTCAATATTTGGTATGGTACTTCAAGATACATGGTTATTTAATGGTACTATTTTTGAAAATATAGAATATGGTAGATTTGGAGCTACTAAGGAAGAAATTATACAAGCAGCAAAAGTAGCAAATGTACATCACTTTATAACTACACTTCCAGATGGATATAATATGTTTTTAAATGAAGAAGCATCTAATATATCACTTGGAGAAAAACAACTTTTAACTATAGCTAGAGCTTTTATATCAGACCCTTCAATATTGATATTAGATGAGGCTACTAGTTCTGTTGATACTAGATTAGAATTGATGCTTCAAAAGGCAATGAGAAATCTTATGAATGGTAGAACTAGTTTTGTTATAGCACATAGACTTTCTACAATTCGTAATGCTGATTTGATTTTAGTTATGAATAATGGAAGCATTATAGAGCAAGGTAATCATGATGAACTAATGGAAAAAGGTGGATTTTATGAGAAGCTTTATAATAGCCAATTTGCAGATACAGAATCTGAATAGTAAAATATAATTCCTTAGATAATATATTTTACTAGATAATAGCTATAACTTAAATTGATAATGTTATAATTAAAAAGAGTATCAGCAAAGTTATTTTTTAATAAACTTACTGATACTCTTTAGCTTTAAGCTTAGAAATGTTTATATTTGACAACTAATCTTGTTATATCTGATAACTAGAATTGCAGTATTTTTCTTTTTTACCTTTTTGCTCTCTGACATATAATAACTCACTTAACTTATCGATGTAATAACAATCCTCACTTATGCGAATTAAACTAGTTAGATAATATCCGTCTTTACTTCGAGGAATTTTTTTGTTTATAGCTAAGTCAATAGCCGTTTTTGCTGCTTCAAAATGTTTTAAATGTGTATGACCTTCTTCAAAATTCTTTCTAGTATTATAAACTACATAACCTTTTTTAACTTGAAAAACTATAAATTCTTTTTTTTCATATATTTTATTAAACATTTAATCAGCCTTTCTCAAGATAGTTTTATAGTATAACAATAGAAGCTTCTAAAAAATTTGATAAATAGCATAAATATTATGTAAATTATAGACCTAAAGACTATAATTTTATAAAGATAAATTTTTTATTACTTATATAATAATTCATAGAGGTTAAGAGTAAATTATCTTTAAGTTAAACAAAAGTAAAATAAAAGACTAGTTATAATATTTATATGAAAAAGTACAAAATATAGTATAAAAATATAGAAAAATTAAATTATTTACTTGCAGTTTCTAGTTCCATAAGTATATTCACCCTGAGATATATTATCATCATGAAAATATATTCTCTCACAAATTTTATCTCCCCATAGAATATTTTTTGTTATTTTATGTGATGTATCTCCTGTAAATACCTCAGCAACAGTGGTATCAGTAACATCACAATAAAGGGATGCAAACTCCTTAAACCAAGGATTCTCTTCAAAGCGTGAAAGCCAGGAAGCTCCATAAGGACAGTGTAACTCTTCAAATTCAGGAACCCAACCTAAAAATGGGACATCAGTTATACTAGCAATATTGTCAGCAATCAATTCATCTCCATTTTCACGGGCTCTTTCCCTCATAGCAATAGCTCTTTCTTCTGATCTTTCAAACAAAACTTTTTTTAATATTTCAGCAGTTTTTTCATTTCCAAATTCCTCAACTAATACTTTGGTAAAATAAAAATATAAATCACCAAAGTGTTTACAAGCAATACGAACTTCTTCAATAGCATAATCTTTGTCGATAGTTTCATTAGTTACAGTATCTTTGTTCAAAAAAATCACTCCTTAAAATAATAGTAGTTACACTATAATTATAGAGTATTTTTTATAAATAAGAAATTGATTTAAGATAAATAAAATTTTAGTAAATATAAATGGATTATTAAAATAATTTATTATTACAAAAATCTTCTAAATTGATATACTTCGGAGTCTCCATATGAATAAGTGTTGTTTTATAAATATCCTCAGTACATCCGTTAGATATATTGTTAAAAATATCTGTATGTTCTTTTAATGTTGTTTCCAGTCTTCCATCATGTGATAATGAGTCAAGAGCTAATTTTTTTATTCTGTACATATAGCTGTTGAACATCTTATCAAATTCAGTATTTTGAGCATATGAGACGATTGTTGTGTGAAATAAAGTATCGTATTCTGCAAATGTATTTAAATTCTTATCACCTGATACAATCTCTTTTTGTTTGTCTAAAAGATACTTTAATTTATCTATAGTTTCAATTGCTCTAGGCTCTTTATATTGACTTGTAATCAAAAAAGTGCAAAATCCTTCTATTGCAGAACGTATTTGAAATATCTCTACAATTTCATTAGCTGTGATTTGATGAATTTTAAAACCTTTACTTGGAATGATATCTATAAAACCATCCTGACTGAGTCTTTGAAGAGCATCTCTTATAGGAGTTCTCGAAATTCCTATTTCACTCGCAAGCTTTGTTTCAGAATATATTTCATTTTCTATTATTTCACCAGATAGTATTAATTCTTTTAAATAGTCATATGCTTGTTCTTGTAATCTTTTAAATGTAGCCATATTTTACCCCCCCCTAAACAATGTGAAAATACAAAAACTTATATAATGTTAAGAATACAACATAGTAAATTTAAGGTCAATCCTTTGAAATTTAAATTAAATATTGGAAGAGATAAATAAAAGTTTAGTTGAATGATAATTAATTATTGATAAAAATAATTAATATAAAGAAAAATAATTAATATAGAGTATGATTAAAGATAATATAAAAATAGTGTGGTTTATTTAAAATAAATAGTATGTACTAAATAGGGTATTAAGAGCTGAATTCTATTATATAAATCCCAAAATCCCCTTTTATTGTTAAAATAAATACTTTTATATTTTATATTGACCGGTATACTGGTGTGTAGTATACTTTAAAACATAAAAAACGTTTTCAAAAATATGAAAATATGGAGGAATATATAATGAAATTGGGATTTATCGGATTAGGAATAATGGGAAGACCAATGGCGAAAAATTTAATAAAAGGTGGATGCAATCTTTTAGTATATGACATTAATAAATCTGCTGTAGATGAGCTTGTATCACATGGTGCGAAATACGCAAGTCTTTCAGAAATAGGTGAAGAATGTGAGATTGTATTTACAATACTTCCAAATGGAACTATTGTTCAAGATATCTTGTTTGGAGCTAATGGTTTAACAAAGACTTTAAAAGAGGGAAGTATAATTGTAGATATGAGTTCAGTTACACCTACAGAATCCATGTTATGTGCAGAAAAACTAAAGCAAATGAACTTAGAATTTATAGATTCACCAGTAAGTGGAGGTGAACCAAAAGCAATTGATGGAACACTTGCTTTTATGGCTGGTGGTAAAGAAGAAGTATATAAAAAAGTAGAGCCATTCTTTAATATAATGGGAAGTTCATCTATTTTGATTGGAGATAATGGCAGTGGAAGTGTTACAAAACTTACAAATCAAGTAATAGTTAATCTTACAATAGCAGCAGTATCTGAAGCATTTGTACTTGCAGCCAAAGCAGGAGCAGACCCAGAAAAAGTGTACAAAGCAATAAGAGGAGGTCTAGCTGGCAGTACAATATTGGATGCAAAAATACCAATGATTATGAATCGTGATTTTAAACCAGGTGGAAAAATATCTATCAATCTAAAAGATATAAAAAATGTAATGCAGACAGCACATAATTTGGATGTGCCATTACCTATGACAAGTCAGCTATTAGAAATTATGCAAACATTAAAGGTTCATGGACATTTAGAAGATGACCATGGTGGAATAGCTCAATATTTTGAAAAATTAGCGGGTGTTGAAATAAA
Source organism: Clostridioides difficile (assembly GCA_024919175.1). Lineage (NCBI taxonomy): Bacteria > Bacillati > Bacillota > Clostridia > Peptostreptococcales > Peptostreptococcaceae > Clostridioides > Clostridioides difficile. The sequence continues at coordinate 1,416,269 of CP103804.1, forward strand.
GAAGCACAATAACTAATGGCAAATATATTGATGTGATAGTAGGTATGTATTGTTAAAATCAGATTATATTATACAAATACAATAGAGTTATAGTATCATAATAAAATGAAAAATAAGATAAATAGATAATAAAGTAAATTATAAAGGGGAAAAGATTATGATTACAGGATATGGACTTTTGATAGCATTTATTATATCTATAGGAATTTTACTTGTGTCAATTATTAAGTTTAAAGTAAATCCATTTTTGGCATTACTTATAACATCTATAATTACAGGATTTATGGTCAAGATGCCTATAAATGAAATTTCAACTACAATATCAACTGGATTTGGAAATACATTAGGTAGTATTGGTATTGTAATTGGGCTTGGAATAATATTTGGAAATATACTTTCAGAATCAAGAGCAACAGAATCTATTGCCAAAGGATTGTTGGCTAGAACTGGAGAGAAAAATAGTGCATTAGCTATAACTACAGCAGGCTTTTTAATTTCAATTCCAGTTTTTATGGATGCAGCATTTGTTATAATGATGCCTATAGTTAAATATGTTTCAAGAGTAACTAAGAAATCTCTTATGGTTTTTGTGTGTGCATTAGGAGTTGGTACAATAGTAGGTCATGCACTTGTAATACCAACACCAGGGCCTTTAGCTGTTGCAGCAAATGTAAATGCAAATGTAGGTAGTTTTATACTTTATTCTATAATTGTTGCATTTCCAGCAGCCCTTGCAGGAGGATGGATTTATGGAAAACGTTTTGAAAGATATCCAGCTTATGCAATTGATGAAGACAATAGAGAAAAAAATTTAGAACAAGGAAAAGAGAGTGTTGAACTTAAAGATGATAACTCTGATAAAGTACCAGGTTTTGGAGTTTCTATGTTTTCTTTATTATTTCCAATACTTCTTATACTTGTATCAAATGTATTTAGTATGTTTTTAGAAAAAGGTTCTAAAATGAGTGGAATACTTGCATTTATAGGAGATAAGAATATAGCAATATTGCTTGGAATATTGGTAGCAATAGTATTTTTAAAGAAGTACATAAGTAAACCTATGGGAGAGGTTGTTATTGAAGCTGCTGATTCAGCAGGATTGATATTATTAATAACAGGCTCAGGGGGAGCCTTTGGTAGTGTTATAAATGCTAGTGGAATAGGGAACTTCTTAGTTGATACTATGTCTGGTCTTAGTATATCAGTTGTAGTACTTGGATTCTTACTAAGTGCATTACTTAGAATTTCTCAAGGTTCTGCTACTGTAGCACTAGTAACTACATCATCAATTTTAGGACCTACAATTTTAGCAACTGGTATGTCACCAGTTTTAGTAGGGCTTGCTATATGTGCTGGTGGTGTTGGTTTTTCTCTTCCAAATGATTCTGGTTTCTGGGTACTTTCAAGATTTAGTGGATTGTCAGTTAAAGATACTTTAAATTCATGGACAACAGGGGGTACAATCGCTGGTGTTACAGCATTTGTAATGGTTTTATTACTTAGCGTCATAAATGGTATTGTACCACTTCCAGGATTATAAAAAATATAAATATTAAATACATGTATACTGTAATAAATTACATAAAGGGGGATTTTTAGTGAGAGAAGTCAATGCAATTAACATAGATATACTTGACACTTTTAAGACTGTAGATGAAGATAAATTAAATAAGTTACTTGTAAATGAACTTAAAAATTTAAATAGAAAGATTATTGTATTAGATGATGACCCAACTGGAGTACAAACAGTTCATGATGTTTCTGTGTATACTGATTGGGATAAGAATAGCATAGAACAAGGTTTTGATGAAGAAAATAGTATGTTTTTTATACTTACTAACTCAAGGGGATTTACGGTTGCTCAAACGACAGAAGTGCATAAGGAAATTTCAAAAAATATTGTAGATATTTCTCAAAAATTTAATAAGGATTTCATTATCATAAGCCGTAGTGATTCCACAATGAGAGGGCATTATCCTCTTGAAACTAATCTGTTGAAAAATGAGGTAGAAAAATTATCAGGAAAACTATTTGATGGTGAAATAATAATGCCATTTTTCAAAGAAGGTGGAAGATTTACCATAGACAATGTACATTATGTAAAAGAAGGGGAGATGCTTGTACCAGCAGGAATGACTGAATTTGCAAAAGATAAATCCTTTGGCTATAAATCTTCTGATATAGGAAAATGGTGTGAAGAAAAAACAAATGGAGAGTATAAATCTAGTGATATGATATACATTTCATTAGATGAACTTAGAAGTTTAAATATTGATAGTATAACAGAAAAGCTTAAAATGGCTAAGAACTTCAATAAAATCATTGTGAATGCAATAGATTATATGGATGTAAAGGTATTTACAATTGCGTTTATACGTGCAGTAAACAGTGGGAAAGAATTTATATTTAGAAGTGCTGCTGCTATAACAAAGGTACTTGGAGGGGTAAGTGATAAGGACTTACTTACTAAAGATGAATTAGTATCAAAAGATAATACTAATGGAGGTATTATACTTGTTGGTTCACATGTAAATAAAACTACTCAACAACTAGAAGAACTTAAAAATTGTAAACATCCTATAGAATTTATAGAGTTTAATCAACATTTAGTTTTACAGGAAAATGGTCTGAAAAATGAAGTAAAAAGAGTTATACAAGTTGTAGAAGAAAAGATAACTAATGGAAAGACAGTTGCTGTATATACTAGACGTGAGCGTTTTGATTTAGATACGAATGATAAAGATAAACAACTTATGGTTTCTGTAGAAATTTCAGATGCTGTGACTAGTATAGTTGGTATGCTTAATGTAAGACCAAATTTTATTATAGCAAAGGGTGGAATTACATCTAGTGATGTTGGAACTAAGGCATTAAAAGTAAAAAAAGCTACTGTAATGGGTCAAATAAAACCTGGTATACCAGTATGGATGACAGGAGAAGAAAGTAAATTTCCTAATATGCCATATATAATTTTCCCTGGCAATGTTGGAGAAGTTAGCACTCTTAGAGAAGCTGTTGAAGTATTAATGGGTTAGAATATGAATTTTTTAGAATATTTGATTTAAAAGTAATGATAGGTTAATATCAAGGTTTAGAATATATTAAATAGGGGGATGAATCTCAAAATAAAGATAAGCCTCTTTTTCATTGTTAAAATGATGGGAATATATTTGTTTTCATCATTTTGACAATGAAAAAGAGTGCCATATGAACTAAAAAGCTTATTTTGAGACAACTCTTTATTTGTATTATAAGTCAGTATATACTTTATATTACTTATTTTTTTTGATTGATTTAATATCTTCTTTGATTTTATTTAAAATATCTTTATGCTTATTAGAGCTTATATTAGGGAACGCTTTAATAATACGTCTATGAAGCAATTTATGACTAGATAGCAGAGTGTTAAGTTTGTTTTTAAGTTCTTCAATTCTGTTTTTAGCATAACGATAATTTTCTCTTTCTTTTAATATTTCAAACCTATCCTCTAAAGTTTCAAGTCTATTTTCAACCAAAGTCTCAAATTTATTCTCAATAGTTTCTTGTGTAATGATTTTGTAGTATTCTTTTTTATCTTTTAATTCCTTAATTATAAGATTGATTTGTTTTAATTTACCATTTAATTGTAAAATTGTGTGTACTGTAATTATTAAATCTAAAACAAAATAAATTTCTATAGATATACCAAGAATGAATAGTATATTTTTAGGAATATAATCTATGAAATCAACTACAATAGGATGTATTATCAGCATTACAATTAATGATAACACACCAAACATAAGTGAATTTTCTAAGCAAACTCTTCCATGAATGTTGAACTTGTGATTGGAATAATCCCACCACTTCATATTAAATAGTTTTTCTAATACAAAACTTGTAAAATACTCCATTATGCTGGTTATAATTATACTAAACACAAATAATAAGGGAATATTATGAACAAAAGGAGTTAGTGTAGCTACTATTGCTAGTGCCCCAAATCCATATATAGGACAAAATGGCCCATTTAAAAAACCTCTATTTACAAATTGTTTTTGCAAAACAGAACAATATGTAGTCTCACAACACCATCCTATAAAGCTATAAATTACAAAATAAAGAAATTGAATATAAAATGTACTCATAAGCACCTCATTTCTAGTTAATATAACATTATATAATACTATATATCTGATATTTTCTTTCATAATTAACTATATTACTTTAAATTTAATTTACATATTGATTATACCAATTTATAGAAATTTATCAAATTTAATTGCAATCATAATATTATATGCAAAACTATAGTAATGAGATTTTATTTAAAATAAATAAGGGTGTCAAGTATAATCAAACCAATATCTGTAGATACTCTACAGTATATTGATTTGATTACCTTTGACACCCTTATATTATTTATATTCTACTTATTTACATTTAAAACTAGAACAACATGTTTCAGTATAAAGATTTACTCTATCAGTTTCAGGAGCAACCACTATATTATCAAGATTACATAAGCTACCATCTTTATTATACTTACAAGTCTTGACACTACAAACTAATTCTTCACAGTTTCTATTGTTAACATTGTTAGATAGGTTACTATAAATAGATTCATCTAAAAACGAACTACAGCAAGTATGTCTATCATTATGAGCTTGTTCACCATTTATAAAAATTTTATCTGCATAACATATATGGCTACTATTATGTGAGCAGTTAGTTACATTACAATTGATTCTTTCCAAAGTTATTACCTCCTAAACTATTATTTATTATAAATTATGTCCATATAATTGCAAGAATATAACATTTAAGAGAAAACTTCCTTTTAGAAAATATCTATTTTTAGGTTAATTTGAAATACAGATATATTTTCTTCTAAAATTTACCTAAATTGTATAAAAACTTACAGCTTGGAGAAAATAATAGAAAAAGGAGGCGTAATCAATGTTTGAAAAGAAGAAAAAAGAATTATTTCCTTGGAAAATATCTGCATTAGTACTGGTAGGAGTATTTGTATTAAGTAGCGGAGTTTATATAGGAACAAAATTAAAAAACAGTGGAGTTCAAACTGGTAAAGTTGTAAGTGCCAGTGCGAATATGAATGAAGAATCAAAAGAAGCTTTTGGATTAAATAAAAACTGTGAAGTTTGGCTTCAAAGCGAAGGCGAAAATGAAACTAACTATAAGAGAGTACTTACAATGGCTGGAGTAGTGCCAGAGTCATTATTAGATAAGACAAAATCAGAAATAGTATCATATTTTAAACAAGAATATCCAACTAAAAAAATAAAGAGTATGGATAAAAATGAAATCATATTAGTAGAATCTAAAAACAGTGATAATAAAGATGTACAAGCAATGAACACTACTATAAAAGGTAAATATACAATTGAAAATGATAATGGAAATATAGCATTGTATAAATACGATGATAGTGGAAATAAAACATTAGTAGAAAAAACAAAGATAAGAGTAGATTCCCTTCCTAAGACTGTTCAAGATGAACTTAAAAAAGGTGTAGTTATGGATACAGAGGAAGATGCCTATTCAAGATTAGAAGATTTTGCAAGTTAATATTTTAAGTTAATATTAAAACTCAAACCATATTTAATGCCTATTAAAATACAATAATTTATTTGTACTAAATATAAAAGTTATATTGAAGCGAGAAGTTTGCTTTGATATAACTTTTTTATTTGATTTTATATTTAGCATAAACCATTTTATGATTTGTTAATATTATTTATGGTATAATAGTTTAGAACATAAGTTTTTATGAGAAATACATTTTGGTATTTCTTTTATTTTTAGGAGGAATTTTTTAAAATGATGATATTGGGGATTGACCCAGGTATAGCCATAGTTGGGTATGGTATAATTGAATATAAAAATAGTAAATTTAAAGTAATAGATTATGGGGCAGTAACAACACCTGCACATATGAATATATCTAAGAGATTAGAACTTGTATATAAAGGAATTGATACAATAGTAAAGAACTACAATATAGATGAAGTTGGAATGGAAGAATTATTCTTTAACAAGAATGTAAAAACTGCTATAACAGTAGCACAGGCCAGAGGTGTTACGATGCTTGCTTGTGCACATAATGGTAAGCCAGTATATGAATACACTCCACTTCAAGTAAAGCAAGGTGTAGTTGGATATGGTAGAGCAGATAAAGCACAAGTTCAACAGATGGTAACTTCATTTTTAAGTTTAAAAAAAGTTCCAAAGCCAGATGATGTTGCAGACGCTCTAGCTGTGGCTATTTGCCATGCTCATTCAAATAAGCTTGAAAAAACTCTAAAGAATATAGGTGGGAAGTATGTATAGTTATATAAAAGGTACAGTAGAAGAGATTTATATAGACAGTATAGTTGTTGAAAACAATGATATAGGATATAAGATAAATGTGTCATCAAATACAATAATGAATTTGCAAATAGGGAATACTGCAAAAATATATACTAAACTAATAGTAAGAGAAGATGATATGAGTCTTTGCGGTTTTGCAAGTAGGGAAGAGTTAAAGATGTTTGAATTATTAACATCTGTATCAAAAATAGGACCTAAGGTGGGGCTTTCAATACTATCATTTGCATCACCAGCACAACTAGGAGCTTATATTTTAAGCGAAGATGTTGGGAAACTATCTAAAGCTCCAGGTGTTGGTAAAAAAACAGCAGAGAGAATTGTCTTAGAACTTAAAGATAAAGTAGATAAAAATAATATAGAATTTGAACCAACATTATTATCACAAAAACCTACTTTAATATCTCAAGATGAATCTATAGATGCACTAGTAGCTTTAGGATATACCTTAGCAGAATCAAAAGAGGCAGTTCAAAAATGTAAAAAGGATGGTATGAATACAGAAGACATTATAAAAAAAGCACTTACATATATAATGAGCAAATCTATGAAATAGAATTTAATTTGTTAATGTAAAATAATATTTAAAATAAAGTATATTTCTAAAATTAGGGGAGGAGGGGTATAAATGCAAGATTTTGAAGATGAAAATAGGATAATAACATCTACCATGAAGATGGAAGATATAGATATAGAAAATAGTTTAAGACCAAAGACACTAGAAGATTATTTGGGTCAAGAAAAATCCAAAGAGCAACTTAGTATATTTATAGAGGCAGCAAAATCAAGAAATGAGCAGTTAGACCATGTGCTTTTATATGGGCCACCAGGGCTTGGAAAAACTACACTAGCAAGTATAATAGCTAATGAGATGGGAGTAAATTTGAGGATTACATCAGGACCTGCAATAGAAAGAGCAGGAGATTTAGCAGCTATACTTACAAATTTAAATGAAAATGATGTTTTATTTATAGATGAGATACATAGAATCAATAGGAGTGTTGAAGAGGTTTTGTATCCAGCTATGGAAGATTTTTGTTTGGATATAATAATTGGAAAAGGACCATCTGCGAGAAGTATAAGGCTTGACCTTCCTAAATTTACACTGATTGGAGCTACTACAAGGGCTGGTATGCTTACAAACCCACTTAGAGATAGATTTGGTGTTATTTGTAAATTAGATTATTATACAGTTGATGAACTTTCAAAAATAGTGCTTAGGTCATCAAATATTTTAGATGCAGAAATACAATCTCAAGGAGCTTTAGAGCTTGCAAAACGCTCAAGAGGAACTCCAAGGATAGCAAACAGATTGCTAAAAAGAGTTAGAGATTTTGCACAGGTTAGAGCTGATGGAAGGATAACTGATGAAGTTGCAAAGGATGCTCTTGAACTTTTAGGAGTAGATAATTTAGGACTTGATTTTGTAGATGAAAAGCTTCTTATGACTATAATAGAAAAATTTAGAGGTGGCCCTGTGGGTCTTGATACATTAGCAGCTTCAATTGGTGAAGATAGAAATACAATAGAAGATGTGTATGAGCCATATTTGCTTCAACTAGGATTTATAAATAGAGGTCCTAGGGGTAGAATAGCCATGCCATTAGCCTATGAACATCTAAAAATACCTTATCCTAGTGATAAATAAAAATATAAAAAAGAAATATTAATTAAAAAAATAATCATTAAATTAAAATATTTCTAAAATGGGCAAAAATTCAAACATATCCACAAAATGGTAATTGTATCTGTAGATACTGTGGATAAATACAAGGGAAAATGTGTGTACTGTATCTATATATTGTGGATAAGACGTGTATATCGTGGAAAAACATCTATATATTGTGGATATACTGTATGTTAAAAATAGGGATTTATTGATAGATTATGGTAATATTGTAGAAAATAAGTTGTTTTTTTGATATTATTGTAGCTAGAGAAATTTTAAGAGAGGAAGTTTGACATTGAAAACAAGTGATTTTAAATTTGATTTACCACAGGAACTTATAGCTCAAGTTCCTATAGAAGATAGAGCTAGTTCAAGATTGATGGTATTAGATAAAGAAACAGGAGAAATTGAGCATAAAGTATTTAGAGATATAATAGAATATTTAAATCCAGGAGATTGTTTAGTTTTAAATAACACTAGAGTTATACCTGCTAGATTAATAGGGGAAAAACTTGAGACTGGTGGAAAAATTGAATTTTTATTATTAAAAAGAACTGAAGAAGATACTTGGCAAGCTTTAGTAAAACCAGGCAAAAGAGCAAAAGTGGGAACTAAATTTTCCTTTGGAAATGGGAAGTTAATTGGAGAAGTTATAGATTTATCAGATGAAGGTTCGAGAATTATAAAGTTTCATTATGATGGAATTTTTGAGGAGATTTTAGATGAACTTGGAAATATGCCACTTCCTCCATATATAACTGCTAGATTAGAGGAAAAAGAAAGATATCAAACTGTCTATTCAAAACATAATGGTTCAGCAGCAGCACCTACAGCAGGTCTACACTTTACAGAAGAATTATTAAATGAAATAAAGGAAAAAGGTATAGATATAGCATTTATAACTTTACATGTTGGTTTAGGTACTTTTAGACCAGTAAAAGTAGATGATGTTTTAAATCATAAGATGCATTCAGAATATTATATGGTCAGTCAAGAGGCAGCTGACAAAATAAACAGAGCAAAAGAAAGTGGGAACAATGTAGTATGTGTTGGAACTACTAGTTGTAGAACTATAGAATCAGCTTGTGATGAAGATGGAAAGATGAAAGAAACTAGTGGATGGACAGATATATTTATATATCCAAGTTATAAATTTAAGGTTTTGGATAGACTTATAACCAATTTCCATTTACCAGAATCTACCTTAATCATGTTAGTAAGTGCTATCTGTGGAAAAGAAAATGTTTTAAATGCATATAATGAGGCAGTAAAAGAAAGATATAGATTCTTCAGTTTTGGAGATGCTATGATTATAAAGTAGGGAGGTAATAGATGCATAGCTTACAAAAACAGAAAAAGAATAATCCTATATTAAAGATTGCTTTTATATTTGAACGTGTATTAGCAGTAGTAGTTTTAATAGCAGTATTTTTAGGCACGATAGATGTATTAAGACTTATGTGGGGAGCATATATAGTTGATTTTCAAAATCCAGTACAATATAGTCAGCTTAATGATTTCTTAGCACAAATATTACTTTTGGTGATAGGTGTTGAGCTTGTAGTAATGTTATCACTTCACATACCAGGGGCATTTATTGAGGCACTACTATATGCTATAGCTAGAAAAATGTTATTACTTCCAAAAAATGAAGGAATGATAGATGTTTTAATTGGAGTTATAGCTATTGCAGGACTATTTGCTATAAAAAAGTTTTTAGTAACAAAAGACAAGAGTGCTCTTAATATAACGAGTATACATGATGAAGAAGCAATCAAAGAACAACAAAGTAAAGAAGATAAAGATAAATCTATTTAAAAAAGATATTTAGATTAGTAAAAATATATATTATGGAATAACTAGAAATAAAAATTATTAAGGAGAAATTTATGTACGCAGTAAGATACGAACTGATAAAAACTTGTAAACAAAGTGGTGCAAGGCTTGGGAGATTACACACACCACATGGGATTATAGAAACACCAATATTTATGCCTGTTGGGACTCAAGCAACAGTAAAGTCTATGACACCAGAAGAATTAAAAGAGATTGGCTCACAAATAATACTTAGTAACACTTATCATCTATATATGAGACCAGGACATGAACTTATAAAAAAAGCTGGTGGACTTCATGAGTTTATGAACTGGGATAAGCCAATACTTACAGATAGTGGAGGATTTCAAGTATTTAGTTTAGGGCCTTTGAGAAAGATAAAAGAAGAAGGTGTAGAATTTAGGTCACATCTAGATGGTTCAAAACATTTTTTAACTCCAGAAAAAGCTATGGAAATACAAAATGCATTAGGTTCAGACATAATGATGGCATTTGATGAATGTGCACCATATCCAGCAGATAGAGAATATGTAAAAAATTCATTAGAAAGAACAACAAGATGGTTAAAAAGATGCAAAGATGCCCATAATAATACAGACAAGCAAGCTTTATTTGGTATAATACAAGGTGGAATGTATAAAGATTTAAGAGAGCAATCAGCAAAAGAAATAACGAGTATTGATTTACCTGGATATGCGATTGGTGGACTTAGTGTTGGAGAACCAAAACCACTTATGTATGATGTATTAGAACACACAACTCCATTTATGCCAAAGGACAAACCAAGATACTTAATGGGAGTTGGTAGTCCAGACGATTTAGTAGAAGGTGTTATAAGAGGAGTAGATATGTTTGACTGTGTTTTACCTACACGTATAGCTAGAAATGGAACTGCAATGACTAGCCAAGGTAAAGTAGTAGTTAGAAATGCAACTTATGCTGAAGACTTTACTCCACTTGACCCTGAATGTGATTGTTATACTTGTAAAAATTATTCAAGAGCATATATAAGACATCTTGTAAAAGCAAATGAAATATTGGGTGCAAGATTGATAACTACTCACAATCTTCACTTTTTATTAAACCTAATGAAACAAATAAGACAAGCGATAATGGAAGATAGATTACTTGATTTTAGAAATGAATTTTTTGCAAAATATGGGTATGAAATATAGGTTTTGCACTATTAATTATAATCATTTTAATATATAATATTCAATAGTACTCAAAGCTAAAAAAGTAAATTGTTATATAAACATTTATTATGATTTACAAAAGAGTATAATTTATAAAGGAGTGAAAAATTAATGCCACAGCAACAAATAATGATGAGTATAGGTCTATGGGTAGTAGTAATAGCAATCTTTTATTTCCTAATGATTAGACCTCAAAAGAAAAAAGACAAACAATTAAAAGAAATGAGAAGTAGCCTAGGTGTAGGAGACAAAGTCATTACAATAGGTGGAATAGTAGCTAATGTAGCTAAAGTTGAAGATGATGTTGTAATATTAGAATTAGGACCAAACAGAACTAAAGTTCCATTTGAAAAATGGGCTATAGGTACAGTTCAATCTAGAAAAGAAGAAATAGAAGAACAGTAAAATAGTAATTTAAAAGCCTTTTCTCGAATATATATTAATTTGAGAGGAGGTTTTTTTATGGGAAAATCTAATTATATTTTTAAAGGTTTGGGATATGCATATATAATAACTTTGGCTGTTTTATTAGTGTATAACTTATTTTTAACATTTACAGATATTGGTGGAGATAATATAACTATGGTTGCGTCATTTATAACTACTATTTCTGCAGCTATAGGTGGTTTTTACACTTCAAAACATATGCAAGAAAAGGGACTTATGTATGGACTTTTAGTTGGACTTTTGTACATAGTGTGTATTTTTTTGACTGTGTTTTTAGCACAAGAAAGTTTCATGTTTGAAGTAGGAATGATTTATAAGTTATTGCTTATATCAGCAGCAGGAGGTATTGGAGGCGTATTAGGTGTCAATTTTAAATAGAGTTTATATTAAAGTGGTTTTGTGATATAATCAATAGGAAACAATTAGAAATGGAGGCGTTGAAATGGAAAATAAACATGTAAAAACTTTATCTCAAGCTACTTTAAAGCAAAGTGCTGCTAAAGGTGGATGTGGAGAGTGTCAAACTTCTTGTCAATCAGCTTGTAAAACTTCTTGTACAGTTGCAAATCAAGAGTGTGAAAGATAGAAAATTATTGATTTAGTTGTTTGTAAGAGGGTATCTCAAAATGGTTCTTTTAATCATTAATGAGGTATCCTTTTTTATTTTTTTGTCTCCATATAAAATTCTTAATATATTCATATAAAATAAGGTTTGGCTTGTTAGTATTTAATTTTTCATATATTCAAAATCTAACTTTTTATTCATATATTTCTAATATATGTCTTAGTAAATTATGTAAACTGATAAAATGTATTGAAAAATAATATTATATATAATATTATTTAGATGTGGGAAATACGAATATAAAAAATTAAAAAACAATATTCGGAGGACATAAATATGTTAAGCAACAAAAAGAGAAGTATGGCAATAGTAATGGCAGGAGCTACAGTTATGAGTGCAGCAGCACCAATATTCGCAGATAACACTGTGTCAGAAAATGTTGATAAAAATTACACAGTAAGTGCAAAAGATTCTACTAAACTAATCGAAGAGGTTAGAAAAGCATTAGAGATTAAGTTTGAAGAGACAAAAGCAGGAGCAAATGTAGACGATAGAGTTTACGATATAAAAGTAGATAATGTAAACTTAACTAATGCAACTCAATTACAAAACAAGATAAACTCATTAGTAGAAGGACAAAGTTTAAAAGTTACAATACAAGATAAAGGTCATCAAACTATAGGTGGAAAAGTAGTTGACTATAAAATTGAAAACTACAAAACAGCTCAAGAAATAGTAGATGCAGTTAATGCTTTTAATACAACTTTAGCAGAAGATTCTGATAGTAAATTATCAGCAACTATAAAATCTACTAGCACAGTTGAAGTAAAAAGAGCAAAAGATTCAAAAAATACAATCACAGTGAATGTAGGAGACCAACACTTAGACTTTGCAAAACCAGTAACATCAGAAGAAGGTACTTTTGAAGGCTATGAAAAGAACTATAGTGATATAGAATCAAAAGAATTACATACAATAACAGTTAAAAATGCGGATTTACAAGACATATCAGCAGAAGATTTATTTGATGGAGTTAGATTAACTACATTAGGTAGAGAAATAGTTAATAAAGTTAAAAATGGATATACTTTAACATTTGAGAATGAAGCAATACTTACTCAAGAGCAAGAAGATAGTGATGATAAAGATAAGCCAGAAAAATCAAGTTTTGATATGGTTTTAAGTAAGACAAATGAAAAGCCAGAAACAATAAATGTATCAAGCAAAAACCATAAATTAGTTAGAGATTTACACAAAGTACTGACTGATGTAAAAGCTGGAAAAGAATTAAAAGTAGAAGTTTTATCTGGAGATTCAAGATTTACAACAGCAGTAGAAGTTAGTAAGGAAAGATTCAAAGATGGAGAAGCAGATTCAATAATTTTAGTTGGAGAAGATGCTATAGTTGATGGATTAGCATCAGCACCACTTGCATCTCAAAAAAATGCACCAATACTATTATCTAAAAAAGATTCATTACCATCAGAAATAGAAGCTGAGATATTAAGAGTTCTTGGAAGTAACTTATCTTCTAAGAAAATATATATAGTAGGTGGGGAATCTAAAATATCAAAAGAAACTGAAGAAAAACTTTCTAAATTAGGTGTAAGTAAGGTTGAGAGAGTTTCTGGAGATGACAGATTTGAAACTTCTTTAGAAATAGCAAAACAATTAAAAGATACATTCAAAACTGCATTTGTAGTAGGTGGAAATGGAGAAGCAGATGCAATGAGTATATCTGCTAGAGCTGCTCAGTTTGGAGCTCCAATAATAGTAACAGATAGCAAATTAGACTCAGATGCTGAAAAGCTATTAAAAGGAAAAGAATTAGAAATCGTTGGTGGAGAGAATTCTGTATCAAAAGATGTTGAAGATAAATTAGTTGAAATAGATTTAAACAACAAAGTTGAAAGATTAGCTGGAGAAAATAGAAAAGATACTAATGCTAAAGTAATCAACAAGTACTATGCAGGAGCAACTAAAGCATATGTTGCAAAAGATGGTTATGTAGGTGGAAATGGACAATTAGTTGATGCACTTACAGCAGCACCACTTGCAGCTAGTTCAAAAGCACCAATAGTATTAACTACAGAAGAACTTTCTAAGTCACAAGAAGAAGTAGTTGAATTAAGACTTAAAAATGCTACTAAGTTAGTACAAATAGGTGAAGGAATAGCTAAAAATGCTATAGAAAAAATAGCAGAAAAAATAAACTTATTTACTAAGAACTAATAATATATAAAATTTGATGATATAAGTTTGTTTAGATAATATGCATTTATAGAAGATGTTTAGATAAGATATAATGTCTGTAATGTACATCTATACAAGATGCTTAGATAAGATATGATATGATGTCTACAATATAAAATATATACAAATAATGAAATAAAAAGAATAAAAATAAGGTACCTCATTTAGATTTAATTTGAGGTACCTTATTTTCTTATTTTTGATTATAATACTGTAAAATTAATATTATAAAAAAATTATTATAAATGATATTGTTTATAATGATTAAATACATTATTAACATATATTATTTTGAATTTATTGCTTAATAAAATAAAATAAGTTATAATGTTTTGAATTTATGGAGAATAAAGACTTTAATCATAGTATTTGAGTTATATGGATAACTATGGTATTATATATAAAATATGGTAACAAAACTGTAACTTTTTATTGAGAATGGACAAAAGTACTGATAAAAAAATATGAAAAATATATTGGGGGTAAATAATAATATGAAGAATAGTAGAAAGATATTAGCTATAGGACTTACACTATTTTTAGTAATGGTAAATACTCCTATAGTAAATGCGTTGACATCAGTTGAACAAATAAAAGGTAATGACAGGTATGAAACAGCAGCAAAAATAGCAGATAAACAAAGCTATAATACAGCAATACTAATTAATTCAGATAATAGCTTAGCAGATGGTCTTAGTGCAAGTGGTTTAGCTGGAGCTTTAAATGCGCCTATTTTAATGACAAAACAAAATCAAATTCCAAGTACTACTATGGAAAGGCTAAACAAAGCAAACACTGTATATATAATAGGCTCAGAATCGACAATAAGTAAAAATATTGAGAATCAATTACTTTCTAAAAAGAAGGCTGTACAAAGAATATTTGGTGAGAATAGATTTGATACGAGTGTAAAAATAGCTGAGAAAATCAAAGAAATCAAACCTATTGATAAAGTAATTATAGCTAATGGGATTACAGGAGAGGCAGATGCAATAAGTGCATCACCAGTAGCTGCAAGAGATGGAGTGCCTATAATACTTACAGATGGAAATAGTGTAGGATTTGACACTACAGGATTAAAGAGCTATGCACTTGGTTCTAGTGAAATAATAAGTGATGAATTGGTAAAAAGTACAAATTCTGTTAGGTTAGGTGGAACAGATAGATTTGACACAAATAAGATAGTTATACAAGAGTTTTATAAAAACAGTAAAGAGTTTTACTTGAGCAAAGGTCTACAATTAACAGATGCATTAGTTGCTTCTACAATAGCCAAAAACGCTCCTGTAGTCTTAGTAGAAAATGGAAGCAATAAAAGTATTTTAAGTGGAGCAGATAAGCTTACAGTACTTGGAGGGATAAATCAGAATGTAATCAAACAGTGTATAAATCAAGCTTTTCCAAATCAACAAGGACTGTACTATAATCCAAATGATAAAGCATTTAAGGATAGAATAAAGGGAAAAGTATATGCTCATATAAAACAATATAGAAAAGAAAACGGAGTAAAAGAGTTAGCTGTAGCAAGTAGATTAGAAGGATTAGCAAATGATTGGTCTAATTTAATGGCAAATAAGAAGACTTTATCTCACACAATAAATGGGAAAAATTCATATTCTACTTTCCTAAAGTACTTAGATTGGAGTGAAATTAAATCTGGATATGTTGCAGTTCAAGGTGAAAATATAATTAAATATAAAATTCCAGATAAGCCTGTTTATACAAATAGAGATGCAGATGATATAGGTAATTTTATTTTTAATGAGTGGAAGACAAATCCTGAAGAAGGTACCAATATGTTACATAAAGGATATGAAATAATGGGATTTGGAATAGCCATAACAGGAGATAAGACTATATATGCAACACATGAGTTTTATGGAAGATATAAAAAATAAGTATTTGCTATAATTTAGGTATCCTAAAAAATATAAATATAGACAATCTGAAAGTATACATAAAATGATAACTGTGAGAAAGTAATATATAAATAATGAAATTATAATAGAAAATAACATTTATATTAACATAATAATATAAATGTTATTTTTTTATGATTTAGTTTAAAAAAATTGTATCAAAAAGTTTAAATATGGTATAAAATGGGTAAGAAAGTAGTGAAAATTAAATGGCAAAATTAGGGAAACTTAATGACGCAAAACTATAGGGATTAAAGCTTTTAAAGCCATATCAGCCAGTTGCTAAAAGGAGTAAAGTCTTTTTATTTTATAATTAAGATTCTCTTTGAGTGTCTTTTTTTATTGTCTGAAACTATAGTATTTAAATTCATGAGAAATTAGAAATTTATTGAGGGAGGATTGTTATTTCATGAAAAAGGCAATATCTTGTGTACTAGCAGTGTCAATGTGTAGTGCACCACTAAACGTTTTTGCAGAACCTATATTAGAGGGGAAGTTAAGGGCAGTTGAAAAATCAGTTACAGAGAAGTTAAAGGGGAATCTTGAAGTAGATTTAAATTTTTCACTTCCAATAACAAATAATGAATCAGAAAGTATGACTAATATACAATTGGAATTAAAAGACGATAGTAATAATAGTGGAATAATAAAGCTTGGAGAAAAAGATTCAGGAACATTAAATATTGGGGTAGATAACATAGAATATACTATAAAAAAATTATCTGCAAGTAGAAGTGAAATAAAAAATAAAGATGAGAATATATCATATTATAATATTATATTTAATAATTTACCTGTTGGAAAATACAATGTAGAAGTCTCTGGAGGAGGATTCAAGAGTAAGGAAATTAAGGATATTGATATATCAAATTATTCACAAAGAGTTTTATTAAGTAATAGAGCAAGTGTAGATGATAAAAATAAACCTTTAAACTATGAATTATTCTTGATGGGCGATGTGAATAATGATGGAAAAGTGGATAAGAATGATTATGATGATGTATTGAAAAATATAAATTCAAATAAAAGTGAATATGATTTAAATAGAGATGGAAAGGTAGATATTGCCGACTTGGACTATGTTCAGAAAAATTTAGGTCAAAGTGAAGATGAAAAAAGCCTAGAGAGTATAGTATCTACCAATCCTATAGTAGATACAAGTAAAGTAACATTAGAAAAAAACAGTGATACAAATATTCAAGGTACGGTAGAGGATTTATTTAGTGGAGAGAATAGTGGAGTTAAAATATCTCCAGCAAATGCAGGTGATGAGATATCAGAAGAAAAACCAGCAGTAATGGATATAGCTTTATCAGAAGCACTTGATATGGAAGTAATAAATATAAAAGCACCTGAAGGGAATGCTCCAGCAAAAGGGATAGTTGAAGTTACTGATAAAGATGGTAATGTTCAACAAGTTCCTTATGAAAACAAAGAATATGTAGAGACTCTAAAAGAAGAACAAGAGCAAGTAAATAATGAGCAAGAAGAAACAAACAATAAAGATGAAAATATAGACCAATCTGATAATAACTTAGACAATAATCAAGAAGGAAAAACTGATAAAGAAGATTCAACTTCAAACACAACTGATAAAGAAAACAACAATACAGAAAATAATAATAAAGAAAATTCATCAACAGAGAAGTCTGATTCAGATAAAGATACATCAAACCAAGAAAATAATATCAGCAAAGATGATGGCTCTACAACATCTACATATGGTAGGTCAGCAGTAGAAACATATGCAGAAGTTCAAAATAGTGATATAGTAATAAATCTTGGTAAACAAGTAGCAGTAAAAAAGATAACAATAAAAATAACAGCTACAACAGCAAATGATAGAAACCTTGCAGAAATATCTAAAGTTGAATTTTTAAATAATGTATATAAGGAAATACCAAAACCAGAAATGAACATACCTAAAATCAATAAAATAGCAACGAGTACTGCTGTTGGAAATGAAAAAGTATCTTTTTATTGGAATAATGAAGTAAATGTATCTGCATATGAACTTATATTAGATACAATTGACAGTAGTGGGAAGGTATTATCAACTAAAAAATTACAAACTAGTAAAAATACTATAGATGTTAGGGATATACAAGCATATGGATTATATAGAGTTAGCATACAATCTTTAAATGGAGATTGGAGTAGTGGATATAAAGATGCAACAGCAGAAAACTTAGATGGAGTACCAGAAAATGTAGACTCAAACTATAAGCCTATACAATTTAGTCCAGATAGTATAATAGAATTTCAAGTTGTACCAGATACAAAACCAGAACCACCAGAAGGTATAAATGTCAAAGGTAGATTTAAGGCCCTTGATGTAAGCTGGAAAAATCATAAACAAGCTAAAGACTTTGATTTATATTACAGAGAGAAAAATTCTAATGGTTCTTGGATAAAATATAATGACAAACTTATTCGTGGAACAAGTTTAAAAATAGAGGGACTTAAGGACAATATAACATATGAGGTTAGAATGACAGCTACTAATCATTTAGGCACTAGTGGAATGTCTAAAACATATATAGGAACAACTGAAAGTGTGGATGCTCCAACAACACCTAACTATAGACTAATTAATACTTCTAAGTTAGATGCAGGTTCTGGAATACCAACAAATCATATAGTAGATGTTACTTATCCAGCTGGATATGATAAAAGTGAATATAGTGAAAGAAATCCATTTAATAAATTTAATGTGGTTGATGGAGATTTTACAACGCATTGGACATTCCCTAGTTATAACGCAGCTGAAGGAAAAAATAGAGGTCCAATAATAACTTTTGATAAAGCTTATACTATGGACACTTTTATGGCCACACCTCGTTTTGATGTTTCTGATAAGACAATTAATGATTTTGAAATACAATACTGGGATGAAAATGGTCAAGTACATAATTTAGGAGATGTACCTTTTGAAACGAAGACAGACCCTGTAAATAATAATAGATATGTAATGGTAAGATTAAAGGAACCAATAAATGCTACTAAAATACAAGTAAGTGTTTGTTCTTCTTATTCATATAAAGCTAATATATCAGAACTTAAATTCTATGAGTATGACAGTATAGAAAAAGATGTAAGAAATCTATTTGTAGATGATTTGCAAGTTGAATTAAAAGAAGACGTAACTCAAGAAAAAATAACGGAATTAAAAGATAGAATTAGCACTCCTGATAAAGTGAGTGGGGAATATCATCCATATAAGACAATTATTGATAGAGAATTAAAACTAGCACAAGACTTATATAACGATAGAGCCACACTTGCTGATGTAACAACTGTAAATCAAGATATAAATGTTTCAGGAAAATACAAAGATAAGAGTGGAAATTATACTGTTAAGTCTAATAATCTAGGTATGGGAAATGACTGGCAAGCATTGGGTGTAGCTGCTAGAGCAGGAGATGAAATCACAGTATATGTTGGAAGTAAAAGCGGTAGAACTCTTAAACTAATATATACACAATACTATGGAGAGTCTGGAGCATATAAGAGTGGAGAAATCAATCTTAACACAGGTAAAAATGTAATTCAGTTAAGTAAACTTCATAGCTTAGATGTAGAATGTGGAGGAAGCTTGTATATAAGATACCCTTATGACGCTCCAAGTGGTGGAGATATAAAAGTACGTGTAGCAGGAGCTACTAAGATACCACATCTTAACTTAAATGGAATGATAAATGATAAGAGTCCTGAAGGAGTTTCTGAATCTAAGAAAAAAATAAGAGAATATATAGAAGAATTAGCTAAATATAAGAATGATATAAAGGGAGAACCATATTATCCAGGAACTAATATTGGCAATTCATATGGATATTCAGAAACAACTGGTGTATTAAACACTACAGATATTGAAAGTGATAAAGTTACATTAAATGTTCCTGCAACAGCTGTATATCAAGGAATATCAAAAGGAAATTCTGATTTAAATACACAAGTAGATAGATTGTACAATAGTATGTTTGCATGGGAGCAAATAATGGATTTAATATATTCTGAAAGAGGAGTGTTTAAGACACAAGACTTAGATGGCAATGGAACTGTAGATGATAATGAATTTGACATAACTAAAAATGATATGGCTCCTAAATCTCGTATGAATATAAAATATCAAAGAATGTTTATTGGAGCATTTATGTATGCTTCTGGTTTACATGTAGGAGTAGAGTATGGTTCAGTTCCAGGGCTTATGAATGGAGTACCTTTCCAAATAGATGCTAGTGGAAAAGCTACAGGAGGAAGTTTATTTGGATGGGGAATAGGTCATGAGATAGGACATGTTACAGACATTGGCAAGATGACATATAGCGAAACTAGTAACAATGTACTTGCTTTACTTGCTCAAACATTTGATGATAAGACACATTCAAGACTTGAAGGTTCAACAATGGATAAGATATATGAACATGTAACTTCAAATAGTATAGGTATACCAAGTAATGTATTTGAGAGACTTGGAATGTTGTGGCAATTACATTTAGCTTATGATGATGATTTTACTGGTTCAATGCTAAAGAATAACTCAGATGCTGATTTAAGCAATGATACATTCTATGCCAAAATATCAAGAAAATACAGAGCACTTTCAAGTAGTGACCCAATAAATAATTTACCAAAAGACCAAATGTTAGTGGCAATGTCATCAAGTGTTGTTGAAAAAGATTTAAGAGATTATTTTAAGGCATGGGGAGTAGAAATTACACCAGAGCTAAACAGTATAATGGATAGTAAAAAGTACGCAAAAGAGACTAGAAAGATACAATATATAAATGATGAAGCTAGAAGACAGATTTTAAATGAAAATATAGCAAGTATGGCAGAGGATACAAAAGTAAGTGCTGGTTTTGCTGATGGAGTACAAAGTGGTTCTCTAGTTAAGTCTAATAAAATATCTATAGACTTAGATGTAGATAAAGACAAAGACAAGATATTGGGATATGAGATAATAAGAAGTGATGGAAACTATTTAGATGGTGAAAATGGAACTCAAGTAAAATATAGAACAGTAGGGTTCATAGATGCAAAAGGAAATAGTCAAGCTAAATTTATTGATAATATATCTCCTCTTAACAATAGAGTATTTACATATAAAGTAGTTGCATACGACTATCATCTAAATCCAACAGAAGAGTTTGAGGTTGGAACTGTAAAATTATCAGATGAAGGAAAAATAAATAAATCAGCATGGTCATTCATAACAAATACTGTTTCTGATGGTGATGTTAGGACTGAAGATGACTCGCATGGACCATTACAAAATCCAGAAATTGATAACATCAAAGATAATGATGCAAGTACAACATATAAAGGAAAGAGAATAAGTAAAGCTGAGTGGAACAAAGACCCTCAAAAAGAACCAGATATAAATGTAGAAGAAAATCCATATATAATAGTAGACATGAAAGAGACATTGCCTATAGTAGGGTTAAAATATACAAAGCCAAAAACTGAAGCTAGAAAGTTTTCACTAAAAGGATTATTTAACCTTAGAAAAGATACTAGTACAACATACAATCCTTTAACTAATTACAAGATACAAGTAAGTAATGATAAAAAGAATTGGGAAGATGTTAGCCAAGGAACTTTTGAATATGGACAAGATTTAGTTGGTGGAGGAAAAGACCAAGATAATGAAGCTAGAGTTACATTTAATAAAGATGGTAAACTTTGGACATACCAAGCTAGATATGTAAAACTAATATCAAATAATAAGTCTAATATAGAAGTTGCAGAGTTGGATATAATAGGACCTCCAGGTGACAATATAGAGATTGGGACAGTAAATAGTGTAGACCAAACTTGTACTAATGGAATTGGAAAACTGGCAGAAGATTATGTATATCAAAGTGATAACCCTAATACAAGTGAAAATGAAGAAGCTAAGATTCCAGCTGGTTCAATAGTAATTACAGGCGAATACAGTGGAAATCCAGCATTTAATTTACCATTACTTATAGATAAAAATAATAAAACTATATCTGGAGAAGCGCTTTTATTTGCAGAAGTGCCAAAACAAGGTGAATTAGGTGAAATAAGTAAAGGTACATGGGTTTACTATATGCCAAAAGAAAGCTTTGATTCTTTAAGTGATAGGGTTAAGGCAGAATTGTATAGATATAATGAACTTCAAGGAGATACTCCAATAGGTCAAAGATTTGTAAGTGATACAATGTATGTACCTGTGGGAGCTAAAAATTATGATGAGTTAAAGACTATAAGTCTTACAGATAGTAATAGTAAAGCGAGAAAAGTTACAAGAAATGCTATTGATGTAAGTAACAAGAAGGTTATATCTATAAATAATAAAGTAAAAGGCAATATTGTTAGAGATAAATAGTTAATAGAAATTTAAATCTAATAAAATAATACTGATGATATTCAATAGTTAATATTAATAGCTATTGAAAATTTTAAAGAATAAAAAATTAAATATGAAGTAAATATAATACATGGATATAGATATAAAATTAAGATAGTATAAATTAAATAAATAAGGCTGGGTGGATATTTGATTGTATCCACCTAGCTAATGGTAGATAAGGACGGGTGTTATGAGTAAAGGAAAATCTCTTATAAGAACTTTAGCGGTGTCGACTATGGCAGTGGCTGTAACTGGTAGTGCTACATGTGCATATGCAGCTCCAGTATTACAAGGGGCAAAGACGTATGAAAAGGTAAATACTATAGATATATCTGTGGATTCAGTAGAAAATATAGTATATTCATTTCAAGCTAGTATAAAAGTACAGGGTGAAGTGGAAGTAGCAGATAATGAGCAAGGACAAAAGATTAAGTGGGCAGATAATATAGAAGCTCAGATAAAAAGTGGAAATGCAAATGCTAATTGTGTTTCAACATATGATAAAGCAAGTAATACAACAACATTAGATATATATGTTACATCAGATGAGAATCTTTTGGATGTGAATACATTAAATATAGGAAAAATATCTGTGAAAAAGTCTGGTGGAAACACAAATGTAACATATAAAATTATAGGAAATGGTACAGATAGTAAACCTGCATTGAAAATTGTAACTTATAATAGTAAAACAATAGACTTTAAAAGTATAACTTCTAGTGATGGAGAAAGTTTTAGTATTATTGAGGAAAATGAAGTCAAGCCAACTAGTGGCAGTGGAAATAGTAAGATTGACCCAGAAAAGTATCAAGTTAGTCAAGGAGATGCTTTAGAATATTTAATAAATAATCTTGGAACAAGTTATTATCTTGTAAATAATACAATAGAAGAAACTAGTACAGACTTAACATTAAAACTTGAATTATCTCAAAAGAGAACAAAGCCTAGAAAAGCTTCAACAAATAAATATGTAGAGATAGCAGCTCCTAAAAGTTTAAAATCTATAGCTGAAAGTGAATTATCAAAACTAGAAACAAATTCAACTACATCTGGGGGGTCAAACAGTACAGATAATAATTCAGGTGGAACTTCTGGAGGAAATTCAGGTGGAGAAAGCTCAAGCAACTCTACTTCTAGTGTGACAGTTAAAAAATTAAAAGGTTCAGATAGATTTGAGACAGCTGTGAAAATATCTCAAAGTGGTTGGACAAAATCAGATACAGTTGTAATAGTAAATGGAGAAGATAAAAGCATGGTAGACGGACTTACAGCTACACCACTTGCTAGTGTAAAAAATTCACCAATTCTTTTATCTTCAAATGATAAACTTCCTCAAAAAACCGTAGAGGAACTAAAAAGATTAAATCCATCAAAAGTAATTGTAATAGGTGGAAATAATTCAATACCAAATTCAGTTATTGAAGCTATCAAAGGTGTAAGTTCAAAAATATCAGTACAAAGAATAGGAGGAGATACAAGATATCAAACTTCTATTAATATAGCAAAAGAAATTGATAAGGCAAATAATGTAAGCAAGTTGTATATAGGGGCAGGAAATGGAGAAGCAGATTCATTATCAATAGCATCACTAGCTGGTAAGGAAAAAACTCCAATAGTACTTACACAAAAAGATGGTGTAGATAAGGAAGCAGAACAATTTATTAAATCAAACAAGGTGTCAAACGTATACTTTATTGGTGGAGTAGAGAAAATATCTAACAAGGCTATCGAACAAGTCGGAAAAATAGCAAATAAAGATGTATCAAAAAATAGAATAGCAGGTCAAAATAGACAAGAGACAAATGCTAAGGTAATAGATAAGTTCTATTCTCAGTCTAAATTGGATGGAGTTGTAGTTGCTAATCAAGATAAACTAATAGATGCTTTAGCAGTGGGGCCATTGGCAGCTAAGAATAATTCACCAGTTGTACTTGCTACAAATACGTTAGATAAATCACAAGAATCATCATTAAAAAATAAAAATTCATCTAAGTTGTTTGAAGTGGGTGGAGGAATAGCTTCATCTGTAGTAGATAAGATTAAGAGTTTAATTGAAAGATAAATATATTAAGTGAATTAAAAATAAGAATGTATGTAGATATAAATTATATGTCTAAAAGTACATTCTTATTTTTATTTCTATATATATTAATAATATTGAAGTTAAAATGTGTAATAGTTTGAGTATAACTAAGTTTATTTTTTTAATAAAACATACATATTTCATTTGTAAATTCTATTTTGAAGAGATTCAAAGTCTACTTAAAAGTAATTTATTCAAATTTAAGAAAATAAAATATTAATATATAGACGAGATATATTTATATAAGATATACTTTATAATATACAAAAAATAACAAAATAATTAAAAAAAGTAAAAATAATATAAATATAAAATATAAAAATCATCAGGGGGATATGAAAATGAACAAAAAAATATTATCATTAGGTCTAGCAATATCATTAATCTTGGTAAACTTCAAAAGTGTAAATGCATCATCAGTAGTAGAAAAAATATATGGTAAAGATAGATATGAGACAGCAGCAAAGATAGCTGATAGACAGACCTATGAAACAGTAATTTTAGTAAATACGGAAAAATCGCTTGCAGATGGATTGAGTGCAAGCGGATTGTCAGGTGCAACAAAAGCACCAATACTATTTACACAAAAAAATAAGATACCAGCAGAGACAAATAGATGTTTAAAAAATATCAAAAAAGCATACATAATAGGTACAGAAGATACTATAAGTAAATCAGTAGAAAAAGAACTAGAGTCTAAAAATATAGAAGTAAAGAGAATTGGTGGAGAAGATAGACTAAAAACAAGTTATTTAGTAGCTAAAGAAATATCAACTATAAAAAAGGTGGATAAAGTACTATTAACTAATGCATATAGTGGAGAAGCAGATGCAATGAGTGTATCATCAGTAGCTAATAGAGATGGTGTTCCAATTATACTTACAGATGGTAAGAGCATCCCTTTTGAGATAAAGGATGTTTTATCATATTGTATAGGTTCAGAGGAGATAATGAGTAATTCTCTAGTTAAAAATACAAACTCAGTAAGAATAGAAGGAACTGACCGATTTGAAACTAACAAAAAAGTAATAGACTACTTTTTTAAGAGTGCAGATGGGTTCTATGTATCAGATGGTTATCAATTAGTAGATGCTATAGCAGCTGCACCACTTACTAAAGACTATCCAATGGTATTAGTAAATGATGGTAGTGATAAGAATGTATTAGAAGGAGCTAAGCATATAACTTCTATAGGTGAATTAAGTAATAAGGTAATACAACAATGTGTAAGTGCATCAGAATCAAATGGGCAACCTCCAACAATCATAATAGGAGCTACAGAGATATACAAAGGTGAAAAGTTTGATAGTGGTAAGTTGAATATAGTAGCTAGAGACAATACTGGGAAGGTATTGCCAATAAACATTGATGGATTTATAGATACAAATAGAGTAGGTACATATATATTGACATTAAAGGCTACAGATGAATGGGGAAAAAGTACAGAAAAAAGAGTAGAAATAAAAGTACTAGATGATAAATCTCATGATTACAATAGCCAAGAATTTAAAAAAATGGTGTCCACTGAAATGTATAACTTAATTAATTCCTATAGAAAAGAAAAAGGTAAAGAGCCTTTTGTAGTATCTAGTAAGCTAGAAGGTATGGCAAATGCATGGTCTAAGTATATGATGGATAAAAAAGTTTTTGCACATTATATAGATGGCAAAAATGCTCCACAAGTATTTTCTGATTTTGGAATGAGAAGTGAGGAAAATATAGCATATATTTATATTAACTCTAAGAATGTCCAAACGACTCAAGATGCAAAAGATTTGGCAAAGGCTATATTTGAAGTGTGGAAGAAGTCTCCTGAATATAATGCAAACATGCTTAGTGATGAGTTCTATAGTACTGGATTTGGGCTTTATATATTATCTGATGGTCAGGTACATGCTACTCAAGAGTTTTTAAATGGTAATGAAGGTAGCTTGTAAAAAATTCCATAAATCTTGTTTTTTTATTAATTTACTGATATCATAAAATCAAAATCACATCTAATGTACTTTTTGTAATCTGCTTTGGTATTATTTTACAGGTTATGGTATCTTAGATGTTTTTTATTTTAGTAATTTATAAATTTTGAGGGAATCACTACTGAGGATGTAATTTATGATGAGCTGAATTATATAAAAAATTAGTAGGAGGGGTTCGATGAAAATAAGTAAAAAAATATTATCAATAGGATTGACAGTAACATTAGTACTGGCAGGTGCATCAAATATTAATGCACTTTCAAGTATAGAAAAGATACAAGGGAAAGATAGATATGAGACAGCTGCCAAAATTGCACAGAAGCAAACTTATGAAAATGTAGTATTAGTAAATACAGATAATACTCTAGCCGATGGACTAAGTGCAAGTGGATTAGCAGGGGCAGTTAAAGCACCTATATTATTATCACAAAAAAATAATATCCCATCAGACACAGAAAATATGTTAAAAGATGTCAAGAAGGTCTACATAATAGGAACTGAAGATTCAATAGGAAAATCAGTTGAAAATAAATTAAAGCAAAAAGGGATAGAAGTTAAAAGAATAGGTGGTAATGATAGAATAGAAACAAGTTATCTTATAGCAAAAGAAATAGCTTCAATAAAGTCTATAGATAAGGTTTTTATAACTAATGGGTATACAGGTGAAGCAGATGCTATGAGTGTATCATCAGTAGCATCAAGAGATGGTGCACCTATAATTTTAACTGATGGTAAAAGTGTACCATTTGAGAAAAAAGAAGGTGTACAATGTTATGCACTTGGTTCAGAAGAAATAATGAGTAATGACTTAGTTAAAAAAACCAATTCAGTTAGATTAGCTGGTGAAGATAGATTTGAGACTAATAAAAAAGTCATAAAACATTTTTATAGTTCAGCAAAAGAGTTCTATCTTTCTAAAGGATTCCAACTAGTGGATGCAGTTGCTGGTTCTTCTATAGCTAAAAATGCACCAATAGTATTGGTTGATGGAAGCAGTGATAAGTCTGTACTTAGAAGTGCTGATAAAATCACAGCATTAGGTGGTATAGATGAAAAGACATTAGAGCAATGTTTAAGTGCATCAGCATTGGATGCAAGTGCACCAACAATAACAGTTGGTAATTTAAATATTTATCAAGGGGATAAGTTTGATATAAGCAAACTTAATATAATTGCGAAGGATAATAAAGGAAATGAATTAAAACCAGAACTTATAGGAGAAGTTAATACTGATAAGATTGGTAAATATAAAGTGACTATAAAGGCTACTGATATTGGTGGAAAAACTACATCAATAAATGTAGAAGTAAATGTACTTGAGTATAAGACTAATGATATGAATAGTACTGAATTTAAGATGATGGTTTCTAGTGAAATGTATGATTTGGTAAATTCTTATAGAAAAGAAAATGGTAAAGAGTCATTACAAGTATCTAAAAACTTACAAGGAATGGCAGATTATTGGTCTAAGTATATGGCTGATAAAGGAGAATTTGCACATGTAATAAATGGTAAAAATGCTGCGGAATTATTTTCTAATGGAATGAGAAGTGAAGAAAATATAGCTTTTGTTCCACTTACTACAAAGAGTACTTATACAACGAAAGATGCTAGAGAAGTGGCAAATGTAATATTTACAGTTTGGAAGAAGTCTGACAAGTATAATGAAAATATGTTGAACTCTAAATTTGCATATACTGGGTTTGGGCTATATATATTGCCAGATGGACAAGTGTATGCAACTCAAGAATTTTTGAATAAATAATTTGAATAAATAAAATTAAATTTATTAGTTTATTACATCTTGAAATTTAGGGTATAAAAACTCATATATTTGGAGAAAATAATAATTTAAAAAAATAGCTTGCAAAAAGAATAAAAATGGATTATTATAGAGATGTGAGAAATATTAGGAATATATGGATGATTATTCTATGTACATAATAAAGAGATGTAATTTAATATAATGTTGGGAGGAATTTAAGAAATGAATAAGAAAAACTTAGCAATGGCTATGGCAGCAGTTACTGTTATAGGTTCTGCAGCACCAATATTTGCAGATAGTACTACGCCAGGTTATACTGTAGTGAAAAATGATTGGAAAAAAGCAGTAAAGCAATTACAAGATGGGTTGAAAAATAAAACTATATCAGCAATAGAGGTATCTTTTAATGGAAAACCTGTTGGAGATGCTACACCAGAAAATTCTGGAGCAACAAAATTAGAGAGAGATGCTGCAGCTGAAAAGTTATATAATTTAGTAAATACACAATTAGATAAATTAGGCGATGGAGATTATGTTGATTTTGAAGTGACTTATAATTTAGGAGCTCAAATACTTACAGAAGCAGAGGCGAACGCAGTTCTTACAAAATTAAAACAATATAATGATAAAGTGCTTATAGATTCTGCGACAACTACAGTAGCAGGTATGGTATCTGCTACACAAGATGCTGATTCTAAGAATGTTGAAGCTGCTCCACTTAAAGTTAGTGATATGTATACAATACCATCTACTGTTACTGGAACTGATGACGCTGGGTATACTATTGCTAAAGCAGCAGAAAAGACTACAACTTTATTGTATGGTAAGGTTGGGGATACAACTGCAGGTAAAGCAATAACAGCAGATGCAACAGCAAATGAAGCTTTTGCTGGAAATGGAAAGGTTGTTGACTATAATAAATCATTCAAAGCAAATGTACAATCAGATGGAACAGTTAAGACAACTGGAGTTGTACTTAAAGATGCAAGTGATATGGCTGCAACAGGTACTGTAAAAGTTAGAGTTACAAGTGCAAAAGAAGAATCTGTTGATGTAGATTCAAGTTCATATATTAGTGCTGAAAATTTAGCTAAAAAATATGTGTTTAATTCTAGTGAGGTTTCTAAAGCATATAATGCAATAGTTGAATTACAAAATGATGGAATAGAATCTGATTTAGTACAGTTAGTTAATGGAAAATATCAAGTTATTTTCTATCCAGAGGGAAAAAGATTAGAAACTAAATCTGCAGATATAGTAGCTGATGCAGATAGTCCAGCTAAAATAACTGTAAAAGCTAATAAATTAAAAGACTTAAAAGACTATGTAGATGACTTAAAAACATACAATAATACTTACTCAAATGTTGTAACAGTAGCAGGAGAAGATAGAATGGAAACTGCTATAGAATTAAGTAGTAAATATTATAATTCTGATGATAAAAATGCAATAACTAATGATGCAGTTAATAATATAGTATTAGTTGGATCTACATCTATAGTTGATGGTCTTGTTGCATCACCATTAGCTTCAGAAAAAACAGCTCCATTATTATTAACATCAAAAGATAAATTAGATTCATCAGTAAAATCTGAAATAAAGAGAGTTATGAACTTAAAGAGTGATACTGGTATAAATACTTCTAAAAAAGTATATTTAGCTGGTGGAGTTAATTCTATATCTAAAGATGTAGAAACTGAATTGAAAAATATGGGTCTTAAAGTTACAAGATTATCAGGAGAAGACAGATATGAAACTTCTTTAGAAATAGCTGATGAAATAGGTCTTGATAATGATAAAGCCTTTGTAGTTGGTGGTACTGGGTTAGCAGATGCTATGAGTATAGCTCCAGTTGCTTCACAACTTAAAGATGGGGATGCTACTCCAATAGTAGTTGTAGATGGAAAAGCAAAAGAAATAAGTGATGATGCTAAGAGTTTCTTAGGAACTTCTGATGTTGATATAATAGGTGGAAAAAATAGTGTATCTAAAGAAATTGAAGAGTCAATAGATAGTGCAACTGGAAAAACTCCAGATAGAATAAGTGGAGATGATAGACAAGCAACTAATGCTGAAGTTTTAAAAGAAGATGATTATTTCACAGATGGTGAAGTTGTGAATTACTTTGTTGCTAAAGATGGTTCTACTAAAGAAGATCAATTAGTAGATGCATTAGCAGCAGCACCAATAGCAGGTAGATTTAAGAATTCTCCAGCTCCAATTATATTAGCTACTGATACTTTATCTTCTGATCAAAATGTGGCTGTAAGTAAAGCAGTTCCTAAAGATGGTGGAACTAACTTAGTTCAAGTAGGTAAAGGTATAGCTTCTTCAGTTATAAACAAAATGAAAGATTTATTAGATATGTAATATAAGTTTTAATAAAGCTTTAAATAGAAAAAGACTTCTCGTATGAGAAGTCTTTTTTATAACAAAAAATAAATATAAAATAAAATAGAGGCTATTCATAGCCTCTATTTTATGTGAGAAATACCTAAATAAAAAGATGTTTAATTTATTTAAGTAAAATCATTATACTATAAATTAAAATAATTGTCTACTATTATGGATTTTTAATGTATAATAGTAATTGGACAATAGAAAAGGAGGTACTTATATGTCAGTTATAGATGCGATACTTGACAAAGCAGATGAACAAGAAATAAAGAAATTGAATGTTATAGTAGATAAAATAGATGCGCTAGAAGATAGTATGAAAAATCTATCAGATGAAAAATTAAAAGACATGACAGCTATATTTAAAGAGAGAATTGAAAAAGGTGAAACTTTAGATGATATACTTCCAGAAGCATTTGCTGTGGTAAGAGAAGTATCAAAAAGAAAATTAGGAATGCGTCAATATAGAGTACAGTTAATTGGTGGCATAGTAATACATCAAGGTAAGATAGCAGAGATGAAAACTGGAGAAGGTAAAACACTAGTTGAGGTAGCACCAGTATATCTAAATGCCCTTACAGGTAGGGGTGTACATGTAATCACAGTAAATGATTACTTGGCAGAACGTGATAAAGAACTTATGTGTCCAGTTTATGAATCTCTTGGTATGACAGTAGGAGTAATTATAGCCAATCAAGACCAAAATATAAGAAAACAACAATATAAATGTGATATAACTTATGGTACAAATAGTGAATTTGGATTTGACTATTTAAGAGACAATATGGTACCAGATTTATCCTATAAAGTACAAAGAGAACTAAATTTTGCTATAGTAGATGAGGTAGACTCAATATTAATAGATGAAGCTAGAACTCCTCTTATTATTGCAGGAGATGGTGATGAAGATTTAAAACTTTATGAATTGGCAAATAGCTTTATAAAAACTGTTAAAGAAGAAGACTTTGAAATGGATAGAAAAGATAAAACTATAGCTTTAACAGCAAGTGGTATAAGTAAAGCTGAGTCATTTTTTGGTATAACAAATCTTACTGATATAAAGAGCATAGAATTGTATCATCATATAAATCAAGCTTTAAGAGGACATAAGCTTATGGAGAAAGATGTTGACTATGTTATTTCAAATGGAGAAGTAATGATAGTTGACGAATTTACAGGAAGAGTAATGGATGGAAGAAGATATACAGATGGACTTCACCAAGCTATAGAAGCTAAAGAAGGCGTTGAAATAAAAAATGAATCTAAGACTATGGCTACTGTTACTTATCAAAACTTCTTTAGACTATATGAAAAACTTTCTGGTATGACTGGTACTGCAAAGACAGAAGAAGGGGAATTTGAGTCAATTTATAAGTTAAATGTTGTTCAAATACCAACTAATAAACCAGTTATTAGAGCTGATTTACATGATAAAGTGTTTAAGACTGAAGACGAAAAGTACAATGCTGTTGTAGAAGAAATAATAAGGATACATAAGACTAGACAACCAGTACTTGTTGGTACAGTTTCTGTTGAAAAGTCTGAAAAGTTATCTAAAATGCTTAAAAAACAAGGTATTAAGCATCAGGTCTTAAATGCAAAACAACATGATAAAGAGGCAGAAATAATTTCTAAAGCTGGGAAATTAGATTCTATAACTATTGCTACAAATATGGCAGGTAGAGGTACAGATATTTCTCTAGGTGCAGGAGATAAAGAAGAAGAGCAAGAAGTTAAAAATTTAGGTGGTCTTTATGTTATTGGTACAGAAAGACATGAATCAAGAAGAATTGATAATCAGCTTAGAGGTCGTTCTGGTCGTCAAGGAGACCCTGGAACATCAAGATTTTTTGTAAGTCTTGAAGATGATGTAATAAAACTTTATGGTGGAAAGACTATAGAGAAACTTATGAAGAGAACAAGCTCAAAAGAAAATACAGCTATTGAAAGTAAAGCACTTACAAGAGCTATAGAAAGAGCACAAAAAGGTGTAGAAGGTAAAAACTTTGAAATAAGAAAAAATGTCCTTAAGTATGATGATACTATTAATGAACAAAGAAAAGTTATATATAATGAAAGAAATAAAGTGTTAAATGATGAAGATATCCAAGAAGATATTCAAAAAATGGTTAAAGATATCATACAAGAAGCAGGAGAAATTTATTTAGTTGGAAGAAAAAGAGATTATTATGGATATTTTAAATATTTATATAGTACATTTATGCCAGCAGATACGTTACTAATACCTGGTGTAGATAAAAAAAGTGTTCAAGAAATAGTTGATAGTACTTATGAAATTTCGAGAAGAGTTTATGATTTGAAAAAGATGATGGTTGGTATTGATAAGGTTGCAGAGTTGGAAAAAACAGTACTTTTAAAAGTAGTGGACCAATATTGGATAGATCATATAGATGCTATGGAACAATTGAGACAGTATGTAGGCTTAAAAACATATGCTCAAAAAGACCCATTTAAGGAATATGCCTTAGAAGGATATGATATGTTTGAAGAATTAAATAAAAATATAAGGGAAACAACAGTGCAATACCTATATAAATTCAACTAAAAAATTACTTGTGTAATTGTTGTTAAATATTAAGATTAGCAAGTATTTTGAATTTTATATATTAAAATTACAATTAAATTATTAAATCTATATAAATGAAAAAGAAGCTGAAAATCAGCTTCTTTTTCTGTGTGAGAAATACGGAAAAAAGAGATGCTTGAAATTTCTTTCTTCCATTTAATATTATACTATAAAGAAGATGAAAAGTCTATTAGTTATAAACTGGATTATAAAAAAAAATTACAATTTTGTTACTTTTTTGTATACATAAATATTTATAAAATAAGGTATTAAAAGGAATTTTGTTTCAAATGGTTAATTATTACAATACATCCTATTTATTGAAATAATGTCAGATATATATTATAATTGGTAAATAAGGAAAAATTGATAAAAAACTGAATTTTTTAGGGGGAGAATACCATGAATAGAAAAAATCTTTCAGTAGTTATGGCAGCTGCAATGATAAGTACATCAGTAGCTCCAATTTTTGCTGCGGAAACTACACAGATAAAAAAACAAACAATAACTAAAAAAGAATCTACAGAGTTAGTTTCAAAAGTTAGAGACCTAATGTCTCAAAAATATACTGGAGGTTCTCAAGTTGGACAACCAATATATGAAATAAAGGTTGGTGAAACTTCATCACAATTAAAAATAATAACTAATATAGATGAATTAGAAAAACTAGTAAATGCTTTGGGAGAAAATAAAGAACTTCTTGTAACTATAACAGATAAAGGGCATGTAACAAATAGTGCAAATGAAGTAGTTGCTGAAGCAATTGAAAAATATGAAAATTCAGCAGACCTTTCAGCTGAAGCTAATTCCATAACAGAAAAGGCTAAAACTGAAACTAATGGAATTTATAAAGTTGCAGATGTAAAAGCTTCATATGATAGTGCCAAAGATAAGTTAGTTATAACTTTAAGAGATAAAGCAGAAACAGTAACTTCTAAAACTGTAGCAGTGGGTGTTGGTGATGAAAAGGTTGATTTAACAGTAAATCCAGTTGATTCAACTGGAACAAACTTAGACCCTTCTGCAGAAGGTTTTAAAGTAAATAAAATAAATAAATTAGGTATAGCAGGAGCTAAAAATATTGATGATATTCAATTAGCTGAAATAACTATAAAAAATAGTGATTTAAATACAGTTTCACCACAAGATTTATACGATGGATATAGATTAACTGTTCAAGGTAATATGGTAGTAAATGGTACATCAAAATCAATTAGTGATATTTCAGCAAAAGATTCAGAAACAGGAAAGTATAAATTTACTGTTAAATATACTGATGCATCTGGAAAAGCGATAGAACTCACTGTAGAAAGTACTAACGAAAAAGAGTTAAAAGACACTAAATCAGCATTAGAAGGAAATTCAAAAGTTAAATTAATAGCTGGAGACGATAGATATGCAACTGCAGTAGCTATAGCAAAACAAACAAAATACACTGATAATATAGTTATAGTTAATTCAAATAAATTAGTTGATGGGTTAGCAGCTACACCACTAGCTCAATCTAAAAAAGCTCCTATATTATTAGCAGCTGATAATGAAATACCAAAAGTAACATTAGATTATATAAAAGATATAATTAAGAAAAGCCCATCTGCTAAGATATATATAGTAGGTGGAGAGTCAGCAGTATCAAATATAGCTAAAAAGCAATTAGAATCAATAACTAAGAATGTTGAAAGATTAGCTGGAGATGATAGACATACAACTTCAGTAGCAGTAGCAAAAGCTATGGGTTCTTTTAAAGAAGCATTTGTAGTAGGTGCAAAAGGTGAAGCTGATGCTATGAGTATAGCTGCTAAAGCTGCTGAACTTAAGGCTCCTATAATAGTAAATGGTTGGAATGATCTCTCAGCAGAAGCCATCAAGTTGATGGATGGAAAAGAGATTGGCATAGTTGGTGGTTCTAATAATGTATCTAGCCAAATTGAAAATCAACTTGTTGATATTGATAAAGATAGAAAAGTTCAAAGAGTTGAAGGAGAAACAAGACATGATACTAATGCTAAAGTCATAGAAACATATTATGATAAATTAGATAAACTATATATAGCAAAAGATGGATATGGAAATAATGGTATGCTAGTAGATGCATTGGCAGCAGGACCTCTAGCAGCAGGTAAAGGTCCAATACTTCTAGCTAAAACTGATATAACAGACTCACAAAAAAATGCCCTTGGTAAAAAATTAAATCTTGGTGCAGAAGTAACTCAAATAGGTAATGGAGTTGAATTGACAGTAATACAAAAGATAGCTAAGATACTAGGTTGGTAATAACTTATACTGTGGAGAAGATTCCTTAATAAACAGGGAATCTTTTTCTATAGTTATGCTATTTATTGTAAATTATAATATTTTATGAAATAGGAGGATATAGTAGTGGTAGATGCAACTTTATTTTTTACACCACATCAAGATGATGAAACTTTAAGTATGGGTAGTGCTATAATTGAGCATGTTGAAAAGACTGATACACATGTAATATTATGTACAGATGGTAGTAAATCAATAATAAGAAAAGTCTTAGATGATGGAGGGTCATGTTCTTATCATATTAAAGATGTACATAAGTATTCTCTACCAGAAAGTACATTTTCAAAAGAGAGAGATGAAGAGTTTAAAGACAGTTGTGAAGCAATGGGTGTAAAAGAAAGTAATAT
The DNA here is from genome assembly GCA_024919175.1 of Clostridioides difficile. Lineage (NCBI taxonomy): Bacteria > Bacillati > Bacillota > Clostridia > Peptostreptococcales > Peptostreptococcaceae > Clostridioides > Clostridioides difficile. The sequence continues at coordinate 1,452,370 of CP103804.1, forward strand.
ACATATAGAAGATAATAGAGCTCATGATGGAGAGTTGAATAAAGAAAAAGCAAGAGAAATAATTCTTAAGTACTTAAAAGAATATCCAGATGCAAAGGTAAAGACTGTTACTCCGTTTAAGGCTAGTGGCATACATGAAGACCATAGAGCATTAGGAGAAGCAGCTTTAGAACTATATAAAGAAGGTAAAATAAAAGATTTAAGATTTTATGTAGAGCCATATGATTACAATGATTTTAAAAAAGTTAATCCAAATGTAGAAGTATGGGAGGTATTACCTAGTCAAGAAGAGAAGTTATTAAGTGCAATGAATGCATATAAAAAATGGAATCCTGAAAGTGGTCATTATGCTATAGGATATCATTCAGTAAAATCTCATTTTGATGAGCTAGCTACAAATAAAATACAGTATGTACATGCTCCATAAAATATTAATAAAGAATTAGGAGGTAAGAATTAATGAAAATATCAAAAAAAGTAGTATCTTTATTAACTATAACGTTTTTAACTGTTACATTATATGGAAATACATCTAATGCATCTACAAAAGACACATTAACAGGTTCTGGAAGATGGGAAACAGCAATAAAAATAAGTCAAGCCGGATGGACAAAGTCTGAGAGCGCGGTGCTAGTAAATGATAATTCAATAGCAGATGCTTTATCAGCTACTCCATTTGCAAAGGCAAAAGATGCACCAATATTATTAACTCAAAGTAATAAATTGGACAGTAGAACTAAAGCAGAATTGAAAAGACTTGGTGTAAAAAATGTATATTTGATAGGTGGTTCAATTGCATTAAGTTCAAATATTGAAAAGCAGTTAAATGAAGAAAATATAAATTTTGAAAGAATATCTGGAAATAGTAGATATGATACTTCTTTAAAATTAGCTGAAAAGTTAAATAAGGAAAAGTCTATATCTAAAATAGTTGTAGTAAATGGGGAAAAAGGGCTTGCTGATGCAGTAAGTATTGGAGCTATAGCTGCTCAAGAAAACATGCCAATAATACTTTCTGATTCAAATAATGGTACTGAAGTAGCTGACAATTTTATAGATAGTAAAGATATAGAAAAATCATATGTAATAGGTGGTACATACTCTATTTCTAGTTCTGTAGAAAGAAATCTGCCAAATGCAACAAGAATAGCAGGTAGTAGTAGAAGTGAGACAAATGCAAAAATTATAGAAGAATTTTATAAAAATACTGATATAAAAAATATTTATGTGACAAAAGATGGTACAAAGAATAAGAATGACTTAATAGATTCTTTAGCAGTAGGTGTGTTAGCAGCTAAAAATAGTTCTCCAATAGTACTAGCAGGAAATAAACTGGATACTATTCAAAAGGATGTGTTAAATACTAAAACTATAGACAAAGTTACTCAAATTGGTGGTTTAGGGAATGAAAATGTTGTAGAAGATATACTAGATATACAAGAAGAGACTAAGTATACTGTTGAAACTATTGATGAACTCAATGTTGCTATAAAAAAGGCAGATGCTAACGATGTCATAAAGTTTAAACCAGAGAAAGAAAAAACTATAAATAATTCTTTTAGTATAGAAACTAAAAAAACTGTTACTATTGAATTAGATGGGAGATATAGACAAACAATAACTTTGGATATACCTAATGGAAAAGTTAATAACTATGCAGAAATAGAAGGTGGAATAAAATTAAAAAACATAAAAAATGAATCATTAGTTAATAAAGGTAGTATACAAGATTTAGATATATATGATGAAGATGGCTGTAAAATAGAGAATGAAAGTTCTGGAGAAATTTGGTTTGTTACTATAGTTGAAGAAGCTAATGATGTATATATAGTTAATAGTGGAGATATAACAAAAATATCAAATAATTCTTCTGGTACTATAATAAGAAATTCTGGAAATATTGACACAGTTACTGGTAAAAAAGAACCTGCAATAAGTGGAGATAGACCTAAAGTCAATGATACAGAAAAAGAGACGAAAGCTGCTAGAGGATTAAATCCTAGAGTAGAAGCATGTTCTGTTCCTAAAAGGGATTATGTTATGATAACAATTCCTAATTCACCTAAAGATTCAAGATATAAAATTTACTATAGAGTAGTTTATAATAAACCTTATGCGATGGATGTTGGTGATAAAATTAATATTGGGGAATGGACTATTGTTCCAACAGATGAAGAACCATTTCTTGAAAAAGCTAAAAATGGTTGCTATGTAGAAGCTGTTGAGGTAAATACTTCAACGAAAGAAGTTGCTAGATGGGGAAGAACCAATGCTACAGATGATGGATTTTAGATGTTAAAACCTTTTGAAAATAAAAAGTAGGCAATTTTCTAATTGTCTACTTTTTATTTTCTAAAAATTATCATCTTACTAAACAAATAATTTAAAACTATAACAACTACATTAGTAAAGACTTTCACTATAATATCATTTACAAAAAGTAAATCAATCATTATATACATAATAACCATTTCGATAATACCAGAGAGTAACCTAAAACCAACAAAAGACAAAAATTCCTTAAATAAAAACTTTATCTCAACTTTCTTACTTTCAAACACAAAAAACTTATTAGTAACATATGCAAATAAAACAGCAATTATCCATGCAAAAGCATTTGCAATCATAAAATTAAATGAAATAACTCTAGTAAAAAATAAATATGAAACTATATTTACAAGGGTAGTAAATGCTCCAAAAAATAAATATAATATTGTCTCCTTATGCCTTTTAAAAATCAAATATACCCCTCCTAAACTAATCAAATATAACTATCTTTAAAGACTACTAACACATTTTAGTATAACACACTCATTAACTAATCAATATATTGTAAAATACAATAAAAAATAAAATTATAATATTTTACACTTAATATACACCAATAATCTATATTTTATCAAAATAAAATATGACCTAAATTTAGAAATCTGATATAATAAAAATTAAATACATACAAGGGGGTAAATATGAGAAAGTACAAATCAAAAAAATTGTCAAGCCTACTGGCATTGCTGACAGTTTGCTTTTTAATAGTGTCAACAATACCTGTCTCAGCAGAAAACAATAAAACTCTAGATGGAGTAGAAACTGCAGAGTATTCTGAAAGCTATCTTCAATACCTAGAAGATGTCAAAAATGGAGACACAGCAAAATACAATGGAGTAATACCAGTTCCACATGAAATGGAAGGTACAATACTTCAAAATAAGGGAAGAAGCACTCTTCCATCATCGTACAAAGCAAGTGCATCATACAATCCAATAAATTTAGGATTGACTACACCAGCAAAAAATCAAGGAGACCTTAACACATGTTGGGCATTTTCTGGTATGTCAACTTTAGAATCATTTCTAAAGCTAAAAAGTTATGGAACTTATGACCTTTCAGAAGAACACTTTAGATGGTGGTCAACTGGTGGAACATATGGATGGAACTTAGACGATATGTCAGGTAGTTCAAATGTAACAGCTATAGGATATTTGACAGCATGGGCAGGTCCTAAATTAGAAAAAGATATACCATATAATCTTAAATCTGAATCACAAGGAGCAACAAGACCTTCAAATATGGATACTGCACCTACACAATTTAATGTGACAGATGTTATTCGTCTTGGAAAAGATAAAGAAACTGTAAAAAATGCTATAATGCAATATGGTTCAGTGACATCAGGATATGCACATTATTCAAATTATTTTAATGATGATGAAACAGCATATAACTGTACAAATAAGAGAGCTCCTTTAAATCATGCTGTGGCAATAGTAGGATGGGATGATAATTATTCAAAAGATAACTTTGCATCTGATGTAAAGCCAGAGTCAAATGGAGCATGGCTAGTAAAAAGTAGTTGGGGAGAATTCAATTCTATGAAAGGATTCTTCTGGATTTCTTATGAAGATAAAACTTTACTTACAGATACAGATAACTATGCAATGAAATCAGTATCAAAACCAGATAGTGACAAAAAAATGTACCAACTTGAATACGCTGGTCTTAGTAAAATAATGTCAAATAAAATAACAGCAGCAAATGTATTTGATTTCAGCAGAGACTCTGAAAAACTTGACTCTGTTATGTTTGAAACAGATTCTGTAGGAGCAAAATATGAAGTATATTATGCACCAGTAGTAAATGGAGTTCCTCAAAATAACTCAATGACAAAACTTGCAAATGGAACAGTATCATACTCTGGATACATAAACGTACCTACTAACTCTTATAACCTACCAAAAGGAAAAGGAGCAATAGTAGTAGTTATAGACAACACAGCAAATCCTAACAAAGAAAAATCTACTTTAGCATATGAGACTAATATAGATGCATATTATCTATATGAAGCTAAAGCAAATTTAGGTGAAAGTTACATACTTCAAAATAACAAATTTGAAGATATAAATACATACAGTGAGTTCTCTCCTTGTAACTTTGTTATAAAAGCTATAACAAAAACATCTTCTGGACAAGCTACTTCAGGAGAATCTTTAACTGGAGCAGATAGATATGAAACAGCAGTTAAAGTTAGTCAAAAAGGATGGACTTCTTCACAAAATGCAGTACTAGTAAATGGAAATGCTATAGTGGATGCTTTAACAGCTACACCATTTACAGCAGCAATTGATTCTCCAATTCTTTTAACAGGAAAAGATAACTTAGATTCAAAAACTAAAGCTGAGTTACAAAGATTGGGAACTAAAAAAGTTTATTTAATAGGTGGAGAAAATTCTCTAAGCAAGAATATACAAACTCAACTTAGCAATATGGGTATATCAATAGAGAGAATTAGTGGTAGTGATAGATACAAAACTAGTATATCACTAGCTCAAAAGTTAAATAGTATAAAATCAGTTTCACAAGTTGCAGTAGCAAATGGTGTAAATGGACTTGCAGATGCAATAAGTGTTGGTGCAGCAGCTGCTGACAATAATATGCCAATAATACTTACTAATGAAAAGAGTGAGTTACAAGGTGCTGATGAGTTTTTAAATTCATCAAAAATAACTAAGTCTTATATAATTGGTGGTACAGCTACTTTATCATCAAACTTAGAAAGTAAGCTTTCAAATCCAACAAGACTTGCAGGAAGCAATAGAAATGAAACTAATGCTAAGATAATAGATAAGTTTTATACTAATTCAGATTTAAAATATGCTTTTGTTGTTAAAGATGGTTCAAAAAGTCAAGGTGACTTAATAGATGGACTAGCAGTGGGAGCATTGGGTGCTAAAACAGATTCTCCAGTTGTTTTGGTTGGAAATAAATTAGATGAGAGTCAAAAGACTGTACTTAAATCTAAGAAGATTGAAACTCCAATTAGAGTTGGTGGAAATGGAAATGAAAGTGCTTTTAATGAATTAAATAGTCTTTTAGGAAAATAATAATATTAAATGTATTATAGTTTAAAAAATATTTAATACATGTTAAAGAAATGTTTAAAAATATGTAAAAGAAATAAGCCCCAATCGTTATTATGGTTGGGGCTTATTTCTTGAGAAATTTTTTATCTAGAAAATGTAATAATTTTAAACTGTAAAATAGTGTAAAGATACTCTATAATATAATATAGTAAGATTTTAAACGAAATAAGGGGGTAATAAAATGAAAGCACCAAAAACTATTTTAACAATATTGACAATAGCGCTTACTTTAAGTGGGATTTCTATAACTTCATCATATGCACTTACAGAAGAAAAATTAATAGGTGAAGGGAGATATGAAACTGCTGTAAAGATAAGTCAAAAAGCATATAGTTCTAGTAACAATGCTGTATTAGTCAATGATAGTTCTTTGGCTGATGCTCTTTCAGCTACACCATTTGCAAAAGTTAAAGGAGCTCCAATACTTTTAACAGAGAGTAATAAATTGGATGATAGAACTAAAACAGAGCTAAAGCGTTTGGGAGCTAAGGATATTTATTTAATCGGTGGGACTGCTGTGTTAAATAAGGATACAGAGAATCAATTAAAAAATGATGGATTAAATGTAGAAAGAATTAGTGGTAATGATAGATATGAGACTTCATTACTTTTGGCAAATAAACTAAAAGATATTAAAGATATTAAGGAGATAGCTGTTGTAAATGGTGAAAAAGGGCTAAGTGATGCTGTAAGTGTTGGGGCACCATCTGCTCAAAATAATATGCCTGTAGTTTTATCTAGTCCCCAAAATGGAGTAGAACCATTTGAAAAATTTATAAAAGATGAGAAAGTTATAAAAGCATATGTAATTGGAGGGACAAATTCTGTTTCAAGAGCTGTAGAAAAGAGTCTTCCTAATGCAGAAAGGTTGAGTGGAAAGGATAGAAATGAAACTAATGCCAAGGTTATAGAAAAGTTTTATTCTGATGTAGATTTAAATAATCTATATGTAACCAAAGATGGAAGTAAAAATGAAAATCAACTTATTGATTCATTGGCAGTTGGAGTATTGGCAGCAAAGAATGAATCGCCTGTTGTTTTGGTCGGTGATAAATTAAATACAAAGCAAAGAGATATACTTAGTACTAAAAAATTAAGTACTGTAACACAAGTTGGCGGAAATGGAAATGAAGAAGCTTTTAATGAGATTAAGACTTTACAAGATAAAACTATCTTTGAAGCTAAAACTGTTGAGGAATTAACTAATATGATAAATATTGCAAGTCCTAATGACATTATTAACTTTAATCCAAAAGAGGATACTGTAAATGAAGCTTTTAGAATGGTAACAAATAAGCCAATAACTGTGAATATAAAAGGAGATTGCTCAAAGACTATCACTGTTGATATGCCTAATGGTGAGGTAAATAACTATGCTACTTTAGTAAATGTTATAGTTAGAAATATTGGAGAAGGTGGATTTAACAACCATGATACAATAACTATATTGTCAGTTCGTGACAAAAATGGTAGAGTTATAGAAAATACTAGAAATTCAGATATAGATACATTGATGATATTAGCATCTGCTAATGATACAAAATTGATTAATGATGGATATATAGGAAAACTTATAGATAATTCATCAAATAGTGATATAACTAATCATGGTACTATAGACAAAAAAGTAAATCAGGTCGAGGATTTAGAGGCTAAGGTTGATTCTATTGAAAAAGCTATAGATTCTATAAGTCAGAAAGTCAATAAAATACAAGACATACTAGATAAACTTGGATTTCTAAAGAAATTTCTTAATTAAAAAGATGTATATTTAAGAGAACTATATTTTAGATTTATGTATGAAGAAATATAGTTAGATAGATTCATAGCTAAAGCTAAATATACAGTTAAATCTTGGGGGAGGTAATATGGAGAGTGGATTTGAAGGTAAATTAGATACTAAAACTATAAAAAATAGAGTTAAATCAATAGATATAATAAGAGGGCTATCAATAGCCCTCATGATAGTTTGCAATAATCCTGGGACTTGGATGAGAATGTATCCACAACTAAGACATGCTATATGGCATGGTGTAACACTTGCAGATTTTGCATTTCCTTTCTTTGTTATATCTTTAGGTGTTACAATTCCAATATCAATAAACAGCAAACTAAAGAATAATAAATCTACAATACGAATAATACTAAGTATATTTAAGAGAAGTATTTTACTAATGTTGTTTGGATTTTTCTTAAATTACCTAGGAAATCATGACTTAAATACTGTGAGAATTCTTGGAGTGCTTCAACGTATGGGATTAGTATATCTTGTAACTAGTCTAGTGTATTTACTACTAAAAAAACTAAATGTAGGAAGCACTTCAACTATAATTACTTTCTTATGTATATCTGCATTTATCATAGTGGGATATTACATAGTGGCAAAACCTTATGGATTTGAGTTAGAAGGCTCTCTTGCACAATTAGTGGATTTTCATTTTTTTAAAGGACATTTGTACAAGCCAGAGTTTGAGCCAGATGGATTTTTAACAAGTATAGTAGCTATTTCTTCAGGAATGTTGGGTTGTACTATGGGATGTGTACTTCTAAAAGAAAATATAGGAGAGTATAAAAAATTCTTTAAAATATTAATTATGAGTATCATTTTGCTGATATGTGCTTTTGCTTTTAATCAATATTTTCCATTTAATAAGAGATTATGGTCAAGTTCATTTGTACTTTTAATGGCTGGAAGTTATGGTATATTACTGGCAATATTTTATTTTATATGTGACATCAAAAATAAAAGTAAAATATTTACTCCAATAATAGCACTTGGGAGTAGCCCTATTTTTACATATATGTGTCTTGAAATACTCAGCCATATGTTTTGGAATTTACCAAAACTTACTGATAAAGTAGATTATCCTACTACCTTGGTGGAATGGACTACATATGAACTTATAACACCTTGGGCTGGCACAACATGGGATTCTCTTATATTTTCTTTATTATATGTATTGTTTTGGGTTATAATAATGTCGTTTATGTACAAAAAGAAAATATTTATTAAAATTTAATGTAGTATTTTGCTTAAAGAAAGATTCTTTTAATTTGTTCAAATATGCAGAAATTCTCAGGAATAATCCAGTTTTTCCCTAGCAAAAATTAAAAAAACATGCCATAAAAGATTACAAAAAGATTACAATTTGTAATCTTTTGTGCTATAATGAAAAAAGATTTACATAATATTGAATTTATGTAATATAAAACAAATTCAAGACGAATTAAGCAAGATTTAAAGGTCTAAAAAATCTAGGGGGGATACAATGAGAAAGAGAACAAAATTATTAGCAACAGGAATGTTGTCTATAGCAATGGTGGCACCAAACGTGGCTTTAGCAGCGGAAAATACTACTGCAAATACAGAATCTAATTCAGATATTAATATAAATTTACAAAGAAAAAGTGTAGTGTTAGGAAGTAAATCGAATGCAAGTGTAAAATTTAAGGAAAAATTAAATGCTGATTCAATAACATTAAACTTTATGTGTTATGATATGCCACTTGAAGCTACTTTAAATTACAATGAAAAAACAGATGCATATGAAGGTGTAATAAACTACAATAAAGACCCAGAATATTTAAATGTATGGGAACTTCAAAGTATAAAAGTAAATGGTAAAGATGAACAGAAAGTTTTAAATAAAGAAGACTTAGAATCTATGGGATTGAATCTTAAAGATTATGATGTTACACAAGAGTTTATAATAAGTGATGCTAACTCAACAAAAGCAGTAAATGAATATATGAGAAAAACTTCTGCACCAGTAAAAAAACTTGCAGGAGCTACTAGATTTGAGACAGCTGTTGAGATAAGTAAACAAGGATGGAAAGATGGAGCTAGTAAGGTTGTAATAGTTAATGGAGAACTTGCAGCAGATGGAATCACAGCTACACCACTTGCTTCCACATATGATGCGCCAATACTACTTGCAAACAAAGATGATATACCAGAAAGCACAAAGGCAGAATTAAAACGTCTAAACCCAAGTGATGTAATAATCATAGGTGATGATGGTTCAGTTTCACAAAAGGCAGTATCTCAAATTAAATCTGCTGTAGATGTAAATGTAACTCGTATTGGTGGAGTTGATAGACATGAAACATCTTTACTTATAGCAAAAGAAATAGATAAATATCATGATGTTAATAAGATATATATAGCGAATGGATATGCTGGTGAGTATGATGCTCTTAATATTTCATCAAAAGCAGGTGAAGACCAACAACCTATAATATTAGCTAATAAAGATTCTGTACCAGAAAGTACATATAATTGGCTATCTTCACAAGGCTTAGAAGAAGCTTACTACATAGGTGGAGACCAAAGTTTATCATCAAAACTTATAGATAAAATATCTAAGATAGCAAAAAATGGGACTTCAAAAAACAGAGTATCTGGAGCTGATAGACATGAAACTAATGCAAAGGTAATTAAGACTTTCTATCCAGATACAGAATTGAGTGCAATGTTAGTTGCAAAATCTGACATAATAGTTGACTCAATAACAGCAGGACCTTTAGCAGCTAAGTTGAAATCTCCAATACTTATAACTCCAAAAACTTACGTTTCTGCATATCATAGTACAAACTTATCAGAAAAAACAGCAGGAACAGTATATCAAATTGGTGATGGAATGAAAGATAGTGTTATAAATTCTATAGCATCTAGCTTATCAAAACACAATGCACCAACAGAACCAGAAAATCCAGGTTCAGCAGCAGGAAAAACTGTAGTGATAGACCCAGGACATGGGGGTTCTGATTCAGGAGCAACAAGTGGATTAAATGGTGGAGCTCAAGAAAAGAAATATACTCTTAATACAGCTTTAGCAACTACTGAATACTTACGTTCAAAAGGTATAAATGTTGTTATGACAAGAGATACAGATAAAACAATGGCTTTAGGAGAAAGAACAACATTATCAAACACTATAAAGCCAGATTTATTTACAAGCATACATTATAATGCATCTAACGGAGCTGGTAATGGTGTGGAAATTTTTTACAAAGTAAAAGATAAAAATGGTGGAACAACTAAGACTGCTGCATCAAATATATTAAAAAGAATATTAGAGAAATTTAATATGCAAAATAGAGGAATTAAGACAAGAACACTTGCAAATGGTAATGATTACCTATATGTACTAAGAAATAATAATTATCCTGCAATACTTGTAGAATGTGCGTTTATAGACAATAAGAGCGACATGGATAAAGTAAATACAGCAGAAAAAGTAAAGACAATGGGAACTCAAATTGGAATAGGAATAGAAGATACAGTAAAATAAAATAAAAAATATTAAAGCAAAATATATCATCTCCTGTTATAATGTAAAATATAGCAAGAGATGATATATTTTTGCAAAGAATCAAATTGTTTACAATGACGTTTATTGTATTGATAAACTGCTCATTATTGAGTATAATATAGAAATAAGTCAAAAATAAGATAGAAATACGTTGAAATTAAGAATTTAAAAAATTTTTATTCCAATATGGAGGTAACTATGTCTGGATATACTAATGATGAATGTGAAATACCTAAAGTTACAAGCTATCCAGGGGCAGATAAAGAAATTGCAAGTGAGATTGACTATAGCATAGTAAAAGGCACAGTGTTGTTTGACTTGTACCAAAGAGTTATGGATTTAGTTTTATCTATATTAGGACTTGTAGTAGGTTTACCTTTAATAGCAATATTTGGAATTCTTATTAAAATAGAGGACAAAGGACCAATAACTTATAAGCAAGAAAGACTAGGAAAATGCGGAAGAAGATTCTATATATATAAATTGAGATCTATGAGAACAGACGCAGAAAAATTTGGCGCACAATGGGCTGAAAAAGATGATCCTAGAATAACTAAGGTTGGAAAGTTTATTAGGAAAACTAGAATTGATGAGATTCCACAGCTGTTTAATATATTAAAGGGGGACATGGGTTTAATAGGCCCTAGACCAGAAAGACCGAACTTTACTGTTCAATTTAATGAGGAAATACCTGGATTTATCAACAGGCTTGCTATAAAACCTGGACTTACAGGTTGGGCACAAGTAAATGGTGGATACGAAATCACTCCTGAAGAAAAACTTAAAGAAGATATTTACTATATAAAAAATAGGAGTATATTACTTGACTTTAAGATACTCTTTAAAACTGTTAAAGTAGTATTGACAGGAGACGGAGCTAGATAATTTTAAAATATTAGATTATTAATCAATGAAAAAGCTCTTTAAAAAAGAGCTTTTTTATTGTCAAAAAATACAAAAAGAAAAGGAATGAGAACTTATGATTAAAAAAATTTCTACTATATTATCGTTAGTTTTGCTAATCTCTATTTCTAGTACAGTGGGAGTATTTGCAGATGTAAGCCCTAAAAAAGAGTTGATAGAAGGTAGTATACCAGAGATTTCAACAGAATTAAATAAAAAAGTATTTAAGAATTCTAAAGAAGTAATTCTTGTAAATGAAGAGTCAATTGTAGATAGTATAAGTGCAACGCCTTTAGCATATGTAAAAAATGCTCCAATAGTTGTAACTAAGAGTAAAAACGTTGGTAGAGTAACAAGAAATTATCTAAAAGAGCTAAATCCAGAGAAGGTTACAATAATAGGTGGTTTAAAGGCAGTATCTAAAGATGCTGAACGTAATATAGAGAAAATGGGAATTAAAGTAGAAAGAATAAGAGGAAAAGACAGATATGATACATCTTTAAAGATAGCTAGAGAAATGTACAGAACAGTAGGATTTGATAAAGCATTTTTACTTAGCTCAACTACAGGATTAGAGAATGCCATATCTGTATATTCTTATGCGGCTAAAAATGGAATGCCAATAATATGGGCTCAAGATGAAGGCTTTGAAGAACAAATTGACTTCTTAAAGAGTAAAAACCTTGAAAAAATATATGCATTAGGTGATTCAAAAGAGTTTGTTGCAGATATTGATTCTAGCTTAAAGAATATAGAAGGTATAAAGCAAATAAATAAGTCAAGCACAAATGTAGATTTAATAAAGAAGTTTTATGATGAAAAAGATATAAAGAAAATCTATACTGCTAAATTAGACTTTGGAAGTAGATCTGATGTAAACGAATATATTTCTTTAGGAGTAGTATCGGCTAAAGAAAATATGCCAATACTGATTTGTAGTGATAATTTAAGTCGTGCACAAGATAAATTCTTGAAAGATAACAACATAAGTGATGTAATTGAAGTTGGATATACAGTAGGTAATTATAGTCTATTAAAGAGTATGCTTAATCTAACATCTTTATCTTGTATAGTATTAATACTATTATTACTATTGATTGTATTTAGGGCGCTTAGATATGAGTCAAGATAGTCTTTAGTTCATAAGGAGGCTTTTCATAGGTTAAATTTACCTAATCAGAATAATGTTTATAAGCAGTTTTAAAAGTTCTATTTTTAGAGTTTAAATTAGATAAGGAGAAAGAAAATGTCAAAAACAGCTAAAGCAGCATTGTGGATTATGGCAGCCACTATGTTTTCAAAAGTATTAGGTTTCCTTAGAGAACTTGTACTTGCAAATTTCTATGGAACAGGTATGTATGCAGATGTATTTGTATTAACATTAAATATACCTGGTTTAATCATAGCAGTCATAGGTTCTGCAATTGCTACAACTTATATACCTATGTACTTTGAGACAAAGAAAAGACTCGGAGATGAAGGTGCTTTAAAATTTACTAATAATGTTTTAAATATATGCTATATAATGGCTATAATAATAGCTATTCTTGGGCTTTTATTTACAGAGCAATTTGTTACAGTATTTGCAGCAGGATTTAGAAGTGACCCTGCTAAGTTTCAAGCAGCAATATTATTTACTAAAATAATGATTTCAGGAGTTTTATTCTTGAGTGGAAGTAAAATATTTAGTTCATTTTTACAGGTGAATGACAGTTTTGTAATTCCAGGTCTTATAGGAATTCCATATAATATCATAATAATAGCAGCAATAGCACTAAGTGCAGGAAAGAATATATGGATACTACCAGCAGGAGCACTGGTTGCTATGGCAAGTCAGCTATTGTTTCAACTTCCATTTGCATTTAAGAAGTCATATAAGTATAAACCATATATAAATTTAAAGGATGAATCTATAAAAGAACTAGTGAATCTAGTCTTGCCTATGTTAATAGGTGTAGCTGTTGGACAATTAAATATATTTGTTGACAGGTTACTGGCAACTACTTTAGGGGATGGAAAGTTGTCCGCCCTTAACTATGCAAATAGGCTAAATGAGTTTGTTATGGCATTATTTGTTACATCTATAATAACAGTTATATATCCTAAGCTGGCAAAAATGTCAGGTAAAGATAATAAAGAAGGATTTATAAGTACTATTGTAAAATCATCAAACTGTATTATATTGGTGGTGCTTCCGATATCCATAGGGGCTATTATATTAGCAGAACCTCTAGTTAGAATATTATTCCAAAGAGGTAAGTTTGACGCCTTATCAACAGACCTTACATCTATAGCACTTAGATTATATTCACTAGGCTTATTGGCTTGTGGGGTAAGAGATGTCTTATATAGAGCATTTTATTCTCTTTCAGATACAAAGACACCAATGATAAATGGAAGTATAGCTTTAATAATAAATATAGTTCTTAACTTAATTTTGATAAGACCACTTGGTCATGCAGGTATTGCTATATCAACTAGTACATCTAATATAATAACAGTTATATTATTGTTTATATCTCTTAAAAAGAAAAATGGATATTTTGGAGGAGATAAAATCATAAAGACTGGTCTTAAAAGTTTGGTAGCATCAGGTGTGATGGCAGTAGTCACTTTATTGATATATAACAATCTATATGCATTTATAGGTGCAGGAACAATTAAAGAGATTATAGCAGTTGGAGTTGGAGTATTAGGTGGAGCTTCTGTATATACAATATTGATAGTTTTATTTAAGGTAGAAGAGATGGACTTAGCTTTTGAGTTTTTAAGAAAAGGAAAACAAAAACTACTTAAAAGATAGACATTTACCTTAAAAAATTAAAATAGAGTCAGAAAGGATGAAAATATGGATTATAAAAACAATTATGAGATGTGGTTAAATTCTCCTTATTTTGATGAACAAACCAAAGAAGAGCTATTAAATATAAAGGATGATGAAAAAGAAATACAAGATAGATTCTATAAAAATTTAGAGTTTGGAACAGGTGGTCTAAGAGGTATAATAGGAGCGGGAACTAATAGAATCAATATTTATACTGTTAGACGTGCAACACTTGGAGTTTTAAATTATATTATGAAGACACAAGGTGAAGAAGGAAAGCAAAAGGGAATCGTTATAGCACATGATAGTAGACGCATGTCAAGAGAGTTTTGTGTAGAAGTAGCTAAAACTTTAAGTGCATATGGTGTAAAGGCTTATATTTTTGAAGAATTAAAGCCTACACCAGAACTTTCTTTTGCTGTTAGATATTTAAAGTGTGCTATGGGAATAGTAATAACAGCAAGTCATAATCCTAAAGAGTACAATGGATATAAGGTATATGACTCAGATGGTGGTCAAATCTGTATAGATATGGCGAATGATATAATTGCAGAAGTTAACAAGATTGATGATTACAGTATTATTAAAAGTGTAGATTTTGAAGAAGCTTTATCTAAAAATTTAATAACTATATTAGATAATGAAGTAGATGATGAGTTTATAAAGGCTGTTAAGAAGCAAGTTTTAAGACAAAATACAATAGATGAATATGGAAAAAAATTAAAAATAATATATACACCTATTCATGGAACAGGAAATAAACCAGTAAGAAGAGTCTTAAATGAATGTGGATTTGAAAATGTAATGGTGGTTAAGGAGCAAGAATTGCCAGATTCTAATTTTTCAACAGTTAAATATCCTAATCCTGAAGAAAAATCAGTATTTAATATAGCTATTGAAATGGCAAAGAGTAATGATACTGATTTGATAATAGGAACAGACCCTGATTGTGACAGAGTAGGTGTTGTTGTAAAAGATTCAAGTGGTGAGTATATAGTCTTAAATGGAAATCAAGTTGGTTCACTTCTAGTTAGATATATAATAGAGAGCTTAGTTGAAGAAAATAAACTTCCTAAAAATAATCCTACAATAATAAAAACTATAGTTACGTCAGAACTAGGTGCCAAAATAGCAAAGGCTTATAATGTAGATTGTTTAAATACTTTAACAGGATTTAAATTTATAGGAGAAAAAATAAAAGAGTTTGAAGAAAGTAATGATAGAAGCTTTATAATGGGATATGAGGAAAGCTATGGTTACTTAATTGGAACTCATGCTAGAGATAAAGATGGTGTTGTGTCTTCACTTATGATATGTGAAATGGCAGCATACTATTCTTCAAAAGGTATGAACTTGTATGAAGCTTTGATAGATACATATAATAAATTTGGATACTATAAAGAAGACTTAAAGTCAGTGACTTTAAAAGGCATAGATGGAATAAAAAAAATAAAAGAGATGATGCTTTACTTTAGAAGTGTTAAAATAGATAATGTGGCTGATGTAAAAGTAGATAAGATTTTAGATTATAAAGATGGAGTCGATGATTTGCCTAAATCAGATGTACTTAAATTTTTACTTGAAGATGGTTCTTGGATAGCTATAAGACCTTCAGGTACAGAACCTAAAATTAAATTTTACTTTGGAGCAAATTCAGACAACCAAGAAGATGTAGATTCTAAGTTGAATAATTTAATATCTTATATATTAAATGTGGTGGATTCTATATAAAGAGCTAAGGGGAGATAAACGATGAAAGTATACAATGTCATAATGGCTGGAGGAGGCGGGACTCGTTTCTGGCCACTTAGTAGACAAGAAGTACCTAAGCAGCTTATAAATTTAAGTGGAGAAGATGCTTTAATAAATGAAACTATAAACAGAATAGATTCTCTAGCAAAAAAAGAGGATTTATTCATAGTAACTAATGAGAAGCAATTAGAAGCTTTAAAGGATATAGTAAAAGACAAATGTTTAGATAGCAATATCTTACCAGAACCATGTGCAAGAAATACGGCAGCAGCTATAGGTTTTGCAGCCTTTAACATAATGAAAAAATATGGTGATGGTGTTATGTGTGTATATCCAGCTGACCATTATATAAAAGATGAAAAAGAATTTAAATCTATTTTAGAAAAAGCTATTTATATAGCAGAAAATAATGATAAACTAGTAACTATTGGGATAACTCCTACATTTCCATCAACAGGATATGGATACATAAACTTTAGTAGAGAAAATACAATAGAAAATGTTGCATATGAAGTAGTGGAGTTTGTAGAAAAGCCAAACTATGAAATTGCTAAAGAGTATGTAAACTCTAAGAAATATGTATGGAATAGTGGGATGTTCGTATGGAAGGTATCTAAAATATTAGAAGATTTTAAGAGATACTTGCCAAAAGTATATGAAAAATTAGAGGAAATCAGTAATTACTTAGGAACAGAAGAAGAAATAGAAAAAATAAAAGAAATATATCCAACAATACAATCAATCTCTATAGATTATGGTATTATGGAAAGAAGTAATGATGTTATAGTAGTTCCTGGTGACTTTGGTTGGAATGATGTAGGGTCTTGGGATTCTTTAGGAGCAATATATCCAACTGATGATGAAGGTAACATCAAAAGAGGTGAAAATATTACTATAGATACTAAAAATTCAATTATATATTCAGATGACAAATTAATATCTACAATAGGTATTAGTGATTTGATAGTAGTATCCACGAATGATGCAGTTATGGTTTGTAGAAAAGATAAAGCTCAAGATGTTAAAAAAATAGTTGAGCAGTTAAAAGAAGAAGATAGACAAGAATATATGTAGGAGGTGTTCACTTGATTCCTAAAAAAATACATTATGTATGGTTTGGTGGGCCAAAAGGAAATATAGAAAATATATGTATAAATTCTTGGAAAGAAAAACTTCCAGAATATGAGATAGTAGAGTGGAATGAAAAAAACTTTGATATAGAGAAAGAAATAAAAGGAAATAAGTTTTTGGAAGAATGTTATAAAAGAAAGCTTTGGGCATTCATATCAGATTATACAAGAGTAAGAGTACTCTATGAACAAGGTGGAGTTTATATGGATACAGATATGCAAATCTTAAAGGATATAACTCCTCTTTTAGAAAATAATAGGCTTATATGTGGATATGAAGATGATGGAGAATACATGAATGCAGCTATAGTAGGTGTAGAAAAAGGACATCCTTTCTTTAAAGACTTATTAGAGTACTACGACAAAGAGGTGCTTACTTCTTCATTGTTTACAATACCAAAGGTTATGACTTATCTTATGGAAAAAAATTATAAAAAGATTGACCAAAATAACTATGAAGAAGGCATTCATGTCTACGATAAAGAATATTTTTATCCTTTTGGATTTAAAGAAGACTTTACACCAGAATGTATTACAGAAAATACTTATGGAATACATTGGTGGGGAAAAAGTTGGGCTAAGAAAAGAAATTATTTCTTAGAAAGTAAGCACTTAACAGGTGTAAATAAGATATGGAAGTGTTGTAAAATATTTGCAAGTAATACTTTACGAAGCTAAAAGGGAGAAAGTGAAATGAAGACTTTAAACGATGATAGAAATATTATGATTAAAAAATATCTTTATATATTTGTTTTGTTTATCATAGTACTTAGAAAGTATATGATATCATTTATTGATCCAGATATGAGTATAGGGATGATTAAATCAGCGTTATTTTATTCTTCAATAGGAATACTAATGCTACTTTTTTTATTTGATAAGAGAAAAAGTATAACAGAAATGGTGCTAGTTGGAGCTTGTGTATTACTTTATATATTAAATAGAGAAGGAGCTATATTATTAATTGTTTTGTTAGCTGTATCGGCTAAACAAATAGATGATAAGTGTATAGTTAAAAGTTATTTAATAATATCTGTATGTTTTTTAATAGGAGCTATATTATTATTTAATTTATTTCCTTCATTAGTATTTAATCAGGAAGTCCACTATAGATATATAGGAAAATTAGATACGCTTGTTACAAGAATGGATTTTGGACTTGGTAATCCAAATGGAGTATTTTATTATATGGTTACTATCTATGCAGCATATATATTCTTAAGATATAAAAACTATAATAAATGGGACAGAATAATTTTATTTGGATCTGCATTCTTTGTTTATCAAACTACATATAGTAGAACTGGTTTTTTTACTATATTAGCAGGATTAATATTTGTAGAAATAATAAGAGTGATAGACCTAAAAAAAATAAAAGTACTAGCAATGCTTATAAAGACATCGCCAATAATACTTACTTTATTTAGTGTAATTATTGGTATGATGTTTTCTAAAAGTAGTATGCTAAATAGATTATTAGCAAGTAGACCTAAGTTCTGGAATGTATACTTAGCTCAAGAGGGGAACTTTATGAAACCTTTTGGAAATTCATATAGTGCTGCTATAAAAGCAACCAATCCATTAGATAGTTCTTATATATATATAATTAGTGTATTAGGAGTAGTTGCTTGTGTATTATTTATGTATTTGATGTATAAAGGAATAAAAAGCTTTATAGAAAAAGATAAAAAAGAGTATTTAGTAGCTTTATTCATATTTTTACTATATTCTTTTGCAGAAAATTTATTATTGGAAGCTTCATTTAGTTTTACAATAGTATTACTAATAAAAGAAGTAATATTAAATGATAAAAGAGAGGTAGATTTGTGGAAAGTGAAAAGTAGGAGGTAGTAATGTTAATATCATTAATAATGCCAACATTAAATAGATATGATGATATATACTTACTTATGGACAGCTTAGAAAATCAAACTTACAAGAACTTTGAACTTATAGTAGTGGATCAAAATGATAATAACAAAGTTAAGGAGATAGTTGATAAATACATTGATAAGTTAGATATAAAGTATGTAAAAAGTGATAAGCTAGGATTAAGTTATAATAGAAATGTAGGAATAGACAATGCTAAAGGACAAATTATAGGTTTTCCTGATGATGACTGTGTCTATGAAAATGATACATTAGAAAAAGTTACAAACTTCTTTAATGAAAATAAAGATTATAAAATATACAGTTGCAAAACTATGGATGCAAATAAAATTGATGCTTTTAAGAAAATGTATGATGGAACTTGTGATATCACAAGTTCCAACGTTTTAGATACTATAACATCCATAACTTTTTTTGTTGATTTTGAAGAAAAAGAATATACAAGATTTGATGAAAAATTAGGTGTTGGTGGAGATTTTGGTGCTGGTGAAGAGATAGATTATGTTTTAAATTTATTGAGTTTGGGATTTAAAGGAAAATACTTTGGGAATGATATAATTTACCATCCTGCAAAAAAACATTCTAAATCTAAAGAAAAGTATCAAAAAGATTATAACTATGGTAGAGGCTTTGGTGCTCTTTGCAAAAAAGAAATAGTCTATAGAAAGAATTATAAGTTTGTAAAGGTTATGGCATCAAAACTTGTAAGAAATATAGGAGGTCTTATATTGAGTTCCAATAGAGATTATCATAGTGCCACTATAAAAGGAAGAATTAATGGATTTAGACAGTATAAGCTATAATGAGGATGGTGTTTATGAATAAGGTTAAATTTTTAGTAAATATGCTTTTGGCTTTTTTTATGTATCCATTTAGTAAGCATAAGTTTAATGGTAGAAATATCTGGCTTATAGGTGGACATTCAGGAGATATATACAATGATAATGCCAAGTTCTTTTATGAGTATATGTTGAAAGAACATAACGATGTAGAAACTTATTGGGTAGTAAATAAAGACAGCAAAGTATTCGATAAAATTCCAGGCAAAAAATTAATAAGAGGAAGTGTAGAAAACTATCTATATTATTACAATTCAAAAGCTATAGTATTTTCACATGCACCATCAGCAGATATAGCACCATATAACTTTGCTGTACCTGTTCTTAATTATTTTCATAAAAAGACGATAAAAGTGTTCTTAAATCATGGAACGATAAGTTTTAAAAAGAGAAAACCAATGAATAAAAAATTTAAAAATATTATAGATAACCTATATAAAAGCTATAATATAGTTACAGCAAGCTCTGAGTTTGAAAGAGATGTCATGGTAAACGATTGGGGAATGCTAGATGACTCAGTTTATATAATTGGAAATGCAAGATATGACAATTTACCAACAAATGAAGTTGCACAAACACGAGATATATTATATACTCCTACATGGAGAGACTGGATAAAATTTAGTTCAGGAAAATTTACAGATACAGATTATTTTAAAAATATAATGAATTTCTTGAATGATAATAAATTAAATAAAATATTAGATGAGAAAGATATAAATGTAAAAATTTATATGCATCATCTTATGCATGAGTTTATAGATGACATAAAAGAAAACATAACTGGTAAACGAATTGTATTTTTAGATAAAGGGGTAACTCTAGCAAATGAAATAAGAAAATCAGCTGTAAACATAACTGATTATTCAAGTGTTGCCATAGACTTTCTATATATGAACAGACCTATTTTATTTTATCAATTTGATTTAGATGAATATATGGAAAAAGTTGATTCATATATAGATTTAAAAAGTGAAATGTTTGGGTCTTTGGCTTATAATAATGATGAAGCTGTGAATAAACTTATTGATATTATTGAGAATAATTTTGAGGTTATGGATAACCAAAAAAATGAAAGAAATAAGTTTTTCAGATATAATGACAATAAGAACTGCAAGAGGATATATGATTGTGTATTAAGTAAAATTAAATAAATATTTTATAAATGATGAGGAAGGTAATATGAAGAAGAATTTAGTATCTATAATTACTCCCATGTATAATTCTGAAAAATTTATTGAAGCAACCATAAAATCAGTATTAAACCAAACTTATCAAGAATGGGAAATGTTAATTATTGATGATTGCTCAACAGATAATAGTCCTAATATAGTCAAATCTTATATGCAACAAGATAGTAGAATAAAATGCATAAAGACTGAGACTAATAAGGGTGTCTCTAATGCTAGAAATCTAGCATTAAGTAATGCGACAGGACAATTTATAGCTTTTTTAGATAGTGATGACCAGTGGAATAGTAGTAAGTTAGAAAAACAAGTAAGCTTTATGTTAGAAAATGATTATGTAATTTCATTTACTTCATATGAACTGATGGACGAAAATGATAAAAAGTTAAATAAGGTAATAAAAGTTCCACCTAATGTAGATTATAGAAGGTTATTAAAGGGAAATATTTTGGGATGTCTTACTGTTGTAATTGATAAGTCTAAGTTGGATTTTGAAATTAAAATGAGTGGTGTAAGACATGAAGATTATGTCTTATGGTTATCTATATTAAAAAGAGGACATATCGCTCATGGAATAAATGAAGTTTTAGCATTATATAGAAAATCTAGTAACTCCCTTAGTGGTAATAAGATAAAGGCTGCTATGTGGACTTGGAATATATATAGAAATATAGAAAAAATACCTCTATACAAAGCTATATACTACTTTATTAATTATGGAATAAATGGAATTAAAAAAAGTTAGATAGAGAGGAAGATTTAATTAATGTATAAATATAAATTTACTGTATTTACTCCAACATATAATAGAGCTCATCTACTTGAAAATTTGTACAATGATTTAAAAGCTCAAACATATGATTTCAACGACTTTGAATGGTTAATTGTTGATGATGGAAGTAGCGACGGTACTAAAGAATTAGTTGAAAAATTTATATCAGAAGATAAATTAAATATAAGATATATATACAAAGAAAATGGAGGAAAGCATACTGCAATAAATCTAGGTGTAAAAAATGCAGATGGAGAACTATTTTTCATTGTAGATAGTGATGATGGTTTAATTAAAGATTCTCTTGAAATTGCTAACGATGAATGGAATTCTGTAGAAAATAAAGAAGGATTTAGTGGTGTTGTTGGACTTTGTGTGTACCCAAGCGGAGATTTAATAGGCACAGAAATGCCTGAGGATAAAAAAATATGTCACTTTGCAGACCTATATTTTAAATATGGTGTTAAGGGAGATAAAAGCATAGTATTTGTAACTGATGAGCTTATAAAATTTCCTTTTCCAGAAAGAAAAGAAGTGAGATTTTTACCAGAAAGTGTAGTATGGAATGAAATGTCTAAATACTATAAAGTTAAATGTGTAAACAAACCTATGATAATAAGAGATTATTTGGATGATGGTTTGACTAAGAATATATTAAATAAAAATGCATTAAAAGGTAGAGCATTAGAGTTTTTATATTTAATAAATCAAAATACATATCCTTTAGGTAGATATCCATATATGTGGATAAAGAATTACATAAATTTAGCTAGATACTCATTGTTATCTGACAGTCATTATTTTGGCGAAATCAAAAAAATATCTGATAAAGTATTGTATTTAGTGTTATTCCCATTAGGATATTACAAATATATTGGACAAAGAAAGTTAGTATCTAAGTAAACTTGTTGGTATAGTACTGCTAGTTGCTATATAAGGAGAGTAAAAATATGAATGAGCCTTTAGTATCGATAATTACTCCTGTATATAATTCAGAAGAGTTTTTATCAGAGACAATAAAGTCAATCCAAAATCAAACTTATAAAAATTGGCAGCTTTTATTAGTGGATGATTGTTCTAAGGACAATTCAAGTGAAATTATAAAAAGTTTTCAAAAAGAAGATGCTAGAATAAAATATATAAAGCTTGAAAAAAATTCTGGAGCTGCAGTATCTAGGAATGTTGGTATTGAAAATGCGGAAGGTCGATTTATTGCATTTGTAGATAGTGATGATTTATGGGATAGTAAAAAGTTAGAAATTCAGATAGGATATATGTTAAAAGAAAATATCGGGTTTTCTTTTACATCTTATAGATATATGAGACAAGATGGAACAAAAACGAGTAAAGTTGCAAGAGCACCTAAAAAGATTGACTATGAAGGATTACTTAGAAATACTATAATAGGATGTTCTACTGTAGTAATCGATAAGGATGTCATAGGTGAATTTAGTATGCCTTTAGTAAGAAGAGGACAAGATACTGCAACTTGGTTACAATTACTTAAAAAGGAAAAATATGCATATGGAATTCAGGAAGATTTAGTGAATTATAGGCTAGTTGGAAATTCTATATCAAGCAACAAGATAAAAGCATTAAAACGAACTTGGAATACTTATAGAAATGTTGAAAATTTAAGTTTACCAAAAAGTCTATATGTATTTTGTTTCTATGTTTTTAATGCCATTAAAAAAAGAGTATAAGTTTTATATACTTGGAGGTAAAAAAATGAAAATAGCTATAGCTGGGACTGGATATGTAGGGCTGGTAACAGGTGTTTGTCTAGCAGAGGTAGGCAATGAAAATGTAATTTGTGTTGATATAGATGAACATAAAGTTAAATCAATGCAACTTGGGATAGCACCTATATATGAAGAAGGCCTAGAAGAACTTATGGTTAGAAATTATGAAAAGGGAAGAATAGATTATACTACAGATTATAAAAAAGCTTATGAAGATGTAGATATAATACTGATAGCTGTAGGAACTCCAGAAAGAAGTGATGGTTCAGCTAATTTAGATTATATAAAGGCAGTTGCAAAGCAAATAGCTGAAACTGTAACAAAAGATACTCTAGTAGTAATAAAATCTACAGTACCAATTGGAACAAATGAAGAAATAGAAGATTATATAAATAGAAACTTAAAGAATGATGTGAAAGTTGAACTTGCATCTAATCCAGAGTTTTTATCACAAGGTAGTGCAGTAAGAGATACTTTACATGCTTCAAGAATTGTTATAGGAGTAGAAAGTGAGTGGGCAAGAGAAATACTTGAAGAAATCTACAAACCTTTTAATCAACCTATAATAGTAACTAATAGAAATAGTGCTGAAATGATAAAATATGCATCAAATAACTTTTTAGCGCTTAAGATATCTTTTATGAATGATATTGCAAATCTTTGTGAGATAGCAGGTGCTAATGTAGAAGATGTCGCTTTAGGAATGAGCTATGATGATAGAATAGGAAGTAAATTCTTAAAAGCAGGTATAGGTTATGGAGGTTCTTGTTTCCCTAAAGATACAAAAGCTCTTCATTGGCTGTCTGAGCATAATGGATATGAATTAAAAACAGTAAAAGCTGCTATAGAAGTGAATGAAAGTCAAAAACTTAAATTAGTTAGAAAAGCATCCAAACTAGTAGAGAGCTTTCAAGATATGAAAGTTGCTGTTTTAGGACTAACATTTAAGCCAGATACTGATGATATAAGGGAAGCTCCATCTATTCCAAATATAAAATATTTACTTGAAAGAGGAGCAAAGGTTACTGTATTTGACCCAATAGGAGTTGAAAATACTAAGAAAATATTTGGCGATTCTATACTTTATGCTAAATCTATAGATGATACAATAGAAGATGCAGAGATATGTTTTATAATGACGGAGTGGAAAGTTGTCTTAAATTATGATATACATAAGTATAAGGAAAAGATGAAAAATCCTTTGGTTCTAGATGGAAGAAATTGTTACAAACTTGAAGATATGAAAGAACTAGGTATTGAGTATTATTCGATAGGAAGGTAAATATTATGAAGACTGTTTGTTATTTGGCTGATGGGTCAAATCCTCATACATTGAAATGGTGTAGTTTTTTTAAGAATAAAGGATACGACATTCATGTTATCTCTTTAAATGGAGGTCACATGGAAGGAATTAAAATCTATGATTTTGGTTCTAATGTAGAAGAACTAAAAAATGAAAATATTTCTAAAAAAACAGGATACTTAGGTTCAATAAAACAAATAAAGAAATTAGTAAATGAAATAAAGCCAGATATACTTCATGCACAGTATGCAAGTAGCTATGGATTTATAGGGAGTTTACTTGGGTATCATCCATATATTATTTCTGTTTGGGGTACTGATATTTACGATTTCCCAAACAATGGTTTTATACAAAAACAAATTATAAAACACAACTTTAGAAAAGCAGATTATATATTTTCAAATAGTAGAGATATGGCTAAAGAAGCTAATAAATATACAGCTAAGCATGTAGATGTAACTTTTTTCGGAGTAGATATGGATAGGTTTAAACCTATGGAAGTAGAAAAAGAAGATGCTTTTGTAATAGGAATTATAAAGAGTTTGGAAAAGAAATATGGAATTGAATATTTAGTACAAGCATTTAAGATGTTGAAAGATGAATATAAAGAAAAGAAGATAATTTTAAAAATAGGTGGCTCTGGAAGTCAAATGGATAACTTAGTGAATCTGACTAAAGAACTAGGATTGGAAGAAGATGTTCAATTTTTAGGTAGAATATCTCCAGAGAATGTCAGTAAGACTTTTAATTCTTTTGATGTAACTGTATTTCCTTCTTTGAGAGAGGGTTTTGGTGTAGCTGCAATAGAATCAGAGTCTTGTGAAGTTCCTGTCATTGTTACAAATGTGGGTGGACATCCAGAATCTGTATTGGAAAATGAAACTGGGTTAATTGTAGAGCCAAAGCAACCAGAAGAAATAAAAAATGCTATAATAAAACTAATGGAAAATGATGAACTTAGACTTAATATGGGTAAAAAAGGGCGTCAGTTTGTTAGAGAAAATTATGAAGTTAATTTAAACTTTAATGATATAGAAAAAATATACGACTCTATATTAGATAAATATAAAAAATAAGAATTAAAAAATAAGAATTAAAAAATACAGCAAAAGATAGATATGTTGTTGGCTATGCTTCGGTGCGTAGCTTTTGCTGTTTAGTGGAGGGCTTCTAGTTATGCGAGAAAGTATAGATTTAGAGAAAGAAAGCTTTTTTAATAAGCTTTTTAAAAAATATAAATTTAGACAATTAACATTATTAATTCTAGATATTTGTAGCGTGCTAGTAGCATTTCGAATGTCTTTGAGTTTAACAGGAAATCTAAGTGGACTTGCTGTAGAGAGGGTTATAATTTCAGTTGGTATATATATTGTATTGCATATAATATCATTTAGGTTATTTAAATGCTACAATACATTATGGAGATATGCAGGAGAAGAAGAAATTATCTCGATTTTTATTGCAACTTTAGCTTATTTAATTCCAGTTTATGTAATAAATAGAATATTGGGGTTTGATTATCCTATAATGCTTTATGTATTAAATACAATATTTATTATAATGTTTACAAGTGGATTGAGAATAGGGTACAGAGCTGTAAGAATAGTAATGAATAAAACATATTCTAGAGGGAAGGTTTCTAACATTCTTATAATTGGAGCAGGAGATGCTGGAGAGATGGTTATACAAGAATTAAAACGAAATCCAGAACTTAGAAAAGTAGCAGTGGCTATAATCGATGATGATAAAAATAAAATCGGAAGAATAATTCATAATGTAAAGATTGTAGGAACAACTTCAAAGATAAATGATATAGTTGAAGAATACAAAGTAGATGAAATAATTTTTTCTATTGCTAATATAGAAAAACACAGAAAAAAAGAAATCATTGATATATGTAAGAATACTAACTGTAAAATAAAGACAATACCAGGAATTTATGAAATTATAGATGGAAAAGTTGATATAAAACAGATTAGAGAGGTAGAAATAGAAGACTTATTAGGGAGAGAGCCTATAAGAACAAATTTAAAAGAGATAAGCAACTATATTGAAGGAAAAGTAATCCTTGTAACTGGAGGAGGAGGCTCAATTGGTTCAGAGCTTTGCAGACAGATTGCAGGATTTAATCCTAAAGAGCTTATTATAGTTGATAATTATGAAAACAATGCTTATGCAATACAACAAGAATTGCTTAGAAAATATAAAAACAAGTTGGATTTAAAAGCAATAATAGCTTCAATAAGAGAAGAAAAAAGAATGGATGAAATATTTAATAAATATAAGCCAGAAGTGGTATTCCATGCAGCAGCTCATAAGCATGTTCCTCTTATGGAGTCAAGCCCTGGTGAAGCTATAAAGAACAATATATTTGGAACTTTGAATATAGCAGGCTTATCTTCAAAATATAGAGCTAAGAAGTTTGTTCTTATATCTACAGATAAAGCTGTAAATCCTACAAATATAATGGGAGCTACTAAAAGAGCTGCCGAGATGATTATACAGACAATGAATGATGAAAGTCAGACTGAGTTTGTTGCAGTTAGATTTGGAAATGTACTTGGAAGCAATGGAAGTGTAATTCCACTTTTCAAGAAACAAATTGAAGATGGTGGACCAGTAACTGTTACACATCCAGATATTATTAGATACTTTATGACAATACCAGAGGCTGTAGGGCTTGTTATACAGGCTGGAGCTATGGCTAAAGGTGGCGAAGTATTTGTACTTGATATGGGAGAGCCTGTAAAAATATTGGATTTAGCAAAGAATTTAATAAAATTTAGTGGGTTTGAACCAGATGTTGATATAAAAATTGAATTTTCTGGCCTTAGACCTGGAGAAAAATTGTATGAAGAACTTCTTATGTCAGAAGAAGGTCTGTTAGATACAGAGCATAAAAAGATTTTTATTGGTAGGCCAATAGATGTTGATAGAGAAAAAATAACAAAATACTTAAAACTTTTAAAAGAAATTACAAACAATGAAGAAATTGAAAAAATAGATAGTGTCATGAGAAAATTAGTACCAACTTACATTAAACCAGAAGATGCTAATATCAAGGAAATTGCAACAACTCGAGAGAAGTAGAATATATTTCTAATTTGTAACCAAGGGGAGTAAAAAGAAACAAATAGATACCAAAAAGAAACAAAAGATTACAAAAAGATTACAAAAAGATTACAAAAAAGGTTGCAATTTATTTTGATGTAAGTTAGAATGTTAATTAGGAATTGGAAACGAAGGAACAAAATGTTAAATTTTCGAAAGGATTAGGTATTTGAGATTATGATGAATATTAAAAATAAAAAACATATATTGAAAAAATTTATAGCGATGGTGTTAATAGCAGGAGTTGTTACAGTGGAGGCAGGAGCAATAACAGCTAGTGCAGCAGAGTTATCTAATTCACCTATGACTGCGACAGTAGATCAATGTGATTTCTTAAACATGAGAAGTGGAGCTAGTGCAAATGATGCAGTAGTAGGAAAGATAAACACAGGTGACAAAGTTGAAGTTTTAGAGTTACATTCAAATGGATGGATAAAAATAAAAACAGTTGACAATGTTACAGGATGGGTAAATGGAGATTATTTAACTATTGAAGGTGGAAATGTAGATGCAAAGGTACAAAATGTTTTAAACTTAGCATTTAAGCAACAAGGTAAGCCATATAGATGGGGAGCAACTGGACCAAACTCTTTTGATTGTTCTGGGTTCACTTCTTATGTCTATAAAAATGGAGCAGGAGTTAATTTACCAAGAGTATCAAGATCACAAGCAACAGTAGGAAAGAAAGTATCTAGAGCAGAATTAAAAGCAGGAGATTTAGTTTTCTTTGGTTCAGGTGGTTCAATAAATCATGTTGGGTTGTATATAGGAGATTCTAAATTTATACATTCACCACAAACAGGAGATGTAGTAAAAGTTACTAGTATGGCTCCAGGAACTAATTATGCCAGAAGACTTATAACTGCTACACGTGTTTTACAATAATAATAGATTTAATTTACATAGGATTGAATACTAACATTAAATATAATTATGTTTAATGTTTTACATAGAGAGTTAAGTATTAATTAATATTAAAATAGTGATGAACGTTATAAAAACAGCAAAGAATATAAATTTCTTTGCTGTTTTTTTTATAATAAATTATTTCATATTATAATCAAATATTAAATATAAATATTAACTATATTATTCAATATTTGACAGATAATATGAATTTTAGATATACTTAGTAAGGAGTATATTGTAGAAAAAAATAAATTTAAGAAATTAAGGGGGATGAAATGAAAAAGATAAGTATATTACTATTATCGTTGGTAATGACACTTACAATGTGTAGTGTAAGTTCATTTGCTGATTCGTCAAATGATAAGGAAATGAGAGCAGCTTGGATATCTACAGTTTATAACTTAGATTGGCCTAAGACTAAAAATAATGAAGCCAAGCAAAAAAAGGAATACACAGACTTATTAGACAAATTGAAAAGTTCAGGAATAAACACAGCAGTGGTTCAAGTAAGACCAAAATCAGATGCTTTATATAAATCAAATATAAATCCATGGTCTGAATATCTTACAGGTACTCAAGGTAAAGACCCTGGATATGACCCATTACCATTTTTAATAGAAGAGGCACACAAAAGAGGAATGGAATTCCACGCATGGTTTAATCCATACAGAATAACTATGGCAGATGAGAGCATAGATAAGTTGCCAGCAAATCATCCAGCAAAGAAAAATCCAAGCTGGGTAGTTAAACATGGGAATAAGTATTACTATGACCCAGGTTTACCAGAAGTTAGAAAGTACATAGTCGATAGTATAGCAGAGGTAGTTCAAAATTATGATATAGATGGTGTTCATTTTGATGATTATTTCTACCCAGGAGTAAGCTTCAATGATACTGCTACATATCAAAAATATGGACAAGGACAGAACAAAGACAATTGGAGAAGAGAAAATGTAAATACTCTACTTAGGGATGTAAAGGCATCTATAAAGAGTATAAAGCCTGAAGTTGTATTTGGTGTGAGTCCAGCTGGAATATGGAGAAATAAGAGTAGTGACCCAACAGGTTCAGATACATCAGGTAATGAAAGTTATGTAGGTACATATGCAGATACAAGAGCATGGATAAAACAAGGATTAGTTGATTATGTAGTTCCACAACTTTACTGGCCAATTGGTCTTAAAGCTGCAGACTACTCTAAATTAGTTTCATGGTGGGCAAACGAAGTAAAAGGAACAGATGTAGACTTATACATAGGACAAGGTATATATAAACAAGGGCAATCAAGTTATAATGGACAAAATATAGCAAAAGAAATAGTACAACAAGTAACATTAAATAGAAAATATAGTGAAATAAAAGGTAGTATGTATTTTTCAGCTAAAGATATAGCAAATAGTACATCTATACAAAATGATTTAAAGAGCTTGTACTCTGGAAGTAATGAACAACCAGTGACTCCACCATCTAATGTCAAGGTGGAAAAATTAAGAGGTGCTGAAAGATATGATACAGCAGTTGCAATAAGTAAAAAAGGATGGGCTACAAATTCAGATACAGTAGTATTAGTAAATGGATATTCTATAGTTGATGGTATAACATCAACTCCACTTGCTACTGCAAATGATGCACCTATATTATTAGTAAATAAGGGTGATATACCAACATCTACTAAGAATGAGATAAAAAGACTTAATCCAAGCAAAGTTATCTTAATAGGAGGAAATAATTCTATTGGAGATAAAGTTGAAAGTGAGATAAAAGATACACTATCAAATGTATCAATAAACAGAGTAGGTGGCTCAGATAGATATAGCACATCTCTTTTAATAGCAAAAGAATTAGCAAAGACTAATGCGGTAGACAAACTATATATAACAAGTGGTACAGGTGAAGCAGATTCTCTTTCTATAGCTTCAAAAGCAGGAGAAGAAAAGCAACCAATCGTATTAGTATCAAAAGACAATGTAAGTGATGAAATATATAATTGGGTATCAGACTTAAATGTAAAAGATGCATACTTTATAGGTGGTAATTTAAGTATATCTGATTCAGTAATAAATAAATTAGATAAAGTTATTACAAATGATGTATCTAAAAATAGAATAGCTGGAGAGAATAGAGAAGAAACAAATGGAAAAGTAATACAAAAATTCTATCCAAATGCTGAATATTCATCAATGTTTGTAAGTAAGAGCAATCAGTTAGTAGATGCCTTAACATCAGGACCTTTAGCAGCAAAATTGAAATCACCAGTAGTTATGCTTGGAAATAGTGTAACATCTGCTCAGAAAACTGCTCTAGAGCCTAAAAAGACAAGCCTAGTATATGAGGCTGGAGATGGCATAAATCAAACTGCATTAAATAGTTTATTAAACTTAGTTCAGTAGTAAGAATTTAATAAAGAGACTAGATTATATAACACTATAAAAGCAAATTAAAATAAAAGTATCAAATTGGAAAATGTTAAATTGAAAAAGTATTAAATAAGAGTAGAAAATAAAAAAAGAACTATATACATTTTATAATCAAGTATGGATAATAACTTGAAAATAATTATGTAATATAGTTCTTTTTATATATTTAATCTTATATTTTATAATAATATTTGTGTTAAATGTTTTTATTGTTATTATTGTTCAAATTCTATATCATTAAATATAAAATCGTGTAATATATCTAAAGTATCTGGGTCAAATCTAAGAACCCAACCAGCTTTTCCATATATACCACCTGTACTGTGAATTTCATCATCAATAGGGAATTCAAATTGTTTAATACTTAAGTCACCCATTTTTAAAACTTGAGCTCCTAGAGAAAGTATTGCATTAGGTTTCATATTAGTTTTAACATATGGAAGAACAGCATCTAATAAACTTGGATATTTAGTAACAGGTAAAGTTTCTGTTTTCTTGATTATAGCTTGTATAATCTCTCTTTGTCTTCCATCTCTTGCAAAGGCTGTATCATTATGTCTGATACGTGCAAAAGATAGTGCTTGATATCCATTTAAAGTTTGTACTCCAGATTTCCTAATATATTGTATGCTACCTTTATCACCACTTTTATTCCAACCATAAGTTTCAGGAATAAATTTATTTAATTCACTTATTTCTCCTTTTTCAATTGTAACTTCAACGCCACCAATAGCATCAATTATATACATAAATGATTCGAAATTAACACAAGCATAATTTTGAATATCAACATTAAAGTTCTCTTCAATTGTTTGTATTAACAAATCAGCTTGTCCATAAGCATAGGCATGAGTAAGTTTTTGTTTACCATGACCAGGGATGTCTACATAGCTATCACGAGCCAATGATGTAAGTTTGATATCATTATGTTTGTTATCAATAGTTAATATCATCATAGCATCTGACCTTGAAGAATCTTCATTTGGTCTAGCATCTGTTCCCATAAGTAGTATGTTAGTTATTCCATTTTCATTTTTATGGTCATTATTATTTAATAAATCACTATTTATGCTTGAGTCATGAATAGTAGATAATTTGTAATAAAAATATCCATAGACGCTTATAGGGAATATTACTACCAAGAAAGCCAGTAGTATAACAAATTTCTTTAATTTTGACAAAAGTACCCCTTCTTTCTTCTTTTTCCTGTATATTTTTTAATAGCATACACTTAATTATATTAAAGTATTGAGATATATTCAATACTTGTTTCAGTTACAAAAAAAAGACAATGATATAATTTATAAGAAAATTTGTCAATTTATATATATAATTAAAAGTATGAGTATTATATTATGTAAAAAATTAATTGAAATTTTAAAGAAAAATAAGCTTTATATGTTTTTTGCAATAAAAATAAGTACATACCTATCAATTACAAAATAATTTGCCTCTTGAAAGGTATGTACTTACTGTAAGATTCTATATATAATTTTTTATTACTCTAAATAAACATTTTACTCTTCAACCATAATATCTTCAAATATGAAATCGTGCATTGCATCTAATTCATATTCTTCAAAAGGAATTACATAGCCTGCATCACCAATTTTTCTACCATTTTCAGTAGAAAGAGGGAATTCCATTGATTTTAAGTCTAAGTTTCCAATACTTAAAAGCTTTGTTCCTAGAGAAATTATTTCATTAGGACTCATATTAGTTTTAACATATGGAAGTATGGTATTAACTAGATTAGGATATTTGGTAACTGGTAAATCCTTAACACCATTTATTAAACTTTGTATAACACTTCTTTGTCTTCTATCTCTCTCATCTGTACTATCATTTTTTCTTATACGAGAAAATGCAAGTGTTTGATATCCATTTAGTTTCTGCTCGCCTGAACTTCTTATATACTCAAGAGAGCCTTTGTCAGAGCTTTTATTCCATTTGTAAGTTTCAGGTATAAATTTGTTTAATTCTCTTATTTCACTCTTATCAACTGTAACAGTAACTCCTCCTAGAGCATCAACTATGTCCATAAAAGAGAAAAAGTCAACTACAGCATAATTCTGTATATCAAGTTGGAAATTTTCTTCTATAGTTTCTATTAATAAATTAGCTTGACCATATACATAAGCATGTGTTAATTTTTGTTCTCCATGTCCTGGTATATTGACATACGTATCTCTATTTAATGAAGTTAATTTAAGACTTTTATTTTTATTATCAATAGTTAATATCATCATGGCATCAGAACGAGAAACTTCTTCCCCTGGTCTTGCATCTGTACCTAATAATAATATATTTGTAATATCTTCTTCATTTTTATAGTCATTATTGCTAAGAGCCTCTGTATTTATACTATCATCTTGGATAGTTTTTAATTTAGTAAAAACATATCCATATACACTAACAGGAAATGCTATGACTAAAAGGGCTAGAAATATAACGAACTTTTTGAGTCCTGACAATAATATCCCCTACTTTCTAAATTTTTTAATTACACATAGTTAATTATATTAAAAAATTGTTACATAAGCAATAAAAAATACAATAAATTAGCATAAGTTTGTCATAATATAATTATTTTTATAATATTTTATAGAGGTAAGTGTGTAGTTATTATTACTCTTCTTGGAATACAATTATATAAAGATTTAAATTTTTATAAATTGATGTATATATTGAAAAAAATATTTTCCTGAATATAGTTATATCATCTTACAAAAGGTGTAAATTGTAATTTAGAATTTTTGGTGTATAATAGGAATTGAAAATTTAAACTGATAAAAATTAATAAAAAATAATCATAAATTATATAATTTGGGGGAGGAAATGTATGATAAAATTAATAGCAACAGACTTAGATGGAACTTTGTTAGATGAAAAGAGCGAAATAAATCCAGAATTTTATAAAGTATTTAAAAAATTAAGAGAGAGGGGGATAATGTTTTCTGCTGCAAGTGGCAGGCAGTATCAAAATCTTATAAAAAAATTTGAAGATATAAAAGATGATATGATGTTTATCTCAGAAAATGGAACATTAGTAGTATATAAAGGAAAAGAAATATTATCAAATCCCTTGGATAAAGAGTTAGTAAGTGAAATCATAGAGACAACAAGAAGTATAAAAGGGAAAAAAATTGTAATGAGTGGTAAAAAATATGCTTATATAGAGAGCAAAGACGAAGCTTTTATAGAAGAAGTTAATACTTACTATGCAAAGTTTAAAATTGTGGATGACTTGACTAAAGTAGAAGGTGATATATTAAAGATAGCCATATTTGACTTCAAAGGTGCAGAACATAACAATAGTATCTACTTTGATAAGTTTTCTGATAGAGCTCAAGTATGTATTTCTGGGGTAGAGTGGCTTGATTTAACTGCAAAAGGTGCAAATAAAGGAAGTGCTATAAAAAAAGTGCAAAGAATGTTAGATATAAAATATGAAGAAACTATGGTATTTGGTGACCAATTGAATGATGTGGAAATGATGAAGAGTGCTTATCATAGCTATGCCATGGAGAATGCAAATGAGTATTTGAAAGAAATTGCTAGATTTAGAGCAAAAAGAAATACTGAAAATGGTGTTGTAGATAAGATAAAAGAAGTCATAAAAATTGGATAGCCATCTATGATGGGGGTCTAAATGAAAAAGATTATTTTGGCTGGTATAAATGATAAGTTAAAGGAAGCATATAAATTACAGCTTGAAGAAGTATTGGGAGAAATTGCAGAAATAGAAACTTATGATATAGAAGACTCAAACTTGTCAAATTGTGATGTTATAGTAGCTATGAACTATTTAGATGAACGTATAATAGATACATGGGTAAAGAAAAGTAGAGAAAAATTAGTTTTAGTAAAGACAATGTACACAAAAAAGTCTATAGAAAAGTTGAAACAAATTCCAAAGGGAAAAAGGGTACTCATTATAACTCCTGAATGGATATATGCTATAGAATGTATAACTATATTGAACAAATTAGGAATAAATCATGTTGAATTTATACCCTACTATAATGAGTTATTTGGAGTAAATATAGAAAATGTGGATACTGCTATTTATCTGGGGGAAAACTTTTATACTCCAGATTTTATTACAAACTTTATTGATATTGGTTGGAGAGAAATAGTATATAATGCTTATTTAGAAATATTGAAAAAACTAGAAATAGACCAACTAAAAGTAGCATCTAAGTTAGAAGTAGTAAAAGATAATGTATATAGTGAAGATGACCTTGATATTCAAGCCATTATGAAAGATTTGATGTATAAGAATAGAGTACGTCATTTAATTAATTCAATACCAATAGGGATGATAATTTTAAATCAAGATAAAACTATAGAACTATATAATGACTATGCAAGAAGATTACTTAATATAAAAGAAAGTAATTTAGGTAAAAATTTAAGTGAAAGTAAATCATTACTAAACATATACAACTTGTTTAAATATACCAATCTCAAGAAAAATATATATTATTCAGATAAAACTTTAAACAAAGAGTTTATAGTAAGTAAAAACA
Source organism: Clostridioides difficile (assembly GCA_024919175.1). Lineage (NCBI taxonomy): Bacteria > Bacillati > Bacillota > Clostridia > Peptostreptococcales > Peptostreptococcaceae > Clostridioides > Clostridioides difficile. Next base: position 1,488,416 of record CP103804.1, read on the forward strand.
ATATAGATTTTATGGGTAAGAATTATCAAGAGTCTATATTTATAGACGAAGTATTTGATGCATACAAAGGTAATACTGGAAAGATAAATAAATCTTATTTAGCTAAGTATACATTCAATGATATAGTAGGAAACTCTCAAAAGAATAAAGAAGTTATAGAATATGCTAAAAAATACTCTAAAACAGATTCAACAGTTTTAATATTGGGTCAAACTGGAACAGGAAAAGAGCTATATGCTCATTCTATTCATAATTATTCAAATAAAAGTAATAGACCTTTTATTTCAATAAATTGTGCAGCTATACCAGATGAATTGCTTGAGAGTGAATTGTTTGGGTACGAAAGTGGAAGTTTTACAGGTGCTAGGTCTCAAGGTAAAAAAGGTCTATTTGAAATAGCTAATGGTGGAACTATATTTTTAGACGAAATAGGAGATACAAGTCAGCTATTTCAAGTAAAACTTTTAAGAGTATTACAAGAGAAGGAAATAGTTAAGATTGGTGGGTATGAAAAAATTAGATTAGATATAAGGGTAATTGCTGCTACCAATAAGACTATAGATGAACTTAGAAATTCTAGGAACTTTAGAAAAGATTTGTTTTACAGGCTTAGTACCTGTATATTGAGTATACCTACACTTGAAGAACGTAAAGAAGATATATCAGTGTTGTGCAATTATTTTCTAGAGAACATGGGATATCAATATAAAAAGTTAGATAGTAAATTGAAGAAGTTTTTGTATGAATATAAATGGGATGGAAATGTACGAGAGTTAAAGAATTGTATTGAATATATTGGAAATTTTGGTGGAGAACTGCTCACTATAGATGATTTACCTATGATATACAAGGAATTTTATCAAAGTAAATATATCAAAGATAAAGAACTTACTTTAAATATACGTGAAAATAATCTAAATATATCTAAAGATAATCATATAAATAATCAAAACAGATTAGATGAGATTAATATGATAAATGATGTAAATTCTGAAAATACTAGTGAAGATACTAACATTGTACAAGAAGATACTGAAATATATTTTGAAAATTTAACTCATCAAGATAATATTGTAGCCTGTGAGATTATGAGAATTTTGTATAAAGAAAAGTGTGGTAGAAGAAATATAGTAAAAAAATTAGAATTAAATAATATAAATTCAAGTGAACATAATGTTAGGGTAATTATGAATTTTTTAGAGTCAGAGGGATACATAGGAAAAAGTATTGGGAGAAACGGGAGCTATATTGAAGAAAAAGGCAAGAAATGGGTTAATGAAAATTTATAAATAGAAAATAAATGGGATATCAATTTACTGATATCCCATTTATTTTTTTGTTGTACAGACAATTAAAATTTAGAATTGTAGTGTTTACAATGTCTACAAAGTTTATTGAAATAAAATTCATGCACTTGGCATAATCGTTGCTTATATAGTAAGTCACAAATAAAAGTTAACTATGACAAGGAGATGTTATATATGAAAAATGATTTAATTAATTGTATTGATAAAAATAAAAAAGATTTAGTAGACATGGCGAGAGGAATCTGGGAAAAGCCAGAGACTTCATATGAAGAGTATTTTGCAAGCGGTGTACAAAAGAAATATCTAGAAGAAAATGGATTTAAAGTGAACACTGTTCAGGGAATTGACACTGCATTTGTAGCAGAGTTTGGAGAAGGTAATCCTGTAATAGGAATACTAGGAGAGTATGATGCTTTACCAGGACTATCTCAGAAAGTATCTTTAACTAAAGAAGCTATATACGAGTCTGCTCCAGGTCATGGATGTGGACACAATTTACTAGGAGTAGGGGGAGTAGGTGCGGTAGTAGCATTAAAAGAAGTTATGGAAAATAATAATATCAAAGGTACAATAAAATATTTTGGATGTCCAGCAGAAGAAAAAGGTGTAGGTAAGTGCAATATGTATAAGAAAGGATGTTTTAGAGATATTGATTGTGCATTTAGTTGGCATCCATTTGATGTAAATAGTCCTTGGAGACCAACTAGTTTATCAAACTTCTCAATGAAATTTAGATTTAAAGGAATAACTTCTCATGCAGCTCAATCTCCACACACTGGTAGAAGTGCTCTTGATGCTGTTGAACTTATGAATGTAGGAGCCAATTATCTAAGAGAACATATATTGGACTCTATACGCATGCACTATGTCATAACTAATGGGGGCGAAAGACCAAATATAGTTCCTGGCTTTTCGGAAAGTTGGTATTTTTTAAGGGGTAAAAAGGCATCAGATGTAAAGAGTACACTTGATAGATTAGTCAAAGTAGCAAAAGGAGCAGCTATGATGACAGAAACAGATATGGAATATGAAGTTATAGATGCGTTGTACGATTATTTGCCTAATCAAAGTTTGACAGATGTTGTATCTGAGAATATGAGATTAGTAGGTGCTCCTGATTTCAAAACAGAAGACATAGATTTTGCTCATAAATTAGCAGATACAATTACAAAAGAAGAAAGACGAAATGTAGCAATCTCATTTCAAGGAAATCCTAATATAATAGAGAAGTATTTGCATGATGATATTGTCGATTTTGAAGATTACAAATATAAAAATGTGTCGGGTTCAACTGATGTAGGAGATATAAGTTATATGGTTCCAACTGCACAATTTGCTATGGCAGCATGGCCTATTGGTACAGCAGCTCATACTTGGCAGGCTTGTTCAGCATCTGGTTCTAATATAGGTTTTGAGGCGATGTTGAGTGCTGCAAAGGTTATTGCTTGTTCTGTGTATGATATTCTGACTGACAAAGAAAAACTTAAAAAGTCAAAAGAAGAGTTTACAAAAGCTTTAGATGGGTTCAATTACAAACCATTAGTATAATATTTATTTTAAGAAGAAAAGTATGATTTAAATAATAAATTGATTTTAAATTTATTAAAATTGGGGGTAAAAAGATGGAATCAAGCAATGTATCTAAATCGGGAAAAGGATTTTTTAAAGGGTGGTTAGTTGTATTTGCTGGCTTAATATTGATGATATCTGTTTATGGAATAGTAAACAATTGTGCAAGTTTATTTATAAAACCTGTAACAGAAGACCTAGGTTTTTCTAGGTCTGAGTTTTCACTTTATTATACAGTAATTGCTTTGTCTACCATGGTAATAGCACTTTTTATGGGGAAATTAGCCAAAAAATTTAAAATAAAAAGTATAATGCTTGTAGGATGTGTATTAGCAGGAATTGGTTATATAGGATATTCATATGCAAATAGTATATATGTTTTTTATTTGATGAGTATATTTTCAGGATTGGGCCTAGGTATGACAACTTTAACTCCTTTATCAATAATAATAAGTAATTGGTTTGTAGAAAAAAGAGGTCTAGCATTAGGTCTAACTTTTATGGGAAGTGGAGTAGGAGGTATGATATTCAATCCTGTAGCTAATTATATAATCTTAAATTATGGTTGGAGACAATCATATCTAGTATTAGGGATAATAATATTAGTAACTACTATACCAATAGTTTTGATATTTATGTCTGAAAAACCAAGTGATAAAGGTTTATTGCCATATGGATATGAGAATTCTTCTAAAAGTGTTTTGGATACTTCTGCAAAAGGAGTTATGCTTGGAGAAGCTGTAAAAACTAAAATATTTTGGATTATGGTTGTAGGGTTAATCTTGATTACAATAATAGCTATGGGGGTACAAATGCATATTGCATCTTATTTAACTGATATAGGGTATTCTCCAACTTTTGCAGCTAGTGTTATTTCTATAAATATGGGAGTAGTTATATTAGGTAAAATACTTCTGGGTTATATATTTGATAAAATTGGATGTGAGAAAGGTGTTATATTTGTTGGGTTGCAGGTATTTTTAGGTGTATTGGCTCTATTATTTGCTAGTAAGTATCCAGCTATAATAGTATTTATTATATGTTGGGGAATTGGAAACTGCATGGGAACTATTGTACCTGCTCTTATCACATCAGAAATATTTGGCAAAAAGGATTATTCAACAATAGTTGGTGTAGTAAACGCAGTAGTTTTATTGGGAGCAGCTTTAGGTTCAGCTGTTACAGGAAAACTATATGATATATCTGGTGGATATACACTAGCATGGATGACATATTTGGTACTGACTGTAATTATGGTTGGTCTGATATTAATAAGTTTAGTTTTAGGAAAAAATAAAAATATAAAAGAGAGTTAAATGATGCTAATTGAATAAATAAAAAATATCAATGTAATTTTTAATAAAATAAATTTATTTATATAAAAATTACATTGATATTTAATAAACATCAATAAAGATATTTATTTTTTTATGATGCTCAGTATTTTGTCTTCTATTTGAGATGCATTTTCAGCGGAAATCAAATAAACATATTTACCTGCTTTTTCAACGATAGTATTGTTTGCTATTTCAGAATTGCTTTTTTCTCCATGTCCTTCTCCAAAAGGTGCTTGAATCATGTCTCTTTTATAATTTTCTAGAGTTTTATAGATTTTATTTACATCATCAGTTTTTATGACAATGATATCTTCTAGATATAATTTTTCAGAAGAATTGATTACAAAACCTTGAGTAATGTCTTCCTCCACATCATTAAAGTAATTAAATTCTTTTGCATCAAAAATTTTTGATTCTTTTATAAGCAAATCTGAAGATTTTAATGCTTTTTCAATTTTTGATGTAGAAACGTTTTTATAATCGCTACTTGAAGAACAACTAACCATTCCAAAGGATAAGATTATTGAAAAAAACAACATTAAAATTTTTTTCATGAGAAACCTCCAAGTTTTTTTAACTCTATCTTAATTTAGTTTACTACATAATTATATAAAAATAAATGTATTTAATGTTACAGTTTTGATTAATAATGTAAGAATTTGATAATAATACCTATTAAGAGGTGATTAGAAATGAGAGTACCAAAACATGTAGGAATTATCCCAGATGGAAACAGAAGATGGGCAAGTCAAAATGGAATGACAAAGGATAGAGGATATGAGAGTGGAATAGATCCTGGACTAGAATCTTATAGATTATGTAGAGATTTAGGTTGTGAAGAAGTAACTTTTTATGGATTTACAACTGATAATACAAGACGTCCATCAGTTCAGACAAAAGCGTTTACAAAAGCATGTATTGATGCAGCAAATATATTGATAGAAGAAGGTGCAGCTTTACTAGTTGTTGGGAACACAAAATCTCCAATGTTCCCAGAAGAATTATTACCATATACAAATCGAATTCAAGCTAAAGATGGACAGATAAGAGCAAACTTACTGGTAAATTATGGATGGTATTGGGATTTGAATAATATATCAGGAGTAGAAAATATAAACAAGAATAACATACAAGATTACATACAGTCATTTGATGTGTCAAGACTGGACTTGATAATTAGATGGGGTGGAAGACGCAGATTAAGCGGTTTTCTACCTGTGCAATCAATTTATGCAGACTTTTATGTTATAGATAATTATTGGCCAGATTTTAAAGGTAATGATATAAAAGATGCCTTTAGTTGGTATGATACACAAGATGTTACTTTAGGCGGATAATTAAGAAATTTCAGTTTTTAGATTGTAGAGTATTTTAAATTATTGAAAAAAAAACTTCTTGGTGGTAAAATAACACTAATAATATGAAAAAATGTAAAAATCTATACCAAGAAGGGTGAAGAAATGTCGAAAAGCAATAATAACAATAATTCAAGAAACAAATCTAAAAATACCAGCCATCTGAACAGAAAAAAAAGAAAAATAAATAAAAAAAAGTTAGTACTACTGATTTGCTTTACAGTGTTATTTTTATTTGTTGCATTTAAGGCTACTCAAGGTGTAGTAGCTTTGGTCAAAGGGATGGATAAAGATAGTAAAACAAATCAACAACAAAAAGTTGACTCAGAACAATTTGACCTTGGTGATGAAAACGAAAATAAAAACAAAAAATATACTGTATTTATAGACCCAGGTCATGGAGGAAATGATAAAGGGACACAAAGTAAAACGAGCAACAGATATGAGAAAGACCTTACTTTACAAATTTCAAAGAAATTAGCCAATAAATTAGCTAAACAAAAGGATATTCAAGTAGTTGTATCCAGAACTGATGATACATATGTATCATTAATGGATAGGGTAAACTTGGCAAAAAATAGCTCTGCCGATGTACTTGTTTCCATACATTTAAATGCAGAAAAAAATGGGAATACAGCAACAGGCATTGAAACATGGTATAGAAATAAAGCTACAGATGGGTCAAAAGAACTTGCACAAGCAGTTCAAAGTACAATAGCATCTTATGTTAAAGTAAGGGATAGAGGAATAATTGAAAATAATTTTGAAGTACTTAGGGAATCAAATATGCCTGCTATATTGGTAGAGTGTGGTTTTTTAACGACACCCTCAGAAGAGCAAAAAATAATAAATGAGAAATATCAAGAGCAACTTACAGAGGGAATTGTTCAAGGTATACTTTCATATTTGGATTCTAAAGGAAATAAGTAAATAATATAATTATAATAATAAAATTATTATAATTTAATTATTATATTATTATAAAAATTAAAATGTAAATGTGAGAATTATATTAAAAGTATTGATTTATACTAAGAAAAGTGTGACTTTATACTAAAAATACTATTTAGATTTAAAAACTATGAAATTACAGACTATTTCATGTATGTCGGGTTTCATGGTTTTTTTTGTCTAAATTAATTGATATTTGTAAAATATAGAAAAATAAAATCGTAAGAATAGACTTATTTATATGTAATTTTAAGTTACATTGATTTACTAGCAATTGTGATTTATAATTAATATAGAAAAAGTTTGCTCGTAAAATAATTTAAAAATAATATAGGGGAATTTATATGAATAAAAAAAGTATAATGAAAATTTGTTGGCTAAATAAAATAGTTTTTATTATAATTGGAGTTTTGGGAATCGTTTTACTTACAAAACATATTGGAATAGATATTAAGAGTCAAATTTTACTTTTGTTAATATTGTTTGCTATAAGTATGTTTATTTCATATCTTAGAGTTAGGATATACGAAGATGAAATTAATTTAGATATCACAAATAATACAGATAAATTCATAACTCTTACTAAGAATGAAAAATTATTAGAACATATCCAAAGTTATATATTTTCTAATAAGAGAGAAGATTGCGTGTTAGTATGTTTTGATTTATGTAGACTTAAACTTATAAATGAGGTATATGGTTATAATTTAGGGGATGAAGTATTAGACAATATCTCAAATAACTTAAAAAATTATTTTGGAAATGAAGCTATTTATGGAAAGTTAAAAAGCGATGTCTTTGTATTAATAATAAAACTTGAAGATAGAGATGAAAAAATTCCTAATTTGGCAAACCTTATTAAAAATAAAATTGTGACATTAAGCCAAATAGACAGTTTTAAAATGAATATAAACATTGAAGCTTCTATTGGTATTTATAAATTTAGTAGTGATGAAATTGACATAAAAAAAGCTATAGATAATGCTGATATGGCAAGAATTAAATCAAAAGGATTGAAGCATATAGAATATGTGGAATTTGATGATGCTATGGAAAAAGAAATAAAATCACTTATGAAAATAGAACAAGATTTATTTTTAGCTATTAAAAACAAAGAGTTCATAATTCACTACCAGCCTAAATTTGATTCAAGTACAAATAAAATTATAGGTTCAGAAGCATTAATAAGATGGATTCATCCAAGCTTAGGTATGGTTGCTCCAAATAATTTTATACCTATAGCTGAGAAAAGTGGTTTGATAAATAATATTGGTAGGTGGGTGATTGAAGAAGTTTTTATTACTATTGATAAATGGATTTCAGAGGGAATAAATGTTTTACCAGTTTCAATAAATTTATCTAGAGTAGAACTATATAAGAATGATTTAGTAGATTTTTTTAAGTCAATGTTTGATACATATAATGTTCCTAGAAAACTTGTAGAAATAGAAATAACAGAAACAACAGCTTTAAATGATGTAAAATTTATTAGTGAGAGACTTTATGAAATTAAATCTTTAGGTATGAATATATCATTGGATGACTTTGGCATAGGCAACTCAAATTTTGTCAACCTTAAGGGGATACCAGTAGATGTTATAAAAATTGATAGGTCACTTATATTAGACATAGTGACTAACTCAAAGACAAAGGTTATGATAAAAGCCATTGTTAATCTTTCGCATGATTTAAATTTAACTGTTATATGTGAAGGTGTAGAGGATATGGAACAAGTTAAAGTTTTAAATGATATGGGATGTAATTTTATACAAGGTTATGTATTTTCCAAACCAATAGATGAATGTAGTTACAAGGAACTTCTTACTGGAAGAAGTAGTATAAGTTTAGAAGAGAGTCTTTTGAAAGAATATATGGCAGTTGAGGAGGTGGAATAATGATTTCAGAAGACGTGGATTATGCAATAAGAATTGTAAGAGCTATATTTAATAATGGAGAAAATAATCCAATAGATGTAAAAACAATATTAAAAAATGAAGATATACCAATCTTAACATTATATAAACTACTTAGAAAACTTTGTGCAAATAATTTACTGACTTTTAATAAAGAAGATGGAAAGAAATACATGTTAAATGTATCATTGGATACAATAAGTCTGAGAACGATTGTAGAGATAATTGATGGGAAAATATATATAAATAAATGTACTAGGTATGTATCTAATTGTAGTAATTGTTTAAAAGGTTGCAAGGTAAATCAGGAATTACTAGAGATAGAAAAAGAAATCTATAAACTTTTATCAAGAAAATCTATAAGACAGATATTAGAACAATAAATTTTTAGCTTAGCTAATAGTTGGAGGTTTTCAGTTATGGATGATATATCTCAAGATAACTTTCTATTATCTAAAGAGTATGAGAATAGTTTAGATGTAGATACTAAAAAAGCAGGTGGAATATACTATACACCTAAAATCATTGTCGATTATATTGTTAAAAAAACCTTGAGAAATCACGATATAATTAAAAATCCATATCCGAGAATTCTTGACATATCTTGTGGATGTGGAAACTTTCTTTTAGAAGTATATGATATTTTATATGACTTATTTGAAAAAAATATTTATGAATTAAAAAATAAATACGACGAAAATTATTGGAAGATTGATAATATACACAATCATATATTAAACTATTGTATATATGGTGCTGATATTGATGAAAACGCTATAGATATACTAAAAGATAGCTTAAAAAACAAAAATACAACAAATAAGTTAAATAATGAAGATATTAAAATCAACCTATTTTGTTGTGATAGTCTAAAAAAAAATTGGCGATATAAGTTTGATTACATAGTTGGTAATCCTCCATATATTGGACATAAAAAACTTGAAAAGAAATATAAAAAATTTCTTTTAGAAAAATACAGTGAGGTTTATAAAGACAAAGCTGACTTATATTTTTGTTTTTATAAAAAGATTATAGATATCTTAAAATCTGGAGGAACAGGAAGTGTTATAACTCCAAGATATTTCTTAGAAAGTTTGTCAGGAAAAGATTTGAGAGATTATATTAAATCAAATGTTAATATTAGAGAAATAGTGGACTTTTTAGGTGCAAATATATTTAAAAACATAGGTGTTTCTAGTTGTATCCTCACTTTTGATAAAAAAAAATTGAATGATAAGGCTATAGATATATTTAGAATAAAAAATGAAGATGTATCTATAAATAAATTTGAAACACTAGAAGAACTTTTAAACAGTAGTAAATTTGAATATTTTAATATAAATCAGAAATTGCTTTCTGATGAATGGATAATTGTAAATAAGGATAATGAATCTTTTTATAATAAAATACAAGAAAAATGTAAATATAGCCTAGAAGACATAGCTGTAAGCTTTCAAGGTATAATTACAGGATGTGATAAAGCATTTATTTTAAGTGAGGGGGATTTAAAATTAAATCTTGTAGATGAGAAGCTTTTAAAAGATTGGATAAAGAGCAAAAATATAAACAAGTATGTAGTAGCGAAAAGTGAATATAAATTAATATACTCAAATGATATAGATGATGAGGTTAAAAACAAGAAAATACTTGATGAAATTATAGGTGTATATAAGACAAAATTAGAAAATAGAAGAGAATGTAAAAATGGAATAAGAAAGTGGTATGAGCTTCAATGGGGTAGAGAAAAGCTTTTTTTCGAAAGAAAAAAGATAATGTATCCATATAAATCTAAAGAAAATAGGTTTGCTATAGATTATGATAATAATTTTTCAAGTGCAGATGTATATTCTTTTTTTATAAAAGATGAGTATTTAGATAAATTTTCATATGAATATTTAGTTGGAGTTTTAAATTCTAGTGTATATGATAAATACTTTAAAATAACAGCTAAAAAGATGAGTAAAAATATATATGATTATTATCCTAATAAGGTTATGAAGATAAGAATTTTTAGGGATAATAATTATGAAGAAATAGAGGATATATCAAAACAAATAATATCAATTTTATTAAATGAAACAATAGATAAAGAAAAAGTAGAAAAATTGCAGATAAAAATAGATAAATTAGTAATAGATTCCTTGGGTATATAAATAAGTATGATATGAAAAAATATATTGAATGTTAATAATTTATCTAAATTTAGAAAGAAAAAGTTAATCATATAAAAAATATTAAAAATATATACTTTTGAATATTTTTTTGATAAAATAAAAATAAATTTGTGCAATTTTATTTTTCTCCAATAACTAAAAGTAGTTTTTTGAATTAATATTTGCTGAGGAATATAAATCAGGAACGCTTTAAATAGTAGGTGATAATATGAAAGGATTAGTTTTAGAAGGTGGAGGAACAAAAGGAGCTTATCAAATAGGAGCGTATAAAGCTTTAAGAGAACTTGGTATAGAATTCCAAGGAGTAACAGGAACATCAATTGGGGCTTTAAATGGAGCATATATAGTTCAAAATGATATTGAGGTAATGGAAGATATCTGGCTAAACTATGATTATACTCATTTTATGAACATTGACAAAGAAAGCTATGAGAGAGTTAAAAATGTAGATTTTACTACGAAAAATATCAATGCAGTTTTTGAACTTATAAATAAAGCCAGAAAAAATGAAGGTATAGATATAAGCCCATTGAGACACTTAATGGAAACTACATTAAATGAAGATGTAATAAGAAAATCAAAAAAAGACTTTGGACTTATTACTGTTTGGTGGGACAAAAAAATTAATCCTCATCCATTGTATATAGAAGATATGCCACAAGGTAGATTGGTTGATTATTTAATTGCTAGTTCTAGTTTGCCTATTTTCCAAACAAATGTAATGGATGATAAATTATATTTGGATGGAATGTTTTGTGATAATATGCCAATAGGTCTTTTAGAAGATAAAGGATATGAAGATGTTGTTGTAATTAGGTTAATTGATGATTTTCTTGGAAAAATGAACCTAAATAAACATCAAAATATAAATATAAAAACCATAATACCATCAGAATATCTAGGTGGCTCTCTTAACAAAGATAGAGATAATGTGGAAAAAAATATTCGATTAGGGTATTTGGATACTATGAAAGCTTATGAAAGATGCGATGGGATTAAGTATTATTTTGATGTAGAATATAAGTATGATGAAGAGTATTGTTTTGATAAATTTAGAAGAATGAGTAATGAAACAATACAATGTATTTGTAACTTATTGAATATAAAAAGGGATGTTTCGCTTAGAACTGTTATGGAAAATGTAATACCAAAGCTTGGTGAAACACTTGGATTACCCAAAAACTTTTCATATAAAGATTTATTTTACTGTGTATATGAGAAAAAACTTGAAGAAAATAGTATAAATAGAGTAAAATTATATGATTTTAACAAAGTTATAGATGTTGTAAATACAAATATTGATTCTAATAAGAATTTAGCATTAAACTTTGAAATTAGACCTAAAATCAGTATTAAAAAGAACAAAAACACAAAATTATTGACAAATTGTATTATAAAAGACTTAAAAAATCAAAGTTAAATAAAAAACAAAAAAAAATTTGTAATTATACTCGAAAAAAGTGTATATTAGTAGTATAATATTTTTGTAGCACTAGTGGGAACAAAAAATGACCATAGGACAAAAAAGTACCACTAAGTGCCATTAAAGTAAAAAATAGGAAAACAATTTTAAAAAATATAAAATGTTAGGTTTATAGGAGGATTTAAAAAATGGAAAAAGTAGTTAGTATCAAAAATGCAAGTGGATTACATGCTAGACCAGCAGGAATGTTTGTTAAGAAAGCTGCTGAATTTAAATCAACAGTAGAAGTTGTAGCAAAAGACAAAACTGTAAATGCAAAATCAATCATGGGAATAATGAGTTTAGGTTTAGCTCAAGGAGAAGAATTAAAATTAGTTGTAAATGGAGAAGATGAAGAAGTAGCTTTAGCAGCGATGGTTGAATTAGTTGAAAGTGGATTTGGAGAGTAGATATATATAGTTTCTAAAAATTTGGTATTTATAATCTAATCATTGCCTAGAGTAAAAGTAACAGAGAAACATTAAAAATATACAGACAAAAGTTTGTAAATATTTAGTTTCTTTGTTACTTTCATGTTTATTTAATCAGAAGATTGAGATTATTATTAATTGGGTATGAAAATACAAATATTTTAAATGATGAAATAAGTAAGATATTTTTAATTATAAATTTGGAATCAAAATACAGAAGATATTTTTAGGAGGTAGGGTTATGGCTTACAAAGGAATAGGAGCTTCTCCTGGTATTGCTTTAGGGAAAGCGTTAGTAGTTGAGCATAGTGAATTAGTAATTGAGAAAAAATCTATAGATAATGTTGAAGCGGAAATTGCTAAATTAGAAAATGCGGTTGTAGTTTCTAAAGAAGAATTAATAAAAGTTAAGGAAAAGGCTTCTCAAGAATTAGGAGAAGAAGAAGCAGAAATATTTGAAGCACATTTACTAGTTTTAGAAGACCCAGAGTTAATTGGCTCTGCAATTGATAAAATTAAAACTGAAAATGTAAATGCAGAATATGCTTTAAATGAAATAAAAGAAATGTTTGTTAGCATGTTTGAGTCTATGGACAATGAATATATGAAAGAAAGAGCAGCAGACATAAAGGATGTTACAAATAGAATACTTAGACATATATTAGGAATCAAAGTTGTTGATTTATCTGCTTTAAGTGAAGAAGTAATATTAATAGCACATGATTTAACTCCATCAGATACAGCAACTATGAACAAAAAAATGGTTTTAGGTTTTTTAACTGATATAGGTGGAAGAACTTCTCATACAGCTATAATGTCTAGAACTTTAGAAATAGCTGCAATCGTTGGACTAAGTGATATAACTTCAAATGTTAAAGATGGAGATTTTGTAGTTTTCAATGGAGATACTGGTGAAGTAATCGTTAATCCAGATGAAGACACTATAAACAAATATACTGAATTAAAAGCTAAATATGAAGAAGAAAGAAAAGCATTACAATTATTAAAAGGAAAGCCATCAGTAACTCTTGATGGGAAACATGTGGAATTAGCAGGTAACATAGGAACTCCTAATGATATAGAAGGTCTAATAAAGAATGATGCTGAAGGTGTTGGTCTTTATAGAACAGAATTTTTATATATGGATAGAGATTCTTTCCCAACTGAGGAAATACAATATGAAGCTTATAAAGCTGTATTAGAAGGAATGGAAGGTAAACCTATAGTTATAAGAACATTAGATATAGGTGGAGATAAAGAGTTAAGTTACTTGACTATGGAACCTGAAATGAATCCATTTTTAGGTTATAGAGCAATAAGACTTTGTTTAGATAGAACAGATATATTTAAGACTCAATTAAGAGCTTTATATAGAGCAAGTGTTCATGGAAGATTAAGAATAATGTTCCCTATGATTTCATCTTTAGAAGAATTATTACAAGCTAAAGAAGTTGTAAAAGAAGTTTTAGCAGAACTTGATTCTGAAGGTATAGCTTATGCTAAAGATGTAGAAATTGGTATGATGATAGAAGTACCATCTGCTGCTGTAATATCTGATGTACTTGCTAAACATGTAGATTTCTTCTCTATAGGAACGAATGATTTAATTCAATATACTTGTGCAGTTGATAGAATGAATCAAAAGATAAGCTATCTTTACAATCAATTTAATCCAGCTGTTTTAAGACTTATAAAGACAGTTATAGATAATGCACATAAAGAAGGTAAATGGGCAGGTATGTGTGGAGAATCTGCTGGAGACCAAAAAATGATACCAATACTTTTAGGTATGGGATTAGACGAGTTTTCTATGTCTCCAATATCAATACTTCCTGCTAGAAAATTAATAACTTCAGTTAAAGAAGCTGATATGAAAAAATTAGCTGATGAAGTACTTAGTATGGGTACTGCGGAAGAAATAAAAAGATACATTGAAACAACTTTTAACATGTAATTTGCAAAATATATAATATATAATTTACAAACTATATTAGATAAAATATTCATGTAGATATGTTATAAATAATAGAAATAACTCAATAAGTAAAGAAAAGCCATAGTTTATTTTATACGCTATGGCTTTTTTACTGTCATAAATTAAAATTTACAATACATTAATTATAGTTTGTGTTTTTTGTAGATTTATTTTTTAGGTAATAAAAATAAATAAATATTTTTACTTTTAAGTATGTAATTTATTGGATTTCAATAAATTGTCTCTGTTGGAATTTTATGCTACAATGTAAAATAGGGTAATGTATATTTTTATAAAGTGATTTGTCTAAAAAGCAAAATAATATATAGAAAAATGTAAATATCTTATTTTTACTTAAGAAAATATATTTATAGTATTTATTTTTATAAAAAATTTATTTGCCTATTTGTTGTTGTAAGGTGAAAATTATTTATGCGGATGAAATTATTTTAAATATAATATTAAAAATAAAATATATTAGATTTAATAAAGATATTATAAAATTTAATATGTATTATATAAGTTCATAAATAGATTTGTTAAATATTTTAGGAGGGAGATTAACATGTCTAATAAAAGAAAATATAACAATAAGACAGATGATTTATCATTTCAATCATTTGCTAGATATTTTATTATATTTTATATTATTATTGTTTTGATTATTCTTTGTATGTTTTGTATAAATACTGTTGGAGTTATGAAAAAAGATAATCAAGATTTAATGTCTAATGCTACAAATCGTATTGAAGATAGAGTAGATACAACCATTAAACTATTAACTTCTTTGGCTAAAAATGATTATATCATGGACAACAATGTAAGTGGTGTGGACAAAAGTAAACTACTTTCAATGTATAGTGACCAATTTGAATATATGATGATATGTTTTGTAGATAAGAATATTATTGTATGGGATGAGGAAGGTGGAAATGTTAGCCTTTCAGAACGTGAGTATATGCAAAAGCTCTTTGCAACAAAAAAAGTACAAGTTACAGATAGCTTTGCAGCAGGAGCAGATGGAAAAACTTTAAATTATACAGTAGCAACTCCTATTATAAAAGATGGAAATGTAGATGGATGTGTGTTTGCGGCAATTTATTTTGATGAATTGGAAGATGTTCTTAAACAAGTAAAAGGAAGTCAACAGCAAAACTTTATACTATTTGGTAGTGAAAATCAAGTGATGAATTCAAGTAATGGTGAATCAACTTATGGAGAAAAATACATAAAACTTTCACAGAAAACAAAGTATTTTGGGACAAATGCCAAAGAAGTAGAAAAAGATATATTTAATGGCAAGTCAGGTGATTATTGGGCATTTGAAAAAGGGCAATTGTACTTTATGTCTTATACACCAGTTAAAAATACAAATTGGAATTTATTTTGTAGAGTAAACTTCATGGATGTATTTGCTTTAAGTTTAATCCCTATGAGTTGTATTTTAATTGTTATAACTTTAGTATTCCTTGTTTTAATTTATATGGAAAGAAGCTTTATGAAGAAACGTATGGAAGTTATAGATATGCTGTTGGGTTCTGTTCAAGAACTAGAAAAACGCATTTATCAGACAGAAAGACCTAATGAAGTAGATTTTAAAGAGATTATTCAACTTACAAGTAAAGGACTGACAGATGGGTTAACAGGAGTTGTAACACGTACAGTATTTTTTGACCAGATAAGTAATCGTGTTAAAGTAGAAGACTCTGGAACACTTTCTGTATTCTCTTTTATTGATTTAGATGATTTGAAGAATATTAATGATTTGTATGGACATGAAACTGGTGATATGGTTTTAAAAAATGTCGGATATGTACTTCGAGAGTATGAAAAAAAATATAATGGATTAATTGGACGTTATGGTGGAGATGAATTTGTTATGTTACTATCTGGTTTTTCGTGTAAAGAAGACATAGATGATTTATTAGATGAAATGACAATTCGTTTACACACTGAAGTATTAACTAGTGATGGAATTGTTAGAACTCATTGTAGTATTGGCGCTGTTGTGTGCACCTCAGAAAACAATAATGATATAGAGAATTTATTAAATAAGGCTGATGAAGCTTTATACTATGTTAAACGTAATGGAAAAGGAAACTATCGTTTAGTTTAATCTCTATGGAAGGAGTTGTTTTATATGAAAAATGTATATAAAAGGATTTTTATATGTTTAGTCATTGGATTGTTATCATTTTTGTGTTTTAGTAAAGGTATCTTACACATATTTGATGGTCAAGATGATATAGATAATAAAAAAGTAGAAAGCGTATTAAAGGCATATAAAAATAATATTACTTTAAATTTAAAAGAAAAATATAACTATACTGATGATTTAAAAACAGCCTTGATTTTAAATAACTATTCTATAGAGGCATTGGATGATATTGCAAAAAAAGTACTTAAAAATGACGCTTGCATGTATATTTCCATTTTAGAAAAACATAATGTATCTGCATTTTTTTCAAAATCTGCAACAAAAAATATGATTGCTACTCAAATGAAAAATCTAAACTATTCTTACTCATTAGCAGAGTCTGTTAAAGGCTTGGTAGTAGAAGGACCATTTGAAGATTCTGTATCAAATAAAGAAGTATTTTTAATTATTAATCCTATATATAAAAATGGAAAGTATTGGGGAGAAGTTGCAATAGCGTTGGATTCTAAAAAGATAATAGATGCTTTTAATTTAAAACAATTAAAAAGTGCTGGATTTGAGTATGAACTTTGGAGAGTAGATTTAAATGATGGTTCAAAGTCTACAATAGAAATTTCTACTCAAGATTTTGATTTTTCTAAATCACAAGAAATTAAGTTTAAGTTTCCTACTGTTTGGACACTAAGTATTATAAATGAAAATGGATTTTCCAGTAAAAATCTAATTTTTATTATTCATATAATATTTTTGATTTTTTCAGTATTAATAGCAGGTATTGTTTTTATTTATCTTGGAAAGAAAAGTGTTGACCGTGAATTAAGAGAGCAAAAATTAAGAGATTTAGAAACTGGAGTATGGAATAAAAAAGGACTTTTAATTAAATTAAAAGAAATACTACAAAAAAATCCTGATGAAGTTGTAGTATTGTACATAAGTATTACAAATTATAGTAGATTTGCTCCAATACTAAGCTTTGATGAAAAAAAAGAGTATATTGAACATATTGTACAAACTTTGGAGAATTACATCACTAGCTCTCATTTCGTTGCTCGTATAGGAGAAGAAAGTTTTGTTTTAGCATTTAAAGAAAAATGTGGTAAAAATGAATTGTTAAGTATTGAAAAAGGAATTTCTTTAGAACTGCTAAGAAAAATCAATGTAAGGAATCAAGAAATATTCTTGACTATAGGTTATGGAGCAGCTATGTCTATTGATAATGGTAAGGATGCAGAAAAACTTTTACTTGCAGCAATTGATGATTATGAAAGAAGATTTCCTTCCATAGCTCCTATTCGTGATTTTACTAAAAAATGTGAGGATATGCTTGACGAAAAAAAACAGATTGTATTTGGAGAATACTCTGATTTAGATATAAATAGATTGGCAAGAGTCATATATAAATATTATAGAAAAGTACAACGAATTATGTACAAAGATTATAGTATTGATGTTGGAAATCGAAGAGGATATATACGTGATATTGAAGTATTAACTGATTATAATTCAAAAAGAAAATTAGATTTATTTTTAATAGACATTTGTAATTTTGGAAAGTTTAATGAATTATTTTCAATTGAGATAGGGGATTTAGTTTTAAAAGAGGTTACTAACAACTTAAGAAAAGTATTTCCAGATTATCTATACCGTATTAATGGAGATGTTTTTTTAGGAATTTCATTTAATAAAGAATCATATTTGTCTGTACTAGATAAAATTGAAGATATATTTTCAAATTCTTTAAATATAAAAGATATGTTTCTTGATGTAAAATGTAACATTGGTATTTGCCAATATCCATCTCATGGAAAAGATGCATATGAGTTACTTGAAAAGGCACAAATTGCACTTGGATATGTAAAAGAAAGTACTCAAAATCATGTTCAGGTTTATAACGATGAATTGACTAATATAATTTATCGTGAAAATAATATAATTAAATGTATAAAACAAAGTATAGAAGAACAAACATTAGAGGTTTGGTACCAACCAATTTTTAATGTGGAAAAAAACTGTTATATTAAAGCAGAGGCTTTAGTTAGATTAAAAGATGAAGAAGGAAACTACTATTCAGCTCTTGATGTAATAAATTGTGCAGAAAAAAATGGGCTTATTAAAGACGTTGGGTTATATGTATTACAACAATCATGTAAAGTAACTAAAATAATAAAAGATAAAAATATGAACTTTGAGCAAATGCATGTAAATTTATCTGTCCAACAAATTATACATAAAGATTGTGCAAATGATATATTAGAATGTATTAAAAATTGTGAACTAGATACAAAATATATTTCAGTTGAAGTAACAGAAAGTGTGTTTATGGAAACATTTGAGGTTGCTACCATGACTCTTGATAAGCTAAAAAAAGAAGGTATAGGTATAAATTTAGATGATTTTGGAAGTGGATTTAGTAGTTTAAATTATTTAGCTAATTTACCTATTGAGAATTTAAAAATTGATAAAGGCCTAGTAAAACAAGTTAAATTTTCATCTAAGCAATATGAATTAATGAAGGCTATTGTACAAATGGCAAAAATAAACAATATGGATGTTGTAGCAGAAGGTGTTGAAACAGAAGAGACTTTAAATCTAGTCGTTTCTGCTGGTGTAAATTTAATTCAAGGTTATTATTTCTCAAAACCTCTAAATGAAAATAAATTTATTGAATTGATGACTCAAAATGATTGATAGATATTAGTGTTTTCAATAGAGCTACTCTTGAAATATGGTAATATATATTAAGGGTGAATGGTTTAAAGAGTATATATTTAATGGAGGTATACAATTTGAAAATTACAAAAACAAAACTATCTATCATAATTTTACCTGTCTTAGCTTTTGTAATATTATTTTTAAGTACAAATCATAGTTTAATAGATAATAAGCAGTACAATAAAATATATTCAGATTTGAAAGATACAAAGAAAATAGAAATTTATCATAAGTTTAATGGAGGTACTGAGAAAAACTATAAACCAATTGTAGTTACAGATGAAAAATTAATAAATGAGATATTAAGTTTTATGGGGAAGGTAACTGATTTTGAAGAGAGAGACATGAGTGGGGTAGCTGTAAAAAATCAGAAGATAAGATTTTACAATAGTAATGGTGAGCAGAAAATTATAAACTACTCATATGATAGTATATATAATTTTGGAGAAATAAAATACAATAATGATAAATTTAGCTTACCATATGATTTTTTTAGACTAATAAACTCTCTTGATGAATTTAAACCTCAAGATACAAAAATTCCCAATGATGTGAGTGAACTTTTTAAAAAGTATAGTTGGACACCAAGTTTCCTTATATCTTCTCAAAGAAAAACACTTCCCAATAATTTTAAGTATTCCTCAGAAAATACAACAGAGAAAGTATATTGGGCTTATAATATTGAATTGTCTAAAGATATAGGATTAGATTTTTCTAATTTAAATTCAAATGACATTACTGCTGAAATATACAGCTTAATTGAACCACTACCAGATTCATTTGAACCTTTATTAGATGCTAGAGGTATTGTAATAAGACATGAAGGAAAGATTGTAGGAGCATACATTGATTCAGGTAGACATGAAGGAAAGGCGATTAGTTTAAAAAGACATACTTTTAAAGAAGTAAAAAAAGAAGATTTAAATGTGTGGATAGTTGATAATTGTATAGATAAAACTAATTCTCTATATAAGGATATATCAAAAATGAGTAATGAAGATTTAATAAGAATGTATCTTAAGTCTATGGAAGAAAATAATACAAGTGAGTTGTTAGCAACCATGGATGTAGAAAGTCAGATAAGTACTCTATTTATTAATTTGGATAATCGTAAACTTTTTAATGATACTAGATTTGAAATGAATTTACCAGATTATATTAATAGTGATACAATTGTATATATAGAAAAAATAGATTCAGGAGAAGAAGAAGAAAAAGATAAAAGAAGTTATAATGTAATATTTGCCAATGATGGGGTAGAAAAAGCTGGTGGGAAATTAGGTTTTTCTGATATTAATATTGATGTTATAAATGATGGTGGAGTGTGGAAAGTATCTGGATTTACGAAATAAATTTAAACTTAAAATTATTAATGTTAAAATTTGATATTGTCTTGAAAAATAATTAAAAGTATTTAATAATAGAATTAAGGGTAAAATAAATTAAGAACTTAAGATATTGAATATTAATGTATACTTTTAATGTGATATCCAAATAAATCCTAAATTTAATTTGAGTTTTAATATATATGGTCTAAGGTTTGATTATTAAAGATTTAATTGTAAGTTGTTACAGTTGATGATATTGATGTAGAGATTAAAGTTTAGAATAGAAAGTGCACCTTAAATTTTAAAATGTAAATTTAAAAATGTAAGCTAGTACAATCTAAAAATTATAATCACTCAATAGATTTATGGATTTATTTGTTTATTATAAATAAGTGGGAGTAGACTTTTCTACTCCCACTTTGTATATTGTTATTTAATTAAAAAATAATACATTGAAATTCTAAAATTAATTGATATTTCCTGCTTTATTAGCAAATAACTCCTTGATAACGTTGTTTCTAGTAGCTAAATCTCCACTAGAATTATTTGTTTTTTTCATAATTACAGAATAACGCTTTTTATTGATAAAAAATATTAAAATCTTATCATCATCAAAGTTGTATTCTTTGTATCTATCAATAGATTCATAACCTAAATTTAATATGTCTTTATCTTTTATACTATCTATATCCAAAACATATGATGGGTCAGCCTTTAGTAATATATTAATTAAACATTTTTCTTCACCAGCACAAAATAACTCAACCTTATTTGATATAGACTTAGATTGTTCTGAAGTTATTTCTACAGGAATAAGATTACTATTACTATCTCTTAAAAGAGAACCATATGTGTCTTGTTGATATACTAAATTAACTTTTTTCTTAGGAACACTTACCATCTTATCTAAATGTACATAATGATGATTTTCAACAAAACCTTCATTTAATATTTCAACAAAGTTGTCAATTTTACCCAAACAAAAAGATTCTATAGATTCTTTACAGAATTTATTTGTAAATGGTATAATGTTTACGTTTTCCTCATCTGTATTCCATGCTATAGCATAATCCAATGAATATACTTCTTCCTCTATATCTGCAAAATTATATTGTACTATGTTTCCTTTCAAAATTACTCGACCTCCATCTTATAATATATTTAATATACTCTATAAAACTTATATTATACTTAAATAATATCATAAATTGAATAAATATGATATAGTAAATGATGAAAAAATTGAAAAAAATAACTATAAATGAGTATTAAATATAAATAGTGTATACTAATGGGATGGAAAATGTCCACTATTAACTTTATTACCCCACATGTTTATAATTAAATTATTAATATAAAATAGAATCTATCGACAATGAATAGACTTTTAAAAGAACTTAATATAAAATTAATTAAATAAATACTTAAAAATGATTTACTTTAATGATAAAATCGTATTAAAGGAGGTTAATTTTATGGATATAAAAAATAAAATTAAATCTATGTTTTTGCCAGAAAAAGATGACTATTTAGATGATGAAGAATTTGAGGATGATATAGAAATTAATGAGGATAATTCAGAAGAAGATAATAATGTGCATTTAAATGACTTAAGCAGAGTGAAATATGACTATAGAGAATTAAAAGACATAGAAAATCAAACTGAAGAAATGTGTTTACTAGCAGTAAGGCAAGATGGTACAATAATAGAATTTGTAAAAGATAAGACTGATAGAGTGTGTATGGAGGCAGTAAAACAGACTTATAAAGCTCTCAAATACATAACAAATCAAACCGAAGCTATATGTGTAGAAGCAGTAAAACAGAATTACAGAGCCTTATATTACATAAATGACAAGACAGAAAATGTATTAATTGAAGCTATAAGAAGTGCATCAACTCATGATGTTATGGAAGTCTTTAGATTTGTAGAAGAGCAAACAGAAGAGGTATGCCTAGAATTAATAGAAAGAGCATCAAAAAATGATGTGGCAGAAATATTGAAGGATATAAAAGAACAGACTCCAACAATATGTTTAGAAGCAGTAAAAAAAGATGGAAAGTCTTTAGCGTATGTTAAGGAACAAAATGACAGTATATGTTTAGAAGCAGTAAAGGAAAATTATAGTGCATTGCCTTGTGTAGAAGAACAGACAGAAGAAATATGTATAGAAGCAGTAAAGCAAAATGATTTTGCCTTGTATTATGTAAATGAACAGACAGAAAAAATATGTATAGAAGCAGTAAGACGAAGTTATATGGCACTACAATATGTAAATAAGCAAACAGAAGAAATATGTTTAGAGGCAGTAAGAAATGATGGAAGAGCACTACAATATGTAAAAGAGCAAACAGAGGACATTTGTTTAGAGGCAGTAAGGCAGAATGGAAAAGTATTACAATATGTAAAGCAACAGACAGAAGAAATATGTATAGAAGCTATAAAGGGCTCATTTAAAGATTTTGAAATAAAAGAGATATTGAGCTATGTAAAGGTATTAACAGAAAAAATCTGTATAGAGGCAGTAAAGCAAAATGGAAATATTCTTAAATATATAGAAGAGCAAACAGAATTAATGTGTATAGAGGCAGTAAAAGAAAATTACAGTGCTATACAATATGTAAAAGAACAAACAGAAAAAGTTTGCTTGGAAGCAGTAAATCAAAGTTTTGAGGCACTTAAATATGTAAAAGAACAAACAGAGGATGTTTGTTTAAGAGCAGTAAGACAAGATTATAGAATGCTAAAATATGTTAAAAATCAGACGGAAAAACTATGTTTAGAAGCAGTAAAACAGAATTACAGAGCTTTGGAATATGTAGAAAATCAAACAGAAAAAGTTTGTTTAGAGGCAGTAAAACAGAATAGAAAAGCACTTCAATATGTAAAACAAAAACAAAGTTAAACATATATATAATAAAAATAAAAACAACGTTAAGATATACTATAAAAATAAATATAAAAATAAAGATTTATAATAAAAGTAAAAGCACATAACTTATATGCTATAAGTTATGTGCTTTTATGCGTATAAGGATTAATAAAACTCTTTTATTATAACTTTTTTATTATATAAAAAATAACAAAATGATTATATAGGTCTTTTTTTGACCAGTTTTACAATTTAAATAGCTAGTTTTGAAAAATATATTGAATTTTCTCAAAAAAGACGCTATTCTATATATGTAAAATTTTTTTCTGGAGGTAGTGATGTTTAAGAGGTATGCTGATAAAATGACATCTGTTTTAGTTTTCAATAATATGATAGATAACAATGAATCTAGGGTGTATTCTTATGGATTTGAAATATTAATTGCTTTTATAGTTAATATGACGACCATACTACTCTTAGGTTTTTTATTTGGGAAATTTAAATACATATTGTTTTTTTTAATATGTTACTGCCCAATAAGACAATTTTCTGGAGGGTATCATGCAAATAACTATTTTAGGTGTCTACTAACCTTTGTTTTTATAATTTTATCTACGATGTTTATTATAGAATATTTAAATGTAGATTTATTTAAAAATATTATTATGATTATTGCTAGTATTAGTTGGATTGGAATTTGCATTATGTGTCCAGTAGAGCATAAAAGTAATCCTATAAATGAGGTAGAAAAGTTAACTTATAAAAAAATTGCTATATCTATATCTACAGTAGTCTTGTTAATGACAGTTTCGAGTTTTTCACTAAATGTATTTGTGGATTACTTTATATATAGTGCTTTTGCGATGTTTTGGATTTGTATAATGCTGGTATTAGGTAAATTAAAATCTAAAAAAAATATAAGTAAAATATGTGAGAGGGAGAATTAAGTTATGAAAATGTTTATTGTGAAAATTATGAAGTGTGCTGGTTCACTAGCACTGAGTACTGCAATTTTGTCAGCAAATAGCACTTGTCCATGGATTATACATCAACCTAAGGTACCAAAAGAAATTAAGAGTTTAAAAAAGATAAGTTAAAAACAAGCAATTATTCATATGAAATTATTATAAAAAATATTATATTTTAATAAATATAAAATCGGGAAATTATTTACATATAAACTATTATAAAAAGAAATTATTATACTTTAATAAATATAAAATAAGCAATTAGGAACAAACATTTTATTTTAGGAGCATATAATATACTTTATTTTTGTAGGGTATAAGTGTGCCAATTTAGGGGGATATAGTGTATCCATTGAAATGACTTACGAGTAGTAAGTCATTTTTGTATTGTATGTATTTTAAGCAAACTGTATGATATAATGAAGGGTAAAGTTTAATTAAAACATTAAAAAACTTTAGTATAGATAGTAGTTTAGGAGGTAGGTTATGAGTATAATACATAAATTTTCTATGAATGGATATAATATTGTTTTAGATGTGAATGGAGGATCTGTTCACGTATTAGATGATGTTGCATACGATTTGTTAGATTTTTATAAAGAAAAAAGTAAAGAAGAAATACTAGATATATTAAAATCTAAATATCAAGAAGAAAAAATAAATGAAGCATATGAAGAAATATTAAACTTAGAAAAAGAAGGTCTTTTATATACAGAAGATACATATCAATATCACCCAAGTTTTGTACATAGAGAGCCTGTAGTAAAAGCACTATGTTTAAATGTAGCACATGATTGTAATTTGAAATGTAAATATTGTTTTGCAGCTCAAGGGGATTTTGGTGGAGAAAAAGAACTTATGAGTTTTGAAGTTGGTAAAGCTGCAATAGATTATTTGATTGCTAATTCAGGTAGTAGAAAAAACTTAGAGATAGATTTCTTTGGTGGAGAGCCTCTAATGAATTTTGAAGTTGTAAAGCAATTAGTTGAGTATGGAAAGAGCATTGAAAAGGATTATAATAAAAATATAAGATTTACAATAACTACAAATGGTGTACTGTTAAATGATGAAATTATAGATTATATAAATAAAAATATGCATAATGTAGTTTTAAGTCTAGATGGAAGAAAAGAAGTCAATGATAACATGAGACCAACTCTGAATGACAAAGGAAGCTATGATATTACATTGCCAAGATTTAAAAAGCTTGTAGAAGGAAGAGCAAAGGATAAATATTACTATATAAGAGGTACGTTTACAAGAGATAACTTAGATTTTTCTAAAGATGTTATGCATTTTGCAGATTTAGGATTTAAGCTAACATCTGTAGAGCCAGTTGTTGGAGATGAAAGTAATCCATATGCACTTAGAGAAGAAGATTTACCAAAGATATTTGATGAATATGAAAAATTTGCTGTGGAATATGCTGATAGACAATTACAAGGAGATGGATTTAAATTTTTCCATTTTATGATAGATTTAAATCAAGGTCCATGTGTAATAAAGAGAATAACTGGATGTGGTGCTGGAAATGAGTATCTTTCTGTAACACCAAGTGGAGATATATACCCATGTCATCAGTTTGTTGGAAATGAAGAATTTAAAATGGCAAATATATTGGATAAAGAGATTATACTTCCAGAAAAGTTAAAAAATACATTTAGAGAAGCTCATGTATATGCTAAGGAAGAGTGTAAAAAATGTTGGAATAAGTTCTATTGCTCAGGTGGATGTCATGCCAATGCAATAAACTTCAACAACGATATATCAAAACCATATGATTTGGGATGTGAAATGCAAAGAAAGCGTACAGAATGTTCTATTATGATACAAGCAAAGTTAATGTTAGAGGGAGCAAATAATTAAATTTATATCTAAAAGGAGTTGTTTATATATGATTAGAGATTATTTAGAAGATAAGCCTTTAATTGATGATAGTGTCTTTGTAGCAAAATCAGCAGATATAATTGGAAATGTTAAAATCGGTAAAGATTCAAGTGTATGGTATAATGCAGTAGTTAGAGGAGATGAAGGTCCAATAACTATTGGAGAAAATACTAATATACAAGATTGTTCAATAGTACATGGAGATGCAAATACTGTAATTGGGAATAATGTAACAGTAGGACATAGGTCAATAGTTCATGGTTGCAAAATTAGTGACAATGTTTTAATTGGAATGGGTTCAATAATACTAGATAACGCTGAAATAGGAGAATACACTTTAATAGGAGCAGGTACATTAATTACATCTAACAAAAAGTTTCCACCAGGAGTTTTAATAATGGGTTCTCCTGGAAAAGTAGTTAGAGAACTTACTGAAGAAGATAAAAAATATATTGATGAGTCATATCAATGGTATTTAGAAGCAGCACAAAATCAAAAATAACAATTAGAGAGTGGTTGTTTCAAAACATGCTTAAATTTGTTTTGAGGCAACCACTAATTTATTTTATTAGATTTAATTAGTGGTTTAATTTTGAAAAAGTAGTTGTTTAGAATAGGTATGAAATGTCAAAAATAAAAATTAACTGAGTTAAAGAAATTTAATAAAATTACTAGTATATGTGATAAAATTAAATATTAAAGAGGATATAAGATATTAGAATGTCAATTAGTAAAATAATGTCGTAGACATAGATAAATTAAGGTGTAAGTTTTCGGGTATACCTATTCTAGGAGTGAAAAAATTTGAGAATAAGTTATAGAAATTTAAAGAGATATAGAGAAATTGGATATATTTTGATAAAGTATGGTTTTAGTTTTATTGTAG
The DNA here is from genome assembly GCA_024919175.1 of Clostridioides difficile. Taxonomy (NCBI): domain Bacteria; kingdom Bacillati; phylum Bacillota; class Clostridia; order Peptostreptococcales; family Peptostreptococcaceae; genus Clostridioides; species Clostridioides difficile. The sequence continues at coordinate 1,515,702 of CP103804.1, forward strand.
AAAGATTAAATATAGAAGGAATAGCATATAAAATACCATTATTTGACCCGCCAGAAGAAATAAAAAATATGACAACTGGTGAGAGAATGAAGAGAGTCTTAGAAGAACTAGGACCTACATATGTAAAGATTGGTCAAATATTGAGCACAAGAAAAGATTTATTAGACCAAGATATAATTGATGAAATATCAAAGCTTAGAGATGATGTAGAGAGATTTGATTCAAATATAGCTATTGAAATATTTAAGGAAGAAGTAGGATTAAGTATAGAAGAAGTATTCTCAGAATTTAAAGAAGAACCAATAGCAGCAGCTTCAATTGGTCAAGTTTATGAAGGAATACTTAAAACTGGAGAAGAAGTAATTGTAAAAATTCAAAGACCTAATATAGAGAAGATAATAAAATCTGACTTGGAGATTCTTAGAACTATTGCACATACATTGAAAGACTTAAAAAAAGACTTTAATTTAGATTTAGAGCAGATGATAGAAGAATTTCAAACTCAATTAATGAGAGAACTTGATTACAATTTTGAATCTATAAATGCAACTAAATTTTCTAGGATATTTAAAAATAGCGATGAAGTATATATACCAAAAGTATATTCAGAATATAACAGTAAGAGAATACTAGTGATGGAGAAAGTTAAAGGTACAAAGTTAAATGATGTAGAAAAAATAAGAAAATTAGGTTACAATACAAAAACTATTGTTGAAATAGGTGTTAGGTCTTTTTTTACACAAGTATTGTCACATGGTTTTTTTCATGCAGACCCTCATCCAGGTAATATATTTATAGTTGGCAAAAATAAGATAGCATATATAGACTTTGGAATGATTGGAATTATTGATAACAAAACACTGAATCAATTAAATGAAATTGCATTAGCTGGTGTAGAAAAAAATGTTGATAAAATAATATACTTGTTAATAGAAATGGATGCATTAAATGGAGAAGCTGATGTTAAAGGTCTTAGACAGGATTTACTGTATTTAATACATTATTATTATGATATCTCTATAGAAAAGATAAATGTAACAGATATATTAAATGAATTGTTTAGATTTTTTAGACAGTATAAAATAATTATGCCTGCACAGTTTGTAACACTTGCAAAGACTATTATAACATTAGAAGGGACAAGTAGAACTTTAAATACAGATTTTTCTCTTGGCTCTATGGGAAAAGAATTTATGAAACATCATTATAAAAGTAAATTCAATCCTAAAAATGTAGTTTTAAACTCAAGACAAAATGTAGAAGAGATTTTGCTTGATGTAAAAACTATTCCAAAACAGTTAAAAGCAATCTTAAGAAATATAGAAAGAAATAATATAAAGATGCAAATTGAAGATGTTAAAATGATAAGGTTAGAAAATTGTATCCTAGAGTTAACATCTCAAATATCACTGAGTTTAGTGTTAGCATCTATTATAGTAGGTTCTTCACTTATAATTGCATCACCAAATATAGAAAATAATATATGGATAAAATTTACTGCTATAGCAGGGTTCTTTATTTCTTTTATAATAGGGCTATGCTTAGTTATAAGAAGTGTTAGGTCAAAATACAAAAAAGATTAGGGGGAATTAAATTTGAAAAAGTGGACACTGAAATACAAAGGGAAGATAGAGGAAAGTGAATTTAGCAAAAAACTTAATATTTCCCCGGAAATCTGCCAAATTTTAAAAAATAGAGGTATATATACTGAAAAAGATTCAGAAATATTCATGAATCCATCTTTAGACTATTTAAGAGACCCTTTATTAATGAAAGATATGCAAAAGGCTGTAGATAGAATAAAGTCAGCTATTGATAAAAAAGAAAAAATTTGGATTTATGGGGATTATGATGTTGATGGTGTATCTTCTACTTCTATTTTATGCTTATATTTTAAGAGTATAGGATATCATGTGGATTACTATATTCCAAATAGACTAGAAGAAGGCTATGGTATAAATGAAGATGCTATAAAGCTTATAAGCTCTAGGGGATGTGACCTGATTATAAGTGTTGATTGCGGAATTACATCAGTATCTGAGGTTAATCTAGCAAATAATTTGGGTATAGATGTTATAATAACAGACCACCATGAATGCCAAAATGAAATTCCCTCAGCTTTTGCAGTAATAAATCCAAAACAAGAAGATTGTAATTACCCATTTGATGCATTATGTGGATGTGGTGTTGCATTTAAAATTATACAAGCACTTACTCCAAAAGAAGATTTTAAGACTAGCATGTACGATTATTTAGAAATAGTAACATTGGCAACTATTTGTGATATTGTTCCACTTGTGGACGAAAATAGAATAATTGTAAAAAATGGTTTAAAATTAATGAAAGAAGGTAAAAATATTGGATTAAGGGAGCTTATAAAAGTTTGTGGTGTAGAAAGTGATAAAATAGGTTCTTCTCATATAGGATTTGCAATTGGGCCTAGAATAAATGCATCAGGACGCTTAGGATATTCCTATTTGGGTGTTGAGTTATTTACTACTCAATCTAAAGATGAAGCTATTGAAATAGCTAATATATTGGAAGAAAAGAATAATGAAAGACAGATGATAGAGGCTCAAATGTATCATGAAGCTGAAGAAATGTTAAAGGGCAATAGTAGATATAATGAAGATAAAGTATTAGTTTTGGCTAAAGAAGGTTGGCAACATGGGATAATAGGAATCGTAGCATCTAAGCTGACTGAAAAATACTATAAACCAACGATTCTCCTAGGTATAGAACATGGAGAAGCTACTGGCTCAGCAAGGTCAATAAAAGGATTTAATATATTTGATGCTCTTGTAAAGTGTAAAGACTTAATGACTAAGTTTGGTGGACATGAGCAAGCAGCTGGTTTGTCTTTAAATTCAGAAAATGTGGAAGCTTTGGCTAATGAAATAAACAAGTTTGCAGATTATAATTTGACTGAAGATGATATGATAGAAAATGTAAAAGTTGAATTTGAGCTACAAGAAAATGTGATAAGTTTAAATCTTGTGGAGGAATTACATAAGTTAGAACCATTTGGATTAAATAATCCTAATCCTAGATTTATAGTTAGAAATTATATTTTAAAAGATTTAAAAGTCATAGGCAAAAATCAACAACATTTGAAATTAAGTGTAGAAAATGAAAAATGCTATGAGTGTATAGGATTTAACATGAGTCATTTAAAATCATTATTTAAGGTAGGAGATAAAGTAGATGTATTGTTCCAACTAGATGAAAATAACTATATGGGAAATAGGAAAGTGCAGTTCTTACTTAAAGATATTAGATTAGCTCGACCTAAAAGTGCAAGTAATGACAAACTTTCGCTAAAATTAATGTCAAAAATAATACCAAAAGATTCACAAAGCTTGTATAATATATCTGAGTCTGGTTTTGAATTATTTGATGGAAATACGGATATAAATATATTTGATTATTTTGAAAAAGAGACATTGATAATATCTAATTCTATAAATGGATTTTATAGAGCAATATCAGATGTATCGCTTATAGACTTGGATTTTAACATAAATTACAATATTATTGAAGATATTAACAAAAATACTGATAAATTAGAGCTTATATTTTCTCCTAATATTGATAAAATAGACTTAAAAAGATATAATAATATTATTCTTTATGATTATTTATACAATAAAGGCGAATATTCGTATATATATGAGAATAAAAGAGAAGAAAGTGAAATTATAAAATATTATAATAAAACAGACCTATTATATTTAAAGAATGTAGTTAGTAATATAGTTCCATCAAGAGATGAATTTATAACAATTTATAAACAAGCACTTATAAAAAAAGAAATTGATTTAGATATGGTAAATATAAAGGTAACTTTTAATGTAATTCCATTAAAGTTTTTTACGATATTGAATGTGTTTAGAGAATTAAATTTACTTGACTTTAATTTAAATTATGAAAAAAATTCTGTACTCATAAGAATATTGCCAAAACCACAGAAAAAATTAGATTTAAATGAGAGTTTAATACTCAATAATCTAAAAAAATTAGAAAAACAATACAATAGCAGTTATTAGGAGGCGTTTCCCATGGATTTAAAAAACTTTATAAGGAATATTGATGATTTCCCAAAGCCAGGTATAGATTTTAAAGATGTTACAACTCTATTTAAAGATGGCGAGGCATTTAAATATGCAGTAGATTCTATGGCTGAAGAATTAAAAAGCAAAGGTGTGGATTTAGTAGTAGGTCCAGAAGCAAGAGGGTTTTTGATGGGTACACCTGTAGCCTATGCATTAGGAGTGGGATTTGTTCCAATTAGAAAACCTGGAAAGTTACCAGGAGAAGTTGAGAGTTATGAGTATGGATTAGAGTATGGTACGGATACTTTAGAAATACATAAAGATGCAATTAAAAAAGGTCAAAAAGTGGCAATAGTAGACGATTTGTTGGCTACTGGAGGAACTATGGAAGCTGCTGCTAAGCTTGTAGAAAAATTAGGTGGAGAAGTAGTTTCTATGCAATTTTTAATTGAGCTAGAATTCTTAAATGGGAGAGAAAAGTTATCTAACTATGATGTTAATTCTCTTATAAAATACTAGTACTTTTACAATAGTTGGTATAGCACCAACTATTTTCATATATATTAAAATTTTATACAAAATAGGTGGTTATATGCATGATAAAGAATTACAAGAAATAATTGAAAAGATAAAAGTTTATGCACCTAATGCAAATTTTGAAAAGGTTGAAAAAGCCTACAATCTTGCAAAAAAAGCGCATGATGGACAATATAGAAAATCTGGGGAACCATACTTTATTCATCCATTGGCAGTGGCAAATATTTTAATAGAGATGGAATTAGATATTGAAACTATAACAGCAGGTTTGCTTCATGATGTTGTAGAAGATACAGAATATACCTATGAAGACATAACAAAAGAATTTGGAAAAGAAGTAGCGGATTTAGTTGATGGAGTAACAAAACTTGGTCAGATAAAATATCGTTCAAAAGAAGAAACTCAATCTGAAAATTTAAGAAAAATGTTTCTAGCAATGGCAAAAGATATAAGGGTTATACTTATAAAACTTGCCGATAGATTGCATAATATGAGAACATTAAAATACATGCCTCCAGAAAAAGCAAAATATAAAGCAAAAGAAACACTAGAGATTTATGGAGGTATAGCCCACAGATTAGGTATATCTAAGATAAAGTGGGAACTAGAAGACAGAGCATTAAGGTTTATGGACCCAGAAGGGTACTATGAATTAGTTGATAGAGTGTCAATGAAGAGAAGTCAAAGAGAAGACTATATACAAGGGATTGTTGAGCTTCTTAAAGATAAGTTTAAAGATTTAAGTATACCATGTGATGTATATGGTAGACCAAAGCATTTTTACAGTATTTATAGAAAGATGCAGAAAAAACACAAGACTTTTGAAGAAATTTTTGATTTAACAGCTGTAAGAATACTGGTAGAAAATGTAAAAGACTGTTATGCTGTACTTGGTATAGTTCATACATTATGGAGACCTATTCCAGGCAGATTTAAAGACTATATAGCAATGCCAAAGCCAAATATGTATCAATCATTACACACTACTGTTGTAGGGCCTGATGGAGAGCCTTTAGAAATACAAATAAGGACTCATGAAATGCATAATATAGCAGAAAATGGTATTGCAGCACACTGGAAATACAAAGAAGGTATTTCTGGCAAAGAAGTAAAAGTTGAAGAGAAACTTCAGTGGTTGAGACAAATGATGGAGTGGGAAAAAGATTTAAAAGACCCACAAGAATTTATGGATGCACTTAAAGAAGATGTATTTAATAGTCAGGTTTATGTATTTACTCCACGAGGAGATGTAATTGAATTACCAGCAGAATCAACTCCTATAGATTTCGCCTATAGAGTTCATACAAATGTAGGAAATAAATGTGTTGGAGCAAAGATTGATGGAAGAATAGTACCTATTGATTATAAGCTTCAAAATGGTAATATTGTTGAAGTACTTACATCATCTAATTCTAATGGTCCAAGTAGAGACTGGCTTAACATAGTAAAAACACCAAATGCAAAGAGTAGAATTAGACAATTTTTCAAGAAAGAAAGAAGAGAAGAAAATGTTGACCGTGGGAATACCATATTAGAAAGAGAATTTAAGAAACATGATATACCACAGAAAGACCCTCTTGTTGAAAAATACATGGCATTAGTTGCTAAGAAGTTTAATCAGCCGAGTGTTGAAGATTTAGTTGCAACTGTAGGTTATGGTGGTATAATGTCATCTCAAGTTGTATCTAAAGTAAAAGATTTGTATTTAAAAGAAATTAAAAAAGTAAAAAAAGAACAACAGATGCAAGAAGAAGATTTAAATAAACACAATATGAGCGAAACAGAATACAGCAAAAAGAGAAAGAAAAATTCATCACAAGGTATTGTAGTAAAAGGACTTGATAATATCTTAGTAAGGTTTGCTAAATGTTGCAATCCACTTCCAGGAGATGAGATTGTAGGATATATCACTAAAGGTAGAGGTGTAGCTATACACAGAGCGGATTGTCCAAATGCAAATAATAATGGAGATTTCTTCCAAAACAGACTAGTAGAAGTTTCGTGGAGTTCAGCAGGTAAAGGCAAGTTTGAAGCAGAGATTCAAATAAAGGCTGCTGACAGAAGAGGAATTGTTAATGAAATAACTCATATTGTTGCAATGGATAAACTTAGCTTAAACGGAATAAATGCAAGAAAAGGAAAAGATAGTATTGTAAGTATAAATCTACTTGTAGAAGTTAATGACACAGAGGAATTGAAAATTCTAATGAAAAAATTAAAAGCAATTCCTGGTGTAGAAAGTATTTATAGAATGACAAATTAGAGTTAAAATAATAGGGAGGAAAATATGAGAGCAGTAGTACAAAGAGTATCTTCATCTAAAGTTACAGTAGATGAAAATATTATAGGTCAAGTAAATAAGGGGTTGCTAGTACTGTTAGGAGTAACTCATGATGATAAATCAAGTGATGTAGACTACATGATTGATAAAATATTAAACCTAAGAATTTTTGAAGATGAAAATGATAAGATGAATTTATCTCTAATGGACATAGGTGGAGAACTTTTAGTAGTATCTCAATTTACTTTATATGGAGACTGTAGAAAAGGAAGAAGACCTGGATTTAGTAATGCAGCTAGACCAGAGCTTGCAAATGATTTGTATGAAGAATTTGTAAAAAAAGCCAAAGATAAAGGTGTAACAGTAGGTACAGGTCAATTTGCAGCTCACATGATGGTAGAATTAACTAATGATGGACCAGTAACAATACTATTAGACTCAAGTAAATCTTTTTAAGGGGGAAACTTTAATGGTTATAAAAAAATTTGTAGATAGTTATTTTGGAGTAAACACTTATGTATTAGGTGATGAAAAAACTAAAAAATGTGCAGTTATAGACCCAGGAGGAAGTTTAGTAGATACATTAAGCTTTGTAAAAGAAAATGGATTGAATGTTGAATATATAATTCTTACTCATGGGCATGGTGACCATATCGGGTATGTTAAAGATATTAAAGAGAAGACTGGTGCTAAGGTAGTTGCACATATTGATGAGAAAGAATTATTAAATGATAAAAATAAAAACTTAAGTTATACAATGAGATGTGGTGCACAAGAATTTGATGCAGATATATATGTAAATGATAAAGATAAGCTTGAACTTGGTGAATTAAAAATGACTTTCTTGCATACACCAGGTCATACACAAGGATGTATGTGTATAAGAGTTGAAGATGACATGTTCACAGGAGATACTTTGTTTGCTGGAAGTATTGGTAGAACTGATTTATATAGTGGAGATTTCCACCAAATGGAGAAATCACTTAAAAAATTATGTAAATATGAAGATGCTGTTAGAGTATATCCTGGTCATGGACCAACTAGTACTCTAGGTGTTGAAAAGAAGACAAATCCTTACATGTAATTTTATATTAATATTTAAAAATAGTATCAAATATTTAATAACTGTATCAGTGAGGGGGTTCTTCTAGTATTTAATAGAAGGAGTTAAGTTGATGTTGGATGTTTTTTTAAAAGGACATGATTATAAGTATGAAGTAGCAGAACTTATAAAATTGTTTACTAGTGAATTTAAATTTAATGACTTTGCTGATTGTAGCAATAGTATAGAGTCAAGATACTTAATAAATAGATTGATTTGCGAAAATGATACTTTATTTTCAATTACTGAGTATTATGAAGATGGTAGTTTAAAATATGAATCAACACAAAATATTGAAGATATAAATTCTGAGTTTTTAAATGGATTTTATAACAATAATACGATTGAAGAGTCTTTAGATAGACTAGATAATGAAAGTAAGAGAAAGATTAGAAAGTTATGTAAAGAAAATATTAAAAAAAGCATGTTTATAGTACTTGAACAAATATTTAATTCTTATGTTCCATGGGGCATTTTGACTGGTATCAGACCAGTCAAAATTGTCCACAATCTGATGGATGAAAAATTAGATGATGATAGTATAAGAACTATTCTAAAAGAGAACTATTTCATAATGGATGAGAAAATAGATTTAGCTCTTGAAATAGCTAAAAGAGAACGATTGTTTATGTATCCGATAGATAAAAATAAAATTTCTCTTTATGTAAGTATTCCATTCTGCCCAACTAGATGTGTATACTGTTCATTTCCTTCAAACTCATTAAAGCAATTTGGTCATTTAAAAAGAAAATATGTTTATAAATTGATTGAAGAAATTAAAGGGTTTGCCAAGATTATTGAGGATACTAATAAAGAAATTGAAACTCTATACATTGGTGGTGGGACTCCTACTACATTGGATGAGGAAGAATTGGATTTACTTATAAATACTCTATTTAGAGAATTGGATTTAAGTAAAATTAAAGAATTTACAGTAGAAGCAGGTAGACCAGATACCATTACAAAAGAAAAATTAAGTGTATTAAAAAAACACAATGTAAGTAGAATCAGTATAAATCCTCAAACTATGAATGATGAGACCTTAGTTAAAATTGGAAGAGAGCATAAAGTTTCTGATTTAGTAGAATGTTTTAATATGGCTCGAAATATGGGCTTTGACAATATAAATATGGATATAATTTTAGGACTTATAGATGAAGACTTAGACATGGTAAGAAATACATTGGAGGAAATAAAAAAGCTTTCTCCTGAAAGTCTTACAGTTCATACATTGGCTATAAAAAGAGCTTCTAACCTAAATATAAATATGGATAAGTACAAAGAACATTTAACTCAGTATGAAGAAATGATAAAAATGATAGATTTATCGATGAAATATGCTAAGGATATGGGACTTAATCCATATTATATGTACAGACAAAAGCATATGCTAGGTAACTTAGAAAATATAGGTTATGCTAAAGAAGGATATGAGTGTATTTACAATATACAAATTATGGAGGAAAAACAAAGCAACTATGCCTTGGGTGCAGGTGCTATATCAAAATTTGTTTATGTAGATGAAGATAGGATTGAAAGAGTAGAAAATGTAAAGAATGTTGAACAATATATTGATAGAGTAGATGAAATGATAAAAAGGAAGAAAGAAGAGGTATATAAAAATGTTGACTAAAGCTCCTAGAGGAACTAAAGACATAACTCCAAAAGAGGCTTATAAATGGCGTTATGTAGAAAATAAATTTAGAGAAATATGTGCTTTATATGGGTATGAGGAAATGGTAACTCCTATATTTGAACATACAGAACTTTTTAAGAGAAGTGTTGGAGATACTACAGATATAGTTCAAAAAGAAATGTATTCTTTTAAAGATAAAGGGGATAGAGAAATTACTCTAAAACCAGAGGGTACAGCTGGTGTAGTAAGAGCATTTATAGAGAATAAATTATATGCAGATACTCAACCAACAAAATTATTTTATGTTACACCTTGCTTTAGATATGAGAGACCACAAGCTGGTAGACAAAGACAATTTCATCAATTTGGTATAGAAGCACTTGGAAGTGATACTCCTTCAATGGATGCTGAAATAATAGCACTAGCTGTTCAATTTTTTAATGAAGTTGGATTAAATGATTTAGTAGTTAGTATAAATTCGGTTGGTTGTCCAGTTTGTAGAAAAGAGTACAATGCTTTACTAAAAGAATATCTTGACTCAAAGGCAGATATATTATGTGAGACTTGTAATGAGAGAAGAGAAAAAAATCCAATGAGGGTTATAGACTGTAAAAACCCTACATGTAAAGAAAATATCAAAGATATACCATTTATTGCAGACCATTTATGTGATGATTGTAAATCTCACTTTGATAAACTTCAAGAATACTTAAAGGAAATGAATATAAACTTTGTAATTGATAAAACAATAGTCAGAGGATTAGATTACTATAGAAAAACTGCTTTTGAAATTATATCTAATGATATAGGTGCTCAAAGTACTGTATGTGGTGGAGGTAGATATGATGGTCTTGTTGAACAACTAGGTGGACCAAAAGGTATAAGTGGAATTGGATTTGGATTAGGTATTGAAAGACTTTTACTTACACTTGAAGGTAATGGAATTGAAATAGAAAACCCTCAATCTACAGACATATTTATAGTAACTATAGGTGAAGAAGCAAATACAAGAAGCTTTAAATTATTAAAAGATTTGAGACAAAATCATATAAGTGCAGATAAAGACCATATAGAAAGAAGTGTAAAAGCACAATTTAAGTATTCAGATAAAATAAATTCAAAATTTACAATAGTAATTGGTGATGATGAGCTTAAAAATGACACTGCAACATTAAAAAATATGAAAACATCAGAGCAAACTACTGTAAAATTAAGTACATTAGTTGAAGAATTAAAGCAAAAGCTGTAAAATAAGAAAGTATGATGTTTTGTGTATTAGATAAATATATAACATTAAAATTAAATAAAATGGAGGTAGTATCTTGGAAACTTTAAGTGGTTTAAAGAGAACTCACTACTGTGGAGAGTTGAGAGAAAAAAACATAAATGAAGAAGTTGTACTTATGGGATGGGTACAGAAAAAAAGAAACTTAGGAGGACTTGTATTTGTTGATTTAAGAGATACAAGTGGATTATGCCAAATAGTTTTTGACACAGATGTAAATAAAGAAGCTTTTGAAAAAGCTGAAAAATTAGGTGCTGAGTTTGTAATAGCAGTAAAAGGAAAAGTATGTGAAAGACAGTCTAAAAACCCTAACATGCCAACTGGGGATATAGAGATATTTGCAACTGAACTTAGACTTTTAAATAAATCAGAAACTCCACCTATTTATATAAAAGATGACGATGATGTTTCAGAAGCACTAAGACTAAAATATAGATACTTAGACCTTAGAAAATCATCTATGCAAAGAAATTTAAAATTAAGACATAAAGTAATGAATATTACAAGAAACTACTTATCAAACAATAGGTTTTGTGAAATAGAAACACCATTTTTAATTGCTCCAACACCAGAAGGAGCAAGGGATTATCTTGTACCAAGTAGAGTTAATCCAGGGAAATTTTATGCATTACCACAATCACCACAATTATACAAACAGTTATTAATGGTCAGTGGTATGGATAGATATTTCCAAATAGTTAAGTGTTTTAGAGATGAAGACTTAAGAGCTGATAGACAACCAGAATTTACACAAATAGACTGTGAAATGTCTTTTGTTGAACAAGAAGATGTTATGAGTATGATTGAAGGATTACTTGAAGTTATATTTAAAGAAGTTTTAAATGTAGAATTGACACTTCCACTTCCTAAGATGACTTATGCAGAGGCTATGGATAGATATGGTTCAGATAAGCCAGACACTAGATTTGGTTATGAGCTAACAGATATATCAGATGTTGTTTGTAATTGTGGATTTAAGGTATTTGCTGATGCTACACAACCAGGAAAAAGTGTTAGAGGTATAAATGTAAAAGGAAAAGCTGACGATTTTACTAGAAAACAAATATCATCATTAGAAGAACATGCTAAAACATATAGAGCAAAAGGGCTTGCTTGGATGAAAGTAGGTCAAGATGGAGTAACTTCTCCAATAGCAAAATTCTTTAGTGAAGACGAAATGAATGCTATACTTACAAGAATGAACGCAGAAGCAGGAGATTTACTTTTATTTGTAGCTGATAAAAACTCAGTAGTATTTGATGCTTTAGGACAAGTTAGACTTGAAGTGGCAAATAGACTTAGTATACTAGATAAGAATGTATATAATTTATTATGGGTAACTGAATTCCCTGTTTTTGAAGAAGATGAAGAAACAGGTAAGTTTGCAGCAATGCATCACCCATTCACATCACCTATGGATGAAGATTTAGATAAACTAGAAGATGGAGATAAAGCATCTTTAAGAGCCAAAGCTTATGACATTGTATTAAATGGATATGAAATAGGTGGAGGAAGTGTTAGGATATCAAATTCAGATGTTCAATCAAGAATGTTTAAAGCACTTGGCTTTACAGAAGAAAGAGCTAATGAAAAGTTTGGTTACTTATTAGAAGCATTTAAATATGGAACTCCTCCTCATGCTGGTCTAGCTTTTGGGCTTGATAGACTTGTTATGCTACTTGCAGGAGCTGAAAATATAAGAGAAGTTATTGCATTCCCTAAAAATCAAAATGCTGTTTGTCCTATGACAAATGCTCCTACAATAGCAGATGATGAACAATTGGATGAATTAAGTATAAAGGTTGATATAAAAGATAAAGAATAATATATAAATAAGAAATAATATATAAAAGACTGTCGCACTAAAAAATAGGGCGACGTCTTTTTTTTATGATATTAGACAAAAAAATTTAAAAAGTACCAAATTAAAAAATATTTAAAAATAAATTGACAACGATTTCGAGTTATTATAATATGTAATAAAGAACTTGTTATATAATGTTATAAAAATACTACATAAGGGGGTGACTAAAATGGATGAAAAAAAGCAAAAAAAAGAAATGGACTTAGAGGTAAATTCATTTATTCCTTTGTACCAACAACTATATGACAATATAAAAAAACAAATAGCAGCTGGTATATATAAGCCAGGAGATAAACTTCCATCTGAAGTAGACTTATGTAAGGAGTTTAATATAAGTCGTATAACTGTGAGAAATGCGCTTAATGAACTTGTAAAAGAAGATATATTATGTAAGAAGCGTGGAAAAGGAACGTATGTAACTATACCAGAGAGAATAGAAGCAACATGTGCAGGAAATAGTTTTACCAATTCTTGTCATCGTATTAATGCAAAACCAAGTACTAAGATAATATCTATTTTAATAAAAAAAGCTGATAAGCAGGTAGCTGAAGCTTTAAATATTGAACTAGATGATAAGATAATATGTATTAAGAGACTTCGATTAATAGATGAAGTACCTGTTATTTTTGAAGTTGATTACTTTAGAATAGATTACATGTTTTTATTAAAAGAAGAGCTAGAAGATAGGTCTTTAATGGAAGTTATATCTAACAATATAAGTACACTACCTAATCGTGTAGAAAATATATTTGAAGTAAAACACTCAAATAAAGAATATTCTGGCCACCTTAAATGTGCAAGCAATATGCCATTACTAAAAGTAAGACAATTAGTATATACAGAGAATAATGATGTTTTATATTACAATGAACAATTTATAAGAAGTGATAAGTATAAATATGCAGTATCAGCAGAAATATAATTTACATTTGGGAGAGGAATAAATATGAGAAAAATAATATTAGCGTCTCATGGAGACTTTTCAAAAGGACTTTTAGATTCAGCAAAAATGATAGTAGGAGATTTGGCAAATTGTGTTAATTCATACAGTTTATATCCTGGACAAAGCGCTTCAGATTTTGCTTTAGAGTTAGAAAAAACAATAGTAGAAGATAAAGAATGTGAATATATAATTTTATCTGATTTATATGGAGCAAGTGTATGTACTGCTATGTTAAGGTTAACTAAGTTACATAATGTTAAGCTATTTTCAGGAATGAACTTAAATATGATATTAGAGCTTCTTACAAGATTTTCTGATAAATTAACAACTGAAGATGCAGAACAATTAGCTAAAGAATCTAGAATGGGAATACAAAATGTAACATTACAAATAAATGAAGAAGAAGAGGTATTTTAGTTTATGGACAATAAGGGAATATTATCAGTTTTTAGAAACAAAAAACCAATTATAGCAATGATACACTTAAAGGGAGATACTTCAGATGAGATTTTTGAAAGAGCTAAAAAAGAAATTAGTATCTTAGAAGAAAATGGTGTAGATGGAATAATGTTAGAAAATTACTATGGTAATTACTATGATTTAGAAAGAATACTTGAATATGTATCAAAAGCCAATTTATCAATACCATATGGAGTGAATTGCTTAAATGTTGATACTATGGGATTTGAACTAGCAACAAGATATAATGCAAGCTATGTACAAGTTGATTCTGTAGTAGGTCATGTTAAACCTAGAGATGAGGCTACTTTAGAAGAATTTTTTAAATTACACCGTTCAAAATGTAAAGCTTATTTAATTGGAGGGGTACGTTTTAAGTATCAACCAGTTTTATCAGAAAATACTGTTGAAGAAGATTTAAAGATAGGAATGACAAGATGTGATGCTATAGCAGTTACAGAAAATGCTACAGGGCAAGAAACATCAATGGAAAAAATAGAATTATTCCGTAAAAATGTAGGAGATTTCCCTTTAGTTATTGCAGCTGGAGTTACATTAGAAAATGCAAAAAAACAGCTTGAAATAGGGGATATGGCAATAATAGGAAGTTATTTCAAAGATAATTACCAAGACTTTGGTGATGTTAGTGCAGAACACGTAAAAACATTTATGGATGAAATAAAAAAAATTAGGGAGGAATTATAATGATTAAATTAGTAAGAGTAGACCACAGACTTATACATGGACAAGTAGCATTTACATGGACAAAGTTTTTAAATACAGATTGCATATTAATAGCAAGTGATGAACTATTGAAGGATGATTTAAGAATGGCAGGGCTTAAAATGGCTAAACCATCTAATGTCAAACTTGTAATGAAAAGTATAGCAGATTCTATAAAAGCACTTAATTCAGGTGTTACTGATAAATACAATCTTTTGATACTTTGCGAGTCTGTAGAAGATGTTTATAGACTATCTAAAGAGGTTAAATCTATTAAATCAATAAACCTTGGTGGAACAAAATCAGATGATAATCGTGAGAATATATCTAAAGCAGTTCATGTATCAAAGAATGATATAAACATGATTAAAGAATTAGATTCAGAAGGTGTAAATGTATTCGTACAATTAGTTCCTGATGATGATGCTACAAATGTAATGAAACTAATATAATTTTAGGGGGATAAAAATGGAATTTACACAAGTTATTCTAATAACTCTAATTGCATTCTTTGCATATATGCATTGTTTTGTAGGTTCTACAATGCATAATAGACCGATAGTTGTTGCACCACTTGTTGGTTTAGCACTAGGAGATTTACGTACAGGTATAGTAATAGGGTCAACATTAGAACTAGTATTTATGGGTGCATTCCCAGTTGGAGCAAGTAATCCTCCTGACTTTGTATCTGGTTCTATTATTGCTACGGCATTTGTAATATTGACTGGTCAAGATGTATCAGCGGCAGTTGTACTTGCAGTTCCTATAGCAACTTTAGTATTACTTATAGATAACTTCTTAATGACAGTAGTACTTACATGGGGAGCTCATCTTGCTGACCGTTATGCAGAAGATGGTAACATTGAAGGTGTAGAACGTATACAATTATTATTTGGTATAGGTAATAAATTAATACTAGCAATAATAGTAGGTACAGGATTCTCATTGGGTGTTCCAGTAATAGAAAAAATACTTTCATTTATACCAGAATATGTAATTCATGGAATGGATGTTGCAGCAGGTGTGATACCAGCAATAGGTTTTGCCATGTTAGCTAGAATGATGCTTAATAAGAAAACGATAGCATTCTTATTATTAGGATTTATAATGGTTGCTTATTTAAAGATAACAGTAACAGGAGTTGCATTATTTGGATTAGCAATAGCTTTAATATATGTTAACTTTGTAGGAGAAAAGGAGGTAGTAGTGGATGACAACGAATTCTAAGAAATTAGATACAATTTCACCAGAGAGTAAAATAACAAGAAAAGATTTTTGGAAATGTTTTAGAAGATCTTTAACATTAGATTCATCTTGGAACTACGAACGTATGCAAAATATAGCATATGCATATACGATGGCACCAATAATCCGTAAATTATATAAAGATGATAAAGAAAAAAAATCTAAAGCTTTAAAAAGACATCTTGAGTTTATGTCAGTTACACCTCATATAAGTACTCTTTTAGTTGGTATATCTGGAGCTATGGAAGAAGAAAATGCAAAGAATGAAGAGTTTGATGCAAAGAGTATAAATGCTGTTAAGTCAAGTTTAATGGGACCAGTTTCTGGAATAGGAGATTCATTTTTCTGGGGAACATTAAAGCTTATAGCAGCTGGAGTTGGTATAGCTTTAGCTTCTCAAGGAAATATAATGGGTCCAATTTTATTTCTTCTAATAATAAATATTCCTCACTTCATTATCCGTTATATATGTTTAGATAAAGGATTTAAGTATGGAACTCAATTTTTTAAAGATGTAAGTGGCTCAAATATAGTCTCAAAAGTTATGGAAGCAGCATCAATGCTAGGGCTTATGGTAATTGGAGGTATGACTGCCTCTAATGTAATACTAAAACTTAGTGTTAATGTAGGTAGTGGAGAATGGGCAGAGCCTATTCAAACTTACTTAGACCAAATAATGCCATGTATGCTTCCAGCTATGATATTTGGAATTATGTATTGGTTATTAGGAAAAAAAGTCAAGACAACTACGATATTAATTTCAGTTATGGTTATTTGTATAATATTAGCTGCAGTTGGGGTAGTATAAATAAAATTATGAATACGATTTTTGATAATCTTTTCTACAATTGAAATCTATAAAGGGGGTGTCGCACTAAAAAATAGGCGACTCCCCCTTTTGAATAAAAAATAAATCTTAAGTTCAAATGAATCACCAATTTTATGACCATAGTGGCAAGCACCTTTTTCTTTTTTATCTATTAAAGTTATCTTTATCTTTGGTCTTCTAGCCATAATCTTGCACATCCTCATTTGTATTTATATTCAATATAATAAAAATACTATATTTAAAAATTTTATTATGAATTTGTTTTTAAGTAAATTTTGTTTGAAAAACTATTTTTATGGTAATAATCAGAAAATTTAGAATGAATTTGATTAGTAAAATTGTAATAAATTCACTAAAAATAAGTTAAGATAGATGAAATTAGAAACATTTATAAGCATTTATGAAAAATATTTGAGAATAAATTATACATTATAAAATTTTAATAAAAAAAGTATAATTCTAATAAAACTGAAATAAATTTAAAATATGTGTGAATAGTCTAAATTTAAATAATAATTTTAGACCATTTATCTATCTATAACTTAAATTATATCAAATTGATAATAAACTAGATATTATACTTTTTTGTAGAGTAGAATTATAATTATAGAAAGAAAAGAAACTATCAAGGGTGAAAAAAATGTAGAAAAAAGTAGAAAAGATTCTTTTACAAAGAAAGGGAGGGATAATCTTGCAAGAGAGAGAAGAATTAGTTTTAAATCCAGTTCCAAAAGAAGAAAGAGTTGGATGGTTAGCTCCATTATTTAATATGCTTGGTTCTAATATAGCCATATCAGAATTAATGGTTGGAGGAACCTTAATTTTAGGAATGACTCTTTCCAATATGATTATTACATCAATTATAGGGAACTTAATATTAGTCGCAATTATTATGATACAAGGTTATATTGGTTGCAAAGAAGGGTTAAATACATATGTATTAGCTAAGGGGGCATTTGGAGAGATAGGAGGAAAATATCTCATATCTCTATTGCTTGGAATAACTAGCTTTGGTTGGTTTGGTGTACAAGCAGGAGTTGCTGGATTATCAGTACAAAAAATATTTCCAAGTGTAAACTTAACACTAGTTACAGTTATACTTGGGTTATTAATGGTAGTTTTCGCTTTGTATGGTTTTAAGGCAATGGCTAAGTTTAATTACTTAGTTATACCACCACTTATAATATTAATGGCTTGGGGAGTTTTTAAAGCTTTTTCTACTTATGGAGTTGAAGCTATCTACAATTATACTCCTCAGACAACAATGAGCATGGTTGAAGGATTAAATATGGTTGTTGGTCTTATCATAGTCGGTGCAATTATATCACCTGACCAATTAAGATATACAAGAGGAGTAAAAGATATTTGGATAATTGGTTTTTTAGGATTAGGTATTATTTCATTGTTCCAACAAGTTGCAGCAGGTGTAATGTCTATGGGTGCTCCTACTTGGGATATAACAGAAGTATTGGCTAATTTAGGGTTTGGATGGATAGCATTTGTTATTTTAATACTTGCATCTTGGTCAACCAATGTATCAAATGCCTATTCTGGTGGATTGGCACTAAAAACTATTTTTCCAAATGTAAAGAGAAATGTATTAACTTTAGTTGCAGGTCTAATAGGTACAACAATAGCAGCTACTGGTATAATATTCAAATTCCAATCATTCTTATCTTTCTTAGGAATAGCAGTTCCAGCTATAGCAGGAATTATGTGGTGTGAATATTATTTTATACAAGGAAGAACTTATAAACACAGAGAAGGAATAAATTGGATTGCAGTAATAAGTTGGTTAATTGGTTTTGCAGCATCATATTATACTTCAAAAGTAAGTTTCTTAATACCACCAATAAATGGAATTGTAGTGAGTATGGTTCTTTATTATATACTAATGAAATGTTTTGGAAGTAAAGTTAAATAAAGGGGGAATTTGTATGAGTCGTAAAGTGAAAATAGGTATAATTCAACAGCATAGTGTACTTGGAGATGTTAAAAAAAATATAGAAAAAGCAGTAGAGATGATAGATGATTTAGGAAATCAAGGTGCAGATATTATTTGTTTACCAGAATTATTTGCTACAGGATATAACTTAGAATATTTAGGTGGAATTAAAACATTAGACCTAATAAGAGAACATAACAAATACATAGAAGAATCAATGTCAGAAGCAGCTAAAAGAAATAATGTATACCTAATATCTCCATATGGAACTTTAGAAAAGGACTCTACACATGTTTTCAACTCAGCTGTTATATTCGATAGACAGGGTAATATGATGGGAGAATACTGTAAAAATCACCTATGGTCATTAGAAGCAGTATACTTTAAAGCAGGGGAAAAAATAGATGTATATGATGCTGATTTTGGTAAATTTGGTGTAATGATATGTTATGATGCAGGATTCCCAGAAGTGGCTAGAGAATTGATGTTAAAAGGCTCTGAAATAATATTTATACCTTCTGCATGGAGAATACAAGATGAAGATATGTGGGATTTAAACGTATCTCAAAGAGCTTTAGAAAATACTGTGTATACAGTAGGAGTTAATTTAGTAAGTAATGACCCTAATTTGATACTGTTTGGAAAGAGTAAAATATGTAATCCTAGAGGAACTATAATAAGTCAATTAGATACATATAGAGAAAAGTATATATTAGCAGAGATTGATTTAGATGAAATAGAAAAATATAGGAACGATATTCCCTACTTAAAAGATAGAAAAAATAGTTACAATATATAGTTTTATATTATATGTTAAGATATACTTTAGATAAAAAATAAAAATAGGAGGATATACCAAACATTAAAAATATAGTTATTAATGATGTTTGATATATCCTCTTTTAATATTACCAGCTTTGGTTTAAAGATTTTTGAAATAGTTTATAAGAAAGTCTTTAAATAATAAGACTGCTTTAGAAGCATAATTTTCACTAAACCATGAAAGATTTAAATATCTTTTAAATTCAATATCTTTTATATGTAATAGTTTAATTTCAGGGTCTCGAGATAAGCCCCATGATTTTCCGCATATAAATCCAACTCCTTGAAGTGATTTTATAAGAGCATAGATTGTATATGGAGAATCGGATTCAAAGGCTATTTTTGGCTTGAAATTAGCAGATTCACATAATATATCTATTATTTCTCTGTAGTTTTCACCTTTAGTTATAACTATAAAGTTTTCATCTGAAACTTCACTTAGATAAACCTCATCTTTTAAGGATAGAGAGTGGTTTATTGAAACTCCTAATAATATTTCCTCGCAAGTTAATGTTATATTATTTTCTGAGTTTAATTTTGTAAATGAAGAAGATATATACAAATCAAAATCACTTTTCTTATAAGACGATGGTAGAGTATGTGAAACATTAAAAGTAATATTAGGATATAGTTTTCTAAAATTACTCAAAAGTGGTGGTAGTACATTAGCTGCTGCTGTAGCTAATATTTTTACTTCACCAGAGTTTTCTAAAGAAATATCTTGTAACTCTTTCTTTGACATTTCCACTAAATCTAAAATACTATCTACTCTTTTTAGAAATAATCTACCATACTCATTTAGTACTATATATCTTCCTTTTCTGTCAAATAACTGAACTCCAAGTTCTTTTTCTAAAGAAGATATGGTTTTGCTTAAAGCTGGTTGTGCTATATTTAGTTTTTGTGACGCTTTTGTTATGTGTTCCATTCTAGCGACAGTTTGAAAATACTTAAGATGCAATAAATCCATAATATAAAATACACCTCTTTTAATATAACTTGAATTATATAAATTTGATAATTAATTATATATTATACATTATAATACAAAGCTTGTATAATAAACTATAATATATCATAAAGTTATTTAAATAGTTACTAATATATTTACATAATCTAACTAATAAAGGAGAGATTTAATATGAAGTTAACTAAGGAAATATTAGAATATGCTTTAATAGGAGGGACAATTTTAGGTGGAGGAGGTGGAGGAGCAAAGGAAAGTGGAAGAGAGATGGGGGAATATGCCTTACAATATGGATTCCCAGAGCTAATAAGTATAGATGAATTACATGATGATGCAATTGTTTTAAATGTATCTGCAGTAGGAGCTCCAGCAGCACCACTTAAGTATGCTGATAATGATGATTATATAAATACAGTCAAAATATTTATTGATAAACTAGGATTAGATATACAAGGTATTATTACAAATGAAAATGGAGGGTGTGCAACAATAAATGGATGGCTTCAATCTTCTGTACTTAAAATACCACTAATAGATGCACCTTGTAATGGTAGAGCCCATCCAACAGGCCTGATGGGAAGTCTTGGATTACATAGAGATAAAACATATAAGTCTTATCAAGCTGTGTCTGGTGGCAATCCAGAACTTGATAATCATATAGAGGGCTTTGTAGAAGGGTCTTTAAATAAGACAGCAGGTCTTGTTAGGCAGTGTGCTGTAGCAGCAGAAGGGCTAGTTGCTGTAGCTAGAAATCCTGTAAAAGCTTCTGTTGTAAAAGAGAATGCTGCTATAGGAGGCATAAGTCATGCAATAGATTTGGGTAGAGAGTTTTACTTAGGTCTAGAAATATCAAAAGATAAAGCAATAAACAACGTTGTCGAATTTTTGAATGGAGAGGTAGTTTCAGAAGGGACAATAGAAACTTTAGAGTTAGAAACTACAGGCGGATTTGATGTAGGTAGATTGATTGTAAATGATTATGAGGTAACTTTTTGGAATGAATATATGACAATAGAAAAAGAAAATAATAGAATAGCAACGTTTCCAGATTTAATTATGACTTTTGATAAGAATACAAGTATGCCTGTCACATCAGCAGAAATCAGAGAAGGACAAGAAATAGTTTTAATAAGAACCTCTAAAGAAAATTTAAAACTTTCAATAACAATGACACAAGAAGAATTATTAAAAGATATAGAAGATATATTAAATAAAAAAATAATTGGAGCTAATTAGGATGTGTAGTAATTTAATTGATTGAAGAATTAAAATTAATTAAATTTAATGGGTAATACAATACCTATAAAACTATAAATAAAGCAAATACTTAGGAAGAAGTTTATAAAAATAAAAAAATAAATACTTAGGAAAAAGTTTATAAAAAATAAATAAGATATTAGAGATAATAAGAAAAAGTTTATAAAACTATAAATAAAATGAAAGAATTCTGTAATATTTATAAAAATAAAAGTAAAAATATTTACATAAAAACTATAAATAAAAGAAATAAAATTGGATGGTGAGCAAATATGATGTTAAAACAAATTTTGGAAGTTTATGATATTATTGATAGCGCAGAAGTAGATGGAGAATGTGTAAGAAAATATTTGGAAAGCTATGGTGGGAAGAATATATTAGTAAAAACTTTAAGTACAGAAAAAGGGTCTACTGATTTAGTAAAGTTTACAATACCAGGTAAAAATGGAAAATCATCAGGAGGAACAGCTAAGACATTAGGTGTTTTAGGTAGACTAGGAGGTATTGGAGCGAGACCAGAAATGATAGGTATGGTTTCTGATGCTGATGGAGCTTTAGTAGCAATAGCAGTAGGAGCAAAATTATTGGACATGCAGAATAAGGGAGATTTTATTGATGGAGATGTAATAGTTTCAACTCACATATGTCCAGATGCTCCTACTAAAGAACATAAACCAGTTCCATTTATGGATTCTCCAATTGACATGAGAACTATGAATGAAAACGAAGTTGATTTAAGTTGTGATGCTATATTATCAATAGATACAACTAAAGGGAATAGAGTTATAAACACAAGAGGTTTTGCTATATCTCCTACAATAAAAGAAGGATATATTCTAAAAACAAGTAATGATTTATTAGATATAATGCAGACTACTACAGGAAGACTTCCTTATGTATTTCCTGTGTCAATACAAGATATAACTCCATATGGAAATGATTTATATCATATAAATAGTATTCTTCAGCCTGCTGTAGCTACAAAAGCACCTGTAGTAGGAGTTGCTATAACAACTGAGACAACAGTTGCTGGATGTGCAACTGGAGCAAGTAATTATTCTGATTTAGAAAGTGCAGGAAGATTTGTTGTTGAAGTAGCAAAATACTATGGTGGTGGAAATTGTGAGTTTTATGATGAACATGAATGGAACATCCTAATGAAGAGATATGGAAGCCTAGATAAGTTTCAAACTTTTGGAGAAGAATAAAGTTGTCTTTTATTGATGTTGTAGAATAGATGATAGAAGCTAAATTATTGTGATATAATATTTAGAGTAAATAAAAATTGTAGATACAATAATTTTAGGGGGAGTTAATATGAAATTAACAAAGTCAATATCATCAGTATTGTGTTTATCTCTAGTTTTAAGTTTATCATCAATATCATATGCAAATGAAATAGGTAGAACAGCAACGGAAAATACTTTAATAGGTAAAGATAGATATCAAACAGCTATTGAAGTAAGTAAAGAAGGTTGGAGTAGTGCAAATGAAGCTGTAATAGTTAATAGTGAATCTATTGTAGATGCATTATCTGTTACACCATTTGCTAAATTAAAGAACGCTCCGATACTACTTACAGAAAAAAATAATTTAAATTTACAAACTAAGAAAGAATTAGAAAGATTAGGTGTTAAAAAAGTCTATATAATTGGATTATCTGGTTCTGTGTCAGATAATGTGCAAAAACAACTAGAATCTAATAACCTAGCAGTTGATAGAATTGGTGGTAGTGATAGACATCAGACAGCTTTGAACATAGCTAAAAAGATAGAAGATTTAAAAGAAATCTCAGAAATAGCTGTGATAAATGGATATACAGGTCTTGCAGATGCAGTTAGTATAGCTTCTGTAGCTGCTACTAATGGTATGGTTATACTTCCAGTTTCTGATGCATCTGGAGTGTCAAGCTTTAAGGATTTTATAGCTTCTAAAAATATAAGTAAGTCATACATAATAGGCTCTACTAATGCTGTATCAGATAAAATAAAACAAAGTCTGCCAAATTCAGAAAGAATAGGTGGAGCAGATAGAAATGAAACAAATGGAAAAGTAATAGAAAGATTTTATACATCAAATACTTTAGATAATGTATTTGTAGCTAAAGATGGAATGAAAAAACAAAATCAACTTATAGATGCTCTAGCAGTAGGTGTATTAGCATCAAAAGAAAATTCTCCAGTACTTATAGTAGGAGATAAATTGAGCGCAACTCAAAAGAGTGTATTTACAAACAAAAAGGCGACTGCTATAACTCAAGTTGGTAGTGGTGGAAATGAAAATGCATTTACAGAACTAAAAGATTTGCAAGGAAGTAGTACTGGTAAGAAAGTAATGTATGTAGCTAATACAGATAAAGTAAATGTAAGAAGTGATGCTACAATAGAAGCTTCTGTAGTAGGTTATCTAAATAATGGTGATGAAGTAGAAGTTTTAGAAGTACTAAAAACGGGATGGGTTAAGATAAAATACAATAACGATATTGGATATATCAGTGGGTCTTATCTAACAAATAATAAACCTAATAATAACAGTGAAAATGTTAAGATAAAATATGTAAAAGAAAAAGATGGTCTAAATGTTAGAAAAGGACCAAGTACGGAAGATGAAAAAATAGGACAACTTTCATATGGAAGTAAGGTAGAAACTGTAGAAATGTTTGCTACAGGATGGGTAAAAATAAAATATAATGGTGGATATGGTTATGTAAGTAATGATTACCTATCTGATATACCAGTTATCTAAACTTATAGATAATAAATAATGAAGAGACTGTATTAATATTAATGTCAGTCTCTTTATTGTTATGAAATGCCGATTTTAATAATAATTTCTATTTTGATAACTTAACTCTAGGAGTTATTATTGTAGATATTATTAATATACAAATACTTAAAATCCAATGCTTAATGCCAAAATTGAATATTAATAGATTCACTCCTGCAATTGTAAATAAACAGTATTTAATTAGAATTAAAATTGTATTTATTGAAATACCTTTTATCGATATTATTTTAAAACTGAGAATGGTCATTCGAAGCCCTATAAATGCCAATAATACGCCTATAATATCTTGGATTAAGTAATAGTATTTAAAATGCATATTTTAATCAACTCTTCTCTGCATAATAGTAGATATCTCTAAATCTTCTATTTCATCATCTGTATATGTAAGCATGGTAAAACCTGTGACACCATAAATAAATGAAATTATAGGAGTAATCCAGCTTAGAAAACAATATGGAATAAATTCAAGTGGACTTACACCAAGAGTTTGAGCACAGAAAACAGCATTTGAATTCCATGGTATTAATGGTCCGCCAAGGGTTGCTGTATCTTCTATAATTCTAGATAAATTTTGTGGTTTTAGCCTAAATTCCTTATATATTGGGGACATTAAAGTTCCAACAAATACCGATGTGAACATCATAGATGAACTAAATGCATTTGCAAAGTAGCTTACTATGAAAGTGGAGCCAACTAACTTAGCTCTTGATTTTCCTATTTTATTTATCATTGGTTGAAGTAATACTTCTAAGAATCCAGTTTTTTGTAGAATTCCAGCAATAACGAAAACTACAAAGACTAGTAAAACGGTTTCAGCCATGCTCATTATTCCACCACGATTTAATAATTTATCAGCATAAACAAATCCTGTATCTATAGTAAACCCTGATAACATATAATTTAAGACATCACCTATTTTTTCTCCTTCTTGAATTACAGCTATAATAAGTCCCATAATAGCTGAACTCAATATAGATATAATGGGAGGTTTTTGTAACAATAAAAGCAATAATAAGAATAGTATTGGAATCATTGCTACCAAACCAATATGAAAGTTTGAATTTAATACATCTTTGATTTGATTTATTTGAACATAGTCAATAGTATTATTTGAATACTTAAGTCCAATTACAGTGTACAAAACTATACATATTATATATGCAGGTCCTGTTGTGTAAACCATGTGTTTCATATGAGTAATTACATCTGTTTTACAAACCGCAGCAGCTAGATTTGTAGAGTCGGATAGAGGAGACATTTTATCTCCAAAGAAAGCACCAGAGATGACTGCACCAGCTGTTAGGCCAAGGGGAATACCCATACTAGTACCAATACTCATCATTGCTATACCAGACGTTCCAAGCGTTCCCCAAGATGTACCAGTAGCAACAGAAGTAAGTGAACAGACTATTAATGTCGTAAGTAAAAAATACTTAGGTGTTATTATTGTCAGACCACTATATACTACTGTTGGTATTGTACCAGCAGCTATCCAAGCTGCTATTAGTACACCAACAGAAAGTATAATTAAATTTGATTGAAAGGCATCTTTACCAACTTCAAATCCAAAAGCTTCTATTTCTTCATTAGTATAACCAAGCCTCATAGCTGCTGGAACTACTATAAGCCATGAAAGTAAAAACATTGTAGTTATAGAAGCTTTAAATACAACGATACCAACCGATGTTAAAGCTATTATCGCAAGCATTACTAATAACGAATATCTAAATGAAGGTCTTTTTCTTTCTGTACCTATTTTCATAACGCAAATTCTCCTTAAATATTTTTAGTTAATTGCATTTTTAATTCTTATAAGAGCTTCTTCAACCATGCTTCTTGGACAAGCTAAGTTTATTCTTTGATATCCGCTTCCTCCAATACCAAAACTATTTCCTTGATTTAAGGCAACTTTAGCTTTTTTTACTAACAGATTTCCTAATTCTTCATCACTTAGTCCAAGTTCGCTAAAATCTACCCATAATAAATAAGTACCTTCTGGTTTTCTGACTTTAAGTTTTGGCATATTTTCATTTATATATTTTATAGCGAAATCTATATTAGATTCTAAGTACTCTAAGAATGAATCTAGCCAAGGCTCACCATTGTTATATGAAGCTTCTGTTGCAACTAAACTAAAACAGTTATTTCTCTTTATATCAATTCTAGTAAATGCGTTATCTAACAATTTATAATCTTTTTCATCAGGTAGTACAACATATGAAGATTGAAGACCTGCTATATTAAAAGTTTTAGTTGGTGCCATACAAGTAATTGTATTTTTTTCAAAATCTTTAGATACAGATGCCATAGGTATATGTTTATGATTTTTAAATATAATGTCACTGTGTATTTCATCTGATATAACCTTTACACCATATTTAAGGCAAATATCTCCTAGTTTCTTTAGTTCATCCTTTGTCCATACTCTTCCAACTGGATTGTGAGGATTGCAAAGTATAAACAATTTTACATCTTTGATTTTACTTTCAATATCTTCATAGTCCATTATATAGTCTCCATTTTCTAGTTTTTGTAGTGGACTTATAACTAGTTCTCTATTATTATTCTTTACAACACTATTAAAAGGGCTATAAACTGGTTCTTGTATCATTATTTTATCATTTTCTTTTGTAAGCTCATTTATTAAAAGGCTTATGGCTGGTATAACACCTGGGCTATAAACTAACCATTCTCTTTTTATCTTCCAATTATGTCTTTTATCCAACCAATTTACTATAGATTCATTGTAAGAATCTGGTCTTGTTGTATAACCATAAATATCTTGTTCTAATCTATTTCTTAATGCATCAATTATACATGGTGCAGCTTTAAAATCCATATCAGCTACCCACATAGGAAGCAAATCATTAGTACCATATTTTTTATTCATCTCTGACCATTTGGCTGAAAAATTATTACCTCTATCAATAATTTCATTAAAATTGTAATTCATTATAAATACCTCCAGTAATTTTTAAATTTATAATTATAGTATTTAGCAAGCAATATGCCAAAATAGATATTAAAAATGTTTAACTCAAAATTAATTCGTGATATTAAGTAATGCCAGAGGTTAGAAGATATGAAATTATTAATTTTATTTAATTTTCTTTGGAAAAGGTTATTTTAAAAAATTGTTAAATTTATTAAAATACAATTAAATAGGTTTAAATGGTTGAACTGTTTGCGTCATTAAACCCATTTATTTTTTTTAGAAACTCGATTCCTTTAAGTGTTATAACTGAGCCGCCACGACCAACAAGTATATTTACAAGTCCAAATTCTTGTAACTCTAAAAGGATATTTCTAATTTGTTGTTCTGTCAAAAATCTATCTTCGTTTAAAGCTATTTTGTATAAGCTTTTTCTGCCAATTCGTTCTTTTAAGTCATAAGCTTTATTTAAATTATCCAATATAAAGATATACTCATCTAATGGTCTTTTAAAATCATAGTTATGTTTGATAAAGTCTTTGTCCTTATTAATGTTAAATTGGTATTTAGGTATTTTTTCTAGCACTTTATTACATACAGTTTTGCTATAATTTTCATCTATAGTATCTAATATATATTCAGGTAAGTCACATATTTCTATAACATCTTTTCCAAGATAACAGAAATATTCTCCTAAGTTTCTTAATTCTCTTACATTTCCTTCCCATTTATATATTTTGAAAATTTCCTTAACTTCGTCACTTAGATTAAAATTGCATGGTATATCATACTTTAGTGATTCGAAAATTTCAAATATATCATTAGGTCTTTCTCTAAGAGGATGTATTTTAAGAGGAAGAACATTTAACCTAAAATACAAATCTCTTCTAAACTTACCTTTAGATACAAGCTCTTTTAAATTTCTATTAGTAGCAGCAATTATTCTTACATCAATGTCAATAACATTATTTGAACCAATACGCCTTACCTGTTTTTCCTGTATAACTCTGAGTAATTTAGATTGAGAATTTAAATCCATCTCACCAATTTCATCTAAGAATATAGTTCCATTGTTTGCTAATTCAAATAAACCCATTTTCCCACCTTTTTTAGCTCCAGTAAATGCACCTTCATCATAACCAAATAATTCACTTTGCAGTAAACTTTCTTGAAAAGTGCTGCAATTTACTGCTACAAAAGGCCCACAATTTCTTTTAGAAGCACTGTGAATGGATTGTGCAAATAATTCTTTACCAGTACCACTTTCACCAATTATTAAGATTGATGAGTTTGATTGAGCCATTTTATTAGAAATTTTTTTAGTGTTAATAGTTTGTATACTAGAACCTAATATGTCATCAAAAGTATATTTACTGACATTACCAGAGTTTACTAGTTGTGCTCTTAATTTAGCTTGTTTTTTTTCTAATTGAGAAAACTTAGTCATTTTTAATATAAAACCATCAAATACATTCAATTGTATATGTTTAATCTCTAAATTTATGTCAATGTGATTTATCTTAATTAATTTCTCATAAAATGGAGTTTTATTGTTTAATATGTTTTGAAAGTTAATATCTTTTATACATTCGCCAATAAATACATCAATCATTTCATTTGCATTTATAGATAAAATTTTCCTAGCTATATGATTATAAAATTGTATAATTCCATCATTATTTGTGCATATAATTCCATCATCAATTATAGACAACAACAAATCAAATTGCCTTTCAAATTTATTGGCATCTAACAATAATTCGCCTGTACTATAGCTTGTAGGAATTATTTTTTCTACATATTTTTTTATTAAATCATCTTTTATTAGATGTTTTAACTTAGTTTTTGTGGCAATTTCAACAATGCAACTTAAATCTATTATTCTATATTTTAAGTCTATAACTTCACAATTTTTAAAATTGGGCAAGATTTTTTCTCCAGGAGTTAGGATTATGGCATCAGTAGGAGTAAATTCTATTTCTGGATAGCAGGGTAAGATATTAATATTGTCTATTCCTAGTCTATGTATTAAAGAGATTGTCTCTATAGACATATCCTTACTTAGATTATATACATAAATAGTTTTATTTTTTTCTAATTTAGATATCATATCTATACTATTCTTTTCAAATGTCAACTTAGGAACGATAATTTGAGCATCATGATGAGATAATTTTGCTATTTCATCATATTTTAAATAAGCAGATAAAAGGATTAGTTTTTCTTTAAAAAATTTGAGATTTCCCTCTTCAAATGAGTATAAGTTTATTTTTATGTTGTCACCTAGAAATTGTCTTATTTGGTCTTCATAAATTTTTCCAGCATCTTTTTTTAAGCTTACAATAGCTAATTCTATTTGTTTCATTTTAACCTCTCATACAAATTTGACTTATTTTAGATTATATAACAATTAAACTAAATATAAATAATTTTGTCTAATTATTATTATAAATTAAGCAGTAATATAAAAGAAATAGTTAAAATGAATCCTTTTATTTTTGTTTTTTGTATCTATTTGGTATAATAGTATTGAAACGGTAATAATTTAGATAAAATTTCTTAAGAGGAATACTATGAGGAGAACATAAAATGAAAAAATGTCTTTACTGTAATAGGGATATAAAGTCACCAAATAATAAATTGGCTATAAAATACGATGACAATACTGATATATATCCATGTCGTGCAGAATGTAAGGAAAAAATTGAAGAATATATAATAAAAAAACCTACGTATAAGTTTATAAATATATTAGAGGTTCTTTTAGGTGTAGGTGGAATTTTTTGTTTTTTGAGCAAATGGACTATTGCAGCCCAAATTGTACTTGGAATTGACGCATTAGTTATATTTTTATTTCCATTAGCAGGGTTTAAAATGAATGGTAAATTAAGTATGGAGCAAACTAAGCATCAGAGCAGGTCTATAGCAATATCAATTTTAGCATTTATAATAGTAATAACTGTATTATATTTTAAACAAATTGGTAAGTAAAGCATAATTGTATAGGATATCATAAGAGTATGAGGTGAATTTATGGAAGAAAGAAAATTAGCACCAAATAATGAGCGAGAAGCTCTTATAAAAAGATTAAAAAGAATAGAAGGTCAAGTTAAAGGGATACAAAAGATGGTAGAAGAGGAGCGTTATTGTGTTGATATATTAGTTCAAATATCTGCTATAAGGTCTGCTATAAATAAAGTAGGCACAATTATTTTGGAAAATCACATAAAAGGATGTGTAGCAGAAAGTATCAAACATGATGATAGTGAAAAAACTGAAGAGATGATAAAAGAACTTATGGATACCATAAATAAATTTACAAAATAAGGGGGCGGTTAGGTATGAATCAACAAGGATTTATTATGGAGATTGTTGATGATAGAACTGCAAAATTAAAAATGCAAAGACACTCAGCTTGTGCTGCTTGTGGAAAATGTGCTACTGCAGACTCATCAGAGTCAAAAGAGATATTAGTAGAGGTAGACAATACAATTGGTGCTAAGGTTGGTGACCATGTAGAAGTGAGTATGGATAATATGAATGTATTAAAAGCAGCTGCGATGGCTTATATAATACCTCTTGTAGCACTTCTTGTTGGAACAATAGGAACCTTTTATATATTGGGAGCAATTGGCATGACATCTGGTGTTGAAGCTATAAGTGGATTAGTTGGGATTTGTCTTACAGTAATTTGTTATTTGTATTTGAAAAAAAATGATAAAAAATTTAGAGATAGCAGAGAATTTATACCAGTAATCACAAGAATCTTAATTGACCTTTAAAATGCTTATAATTTAAAAATAGCAATGTACTCTTATAAATATTTAATGTATATTTATAGGATTGGGGTACATTGCTATTTTTATATTTTTACTTTGATTTTCTTTGAGGAATAAAATTTTTTCTGATTTTTAAAAGGTTTAATGTTCTTACAAAAGAAGTTACAACCAATACACCAAGTGATATTGCAGCACTTAAAAATAGTGCATCAGTACCTTTTGACATTGCTAAATCATAATTTTTTTGAATTAAAGATAACATTGTATTGTATAATCCAATCCCTGGTATCAGAGGAAGAATCCCTGGAATTACAAATACAATAGCTGGTTGCTTTAGCTTTCTGGCTAATATCTCACTACATGCTGAAACCAAAGCAGCAGCTATAAAACCTGCAAAAATCGAGTTTGTAGTAAAATTAAATAAATATACATACACAATCCAACCAACTCCACCAGTTATTCCAGCTGGAAGAAGTAGATAAAGTGGTGCATTAAAGAAAACAGCAAATCCAGCAGTTGCAATACCTGAAAATAAAAAATGTAAAATCATCGACATATCAGTCATTAGAAAGGACCTCCAATTCTATACCATGTATCAAGGACAAAGCCGACTCCAGAAGCAATTGCAATAATAATCATAGCAGCATCGAAAGCACGAGAAATTCCTGATATTAAATTACCTGATATTAAATCTCTAATGGCTTTTATAAAAGCAACTCCTGGGAGTAGTGGCATTATTGCTCCAACTATGAGCATTTTAGGGTCATTCAAAATACCTATTTCAACCAGTAAAACTCCTGAAAGTGCTATTAAAAAAGAAGATACTAAACAAGAAAATGCAGATATTGCACTTATCTTCATGGTTTTATCATAAGTAATTGCAGCAAATATTGCGATTATAAACGTAAGAATAAAATTTAATAAATAATTCCCTCCAAGCAAACAAGCAAAGCAAGCAGATGCAATTCCTGTACAAGAGTAAAACAGCCATAAAGGATAAGGTTTTACCTCTTGTATTTCATAAAGACGTGCGATAGCAGTATCAATATCATACTCTTTATCATTTACAAATTCTCGAGAAAAACTGTTTAATAAAGATATCTTATTTAAGTTTATACCTCTTGATTGAATCGTTTTCATAAAAGAAAAGCCATCAAATTTTTCATCTGAAATAATTATTACTGTAGGAGTTGTAAAAATATTTACATGATAAAATCCTCTTGACCTACATATTCTAAGGACACTGTCTTCAACCCTAGATGTTTCAGCTCCATTTTTTATCATAAGTTCCCCTACAAATAGAGCTAGTTTTAGAATATTTTTTTTATATTCAAGTTCCTCATTTTGATTCATAAATACACCTCCAAATTAAAAAACATAATATTGAAATTATATCAAATTTTTAAGTAATATTCCTTATATATATATAAATTATATTATCTTTTTTTTATTTAAAAATAGTCACATCTAAATTATATCCAATTAAAAGAATTAGACAATATTATTTATTATATTTTAACTTAAAATACAGAAAGTAAACATGTAAAAGTAGTAAAACACTTGACTATTAATTTATAAAAGACTATAATAATAAATTATCATATTGATAAAAACGAAAATTATGAAATGTCTGTAAAAGTAAAATTTAAATAATAACTAGGAGGAGTAATATGTTTGAGAACTTGAAAAAAGCGGACCCTGAGATTTATGAAAGTATGAAAAGAGAGTTAAAAAGACAACAAAGGAATATTGAGTTGATAGCATCTGAAAATATAGTATCAGTTCCAGTGATGGAAACTATGGGAAGTCATCTTACTAATAAGTATGCAGAAGGTTACTCAGGCAAAAGATATTATGGTGGATGTGAGTACATAGATGAAGTTGAAACTCTTGCAATAGATAGAATTAAAAAGATATTTGGAGCAGAGCATGCTAATGTGCAACCTCATTCTGGAGCAAATGCAAATATTGGTGTATATTTTGCTATGCTAAAACCAGGCGATGTTGTTATGGGAATGAATTTATCTCAAGGTGGGCATTTAACTCATGGTGCTCCAGTTAATATTTCTGGTCAATATTATAAATTTTATGAATATGGAATAGATAGAGATAGTGGACTTATAGATTTTGATGATGTTAGAAAAATAGCACACGAAGTAAAGCCTAAAATGATAGTTGCAGGAGCAAGTGCATATCCTAGAGAGATAGATTTTAAAAAATTTAGAGAAATAGCTGATGAGGTTGGAGCATTACTTATGGTAGATATGGCTCATATAGCAGGTCTTGTAGCTGCTGGTCTTCATCAAAATCCATGTGAAGTAGCTGATTTTGTTACAACAACAACTCATAAAACTTTAAGAGGGCCTCGTGGAGGAGTTATTCTTTGTAAAGAAAAATATGCTAAAGCTATAGATAAAGCAATATTCCCTGGAATTCAAGGGGGACCTCTTGAACATATAATTGCATCTAAAGCAGTATGTTTCAAAGAAGCTTTAAGTGATGAATTTAAAACATACCAACAACAGGTTGCTAAAAATGCGAAAGCTTTAGCTGAAGAACTTCTTAAGAGAGATTTTAAATTAATTTCTGGAGGAACAGATAATCATTTAATATTATTAGATTTAACTAATAAAAATATAACTGGTAAAGCAGCAGAAAAAAGATTAGATGATGCTTATATAACTGCTAATAAAAACACAATACCATTTGATCCAAATGGTGCACTTGTTACAAGTGGAATAAGACTTGGTACACCAGCTGTAACTACTAGAGGCATGAAAGAAGAAGATATGGCAGTAATTGCTGAGGCTATAGACCTATGCTTAACTTATGATGAAGAATCTAAGGCAAGAACATTGGTTGTTGGTTTAACTGAAAAGTATCCTCTATATGAAGAATATAATATTATGGATTAATTAAAAGCATAATTAAATAAGACATATTTAAATAATTAGAATGATAGTATTTGTGTTTAAGTATGTATATAAAGATAAAACCCAATTAATTAGGAGGGAATCTCCAATATTAATTGGGTTTTGTATTTTTTAATTAAAACTTTAAGATTTCTTAAGAATTATACTAGGTTTTTCTAAAGATTTAAAGTCTATACTTATAAATATAGTAATTAAAGGTATTGAAAGGCTTTAATGAGGAGGGAATCTTATGAAAGTATTAATTCTTACAGGAAAATTTGGTATGGGGCATTACTCAGCATCAAATTCTTTAAGTGAAGATATAAAAACAAAATTTAATAATTCTGAAATAATAATTAAAGATATATTTGAATATATTATGCCTAACTACTCAGATAGAATGTATAAAACTTTTTCTATTCTTGTAAATCGGGGAAGTAGTCTTTATAATTTATTTTACAAATGTACTGAAAATGGAAAAAAGGATATAAAATTTACCTTTTCAGATTATTTCTTAACTAAATTAGACAAGTTACTTAATGAAATACAACCAACAGTAGTTATTTCAACTTTTCCATTTTGTTCTCAAGTAGTATCAAGATATAAAGAAAAGTATAACTCAAATCTTCCTTTGATAACATGTATAACAGATATAAGTAGCCATTCAGAGTGGATTAGTAAAAATACAGATTGTTACTTAGTAGCTAGTGAATCTACTAAAGAAGAGCTTATTTTAAAAGGAATAGATGAAGATAAAGTAAAAGTTAATGGGATACCTGTAAAAAAAGAATTTAAAAATATAGAACATATAAGTCATTTAGATAAAAAAAACATCCTTATAATGGGTGGGGGATTAGGTTTATTACCTAAGTCAGAACAATTTTATAAAGATCTAAATAGTTTAGAAGGAGTAAAAACTACTGTAATAACTGGCAATAATAAAAAAATGTACTATAAATTGTACAATAGATATGAAAATATTGAGGTTGTAGGTTATACTAACGAAGTATACAAATATATGGAAAATGCCAACCTTATTATTTCTAAACCAGGTGGAATAACATTATTTGAAACAATTTATTCAGAGCTTCCAATATTAGTATTTAATCCATTTTTACAACAAGAGATAAACAATGCTGATTTCATACTAAATAATGGAATTGGAAGAATACTTGACAAAAATAAAAAATACTATGTAGATGAGATAAAAGACTTAATCTATGATGATGTTACACTTAAAGAAATGAGTTTGAATATGAAAAAACTTAAAAAACAGTTTGATAATAATACATTAGAAAATATTTTATTTTCATTTGATGAACAAGGAGTGTGTAGAGAATGTATGTAGTAGGTTTAATTATAGTTGTTGCTTTGATTTTTTTAATCCATTCAATTATACCTACATATTATAATAAACTATTAAATAAAGATGTATTGAAAAATATGACTGGCAAGAATAAAATTGCTCTTACATTTGATGATGGACCAGACAAAAGATATACAGAAAAATTGTTGGATGTACTAAAAGAAAATGATATAAAAGCCATGTTTTTCGTAGTGGCAAAGAATGCTGAAAAAGAGCATGAAATTATAAAAAGAATGTTAAGAGAAAATCATGTAGTTGGCTTACATTCACTAGAACATAAGAATGCATGGCTTTATAGTTATAATTATGTAAAAAAAGATTTTATTGAAAGTAAAAATATAATGAAAAATTTAGGTGTAGATGTAAACTACTATCGTCCACCATGGGGTCATACTAATATATTTTCAAATCAATTTGTTAAAAAGTATAATTTAAATATGATATTATGGGATGTAATGGCAGAAGATTGGAGTAAAGATAGTACAGTAGAGATTATAGTAAATAAGTTAATAGATAGGACAAAAGAAAATTCTATAATTTGTTTACATGATGCAGGAGAAAATTCAGGGGGGGCAGTTGGTGCACCTGAACGTACTATTGAAGCATTAAAGATAGCTATTCCAAAACTTAAAGCCAGTGGTTTTAAATTTGTAACACCAGAAAGGATGTAGTTATGATAAGTAAAACTGAAAATAAAAATAAGTGTCTAGGTAGTGCAGCCTTCTTAGTTTTACTAATGGGCATAACTGGATACTTTGTTTTTAGAGGTCAATCAATTGAATCTTTAATAAAATCATTAAAAGGTGCGAATCCTGTATTTATATTAATTGGGTTTGCAATGATGTTTATATATATTGCTTGCGAAGGTATAAATATATATTTAGGTA
Source organism: Clostridioides difficile (assembly GCA_024919175.1). Taxonomy (NCBI): domain Bacteria; kingdom Bacillati; phylum Bacillota; class Clostridia; order Peptostreptococcales; family Peptostreptococcaceae; genus Clostridioides; species Clostridioides difficile. The sequence continues at coordinate 1,552,312 of CP103804.1, forward strand.
TAAAGGCTTTAAATCAAAAAACTACTTTTTTAAAATGTATGGGATATGCATTTGTTGGGTTTTATTTTAGCTCAATTACACCTTCAGCTTCTGGAGGTCAACCAGCACAAGTTTATTATATGAAGAAGGATGATATAAATATATCTTATTCTTCGCTTATATTATTAGTCACTGTTGTCATTCATCAAGTTGTTGTATTGGCATATAGTGGAATAATGTTCATTATGGAACGTGAATTTATACTAAATAATGTAAGAGGTATGAACATTTTATTGATATATGGTGTAATAACGAATGTTGCTCTTGTTGTTGGAGTAATTGCAGTTATATTTTCAAAAAAATTAGTAAATAACTTCATAATATCCATAACAAATTTATTAGGAAAACTAAGAATAATAAAAGATGTTGAAGGTTCGAGAAAAGTTATAACTTCTCAAATTGAAGAATATGTTAAAGGTGCACAATATATAAAACAAAATCCAAAGTTAGTAATTAAGATTTTACTTATAACTATTGTGCAAATAACAGCTATGTTTTTAGTACCATTCTTTGTATACAAAGCTTTCCATCTATCAACATATACTGTATTTGAAATATTAGCAATACAATCATTACTTAATATTGCTGTTTCGTCTTTACCATTACCAGGAGCTGTTGGAGCGTCTGAAAATAGTTTTATGACTTTATTTAAGATATTTTTCCCAGGTCATTTACTAGTTCCAGCGATGTTACTTAGCAGAGGAATAAGCTTTTATGCATTTGTTGCTATAAGTGGTTTAGTATGTATTGTGGCACATGTTAAGTCTTCTGAAAAAGTAAAATCAGTAAAAGAAGTTATTTATGTAAGATAGTATTAGGTAGTTAATTTTTACATTAAGATGTATACATTTTGATTAAACTTTGAGAGTGTTTACAATAGTAGAAAGTATTAAAACGTGTGACATTGCTAAGCTTTTACTAATAAAGTATAATATTTTATATAGTTTAAAATATTTAAGAAATATAGTAGAAAAGGAGCTTAGCGATGAATAAAGAGATTCCAAAAAAAATTTTAGTAGCTGATGATAATCCAGAAATTAGGGAAATCGTAGAAATACTTTTGACTGGTGAAGGTTATAAAGTTGTTATGGCGACGAACGGAGAAGAAGCCGTAAACTTAGTAGATAGTACGATTGATTTGATTATTTTGGATGTTGTTATGCCAGTAAAGACAGGGTTTGTTGCATGTAATGAGATTAGAGAAAAAACAACAGCTCCAATATTATTTCTAACTGCAAAAACTCAAGATTCCGACAAGGTTATTGGGTTTTCAGCAGGAGGAGATGACTATTTATCAAAGCCTTTTTCATATTCTGAGTTAATTTCAAGAGTTAAGTCACTACTTAGACGTTATTATATATATCAGGGGAAGGAAAAGAATAGAGAGTCAAACATATTGCAGACAAAAGAACTCTGTGTAAATTTAGATACTCAAGATGTTACATTGGAGGGAGAACCTATATTTTTGACAACTATAGAGTATAGTATATTAGTTCTTATGTTAAAAAATAGAAAAAAAGTTTTCTCGTCTGAAAATATATATGAAAGTATTTGGGATGAGCAATATTTTTATACAGCAAATAATACTATAATGGTACATATTAGAAACTTAAGAAAAAAACTAGAAAAAGATCAGAAAAATCCACAATATGTAAAAACTGCATGGGGAAAGGGGTACTATATTGATTAGCAAAATTAAGCCATCAAAGTTGGGTGTCATACTATTGATATATGTAGTAATCTCAGCAGGGGTGGCTTTTATTTTAAATATACCATTTTATTCTGCTGTTGAGTCAGTAGTAAAGGATGTATCAGAAGGTAAAACCTACTTTAAAAGAGAAGCAGACCAGTTAATGGACGATTTTCAAATCTACGTGAATGATAAAAATATAAGTTCAAATGATGGTGAAGATATATCAAATTGGAATAATGACAATTGGTTTGTATCTATGAAAATATATAAAGGAAATGAGATTTTTTATGATACATTGTACTATCCAAATGAATTACCTGATAAGAGTGAAGAAAATGAATTTTATAGTAGCTCTATGGCTAGACATTATGAGATACAATTTTCTAATATTAAAGCTAATGTAGTTATAGTAGCACTGTTTAGATTTAGATTTCAAAACTTTATAGATGCTGTTTCTATTACATTTATGGCAATTACATTTATTGTAACATTTTTATTGCTGTTGAGTAGAAAGATTAAATACCTAAGAAAAATAGAAATGGGTATAAAGATAGTAGAAAGTGGTAGTTTAAAGTATAGAATTCCTGTTAAGGGGAACGATGAATTATCATCACTTGCATCTAGTATTAATGAGATGAGTCAAGCGCTTGATAATCAACTTATAAAAGAAAGAGAAATGAAGAATAAAAATAAAGATATAGTAACTTCAATATCACATGATGTCAGAACTCCATTAACATCAGTAATTTGTTATTTAGATTTGATTAAAGATCATAAGTATAATAGCCCTGAGCAATTGGAGCAATATATAAAAAATGTAAGATTAAAAGCATATCAGATAAAAGATTTGACAGATGACCTTTTTACACACTTCGTTAATTCGGAAGAAGAAGTTTCTAAAAAGTATGAAAAGATTAATGCAAATGAATTTATATTTCAACTGCTTTTAGATAGTTCATATACATTGGAAGAAAAGGGGTTTCATATAAAAATAGAAAATGAACTTTATAACCAATATCATATTTATGTAGATGTAACACAATTTAGAAGAATATTTGATAATTTATGTTCTAATATAATAAAGTATGCAAGAAGGGATAGACCAATAGTATTTTTAATTAAAGTTGAAGATGGGAAGTTGCTAATTATACAAAAAAACAAAGTTAGTAACATTCATAAAAATGTAGAAAGTTTTGGAATTGGAATAAAAAACTGTGAAAAGATAATTGAATATCATAATGGAAGTATAAATGTAAACTCAGGTGATAAAGAGTTTTCTATAGAAATATCTATTCCAGTAAATGAATCATAAATGTCTAAATTAAGTACTGCATATGCTAGTTGTTATGCACCTATGACCAAGTAACAAGTTTACTTGTAAGACCATATAATATTATTATCTTAAAAAAAGGGGACATAATAATATGGTTTTAACAGGAGCGCATTATATTTACATTGTATTTATGGTAATTATATTAATTACTATGCTTATGAAAAAAGATACTGTAGTACCATGTATATTAGGTGTTTTTTTCATGGGACTATTCTTTGAAAAAAATATCTTTGGAGCTATAACAGCAGTGTTTAACTCGTTTATTATATCTTTAAATGAGTTGGGGCCGATTATTTTAATTATAGCGATTATGGTTGCTTTATCTAAAGCTCTAGAAGCAAATAATGCCATACAGTATATGGTAAGACCATTTTCCAAAGTTATAAGAAATTCTAATACAGCATTTTTTGTAACTGGATTTGTAATGTTGATTCTTTCTTGGTTTTTCTGGCCAACTCCAGCTGTTGCCTTAGTTGGAGCAGTATTTTTACCTGTTGCTATTAGAGCTGGATTACCAGCAATTGGTGTTGCAGTAGCATTAAACTTATTTGGTCATGGTCTTGCCTTATCTACAGACTTTGTTATTCAGGGAGCTCCAAGTATAACAGCTGGTGCAGCAGGAGTAGCAGTATCATATGTCATAAATGATGGTATGATTTTATTTTGGGTAATGGGAATTGTAACGATATCTATGGCATTTTATACATTAAAAAGGGACATCAATAAAGGAATGTTTAGAGAAGAGCTTAAAGATTTTGAAAGTGAAGAAGTAAAAGAATTTAATGGAAAATCTAAGATAGCAACTATCTTAGTAGCTTTAGGATTTCTTGCTGACATAATTGCTATGTATATGTTTGACCTAAAAGGAGGAGATGCATCAGCTCTTTTAGGAGGAACAGCAGTGTTTCTAATAATTATTATAAATACTATAAATTTCGGCAAAGATAGTTTTGAAAATGTGTGTGAAAATATAATAGATGGTTTTGTGTTTGGTATAAAGATATTTGGTGCGATTATACCAATAGCAGCGTTCTTCTACATGGGAGAAGTTGCACCTTTAACTGGTGTATTTGGAAAGGTATTAGCACCTGGTTCTCAAGGATTATTATCAGATATAGGGATAGCTCTTTCTCAAGCTATACCACTTAATAAATTTGCAGTATCAGGCATAGAAACTGTAGTAGGAGCAATAACTGGGCTTGATGGTTCAGGGTTTTCTGGAATTTCATTAGTTGGTTCACTTGCATCTGTATTTGGAACTGCTATTAATGCAAGTGTTGGTGCATTAGCAGCATTAGGTCAAATTAGTGGTATTTGGGTTGGTGGAGGATGTCTAGTTCCTTGGGGTCTTATTTCTGCAGCCGCAATTTGTGGAGTTAGCCCTATTGAATTGGCAAAAAGAAACTTTATTCCTGTTATAACAGGACTCATTGTAACAACTATAGTCGCAGTATTTATTATTTAGCAAATAAAAACTAATATCATTTTATTGGGAGATTAACAAAGGATATATATAATTAAAAATAAAAGGTTATATAAATTAAAAATAGATGTACAGTTATTATTTATAAAAAGACTTTTGTCTCATGTAAAAACTATACATCTATTTTTTATTGGAAGTATTTAATTTGAAATCGTTTATGTAAGTTAATATATAAATATTACACTTTAAAGTATAGCTTTTAAATATACTTCTAAATATTAATAATTTAGAAGTTCAAAATTATATCCTAGCTTTCTAGCATCTGATATAAAATCACTTAGGATTTCTGTACTAGTTTTAGAAACAGCATGTAGTAATAAGATAGAACCATCATGTAAATTATCCATTATTTTTTTCTTAGCTTCATCATGTGATGGTTGCTTTTCAGTATCCCAATCTCTATATGCGAAACTCCAAAATATGGTTTTATAGCCTAAGTTTTTAGTCATTGCTAAGCTTTTTTCTGAATACTTGCCCATAGGAGGTCTGAAAAATTTAACTATGTTTTTTTCAGTTAAATCTTTATAAAGTTTTTCAACATCTTCAAATTCATCATTAAAGCTTTTTAGATTGCCTGTTTTTGTTGGCATAGAAGGATGAGTTTTACTGTGGCTTCCAACTATGTGACCTTCTTTAACCATTCTTTTTATCAAATCTTTATTTTCTTTTATGTATGGAGATGTGACGAAAAAAACAGCTTTTACTTTATTTTGCTTTAAAACATCCAGTATCTTTGATGTATATCCATTTTCATAACCTTCATCAAATGTAAGATATAGTGTTTTTTGACCATCTTTTATGGGTCCATTATATATAGCACTATAGTCAGAAAAATTAAATTTGATGTCAGTATTTACTTCTGGAGTTTTATGTTTGGTATTTGGTATATAAAACCAATCAAGAGCAGTATTATCTAAAGATGACACATCTAATTTTTCATTATCATTGTCCACAGTATCTTTATTTGATGGACTGTCTGTTCCATCTGAAACAGTTACACTGGAAGTATCTTTACTATTATCACTGTTTTGAGAATCTTCTTGCGCTGATATTTCTTTATTCTGGTCAGTGTTTTGTTTTTTTTGTGAGTTTGAACATCCAACAATGAAAAAAATAGATATAGAAAGTATTGTCAAAGAATATAGTATCTTTCTAAGCATTTTATAGCTCCCTTCTAAATTAATTGTAATTATATATAGTATTATTATAGTTGGAAATGGTTATTAATAATAGTTACATATTTGAAAATAAAGTCGCAATAGTAATACAAAATATGAATAATTAATAAATTTAAGAAAAAATGTAAAAAAGTAGTTGACCATATTATAATAAGGTGTTATTATAATAAATGTGCTCAACAAGGAACAAGAAAATAATGAGTACAAAATGATTGATTTAATAAAATGAACTTTGAAAATTAAACAGTAGGTTAATTTATAAAAACAAGAAACAAACCATAAAGCCAGATATTTTGATAACAATAGTATCTGAGCCTGATAAACTTTTATTTGAGAGTTTGATCCTGGCTCAGGATGAACGCTGGCGGCGTGCCTAACACATGCAAGTTGAGCGATTTACTTCGGTAAAGAGCGGCGGACGGGTGAGTAACGCGTGGGTAACCTACCCTGTACACACGGATAACATACCGAAAGGTATGCTAATACGGGATAACATATTTGAGAGGCATCTCTTGAATATCAAAGGTGAGCCAGTACAGGATGGACCCGCGTCTGATTAGCTAGTTGGTAAGGTAACGGCTTACCAAGGCGACGATCAGTAGCCGACCTGAGAGGGTGATCGGCCACATTGGAACTGAGACACGGTCCAAACTCCTACGGGAGGCAGCAGTGGGGAATATTGCACAATGGGCGAAAGCCTGATGCAGCAACGCCGCGTGAGTGATGAAGGCCTTCGGGTCGTAAAACTCTGTCCTCAAGGAAGATAATGACGGTACTTGAGGAGGAAGCCCCGGCTAACTACGTGCCAGCAGCCGCGGTAATACGTAGGGGGCTAGCGTTATCCGGATTTACTGGGCGTAAAGGGTGCGTAGGCGGTCTTTCAAGTCAGGAGTGAAAGGCTACGGCTCAACCGTAGTAAGCTCTTGAAACTGGGAGACTTGAGTGCAGGAGAGGAGAGTGGAATTCCTAGTGTAGCGGTGAAATGCGTAGATATTAGGAGGAACACCAGTTGCGAAGGCGGCTCTCTGGACTGTAACTGACGCTGAGGCACGAAAGCGTGGGGAGCAAACAGGATTAGATACCCTGGTAGTCCACGCTGTAAACGATGAGTACTAGGTGTCGGGGGTTACCCCCCTCGGTGCCGCAGCTAACGCATTAAGTACTCCGCCTGGGAAGTACGCTCGCAAGAGTGAAACTCAAAGGAATTGACGGGGACCCGCACAAGTAGCGGAGCATGTGGTTTAATTCGAAGCAACGCGAAGAACCTTACCTAAGCTTGACATCCCAATGACATCTCCTTAATCGGAGAGTTCCCTTCGGGGACATTGGTGACAGGTGGTGCATGGTTGTCGTCAGCTCGTGTCGTGAGATGTTGGGTTAAGTCCCGCAACGAGCGCAACCCTTGTCTTTAGTTGCCATCATTAAGTTGGGCACTCTAGAGAGACTGCCAGGGATAACCTGGAGGAAGGTGGGGATGACGTCAAATCATCATGCCCCTTATGCTTAGGGCTACACACGTGCTACAATGGGTAGTACAGAGGGTTGCCAAGCCGTAAGGTGGAGCTAATCCCTTAAAGCTACTCTCAGTTCGGATTGTAGGCTGAAACTCGCCTACATGAAGCTGGAGTTACTAGTAATCGCAGATCAGAATGCTGCGGTGAATGCGTTCCCGGGTCTTGTACACACCGCCCGTCACACCACGGGAGTTGGAGACGCCCGAAGCCGATTATCTAACCTTTTGGAAGAAGTCGTCGAAGGTGGAATCAATAACTGGGGTGAAGTCGTAACAAGGTAGCCGTATCGGAAGGTGCGGCTGGATCACCTCCTTTCTAAGGAGAATTGCCTACTGTTTAATTTTGAGGGTTCGTTTTTACGAATACTCAATTAGCACTTTAAGCAACGGGATTTATCCGTTGGCGCTGTGCGTTAGCACTTTGAAAACTGCATATATATTTAGTGATATGACATCTAATTTGTAATATATGAAGCTGATAACTTTTTAAAATTATCGAAGTGATAGCTTCTAATCTATCAAACCTTTTTAACTGGTCAAGTTATTAAGGGTGCAGGGCGGATGCCTTGGCACTAGGAGCCGATGAAGGACGCGATAAGCTGCGATAAGCTTCGGGGAGTTGCACGTAAACTTTGATCCGAAGATTTCCGAATGAGGAAACTCACTTAGAGTAATGTCTAAGTATCATTAAGTGAATACATAGCTTAATGAGGGGAACTCAGGGAACTGAAACATCTAAGTACCTGAAGGAAGAGAAAGAAATTCGATTCCGTAAGTAGCGGCGAGCGAACGCGGAATAGCCCAAACCAATAAAGTTTTCTTTATTGGGGTTGCGGACATATCATAAACGAAGAGGTATCGTAATTGAAGAGGTTTGGAAAGACCCACCACAGAAGGTAATAGTCCTGTATGTTAAACGAGAAGACTTCAGATATGATCCAGAGTACCACGGGACACGTGAAACCCTGTGGGAAGCAGGAGGGACCACCCTCCAAGGCTAAATACTACCTAGTGACCGATAGCGTATAGTACCGTGAGGGAAAGGTGAAAAGAACCCCGGGAGGGGAGTGAAATAGAACCTGAAACCCTGCACTTACAAGCTGTGGAAGCACATTTCTTGTGTGACCGCGTACTTTTTGTAGAACGGGCCAACGAGTTACGTTAAGTAGCAAGGTTAAGCACTTAAGGTGTGGAGCCGTAGCGAAAGCGAGTTTTAACTGAGCGTTCAGTTACTTGACGTAGACCCGAAACCGGGCGACCTACCCATGAGCAGGATGAAGCGAAAGTAAAATTTCGTGGAGGTCCGAACCCACGAGCGTTGAAAAGCTCGGGGATGACTTGTGGGTAGCGGTGAAATTCCAATCGAGCCCGGAGATAGCTGGTTCTCCCCGAAATAGCTTTAGGGCTAGCCTCAAGGTGAGAGATACGGAGGTAGAGCACTGAATGTCCTAGGGGGTATTGCACCTACCGAAGACTATCAAACTCCGAATGCCGTCATCTTATACTTGGGAGTCAGACTGTGGGTGATAAGATTCATAGTCGAAAGGGCAACAGCCCAGATCGTCAGCTAAGGTCCCTAAATGTAAGTTAAGTGGTAAAGGATGTGGGATTGCACAGACAACCAGGATGTTGGCTTAGAAGCAGCCACTCATTCAAAGAGTGCGTAATAGCTCACTGGTCGAGTGATCCTGCGCCGAAGATTTCCGGGGCTAAAACTTACTACCGAAGCTACGGCATCAGTAATGATGGGTAGGGGAGCTTCCCATACGGGTTGAAGCATGACCGTAAGGACATGTGGACAGTATGGGAGTGAGAATGTTGGCATGAGTAGCGAGATGTGGGTGAGAATCCCACAGGCCGTAAACCCAAGGTTTCCAGGGGAAGGTTCGTCCGCCCTGGGTTAGTCGGGACCTAAGCTGAGGCCGAAAGGCGTAGGTGATGGACAACAGGTTGATATTCCTGTACTACCGATAACCGTTTGAGAGATGGGATGACACAGTAGGATAAGCTAAGCACACTGTTGGTTATGTGTGCCCAAGCATTGAGGCAGTCAGAGTAGGTAAATCCGCTTTGATAATGCTGGGATGTGATGGGGAGCGAAATTTAGTAGCGAAGTAGCTGATTTCACACTGTCAAGAAAAGTCTCTATCGAGGTTAAAGGTACCCGTACCGCAAACCGACACAGGTGGGTGAGGAGAGTATCCTAAGGCCCGCGAGAGAACTGTTGTTAAGGAACTCGGCAAAATGACCCCGTAACTTAGGGATAAGGGGTGCCACCATCCGGTGGCCGCAGAGAATAGGCCCAAGCGACTGTTTACCAAAAACATAGGTTTCTGCTAAGTCGCAAGACGATGTATAGGAGCTGACGCCTGCCCGGTGCTGGAAGGTTAAGGGGATCTGTTAGAGCAATCGAAGCAGTGAACTTAAGCCCCAGTAAACGGCGGCCGTAACTATAACGGTCCTAAGGTAGCGAAATTCCTTGTCGGGTAAGTTCCGACCCGCACGAAAGGCGTAACGATTTGGGCACTGTCTCAACAACAGACTCGGTGAAATTGTAATTCCGGTGAAGATGCCGGATACCTGCGACAGGACGGAAAGACCCCATGGAGCTTTACTGTAGCTTGACATTGGGTCTTGGTACTACATGTACAGGATAGGTGGGAGGCTTTGAAACCAGGACGCCAGTTTTGGCGGAGCCATCCTTGGGATACCACCCTTGTAGTACTGGGACTCTAACCATAGGCCATGAATCTGGTCTTGGGACACTGTCAGGTGGGCAGTTTGACTGGGGCGGTCGCCTCCCAAAAGGTAACGGAGGCGCTCAAAGGTTCTCTCAGTACGGTCGGAAATCGTACGTAGAGTGTAAAGGCAAAAGAGAGCTTGATTGCAAGACATACAGGTCGAGCAAGGATGAAAATCGGACTTAGTGATCCGGTGGTTCTGCGTGGAAGGGCCATCGCTCAACGGATAAAAGCTACCCTGGGGATAACAGGCTTATCTCCCCCAAGAGTCCACATCGACGGGGAGGTTTGGCACCTCGATGTCGGCTCATCACATCCTGGGGCTGTAGTAGGTCCCAAGGGTTGGGCTGTTCGCCCATTAAAGTGGTACGCGAGCTGGGTTCAGAACGTCGTGAGACAGTTCGGTCCCTATCCGTCGCAGGCGTAGGAAATTTGAGAAGACCTGTCCTTAGTACGAGAGGACCGGGATGGACGTACCTCTGGTGTACCAGTTGTTCTGCCAAGGGCATGGCTGGGTAGCTATGTACGGAATGGATAAGCGCTGAAAGCATCTAAGCGCGAAGCCAACTTCAAGATAAGATTTCCCACCGCAAGGGTAAGACCCCAGAAAGACTATCTGGTTGATAGGTCGAAGGTGTAAGTGCAGCAATGTATTTAGCTTATCGATACTAATAGGTCGAGGACTTGACCAATATTTATTTGATGTTCATTGATTAAAATATATATGTAGTTTTTAGAGTGTTAATTTAACTCATAATAGAATAAGTGTGCTGGTGTGGCTCAACGGTAGAGCAGCTGACTTGTAATCAGCAGGTTGTAGGTTCGATTCCTATCACCAGCTCCAGTAAAGACTATGTTAAAAACATAGTCTTTTTTATTGTATAATATATTTATTATTTTATATAGTTTATAAAAATCGACAAGAAATTGACAAATTTAAGTAAGAAATAGCTATACAGATTAAAATAATTATTTTAATCTGTATGTGAACACCTTAACGTAAAATTTTGATTATTCGTGTAAGAATTGATAGAAAGATATATATATATTTAATTTGAAACTAATTTACCATGGATAACCATCCTAGCATCATCAAATTCATAAGTGCATGTAGAAAGTGTAACTATCTTATCTTTACTACTTACTTTAATATTTGATTTATGTAATGATTTGGAAGTAATAGCATCTATGTATTTTTGATAGTCTGATTCACTATTAAAGTTTGTTTTTAGATAATCATAATCAGATTCTACAATATAGGCAGAAAATACTTCATATAAGAATTCTTTTTCATCCATAGTGATTTTTATTCTATTATTTTCTTTGAAGAAATCATCATCTTTAAACTTATTTAAATTATTAAACATTGTTTTGTTTTTCATATTATGTCCATATACTATAACATTCTGGTCATCCAGAGATTTATTTCTGTAATCCATAAATAATGTACCTGAGATAGATTTTTTACCATAAAAGTCTTTGTCAAGATAGTAAGAATTATCTTTAGATTGTACAACTGGATAATTTATGTTTGTATTATCAACAGAAAGCCAAAATTTAAAATCTTTGTTTATTTTTGATAAGTCTTCTTTTTTATTTTCTTTTTTTTGAAGTTGAGCAGATATTTTAGTGTCCTGATTGTATTTGTTAAGCTTTAAGTATATATTAAATCCACTGTATATTATTACTAATATTAGTATAATATTAATTATTACCCTGTATAATTTTTTCAATATTTCACCTCAAATCATAAATAATAGTTTATATACCTATATTACACTATTTTTGAATAAATTTGAATTTTTAGTAGAATATTACTTTGACATATTTAAGAATTTATGATAACATAGCTAAGTAAAATAAATATTAAGTAAGCCAGATAATCGCATGTAATTTTACATGAGGAAAGTCGGAGCTCCATAGAGCAGGGTGCTAGGTAACACCTAGTGGGAGCAATCCTAAGGATAGTGCAACAGAAATAAACCGCCACTATTATGTGGTAAGGATGGAAAGGCGAGGTAAGAGCTCACCAGCAGCTAGGCGACTAGTTGGCTATGTAAACCCCACCTGGAGCAAGACCAAGATAGGAATAAAGAGTGCTGCTCGTACTCTCCGGTAGGTAGGTCGCTTGAGCTTATTGGTGACAATAAGCCTAGAAAGATGATTATCTAATACAGAACTCCGCTTATAGACTTGCTTAATTTTTTCGATAGGTAAAACATCAGTTTAAACTGATGTTTTTTTATTTGCAAATTTGTCTAATTTACTTTTAAAATTTTGTGGAATATTGTAATATAAGTTAGTACAGATATTAAAAATGGTATAATATAAGATAGATATAAAAAGAAAAAGTAAAATGATGTAAATAATATGATATGATATAAGATGTAGTAAATTTAGCAACTAATTATTAAAATATCATAATCAAGTTAGTAATTTTACATAATGTAAATATCACAATAAAATAATTGATTTAAGGAGTGAAGGTTTTGAGTGAAAATAATATAATAAGAAATACTGTTTTAAATGTCACAGCAAGTTTTTTAAAACAAGAATCTAAGATAAATGAAAAATTAGAAGGTGTTTTAGAAAAGAAATTTGAAAAAGTAGAATTCAACGAAGCAAAATATGCTGAGCTTTTAAAATTTAATATATTGTTTTATAAAACATTAGCAAGAAATACAGAACCACTTATCGGGAAATGGATAGTAGATAAATACATACCTGAAATAGATGAATTAGAGAAAGAATTAGAATTAACTACAGCTAAATGTAGAAAGTATGTAAATAAGGCAATGAAGGATGGTTTAGACTGTCTAAAAGCCAATGATTTAAACAGTTTTTTAGCTTATGATAAAATGGACCTATCAGAGAGACGAAGACGTTTAGAAAAGGATTATAAGGTTCTAAATCTATATAAAGACCTTCTTAATATAACACTTAGAAAGATAAGTTTAGAAAAGAAAGATTGTGCAAGTTTATTTCTTAAGGACCAAGCTGATGCTAAAAGAGAACTAAAAAGAGAAATAATATTCTGTGTAAATAAGATATTAGCTAGTAGCAAAGAGGTAGTGCCTAAAAATATAGAAGAAAATTCTGAACAAAATAGTGAAGAAATAAAAGCAACAGAAATTGAAGATTTACAATTAGGTAAAGATAATTCAGAAAATGATGTTTTATTAAATTCAGTTAAAAAGTCAGACTTAGGAAACCCCCCACAGATAAATGACGTAGAAGCTAAGTTTATGGATAAATTAAATAGTTTAAATGATGAAAGTATATCTCAAACTGTATATAATGAATATAAAAAATTATGTGGATTAGAGGAACTTCCTTATGTTGAAGGCTATGGTTTTGGTAAAGAAGTTATTAAAGACTTTGTTTGTGCAACAGTTGCATTAGAATTTTTGAAGCGAAGAAATAGAGACCTTATAGAAGGTGCGATGAGACTAACTATAATCGGAGAATTTGGTGCTGAAAATTTTAAGGAATTCATAGATTATGTAATTAAAAATAAAACAGAAATTAGTGACACTATCTGGGAAGAAGCACATGTTGCTCTAAAAGATAAATCTTCTGAACTAGAAAATCACGATATTGTGTCAAAGAGAACTAGAAAAAATAAAGACATTGATATTGAAGAATATATTTATATGATAAAAAATGCAGATAAAGATGTTTGTTTTAGAAGTAGTATTTCTATAGAAGAAGACACTAAAGAGGAAGATACTAAAGAAGAAGTAATTAATAAGAATGAAAATATAGAGAGTGTTATAGAAAATAGAGATGATATTGAAAAAGAAGATGATGTAAATGAAGAAAAGATAATTGAATCAGAAAATAAAAAGAGTAGAAAAAAAGATAAATTATTTGGATTTATGAAAAAAGAAAGCAAAAAAGAGGATGTAGCAGAAGAAACTGAAAAAGAAGAAATTAGTTTAGATAATACTTCTGATGTAGTTCCAAGTGAAGCTGATGAATCTATTAAGGAAAATATAGAAAACTTAGAAGAAAAGAACCAAGTTTTAGAAGAAGAAAGCAGTATAAAAATAGAAAAACCAATAAATAATGATGAGTTAGATAAAAAACTATCAGGAAGTAATGAGCCTAAATCTGAAAAAGAAAGTAAGGAGTTAGGTGATGAAATACCAAAAGAAGTAGAAGAAAAAAAGATAGAAAGTGAAAAATCAGTAGTAATACCTATTAACAAGAAAGAAAAAAGTAGTAAAAAATCCAAACATTCTCCTAAGTCTAAGTCTAATTCTAAGGAAAAGAAAACAGAAGTAAAAAATTACGAATCAAATGAAGAAGATTTTATAGATGATGAAGAGGTTGGTTCTAAAAAAAGTAGATTAAAAGAGACTATTATAGCTATAGTTATAGTAGCAATTGTTGGTGTAGGATACTTTATAACAGTAGGAAACAACAAGAAAAATGATAAAGATACAACACCTCCAAAAGCACCAACTCAGCAACAGGCTAACAACAAACAAACAGAAGAAGAAAAGAAAGCAAAAGCAGAAAAAGAAAAGAAAGAAGCAGAAGAAAAGGCAAAAGCAGAGGAAAAAGAAAAAGCTGAAAAGAAAGCAAAAGAAATGGAAGCATATAAAGACGGTAAAGGTGTATATTATACTGTCTATGCAGGTTCACTTAAAGTTGAAGCAACAGCAAAAGAAACAGCAAAAGAATATGAAGCTAAAGGTATTTCTTCAACAATAATTCAAGAGAATGGATATTATAAAGTGAAGATAGGTGATTATTCTGAGTATGGAGAAGCACAAGAAAAATGTAATGAATTAGCTAAGAAATCTATTGATACATATATAGCGATGTATGATAAATACTATGATTACAAATTAGAAGATTTGAAAGAATCAGCTCCTTCATTAAGTGCTGAAGAACTTAGACAAAAATATGAAGATTTAAGAAGTGAGTTAAAAAATAAATCTGGATATCGTGAATATGTTAAACATTTAGATAAACTTTATGAAGAAATAGTTGAAGGTGCTTAGGATATTTATAAAATAAGGACAAATTATGTCTCAAAATAAAAAGTCTTAAAAGATATTATTTATTTTGAGGCATTTTGTTCACCTTTAGAAAATAATTATAATTTTGTTTAGGCGGTGAAGGTATGTTGAAATTAGGAGAAAAAATTATATATGAGCTTTCAGATGGATTTGAGCTTAGTGGTATCAGTAGATACTCAAAAGAATCTAAAAAACTTCATATAACAAATTTAGGTAATATTATAATCAGCAAAGCAGATGAAGTTAATGATGAATCAGGGGTAAAATATATATATAGTTTTTCAGATAATAAAAAAAAGTTAGAAGCAGTTTTAGAAGGTTCTCAAATAATTATTTATGGAGATAACTTGCCTTTTTATATAAAAAGTGAGAATTCAAGTAAGAATGTTACTGCAAGTTTAACCATGAAAATAACTTTAGATGAATATGATTTAATCTGTAAGAGTCAAAGAGAATTTATATTTTATTTAAAAGACAACATGACTATCTTGAGTTTAGATGATAATAAATTTTATATGGGTGGAATTAATAAAGATAATGAAAAGTTTATATTCATCAGTGGAAAAAATAGATTTGAAATAAACTTTGATGATATAGAAAGATATATTTTAGAAGATAAGAGAGTTTCTCTAAAGGGTTATTTTCATATGGAAAGAGAAGGGCTTATAGTAAGGTCTGTTTCTATATTTAATAATAATATAGAAAATATAGTTCCTGCCGATTTAAGTGAGAGAGTTAAAGATAATAAGAAAATAGGAAATCTTCCTAAAGATTGTGATATAGTATTCTGTAAAATATCAGGAAATATAGATGGATTTGATTATAAAAATACAAATATGCTTTTAGTGAAATATCAGGATCAACTTATTTTTATAAATAAGAAGTCTAAAAAAACTATTGTTAAGTCAACAACAGATAATTGTTCAAAGTTAATTTTAGGAGAAGATATTATATTATATGATAATAAGAATGTATTTAACTTGCACATAAATGATAAGAATAAAGAAGCTATGCAAATAGAGAGTTTAAAAGATATAGAAAATGAAATAGTCGGATATACATTAAAGCATGCACCATTTTTTATTCAAGAAGATTTTAATAGCTTAACGATACTTAAGTCTTTTCAAAAAGAAATTATATCTATAAAAAATAGTGATGTTAAAGATATTGTAATTAATAGAGATATTGAAAGTAAAAATTCTAATTTTGTAGAAACAGAAATAAAATTTAATAATCAAAAAATAATTTTAAATTTAAATAGAAGTATGGTTCAAAAACTTATGCAAGATGTCTTTATATATGCAAAAAAACCACTCCTTAAAGATGTTTCTGTTGAGATTTTATATAAAAATTGGTCTAAAGCTATGAATGACATGATAGTATTTAATTTCTTTGGAAATATTTATTACATGAAATCTGAATTTGATAAAGTGTTAGAAAGAGAATTGAATGATGAAATAAGAATAGAAGTCATAAATGCACTTTATAATCAGATACAAGAACAGAGAAATAATTTAGACTTAATATCAGCTTATACTCCAAGACTATTAGAAAATCAAGAGATAGAGTTATTTGAAAAGTATAATGCAAAACTTGATGTACAAGTATTTAGACAGATTAAAAATTTATTCTTTGATTTATCATACAATATAAGTAGTTATTTAGATGGAATTGAAAAAAGTTTAGATAATATTATATTTGTAATATCAGGTGAAGATAAGAAGCGATACAATTATAGGATGTTAAAGGAAAGTGAAAGTGCAAACTTAGATGTATTTTTAAAACAAGCTATATCAAGATTAAATCATTTAGTAGAAAATATGTATCCTTACTATGTGGATGAAACTAGTAGAGAGATGTTTAAGTTATTTGAAGTTTTATGGAAAAACTATAAAAATATTAATGATGATAGTATAAAAGAAGTATTATTCGAGAGAATAACAAATACATATGTATTTAGACAATTGACATTAAATAATAATACAAATGAAAGAAGAAAAGACATAATTGAAAAAATATATAATTCTGTTGATTATGGAGCTAATAAGCTAGATGAAAATATGTTTTTCACAGGAGGAATGAAGTATGTCAAGTAAATACAATGTATGGAATTTTAACTATGAGTTTTTAGGACTAAATTCAAGTGACGAAAAAAGCAATGAAGTTTATTATGAGATTGATTTAGATGAAGTCTTAAATGAAAACTATATAAGTGAAGATATAGATGGAGATTTAGATACTGATGGAAATAGCATCTTAGGAGAATTAATATCAGAAATGGATATAGATGAAGATGTAAGTGTTGACATGACATATCAAGAATTAGAAGTGGATTTAGAAGATTTAGATTCATATCTAGATGATGATATAGATAGTGATATAAAGGGCATTTTAGATGAAATTTAGTACCTATGTGAGTTTTAGGTAGAATATAGACAATATAATATATTAACTTATAAAAACTAAAGGTAGATGAAATTTCATCTACCTTTATGTTCTTGTAATGTTAAGAATTGGGATAATATAGAGTTTGAAGAAAAAGTATAAATATGGTATATTAATTTGGTACAAGAGAAAATTTACGAAGAAGGGTGAAAAAATGCAGATGACAGTAAAAAAAGCGATAATACCAGCAGCAGGGCTAGGAACTAGATTTTTACCAGCAACAAAATCACAGCCCAAAGAAATGCTTCCTATAGTAGATAAACCAACTTTACAGTATATAATAGAAGAAGCTATAGACTCAGGAATTGAAGAAATTCTTATAATAACAGGTAGAAATAAAAAATCTATAGAAGACCATTTTGATAAATCAGTTGAATTAGAGTTAGAACTAGAACAAAAAGGTAAGACAGAAATGCTAGAAATGGTAAGAGATATATCAAATATGGTAAATATTCACTATATAAGACAAAAGGAGCCAAAAGGTCTTGGTCATGCAATTTACTGTGCAAAAAGTTTTATAGGTGATGAACCTTTTGCTGTATTATTAGGTGATGACATAGTAGACTCAGACGTGCCTTGCCTAAAGCAATTAATAGATACTTATAATGAATATAAAACAACTGTACTAGGTGTTCAAAAGATAGCTAAGGAAGATACAAATAAATATGGAATATTAGATATAAAACATATAGAAGATAGAGTTTACAAAGTTAAAGATATGGTTGAAAAGCCTGCAATTGAAGAAGCACCATCAGACATAGCCATACTTGGAAGATATATAATAACTCCTGCAATATTTGATATATTAGAGAAACAAACACCTGGAAAAGGTGGAGAAATACAGTTAACAGATGCACTGCAAACTCTTGGAAAACAAGAAGCTATTTATGCTTATAATTTTGAAGGTAGAAGGTATGATGTGGGAGATAAAATTGGCTTTTTAGAGGCGACAATAGATTTTGCTCTAAAAAGAGAAAATCTAAAAGATGATTTAATGGATTATATGAGAAAAAAAGTAAGCGAAAAATAAATTTAGAAAAGGGGTAATTACTATGGCAGTTTTAGTAGCTGGAGGAGCAGGATATATAGGAAGCCATACAGCAATAGAACTTTTAGAATCAGGTTATGAAGTTGTTATAGTTGACAATTTAAGTAATAGTAACTCAATAGTAGTGGATAGAATAAAAGAGTTATCTGGAAAAGAAATAAAGTTTTATAATATTGATATTACTAATAAAGACGAAATGCACATTGTATTTAAAGAAAACAATATTGAATCTATTATACATTTTGCAGCTTTAAAAGCAGTTGGAGAATCAGTAGAAAAGCCAATTGAATATTATAGCAATAATCTAATAAGTACATTAAATTTATTTGAATTAATGAGAGAATATGGTGTTAAGAAATTTGTATTTAGTTCATCAGCTACTGTATATGGAGATCCACATACTTGTCCTATATTAGAAGATTTTCCACTTTCTGTAACTAATCCATATGGAAGAACGAAGCTTATGATAGAACAGATGTTAGTGGATATATCAAAAGCAGATAAGTCATTAGATATAGCGCTTTTAAGATATTTTAATCCAGTAGGCGCTCACAAGAGTGGAAGAATTGGTGAAGAACCAAATGGAATTCCAAGTAACTTAATGCCTTATATAACAAAAATAGCAGTAGGTAAATTAAAAGAATTAAGTGTGTATGGAAATGATTATCCAACTCATGATGGAACTGGAGTTAGAGATTATATACATGTATTAGATTTAGCTGCTGGTCATGTAAAGGCATTGCAAAAGTTAGAAGAAAATCCAGGACTTGTTGTTTATAATTTAGGAACTGGTAAAGGATATAGTGTTCTTGATTTAGTTAAAGCATTTTCTAAGGCCAGTGGAAAAGAGATACCATACAAAATTGTTGGAAGAAGAGCTGGAGATGTAGCAATGTGTTACGCGGATTCATCAAAAGCAGAGAAAGAACTTGGGTGGAAGGCTAAATATGAACTTGAAGAAATGTGCCAAGATTCTTGGAGATGGCAAAGTATGAATCCAAATGGATACGAAGCATAAAATGTATATTAAAGGGGTAAATGTAACAAATTTGTAAATACAAGATATTGGTAATTTTATGTTATAATTAGAGGCGTGTAGTTATGTTTCTAAAAGAGGGGGAAGTTATAGTGAAAAAAAGTCTAAAAAAGTATTTAGTACTAGCAATGACTTTAGTTTTAGTATTTGCATGTGGCGTACCAGAATCAAGTGCTGCTAGTAAACATGTAATTATAGTAAACTCAAGAAAAAATACTCTAGGATATTTTGTAAATAGCAAGCTTGTAAAAGAATTTAAAGTTGCAACAGGGAAAAAAGGTTCAGAGACACCAACGGGGAAAACTAAAGTAGTTAACAAGATAAAAAATAGACCATATTATAAAGGAAATATACCTGGAGGAAGCCCAAAAAATCCATTAGGAGATAGATGGATGGGATTAGCACTAAAAGGAACTTATGGAGATACATATGGAATACATGGAAATAACAATGAAAGTTCTATAGGAAAGCACATTTCTGGTGGATGTATAAGAATGCACAATAAAGAAGTTAGATGGTTATTTGACCAAGTTCCAGTGGGTTCAGATGTAATTATAGATTATAGTAATGACAGTTATACTAAAATAGCAGCAAAATATAAGATAAATTTAAACCAAACAGGATGGAAGACAGAAAATGGTAAGAAGTATTATGTGAAATCTGATGGTACATACCAAAAAAATAGTTGGCTAAAAGTAAATGGAAAAATGTATTATTTTGATGCTTCAGGAGTAATGCAAACAGGATGGAAGACAATTAATAATAACAAATATTACTTAGGAACTGATGGAGCAAGAGTGTCTGGATGGAAGGTAATTGATGGAAAAACTTATTACTTTAATTCAGATGGAGTAATGCAAACAGGATGGCAAGAAAAAGATGGCAAGAAGTATTACCTAGGAACTGATGGCTTAGCAGTTGTAGGATGGCAAGAAATAGATGGTAATAAGTATTATTTTGATAAAACAGGAGTAATGCAAACAGGATGGCAACAATTAGAAGGTAAATCTTACTATTTAGACAAAGATGGAAAAATGTTAACAGGAACTCAGAAAATAGATGGAAAAGACTATACTTTCAATGAAGATGGAACAATAAACCCTACATGGAATACAATCATAGGGGCAAATAGATTTGATACAGCTAAAGAGATAAGTTCAGTTGGAAATTGGAAGGCCTCTGGTTCAGATACTGTTGTACTAGTAAATGGTAATGCAATAGCAGATGGAATAACAGCTACTCCTTTGGCAAGTAGCTATAATTCAACAATACTTCTTACTAATACAGATAAATTAGCAGCTCAAACTATTGAAGAAATGAATTCATTAGCACCTAAAACAGTAATTTTGATAGGTGGAGAAAATGCAATAAGCTCTAAATTAGAACAAGAAATAAAAACTACTTTCAATGTAGAGACAAAGAGAATATCAGGTCAAGATAGATATCAAACTGCTATAAAAATAGCTGAAGAACTTGGAAACAGAGAAGAAATAAAGACAGCTTATATGGTTTCTGGAAGTGGAGAAGCAGATGCTCTGTCTGTAGCTTCTAAGGCTGGAGAAGAAAAACAACCTATAATATTAGTTAAGAAAGATGGAATTACAGAAGAGTCTTATACGTGGCTAACAGAAAGAAAATTAGAAAATGCATATTTTATAGGTGGACCAAATGCAATCAATGATTCAGCAATAGCTAAGATGAATGAAATAACTACTGAAGATGTTTCAGGAAATAGAATATATGGAAATGACAGATTAGATACTAATGCTAAAGTTATAGAAAAATTCTATGGTGATACTGATTTACAATCTGTATTAGTTAGTAAATCAGATGCTTTAGTAGATGCTTTATCAGCTGGACCATTAGCTGCAAAATTACACTCACCAATAGTTTTAATGGATAATTCAGGATTATCATCAGAACAAAATAGAGTACTTGCAAATAAAAAAGTTGAAACTCCTTATCAAATTGGAGGAGGAGTATCTTATATAGGCATGGATAAATTAATAGATATTCTTGGTAAATAATAAAACTATATAACTAATGTATAAAATGAAATTGAGATGTAAAATTCAACAGCCTAAAGCTTTGATTGTTTATATCTCAATTTTTTTATTATAAAATTAAGTTTAAGTTATCTAAAAATCTTGGAATATTTTCAAAACTCATATAAAATGAATATAGGTGATATCATCATATGTTAAGAGGGTGAGTGAAATTATAAAGAAGAAGTATATAATGTTTATTGATGAAAGTGGGAGAGCTGATATAAATCATGAGGACCCATTTACATTAACAGGAGTAATTTTTGAATATAAATATGCAGTGAGTCAAGGCGATTATGTCTGTTCTTTAAGGAAAGAAATGGATGCATTCAAAGAATATTGTTTTGGAACTAGTAATATAGGAATACACTTGACTGATATATCGAGAAAGTCAAGAGCATTTGAAAGGTTTGATGATTCACAAATTAAGTTATTTTATGATGAATTACCTTTATTTCTATCTAAACTAGAGTGTACCATAATATCAGTGACAGTAGATAAGGCTAGATTAAAAAAATATTATGCACCTTCAAAGGAACCTTATGTTGTGGCTTTTATACATGTACTTCAAAATTTCTATTCGTTTGTAAATAATGAAAATGTGGAGTCTGCTAGAATTGTTATTGAATCAAGAGATGATGTTTCAAATTTAAAAGTACAAAAAGCATTTTTTGATGTTTTTAATAATGGAACAATATACTTAGATATAGATGAAGAGTTAAGAGATAAGGTAAAAGGTTTTATAATTGCAAAAAAAGAAGATGTAGATTATAGAGAAGGTTTAGAAATAGCTGATATTCTATGTAATCCTCTTAGTAGAGCTAGAAGAGGATTAATAGAAGCAAATCCAAAATGTATGCAATATGGAGAAAAAAATAAAATATTTAAATCTGTAAGAAGTAAAATATACACTCCAACTAGTTTAAATGACATAAGAAACTGGGGTTTTAAAGAAGTTCCAATTGTAGAGCCTGTCGGACCATGGCTTGAAAAAATGAGATAGATAGATTGACAAATTTTTAGAAAATTGATATAATATAAGTAACTTAGTTATTCAGGAATTGAAATACAGTTGCTGTTATATAACGCTTATTACTGAGACTCGGATGCCGACTGTCAGTTAAGAATCTATACTTTTATAAGTATAGATTTTTTTATTTTGGAAGAAATCCTAAAAAAGAGACTATTTAAAAATAACCTCTTTTATTAATTCTTATAATTGAGCATTTTTAATGACAAAATTTTTGAAATTTTTAATTGCAGGAGGTAAATATCTATCCTTTATAACTGCTAAGTAAAAATTTCTTTCCCAACTTGGGTAAACAATTTGAATTACTTTTACTTTTGTAAACTTAAGCATAGACATATTTGGTACTACAGCAATTCCAAAATTTTTTGCAACTAATCCAGCAATTACTTGGTCTTCTTCTACTTCATGAACTATGTTAGGCTGTTGATTTATTTTTTTAAACATATCATCAATTATATATCTAAGTCCACTTCTTTGATTAAATACTATTTGAGGATAAGGTATTGTCTCTTTTAAATCTATAGTATCTTTTGTAGCCAATGGATGGCTATATGGTACAATTAATACTAAATCTTGTTTGGCTACAGGTATAAATTCAATTCCTTTTTCTTTTTCAAGTTTTGAGCAAAAAGCAATATCGTATTTTCTTTCCTTAAGACCTTGGATAATATCAGTAGTTACACCTGTATGAAATTTAAAGTCAATTGATTTATCAGGATTAGATTTTAAGAATCTATGAACCATATCAGGTATAAAGTCTGTACCAAGTGTTCTAAGGAAAGCTAAGTCAATTTGGCCTTCACCAGTACCAGTTATCTTTAGTGACTTTACACTTGAGTCTAAGATTTCTAATGATTTTTCGACATCTTTTAAAAATATTTTACCATATTTAGTTAAAACTATATTTCTACCTTCCTTTTCAAATAGAGACACTCCAAGTTCACTTTCTAACAAAGAAATAGCATGACTCAAACTTGGTTGTGTTATAGATAACTTTTCTGCTGCTTTTGTATAGTGTTCTAAATGTGCCAATGTAACAAAATAGCGTAAGTGATATAAATTCAATTTTTGTTCATCCTTTCATGAGTATCGTATTTTTATTTGTATGTATTTAAAGAAGTTGACCTTAAAGAAGTTTTTTACATTTTTATTATATATGATTACAGCATAATAATAAAAGCTTTTAAAAAAATTTATCGTTTTTTGTCTTAAATTTTAGATAGATACAGTTAAACAATACATCAATAGAATATATTATAAATAAAATCTATAAATAAAATCTATGAATTGATAGGAAATTATCAATTTGTTATTAATAAACTCTCATGATACAATAAATTTATAAAATCTAGATAAAGATAAATCAAAAAAATATTTTTATTTTTAAAGTAAAATAATACTACTAGTAGAATAAATAAAAAAATAAAATCAAAAAAAAGATTAATTATAAAGAAATTAAAGGGGGCATATTTAAATCATGAATAAGCAAAAAAATATTAACATTCCAATTACTATTAGTTCTTATACATTAGGTACAGAAGTTTCATTTCGTGACAGAGTTCGCATTGCAAAAGAAGCTGGATTTAATGGTATTGGATTACGTGCTGAAAATTATGTGGATGCAAAAAATGCTGGAGTTACAGACGAAGAAATGCTTTCAATTCTTGATGAATATAATATGAAAGTTACAGAAGTAGAATATATAACTCAATGGGGAACTGAAGAAGATAGAACAGAAGCACAACAAGAAAAAGAAAAAAATGTTTATCATATGGCTCGTTTATTTAATGTTAAACACATAAACTGTGGTCTATTAGAAATGATACCAGAAGAACAAATTATAATTGCATTAGGAGAATTATGTGATAGAGCAGGAGAACTTATCATAGGTCTTGAGTTTATGCCATATAGTGGTGTGCCAGACTTAGCTACTGCATGGCGTGTTGTAAAAGGATGTAACCGTAAAAATGCAATGCTTATATTAGATACATGGCACTGGGCTAGAGCAAAACAAACAGTAGATGACCTTGCACCTGTTCCAGCAGAGAAGATAGTATCAATTCAAGTTTGTGATGTTTTAGAGACACCTTATGAAAAACTTAGAGATGAATCACTACATGACCGTGTAGCTCCAGGTGAAGGATATGGAAATACAGAAGATTTTGTAAAAATAATCAAAGAACATAATATATCACCAGAAGTTATAGGTGTTGAAGTAATATCTGATTCTTTAGTAGATAAAGGATTATCAACTGCAGCTGAGACTGTATTTAAGGCAACTAAAAAAGTTTTAGATAAAGCATGGCCAGAAGTATCTCCAAAATAAACTTATTCAATATTGAAATATATAAAATATGACAATAAAAGAAATTTAAAATATAAAACTTGAAAGGAAGGAAAACCTTATGAAGATTAATTCTATGTTTACACCTATAAAAATTGGTTCTATGACAGTTCCAAATCGTTTTGTAGTTCCTCCTATGGGAAATAATTTTGCAAACACAGATGGGACTTTAAGTGAAACTTCTAAAGCTTATTATCTTGAACGTGCTTTAGGTGGTTTTGGATTAATAACTATAGAATCGAGTGTTGTAGATAAGAAAGCAAAAGGAGGGCCTCGTAAACCTTGTTTGTATGATGATAGTACAATAGATAGTTTTAAAAATGTAATAGATGCCTGTCATAATGCTGGTTCAAAAGTATCTATACAATTACAACATGCTGGTTCTGAGGGAAATGAAAAAATTGCAGGGTATCCTTTAAAAGCTGCTTCTGCAATACCTGCATCAAATGGGCGTAACACACCATTAGCAATAACAACTGAAGAAATATATGAACTTATAGAATCTTATGGAGATGCAGCATTACGTGCAAAAAAAGCTGGTGTGGATGCTGTTGAAGTTCACTGTGCTCATGGATATTTAGTTAGTAGTTTTATATCACCAAGAACAAATAAGCGTGTAGATGAATTTGGTGGATGTTTTGAAAATAGAATGAGATTACCTCGCCTTATAATTGAAAATATACGTAAAAAAGTAGGAAATTCTATAGCAATACTATGTCGTATAAATAGTACAGATGATATTTTGGGTGGAATTGATGTACATGATAGCTCAGTAATCGCAGCCTATTTAGAGGACTGTGGAGTGGATGGACTTCATGTTTCACGTAGTATACATATACATGATGAATATATGTGGGCTCCTACAGTTCTTCATGCTGGATTTAGTGCAGATTTAGTTACAGAAATAAAAAAATCTGTGAGTATACCAGTAATAACTGTTGGCCGCTATACAGAGCCACAATTTGCTGAATTGATGGTTCGTCAAGGCAGATGTGATTTAGTGGCATTTGGTAGACAAAGTTTAGCTGACCCAGGCATGCCTAACAAAGCTAAAAATGGTAAGTTAGATGAGATGATACCATGTATTGCATGTCTACAAGGCTGTGTACCAAATATGTTCCAAGGTAAGCCTATAGCTTGTCTTGCAAATCCAATATTAGGTCATGAATCTGAACTTAAACCAGCTGAAACTACAAAAGAAGTTCTTGTTGTTGGTGGCGGTGTTGGAGGTATGCTTGCAGCGTGGGTATGTGCTGAGAGAGGGCATAAGGTAACTCTAGTTGAAAAATCTGAAATGCTTGGTGGGCAAATGCGTTTAGCTGCATATCCTCCAGGTAAAGGAGATATTACTAATTTAGTTCGTAGTTATATTTCAAAATGTAATCAATATGGTGTAAAAATACACACTAATACAGAAGTTACAGTAGAATTTATAAAAGAGAAATCACCTGATGCAGTTATTGTAGCTACTGGAGCAACTCCACTTGTACTTCCTATACCAGGAATTAATGAATCAGGATTAATACATGCAGTTGATCTTCTTGATGGAAAAGAATCTTGTGGAAAGAAAGTTCTTGTTGTTGGTGGTGGAATGGTTGGTTGTGAAGTGGCAGCCTTCCTTGGTGAACAAGAACATGATGTTACAGTTATTGAATTAAGAGAAGAAGTTGGTGCAGATGTAATTTCTGAACATCGTAAATTCCTTATGGATGATTTTGAAAGTTACAATATACATACTGTTACTGGTGCTAAAGTTGCTAAGTTCTATAATGATGGAGTTGACTATTCACTTGCAGATGGAACAGAAGATAATTTAAATGGATTTGATTCAGTAGTACTTGCTATGGGTTCTCGTAATTATGACCCATTAAGCGAAGAAGTAAAGAAATTTGTTACTGAAACTTATATTGTTGGGGATGCAGTAAAGGCTCGTAGAGCATTGGATGCAACAAAAGAAGCTTTTGAAGTAGCATTAAATATATAGTTGAAATTAAATAGATATTTCTTTGCAAATAATTAAATAGATTATTTGCAAAGAAATTGATGATATTGGGAGGATATAATAATTATGGAAATTTCAGGTAGAACAGGTTTATTTGCATTAATAGGTACACCAGTGGGGCATTCTAAGTCACCAATAATGTATAATTATAGTTTTGAAAAATTAGATTTAGATTATAGATACTTAGCTTTTGATATTACTGTGGACAAGGTAAAAGATGCACTTTCAGCTATAAAGACGTTCAACATAAAAGGAGCAAATGTAACAATGCCATGTAAAACTGCTGTTACAGAATATATGGATGAACTTTCTCCAGCAGCTCGTATAATTGGAGCGTGTAATACAATTGTAAATGAGGGTGGAAAGTTAGTTGGACATATAACAGATGGTGTTGGTTATGTTCGTAATCTAAAAGAAAATGGAGTAGAAGTAAAGGGTAAAAAACTTACGATTATGGGTGCTGGTGGTGCAGCAACTGCTATACAAGTACAATGTGCACTAGATGGAGCAAGAGAAATATCTATTTTCAATGCTAAGGATGATTTTTATAAAAGAGCGGAGCAAACAATTGAAAATATAAAGAAAGAAGTACCAGAATGTATTGTTAATTTATATGATTTAGCAGATACAGAAAAACTTTATGAAGAGGTATCATCAAGTGATATTTTGACAAATGCAACTCTTATTGGGATGAAACCTCATGATAATGAAACTAATATAAAAGATGTTAGTGTCTTGAGAAAAGAATTAGTAGTAACAGATGTTGTTTATAATCCAAAGAAAACAAAAATGATTGAAGATGCTGAGGCTAATGGTTGTAAGGCTATTGGTGGATTAGGAATGTTATTATATCAAGGAGCTGAGGCTTTTAATCTATATACTGGACTAGAAATGCCTGTAGAAGAAATTAAAGAATTATACTTTAAATAGACGAAAAAATTATACTTTAATAATATAGAATATATATGTATCTCAATGTTTTGATATTACTTTACAAAATATTTTGATACTACTTTATAAATTGTCATAGTGGGTTTTGTATTGATGGTTTAGTTAAATGTAAAAGTTTAACTATTCTTTAAACCCATTGTGGGAATAAGTTTATTGTATATAAAAATGTTAAGAAATTAACGAGAATAGGAGAATAACTATGAATAATAAAAAATACTATCCTACTGCCATAGCGTTGTATTTTTCATATTTTTTACTTGGTATTGGAATTTCAATCTTAGGACAATATAAACCAGAATTTGCATCTATGTGGGGAGCTAAGACACTATCAGATGGAACCCTTGATGTGAGTATTGTTTTAGCTGTTATTGCTGCATTAGGATTAGGTAGACTTATATCATATCCATTTGCAGGCCCTATTTCAGATAAATATGGGAGAAAGGTAAGTGGGCTTATAGGTAATTTTCTACATGCTATTTTCTTTATTGGAATTGTATTTTCACCAAACTTTTATATAGCTTATATATTTGCAATAATTGGAGGTGCAGCAAACTCATTTTTAGATACTTGTGTAACACCTTCTTGTATGGAGATATTTGCTAGTTTGGGAACAATTGCAAATATGTTTACTAAATTCACAATAGCTTTAGCACAATTTTTACTTCCTTTTATAATTGGATTTGTTGCAGCAAATTCAATATCATTCAAAGTTATTTTTATAGTAACAGCTGTTCTTATTATTGTAGATGCAATTTTAATAGCGATATTACCATTTCCTCCAGCTAATAATGTTGTTGATAATAATGGAAAGGCTCTTAAGCCAGAAAAAATGAAGTTTACACCAACGAGTATAGCTCTTGTCTGTATTGGATTTACATGTACATCTACATTTGTACTATGGTTAAATTGTAATCAAGAATTAGGTAAATTATATGGTATGGCCGACCCTACAAAAATTCAATCTTTTTATTCAATGGGAGTAATCTGTGCAGTATTAATAACTTCTGTACTTATAAAAAAATATGTTAAGCCAATAAGAATACTTGTTATCTATCCTGTAATAGCTTCAATTATGTTATTAATTGTGTATTTTGTTCAGACACCAACTATTTGTATGGTAGGAGGATTTGTAATAGGTTATTCAGCAGCAGGTGGTGTGCTTCAATTGACTACATCGACAGCAAATGAAATGTTTCCAACTAATAAAGGAAAAATAACATCTATAGTTATGATTGCATCTAGTATAGCTAACTATGTTATTTTAAATATAGCCGGATTTATTACAAAGTCTGGTGGAGTAAATGGTCCAAAATACGTTGTATTATTTAATATAGCTATAACTTTTGTTGGAATTTTACTTGCATTGTTTGTAAACATGAGATATGAAAAGGAGAAAGTACATGATTATAATATGTAATATTAGTATAATATAATTGTAAGTATTTTTAATTTTAGCATGTCTGAAAGAAGAGGTGTCACAATGGAAAATATAAAAGAAATAAGAGAAAAAATAGATTTATATGATGATAAGCTTATTGATTTACTTGAAAAAAGAATGGAATGTATAAAAGATATTATTGATATTAAAAAGGAAAAAGGTCTTCCTATTTTACAGCCAGATTATGAAAATAAAAAAGAAGTAGCATTGATTGAGAAGCTAAAAGGCCATAAGTTTGAAAATGAAATTATAGATATTTTTAGATATGTAGTTAAAAATAGCAAGAAAATACAAGCTAAAAATTTATTCTCTTATAATATAATGCTTGTTGGGTTTATGGGGGTAGGAAAAAGCACTGTATCAGCATACTTGAGTCATCTACTGGAGATGGAACAAGTAGAAACAGATGCATATATAGTTGAACATCAAGGAATGAGTATTTCGGAAATATTTGAAAAACGAGGCGAAGAATACTTTAGAAATCTTGAAAGTCAAGTATTAATAAGTTTCCAACAAAGAGAAGGACTTGTTGTTTCCTGTGGGGGAGGAATTGTACTTAGAGATAAAAATGTAGAATATATGAAAAAAAGTGGAAGAATTGTTTTATTAACAGCAAGCCCAGAAACTATTCTTCAACGTGTTAAACATAGTGATGAAAGACCAATACTTAATAATAATATGAATGTTGAATTTATATCTGATTTGATGAAAAAACGAGAAGCAAAATATATGGCATCAGCAGATATTACTGTAAACACAGATAATAAAACAATAAAAGAAATTTGTGAAGAGTTAGTCGTAAAGTTAACAGAACTTGATAAATAAATTCTAATTTAAAATGAGTATGTATTTAAAAAAACTAAATTTTAACTTAACAAAACCATTGTTAAGCAATGAAACTTTAATATTTGTACAATTAGTATTACTGGAAATTTTAATTTCTAGTAATATTTTTTTATGTGTAAAAATGTAAATTCATTAAAATAAGTAGTATAATCAATATAAATTATAATAATGTAAAGGAGGATAATTTAGTGGGTAGTATTTTTAAGCAACTACAAGAGATTAAGGATTATGATGGATATAAAGAGTCATTTGAAATGAATTATTTATGCATATACGAAAAGATACCTTTAAGAGAACAAGTAGAACTTGCAAATAATTTGGTAGATGATATTTTACATATTTACAGGAGTGAATCTAATGAAATTTACTTATTAGAGGAGGATAATCATAAGCCTTTAATATGTTATTTTGAAATTTTTATGAAAAAGATAAATACTTTAATAAAAGAGAGAATAATTGATGAAAGCTGGTTATATCAGTTAACAAAGAACTTAATATATACAAGTAAAAAAAGTGAGTATGTGAAACTTGGATTAGTTTTAAGTGAAAATTATCTAGATATAGATAATATAAAAGAGGTAGTAGATACATTTTCTAAATCTGGAGAATACATATTTTATTTAAGTAACACTATCAGAAAGCTTGAATTTTACAACACATATTTGTTTAATCTATCCAAAGTATCCACAGGTTCAATAAAAGTATTTGCTATTGTGAATATGGAAAATTTGGATTCTAAAATAACCTCATATTTAATCGAAGAAGGATATAAAGATAAAATATATGAAGGGTTACTAATGAGCTATATTATTTCTACAGTAGATTTAAGCGAATATCTTGAAAGACAAGATTTAGATAAAGATAAGATAAACAATTTAGCACATCTCATATGCAATTATTTGTTAAGTGTAGAATTTAAATATATAGGGAATAAAGTGGAATTAGTGAATCAGTTTCTGCCAATTGTAGCAAGCTATGGAACTAGCTTTGATAGTCTGTATGCTATTTTCTTAATAGCAGTAGGTGTTTTAGAAGATGACAAAGTAAGTTGTGATAAAATTGAATTTAAGAAAGAAATGAATAATGTTTTACTCAGTAAAAAGTGGAAAAGTATATTCTTTAAAGCCTTAAATGAAGGCGATGGAAAGACAGAAGATATGATAAAAATGTCGGAAATTTATGATGTACGTTTATCTTTTGATGATTTATTACCATATTTAAATAAAGATATTCGAGATTTTGAGGTGTATTGGCATATATCTAAAAAGGGAAGTGCAAGTTGTAAGTTAAAGTTATTAGGTTTCTTTGAAAGAACATTTAAAATAGAAGAGTTAATTGGAAAAATGGAAGATATAGAAAAAAATAAATTAACACAAGAATATTACGATGACATGCTATTTTTTATTGTCCTTAAAGGTAGTAAATCACTGTACCCTGAAGGAAAGAATCTATCTTTAAAAGGAATCTTTGGAAACATAAATGAAGTACGTAAAGAATCTATAAATATTTTAAAGAGGTATAGAGAGAGACTTTCTCTTAAAGAAATGCAAATAATTAAAGAAGCTTATGAAAAAGAAAAAAATATCAAATTAAAAGATGATTTAAGGCGATTACTATATGAAAGTAATAATTTAAAAAAAGAATTTGTAAATACTAAAAAGTTGAAGGTAAATGAGCATGGTAAAGATATTTATTTGACTTCAGTAGCTGTTGCTGGTTCAAGGTTTAGAAATAGAGAATATCTGGAAAAAGAACTGGAGAAGAGTAAGATATACTACCTAAACAGAGAGAAAGATAATTTATATGATGAAAATGCCATAAAAATAGTTGGAGAAACTGGATATGTAATAGGTTATGTTCCAAGAAAAGATAATTATATTTTGAGTAATTTATTAGATGGAGGAAAATTATTGTATTGTAGAGTAACTGAGTACAATTTAGATGAAGATTATATATACATAAATATATATTTGAGTTATAAAGATGTGATTGAAACTGTTGAAAATTCCCTGAAAATGGTCTTAGATAGAAGCAAAATAAAGGTTGTAAATTAAATAATATTGAAAAGTATTTAAAATTTAAACTATAATTAATAAAGCTTTATAAAGCTATAAAAGCAATTATGAACGATTTGCATTCATGGACTTTTGTTTTAACTGTAAGTTGTTTTAATAAAATATAGCATAAAAAACCAATTGTTTTGTAATTAGATTGAATAAGTGTATTTAAATTTATTAAATACACATCTCTACCAAACAATTGGTTTTTATACTATTTTATAATTTTAAATTTAGAAGGAATTTTAACTTCTGATTTTTCTTTTATTTTAGAAGCTTGTTTTTTAACTTTTTCCAATAACTCAGATTCATTTACAACTAATACTTTTCTTTCTTTCATAAGCCATTTTCCATCACAAATTGTAGAATCTACATTTTCGCTAGTCATAGAATACACTATGTTTCCAATTGGGTTATGCATTGGTAAACAATGAATTGTATTTGGATTAAGAATAATCATATCTGCTTTTTTGCCAACTTCAAGACTACCAATTTCTTTTTCAAGTAAAGCACATTTTGCCCCATTTATAGTAGCCATTTCTAATATTTGTTCAGCTGGAATAACTGTTGGATTTAAAGTTCTTCCTTTATGTATTAATGACGTTAAATACATATCCCTCATTAAATCCATTCTATTGTTTGAAGGTGCTCCATCAGTACCAATTGAAACTGGAATTCCTTTTTCTAGCATCTCAGGAATTGATGCAAAACCGAGTACTACTTTCATAGCTGCACCAGGGTTATGAGAAACTTTTACATCATGTAATCTGAATAAATCAATTTCTTTATGAGTAAGCCAAACTGTATGAGCAGCTAAAAGGTTTGGCCCCAAAACTCCTAACTTATCAAGATATTCAACTGTTCCTACTCCAGTACTTTGCTTCACAAATGAAATTTCATCAGCTATTTCAGCTACATGCATATGTATACCTGTATTGTATTTATCAGCTAATTGTTTAGTTCTAACAAGTAAATCCTCAGTTGTATTAAAAATAGTTCTTAAAGCAAACCATATTTTAATTCTTTCATTAGAGGTATTATTAAACTTATGGAATAAATCTAATTGAGTGTTGATTTCTTCATCAGTAGTTTTTTGCCATGCTTCAGGAAGACCATCTCCTGTATCCATAACTGACTTAGCTAGACATGCTCTAACTCCAGTCTTATCGACAGCTTCAACCATAGCATCGACATACTGACCACCAGATTCTAAAAATGTAGTAACACCAGATTTTATTAGTTCCACACAACATGCAGTAGATGAGATTAAAGAATCTTCGTAATTAAAGCTACTTTCATATGGCCAGATTCTTTCTCTAAGCCATGTTAAAAGCACAACATCATCAGAAAGACCACGACCTAATTGTTGAGATAAGTGAACATGTGTATTGACTAACCCTGGCATCAATATTTTTCCATTAGCATCGTATATTTCAGCATCTTTATCCACAATATTATTATCAAATTTACCAACTTTTTTTATAATATTGTCTTCAACAAGTATACTTCCATTCTCATATACTTCTCTATCTGTATTCATAGTGATTAGATATGCATTTTTTATAAGTAATTGTGACATAAATATCATCCCTTTTCTATGTATTTTTCTATCTATATATTATGATAATAAATTTTATATATAAAGTTAATAGCAAAATCAATTTAAATATAAAATTGATTTTGCTATTTGTAAATTAAAAATAAATAAGCTTTTAATATATCAAAATTAAAATACTAACTTAGTACTAAGTTTACAACTGCAAGTATACCTATAACCCAAAGTGTGATACTAATTTTATCAGTTTCTTTAGCTACAACATGCATTATTATATATGAAATAAATCCAAAGCATAAACCGATACTTATACTATAAGTTAGAGGCATCAATAAAACTGTAACAAAAGCAGGGACTGCTATTTTGCTATCAGCAAAATCAATTTGTTTTATACTTTCAAACATGAATACACCAACCATAACAAGTGCAGGTGCTGCAGCATAAGTAGGAACTATACCAAGTAATGGTGTAAATATAAGTGTGGCTAAGAATAATGCTGCTGTTACTACAGAAGCAAGTCCAGTTCTTGCACCTGCTGCTATACCAGAAGCTGATTCTCCAAATGTTGTAACTGTACTAGTTCCTAAAAACGAACCTATTAAAGTAGAAGAAACATCTGCATATAACATTTTTCCAAGGTCTTTTATTTCTCCATTTTCATCTTCAAGACCCATCTGCTTGCAACAAGTAATAAGGAATGCTAATGAATCAAACATGTCTATAAACATGAAAGAGAATATAGGTCCAATTAATGAGAATTTTAGTGCTCCTACAATATCTAATTTAAAAGCAATTGGTGCTATACTTGGTGGCGTTGAGATTATTGCTGTTGGTAATTCTACAAACCCACATATAATAGATATTACTGTTGCTACTACTATACTTATTAATATTCCACCTTTAATTTTTTTGTATTCCAATATTGCCATTAAGATAAGTGCAAAAAGAGCTATTAAAACTGTTGGTGTAAAATCTGCAAGTGAAACTATTGTATCTGGGTTTGCAATTATAACCCCCATGTTTTTTAAACCAACAAAAGCAAGGAAAAGGCCTATACCCGCTGAAGATGCTACTGCTAGCTCTCGAGGAATTGCATCAGCAATTGTCTTTCGAAGACCTGTTACTGCGAGTGTGAAGAATACACATCCAGATAAGAATACAACTCCAAGACCTGTTTGCCATGGAATTCCTGCTCCTATAACCAATGAATATGTGAAGAATGCATTTAGACCCATACCAGGTGCTAGTGCAAATGGTGCATTTCCTAAAATTGCAAATATCAGTGTACCAATGGCTGTAGCTAATATAGTAACTGTTATAAGTGCTGCTTTATCCATACCAGCTTCAGATAATATTGCTGGATTTACGAAAACTATGTATGCCATTGTTAAGAATGTAGTAACCCCACCTATTATTTCCGTCTTAAGGTTAGAGCCACGTTCGCTGAATTTAAACATCTTGTCTAAAAAGCTTAATGATGAATTATTTCCATCTGGTTGTACATTATTAGTGTTTGGTACCATCTTTACCTCCAAAAAACTTTAAAATATAAACAAAAAAATATATATTCATATAGATAGAATAGAATATATATTAAAGTTAACATTCTATTCATAGAAAACCCATTTAAGGTGAGTTTGTAGAGACTATTAGACCATATTACTAATATTATATGAACATTTTCTATTTGTTTTTCTGTTGTATTATATCGTAATATTGTATTATTTACAATAAATTTAAAGAAATTATTCGTTTTTTTTGTCGATTTTATAAAAAATTGAGGTCATTTTTTATAAAAAATAATTATTTCTAAAGATAACTGTTATAAAAGTATAACATTTATTATACTTCTATAATATTTATACTATTAATGGAAATTCATTATAAATAAGTTTGTGATATAATTATAAATGTACTGAATACAAGAATATTTCGTAAAAACTTTTTAATATATTGAAAGTACATATAATAGTTTAATATAATAATAAAAATGAAATTAAGAATAATATAATTTATAGTGGAGGGGAAAATGACTAAAATTATTAAAGTACAAAAGCCTAAATTTACGGGGGAATTAGAAAACGTTGAGAATATTGAATCTATATTAGATGATATATTCAATGATGAAAAAATATTTAATAAAACTATAGAAAATGAGGTTATAAGTGATTTGGATATTACAAGAGCAAGTTTTGAATCTTGTATATTTAGAAATGTATCCTTTGAAAATTGTAATTTAAAAAAGATTGACTTACTTGATATAGTATTTGAAAACTGCAATTTATCCAATACATCTTTCGATGGAGGAAGTATATACAGAGTGGAATTTAAAGACAGTAAATTAATAGGAGTTAGATTGGATGATTGTATACTTAAAAACGTATTGTTTAAGGATGTTTTAGGTAGATATTCTAACTTCTCGTTTTCTAAATTTAAGATAGTTTCTATTTTAGACTCAAATTTTGAAAGTTCTGTGTTTCAGGAAGTAAAAAATGAAAATTTAGTATTCGAGTATACAAATTTAAAAAAAGCGAATTTTAATGGAACTAAACTTTCTGGAGTAGATTTTACTACTAATAATATTGAAGGTATTGAAGTAGGAATAAATGATATTAGGGGAGCTTGTTTTGATGTGTCGCAAGCAATCGATTTAACAAAACTGATGGGAATTATCATAAAATGAAAATTATATGCAAATATCAAATTGGGAAAACGTTAACAATGTGAGAATTTTTACCAGATTGACATTTTTATGAAAATAAAGTAAGATTATCTTAATATTCAAAATATTTTCAAAGGGGGTAGTTTGGTGTGAGTAAGCAGATGAGAGATATTTTTATAGTTGGTTTTGCTTTATTTTCTATGTTCTTTGGCGCAGGAAATCTTATGTTCCCTCCATTTTTAGGAATGGAATCCGGTAAAGACTGGTTAATTCCTCTTGTTGGCTTTGTTGTTGCAGATGCTGGTATAGCAATGCTTGTTATTATAGCAACAGCAAGATGTAAAGGAAGCATGGATGATGTACTTAGAAGAGCAGGCAAAGGCTTGGCAAGAGTAATGAGTGTAGCTGCTCTAGCATGTTTAGCACTTCTTGTTATACCAAGAACTTGTGCAACAACATATGAAATGGGTATTATACCTATATTTGGAGACCATGGAGCAGTAGCTAAAGCAGTATTTTCAGTAATATTCTTTGGTTTAACTTTAGCATTTACGATTAGGTCTTCTAAAGTTATAGACATAATAGGTAAATATTTAACTCCAGCGTTATTATTAGTATTATTTGTTCTAATTGTAAAAGGGATAATATCTCCAGTAGGACCTATGAGTCCAGAACACATGATAGATAAAAATCTATTTGGTGAAGGTATATCACAAGGTTATCAAACAATGGATGCTCTAGGTGCAGCTTCTATGGCTACTATAATGTTAATGTCTATAATAGCTAAAGGATATACATCAGATAAAGACCAAATAGGTATGACTATTAAAGCTGGTTTTGTAGCTTGTGTATTCCTAGCATTAGTATATGGTGGTCTTACTTATCTTGGAGCAACAGCTTCAACTTTATATGATACTAGCATACCTCAAGCATCTTTATTAGTTGAGATAACTAGTATACTATTATATGGTCAAGTAGGAAAGGTAATTTTAGGTGTAATAGTAGCACTTGCCTGCTTAACGACTTCTACAGGTCTAACAGCATCAATTTCAACTTACTTTGAAGGAATAAGTAAAGCAACTTATAAACAACTAGTTATAGGTATATGTGTGGCTAGTATGCTTATATCTAATTTAGGTGTTGATTCTATAATAGCTATATCAGTTCCAATTCTACAAACAATATATCCTGTTTTATTGGCAATAGTTATCATGGAATTGGCTGGTAAGCATATAAAAAATGACAATGCATTTAAAGGTGCAGCATATGTTACACTAGTAGTTAGTGTACTATCAGCTGTAAATGGAATGACAGGAGCTGTTCCATTTATACAGAGTTTACCACTTGCAGGTTTGGGCTTTAACTGGGTAATACCAGCTATATTGGGTGGAATAGTTGGTAATTTCATAAAAAGCAACAAACAAATAGCATAATAATTTATAATTAATTTAATTTTATAATATATAATTTTTTTAGTACTATAGGTAGATTTAATTAAAATCTAATCTGCCTATAGTACTTTTTAGATTGTATTATAATAGTTGAGATATAATTTTTTTATAATATAATTTTTCTTTGAAGTGTGATAAAATTAGTAATAGTGATAAGAAAGTACAAATTTAGGAGGTTTTAACTAATGCTTAAAAAAATAACAGCATTTATGCTATCTATATGTTTAATCATTGGACTTACAGGCTGTAGCTTAGTTGCAGGCAAAAACGATAAAGAAAAAATCATTGATGATTTTAAAGTCGCAGTAGTAACTCAGCCATTATCTGAAAATAAAGTACAATACAATATAGTGGAAGATTTAGCAAAAGAGTATAAGGAAGCTAATGAAATTGATAAAGAAAAAGATGGTGAAGCTAGAGTTGAGCGAACTATAAAGCATGTTGTGTTGCCAGAAAACTTTACTTCTAATATAGATAAGTCTATTAATGAAATAGTAAAATTGGCTGATGATGAAGAAATTCAGGCGATTGTAGTATCAACAGATCAAGCAGGTCTTTTACCAGCATTACAAAAGGTAAAAGAAAAACGTCCAGAAATAGTAACTATTTCAGCTCCAATGGGAGAGGACAAAAACCAATTGAGTCAATATGTAGATGTAAATCTAGGAATTGACACAGAGGGAAGAGGAAAATTATTAGTTGAACGTTCAAAGGAATTAGGAGCAAAAGTTTTTATTCATTATGCATCTAAGGATGATTTGAAAGATGCCAATATCGCTAAAAGACTGGAAAAAATTAAAGAGACTTGTAGAAATTTAGGAATGCAATTTGTACAAGTTGATACACCAAATGTAAATACAGAAGAAGATAAAAGTAAAATGAAGCAATTTTTAAATGAAGATATTGACAAACAAGTTAAAAAGTATGGAAAAGATATAAATGTATTTGGCGTAAATAAGTATATGGATGAAGTTATATTGACTAAAGCTTTAGAGTTAAAATATATAGTTGCAGAGCAAAGTAATCCATCACCAACAGATACGTATCCTAGTGTTATGGGACTTAAAATAGCTAAAAAAGATGCTCAAAATTATGACAAGATAAATGATATGATAAGTGAAAAGGCTAAAGCTGCTGGCATGTCAAATAGACTTGGTGGATATCCTATGCCAATGGATGCTTTTATACCATCATTAGCAACTTATCTTGCGACTGAAATGGTACTTCAAGATTTAACACAGGAAGATGTATGTGACCCAGATTATTTAGAGGCGTTTGCAGAATTAAAATTTGGTATTGGTTCAGAGTTTATACCTTTAACAGATACACTTTATAATTATCAATCAGTAATATTAAATCAATTAATATATTAATATTAAAAGCTATGAAACTAATAATAAAAATTATTACTTCATAGCTTTTTTGCTGAAAGTATCTATTATTTTTTTATAATAAGTTATAGTAAAAATAATATTTATAATTATAGATATAAGTTTTGAAGTAGTAAATTTGAATTACTATAAAACTAAACTATATTATTTTCTATAATTTTTATACCTTTTTCAGTAATAGAAGTACCTTTTCTTCCTTTACCAGGATTTAAATATTCATTAGATGTTAAATATTCTAGCATATTTCTTACTTCATATTCTGTAACATTATGTTCCATAAATTTCATAAGTTTTGCCCTTCCCATAGGCTTTATATATAGTGATTTTAGAATAGCAATACATATGTTTTTGTCATATTGATTTAAATCGTGAAATATAGATATATTTCCTAATATATTATGATTATTTAATTTTGAAGATATATTTTGTGGCAAGTCATTTATTGTAAGTTGATTAGAACCCATATAAGCCATATATTCAATACAATTTCTTAATTCTCTAATATTGCCCATCCAAGTATAAGAATTTAAAGCCATTAATAGGCTTTTATCAAGCTTAATATTTTTATATGGAAGTTCTTTTAAAAATGATTCCAAAAGAAGTGGTATATCTTCCAATCTGTTTCTAAGAGGAGGTAACTCTAGAGTGAACATACTTATCCTGTAAAACAAATCCATTCTAAACTTGTTTTCTAAAATTAGTTTTTCTAAGTCCTTATTTGTAGCAGCTAGTATTCTTACATCAATTGGAATAATATTTGTACCACCAATTTTTCTTATTTCCTTTTCTTGTAAAACTCTTAAGAGCTTTACTTGTAAATCATGTGGCATGTCTCCTATTTCATCTAAAAATATGGTTCCAGTATGAGCTAATTCAAACAATCCCCTCTTTCCACCTTTTTTTGCTCCAGTAAAAGAACCATCTTCATATCCAAACAGTTCACTTTCAAGTAACTCACTTGGCAATGAAGCACAATTTATTGCAACAAAAGGTTTATTTTTTCTATGAGAATGGTTGTGTATTGATTGAGTAAAAGCTTCTTTACCAGTACCTGTTTCTCCAGTTATTAGTATCGGATTATCTGTGAGTGACATTTTTTTTGCTTTTTTAATACAATCCTTTATAACAGTACTATTTCCAATTATATTATTGAACTTATACTTGGCTATATAACCTCTTTTAACAGAGTCACTTCTTATTTTTTGTTCTAGTATTTCTATCTTGCTTACATCTTTTAGTGTGATTAAGCAACCTTCTATATTTTTATAAAGATAAAATGGTTTTTTTGATAGTATAAATTTCTTGTCTATTTCATCTATATATATAATCATATTATCTATGTTTAGGTTTTTTGTGATTTTATCTAAAAAACTTTTTGGTAAATAGTCTATTAGAGAAGGAGACTTTATGAGCCTCTCATCTAATTCTAACATGCTTAGTAAAGATTTATTTACAAATGTAACCTTGTTAAATGTATTTAAAAATATCAGCCCATCTCCAATTTCATCAATAGTCATATAGAGTATAGTTTTCAATTTAGATATATTATCTAATGATGTATTTAAAAAGTCATGACTAAGTATTTCCTTGGATAGCTTGTACAGTTTTTCTATAAATTTCTCATTTTTTAACTTTAATACCACTAGTAACGACATATATGTATCTAACGAAATTTTTCTCCAACCCAAATCAACTATGTTTTTTATGTATTTTGGTATAAATCTAGTCTGACCTGGTGTTATAGCTGTATCTAAATCATATATTTCTTCACAGTTTGGGTATGTTGGTACAAAATCGATATGATTTATTCCTATCTTATATAGATAAGTAGCCATTTCAAACGCTGAAGTTTTATTGGTAGTCATAAGTAATGATTTTGTACCTGGAGGGAGTTTCATCATTTTCTCATATCCAAGCTTTGAAAGTGCTTTTGTTCCATGTATAATTTCAATATCTTCCTTAAAGTGCTTTATTAAAAAATTGCTAGTTAAAGGTGATAGAGAAAGAACTACATCACCCTCTAAATTCTCCTTTATACCATCAAGTATGTTTTGTGTTTCTATACTTATTTCATCTCCAAAAAAGCTTATTAACTCTTCTTTGTAGTGGTTAGCATTTAATTTATCATATGTTATAAGGATTAATTTTTTTTTGTCCATTTTATTTCTCCTAACTAAGGTAATATTTAGTTTGCTTTTTTAAGAGCAGAACAAGTTATATTATACAACAAACAGCATGATAAATTTATACATTTATATAAATAATAGGTGTTTGTAGGTTTTTATCCTATAAAATCCTATTTATAAAATTAGTTTGAAAAATTACATAGAAAAATATTTATAATATAAAGATTTTTCCACTATGTATCAATAAATGAGACATAAATATAAATTTAAAATGTTAGCTATTGCAAGCAGTTTATATGATGTAAAAAATTAACAATAAAAAAATAAATGAAAAAATATTATTATTAAAGTATTGGCATGGGTTTTGCTTAATAAAAAGGTGTACTAATAAAATTTATTTAAGCAGGAGGGAGAGTTTATATGAGCAAACTAGAATCAACAACAGAAAAAATAGAAGTTAAGTGGTATGGGTATGTAGCATTAATATTAGGAGCATTATTCTTTTCAGGAATATTTAAAGATGCACCTGGAGCATTAAAAGTACTAGATTTTAATAATGTATTAGGAAACTTTGGTTCACTTGGAACAGTTAATGATGGTGTAGGTACATTAGCTGCAAACTTCAGAGGGGATGGAGGAACTGGTCCTCGTGATGGATGGCTATATGCATTAACTTTAATACCATCAGTTATGTTTGCACTTGGAATAGTTAGAGTTATAGACCACTTAGATGGTATGAAAGCAGCGCAAAAACTTCTTAGTCCACTATTAAAGCCATTACTAGGATTACCTGGATTTGCAGGGTTAACTTTAATAGCTAGTTTACAATCTACAGATGCTGCTGCATCTATGACTAAGGAACTTAAAGATGATGGATATATAGATGAAAAGCAAAAAGCTGTTTTCTGTGCATTTCAATTTTCGGGAGCATCAGCAATCACAAATTTCTTTGCTTCAGGAGCAGCATTGTTTCCATTTATAGGTGATGTTCCAATATTTATACCACTTGCTTTAATATTAATTATGAAATTTGTTGGCGCAAATTTACTTAGATTATACTTAAATAAATTCGAAAAGGAGGAAGCTTAATATGAGTGATGTAGCAAGAGATGTAGCAAAAAAAGAAGTGAAAGCTAAAAAGGGAAATGTGATAGATGCATTTATTGGTGGAGCTAGAAATGGGTTTCAAATAAGCACAAATTCAATGGCTCCAAATGTTATATTTGGTTTTGCTATAATTTCTATATTCAATTTAACAGGTCTTTTGGATATAATCGGAACAATTTTCACACCTGTAATGAGCATATTTGGACTTCCAGGTGTTGCAGCAACTGCAATAATGACAATATTTATATCAATGGGAGGTGCTTCTGGGGTAATAGCTGGATTGTTTACAGCAGGTCAAATAGGTCAAGCACATGTTGCAATACTCTTACCAATGTTATTACTTTCAGGAGCTCAGATACAATTTATGGGTAGACTGTTAGGAACTGCTGAATTAAAAACTAAATACTATCCACATATGTTTGTAATAGCAACTTTAAATGGGTGTATTGCAATGCTTATAATGAATTATTTTGTAGTATAGACAATATATAAAAAAAGTAATATATATTAAAATTAAAATTTATGGAGGTATTATATTATGGAAAATAATAAAAGCTATATTGACTATGTACATAAGGTGTATGATTATTTGCATACAATTCCAGAAAAAGGATTTGAAGAATATAAAACATCTGCATTTCTTTTAGAAGAGCTTAAAAAAATGGAATTTGAAAATATAGATGAAGGTGTTGCAGGAACTGGTATTATAGTAACAATAGACTCTAAAAAAGAAGGGCCAGTATTTGCTATAAGGGCAGATATAGATGCATTAGAATTTATAATAGATGGAGAAAAGAAAATGATACATGCTTGTGGTCATGATGGTCACACTTCAATGCTTCTAACAGCTGCAAACCTAATAAAAGAAAGGGATTTAGTAAAAAGAGGAAAGCTTAAAATAATTTTT
Source organism: Clostridioides difficile (assembly GCA_024919175.1). NCBI lineage: Bacteria > Bacillati > Bacillota > Clostridia > Peptostreptococcales > Peptostreptococcaceae > Clostridioides > Clostridioides difficile. The sequence goes on from CP103804.1 coordinate 1,595,763, forward strand.
CAACCAGGTGAAGAAAAACTTTATGGGGCATTAAGAGTAATAGATTCTGGTTTATTAGATGATGTTGAAGAGATGGTAGGTATGCATTTAAGACCTGGGCAAGATTGTAGATTAGGAAAGGCTATACCTGCAATGTATCACTGCGCTAGTTGTATAATGGAATTTACTATTAAAGGAGTTACATGTCATGGTTCTAAGCCACACTTAGGTGTGAATGCAGTAGATGCTGTCTGCTTAGCAGTAAATGCAATAAATGCAATAAGAGTAAATCCAGCCGTTCCAAATTCTATTAAAGTTACAAATATATCAGTTAAAGGGGAAACATATAATAATATACCAGATGAAGCTTTTATGGCTTTAGATATAAGAGCAGAGAGTAACGAAATAATTGAAGAATTAAAAGAAAAAGCTATGCATGCTATAAGAACTGCTGCAAGTTCTATAAATGCAGAGGCTATATTGCTTTCAAAAGATGGAGTTCCAGCAGCAGAGTTTGATGAAGGTCTTGTAAATTTAGCTGAAGAGACTATCAAAGATGTACTTGGTGAAGATGCATCTATAGGTGTATTTAAAAATTCTGGTGGAGAAGATTTCCACTATTATACTCAAAAACTAAAATGTAAGACTACATATATTGGACTTGGTGCTGATGCTACACCAGGATTCCACAATCCCAATGTGACATTTGATACTAAGGCTTTAGAATACGGAGTGGATATATGGTGTAGACTAGTTGAAAAGAGATTAGGATAGTATTAAATTAATTATTTTATATTTAAAAAAATTTAGAAATATGAAATTAGGAATATGAAAAGAGATTCTTTATGTTAGTTGTAATATTATTGACATAAACAGTCTCTTTTTATTTTGATGTAGTGAAGTTGTGTTTATAATATCGAAAAAAACTATAATAGGAAAAATATGTATATTTTAAATCTATTAAAGCAAAAAGTGTTATTATTATAGTGTGTAGAGTGGTAAAATGTCATTAGATTACAAGTAGTGACAAATTTAATATTTATAGAATTTATATTTTAGGAGGATTAAATGAGTAAATATAATTTTGATAGAGTTGTAGACCGAGTAGGAACAGACTGTATAAAGTGGGATTTCAGAACTAATTGTTCACCAAAAGCACGAAAAGATGGCCTACCTTTTTGGATTGCAGATATGGATTTTGAATGTGCAGAGCCAATAATAGAAGCATTACATAAAAGAATTGACCACAAAATATTTGGATATAGTTCTAATAATAGTTATGAATACTTCGATGCAGTTTGTGGGTGGTACAAAAGAAGATTTAACTGGGAAATAAATAGAGAAGATATTGTTTTTAGTCCTGGAGTTGTACCTGCTGTTGCTATTTTAGTAAGAATATTAACAAATTCTGGAGAAGGAGTAATAGTTCAAAAACCAGTATATTATCCATTTGAAGCAAAGATAAAAAGTAATAATAGGGAAGTTGTAAACAATTCTCTAATATATGAAAATGGAACTTATAGAATGGATTATGCTGATTTAGAAGAAAAAGCTAAGTGTGATAATAATAAAGTACTCATACTTTGTAGTCCACACAATCCTGTTGGTAGAGTATGGAGAGAAGAAGAATTAAAAAGGGTTATAGAAATATGTAAGAAATATGACTTATGGATAATAGCAGATGAAATACATTCTGACTTAATTCGAAAAGGATTTAAACATACTCCTTTACAATCATTGTGCCCAGAATATAAAGAGAAAATAGTTACATGCATAGCTCCAAGTAAGACATTCAATTTAGCTGGAATGCAATTATCCAATATAATAGTGAATAATAAAGAATTAAAGAAAAAGTATCAAGATGAAGTTACAGCTGTTGGAGTTGGTACTTCACCAAATCCTTTTGCTATTGTAGCTACTATAGCAGCATATAATGAAAGTGAAGATTGGCTTGATGAATTAAATGAATATCTAGATAATAACATAAAATTTATTGATAAATACTTAAAAGAAAACTTACCAAAAGTTAAACTTGTTTATCCAGAAGGAACATATCTAGTTTGGCTAGACTTTACTGCTTATGGATTAAATGAAGTAGAACTTGAAGATTTAATGTTTAAAAAAGCCAATGTATTATTTGATGAAGGCTATATATTTGGAAAAGAAGGTATTGGATTTGAAAGAATAAATGTAGCATGCCCACAATCTCTATTAAAAGAGTGTATGGATAGATTGAAAACTACATTTGAAAGCTTATAAAAATATATTAAGGTTTATAAAGTATATTTAAAAATTTATAAAGCATATAAAAAACAAAAAATAATAAACTTGACAAAATTTAACTAATCACTTATCATACTATTATGAATAAATAGAAAACATAAAAGTTAAATTTTATTAAATTCAAAATAAAACTTTAAAGACGTTGAAAGGAAGAGTAGGTATAGAATGTAATTAAAGCGAGTTGGTGATGGTGTGAGACCAATATGAAGTCTATAGTGAAGAACATCCTGGAGTTGCTAACTGAAATTTTAAAAGAGTAGGCTTAGTCGGAACCAAACCGTTATCATATTGGGATGTATCGAGTAATATCTGTACATTATGAGCTGGGTTTGAATTTATTTCAAACTAATCAGGGTGGTACCGCGGAAAAGCAACCTTTCGTCCCTTTTTATAGGGATGAGAGGTTTTTTTAATGGAAAAATATATAAAATATAGGGAGTGAATAGTATGAGTACAATAATACCAAAAGATTATAAAAGCAGTCTAAATGTAATTGATACACAAGTAGCTATAAAAAAATTAAAAGATTTCTTTGAAATGAGATTGAGTAATGAGTTAAATCTAATAAGAGTTTCTTCACCGCTATTTGTATTGCCTGAGACAGGGGCAAATGATAATTTAAATGGAGAAAAAGCTGTAAGTTTTGATATACCATTTATGGAGAAAAATGCAGAAATTGTTCAATCACTTGCAAAATGGAAGCGATTAGCTCTTAAAAAATACGGTTTTGAAGTTGGAAGTGGTTTATATACAGATATGAATGCAATAAGAAAAAATGAAGAATTGGACAATATACATTCTTTATATGTAGACCAATGGGACTGGGAATTAGTTATAGAAAAAAGTAGCAGAAATGAAAAAACTTTAAAAGATGTTGTAAAAAGATTATATGGAGTATTCAAAGATACTGAAATATTTGTGTGTAGTATGTATGAAGGTATAAAAGAAATTTTACCAGAAGAAATAACATTTATAACATCACAGGAATTAGAAGATATGTATCCAGAGTTATCTCCTAAAGAAAGAGAAGATAAAATTGTAAAAGATAAAAAAGCTGTATTTATAACACAAATAGGAAAGACATTAATATCAGGAGAAAAACATGATGGAAGAAGTCCAGATTATGATGACTGGGAATTAAATGGAGATATACTATTTTATAACCCTGTTCTAGATTCTGCATTAGAATTATCATCAATGGGAATTAGAGTTGACGAAGAATCATTAGAAAAACAGTTAAAGCTTGCTGGATGTGAAGATAGAAAAGAATTTGATTATCACAAAATGCTTTTAAATGGTGAACTTCCATATACAATTGGTGGAGGCATTGGTCAATCAAGAATATGTATGTATTTCTTGCAAAAGGCACATATAGGGGAAGTGCAAGTTGGAGTATGGCCACAAGACATGATTGAGAGTTTTAGAAATGCAGGAATTGAATTGCTATAATTAAAAATAAATTAATATTATTGAAAAAATTATAGCTAATTTGAAATGCTTGAGTTATGATATAACATTCCATATGTAAGCAATACAATTTAAGTATAAACTAATTAATAAAATTTATATCTAAAATATTCATCAAATTAATTATATCGGTTATAATGTAGAGTAACCTATGATTATAAGAGGTGATAAATATGGAATTTTTTAAAAAAATTATTGATATAATTTTAGATACTCTAAAAAAAATTTTAGTGAGATTTAAAAATGCTAAATTTGGATTACTTTTTATATTTGATTTACTTAAACTACCAGACTTTATGACAGATAAAAGAATAAATATAGTTAATAAGGTCAGAGTAGTTTCTGTATTAGTTTTTACTGTATCCTATTTTGTATCTGGTATTGATATAATACCTGAAATGATTGCTGGAGTATTTGGATTTATAGATGATGCTATAGTATTAATTTGGAGTATAGGTCTTGTGAATGAAGAAATTAATAAATATAGAATCATTGCAAAAAAGGATAAACATTCAAATATAATTGAAAATGTAGAATTTTCTATAAAAGATGAAGAAGAATAACATTTTATATGTGTTATTCTTTTTTTTATTAACAAAAAATGGTTAAATTGTTGACGGAGAGATAAAACTCTATTATCATAATAAGTGGGGATTCAATGTTTGACAAAGTATTCAATATACAAGAATACTTAATCTAAAAAAATTTATGGAGGGTAAAAGTTATGAGTAAAAAAAAGATAGGTTTAGTGCCTAAACTAATCGTCGGTATCATAGTCGGTATTTTAATCGGAAGTTATGCGCCAGAAATAATAGTTCAAATTTTAGTAACAGTTAGTACTTTATTCTCAGCATTCTTAAAGTTTGTTATACCATTTATAATTATAGGATTTGTAACAGCAGGAATAGCTGACTTAGCAACAGGAGCAGGAAAGTTATTAGGAATAACTACAGGAATAGCATATGGTTCTACTTTAATTGCAGGAGTATTGTCATTTGCAGTATCTATGTTAATATTCCCAAATTTTATTGATGCAAGTGTAGCAAGTCAAATTGGAGACCCAGAAGCAGGAATGTTAGCACCAATATTTACAATTCCACTAGAGCCTATGGTAGATGTAACAGCAGCAATAGTGTTTGCATTTGTAATGGGACTTGGGATATCAGCTTTAAGAAATCATGGAAAAGGAGAAGTTCTATTTAATTTCTTCCAAGAATTCCAAGAAATCGTAACGAAAACGTTGTCAACAGTAATTATACCTTTATTACCATTATATATAGCAGGAACTTTTGCAAATATAACTATAGCAGGACAAGTATGGACAATATTAGGAGTATTCTGGAAAGTTTATTTAGTAGTAATACCATTACACTTTGTATATATGGCATGTCAATTCACAGCAGCAGGAGCATTCTCAGGAAAGAATCCAATCAAAATGTTAAAAAATCAAATACCTGGATATTTAACAGCTATAGGTACTCAATCTTCAGCAGCAACTATACCAGTTAATGTTGGTTGTGCAGAAAACAATGGAGTAAGTAAACAAATAAGAGAATTCGTTGTACCTCTTTGTGCAACAATCCATTTATCAGGTAGTATGATATCTATAACAGGATTTACAACAGCCGTTTTAATGATGAATGGTATGCCTCATGGAATCGATGTACTATTCCCTTACATTGCAATGTTGGGTATAGCAATGGTTGCAGCACCAGGAGCACCAGGAGGAGCTATAATGAGTGCACTTCCTTTCTTACCAATGGTTGGAATCCCATCAGATGGTGGTCTTGCAAGCTTAATGATAGCTTTATACTTAACTCAAGATAGTTTTGGTACAGCATGTAATGTATCAGGAGACAATGCGATAGCAGTTGTTGTAGACAAGATAAATGATGGAATGAGCAAAAAAGGAAACAAAGAAAAGCAAAGTGCTTAATTTATAATAAATAAAAATGAGTTATCTCAAAAAGAGATAACTTATTTTTTATATTTACGGTTTTTCTTCATTAAATTCATCCATTTTCTTTAATGATTGAAACGAATTTCTATAACAATTTTAAAAACATCATATATTCAAATTATAGTGAGAGAGTTTCTTCTTGAGTTCTTCCTCTAACTTATTGCTGTGAATCATTTGGTTTGTTATACCAATTCCTGATATAAACTTGGCGTTTTTACATTCGTTTATAATATCTTTTTCGTAATCTCCCTCATAATCATAAAAAGTCCAAAAAGGAAGAATATATGCACTATGAAAGTCAACTTGCTTCAAAAATACTTTCATAGGATTTGCAGGTGCTCCTCCCCAAACTGGACCACCTAAATAAATTTTTTGATATTTCTTCAATTCTGGTAGCTTGCCAGAAAGTTTAGGCATATTCTCAGACTTTATTTCTGCCTTAGCTTCTTCATATGCTTTCCACATATCGGAATTATATAGCCTATTAGAAATGATTTCGTAAATATCACTTCCTGTCATTTCTTGAATCTTTTTTGCAATCTGTCGTGTTACACCAGATTGGGAATAATAAATTACAATTGATTTTTCAGACATCACCATTACCTACTTTCATTAGCGAACCTTTAGGCTGCAAATTGTTTTTACAAATTCAGGTTCATGTTTATTATAAATTGTGCTGGCTCCAGTATCCAGTTCATCAATATTAAGCATATCTTCTTTGCTTAGTTCGAAATCAAAAATTTGAAGATTCTTTTCCATACGCTCTTTATGAATGGACTTAGGGATAATGATTACATTACGCTGTATATGCCAACGTAGTACAATCTGTGCAATGGATTTTTTATGTTTTTGTGCAATATCTTTTAATACTTCGTTATCCCAAATATCACAACTACCTTGTGCAAGTGGTCCCCATGCTTCCATTTTTATATTGTGTTCTTTCATTGTTTCCAACAGCTTTTTTTGATGGAAGAATGGATGACACTCTACTTGATTAATTGCTGGAACAATTTCATTATGAATAATCAAATCTGTCAACTGGTCTGCATCAAAATTGCAGACACCAATAGCACGAATACGCCCAGCCATATACAATTCTTCCATCGCTCGCCATGAACCATAATAATCTCCATAAGGCTGATGGATAAGATAAAGGTCAAGATAGTCCAGACCTAATTTATCCAATGATGTCTGAAATGCTTTTTTTGCATTTTCATATCCCGCATCCTGAATCCAAAGTTTTGTAGTAATAAACAATTCATCTCTTGGAATACCATATTTTTTAATTGCTGTACCAACAGCTTCCTCATTGTAATATGCAGTGGCAGTATCTATAGAACGATAGCCAGATTTGATTGCATCTAAAACTGCCTGTTCACATTGCTTTTGTTCTGTCATCTGATATACACCAAAACCCTCAATGGGCATTTCCACACCATTATTTAATTTTATATTAAGCATATCTACATCCTCCTTTATTTTTAAACTCTAAATAATCTGACATAGACTGGTGTAGAAGTTCTAAATCAATATAATCAAGCCCCAGCTTTTTAAGAGAACATTCAACTGCTTCTTTTGTTTTTTCATAACCAAAATCTTGAACCCATACTTTTGTAGTAATGAATATTTCTTCTCGTGGTATTCCACTTTTTTTAATCGCCTTGCCTACTGCGTTCTCATTACCATAAGAAGCTGCAGTATCAATCAGTCTGTACCCTGCTTGTAATGCAGTAAGAACTGCCTGCTCACATTCATTACCATCAGGAATCTGATACACTCCGAAGCCTTCAAATGGCATTTCCACTCCATTACTTAATTTTATACTTTGCATATTTATCACACTCCATTTCTTTTTCTATAATTTCATTATAATTAAAGCTTCATTGACTAGGAATTACCAGTTATGATATAATTGTATTTACTAAAAGTAAATACGAGGTGAGATATGTATAATCCATTACTAAAAACTTTTATTCAAGTTGCAGATATGGGTAGTTTTACACAGGCTGCTGAAAAACTATATATTACTCCTGCTTCTGTAATGAAACAAATAAATTCCCTTGAAAATCATATAGGAGTAAAACTCCTGATACGAACCAATCAAGGAATTATTCTTACATCAGCAGGACAGGTTTTCTATAAAGAAGCTATTAAAATGATTCAGTTTTCTAATAAAGCTATCTCAAAGGTCAAAAAAACGGCTGGAACACCAAATTATGTTCTTAGAATTGGAACATCTCTATTAAATCCATGTCGTACTTTTTTTAAGCTATGGAAGTCTATCAATGAGAGACATTTAGAATATCAGTTAAAAATTGTTACTTTTGAAGATGACCATACAAATATTCTTTCTACGATTGAGAATCTAGGGAAAAATATTGATTTTTTTGTAGGAACTTGTGGTTCAAGGCCTTGGCTAGCAAGATGTAACTTTTATCCTCTTGGATATCATTATTTGAGTATTGCAGTACCTCATGGACACCCACTCGTAGACTGTATTAGCATTGACCTTTCAAGTCTTCATGGCAACACATTGATGATGGGGCGACGTGGAGATTCAGAATTTATTGACAAATTCCGAGACATATTAGAAACAGAACACCCACAAATCCATATTCAGGATACATCTTATTATTATGATGTTGAGGTTTTTAATGAATGTGAACAAACTGGAAGTGTGCTGTTAACGTTGGATGTATGGGAAGATGTACACCCATCTTTAATTACAATTCCTCTGACAGAGAAGTTTGCAAATCCATATGGAATTATTTACTCTCAAGATTGTACAAATGAAATGAAACAATTTATTGAGCTTATTGAGAACTCAATAACCAAATAAACAAAAACAATAGTCTACATAAAAAAGTAATTCTGTTGATTTATGCACAGAAGCATTTACTCAAAGCATAAAACAGTAACGAAAATAAGCGTGCAAATTCATATAGAAATGCACGCTTTATCATTTATTTAATAATATTCTATTTACTATATTTATAGAGCGTTAATTTTAAAAAATTGCCTTAAAAGAGGATATTAAAAATTTATTTTCATTAGGTTTTAATATGCATACCCTAAAAAAATATTCATCTAAACCTTCGAATGAATAACAATCTCTTATTATTATTCTTTGAGGAATTAGTTTCTCACGAAGGGATTTAGCAGTAAATTCCTTCGTCTTAATTTTACATAATATGAAATTACCTTTAGTATCATATACATTTAAGCTTTTTATGCTTTTAAGTTCCTTAAGTAAATAATCTCTTTCAGTATTCATTAAAGAAATAGTACTTGATATAAAATTAAAATCATTAAACATGATTTCTCCCATTTTAGAAGCCACTATATTGATATTCCATAAATCTAAGTTATTATTTATTTTATTCTTAACATCATTATCAGAGATAAGACCATATCCAAGTCTTATGCCAGGTGTTGAAAAAAACTTTGATGTTCCTCTTATAACAAATAAATTAGAGTAATCATCAACTAATTGAGTAGAAGAGTATATGCTTGTATCAGTAAACTCTACATACGTTTCATCAATCATTAAAAATTTATCTGTGTTTTTTAATAGTTCTCTTATTTCTATTTTAGTAAATGCAAATCCAGTTGGATTACTAGGATTGCAAATTACAATTAAATCATAGTCTTTAGAGTTAATAGTCTTTATAAGATTTTCTAATTCTATATGAAAATCATCTTCTTCTTTAGCAAAATATTTATCTATAGAACAATTAATTTTAGATAGTTCTTTTTCATACTCTGAATAAGCAGGAGAAAGCAAAAGAGCTTGTTTAGGGTTAATTGTATGTATGAAAGATGAAATTAATTCTGTAGCTCCACTACCAAGTACTATATTATCTATAGAACACTTACAGTAGTTAGATATAGAAGTTTTTAGGTCTATGTAATCAGGGTCAGGATACATAGATACTATATCTATATTGTTTATAATGTATTGTTTGGCTAAATCTGATGTACCAAAAGGATTTATATTAGAACTAAAATCCATAAATTCTTCTTTTGAAAAGCCATACTTACTAGATAAACTATATAAATTAGCTCCATGATTTGTGCTCATAAAAGTACCTCCAAAAATAAAATTATATAATTAATAAAAATAACTGATTAATATATTTACATATAGATTATAATACAAAGGAATATTTATTCCAAATATTTAAGAGAAAAAGCAAAAAAGTATGGATAAGCTGTTAATTTAGGTTTAAAAATGATGAAAAAGATTTTAATTGATATTTTAGTATGCTATAATATATAGGTTAATAGATGGAAAGCGGGAGGATTCAAGATGTACAAAGTTACAGGAAAAATGTTGACAGAAGAACAGATAAAAGCAAAAGTTTATGAATTAGGTAAAAAAATAGAAGAAGATTTTAAAGATGAAGATTTACTAGTAGTAGGTATACTTAAAGGAGCTAGTGTATTTGTTTCAGATTTAATAAGATGTATAGATTTAGATGTAAATATAGATTTTATGAGTGTTACAAGTTATGGAAATTCAACAGAATCTTCTGGGACAGTTAAAATATTAAAAGACTTAGACGTAGATATTGAAGGAAAGAATGTGTTAATTGTAGAGGATATAATAGATTCTGGTTTGACATTAAGCAATCTAGTTGCAGCTTTAAAAACTAGAAATCCAAAATCTCTAAAACTGTGTACTCTACTTGATAAACCTCAAAGAAGAAAAGCTAATATACCTGTAGATTATGTTGGATTTGTTATAGAAGATAAATTCATTGTTGGTTATGGAATAGATTATGCTGAAAAATATAGAAATTTACCTTATATAGGTATAGTTGAGGATGTAGAATAGACTTAAATGTGAATTGAAAGCACTAATCTCTGTAGGAGTTAGTGCTTTTTAATTAAGTATATAAAATTTTAGTAAAGGAGACATCTATATGGATATTCAATTGAGTATATTATTATTTTTCCAGAGTTTAAGAAATCCATTTTTAAACTTTATATTTCTTGTATTTACAGTAAGTACAGAAGCACCATTATTGATATTAATTACAGCAGCTATATATTGGTGTATAAATAAAAAATGTGGACAAAAAATGTTGTTTGCGATAGTTGGAAATTTTGTTGTGAACCTAAGTATCAAAGAATTTGTAAAGGCTCCTAGACCAATAGGTATAAAAGGTCTTGAATCGCTGAGAGTTTCTACTGCTGGAGGATACTCTTTTCCAAGTGCACATACTCAAACTGCAACTACATTTTGGGTTAGTATTATGACTATATTTAAAAGAAACTATATACATTTATTGGGTGCAGTAATGGTTTTAGGTGTAGGATTATCTAGACTATATTTAGCTGTTCATTGGCCTATAGATGTAATCGCTGGCTGGATACTTGGCATATTTTTTACAGTTGTATTTGTAAAAATATTTGACTATATCGATGATAATAAAAAATATATTTTTCTTGTAGCTTTACTTATCCCATTTATATTAATAGCAATATTTCTAAAAAGCCCAGAATATTTTGAAAAATTTGGTATTTTAGTAGGATTTATATTTGGGTATATAGTTGAGGATAAATTTATTAGATTTACTACAGAAAATAATAATAAAAAAATTAATTTTAGTAATAAAAATAAAAAGCACAAAAACATAATATTTTCGAGAATATGTAGATTTTTGATTGGAATAGTCACAATAGGGATTTTATATGTTGGTATTAAAGTATTGATTTCAATATTGATAACGACTTTAAATATAAGTGACTCTAGTATGAGTATAATTTTTATGAATTTTATTAAGTATACACTGGTTGTTTTTTATGGAATAGCAGGAGCTCCTGCATTATTTAAAATTTTGAAATTAAATTAATTTAATTTGTTCTATTGATAGATATTAATTTGTTATTAATGGATACTAATTTAAATTTAAAAAATTTAAGGGTAGAAAAGAGTGATTATTTGAAGAAAATAGTAGTAATAGGTGGTGGACCAGCAGGGATGATAGCAGCATCAACTGCATCTGAAAGAGGGTTTGACGTAACTTTAATTGAAAAAAATCATAAGTTAGGTAAGAAGCTTGCAATAACAGGAAAAGGTAGATGTAATATAACTAATGATTGTGATATAGAGGAATTAATAGAAAATGTGCCTACAAATGGTAAATTCCTATATAGTGCTTTTTACACATATACAAACGATGATGTAATAAGTATGTTTAATAATCTTGGAGTAAAAACTAAAACAGAAAGAGGAAAAAGAGTTTTTCCAGAAAGCGATAAGGCTTTTGATGTTGTAAAAGCTCTTGAAAAACAAGTAAAAAACAAAAAAGTAAATATATTATTAAATTCTAGGGTAGAAAAAATAATATCTAAAAATAATAAAATTGAAAAAGTAGTTCTAAATAATAAAAAAGAAATCAAGTGTGATTCAGTTATAATAGCAACTGGTGGATTAAGTTATCCACTTACTGGTTCTACTGGAGATGGATATAAATTTGCTATTTCGCAGGGACATACTATAGTGGATACAAAACCATCTTTGATTGGTATAGAAGTTCAAGAAGGTTTTGTAAAAGATTTAGAAAAATTATCATTAAGAAATGTTGAGATAAATGTGTTTAACAGTAAAAAAAAGAAAGTTTATAATGATTTTGGAGAGCTTGAATTTACTAAATTCGGTTTAGATGGACCTATAATAAAGTCTGCAAGTTGCAGGATGAAAGATACAACTAAAGAAAATTATACTATACTGTTGGATTTAAAACCTGCATTAGACGAAGAAAAATTAGATAAGAGAGTTCAAAAAGATTTTCAAAAGTACACAAATAAAAAATTTGAAAAAGCATTGGATGATTTGCTTCCTAAAAAACTTATACCTATAATAATAAATTTAAGTGAGATTGCTCCAGATACAGTTGTTCATCAAATTTCTAGGGAACAAAGAAAAAATTTAATTCATTTACTAAAAAATTTGAAATTTACAGTAAAAAGATATAGACCTATTGATGAAGCAATAATAACTTCTGGTGGAGTAAAAGTGAATGAGATAAACTCAAGTACAATGGAATCAAAATTGGTAGAAGGTTTATTTTTTGCTGGTGAAGTAATAGACATAGATGCATACACAGGAGGATTTAATTTGCAAATAGCTTTTTCGACTGGATATTTGGCAGGTTTTAATTGCTAAAAATTACCTGAATTAAAAATGTTTAAAATCACATAATATTATCAGCAACACAAAATAAATTAAACAGAAGGAAGGTAATCAACATGGCAAGTAACAATAACAACAACAAAACAGTAGTACCAGGAGCAAAAGAAGCTTTAAACCAAATGAAATTAGAAATAGCTAATGAACTTGGTATGAGTAATTATCAACAAGTTGATAAAGGAAACCTTACTGCAAGAGAAAATGGTTATGTAGGTGGATACATGACTAAAAAATTAGTTGAAATGGCTGAACAACAAATGGCTGGAAAAAACAACAGATAGTTAATAAATAATTATTTATAACTATTAGGCTATTGTTATAGCTAGAGCTATCTCAAATATAGAAAGCAATTTCTAAATTGAGATAGCTTTTTTTTTATTAAATTTTATATGTCGATATTTTTTTGTAATAAATTTTAGAAATCTGGATAAAATAGTACAAATGAATATATTACATAAGGAGTGATGTAAAATGAGTAGTGTAAACTTTGAAGATTTAAAAAATAAATTCATTAATAGTGATTTAGATGAAAAAATAAGAATATATACAACAACAGAAGGATTATCAGTAGAACAATTTAAAGAACTATTAAAATATTATCCAATACAACACTTATCTAAATTAGAAAAAGCTCTTGGATAATATCATATAGAAATAAAAATTAAAAAGGCAATTTGTTTAATATAAAAAAATAGTTTTTATATTAAATAAATTGCCTTTTTATAATAAATTTATTTTATCATGCTTTTGATATATAATTGTATATTCTTTCGTTTCCAAGTTCAATAGACCCAGTATTGATAAGTGTAATAATACCTTCTATATCCTTAGGAGTTAAGTACTTATATGGAATTGATAGATTATAACCAGTATCATGTAATAAATTTTTCAATTGAATTATTTGAGAGATATTAAAACATTTTATAGATTTAGTAGATTTTTTTCTTGAGTTAGATAAATTTTCATTTTGTATTTTTATTAAAGTTTCAATATAGTCTATATAAGATAACTTAAATTCATATTCATTTATTATTTTTTCATCAAGTATACTATTTATAAAATCTTGAGATAATATATTATCTGCAAATTTATCTGCTGTTAATTTTCCAGATGTAATACCTTTTTGGTATTTTCTAAGAATTTTTTTTGTATAGCAGTATATTTTATTTCTTGTTTCTAAATCAAGTTGTTCTATTTGCACAAAAACACTTCCTTTTTAATTGTAAGAATATTTATTTTGAAAAATTTATACTTAATCTATAAAGTCTTGATAATTTATTTACAATAAATACTAAATTATAAAATATTTGTTATTTTTTATTATTACCAAGTATAAAAAATATTATAATTGTAAAACTTACAAATATATGTAAAATATTTAGGAGTGATGAAAATGTTAAATGGTATAATAAAGCTTTTTTATTCTGAAATTGTAAAAACAAAGATTAGTAACTTAGATTCAAGTGGATATTCATTAAGGGATGAATGTAAAGAAATAAGAAATATAACTTTAAAGATAGATAGTGTATTTTTTAAACTTTTAAAGTTAGTTTTTGGTTCAATATTGCTTATTGCAGCTTTTAATCTAAATTGGATATTAGGCATGGGTGTATTTCTAGTTGGAGTTGTGTACATTCTTTATAAGAGAAATATGGAAGAACAAGTGAAGGAACATATAAACAATGTAAAACATAATATCGACATCTCTAAGATAACTTTTATGGATGAAAAGGGAAGAACAGGTCTAAATGCATTGATTACATTACTTCTTATAGGAATATTGACAGGATTTAACTGGATATTAGTTCTTAGTTTTGTCGTTGTTTTTGTTTTTACTATAAAGAATGTATGTTAAAATACTAATAAATAGTTTAATATATAGGGGGAGAAATTGAGTATGACTAATGGCAATTATAAAATGAAGAATTTAGTGGAAATATCTGCTATGGTGACTGAATCTACAGATTTTTTTAATATAAAAGATAAAATAATAGAAAAAATGTTAGAGGTTGTTCACCCTACAAAGGCATGTGTAAATCTATTTTATAAAAATGATTCTAAATATGCCTATTTAGTATGTTCACAAACCTTAGAATATGTACCTCAAATTTTTCCAATCAATAGTCTTAAAGGTGCAAAAATTGATTTTGACACATATCCAGAATATATCCATGAAGCTGTAAATGAGAAAAAGATAATATATGTGAAAAATGTATTTGAAGATTCTAGAGCAGAAGGGGAACGAGATTTAGCAAAATCTGAAGGTTACATTGGTAGAATAGTTTTTCCTTTTATCATAAATAATGAAGTAGTTGGATTTATGACTTGCTTTTTGACAGAAGAAGATTTTCTAACGGAACAAGATATAGACTTCATATCTTCTGTTGCATCTCTTTTAAGTTTATCAATAGAAATAACCAATAAAAATAATAATGTACAAATTTTGATTGATAAATTAAGAGGTTCAATAAGTGCTATAAATGAAGCTACTAAAAAATTATATCTCAATAAAAGTATAGATGGATTCTTAGAAAACTTAAGTAAACAGGCGTGTAACATTACTAATAGTAAAGAAGCTTTGATAGTTATAACAGGTCATGATAATAAAGATAAGATATTTAGCTGTTATAATACTGAGCATAAAAAGAAAACAAATTTATATCCTATGTTGGACAAGTTTATAAATAAAGAATCCTTAGGAGGATATTTAAATAATTTAAAACCATGTTCACAAAAAGGGATAAACTTAGAAAGTTATATATATTACAAACTCCAAGATAAAAATGAAACTATAGGATGCATTGTCTGTGCAAACAGTAAAAACTATACTAGTGATGATTTAAGTATTCTTAGTATATTATCTAAACAGGTTTTAGTTGGTATGCAGTTATATGAGCACAATGAAAAAGAAGTAAAGCACAAGGTTCTTGAGAATGAGTTAAATATATTAAATAAACAGCAACAACTTATTATGGATAAAGGTAAAATGGATTGTAATGATGAAAAAGAACTTTATTTTTATCATAAACCAGCAAGAGTAGTAGGTGGAGATTTTTACTATGCTACAAAGGTAGATGCTGAACACATAGTTTATATTGTTGCTGATGTAATGGGGCATGGAATGGTTTCGAATTATGTTGTTGCCATGATAAAAGGTGCTTTTAAAGTTCTATGTAATCAGTATAAGACACCACAGGAAATAATGACAAATTTAAACAGTATGTTATATGATGAGTTTGATAAGATGGGAGTATTTACAACTTGTTTGATAGGGCTTATAGATACTAAAGAAAATATGATTACAGTATCTAATGCAGGACACTATAGTCCTGTAGTTGTAAAAAAAGATGGAACAATAGAAGCTAATTTAAATTGTAAAAAGGGAATACCTATTGGGGTAATGGAAGATGCAACATATGAAAATAATACTCTTTCAATGGAAGATTATGCAATGGTATGTATGTACACTGACGGAATTTTAGAAATAAAGAATACATCAAAAGAAGAATATGGTATAGAGAGATTAGAAAACTTTTTAAAAGAAAATTTTAGATTAAATCATCAGCTGATAGTAGAAAATCTAAAATTAGATTTAAGAAACTTTTCATCAAAAGACAATTATGATGATGATATTTTAATCGTTATGTTAAAGGATAGGTAGATTGATTATGGATTTAAATAATAAAATAGAACTTGAAAGTCCAGAAATTATAATAATAAATGGAAGTCCAAGAAATAATAAAAATTGTAGTTTTATAGCAAATGAAATAAAACTTAAATTGGAAGAGCGTGGACTTAGTAGTAACATATTCAATATATATGATATGGATATTGAATATTGTACAGCCTGTGGATTTTGTGAAAAAACAGGATATTGTAAATTTAATGATGATATGAAGCCACTATACAAAATGTTTGATGAATCAAAAGGGACTATAGTAATAAGTCCTGTACATTTTGATTCAATATCAGCTAAAGTAAAAACTGTTGTTGATAGAACTCAAGCTATCTATGCAAGTAAGTATATATTAAATAAGCCTTCAATTGATAGGAATAAAAAGCGTATAGGAATGTATATTGCAGTAGGTGGTAGTAAACCTTATGATTCACAGTTTAAAGGTGGGCAAATAGTTATGGACTTTTTCTTTAAGAGTATAAATACTAAACTTTTACACAATATATATTTAAACAATACAGATAATATATCTTATACAGATAATCAAGAGTTTAAAGACACTCTGTCTAAGAGTCTAAAAGCATATATTGATTCAATATAATTTGATTTTGTAAGTAATATTATGTATAATTGTATTGCAATAATTTAAAAATAATTAAAGGAGGGAATTTCAATGAAATTACCAATAGCATTATCTAATAAACATGTTCATTTGAGTCAAGCTGATATAGACGTATTATTTGGAGCAGGTCATGAATTAACTAAATTTAAACCATTATCTCAACCAGGACAATTTGCCTGTGAGGAAAAAGTAGATTTAGTCGGTCCAAAGGGAACTCTAAAAGGGGTGAGAGTTTTAGGACCAGCTAGAGCTCAAACTCAAGTTGAGATTTCTTTAGCAGATGGATTCCCATTAGGAGTAAAAGCTCCAATAAAAGAATCTGGTGATATAGCTGGAACTCCTGGTGTTAAATTAGTAGGACCAGCTGGAGAAGTTGAAATGAAAGAAGGAGTTATAGTTGCTTCTAGACATATACATATGAGCAATGAAGACGCTGCTAAATTTGGTGTGAATGATAAACAAATAGTAAAAGTTAAAACATCTGGACCAAGAGCGTTAGTATTTGAAAATGTATTAGTAAGAGCTAGTGATAGCTTTAATTTAGAAATGCATGTTGATATGGAAGAAGGAAATGCAGCAGGCGTTAAAAATGGAGATTTAGTAGAATTAATAGTTGATTAATTTTATATATGAGATTTATGCTAGTGAATATTTTATTTACTAGCATATTTTTTAAATGTAATAAATTTCTATATTATAAATTTAATCTATTAGATTAATTTATAATATAAAGGGGTATTATGAAAATTATAATAAAAACTTACAAAAATATGATATAATATGGTAAAATTAGATATATAAAATTTATATATGATAAAGAAGGCTCTTTTACTCCTAATACCAATATATGCAAATAGATAAAAAAGTTTGAAAAATCTAACTTAATTTATTATATATTGTATACAAAATTATGAAAAAAACTTAACATATTTAATTTTAAAAAAAATCTACTTAAATATGTAATTAATTTACAATTTTCAAAGGAATTTTATCCAATCTGTAGTATTATATTAGAAGATAGAGTATTTGCGCGACTATGTGTGTTTATATTTTTGTTGTGTAAATTATATGTAAATATATAAAAAAATAGACTTGTTATAAACAAGTACAATTGTAGCTATCAAGGAGGATACATATTATGGCTAAGTTTATGAAAACACTTGATGGGAATACAGCTGCAGCTCACGTTGCCTATGCATTTACAGATGTAGCAGCTATATACCCAATCACACCATCTTCAACTATGGCTGAAGTAGTTGATGAATGGGCATCACAAGGAAGAAAAAATGTATTTGGACAAAAAGTTAATGTTGTTGAAATGCAATCAGAAGCAGGAGCAGCAGGAGCATTCCACGGTTCTTTACAAGGTGGAGCTTTAACTTCTACTTTTACAGCATCTCAAGGTTTATTATTAATGATACCTAACATGTATAAAGTTGCAGGGGAGTTATTACCAGGAGTATTCCATGTAAGTGCTCGTGCTTTAGCATCTCAAGCTTTATCAATATTTGGAGATCATCAAGACGTTATGGCTGCTAGACAAACTGGATGTGTATTATTAGCTTCTGGTTCAGTTCAAGAAGTAGCTGATATAGCACCTGTTGCACATTTAGCTGCAATAGAAGGTAAATTACCATTTATACATTTCTTTGATGGATTCAGAACTTCACATGAAATCCAAAAAGTGGAATTATTAGAAAATGAAGATTATGCAAGTTTATTAAACTTTGAAGCAGTTCAAGCATTTAGAGATAATGCTTTATCTCCAAATCACCCAGTTACTCGTGGTACTGCTCAAAACCCAGATATATATTTCCAAACTAGAGAAGCTTCTAACAAATACTATCAAAATATAGTAGGTATAGTTGAAAAATACATGGAAAAAATGAGTGATTTAACAGGTAGAAAACATAGTTTATTTGATTACTATGGAGCAGAAGATGCTAAATCTATATTAATTGCTATGGGTTCTGTAACAGAAACAATAGAAGAAACTATAGATTACTTAAATGCTAAGGGAGAAAAATATGGTTTAGTTAAAGTTCATTTATATAGACCATTCTCAATGAAACATTTCTTAGATGTTGTGCCATCTACTGTTGAAAGAATATGTGTACTTGATAGAACTAAAGAGCCAGGTTCAACTGGTGAACCATTATACTTAGATGTACGTGATGTATTCTATGGAAAAGAAAATGCTCCTATGATAATAGGTGGAAGATACGGATTAGGTTCAAAAGACACTACTCCTTCAGATATAAAAACTGTTTTTGATAACTTAGTTTCAGAACAACCTAAGAATGGATTTACAGTAGGTATAGTTGATGATGTAACTAATACTTCTTTAGCTCCATCTGAATCAATTAAAATAGCTTCTAAAGGAACTATAAGATGTAAGTTCTGGGGATTAGGTTCTGACGGTACTGTTGGAGCTAACAAACAAGCTATAAAAATAATCGGTGACCACACTGAAAAATATGCTCAAGCTTACTTTGATTATGACTCTAAAAAATCTGGTGGTATAACTATGTCTCACTTAAGATTTGGTGATACTCCAATAAGAGCTACTTATCTAATAGATGAAGCTGACTATATTGCCTGTCATAAACAATCATATGTTTATCAATATGATTTATTAAAAGGTCTTAAAAAAGGTGGTACATTTGTACTTAACACTATATGGGACCAAGCAGGAATTGAAGAAAACTTACCAGCTCACATGAAACAATATATAGCTAAAAATGATATAAAATTCTATACAGTTAACGCTGTTAAACTAGGACAAGAAATAGGTCTTGGAAATAGAATAAACATGATAATGCAATCTGCATTCTTTAAATTAGCTGAAATAATACCAGAAGAAGATGCTGTTAAATACTTAAAAGATTCTATAGTTAAAGCTTATGGTAAAAAAGGTGAAAAAATAGTTAACATGAACTATGCTGCTGTTGATGCAGGAATAAATGCTTTAGTTAAAGTTGAAGTTCCAGCTTCTTGGGCAAATGCTGTTGATGCAGATAAAGAAGAAGTTAAAGAACCAGAATTTATAAGAAATATATTAAGACCAATGACTGCACAAGAAGGTAATAACTTACCAGTAAGTACTTTCAATGGTATAGAAGATGGAACATTCCCTTGTGGTACTTCAGCTTATGAAAAACGTGGTATAGCTGTTGATGTTCCTGAATGGGTAATGGATAACTGTATCCAATGTAACCAATGTTCTTTTATATGTCCTCATGCATGTATAAGACCAGTTTTAGTTACAGAAGAAGAATTAGCTAATGCTCCAAAAGGATTTGAAGCTAAAAAAGCATTAGGTAAAGGATTAGAAGGATTAAAATATAGAATCCAAGTTAGTCCACTAGATTGTACAGGATGTGGAAACTGTGCTGACGTATGTCCAGCTAAAGAAAAAGCTTTAGTTATGAAGCCAATAGATACTCAACTTGATACAGAGTTAGATAACTGGGCATTTGCAGTAAATCCTGATGAAGTAGCTCCAAAAGTTGATGTTATGCCTGCAAACACTGTTAAAGGAAGTCAATTTAGACAACCATTAATGGAATTCTCAGGAGCATGTGCTGGATGTGGAGAGACTGCATATATTAAATTAGTTACACAATTATATGGAGATAGAATGATGATAGCTAATGCTACTGGATGTTCTTCTATATGGGGAGCTTCTGCACCATCAACTCCTTATACTTGTAACCATGAAGGTAAAGGTCCATCTTGGGCAAACTCTTTATTTGAAGACAATGCTGAATACGGATTTGGTATGTACACAGCTGTTAAACAAATAAGAGGAAAAATAGTAGATGCTATGACAGAATTAGTTTCTATGGATATCTGTGAAGATGCTAAAGCAGTATTTACAGAATGGTTAGATTCTAAAAATGATGGAGAAGCTTCTAAAGTAGCAAGTGCTAAAGTTGTTGAATTATTAGAAAAACCAGCTTGTGACTGTACAGATGAAAAAGCTAAAGCATTAGTAGAAGCTATAAGAGATAGAAAAGATTATCTAGTTAAGAGATCTCAATGGATACTAGGTGGAGACGGTTGGGCATATGACATCGGTTACGGTGGATTAGACCATGTTCTTGCATCTGGTGAAAATGTAAATGTACTTGTATTTGATACAGAAGTATATTCAAATACAGGAGGTCAAGCTTCTAAAGCTACTCCAGCTGCTGCTATGGCTAAATTTGCTGCAGCAGGTAAGCAATCTAGAAAGAAAGACCTAGGTATGATGGCTATGACTTACGGAAATGTATATGTAGCTCAAGTTGCTATGGGTGCTGATAAAAACCAATTTATCAAAGCAGTTCTAGAAGCTGAAAAACATGATGGACCATCTTTAATAATAGCTTACGCTCCATGTATAAACCATGGATTAAAAGAAGGTATGGGAAGAACTGTAGCTAACGAAGCACAAGCTGTTGCTTGCGGATACTGGCATTTATACAGATTCAATCCAGAAGTAAAAGCTGAAGGTAAAAACCCATTCACTTTAGATTCTAAGGAACCAACTGCAAGCTTCAGAGATTTCATACTTGCACAAGTAAGATACTCTGCTATAGCTAAACAATTCCCAGAAGAAGCTGATGGACTATTTGCAAAAGCTGAAGCTGATGCTAAAGAAAGATATGAAGGATACAAAAAATTAGCTGAATAATAATTAGAATATTATAATGCTTATTTAAGATATAATTTGATAACAATTAGGGATACTATTAAAAAATAGTATCCCTTTTTTATTTATATTAAACTGTAAGAACTAAGATTTCTTTTCTGTATATTGTACATATTTTTTAAATCGTATTTTAGGAAGAAACATACCTGTTTTGTTTCGATAAATAATATAATTGTTTCCAAATTCATTTATCATGTCTTTTTCTTCTCTTTTTGCTAATCTATAATATACGATTACTAGTATAGGCCACATAATTAAAAGAGGTATTGTAGCCCATTCAAATATCATTCCAAGTGTTATTAGTAAGAATCCTGTATATTGTGGATGTCTTACATAATGATAAATTCCTGTTGTTACTAACTTTCCTTTTCCATCTTTATACTTCCAATATTTTTTGTATATTGTTCTCCAACCTAAAACTACTAGCAAAGCACCAATAATGTTTAAAATTATACATATATACATTCCAAAATGACCAATGTATTGATTTAGTGTATGTCCCCACAATACACCATCTGGTAGTTGTTTACCAAAAAACCATGCTACAAAATACATACTCATTGGTATACCAAACATTTCAAGGGCGTAAGCTATTATAAATGCTAGATAGGCTGTAGTGGGTTTTCTTTGACTTTTTTTATAGAAGGGTAGAAATAATAGAAAGATTCCATAAATCAATATCCAAATAATTACACCAACCCAATTACCATAGTGCGAAAGTGCTGTTTCGTTCATAAAATTATCCTCCCAAATTTAAATAAATTTTAATATAAATGTATCTTAGACAACTAAGTAGATTTCAAATATGTAATTATAAAAAAGATATTGCTATAAATAAAAATTATTTAAAAAAAATTTTCGACCAGTGGTCGAGTTTTTTCTATTGTATCACATTTTCGACCAGTGGTCAACTTTTTGATACTGTGTTATAATACAAAATAAGGATGGTGAGTATATGGACAAAAAAGAGTTGATTTTAAATGCCATGCAAGAATTATTAAGAGAAGAAAAAGGGGCAACTTGTTCAGTTAGTGATATTGCAAGAAGAGCAGGTATTGGAAAAGGAAGTATATATTATTATTTTAAATCTAAGGATGAAATATTTGATGTAGTAGTTGAACAAACTTATAGCCAGATTATAGATAAATGTAAAGTTATTGTAGAGAAAAGTCAATTGGATTCAATTTCAAAACTGATGTTATTATTTCAAAGTTATATAACATCAACAGTTGAATCTTCAATTGATGAATATCTTCACCAACAATTTAATGCTTCAATCCATCAAAAATCTCTTGCAGAAATACTTACTTCACTTTCTCCTATTGTTGCAGAAATATTTCAACAAGGAGTGGAAGAAGGTGTATTTAAATGTGAATATACTTTAGAAGTATCAGAGATAATTTTATCTGTTTTTACTTTTTTACTTGACCCAGGTATTTTTTCTTGGAATAAAGAGGAGAAAAAACGCAAATTAGAAGCATTAAGTTTGATTTTAGAAAGAAGTCTAATGGCACCAAAAGGAAGTTTTGATTTTTTTATAAGGGATTTTTAAATTATTTAATTATTAAATAATATTTATAATATATGAATTTATATTTTATATTTAAATATAAGTATTCATTTTTGTAATTTAGCTTTGAACTGATAATTTTAAAAGAATCTATATTTAGTATAAAAATAGTATAAAAAATATATTAAATATAAAATACTATATCATAGTATAGATACAAAAGAGTATCCCATTTATGATTTTTAAAAATCATCTTGAGATACTCTTTTTGTATATATAGAAAAAGAGTATTTTATCCTACAAAGATTTGTGTCCAGTAAATTGAACCACCACTTTTTTGTGCTACTCCAACACCTATTTTACTGTAATTTGGATTTAATATATTTTTTCTATGACCTTCAGAATTCATCCAAGCATTTACAACTTCCTTTGGTGTTTTTTGTCCCATTGCTATATTTTCACCAGCTGTTTTATAGCTTATCCCAAACTTTTTCAACATATCAAATGGAGAACCATAAGTTGGAGAATTATGTGCAAAGTAATTGTTGTCAATCATATCTTGAGATTTTTTTGTAGCGACATTTGATACATCAGCATCAAGAGTAAGTGGATTTAATCCAGCTTTAGATCTCTCTACATTTACTAAATCAACAACTTCTTTTTGGTAAGCTGAAAAATTTCCAGTTGTAGAGCCTGAATTGTTATTATCTTCAGGTTTATTAGTAGAGTCTGAGTTGTTGTTGTCCTCAGGTTTATTAGATTCTGAGTTATTATTGTCTTCAGGCTTATTAGTAGAGTCTGAATTGTTGTTGTCCTCAGGTTTATTAGATTCTGGCTTATTACTATCTTCAGGTTTATTAGTAGAACCTGAATTGTTATTATCCTCAGGTTTATTAGTAGAGCCTGAATTATTGTTGCCATTAGGCTTGTTAGTAATATTACAATTCTTGTCATTGTGATTCTTATCTTTGCAAGCATTATCCTTGTCAGGTTTAAGCTCTGGTTTTACAGAACAATTTGGTTTTGCTGAAAACTTAAATTTAGCATTAGTATATACTAAATTTTTATTACTTATATTCATATTGTTTTCAAGTGACGAAGCACTTACAGTAACAGCACTGGAAGCTGTTGCTAAGGTTAACACTCCTAAAGCTAGTATAGTTTTTAATTTTGTTGGTATATTTTTTCTCATTATACACACCTCTCAATCTAAAAATTCTAAAAATGTTACTAAATTGTAACCTTTAGTGTAGGGGGTACCCGTGCATTTATACTAACATAGAATCAAGTGTTTTTTTACTGTAAAGATATGTAAATAAAATATACCTGGAATAAATAGGTATATTTTATGATGTTTGATAATTTTCATCATTAATCTGCATAGTATGGCATAGCTGCTTTAGAAGAAATCGTGTTTTTATAATAATTCTATGGTGTAAAATTCTGGTTGTGGTAAATTTTTTTTATGGTTAGTGATATTTATTTAATATATACTTTGAAAATCAGTAAAAAAAGTATTTTTAATTAAGTTTTTAAAAATAAAAAAGTCATCTATCACAAGTAGATGACTTTCTATATAATAAATTGTAGTTTGATTTAGTTTAATACATTAGTAATCCTAATGTAATTACAATGATTTCTGCTATTAATGAACCAACTGCAACCACAATAAAAGTTTCTTTAAAACCAGTTTTATGTGTTAATTTAGATAAACTCAAGAATGTAAGAAAAACACCACTTTGAGGTACTATTGTCAATATATTTGAAGCAATTGTAGCAACACGATGGATTAACTCTGGGTTCATGCCAGTACTTAGATAATAATCTGCAAAGTTTGGCATTACTATTCCCAAAGCCCCAGAAGAGGAGCCTGTTATTGCTGACATTGTTGAAGTTAAAACAGTAAGGCTTATAAGTGGACTTCCCGGTATTGACATGATAAGTTTACTGAATATATCAAAGCCTGGTGCAGCCATTATTACTGCTCCAAATGCAACAGCAGAAGAGGTTGCAAAAATAGGTCCTATAGAACCACTAGCACCAATACTTAATGTTTGTATTTTTGATGATAAAAATTTACGGAATAGAAAAGCAGATAAAATAATTGCAACTATTAAGGCTATGTAAATTACATTTTTTTTCATAAACTCTGAACCAAAAGTACTTCCAGATATTGCTATGACTACAAGTGACAATAGAGGAAAAATACTTGCAAAAAATCCTGGTAACTCTCTATCTAAAGATTCTTCTTCTGCATCTGAAGTGTAAGTTGCATAAGTTTCTCCTTTCCTAATACTCTTGTCTAAAGTGTATTTCATGTACACCAGACCAAATACGGCACAACCTATACTTCCTGCAATACTTGGTATAGCTGCTGCAGTAAGAGACGTGTTTAGGTACTGAATAGGAATAACATTTTGAATAGCTGGTGTACCAGGAATCATAGTCATAGTAATTGTTGCAATTCCAAGCCAAAGAGGTATTTGAATAAGATTCCAAGAAATATCAAGTTTTTTAAATAGAGTTCTTGCAAGTGGAATAACTGCAAACATAACTACAAATAAACTTATTCCACCATATGTTAGTATGAAACTTACTATAAATATAGCAACTAAAACTCTGTAAGGGTGATTAGAGCCAAATTTATTTAGAATAAAATCAGCTATAGATACAGTAGCTCCACTTTCTTCCATAAACTTGGCAAGTATAGAACCTAGCAAGAATATTGCAAAGTAGCTCATTATATAGTTTCCAAGTGCTCCCATATAATTATTTTTGTCAGCACCGAGCATTGATGTTACGACATCCATTTTATTTAAGAGAACAACTATTAAAGTTGCTATTGGAGCAGCTATAGTTATATGAATTTCTTTAACTGAAAAATATATAATAGCTATAATACCAATAATTATACCAATTGGTGCGATAATACTCATAAATATACCTCCTTAGTAGAAGGACCTGAAGAATAAATTCCTCAAGTCCTAAATATGTAATAACTACTGTGCAGTATAACCTCCATCTAGTAGGCAAGCTTGCCCTGTAATTCCCTTGGCTTTATCACTAGCTAAGAACATCGCATAATCAGCAATTTCTTGAACATCTAGTAGACGTTTTTGAGGTACAAGTGGGTATAGAACTTCTTCTAATACACTTTCTAGTGGTACATTACGAGTTTTTGATAGGTCACTAAATTGACCTCTAACAAGTGGAGTATCTACATATCCAGGGCATATAGCATTAACTGTTATACCTGAGTCAGCAGCTTCAAGTGCAGCAACTTTTGTTAATCCTATAAGTCCATGTTTAGCTGAATTGTAAGCAGCTTTACCAGCAAATCCTATTACGCCATTGATTGAAGCCATGTTTATTATACGACCAAAGCCTTGTTTTTTCATTATAGGAAATACTTTTTTAGTAGCTATAAAAGGTGCTGTTAACATTATTTTTATCATAAATTCAAATTTATCAGTTGGGAAATCTTCTATCATAGCAACGTGCTGAAGACCAGCATTATTTATTAGTATGTCTAATCTTTCATATTTTTCTAGAGTCATATCTATTGCATGGTTAATTTCTTCCTCTTTAGTTACATCACACTTTACATTTGCACAATCATAACCTTCTTTTTGTAATTCTGATGTAACATTATCTAGTGCTTCTTGATTTATATCAGAGAATACTACCTTAGAACCATTCTTCAAGAATGATTCAGCTATTTGTTTGCCTATTCCACTTGCGGCTCCTGTTACGAATACAACTTTGTCTTTAACCATTTTTATTTCCTCCAATTTAATTTTATTTTTATATTAATTTTTAGGATTAATATTTTTAGTATTTAGAGTTTACTTTATGACATAATTTTAATTTATTTTAAATAATCGATGCATTTTTATTTAATGAATCTGATAATAATAGAGGTGCTTCAGTAGCAGAAAGAACTTCATCCAATGTGAAGATAGGATTTATTTCTGTAAGGAGAAGCCCGTCTGCCGTTACCTCTATAACTCCCATCTCAGTCACAATTAAATCTACAGCATTAGTTGCAGTAAGTGGGAGCGTACAGTTATTCAATATTTTTGCAGAACCTTTTGAAGTGTGTTCCATTGCTACAATGACTTTTTTTGCTCCAGTTACTAAGTCCATAGCTCCACCCATACCAGGAACCATTTTACCTGGAATCATATAATTAGCTATGTTACCATATTTGTCAACTTGAAGTGCTCCAAGAACAGTTACATCTACATGACCTCCTCTGATTATTCCAAAAGAAGTGGCACTATCGAAAAAACAACCTCCAGGAAGAATAGTAACTGATTGTCCACCAGCATTTACAATAGTTTCATCACTTAAATTTCCATCTTCAGCTGGGCCTAGACCTAAAAATCCATTTTCAGATTGCAAAATAACGTTTACCTCATCTGGAATATAATTTGCTACTTTGGTTGGTAAGCCTATACCAAGATTTACAACAGCTCCATCCTTTAATTCTTTAGAGACTCTGTTTGCAATATATTCTTGCATTTCTAATTTATCCATTATAAATTACCTCCTTCAACGATGTAATTCACAAAAATACCTGGTGTAGTAACTTCATTTGGGTCAACATCACCTATTTCAACAATTTCATCTGCTTCAACTATTGTAACATTAGCAGCTGAAGCCATTAAATTATTAAAGTTATTCATAGAGCCTTTGTAAACTAAGTTACCTGCTTTATCTACCTTTGAAGCAAATAAAAGAGCAATATCAGCATGAATTGGTTTTTCAAGAAGATATTCTTTACCATCAACAACAATCTTTTGCTTTCCTTCTTCTATAAGAGTACCAATACCAGTTGGTGTTAGTATTCCACCTAAGCCATAACCAGCTGCACGAATTTGTTCAGCAAGAGTTCCTTGAGGAACTAATTCAACATCTGTTTCATTATCATTCATCTGTCTTCCTGTTTCTTTGTTTAATCCTATGTGAGAGGCAATTATCTTTTTGAACTGCTTATTAACAACCATCTTTCCAACACCCTTGTCAATAAAACCAGTATCATTACAAACTAATGTTAAATCTTTTATACCTTTATCACATAAATAATCAATCAAATTTTCTGGGGAACCATTGGCCATGAATCCACCAACCATTACTGTATCTCCATCTTTGATATGAGATAGAGCCTTATCAATGCTAACTATTTTATTCATATTTCCTCCTATCGTGAAACTATCATAGCTATTCCTTGGCCACCACCAATACAAAGTGTTGCAAGGCCAGTTTCTACTTTACGTTTTTGCATTTCATAAATAAGGGTTACAAGTACTCTAGCTCCACTTGCTCCTATTGGATGTCCTAGTGCTATTGCACCACCATTTACATTTAATTTAGATGAATCTATTTGAAGTTCATTTTTAACTGCAAGTGCTTGTGCTGCAAATGCTTCATTTGCCTCTACCAAGTCTATATCGTTAATATTAATACCTGCTTTTTCTAGTGCTTTTTTAGTTGCAGGAATCGGACCAGTTCCCATGATTTCAGGTTCTACGCCAGATGATGCATATGATTTTATTGTAGCAAGTGCCTTAAGCCCAAGTTCATCTGCTTTTTGTTGACTCATTAGTATCAACATTGCTGCACCATCATTAATTCCTGATGCATTTCCAGCTGTTACAGTACCATCTTTTTTAAATGCAGGTTTAAGCTTGGCTAGTATTTCAGATGTCATGCTTAATTTTGGATATTCATCTGTATCAATAGTTTTAATTTCTCTACGATTTATTGCAACTTCTACTGGAACAATTTCATCTTTGAAACGATTGTTTTTTATAGCTTCTTCAGCTTTATTTTGGCTTTCTAGTGCTATTTTATCTTGCATTTCTCTTGTAATTCCAAATTTATCAGCAACATTTTCGGCAGTGATTCCCATATGGTATTGATTGAAAGCATCTATAAGACCATCTGTTAGCATACTATCTACCATATTAACATTGCCCATCTTACTACCAAAACGAGCAGTGGGAATAATGTAAGGTGATTGACTCATATTTTCAGTACCACCTGCAATTACTACATCATTTTCACCAGCTATGATTGATTGAGCTGCTAGTTGAATACTTTTAAGTCCTGAACCACATAATTTATTCACTGTATAACTTGGTACAGAATTTGGTATACCTGAGTTTATGGCAATTTGTCTAGCAACATTTTGTCCAAGCCCTGCTTGTAGAACATTTCCAATTATCACTTCATCTATTTCAGATAAATCAAGTTTTATACGTGATATAGCCTCCTTAACAGTCACAACTCCAAGTTGAACAGCAGAAGTATTTTTAAATACTCCCCCAAAGTTTCCTATAGGTGTTCTTACTGCTGATACAATTACTACATCTTTCATGTTTAATAGTTCCTCCTTGAATGATTATTTAAAATTTTCTGAATAAAAAACTTTGAAGAACACTATAATAAATTACTTATAATACAAGCTTGCTTTTAAGTATTTTAATTATCTTTATTCCTAATGCTTTAGGCTTTCCTCTTTCTAACTATAGATTACGGCGAAAAATGTGTTTTGTCTAAGTCTAATTTTTTATACAACATATAAGGAAAATTTATAGGATAAAAATTTAGAGTACATATAGAGGAATATTTTGTTAAAATATTAATGAAATTATTTTAATTTTCTTATAAAATGTTCTTATAAGAAAAAATATTAATATCAACTATACTTGTAAGAAAGGTGGTTTGAAATGGATATAAAACAGTTAAAATATTTTGTTGAAATAGTGAAATCTGGTTTTAATTTATCAATTGCATCAAAAACTCTTCACATATCTCAACCAGCCTTAAGTCAAATTATAAAAACATTTGAAGAAAATGAAAATGTATATTTATTTGAGAGGTATAAAGGCAGGTTAAATGGATTAACTCCAGCAGGAGAAAGATTTTATGTAAATGCAGAAAATATTATAAATGAATATAAAAATATGATGGAGGATTTAAGAGAAGATTCTGTTCAGTTTAAAGGGAAGGTTAGAATAGGTATACCACCACTTATACTTGGAATAGCTTTTTCTGATGTGGTTGCACAATTAGTTGCAAACAATCCAGATATAGAATTCGATATAGTAGAGAAGGGGGCATATGATTTAAGTAGAATGCTTATCTTACAGGAATTAGATTATGCAGTTCTTTTACATCCACATAAAATCGATATGAGTGTAGTAACAGAACATGTACTTCAAGAAGATGAACTTACTGCATTTTTAAATATAAATCATCATCTTGCAAAGAAAGATAAAATAGACTGGAAGGATTTAAATGAAGAATTGCTTGCAATATTTAACCCTACATTTATGATACATCATAAATTAATGCAAAAATTCACTGATGAAAAAGTTAAACTTAAGAGGTATATTATGTCTGGTTCTTGGGATTTCTTGTTGTTATCAACTACAAATTCTGATTTTATAACTATTTTACCATCACCAGTACATGATTTTTTTGAAAATAGTAAAATTATAGAAAAACCATTTAATGACCCTATTACATGGAAGGTTGTATTATGTAGACCTAAAAAAGAGCGTTATAGCCATGTAGATGAACATGTATTTAAATTTATTATAGAGTTCTTTAGTAAAAAGAATCTATAGGTTGTTATTTTAATAACAAAACATAAATAAAATAATTAAGTTTATTTACAGTAAACTATTAGTTTTTCAACTACATATTATTAAAGGAAAATAAATTTTACATAATATAGAAGTTTATTAAACTCTAGAATACATACGACTTTATTTTGAAATATATAAAGAAAGCATTTATAGTTTTAGAGCAAATGGTTTTAGTAAATAATGAGGATACATTTTTATTTAAGGAAATCTCAAAAAATCATCTTGTTGCATGTCACTTAGTATAGAGGTTTTCAAAATTAAATTTGACGTATATAATAAAAATAATAGATTAAAGGAAAAATTTTATACTTACAGGTAAAGTGTAATACTATCAATATCAAGATAGTTAATATATAAATCTAATCTATAAATTATATATTAAAAAGAGAGGTAGCTATGTCAATTTTAGTAACTTTATTAGGGTTGTTGGTCTGTACAATAATTTCAACTATACTTAGTAAAAAATGGAGCAATATTCCCCTTGCAATTTATCAAATTGTATTAGGTGTTCTATTGTCTATTTTACCATTTAAATTTTCATTTTCGTTTAGTCCAGATATATTTGTAATATGCGTCATAGCTCCACTGTTATTTAGTGAAGGTCAAAATGTATCAAGAAGAGAATTGTTAGAACTTAGAAAGCCAATTTTACTTCTTGCATTTGGTCTGGTTTTAACAACAGTATTTGCAGGTGGAATTTTTATACATTTTCTTATTCCTGAAATGCCACTATCAGTTTCATTTGCTTTGGCAGCAGTAATATCTCCAACTGATTTAGTAGCAGTAAAATCAATTACACAAGGATTAGATTTTCCAAAAAATATGATGAATATACTTGAAGGAGAATCTCTATTAAATGATGCTGCAGGAGTAGTAGCATTTAAAGTTGCAGTACTTGCTACTGTTACAGGATTTTTTTCAATAGAAGAAGCAGGTATCCAGTTTTTGATTACTGCACTTGGAGGAATAATAGTAGGAAGTATCTTAGGATATGTAATCATAAAAATAAGACTTAGTTTGCACAAGTGGAATTTAGAAGAAATTCCAATGGTAATAGTTATACAGATAATGACTCCACTTTTTGTATATTTTGCGTCAGAAGAGTTAGGGGTATCTGGAATTTTAGCGGTTGTAATGGCAGGTATAGCTCATGGAATTGAAAAGGAACATTTACAAAATACAACCACTAAATTGAGAATAATATCAGATAATACATGGTATGTTTTAGAGTATGTATTAAATGGGTTTGTCTTTACATTACTTGGTTTTTTGTTACCAGGTATATATCAAGGAATTATTACTAAAAATGAAAAAATAGCATTAAATTTAACTTTTATTGCTATTTTAATTGTAGTTACTTTATTTATTATAAGATTTATATGGGTGTATTTATGGCATAGTTCTTTTATAAAAACGAAGAAAAATCCTTTAAATAATTTCTTTATAGGTTTTTTAGGATTTAAAAATGAAGAAGAAGAAAAAGATGATACTTCTAGATGGAAATATTCATTAATAGTTGCTACTTGTGGGGTCCATGGTACATTTACACTTGCAACTGCTCTATCTATACCATTTTACCTAGATAATAAAGATATGTTCCCAATGAGAGATATTGTTTTGTTTATATCATCAGAAGTCATACTTACAAGTTTAGTACTAGCAACAGTTTTATTGCCAGTACTATTAAAAAAGAATGTACAAAAGTCAGAAAATTTATTGCCTGATGGAGAGGCATATAAATTAATTTTAAAAGAAGCTATTTTAAAACTTAGCAATGAAAAGGCTCAAGAGGTACAGCCAGTAATACATGACTTAAATGAGCAGTTAGTAGATTTAGAAAAAGGCATATTAAATACGCCAGATAACAAAATGATAAATATGATGATTACAGAGGCAGATAATCAAGGTTTAATAGCTGTGAATAAATTATTGAAGGATGGAAAAATTTCTGAGAGAGCTTTTGAATTATATAGATTTTATATTACGAAGTCGAGAAAATCTGTACAAAAATCAATATTTAAGATTGTAAAATTAAAAATAAGTATGTGGATTATAAATAGAAAAGTAAAAACAGAAGTAAAAGAAAAGATTACAAAAATAATATCTGAAAATAAGGGACTAATTAAAGAGTTTCATCATGCATATGCACTTTCTACAAAGACAGCTATATCATTTATAAATAAAAATATTAATGAAGATAATAGACACGAATCATTAATAGTAATTAGATTTTACAATCGTTATTTAAATTGGCTAACTAGAAAAATTCATAATGATGATAAATTTGAAGCAAAAGTAGGATACTATAGATTAATGGCAATACAAAGTGAAAGAGATAGTATTCAACAATTAGTTGAAACTAAACAAATATCAAGAGAAGTGGCTAAAGAATTATTGGAAAATATTCTTTATGATGAAATGATGATGATAGAATGAAAATTATAAACTGTATAATGTTTAAATTTCATTGGTACTAAAAAAATAGGAAATAGTTTTCAATAAATTGCTTGACATATATATCCATTTATAATAGAATAAAGCTATAAATTGCATAAGATATTTATGAGCATTAACAAACTGGATTGTTACTGGGAAGCAGGCAATACCTAAGTTAAGATATACAGGTGAATTGTATCTTAATTTAGGTGTTTTTTTATGAATAAGGGAAATTGTATTTTGGGAGAGATATTGATTATGATTATTCAACAAATTTACAATAATAATGTTGTATTAGTTTTAGATGAAAACCAAAAAAAAGAATTAATACTAACAGGATGTGGAATAGGATTTCAAAAAAAGAAGGGTCAAGAAGTAGATAAAAGTAAAATTGAAAGAACCTTTGTAACACAAGATGAAAGTTTTATAGATAAAATTGGAAAATTAGCAAGCCAGGTTGATGAGAAGTTTTTTGAGGTGAGTACAGAGGTAATTGCTCATGCAGAAGGCATTTTAAATACTGAGCTTTATGAGTACATATATGTAGCACTTACTGACCATATTGCATTTGCAATTAAAAGATATCATGAAAACATAACTATAAAAAATGATTTACTACATGAAATAAAAAGAATTCACAAAAAAGAATATGAAATTGGAAAATGGGCTGTAGATTATATAAATAAAGAATTTAATGTAGAGTTTCCTTTAGATGAGGCAGGCTTTATAGCTATGCACATAGTAAATTCAAACTATAAAGGCAGTTCAAAGGAATCCCTTTTAATTACTAAAATTGTAAAAGACATACTCAATATTATAAGATATTATTATAGAATTGAGTTTAAAGAAGATGATATAAATTATGATAGACTTCTTACACACTTAAAGTTTTTTGCAAATAGATTAGTAAAAAGAGAGGAACTCAATGATACTAATAATGATATTGTAGATATAATCAAGATAAAGTATGAAAAAGATTATAATTGTGCATATAAAATAAAGATACATGTAGAGAAAAATTATGATTACTATGTAAGTCAAGATGAACTATTATATTTAACACTACATATTAAAAGAGTCATATCCGTGTTGAACTCACAATAAATATACTAAATAAATATAAATTTAATATAGGTATTTAAGATAGTATGTAAAATTTAATAGAAGTATAATAATTTTAAAACATTAAGGTTGTTACTGATGATGCAGGCAAGACTTAGGTTTATAAAAAAATTATAACAGTTTATTTTTAATTCTAAAATTAGGTTGATATAAGTTTATTTATATTAACATGAAATTTATTTTTAGGATTAAAATTACTAGTGTAATTTTTTATAAACTTAAGTCTTTTTTATTTAAAAAATATAAAATAATAAGGAGAGAGAAGTAAATGAAAAAAATATTTGGTGTTTTACAGAAAGTAGGAAAATCTTTGATGCTACCAGTTGCATTACTTCCAGCAGCAGGTATATTGCTTGGTGTAAGTAATGCTTTAGCAGGAGATGCGTTACTTGCTCATTTTCCAGCACTAGCAAATCCTACATTCCAACTTATAATAAGTATAATGGAAAGTTCAGGGCAAATTATATTCAATAACTTGCCACTTATATTTGCAGTTGGTGTAGCTGTAGGTCTAACTGAAGGTGAAGGTGTAGCAGCATTGGCAGCTATAGTAGGTTTTTTAATTCTTAATACGTCTATGGGTGTCATGTCAGGTGTCACAGAAGATATGATAGATAATTCTATGTATGCAAGTATTGTTGGAATACCAACAATTCAAACAGGGGTATTTGGTGGTATCATAATAGGTATAGTAGCTGCTTATCTTTATAAAAAGTTTTATAAAATTGAATTACCTCAATATTTAGGTTTTTTTGCAGGTAAAAGATTTGTGCCTATTGTTACATCGTTAGCAGCAATAGTAATAGGAATTATATTATCATTTATTTGGCCACCAATACAAGAAGGGTTACTTAGTTTTTCAAAAAATGTTATCGAAACAAATCAAACGTTAGCAGCATTTATGGAAGGGTCTTTAGAAAGATTATTAATACCATTTGGTTTACATCATGTTTTCCATAATCCATTCTGGTATCAATTTGGAGAATATGTAAACAAAGCGGGTGAACTTGTGATGGGAGACCAAAAGATATTCTTTGCTCAACTTAAAGATGGAGTAAATTTTACAGCAGGTACTTTTATGACAGGTGCGTTTCCATTTATGATGTTTGGTCTTCCAGCAGCAGCACTTGCTATGGTACATGAAGCAAAGCCAGAAAAGAGAAAATTTATAGCAGGAATAATGGCATCAGCAGCACTTACATCTTTTTTAACAGGAATAACTGAACCAATAGAGTTTGCATTTTTATTTGTTGCACCAGCATTATTTGTAGTACATTGTTTATTTTCAGGTTTATCATATGCAATAATGCAATTATTAGGAGTTAAAATTGGATTCACATTTTCAGGAGGATTAATAGACTTCTTACTATTTGGTGTACTTCCTAATAGAACTCCATGGTATCTAGCTATTTTAGTAGGTATTGGATTTGCAGCATTATATTATAGTGTATTTAGATTTATGATAAGAAAGTTTAACTTAAAGACACCAGGAAGAGAAGATGAATCAGAGTCTAATTTGAAAACTAGTGAAATGTCAAAAGATGAGCTGGCATCAGAAATACTAATAGCTTTAGGAAATAAAGAAAATTTAAAAAGCTTAGATGCTTGTATAACAAGACTTAGACTAGTTGTAAATGATATAGATAAAGTGGATAAAGAAAAATTGAAATCACTTGGAGCAGCAGGTGTGATGGTTATTGGAAATAATGTTCAAGCTATATTTGGTCCAAAATCGGATGCAATAAAATCTAATATAAAAGATATAATAGAGGGAAAAGTGAGGGTTGAAAATACTGATATTAAAAATATAGATAAAAAGAACATGGAAAAAAGTAAGAACATAGAAAGCACTAATATAGGTAATACTTTGGTGGAAGAAGAAATTTATTCATTGACAAATGGAGAAATCCTAGATATAGAAGAAGTTCCAGACTCTGTATTTTCAAGTAAATTAATGGGAGATGGTTTTGCAATTAAATCTGATGATGGATTAATTTATTCGCCAGTAGATGGAGCTATTGGAGTTGTATTTCCAACTAAACATGCAATAATAATCAAATCTAAAAAAACTGGAGTAGAAATACTTATACATTTAGGTATAGAGACTGTAAACTTAGAAGGAAATGGGTTTGATGTATTTGTAAATGTAGGAGATGAAGTTAAAGCAGGGGATAAACTGGTTAAGATGGATTTAGAGTATATTGAAAAAAATGGTTTATCAACAATAAGTCCAGTAGTATTTACAAATTTAGAACAAAATCAAAAATTAAACATTAAAAAGGGAAAAGTTACAGCAAAAGAAAATAATCGTGTAAGTATATTAAAAGGTAGTATTGAAAAAATAGGGTAGACATATCAATATGTATATTTAAAACTTGTATGAATTTTAGTAATTTTATAAGCATGATTTAAATTTACATACTTTAGTTTAATTAATAAAAATATATGATTTATACTTCAAAAAATTAGAGTTATTAGCATATTTATTTTACTAATACCTCTAATTTTTCTTGAAATAAAATCTATAATAATTATTTATTCATCTAACAAATTACTATCTAAATGGCTTTTATTATTTATATAGTTTTTAGGAGATACACCATAGTATTTTTTAAATGCCCTTACGAAGCTAGAATAATCATTAAATCCACATTTACTACAAACTTCACTCATAAGATGACCATTAATTATTAATGATTTTGCTAAAATCAATCTTTTTTGAATTATATAATTGTGTATGGATGTTCCAGTATGAGATTTAAATCTTCTCATGAGATAATATTTGCTTATAAAAAATTCAGATGCAATGCTGTCTATAGAAAGTTTACTCTCTATATTTAAGTTTATATAGTTTAATATTTTTTTTATATTTTCATCATAAAATACATCTTCTACAGATTCTATGTTCTCGTTTTTTAAGAAAATTCTATTTAAAAATATCATAAGTTGTATGAACAAGGTATTTCTTAGTATTTCATTTCCAAATTCATTACTAGATTCAGAAATATTTATTTGCTCAATAAAAAGTTTGAGTGATTCAATATCATGCATCTTTAAACGCAGTAGATTACATTTATTTTCTGTGGCTATCTTAAAACATTTTTCTAAATCACTAGTATCATCACTGTTTTTTTTCATAAATTCTGGGCTAACCCATATTGCAATTCTTTCATAAAATACATTTGAGTCTATAACTGGTTTGTGAATTTCATTATTACTAATAAAAAGTATATCCCAAGGTTTTAGTTTATATGGAATTCCTTCAACAAAATAAGTGACATTTCCATCTATAAATATAATTATCTTATTAAAATCGTGATTATGGTATTCAAACTCTATGTCTTTTTTATCTCTGATACTAAATATTTTAAAATTATCATTTAAGTATCCAATTTTATTGTCTGTAGTTTTCATAAAAGACCTCTCTTAGATTATATTATAGAGAAGTATAGAGCATTTTTTACAATATTTCAAGCATTTTTAACCATTCACATAGTAAAAAATTCTTAATATAATATTACATGAAGTGTAATTTTAGCAAAAAGAGTTTAAAGGGAGGAAAGCATTTATGAAATTAAATGATATTATACAGGGGTTGGATATAATCAGTGTCAAAGGTGAATTAAATATAGATATTAATAATGTACAATATGATTCAAGAAAGGTTACAGAAGGTACATTATTTGTATGTATAAAAGGATTTGTGTCAGATGGTCATAAGTATATAAAAGATGCTATAAACAAAGGAGCAAAAGCTTTTATTGTTGAAGAAGATGTAGACATAAAAGGATATACATTTATAAAAGTAAAAAATACAAGAGAAGATATGGCAAAGATAGCTGACAATTTTTATAATCATCCATCACAAAAATTTAATGTTATAGGAGTTACAGGTACTAACGGAAAAACTAGTATAACTACTATACTAAACGAAATATTAACTTTGAATAAAAATAAAGTTGGTCTTATCGGTACTATAAAAATATTTGATGGTGAAAAAGACATTATTTCTAATTCAACAACTCCAGAAAGTATAGATTTACAATATCATTTCAATAACATGTTAGATAATGGATGTGATTACTGTGCTATGGAAGTTTCATCACACTCATTAGCATTAAATAGAGTTGATGAAACAGACTTTAAACTGGGAATATTCACAAACTTAACACCAGATCATTTAGATTTTCACAAAGATTTAGAAGACTATAGAGAAGCTAAAGAAAAACTATTTTTTAAGACTACTATGGCAAATATAATAAATATAGATGATGAGGGTGGTAAAAAGATATATGAAAATATAAAAGGTATAGATGTACCTTGTTACACATATGGAGTTGAAACTAATGCTGATTTTATGGCTAGAGATATAAAATCAGATTCGGATGGTGTATCTTATAGATTAATAACGCCTTCTTATGAAGAAGTTATATTTATACCAGTTCCAGGAATGTTTACAGTATATAATACTTTAGCTGTTATAGCTGCTTGTTATATACTTGACATCCCTAAACCAGTATATAAAGAAGGTCTTAGACTTTCTAATGGAGTATCAGGAAGGTTTGAAACAGTACCAAACGATAAAGGTATAAGTGTAATTGTTGATTATGCACATACTCCTGATGCACTTGAAAATGTATTAAAAACAACTCAACAATTTGCAGAAGGGAAAATAATTTCTGTATTTGGATGTGGTGGAGATAGAGATACTGAAAAGAGACCTTTAATGGGTGCTATTGGACAAAAATATTCAGACCTGTGTATTGTAACTTCTGACAATCCAAGAACTGAAGAACCAGAAGCAATAATAAAGGATATACTTGAAGGAATAGATAAGGAAAAAGAAAATTATCATGTTGTTGCTGATAGAAAGCAAGCTATAGAAGAAGCTATAAGTATGGCAAAGAAAGATGATGTTGTAATTATAACAGGTAAGGGGCATGAAAATTATCAAATAATAGGTAAAGTTAAGCATCATTTTGATGATAAAGAGGTTGCTAATGAATGTTTAAGTAGAATGTAAGGTGAAAATTTAATAAAATATATATTTTAAGAATATAATATCAAAGCTATTTTGATATTATATTCTTTTTATATTAGTGAACATTAATAGAAATTATGTTAGTAACTCTTAATATAGATAATAAAATTTATTAAAATTGTATTATCTATATTAATTAATTTTTTATTGTAATAAAGTTGATAATTTTGTATAATTACAGTAAATATGGAAAAATAAGTATTATCATAAAATTGTTAGAATAATTAATATAAAATAATAATTATATACATATAGATTCCAGAAAGGCAGGAAGCATGATGTTGGGTGATGCAAAAAATAATAGGCAGGGTTTGTCCATAATTGCTATCATAAGTATCTTAGTAGTTACAATTTCCTGTTTGATTTATGGTTCAAGGTTGAATAAGACACTGGGTGAGGAAACGAATCAATATCTTTCAGAAATAGCAAATCAAAGTGTCAATGTGTTAAAAAAACAAATTAATGGGGATATAAAATTGTTACAATCAATTTCAATATGTATTGAAGGAGAAGAATCTTTTGAATTGGACAATATCCTTTCAATACTTAAAAGAGAATCTGTCAATAGTTCCTTTAAAAGAATGGGCGTTATTCTACCAGATGGTATGGCATATACTACAGATGGTTATGTAGAAGATTTTTCTAAGAGAGATTATTTTGCCAAGTCAATGCAAGGAGAAGTAGTCATAACAGGTAAGTTAAAGGATGTAATAAAAGACTATAAAGATATTAATGTGTACTCTGTACCAATTTATAAGGGGAACAATGTTGTTGGTGTTATATTTGCTACACATAGTACAAAGTTATATGAAAAGATACTCTCTGTACCAACGTTTAATGGAAAAGGATATTCTTATATAGCTAATAGTAATGGGGATATTGTTTTAAATCCAAGTAGCAAAAACGCAAATTCTAATATGGAAAATTTATTTTCATATATAAATAAAAGCAGTGCCTTATCAAAATCTACTCTTAATGATATGAAATTAAATATAAAAAATTCTAAATCAGGTTCATTAAGTTATAATATGTCTGGAAAAGGATATTATTTAAGTTATGCTCCAATAGGAATTAATGATTGGTATCTTTTTTCTGAAGTTCCTAGAACTGCTGTATCTGAAAAATCATATGCTATTATAAAACTTACATTATCAGCATGTATAGTTTTAATTGTGATATTTACATCTTTAATAATTTATATCTTGATTATGCAAAAAAAGGGCAAGGAAAGATTAGAAGAGTTTGCATTTAAAGATAGCATTACAGGAATTGGAAATTCAAATAAATTTAATCTGGAAGGTGGTAAATTTTTATCCACTCATGATAAAAAGAATCTAGTTCTGATTTATTTTGATATAGATAAATTTAAGTTAGTAAATGATAGATTTGGATATGAAGAGGGAGATAGAGTATTAAGAAAAATTGCAGAAATGATTGAAAATATGTTTAAAGAACAGTCTGTATTTTCAAGAATTTCAAATGATAATTTTGCTATAATATTTGAAAAAAAGAAGGATAAAGAATCAGTTATAGAGATATGTGAAATTATGCGTAAAAAATTATCTATGATAAAAACTAGCTTAGGGGTGGAACTTAATTTGATACCATCTATAGGAGTCTATTTTATTGAAGATGGAGAAACAAATATATCTACTTGTCTTGACAAAGCTATGATTGCAAAGACTACAGTAAAAAGAAAATACTTAAAAGTGTATGAAATTTATGCTGAGAATTTAAAGGAAACTCTTATAGAAGAACGTGATATTGAGCAAGAGATGCATGATGCTTTAAAAAATGAACAATTTAAAGTATATTTGCAACCTAAGATTGAATTATCAACAGGTAAAATAGTAGGTTCTGAAGCTCTTGTACGTTGGCAACATCCAAAAAAGGGATTAATAAGCCCAGGCGTATTTATTCCTATTTTTGAAAAGAATGGTTTCATAACAGAATTAGATATGTTTGTATTTGTTCAAGTTTGTAAAAATTTTAAACGTTGGCAAAATGAAGGCTTACCTAGATTTCCTATATCAGTAAATTTATCAAGAGTGCATCTTGAAAATCCAGATTTTATAGAGAAGTTTGAAAACATTGCAAAAGAATATGATATTGAACCAAATTTAATTGAAATTGAACTAACGGAGAGTGCAATATTTGATAATACAAAAATGCTGTTTAAAATAATGCAAAATTTAAAGTCTGTAGGATTTAAAATATCTATGGATGATTTTGGTTCAGGTTATTCTTCTTTAAATATGCTTAAAGATATGCCAATTGATGTCTTG
Organism: Clostridioides difficile; assembly: GCA_024919175.1. Lineage (NCBI taxonomy): Bacteria > Bacillati > Bacillota > Clostridia > Peptostreptococcales > Peptostreptococcaceae > Clostridioides > Clostridioides difficile. The sequence continues at coordinate 1,637,696 of CP103804.1, forward strand.
AAATTAGATAGACAATTTTTTATAACAGTTGAAGATACAAAAAAGAGTCAAATTGTGGTTTCAAGTATTGTTCAGATGGCAAAGCAACTTGATATAAAAGTTGTTTCAGAGGGAGTTGAAACCTTAGAGCAAGCAGAGTTTTTAAGATTTATAGGATGTGATATGGCTCAAGGATTTTTATTTGCAAAACCAATGCCAATAGAAGAATATGAAAAGTTGATATTAAGTGGGAATGACATTGAAGGTATGAGTACAAATTAAAAAACTTAGTACAAAATAAGATAAAAATTTCTAAGTAGAGTGAACTTTGTATAGTCAAAGTTCACTTTATTTATGTAAAAATACCTTAGTATAAAAATATGAATTAGGTTTAGAGTATTACTTTACATTATAGGGAGCATATGATATTTTCTAAAAGAGACATAATTTTTCTATGTCTAGAGGTTTTTAATTTGAGTATAGCAGTTTGTGAATCTAAGAATATCAGCAATTATGTAAGTACTTAAGGGAGGAAAATTTTTGAGTGATATAACAATTAGGGAAATGGTAAATGATGAAAGAAGTCTTGTTTGGAAAATTGGTAAATCTAGCTTTGGATTGGTTGAAGGTATGGCATTTAAAAAGCCTCAAAACGCCTTTCTTGCTATAATAGAGGGTCATATTGTTGGTATGGCTTCCTACAAAATTTTTCCTGCAAAAAATGGCCAAAAAATTGGATATGTAGAAACAGCCTATATAAAGAAGGGACATGAAGGCAAGGGAATAGGAAGTGAGCTTTACAAAAAAGTAACCATATTTTTAAAAGAACAAGGTTGCGAAACTGTTACTGCTACTGTAAAGGACGATAATGTTGCATCATGGAAGTTGTTTGAAAATAATGGATACCATATTATAAGCTTTACACAAATGTTACAAAACTATGGGCTAATGAGTACAATACGATTGTGGTTTAATAGTACACTTGCAATTGCTTCTGGATTTCATTTATGGAGCACATTGTCACAAAAAAATAGCTCATCAATTCAACAATTAGGAATCTATATTGTCTTAAACTTACTAATATCATTTCCTATTTTATTTTTTAGCAATAATTTTAATGATTTTGCTGTCAGAATAGGTGCGTTTTTTTCATTATTGATTGTTTCTTTACTTGGTGGATTAATTGCAACCTTGATTTCATCTGATAAATGGAAGTTTATTGCTACAAGAGGAGGTTTGTTGATATCGTTATTAATTACAATTTTGGGTGGTATATGGCCAGTGGTAGGTCGATTTTATCCAACAGAGTATAAGAGGTCTACTGCATTTAGACGAAGTATGGGAATTGAGGGATTGTTTGAGTGGTTAGGAGTACTACTTTTTATTTTAATAGTAGCAGTATTTGGAAAACAATCAGAATTTTATGAATATATTATTTCATTTGGCATAAGTTTTTTACTTTTTCATAGTATACCTTTTTATCCGTTTGGATGTTTTGGTGGAAAGCGTATTTGGGATTACAGTAAAGTACTGTCATTGTTGACAATCATAATTTCTGTGGGAATACTATATAGTTTTTAAAAACCACAAACTTTTGGTTAAACATAAATTTAAAGTTTAAAATAATAAAGAGAAGTTTTATTTTTTAATATTCTATATTTTTTATTTAAAATATAGAATATTTTATTTTTATAAAAAAGAGAGTTTCTATTATGATTTTCAAAAATCATTTAGAAGACCTCTCTTTTTTATAAAATCTAAATAACTATTATAATATAATAGAAGTTTCTATTATTTTAATTTTTTTATTGGAATACAATTGTTAAGATTGTAGATAAATAAAGATTTTAAACATTAAATCTAAATAATATTACATCTCCATCTTTAACTATGTATTCTTTACCTTCTAATTTAACTAATCCTTTTTCTTTAGCAGCTGCCATCGTACCATGTTCAACTAAATCATTAAAAGCAATTGTTTCAGCTCTGATAAATCCTCTTTCTATGTCAGAATGTATTTTTCCTCCTGCTTGAGGTGCTTTACTTCCAACCTTTATAGTCCATGCTCTGACCTCTTTTGGTCCAGCTGTTAAGAATGAAATTAGACCAAGTAAGGCATAAGACGATTTTATAAGTTTATCAAGCCCTGATTGTTCAAGTCCTAACGTTTCTAAAAATTCTTTCTTTTCTTCAGCAGAGTCAAGTTCAGAAATTTCTGCTTCTATTTGTGCACATACAACAACAACTTCAGCATCCTCTGTTTCTGCAAATACCTTAACTTGTTGAACATACTTATTACTTTCTCCATCATCTGCTAAATCATCTTCTGATACATTTGCAGCATATATTACAGGTTTAGATGTAAGTAAATCTAATGAATTTACAAAGTTTTGTTCATCTTCTGTAAATTGCATAGTTCTTACACACTTACTATTTTCTAAAGTAGCCATGATTGAATTTAATAAATCAAGTTCAGAACCTAAAGTTTTATCAGCTTTAGCTGCTTTTTGAGTTTTATGAATTCTTCTTTCAAGAATTTCTATGTCAGAGAAAATTAATTCTAAATTTATAGTTTCTATATCGCGAAGTGGTTCAACAGAACCATCTACATGTATAACATTTTCATCTTCAAAACATCTAACAACATGTACAATTGCATCAACTTCTCTTATGTGTGATAAAAATTTATTTCCTAAACCTTCTCCTTTAGAAGCACCTCTAACTAAACCAGCTATGTCACAAAATTCTATAGCAGTAGGAACTATTTTTTCAGAGTTGTACAATTCTTGTAGTTTGTTTAATCTTTCATCTGGAACAGATACAACTCCAATATTTGGGTCTATTGTACAAAAAGGGTAATTTGCAGATTCTGCACCTGCTTGAGTTATTGCGTTAAATAGTGTGCTTTTACCTACATTTGGTAAACCAACTATACCTAATTTCATATTAATCGTCCTCTCTCTTATTCTTTTTATATTCTTTATATAACTTTAAACAATCAATCTATAGGATTGTAAAATTGTTTTAATTATAGACATACATATTGATTATACATCATATATATGAAGCTTGTAAACTAGACTTTAAAGCAGAATGGTCTAAATAATTTTGTATTTAAGTTTAAATAAAAATATTACTTTTAGAAAATAATAAAAAGGATATAATTAAATAGAAGGTTTTTATATATAAGTATATACAATCAAAAAATAAATAAATTTCAATTTTAAAATTGATGTTTAAATAAAAAATAGGAGGTACATATGGTTAATACTAAGAAAGTAATAAATTTGGGTAATAATATTAATCTGACTTTGATAAAAACAGAAAAATTTAAATCAAATCTTATAAGTTTATATGTTCAGAGATTGTTGGATAAAAAAGAAACTACAAAAAATGCTTTGCTACCATCAATAATAGCAAGCGGAAGTGAAAAATATCCTAGTGCTAGAGCAATATCAAATAAACTAGATGATTTATATGGTTCATCTATGGGAGCTGATGCTGTAAAGCGTGGAGAGCGTCAAGTACTAAGTTTTAAAATAATTAATATAAGTGAAAAGTATTTAGATGAAAATATATTTGAAGAAGTAGTAGAATTTTTTAATGAAGTAATAAACAATACACTTGTTGTAGATGGTGGATTTAAAGAAGAATATTTAAATATTGAAAAAGAAAATTTAAGAGATAAGATACAATCAATAATAAATGATAAAAAAGAATATGCACAAGATAAATGTATAGAGGCTATGTGTGGAAATGAAAGATATAGTATAAGCGAGTTTGGTTACGAAGATGAAATAGATAATATAACTTCAAAAGAACTATATGAGCATTATAGAAATATACTTAAAACATCTCCAATAGACATAGTTGTAGAAGGTGATTTTGATGAAGATAAGGTTGTAGATATAATAAGCAAGAATTTAAAATTCGAAAGAGAAGATATTATAGATATACCAAAAGAAGATTTCATAAAACATGTAGATGAAGTAAAAGTAGTAGAAGAAAAAATGGAAATAACGCAAGGTAAGTTAGTTATGGGGTATAGAGCAAATGTAGATTATGTAGATAATGATAAATACTATGCTCTTGTGGTCGGAAGTAATGTATTAGGCGGTGGTCCACACTCTAAATTATTTGTGAATGTAAGAGAAAAGGAAAGTTTATGCTACTATATTTTCTCCTCAATAGAGAAGTATAAAAGTATTATGCTTATATCATCTGGAATAGAAACTAAAGATTATGATAAAGCTGTAAAATTAATAAAAGAACAATTAGAAAGTTTAAAAGCAGGAGATATATCTGATGAAGAGTTAGAAAATAGTAAGCTTGCTTTAGTTAACTCTATGAAATCTATAACAGATAATATAGGTGGAATGTCTGATTTTGCTTTTTCTCAGTCTATGGCAAAGACAAATTCTGAAGTAGAAGACATAATATCTAGCATAGAAAAAGTTACTAAAAAAGATATAGTTGAGGCTGTAAAAGATATAGAACTTAATACTGTATACTTTTTAAGAAATTAATGGAGGAGATGTCTATGGAAAAAATAGTTAATGATATATTAAGAGAAGAAGTTTATTATGAAAAATTACAAAATGGCTTAGATGTATACTTTATGCCAAAAAGAGGCTTCACAAAAAAATATGCTATTTTAGCTACTAATTATGGCTCAAATGACTTAGAATTTATTCCAATAGGAGAAGATAAAAAGATTAGAGTAAATGAAGGAATTGCACACTTTTTAGAGCATAAGATGTTTGAACAACCTGATGGAGGAGATGCTTTTGAAAAATTTTCTAAATTAGGTGTAAGTGCAAATGCATTTACTAACTTTACAATGACAGCATACTTATTTTCAGCTACTGAAAATTTTTATGAAAGTTTAGAGCACTTAATTGATTATGTTCAAACACCTTATTTTACAGATGAAAATGTTGAAAAGGAAAAAGGTATAATAGCACAAGAGATAAAAATGTATAATGATGACCCAGACTGGAACGTGTATTTTAATTGTCTAAAGGCTATGTATGTAAATTATCCTGCTAGAATTGATATAGCTGGTACAGTAGATAGTATATACAAGATAACTAAGGAAGAGCTATATAAGTGTTACAATACTTTCTATAATCCAGGAAATATGGCTTTGTTTGTTGTAGGTGATTTGGATGTAGAAAAGGTCATAGATGTAACTAAAAAAGCAAATAATTATGATGTGGATAAGCTTTCTAAGAATATAGAAAGATTTTATCCTGAAGAACCAGCAAGTGTAAAGGAAAAAGAAGTTATAGAAAAATTTCCTATATCTATACCTATGTTTAACATAGGTTTTAAAGATAATAATGTAGGTGTAAAAGGAAAAGCACTTTTACGTAAAGAAATTGTAACTGATATACTTATAGGTATGTTATTTAAAAAGGGAAGTAAACTTTATGAAGATTTGTATATGCAAGGTCTGATAAATGAAAATTTTGGAGCTGGATTTTCATCTCAAGTAGACTATGCTTTTAGTGTAATTGCTGGAGATTCTAAGGAACCTAAAAAAGTAAAAGAGATAATTCTTGAATATATAGAAAGAGCTAAAAAAGAAGGATTATCTAAAGAGGAATTTGAAAGAACTAAAAAGAAAAAAATTGGTTCGTTTATTAAGTGTTTTGATTCTATAAACTTTATAGGAAATAGCTTTATATCTTATATATTTAAAGATATAAATATATTGGATTACTTAGATATTATTAAAGATGTTACTTTTGAGGAAGTTGAAGAAAGATTAAAAGAACACTTTAAAGAAGAGTATTGTGTTATTTCTATTGTAGAACCTAAATAGAAACTTTGAACATTACAAAGTTTGAACAATACCATGAGTAGCTAAATACCAAATACTTAATTTTGATACTTATCTTATTTAGATAACAAGTGGGTTTGTTGAATATACTTGTATAAATTAAGTTAGTAAAAATTAAATATTATTAATAAAAACTTATAGAGAGATTGGTGTATATTATACACCAATTTCTTTGATTACAAATAATTTATGAATGATTTTGTTGTGATGATGTGTATAATATATTTTGAGTATTTGTAGAATCAACATCAATATGTTTTGTAGAATTAACATTAATATGTTATCATAATTTAGTATAATTACAATTAATTGTAAACATGGTGTATTGCTTTGGAAATATTTTAATTAAGATAAAGAGGTGGAGTTATGGATAGAGTTGCATTTACACTGTTTGGGATAGAGATAATGTGGTATGGGATACTTATGGCTAGTGGCATGATTTTGGGAACTTTAATAGCAATAAAAGAGTCAAAAAGAGTTGGACTTAAAGAAGATGATGTATTAAATATAGCTATCATAGCAATTCCTGTTGGATTAATATGTGCAAGAATATATTATGTTATATTTAATTGGAGTTATTATGTTCAAAATCTATCTCAAATTCTTAATTTTAGAGGTGGTGGACTTGCTATACATGGAGGGTTAATAGGTGGAATCTTAGCTGGTTATATATACACTAAGGTTAAAAATATTAATTTCTTAAAAATGGCTGATACTGTCATACTTGGAATGCCTTTAGCACAAGCTATAGGAAGATGGGGGAACTTTATTAATGGAGAAGCTCATGGAGGTACAACTAATTTACCATGGGGAATAATGGTTGATGGAGTAAAGGTTCATCCAACTTTTTTATACGAGTCTATATGGGATTTTGGAATATTTATAGTCTTATTATTGTTTAGAAAAAATAAAAAATACGAAGGACAAATTATAGTAACTTATATAACCATTTATTCAATAGGAAGGTTTTTTATAGAAGGATTAAGAACAGATAGTTTAATGTTAGGACCACTTAGAATGGCTCAAGTGATAAGTTTAGTTGGAGTTGTTGTTGGTGTAATAGCACATATTTATTTATCAAAGAGAAATAAAAACAACCGTATTGAAGAATAATTTAAATAGTAAGTTTAAAGGAGGTAACTATGGAATTTCATCATGTATCAGTTCTTTTAAATGAATGCATAGAAAATTTAAAGATAAAACCAGATGGAGTATATGTTGACTGTACTATGGGTGGTGCAGGACACTCCAAAGAAATAGTAAAAAAATTATCAGATAAAGGTTTGTTTATAGGATTTGACCAAGATAAAAATGCTATAAATACAGCGAGAGAAAGACTAAGTGAATATGAAAGCAGAGTAAAATTTGTTCATAGCAATTTTGAAAATATAAAAGAAGAATTGGAAAAAATCGGAGTTTATAAGATAGATGGTGTACTAGCAGATTTAGGAGTTTCCTCTCATCAACTTGATGAAGCTGAGAGAGGATTTTCTTATATGCAAGATGCACCACTTGATATGAGGATGGATGTTAGGTGTGAATTTTCAGCATATGATGTTGTAAACACTTATACAGAAGATGAACTAGCTAAGATAATTAAAGATTATGGTGAAGATAACTGGGCTAAACGTATAGCTAAATTTATAGTTGAGGAAAGAGTGAATAAATCAATAGAAACTACAGGTGAATTGGTTGATATAATTAAAAAAGCTATTCCTAAAAAAGCTAGAATAGATGGGCCTCATCCAGCTAAAAGGACTTTTCAGGCTATACGAATAGAAGTAAATAATGAACTTGGAGTAATTACAAATATGATAAATGATGCTTCTTCTATAATGAATGAAGGTGGTAGAATCTGTATAATAACATTTCATTCATTAGAGGATAGAATAGTAAAGAATGCATTTAAATATCTAGCATCAGACTGTATATGCCCACAACACTTACCAATATGTCAATGTGACAAAGAATCTGAAGTAAAAATAATAACTAGAAAACCAATACTTCCTAGTGATGAAGAAATAGAAGTAAATCCACGTTCAAGAAGTGCTAAATTGAGAGTAGCGGAAAAAATATAATTTATATAAATTGAGAGTAAGGTCTAGCTATGTAATAAGATAATAAGCTTCTTAATCATAGTTAAAATCTATTATAGTTTTTGTTAGAATAGAAAACAACTATAGTGCAATCGACAATATAGAAAAATATTTTCTGTTATAATATAACTAAAATAGATATTAGGAGTGAAGAAAAATAGAAAATAAGCATAAAAAATTATTGATAAAAATTTGTATTATATTGGGGGTACTTGCTATTTACCTGTTTATACCTCCTGTTAAAAAAATGGTAAATCAGATGATATTTTATCTGAGTATGTTAAATTTAGATGCAATTAAGGAGTACATACTATCATTTGGAGTTTGGGCACCAATAATATCATTTGCACTTATGATATTACAATCAATAGCTGCACCTCTTCCTGCATTTTTAATTACTTTTGCAAATGCAGCCTTATTTGGATGGGTAAATGGTGCTATACTGTCATGGGTAAGTGCAATGGCAGGTGCTGCAATCTGTTTTGTAATTGGAAGGTTTTTAGGTAGAGATGTAGTTGTAAAACTTACAAGTAAATTTGCACTGGAAAGTATAGATGGTTTTTTTGATAAATATGGAAAACATACAATTTTAATTGCAAGATTGCTTCCTTTTATATCTTTTGACCTTGTGAGTTATGCAGCAGGTCTAACATCTATGAATTTTATATCTTTCTTTATAGCTACTGGGGTAGGACAATTACCAGCAACGATTGTATATTCTTATGTTGGTGGTATGTTGACAGGTGGAGCTAAAGTCATGATGACAGGACTCTTAATATTATTTGCTTTAAGTGTATTGATTTATATGTTAAAGAAAATATATAGTGATAAAAATAAATAAAAATTAGTGTATAGTCTATAGGTTCAATATTCAAGTATTAGTGAATCTATAGATTTTTTGTTGTGTATAGAAAAAATTACAAATAGATTGTGTAATAGTGTATTAATTTAGCGATGAAATTTTAAAGGAAGAGATATGATTAATAACAAATATAGTATAGAGGAAAATCTAAAAATCTATATTATCGGGGTGATAATTTGAAAAAAAATTATAAAATACATAATCTAAATGAATATAAAAATAAAAAAAAGAATAATTATAAAAAGAGAATTAATAAAAAAATAGGGGCTAAATGTATTTTATTGATTACAGGTTTTGCAGTAATAATATTGAATCTATGTGGTTATTCAAAAATTTCAGAAATGAAATATGATATTTATTATTTACAAAAAGATTTAAGAAAAAAAGAGATAGTACTAGAGGAACTAAAGGCAAAAGAAACTGAAAAAACATCAATAAAAGAAATTGAGTTAAAAGCAAAGGAATTACTCAATATGGACTATCCAAAAGATGGACAAATAAAGTATATAAATGTGGATAACTAGGGGGAATAGGTTTGAGAAAAGTAAAAAGGATAAGCAAAAAAAGACTGGTACTTGTTCTTGTTTTAGCATGTGCACTGTTTTTTTGCCTTGTTATTAGGACTGGATACCTACAACTTATGAAAGGTAATTGGTTGAGTACAAAAGCATTAGAACAACAAACAAGAGATATACCTATAGAGCCTAAAAGAGGAACTATATATGATAGAAATATGAAAGAATTGGCAGTAAGTGTAACTAAATATACAGTTTGGTGTAAACCTGTAGAAGTTGAAGATAAAAAAGAAGCAGCTGAAAAAGTTGCTGAAATTTTAGACGAAGACTATAAAGATATTTATGCTCTAATAAGTAAAAAAAATATGGCTCTTGTAAAGGTTAAAAGATGGATAGATGATGATAAGGCAAGTCAAATAAGAGATGCTAAATTAGGTGGAATATGGGTAGCAGAAGACAATCAAAGATATTATCCTTATGGAAATTTTGCACCATATGTAATAGGCCATACTTCTTCAGATGCAACAGGGATATCTGGTATAGAGATGCAATATGATAAAAAATTAAAAGGTAAAGCTGGAAAATTAATAGTAAGTACTGATGCTTCAGGTAGAGAAATTCCACAAGGTATGGAAAAATATTATGAACCTGTTCAAGGTAATGGTCTTGTATTGTCTATAGATGAAGTAATTCAACATTATACTGAAAAAGCAGTGCAAAAGGCTTATGAAATAAACAATGCAAAGAAAGTCACTGCAATAGCGATGAATCCTAAAACTGGTGATATACTTGCTCTAGCATCAAAACCAGATTATGACCCTAATGACTCAAGAACACCAATATATCCATATTATCAAGAAGAACTTGAAAAATATAGCGATAAAGACAAAATAAAGGGTTATTATCAAATGTGGAGAAATCCAGCAGTAAGTGATACATATGAACCAGGTTCTACATTTAAACTTATTACATCTTCTAGTGCTCTTGAAGAAGGAGTAATAAAAGATGGTGAGAAATTCACATGTACAGGTAGTGTAACTGTAGGAGGAAGAAAGATTAAATGTTGGAGACACTATAGACCTCATGGAACACAAGAGTTTAAACAAGCAGTACAAAATTCTTGTAACCCAGTATTTGTTGAATTAGGAAGTAGATTAGGTGTTGGTAAAATGTATGATTATATAGAATCTTTTGGTCTTATGAATAAGACAGGTATAGATTTACCAGGAGAAGCTAAAGGGATATTATATAATGAAAAAAATGTAGGTCCAGTTGAGTTAGCTACAATATCATTTGGTCAATCCATATCAGTAACTCCAATACAACTTATAACAGCTATATCATCAATAGCAAATGGTGGAGATTTAATGCAACCAAGAGTAGTAAAATCTTATACTGACAATAAAGGTAATATAACTGAGACAGTAAAACCAAAAAAAGTAAGAAATGTTATATCTAAAGAAACATCTAAAAAAATGTTAGAAATTGCAGAGTCCGTTGTAACTGATGGTGGAGGAAAAATTGCATATATTCCAGGATATAGACTAGGTGGAAAAACAGGTACAGCTCAAAAGGTTATAGATGGTAAATATGCTCAAGGAAAATATATATGTTCATTCGTAGGAATAGCACCTTGTGATGACCCACAAATTGTAGTTCTTGCTATTGTTGATGAGCCAACAGGAGTAAGTGCATTCGGTAGTACTACAGCAGGACCTATAGTAAAAGAAATAATGAATGACTCTCTAAAATATTTAGGGGTTAAACCAGTATATAAAGAAGAAGAAAAAGCTGAATATGAAAAGAAACAAGTCAAAGTACCAGATGTAAGAAATTTAAAAATTGGAGATGCAGTGAAAGCACTAGAAGATGCGAAGTTAAAACCAAATTTAGACACAGATATAGAAATTCCAAAAGATACAAAGGTAAAGGATGTTTTTCCAAAACCTGGAATAAAAGTTAATGAAGATTCAAGTATAACACTATATTTTGAAAACTAAAAAGTAACAGATAATTAACATATATCCATAAACATCTTCAAAAAAACAGAAATATAGTATATAATTATAAAGTTAAGAGTTATCGTAGGCAATGTATATGTAACGGTATACATTGCCTTTTGTTGCTAAGATAATATAGCTAATGTTTTATAAGGAGGAGTTTGAGAATGGAGTGCTTAACAATAAAGGAGTTAGTACTTGCAACTAATGGAAAGTTAATATATGGAGATTATAATGACTGTGTAAGTGATATAGTTATAGATAGCAGGGAAGCAAATGCACAAAATGCATTTGTAGGCATAGTTGGAGAAAATTTAGATGGGCATACATTTATAAAGTCTGCATATGATAGTGGATGCAAAACTTTTATAAAAAATGAAAGTAATGGAATAAAATTAGAAAGTTCGGATATAAATTTAATAGAGGTAAAAGATACAACTTTGGCTCTAGGAAATATTTCCAGATATTATAAAGAAAAATTTGATATTCCATTTATAGGTGTTACAGGTAGTGTAGGGAAAACAACTACTAGAGATATGGTATATGCAGCTATCTCTGCAAAATTAAATATCTTGAAAAATGAAAAGAACCTAAATAATCATTTTGGGGTTCCTTTGACTTTGTTTAATCTAAATAAAGAACATGAGTGTGCTGTAATAGAAATGGGAATGTCTGGATTTAATGAAATAAAGTATTTGGTGGACATAGTAAATCCTAAGATTGCAGTCATATCAAATATAGGATTATCACACATAGAAAACTTAGGTTCACAAGAAGGTATTTTAAAGGCAAAGATGGAGATTGCTTCAAACTTTGATGATACAAATACTTTGATTGTAAATGGTGATGATAAATTTTTATCTACATTAAAAGAAAAAGAGCACGTATATAAGTTAAAAACATTTGGATTTAATAAAGATAATGACATTTATTGTGAAGCTTATACTATGGAAGAAGATAGTTTGACATTTACATGTGTCATAAATGGAAAAAAAGAGGAAATATTTATACCTACAATAGGAGAGCATAATATATATAATGCTATGTCAGCTATATTAGTAGGCATGAGTTTAAATATTTCTTTGGATTATATAAAAACAGGTTTAAAAAACTTTAAAGGGACAAAAATGAGATTAGACATAATAAAAAATGAAAGATTAACAATAATTAATGACTCATATAATGCCAGTCCAGATTCTATGGAAGCAGCCTTAAAAATACTTGGAAGATATAAAGGTAGAAAAGTAGCAATACTTGGAGATATGCTTGAGATGGGTGAAATTTCAGAGTATGGTCATAGATTAGTTGGAAAATCATCTATGAATAATACTGATATTATAATAACTATAGGTGAAAATTCAGTGTTTATTGGAGATGAAGCAAAACGATTAGGATTCGACTTATCCAATATATATCACTTTAAAAATAAAGACGATGTATTTAATCAATTAGATGAATTAATAAAAACAGGAGACACTATTTTAGTTAAAGGCTCAAGAGGCATGAAATTAGAAAAAATAGTTGAATATCTAAATAAATAAGCTTAAACTAATGAGTTGATTGACAAGGGAGAGGAGTTTTATGATGTTAGGAATAACAGAGCTTACGTACACCGCATTGATTGCGTTTTTGATAGTAATTATAATAGGACCAATATTTATACCAATGCTTAGGAAATTTAAATTTGGTCAGACAGTTAGAGATGATGGGCCTCAAACACATCTAGCTAAGAATGGGACACCTACTATGGGTGGAATTATAATGATTGTTGCAATTCTAATAACTGGACTTACAAGAGTAAAAGTTAGTCATGACATGGCAGTAGGTCTTATATGTATTGCTGGTTTTGGTTTTATTGGTTTTTTAGATGACTTTATAAAAATAAAGCTAAAAAGGTCACTTGGACTAAAAGCATATCAAAAAATAATCCTTCAAGTTGCATTATCTTTTTATGTTGCTTTTTATCAGTATACGTCGTCATCAAGTGCTTCGCAACTTATGATACCATTTACAGATTTTGTAATAAATGTTGGAATACTATATATACCAATAATGATGTTTATAATAGTAGCGATAGTAAATGCTGTAAACTTAACTGATGGTCTAGATGGTCTAGCATCAGGAGTAACTTTAATTGTTTCTGTATTTTTTATGTTGTTTGCAAGTTCAGTTGCTGGCAATACAGAAGTTGCAGTTTTAGCAGCAGCAACTGTTGGAGCATGTCTAGGCTTTTTAGGTTTTAATTCATATCCAGCTAGAGTGTTTATGGGAGATACAGGTTCAATGGCATTAGGTGGTGCGGTTGTAGCATTTTCAGTTTTAACTAATTCAGTGCTTATAATACCTATAATTGGAGGAATTTATTTTGCAGAAGCTCTATCAGTTTTAATCCAAGTTGGATATTTTAAAGCAACTAGAAAGAGATTCTTTAAGATGGCTCCAATACACCATCATTTTGAACAATGTGGTTGGCCAGAAACAAGAGTTGTATTTGTTTTTTGGATTATTACAGTTGTTTTAGCTTGGATAAGTATAATAGCAGTATTTTAGGCCTAGGGGGAATAAAAAATGGACTTAAGTGGAAAAAAAGTTTTATTAGTAGGGCTTGCGAAAACTGGTATATCTACAATTAAACATTTAGATAAATTAGGAGCAAGTATAATTGTAAATGATATTAAAGATGAGAATAAATTAAAAAACATACTTGATGAATTAAAATCTATAAATGACATAGAATACATATTAGGATGCCATCCAGAGGATGTAGATGATGTGGATATGGTTGTAGTATCTCCAGGGGTACCATTAGACCTACCATTTATTTTGAAACTAAAAAATTCAGGTAAGTATATAATTGGTGAGGTAGAATTAGCCTTTAAATTGTCAAATAATCCAACTTTTATAGGGATTACAGGTACAAATGGTAAAACAACTACAACTAGCTTAGTAGGAGAAATTTTTTCAAGTGCAAAAAAAGATACATATGTAGTTGGTAATATAGGAAATCCTGTAATAGATACCATAGAAACTTCAAATGAAGAATCTATACTTGTAACTGAATTGAGTAGTTTCCAACTTGAAAGTGTGGATGAATTTAGACCTAAAGTAAGTGCAATATTAAACATTACAGAAGATCATTTAAATAGACATCATACTATGGAAAAGTACATAGAAGCTAAATCAAAAATATTTATGAATCAAAATGCTGAAGATTTTTGTGTATTAAATTATGATGATGAAATAGTGAGAGGCTTAGCTGATAAATGTAAGGCCAAAGTAATTTACTTTTCAAGAACTCAAAGAGTAAATGGAGGAGTATATTTAGAAAATAATGACATAATAATAGATATAGAGGATAAGATTAAGTTTCTAAATAAAGATGATGTAAGTTTGCCTGGAGGCCATAATTTAGAAAATTGTATGGCAGCAATAGCAATCGCATATGTTTGTAAAGTAGATTTAGAAGTAATAAAAGATGTATTGATGACATTTAAAGGTGTTGAACACAGACAAGAGTTTGTAAGAAACTTAGATAATGTAATATATATAAATGATTCAAAGGGAACTAATCCAGATTCTACTATAAAAGCTGTACAGTCTTATAATAGACCGATAGTGCTTATAGCAGGAGGAATGGATAAGGGAAGTAACTTTGATGAACTTCTTGAAATTGCAAAATCATATGTTAAATCATTAATCTTATTGGGAGAAACTGCACCAAAAATAGAAAGTTGTGCTAAAAATAAAGGATTTAATGACATACATATAGTAAAAGATATGGAGGAAGCAGTTAAGACTTCTCATGAGATTTCAAAAAATGGAGATATAGTGCTTCTTTCGCCAGCTTGTGCAAGTTGGGATATGTATGAAAGTTTTGAAGTAAGAGGAAAAGACTTCAAAGATAATGTAAACAATTTAAAATAATCTCTTACCTCTAAACTTACTTAGATGGAAGAATGGAGGTAGATTAGTTGGATGCCTAAAGAAAATTTGAAAAAACAAATTGACATAAGGATGAAGACTGAATTTGATGGAGTAGTATTTTATACTACTATGCTTTTAGTATTTGTAGGAATAGTTATGGTGTTTAGTGCAAGTTTTATACAGTCTTCATTTAAACACAATGATGCATACTATTTTCTAAAGAAAAATGTAATATATGCTATACTGGGATTTATAGTTATGATTATTACATCTAGAATAGACTATAATTTTTGGAAGAAAAATGCTACAGCAATTGGAGCTATAGCAGTAGTATTATTATTGTTGGTTTTAACTCCTTTGGGAATAGAAGCAAACGGAGCAAAAAGATGGTTAGGGATAGGTGCTTTAACATTTCAGCCCGCAGAAATTGCAAAGTTTGCTACAATAATATTAACTGCAAAATTGATTGAGAAAAATTATGATAAAATAAAATCTTTGACAAAAGGTATTGTACCACTTCTCGTAGTTCCAGGAATATTTTTTGCGTTGATAATACTTCAACCAAATTTGTCAACAGCAGGTACTGTAATTCTAGTTACATTTGTAATGATATTTGTTGCTGGAATGGATATGAAAATTGTATTTGCTATGATAGGAAGTGGGGCTGCTTTATTTGCTGCATTAGTAATTGCTGAACCGTATAGACTTAGTCGTGTTACATCTTTTTTAGACCCGTTTCAAGACCCACTTGGTAAGGGGTATCAGGTAATACAAGGTTTATATGCATTAGGTTCAGGAGGACTGTTTGGTTTAGGCTTAGGAAAGAGTAAGCAAAAGTATTTTTATATACCAGAGCCACAAAATGACTTTATATTTGCTATAATAGGAGAAGAGTTAGGATTAATTGGTTGTATAATAGTTATAATGCTATTTATAGCCTTGGTCTACAGATGTGTAAGAATAGCATTGAAGACTTCTAATGTATTTGCTTGTATGGTTGTCATAGGTATAGGGGCACAAATTGGAATACAAGCAGCTTTAAATATAGCAGTTGCAACATCATCAATGCCGGCTACAGGTGTAGCACTACCATTTATAAGTTATGGAGGTACCTCGCTCACCATCTTTATGGGGGCTGTAGGTATAGTGTTGAACATCTCAAAGCATGTCAAAATTAATTAACAGGAGATGATGATTTGATGAAAGTTTTATTATCAGGCGGTGGAACTGGAGGACACGTATATCCAGCTATAGCTATTGCTAACAAAATAAGAGATGAACATCCAGATGCCGAGATAATGTTTGTTGGGACGGAAAAAGGAATAGAATCAGAAATAGTTCCTAAGTATGGATTTGAATTAAAAACTGTAACAGTACAAGGATTTAAGAGAAAAATAGACTTTGATAATGTAAAAAGAGTTTTTAAGCTTTTTAAAGGTTTGGAGCAATCAAGAAAAATTGTTAAAAAATTCAAACCAGATGTAGTCATAGGAACTGGAGGATATGTTAGTGGACCTGTTTTATTTAATGCGTCTATGGGGAAAATACCAGCTATAATACATGAGCAAAATTCTTTTCCTGGAGTAACTAATAAGATTTTATCTAAAACAGTTACAAAGGTACTTACAAGTTTTGAAGATTCACATAAAAGATTTCCTGAGGCAGCTGAAGAAAAATTAGTTTTTACGGGAAATCCAGTTAGAAAAGAAATTTTGTTATCAAGAAAAAATATTGCAAGAAAAAATTTAGGAATAAGTGAAGAGAAAAAAATGGTGCTTTGCTATGGTGGTAGTGGAGGTTCAAGAAAAATAAATGATGCAATGAGACTTGTCATAAAAAATATGGTCAATGAAGATATAGCTTTTATATTTGCAACAGGAAAAAGCTATTATGAAGAATTTATGGAAAGTATCAGCAATATAAGTCTTAAACCATACCAAAAAGTAGTACCTTATTTAGAAGATATGGCAAATGCACTTGCAGCAAGTGATTTAGTTATAGGTAGTGCAGGAGCAATTTCATTAGCTGAAATAACAGCTCTTGGCAAACCTTCTATAATAATACCTAAAGCATATACTGCTGAAAATCATCAAGAGTATAATGCTAAGAGTATAGAGAAGCAAGGTGCAGGGATTGCGATTCTAGAAAAAAACTTAACTCCAGAAAGCCTAAATACAGCTGTATTTAAACTTTTAGGAGATAGAGAGCTTCTAGTTGACATGGCAAATGCAAGTAAAAATGTAGGTAGACCTGAGGCGATAGACCTTATATATGATGAGATAATAAAGGTATACAACTCAACACAAAAATCAACAGCTAAAAAACCAAAAAAAGAAAAGGTTGTTGAGGAAGTAAAGAAAGAAGCAGCTCCAAGTATAGAAGGTCAGGCTAAAGTAATAGGAATAAAGAAAAGATAAATGAATGATTACCCCTAATTTATAATATATTAGATTTTCTAAATTATTCTAAATTAGGGGTTTATTTGTGTGTACATAAGTTTTAAGTTATAAAATACATATAGTATTTTGTATTTATTTTGATGAAATATCAATTTAATCCCCTTTTTTAATGTTTTATTAGGTTGTTTTGTAAGAAAATGAGAAAATTTGACTTTAAATATTATGTTTTTTTTGTAGGGAATATAAACTCGAAAGGTGTATTTATTAACCAAAGGGGTTGATTGTATTTGAAGAGGAGAAAGAAGCTAAATACGAATAATGTTATGATAGTTTTAGTTTTTATACTTATGCTATCTTTTGGGATATGTATTATTGTGGGGAGTGATTTATTTGATGTAAAGAAGATAGATGTAATTGGGAATAAAAGAGTCACCAAATCAAATATAATGAAGGAGTTAAATGTAAGTTTACATGAAAATATATTTGCATACAATTTTAAAGAAATGAAAAGTAAGCTTATAGAAAATCCATATATAGAAAGTGTAGAAATAAAAAGGAAGCTTCCAAATAAGATAACTATAAGCTTAAAAGAAAAAGAAATCTTTGCAGCATTAAAGGACGAAGATAACTATTGTTATATAGATAAAAAAGGGAACTTACTAGAGGAACTAAAAGATACTAATGAAAGTAAAAATGACTTGATAGTGGAAGTAGATTATAGTATTGATGATACAAAATCAATAAAATTTAAAAATTATAAAACTAAAGAGAATGTATTTAAGACTTTAAATCATTTAAAAGAAGAAGGTATTTATAGAAAAATAAATTATGTAAACTTTAAAAAAGAAGGGAATATAGATATGCTTACAAGAAGCAATATAAAAATCTTACTTTCTAATGATGATAACTTAGATTATAATATATCTAGGGTAAATAAAATTTTGATTGACCTACAAAATAAAAATACAGATGGTGGGACTATAAATCTAAATTATGGAAAGCTAGCTGTATATAGTCCAGAAGGATAGACAATTGTAAGGAAGTGATATTTTGAAAAAAAGGTTTATAAATAAGAGTATAATCATAGGAAGTATTGTATTGGGAGTTCTTGTTAGTTTACAACTAAAAATTATTAATATAGAAAATAGAGGAATGACGACTTTTAAGAGAGGAGAGCAACTTACAGAAGAACTTAAATCTCTAAAAAAAGAAAAAGAAAACTTGCAATCAGAAATTAATAGTGTAAAAAAAGATATAGAGACTTATAGAGGTAAAAGTGAAAAAGGAGAGCAAGATATACTTAAATCAGAAATAGAAAAATATGAAACCTTAGCTGGATATACAGATGTAGAAGGAAAAGGTATTGAAGTTGAAATAAATTCTACAAAGACCTTAGGAAGCTTTGATAAAAATGACAGTATACTATATAATTATGATTTGTTACTGTCAATGATAAATAAATTAAATTCAGCACAAGCAAGTGCTATATCTATAAACAATCAAAGAGTAGTTTCAAATACATATATGTATTTGAAAGAAGATAAACTTTATATGAATGACACTGTTATAAAGGAGCCAATTACAATAAAGGCAATTGGTGATTCTGATACATTAGCTTCTGCGCTCAATATAAAGTATGGTATTGTCTGGGAAATAGAAACGTACTATAATGCAAAGGTAAAAGTGACTAAAGAAGATAGTGTAAAAATAAATGGACATGGTGATACAGATAAAGTAGAGAGGAAATAATGGTATGAAAAAGAAAATGATTATATTAGGAGCATTCATATTAGGCATTTTCATATCAACTTATATAAAATCACTGAACCCAAATAAAGTGTACATAACATTGACTCAGACTAAAAATATTGAAAGTGAGATAGAAAATACAAATAAGGAAATAAAAAATCTAAAAGAAGCTCTTAAAAGTAACAAAAAAACCTTAGATGAATATAAGCAAGCAAAAAATAATGGAAATGAATCGATTCAAACATTAATGGAAAAAGAACTTGAAGAAGTTAAAGAGTTAAGTGGATATTCAACTGTTATGGGTCCAGGAATAACTATTACTATGAAGGATAGTGAAAGAGAATTAGAAGATGGGCAGAATCCAAACGACCTTATTATACATGATATTGATATTCTAAGAGTTTTAAATGACTTGAAAAAAGCAGGTGCAAAAGCAATATCTATAAATGGAGAAAGAGTATTGTCAACAAGTAAGATAAAATGTTCAGGAGCAACTATTACAGTAAACGATACTACATATGGACAACCATTTATAATAAAAGCTATAGGAAATATAGACTTATTGAGTGCAGCTATAAATTCTCCAGAATCATATGCTAAATCTCTAAAGGATATATATGGAATTAATATAAAAATAGAGGAAAATAATGGAAATAAAGTGGATTTATTTGCAAAATAAAACGAAAAATACAAAAAAATAAAGAAAAAATAAAAAAAATTAATAAAAAGGATTGTAATATAGTTGTGTTTCAAAGTAAAATAAAGAGGTGAGGATTTATGATATGGGTGTTAGGAGGATTGGCATTTGGTGTAGTAGTAGGTTACTACATTCCATTTACATATTCTATGGATTATTCGATATATATGTCAGTAGCTATTCTTGCAATAATGGATTCTATATTTGGAGCAATAAAATCCAGTTTTGAAGATAACTATGATAATGTAATTTTTGTTACTGGTTTCATAGGGAATGCTATCTTGGCTATATTATTGACTTATATAGGTGAGAAGTTAGGAATTTCACTTTACTATGTGGCAGTATTAGTTTTTGGTATGAGACTATTTAATAATTTATCTATAATTAGACGTTATATCATTTCCAATATTATGAATAAAAAACATAAAAATTAAAGAGCTTTGATATATACATAAAATATTTTATACTTAAAGAGTAATATTTGACAATATAAGTAAGAAAATTAAAAAGGAAAATTTACGTTTTTGTGGAATATGTTACTTAAAGGTTAACAAAATAAAAGAAGAAAATGATATAATTAATACATACGATAACTTTGAATCATGAGATAAGGGGGTTTATGATGCTAAACTTTGACGTAGAATTAGAAGAATGTGCACAAATTAAAGTAATAGGTGTAGGTGGCGGTGGAAACAATGCTGTCAATAGAATGGTAGAAGCTCAACTTAAAGGCGTTGAATTTATATCAGTAAATACAGATAAACAAGCTTTATATACATCAAAGGCTGAATATAAAGTTCAAATAGGAGAAAAATTAACTAGAGGACTTGGTGCAGGAGCTAATCCAGAAGTAGGAAAAAGAGCTGCAGAAGAAAGTAAAGATGAAATAGTAAAACTACTTCAAGGAGCTGATATGGTATTTGTTACAGCTGGAATGGGTGGTGGTACTGGTACAGGAGCTGCCCCAGTAGTTGCAGGCTTAGCTAAAGAAATGGGTATACTTACAGTTGGTGTAGTTACAAAACCTTTTGCATTTGAAGGTAAAATAAGAATGAAAAATGCTGAAGGTGGAATAGCTGAACTTAAGTCAAAGGTAGATACTCTTATAACAATACCAAATGATAGACTTTT
This sequence comes from Clostridioides difficile, assembly GCA_024919175.1. Taxonomy (NCBI): domain Bacteria; kingdom Bacillati; phylum Bacillota; class Clostridia; order Peptostreptococcales; family Peptostreptococcaceae; genus Clostridioides; species Clostridioides difficile. Next base: position 1,658,893 of record CP103804.1, read on the forward strand.
ACAAATAGTACAAAAGAATACTTCGATGTTGGACGCTTTTGCAGTTGCAGATGATGTGTTAAAACAAGGTATACAATCAATTTCTGACCTTATAGCAGTTGAAGGATTAATAAACTTAGACTTTGCAGACGTTACTACTATAATGAAAGATAAAGGTCTTGCTCATATGGGTATAGGTAGTGCTAGTGGAGAAACTAGAGCCATAGATGCTGCTAGACAAGCTATTCAATCTCCACTTTTAGAAACATCAATACAAGGAGCAAAAGGAGTACTTCTTAATGTTACGGGTGGTCCTAACTTAGGATTATTTGAAGTTAATGAAGCATCTACTTTAGTTATGGAATCCTGCGACCCAGAAGCAAATGTTATATTTGGTGCTTCTATAAAAGAAGATTTGGGCGATGAAATAATGATTACAGTAATCGCAACAGGATTTGAAGGTTTACAAAATGGGATTTTAGATTTAGACACTAAGCCTAAATCAAGTATAAGGTCTTCTCTTAATACAACTGTAAAACAAGTTGTAAAAGAAATAGAAGAAGAAGAAATTGTAGTTGAAGAAAAGATAGAAGCTCCTAAAAAGGCGAGTATAATAGAAGAAGACGATGATGAGAGCATGGAAATACCTACATTCCTAAGAAGAAGAAGATAATATGTAAATTTATAAAGAAGTCAATAGACTTCTTTTTATTTTTTTGTACTTTAATCTACTATTTCTTAAAATATATTTTAATATTAAAAAATTACAAAAAAGTAAAGTTTTTTTATTAAGTATAGAAAAAAATGATAATCATACAAATGGTTATAGTTTTTTATAATTAGACAATGACATTTTTATTTGATAATATTAAATCTGAGTTGAATTGTAAAAATTTGAGGAAAAAGAGAAATTAAAGTCTGAAAGGGGATTAAGTATGATTAAGCTAAAAAAAATTCTTTCTTTAGCAATGGTTGCTGTTTTATCAACATCACTTCTTGCTGGATGTACAAAAAAAGAAGAATCTAAAGGCAAAGATGGCAAAGAAAAATTAGTTGTATGGTCTGCACCGTTAACAGATCATGATGCAGATGCATGGAAACCAATACTTGAGAAATTTGAAAAGGAAAATAACTGTGAAATTGAATTTCAAATAGTACCATGGGATAATTATGCAGAAAAATATGCTACTGCAATCAGTGCAGGTGAGGGGCCAGATATAGGATATATGTATGCAGAAATGTTTCCCCAATTTATAGAAATGGGAGCAGTTGAAGATTTAACTCCTTATTTAGAAAAATCAGGAACTTCAGATAATTATTTATACTTAGATAATGCAAAAATGATGGGTGGAATTTACGGTTTACCTATAGAAGCTGCTAATCCAGGTGTATTATACTATAATAAAGATATACTAGAAAAATTAGGAGAAAAAGCTCCTAAAACATGGGAAGATTTTAAAAGAATATGTGAAAAAGCAACAAAAGATACTGATGGAGATGGAAAAATTGATCAATGGGGTCTTGCACAAGGTTGGGGTTCTAAAGTGTTTGGTAGTTTAAACTGGAACTGGTATCCATATCTATGGCAAGCTGGTGGAGATATATATAATGATGATTTAAAATCAGTTAAATTTAATAATGAAGAAGGATTGAAAGCTGCAAACTTTATAAATGATATGAAAAAATATATACCAGATAATGCTTTATCAAAAGACAGTAATGAAATGGTTGAAAGTGTATTTGGGCCAGGAAAAGCTGCATTTACTATAATGCTTTCTTCTGCTGCTACAAGTACTTTTGATAAATCATTCCCAGACTTAAACTGGGGATATGTAACTTCATTAGAAGATAAAACAGTTGGTAGTTTTGCTTCAGTAGATGATTTAACATTAATGTCAGCATGTAAAAACAAAGAACTTGGTTTTAAACTTCTTGAATATATGTTAAGTAAAGACTCAATGGAAGCTTTCCATAAAGAGATACCAAGAGCACCAGTTGCTAAAGGTGAAAAATATCAAGGAGACCCAAGATTTGAAGAAATGGTAACAAAAGATAAAAATATGTACAGACCATTAACAGTTGGACCTCATGGAGTAGAAATATATGAACACTTATGGAAACAACTTCAAATGATGATAGCTGGAGACAAAACTCCAGAACAAGCGCTAAATGAATCTGCAAAATATGCAAATGAATTATTAGCACAATAGTTTAAGTTTATATTTGAATTTATAGACTATGAAACTTAATTTTATACAAGTAAAAGATTTACTTGCTATATTATTAAGTCGCATAGTCTTTTTTTATGGAAATATTCCAAAGGGAGAATTGAATAACTTCTACCTAGATATGTTGAATTCTACAAAAAAGTCTATTTGTTTGATGCTAAAAAAATATCTTTTGACGACATAAAGTATAAGACATATATCATTGTTATTTTTAAATAGAATTTGTTTTGGATTCGACTGTCAAAAGTGACATAAAATTTTGTACATACTATCTTATAATATATTTAAAGGTTTTAAGGGGGGATACATGGTGTATATTGAGTACTATGTTATAGAAAACCTAGTAATAAATTATATTATTATAAGTTGTACTTCTATTCTTACTAAAAAATATAATCCTAGAAAAAATAAGTTGCTGGGGGCTAGTTTAGGAGGAGTCTACTCTGTTGCTTATTTATACCCGTCAATGAATATACTATTTACAGTGCCATTTAAAATAATAATCATGAGTATTATAACTTTAATTTCATTTAGGACTAAGAGCAAAAAAGATTATGCTCATGTAGCATTAGTTTTTTATTTAGTAAATATTTTTATTTCTGGAAGTACTTATTTTGTAATTTATTTTACAGGAATAAGCCATTTGAAAATATCTTTTTTAATTGCATGTACTTATGTGAGTTGTGAACTATTAAAGTACATTTACAAAGACTTGAAGATGCTTAAATACATCAATGAGCTTACGAAAACTATAAATATAAATTTATTAGAAAAAAGCTTTTGCTGTAAGGCCTTAGTGGATAGTGGAAATTTATTAAAAGACCCAATAAGCCAAAGTGATGTAATAATAGTTAAATCAAGTGTACTAGAAGGATTGATTCCAGAAAATCTATTAAATATTAACTATGAAGATATAGATATGAAAAAAGCTCAGGAAATTATATGTAGTTTAGATGACAAAACTTCAGGGAGAGTGAGAATAATACCTTATAAGCATGCTGGAAGTAATAAGACAAGCATAATAATTGGTCTAAAAGCTGATTATGTAGAGGTAGATGAGCAAAAGATAGGAAATATAATACTTGGTATTTCAAATTTCAATGATAGAGAATATGGGGCAATAATGAATCCAAATATATTGCCTGGATTCTAGCTGAAAATTTAAGGGGGACAAAGGATGTTACGATTAAAAGAAAGAATCATAAGCTTTATTACAATGTTAGGTATTAAATTAAAAATAATAAAGCCAAAAGGAATATACTATATGGGAGGAGCCAATATTCTTCCTCCTCCATTAAAACCAGAAGAAGAAATGGAACTTTTGCAAAAACTAGAAACTGATGAAACTGTAAAATCAGTTTTAATAGAAAGAAATTTGAGATTAGTAGTCTACATATCAAGAAAATTTGAAAATACAGGTATAGATGTAGAGGATTTAATTTCTATAGGAACTATAGGCTTGATAAAGGCAGTCAATACTTTTAAATTAAATAAAAACATAAAATTAGCAACTTATGCTTCAAGATGTATAGAAAATGAAATACTAATGTATCTAAGAAAAAATAATAAAAAGAAAACAGAGGTATCTTTTGATGAACCTTTAAATATAGACTTAGATGGAAATGAACTTTTATTATCCGATGTTTTAGGTACAGAAAATGATGAAATATATAAAATAATCGAAGAAGAAATAGATAGAGATTTATTAGTTATGGCACTTGACAGATTAAGTGACAGAGAAAAGCAAATTATGGAATTAAGGTTTGGTCTTATAGATAAAGGTATTGAAAAAACACAAAAAGAAGTTGCTGGAATGCTTGGAATATCTCAATCCTACATATCTAGACTTGAAAAGAAAATAATTTCAAGATTACAAAAAGAAATGAAAAAATTTGTATAATGCTAAATTAATTCTTCTTAAAAAGTATAAAAAAATTGGAAATGTAAATAATTTCAATAGATGAATACTTTTTGAGAGAGGACTGAAATGTATGCAAGTTAATAAGGTTGAAATATGTGGTGTTAATACATCTGAACTTCCAGTTCTTAAAAATAAGCAAATGAAGGAACTTTTATTACAAATAAAAAGTGGTGATGAAGAAGCCAGACAACAATTTGTAAGAGGAAATTTAAGGTTAGTCTTGAGTGTAATAAAAAAATTTAACAACAGAGGAGAAAATATAGACGATTTATTTCAAATAGGTTGTATTGGTCTTATAAAAGCTATAGATAATTTTGATTTAAGTCAAAATGTCAGATTTTCAACTTATGCTGTTCCTATGATTATAGGGGAAATTAGAAGATACTTAAGAGACAATAATCCAATCAGAGTAAGTAGATCATTAAAAGATATAGCATATAAGGCACTACAAGTCAGAGAAAGGTTAATTAGAACAAATTCAAAAGAACCAACAGTATCAGAAATAGCAAAAGAATTAGAATTAGAAGTGGAGTCAGTTGTAATGGCACTTGATGCTATACAAGATCCGATATCTTTATTTGACCCAGTATATCAAGATAATGGAGATGCGATATTTGTAATGGATCAAGTTCAAGACAAAAAAGATACTGATGAAAACTGGTTACAAGAAATATCACTTAAGGAAGCTATTAAAAAATTAAATAGTAGAGAAAAGTTGGTATTAGATTTAAGATTTTACAAAGGAAGAACTCAGATAGAAGTTGCTGATGAAATCGGTATATCTCAAGCACAAGTATCAAGAATTGAAAAAAATGCTTTAAAAAATATGAGAAAATATGTATAAGTAATCCATGGAATGTAAACATAATTTTAAATTTAAATGACCTATGTAGGTCATTTTTTTTTATCCAAATACATATTTATTTTTAAAGGAAGGGTGAGTATAATATGATTAGAGTTTCTGATATAATGGAAAAAGAAATTATAAATGTAAAAAATGGAAAAAGGATGGGTTTCATAATAGACATAGATATGGATATCCATGAGGGAAAAGTAGTCTCATTTACCATTTTTGGAGATGGAAGTAGAAGTTTTTTTTCAAGAGGAGGGGATGAAGAAGTTATATTTTGGAATGATATACTTAAAATAGGTTGTGATACAATAATAGTAAATATAGGTTCAGAATTAAGCTTAGATGAATTTGATATATAGCTAAACAAAGGAGGAATACAGATGCAATGTCCTTATTGCAATTATAAAGAATCAAAGGTAATAGATTCTAGACATACAGATTTAAAATCTATTAGAAGAAGACGTGAATGTGAATTATGTAAAAAGAGATTTACTACTTATGAAAAAATAGAAACGACTCCTCTAATGGTTATTAAAAAAGATAATAGTAGAGAGTATTTTGATAGAGAAAAAATAAAATACGGATTATTAAAGGCATGTGAAAAAAGACCTGTATCTGTTGAAGATATTGAGAGCATAGTTGTACATATTGAAAATGAAATAAATAAATGTTTTATAGAAGAAATCGAAACTAAAAAAATTGGTGAAATGGTAATGGATAAATTGAAAGATTTAGATGAAGTAGCCTATGTAAGATTTGCTTCTGTGTATAGACAATTTAAAGACATAAATACTTTTGTAAATGAACTTAAAAGTATACTAATAGAAAAAGGGGACAAATGATGAAAGATTATATAAATCTAAAAAGTGTAGAAGATATTAAAGAGTATGTTAATTTAATTGGCAATTGTAAAGAAATTGATGAAAAATTAAATTCTATAAATCTAGTTATAACTTGTAAAAATATAGATGCAAAAAGTAAAGAAGATATGTTAAAAGTTTGTAAGGAATGCGATTTAATGTTTGAAAATTTAACTAGTAATTCTCAAATACATTCAGACATAGTTAACATAGTTAACAGAGAGAATATAGGACAAAGAATAGAAGGAGATGCACTTATAACAAACTTAGAGAAAGTGCCACTTTTATTGTTTACAGCAGACTGTGTACCTATATCAATTATAGATGATAAAAATAAAGCCATAGGACTGGCACATGCGGGCTGGAAAGGAACTTTTAGTAATATAGGTCACAAAACAATAAAATTGATGTCTGAGACTTATAAAACAGCTCCTGAAGACTTAATATGTATAATTGGACCATCAATTGGGCCTTGTTGTTATGAAGTTTCTGAGGATTTGGTAGAAAAATTTAACACAATTCTTACAAATAATCATGAAAAGTTCTATATAATAAAAGAGGGAAGTTACTATTTAGATTTATGGAAAATTAATGAGTATATGCTGAGATGTAGTGGAGTCAAAAAAGAAAATATAATAAATTTAAATCTATGCACTAGTTGTAGAGCAGATGAATTCCACTCTTATAGAAAACATAATAAGGCATCAGAACGAATAGGAACGGTACTACAGATAAAATAGAGAGGAGCTTTTTAATGAATACTAAAGTGCTTGTTATAGACGATGAAATGCATATAGTTGAGCTATTAAAATTCAATTTGGAGGTGTCAAACTACGAAGTTAGTTATTCATATGATGGATTTGATGGATTTATAAAAGCTAAGGAAGTTAAACCAGATTTAATACTTTTAGATTGGATGCTACCGAATATAAGTGGAATAGAAGTATTGAGAAAAATAAGAAGTGATAAAGACTTGAAAAATATTCCTGTTATAATGCTTACTGCTAAAAATATGGAAAATGACAAGGTTGAAGGGCTTGAAGTAGGTGCTGATGATTATATAACCAAGCCATTTAGTATAAAAGAATTGCTAGCTAGGGTTAGCTCTGTTTTAAGAAGATATAACTTAACTAGTACAGGTGAAGAAAATAATATACTTACCACAGGTAATCTAAAGCTAGATTTATCAAAGCATGAAGTTACTAAAGGTTCTGAAAAGATAGAGTTAACACTTAAAGAGTTTGAACTGTTGAAATTATTAATTCAGAATAAAGGTAAAGTACTTTCAAGAAACTATCTTTTAGATAAAATATGGGGCTATGAATACTATGGAGAAACTAGAACAGTAGATGTCCATATAAGATATTTAAGAAAAAAAATAGAAGATGAAGATAAATCAGAAAAATATATAGAAACTATAAGAGGTGTAGGATACAAAATAGATTAGAAAAAGTTATATTTTAGGAGTGTTATCTTGTGGAAGAATTAAATAACATATATTTTTTTATTGTTATGTTGTCTATAGCCATTGTAATATTGTCTGTAAGATATACAATAACACTAAGGAAATACTTAAAAGAGTTTATATACGTTTCAAAAAAAGTGAGTAACAAAGAATTTCATGCTAGGTTGAATATATCAGCTAAAGGAGAACTAGGAGAATTAGCTAGAAATTTTAATCATATGATTAAAAATATGGACGATACATTGGAAGAAGTACAATATAAACATTTACAATTAAGGTCTATATTAAAGAGTATATCTCATGGAATTTTAGCTATAGATGTAAATGGAAACATATTATTGATAAATGATGAAGCTAAAGAAATGATAAAGAGCGAACCAAACCAACTAGTTGAAGGTCATAATATTAATGCTGTAATAAAAGAAGAAGAAATATTAAAGCAGATACTTCAATTTATAGGTTCTAAAGAAAATGAAACTGCAAAGATTACTACTAAAGATGATATAGTATACAAAATAAAAGTGGACCCAGTTTATCTTCAAAATACCAATAATGTAATAATTGGTTCAATAGTAAATATAGAAGATATTACTAAAAAAGTGAAGCTTGAAAATATGAGAAGTGATTTTGTTGCTAATGTAAGTCATGAACTTAAAACACCACTTACATCTATAAGTGGATTTGTTGAAACATTAAAATCTAATGAGAATATAGATGTAAATACTAGAAATAGGTTTTTGGAAATAATAGAAAGTGAATCAGACAGATTAAAAAGATTGATTGATGACATATTATTATTATCATTTGTAGAAAATAAAGACACTCTTCTAATGGAAGATGTTGTAATATATGATGTATTCAGAGAGGTATATGAAATAACTCAACGTTCAGCTAGTGAAAAAAATATAGAAGTTTTGTATAAATGTGATGATAAATCAATAAAAATACTATCTAATAGAGATTATATCAAGCAAGTATTTTTAAATTTAGTTGATAATGCTATAAAATACACTCAAGATAATGGTATTGTACAAGTTGTAGTTTTAAAAGATGAAGAAAAAATAATAATTAAAGTTATAGATAATGGTGTTGGAATACCAAAAGAAGATGTAGAACGTATCTTTGAGCGCTTCTATAGAGTAGATAAAGCAAGAAGTAGAGATGTAGGAGGAACGGGTTTAGGATTGGCTATAACGAAGCATATAGTCAAATCATTAAATGGATGTATAAAAGTAAAAAGTGAACTTGGTATTGGTAGCGAATTTATTGTTATAATACTACAAAAAAATTTCCTTAAATAGAAGGAAATTTTTTTTGTTTTTTGCACAAACTATATAAGAGAAGGAGCTGAGAAAATGGAAGAAAGCTTATTAGGTGCAAATTTATTTAGACACTCTTTTATAGTAGCAGTGATTATAGGAATATTGTGTAGAGGATTAGTTTTAAGAGTTACAGATAAACAATACCCATCAAGACCACAAGATTATTTAGAACAGATAATAATATCAGGGCTTTCAGCTTCATTGGGTGCGATAGCATTACCTGCACTTATAGATAAGGAGTTTGCAGCATTAACATTTTTTGCAGTAGCAATACAACAATTTCAAGGTCTTGCAGAGCAAGAAAGAATAACCTTAAAAAATATCGACAATGAAGAATTAGTACCAAAAGGAGATGCTTATGTAGAAGAAATAGCATCTACGTATGAATCTAGAAGTTATATAAGTCTTTTTTCTGCACTAGTATCTTCTATAGTTTACATTATTGTCTCAAAACGATATGACCCTGGTTTTATTTATTGTACAATATTAGCTGTTATAGCAGGAGCTTTGGTTGGTTTGATTTTTAGAAGATTTCTAAGACGAAATAGTATAGCAGATATAGCAGATATAGTTCCTGCTGAAGTAAGTTTTGAAGGACCTATTTTAAAAGTAAATGGTGTAATAATAACTAATATAGGTTTAGAGAATACAAGAAAAAAATATAAAAATGAATGTTTAGCTATAGAGATTATACCAAGAGATTTGGGTGCATTTGGAATAGTAAATGATATAGGACAAAGACAAGCTATAATACATAATCTATTTATTCATATGGGTATAGATAAGGATGTAGATGAGGTTGATATTGTAGCGATATCTAAAACTAACTTAGAAAAAAGCACTGTGGTTATACCATATATACCAATAATCAAGGATATAGATGTAATGATAGATGTAGTAAAGAGCACTCCTATCATAGAGACATCAAAAGGAAAACAGAGTGATTTTTCTAGAAAGACTTTATAGATTTATATATGAGCATTTTATATTAGATATTTTAGGAGTGATTTAATGGATAGAGTATTTTTTGTTGCAGTTATTATTGGTATGACATCAAGAGTTATAATGTTAAACTTAGACCAAAAACAGTACCCTACACAACCAAATGTTTTGCTATCTCAGCTTATATTAGCTTTTGTTGCTTCTGCATTAGGAGCATTACTAGTTCCAGCTCTTATAAATCGTTCTTATACATCGATAACATTTTTATCTTTGGCAGCAGAACAGTTTAGACAAGTAAGAGCAAATAGAAGAAATACACTGCAAAACTTAGAAGAAGTTCAACTTGTAAAAAGAGGAGCTGCATTTATAGAAGAGATAGCTAGAACTTATGAAGTAAGAAATTATATGTGCATAGTCACATCTTTTTTAACAATAGGATTATACTATGTAATACTTGCAGAAACAAATATAAGTGAAGGTGTGAGTTTGGTAATAAGTTCAATTTGTGGATTATTATTAGCATTTATACTGAAGAAACTTCTTACTAGAAAAAGTATTGGAGATATAGCTGATGTAATGCCTGCTGATATTAGCTTTGTAAATGAGTCTATACTGAAGGTAGGAGATTTAAAAGGGATAACAAATATAGGTCTAAAAAGTGATAGAGAAGTATATATTAATAGAGGTGTAGGAATACAAATAATTCCTAAAGATAGAGATTATGCTAATGCAGGAATATTATTTGATTCGGGTCAAAGACAAGCTATAGTATACAATATATATTCAAGATTAGGTTTATATGGAGATTATGGAGAGCCTGCATTTGTACCATTACCTAGACGAAATAAAGATGATGAAAGTATAATGATTGCTTATTTACCAGTAGATAGAAATGTTGAAAAGGTAATGGAAGCTGTAAAATCATGTCCAATACTTTCAAGTTCTAAAGGTAAAAACTTATCACTGAAAAACTATAAAATAGTAAAGAAAGGAAGTGCATAAAATGGGGATGGATATAGGTCTAAATGAATATACCCTAGCAATAGTTACACTAGATAAAAATATGAAAAATGGTGGAGGTTGTCCGATATTTTATGCAAATGATGAAAAAGACTTGCAAAATAAGGCGATGCTCATGTCAAAGTGTGTAGGTGGAATGGTTCATGATATGACTAATGGAACATTAATAATAGTAAAACATTAAAACTATAATATATTTTTAAGAGCAAATAATGTTCAAATTTATAAAATATTTAAATTTGAATATTATTTGTTTTAATCTTTTTATAGCTATTTACTTATATTGACTATTAGAATTAAAATGTGTTATTATGACATGAAATGTTTAAAAATGCTATTGTAAAATATAATAAAGTTATAAACAGTATATGAAAATATATTATAATAAATCTTGATGAATATAAAAGAGTGGTGTAAAAATGGAAGTAAATGTAAAAAAAATAAATAATATTATAAGTAAAGTTTACAAAGATAGTATTGCAGAAGAAATAGGTATAGAAGTAGGAGATTTACTTATATCTGTAAATGAACAGCCAATACATGATATAATAGAGTATAGATTCTTACTAAGTGATGAGTATTTAGAGGTAGAAATACAAAAAAAAGATGGCGAAGTCTACATATATGAGATAGAAAAAGACTATGATGAAGATTTGGGTGTTGAATTTACAAATCCAATAATTGACCAAGCTAAAAGTTGTAGAAATAAATGTATGTTTTGTTTTATAGACCAGTTGCCAGAAGGAATGAGAGAAACTCTTTATTTTAAAGATGATGACTCAAGACTATCTTTTTTACAAGGAAATTTTGTTACACTTACAAATATGAGTGAAGAAGATATAAATAATATCATTAAATACAGAATAAGTCCTATAAATATATCTGTGCATACAACTAATCCAGAATTAAGACAAAAAATGATAAGCAATAAATTTGCAGGAAAATTATATGGTATAATGAAGAGATTGGCAGATGCTCATATAGAAATGAACTGTCAAATTGTTTTATGTCCAGGTATAAATGATGGAAAGGAATTGGAGAGAACAATAAAAGAATTAGCTCAACTTTATCCATATGTAAATAGCGTTGCTATAGTTCCAGTTGGGATTACAAAGCATAGAGTAAATTTAGCAGAATTAAATATATTTGATAATAAGGGTGCAAGTAAAACTATAGAGCAAATACATGCAATGCAACAGAAATATCTTGAGAAAATAGGGACTCGATTTGCATTTTTATCAGATGAATTTTATATATTATCTAGTAGAGAATTGCCTGGATATGAAGAATATGAAGGATTTTTACAGTTTGAAGATGGTGTAGGTATGATACGTAAGTTAAAAACTGAGATTGAAGAGTATCTAAATACATTGTCTGAGAATATTTTAAAAAGAGACAAAAAGGTATCAATAGCTACTGGACATTCTGCATATGAATTTATACAAAGCATGGCAGAGGCTATGATGGACAAGTTTAAAAATCTTCAAATAGATGTTTATGAAATAAAAAATAAGTTTTTTGGAGAAACAATAACAGTATCAGGTCTTTTAACAGCTAAAGACTTAAAAGAGCAACTTGAGAATAAGGAATTGGGAGAAGCTCTTTATATAACAAGAAGTATGTTAAAAGCAGATGAAGAAATTTTCTTAGATAATATTGAACTAAATCAGTTAGAAGAACTTATGAAAATAAAAATTATCCCATGCTTAAATGAAGGAAAAGATTTTGTGGATAAAATTTTAAAATAGAAAACAAAAGATGGAAGGAGAAACAACATGAGTATAAGTAGGCCAGTTGTAGCTGTAGTTGGGAGACCAAATGTTGGTAAGTCTACAATATTTAATAAATTTGCAGGAAAAAGGATATCAATAGTTGAAGATACACCAGGAGTTACAAGAGATAGAATATTTGCAGAAGTAGAATGGCTAGATAAATATTTTACGTTAGTAGATACAGGAGGTATTGAACCTGATAGCGAAGATATAATATTATCTCAGATGAGAAATCAAGCGATGCTTGCAATGGACATGTCCCATGTAATACTTTTTATAGTTGATGGCAAGGCTGGAATAACAGCTGCTGATAAAGAAATTGCTCAGATACTTAGAAAAACAAAAAAACCAGTAATTTTAGTAGTTAATAAAATTGATAGTCAAAGTCAGTTTGACAATATATATGATTTTTACGAATTAGGTTTTGGAACTCCTTTTGGAGTGTCAGGAGCTAATAGTATGGGATTTGGAGATTTATTAGATGAGATAGTTCAAAATTTTCCAGCAGGATTAGATACAGAGTATGAAGAAGATATAATAAGAGTAGCTATAACAGGTAAGCCAAATGCAGGTAAGAGTTCTATACTTAATAAGATATTAGGAGAAGAAAGAGTAATAGTAAGTCCAATTGCAGGAACTACTAGAGATGCAATAGATACTTATTTTGAAAAAAATGGACAGAAGTTTCTTCTTATAGATACAGCTGGGCTTAGAAGAAAAAGTAAAATATATGAGACAATAGAAAAATACAGTGTAATAAGAGCTATGAGTGCTGTAGATAGAGCAGATGTAGTGTTAATAGTTATAGACGCTTTGGAAGGCGTGACAGAGCAGGATACAAAAGTTGCAGGTATAGCACATGATGAAGGCAAGGGATGTATATTTGTAGTCAATAAATGGGACTTAATAGAAAAAGATAATAAGACAATGAGTAATTACACAAAAGATATAAAAGAAAAATTCCCATTTATGATGTATGCTCCAATAGTATTTGTTTCTGCAAAGACTAATCAAAGAATGAATAAAATATTAGACACAGTTGAATATGTATCAAATGAACATTCTAAGAGAATATCAACTTCAGCATTAAATGAAGTAATTGGAGAAGCTGTAATGTTAAATCAACCACCATCTGATAAAGGTAGAAGATTAAAAATTTACTATGGAACTCAAACAGACATTAGACCTCCTAAAATTACTTTATTTATAAATGACAAGAACTTAACTCACTTCTCATATCAAAGATACCTTGAAAATAAGATAAGAGAAAACTTTGGATTTGAAGGAACTTCCATAAAGATTGAGTATAGACAAAAAAGTAAAAAGTAAATATATAAAATATAACTAAAGGGGGTAAGTTCAGTGGAGATATTTAGTTATATAATTATTGCTGTAATTGCATATTTATTAGGCAATATATCAACCTCGTATATAGTTGCAAAGCGAATTGCTGGGGTTGATATAAGGACTCAAGGTTCAGGTAATGCAGGCTCGACAAATGTGCTTAGAACACTTGGGAAAAGAGCAGGAGCAATGACTTTTTTAGGTGATGTTTTTAAAGGTGTAATTGCTGTTTTAATATCTGAAATTGCAGCAAAGTTGGTTGGTATAGATACTCTTTTAGCTGGATATCTAGCAGTTATATGTGTTGTAGCAGGCCATAATTGGCCAGCAGTTTTAGGATTTAGAGGAGGTAAAGGTGTTGCAACTTCGTTAGGTGCAATGCTTGCTGTAAATCCAGCAATAACATTAATGTGTTTAGCAGTATTTATATTGGTGGTAATTATAACAAAATATGTTTCATTAGGTTCTGTTGTTGGTATAGGTTGTTCACCAATATTTATGATTATAGCAAAAAATAAAGCTGGGTTAGTTGTAGCTTTGTTTTTAACCATATCAGTAATATATAATCACAGAGCAAATATAAAGCGATTATTAAATGGGACAGAAAGAAAAATTGGTCAAAAGAAAGAATAGTAAATATATTATACTCAGGTGGTGTTAAACATGGAGAAAGTATGTGTATTAGGTACTGGAAGTTGGGGAAGTGCATTAGCTTTAGGTCTTGCAAAAAAAGGTAATGATGTAAGCATGTGGACTCGAAAAGAAGAACAAGCTAAAAAAATAAACAGGACTAAAGAAAATACAGACTATTTACCAGGAGTATTATTTCCAAATAATATAACTATAAGTACTGATATAGAAAAAACTATAGAAAATTGCAAAGTAATAGTTTTAGCAGTTCCATCTCAAGCTGTAAGAAGTACTTGTGAAAAAATAAAACCATTTGCAAAAGCTGGACAAATTATTGTTAATGTAGCAAAAGGTCTTGAAAAAGGCACTGGACTTAGATTGTCTCAGGTATGTGAAGAAGAATTGCCACAAAATCCATATGTAATACTATCTGGACCATCTCATGCTGAAGAAGTAGCAAGAGATATACCTACTACAGTAGTAGTAGCATCTAAAGAATTAAAAATAGCACAGAGTATACAAGATTTATTTATGAGCCCTAAACTTAGAGTTTATACAAATCCAGATATAGTTGGAGTTGAACTTGGAGGAGCATTAAAAAATATTATAGCTTTTGGTGCAGGTATATGTGATGGGTTAGGGTATGGTGACAATGCAAAAGCAGCTCTTATGACAAGAGGAATTAGTGAAATGAGTAGACTTGGTACTGCTATGGGAGCCAATATGTCCACATTTGCAGGTCTTTCAGGGATTGGAGATTTAATAGTTACTTGTACAAGCATGCATAGTAGAAATAGAAGAGCAGGTATACTTATAGGCCAAGGTATGAGCTTAGAAGACACCTTAAAAGAAGTGAAGATGGTTGTAGAAGGAATAACTGCTACTGAAGTAGCACATGATGTTGCTGAAAAGCTGAATATAGATATGCCAATAACTAATGCTATATATTCTGTAATAACTAAAGGTTCAAATCCTAAAGAAGTTGGAATAGAGCTAATGATGAGAAGTAAAAAACACGAAATGGAAGAAGTAGTTTTAGGTGATGATGTATAAACTTATTGTACAATAAAATAAAAAAATAATAGATGTATTTTAGCCCTCTTTTTAAAAAGAGGGCTATTTTAATATTACTTAGCATGTTTTATTATGTATTCAATAGAAGAAATCATTTTCATAGTTAATTCATCATCATTAGAATTTTTTCCTGTGTTCTTTTTTAAGAATAATAGATTTTGATAAAAAGAAATAATTATATCATTGACGATATCTAAATCTTTAGCTGGTATATATCCAGCATCTACAAGATTGTTCAATAGTATTTTATTTCTTTCCTTTATACTTTTTCCTGTAATCATTAAAGATATATCACTGTCATGAATACCTAAGTCCTCTGGAAACATATCATAATACTGTTTTGTTATATAACTAAGTTCATCACTGGACAAGTTAAAAAATACCTGATAAAAAGCTTGGGCATTGTCAAAAGAATGTTTACAAAATAATTTCCACATAATTATATATTTCTTATATTCATCACTGACATTTTCTATACACCTTGAAATATTTAAGTTGTAATCCTTAAAATATTTTATAGATGCAAATGATATTAGATGGTCTAAATTTTTAAAGTAATTGTATAGAGTTGAACTGTTATAGCCAGCCATATCTGCAACCTTACGAAGTGTAATATTTTCTATTCCTTCATTTTCCATAATGTTTTGAGCAGCTTCTATGAAGTACATCAATATCCTTTTCTTTTGTAATTCTTTATTTGTCATTTTATTCACCTACAAATAATCAATATAGTTTATATAATCGTGATTTTATCACTAAATTTATTATAAATCAAGAATAATATTCCAAAATATAATGTGTATTTGTTATATTATAGATAATTTAAAATCATAAGAATATAAAAAATATTTAAAAATGAAATCATGATTGACAAAATAATCATGATTATGATAAAATAATCACAAATAAATTTAATTTACATACTAATACAACAAGTACTAAAACATTAAAAACTCTAAAATAATATGTTCATCCTTGTTGTATTGAATAAATTATCTGAATATTGAGAAAGAGGTGTACTATGTCAAATAATATGAGACTAGAAAGATTAAGAAAGTATATGAATGAAAAAAACATTGAAATTGCCCTAATATTTGAACCAGACAATCAATTTTATATTAGTGGATTTAAAGCGATAACTTACTCTAGACCAATTGTAACAGTAGTAACTCAAGATAAAATAGAATTAATAGTACCTGGATTAGAGGAACTACATGCAAAAGAAGTTGCAAAAGTTGATAATGTATATGTGTATTATGAAATACCAGAAATGAAAGAACATGGAATATCACATAAACATTACTTAGATATAATCTTAAATAGATATCCTAAAGGAATAACTGTTGGGATAGAAAAAGATATAGTATCTGCAAGTTTTTCAGAATATATAACTGAGAAATCATTTGCTATTAAAGATGTTGGAAGTAAGATATTTGAAATGAGATATGTAAAAGATGAAAGAGAGATAGACTTTTTAAAGATAGCTGGCTACTTATCTGATATAGGAATAAAAGGTTCTTTGGAAAATGTTAGAGTTGGAATGAGTGAATTAGAATTTGATGTTGCAGGGGATAATGCTTTACTAAAATATGTATCTGAAAATTATCCTGATACATATATAGGATTTGCAAACTGGACTTGTTCAGGCATCGATAGAACAGCACAACCACACTTAGACTCCAATACTAGAATACTTCAAAGAGGAGATATAGTAATACATAGTAGACAGGTTTGGTATGAAAACTATAGAGCAGAAAATGAAAGAACTTTTATTATAGGTAAGCCAACAGAAAGACAAAAGGAAGTATTTAAGATTGCAGTAGAAGCTCAACAAGCTGGGCTAGATACAATAAAAGCTGGGATACCAGCAAGAATGGTGGATGAAGCAGCAAGAGCTGTTGTTGCAAAGCATGGTCTAGAGTTATATTCAAATCACAGAATTGGCCATGGTTTAGGTTTATCAGAACATGAAGAGCCATATTTAAGATTTGATAATGAATTAATACTAGAAGAAGGAATGGTATTTTCTATGGAACCAGGAATATATATACCTGGAGTTGGAGGATTTAGACACTCAGATACAGCAATAGTAGGTAAAAATAGTGCTACAATTATAACTAATTATCCAAGAAGTGTTGAAGAGCTTATACTTGATATTTAAATTAGTACATATGTATGAATTTAAGTAAATTTAAAATTGGAGGAATTACAGTGAAAAAGAAGATTGGATTTTGGGATTTAGTATTTATGAATATATCAGCACTATTTGGGATTAGATGGATAGCTAAATCTACTGCCTCTAGTTTTGGGTTGGGTCTTGGTTCGATACCAGTTTGGTTATTGTTTGCCTTTATATTCTTTGTTCCAGCATCACTTATATGTGCAGAGTTGGCTGCAACATATCCAAAAGATGGTGGACTTGGGGAATGGGTTAAACAGGCCTATGGAGAGAAGTGGGGCTTTATGGTGTCGTGGTTAAACTGGACATCAAAGATATTTTGGTATTCTTCCTTCTTGACATTCTTAGCTATAAATATTGCTTATATGCTCGGAAATCCAGCTCTATCAAACAATAAGATGTTTATTTTAGTGCTTTCACTCATAATATTCTGGATGCTATCCATAGTAAGTACTCGTGGAATGGCATTTGGAAAATTCTTTACGAATACAGGAGCATTAGGTTCTACAATTCCTGCTATATTACTTATAGTGATGGCATTTATGTCTGTAGTTATTCTCAAAAAAGCTCCATCAGCATCTGTATATACAGTCCAAAATATAATACCAAAGATAGATGCTAATTCGCTAGTTTCTATATCTGCTATAATATTTGCACTATCAGGAGCTGAAACAACTGCTAATTTCATAACCGAAATGGATAATGCTAAGAAAAACTTCCCTAAAGCGATATTGACAGTAGCTGTTTTAATAGGAGGAATCTATATCCTAGGTTCAGTAGCAATAACAATGATACTTCCTCCAGATGAAATTGCAGCATCAACAGGAATACTGGATGCATTAGCTAAAGTTGCACAAGATTTAGGAATAGGAAGTTGGTTTATAAGAGTAGTAGCATTTGGGATAACTTTATCAGTACTTGGAGCATTAATACTTTATATAGCAGGTCCAGTAAAGATGCTTTTTGGAAATGTAAAAGAAGGTGTATTTCCTAAGCAATTAACTGTTACAAATAAACACAATATACCATCAAATGCTGTAGTAATTCAAGCTATAATAGTGAGTCTACTTCTTATAGGAACAAATTTACTGCCATCAGTAGACAATATATATAATGTTCTTGTTACTATGACAGCATTGACGGCTTTGTTTCCATATGTGTTACTTTTTACGTCTTATATTAGGCTTAGAAAGACAAGACCAAATGAAGAAAGACCATACTCAATTGCAAAAAGTGATTCAGTTTGTATCAATATAGCCAGAATGGTGCTTGTAGTAACTGTAGTAGGGATATTTTTCTCAACAGCACCAGTTATGGAGACTTTAAAAGATAATATAGTTTATGAGATTGAGATGATAGGTGGAGGTCTTTTTGTTATAATAACAGGTTTAATGATATGGAAGAACTATGAAAAGAAGGTAGCTAATAATTCTGGGGATTTCTATAAATAAAAATATAATTATTTTAGTGAGCTGAAAGCATCTATCTTTAGCTCACTAAAAGTTATGGATAAATTAACTTAACATATTAATAAATCTATAATATGTTGAAATGTTGAAAAATCAATAATGAGTTATCATAAAAATTTATGAGTATTTACATAAGGAGGAAGTATGTCAGTTGAAGTAAATAAACCAAGCATTTGGAAAAATTTCAAAGTCTTGATAATACTCTTTGTAGCAGGAGCATTTATATATGCTTTACCATATTTAAAGAATTATTATTATGATACTTTTGCACAAGCATTTAATCTTACAAATACACAAATGGGGAGTTTAGGAAGTATTTATGGCCTACTTGCAATGGTATCATACCTTTTTGGTGGTTTTTTAGCAGACCGTATTTCAGCTAGAAAACTACTTTCAGGTTCTTTAATTATTACAGGGATATCTGGTCTTGTATTAACACTTTATCCTCCATATATCATTGTATTTTTAATCCATGCTTTATGGGGAATAACAACAATACTTACTTTTTGGCCAGCGCTTGTAAAAGCTGTTAGGATGTTAGCATCTGAAAATGAACAAGGAAAGGCTTTTGGATTTATGGAAAGTGGTCGTGGAATTACCAATGCAATTCATTTATCTCTAGTCTTAATACTGTTTGGGTATATTTCATCAAAAGTAAGTGATAAATCTGGTCTTACAACTATTATAGTGCTGTATTCAGCTATAAATGTAATAGTTGGATTGTTAGTATTTTTTAAGTTAAAAGACAATGAAAAAGAGGTATCAGCTAAATTTGATAAAGAAGCTTTCTTTACAGTAATAAAAATGCCTCATACATGGATAATAACAATAATAATGTTTTGTTCATATTCAGCTAATATGTCATTTTACTATTTTACGCCATATTCAACTGAAGCATTTGGCGCAACTGTAGTATTTGCATCTGCAATATCAATATTAGCTCAGTACTGTAGGCCAGTAGCATCAGCTGCTTCTGGATTACTTGGAGATAAAGTTGGTTCATCAAAGATTATATCTTATGGATTTATACTTATGATTGCAGGACTTTTAGGTGTAATCTTTACACCAACAAAATCTTCTATGATTTATGTACTATTGATTGGATGTGTTGCAATATATGTATCTATGTATGCAATTCAAGGTTTACATTATTCATTACTTGAAGAAGGAAATTATTCACTATCAATATCAGGAACTGCTATAGGTATAGTTGCTACATTAGGATATCTTCCAGAAGTACTTTGCCCTTTAGCAGCAGGAAAGATACTAGATGCATTTCCAGGTGTAACTGGATATAAGTACTACTTCATAGTTCTTACTATAGTAGCCATAATTGGATTGGTGTTTACATTTATATGGATGAATATGACTAAAGAAAGACGTAAAGAGCTTATTGAAATGAATAGTAAGTCAAATGAAAATACTACTAAAGTTAGTTAATATAATACACTACTATTTGGGCTAGCATTATAATTTAATTTACATTGAAATTTTCAAATTTCTATATGTAAGCTAAATTAATATTGCTGGTCTTTATTTTTCTATTTTAAGAATATTAACCTCGAAATCTAAATATAATTTAATAAGATTAGATGTATAGGAGGAATAATATGAATAATAACATATACGAAGATATATCCAAAAGGACTCAGGGGGATATATATATTGGAGTAGTGGGACCTGTAAGAACAGGAAAATCAACTTTTATAAGAAAGTTTATGGAAAAGTTGGTTATCCCAAATATAGACAATGAGTTCAAAAAAGATAGAACAAGAGATGAGATACCTCAAAGTGGTTCAGGAAAAACTATAATGACAGTAGAACCAAAATTTGTACCAGCAGATGGTGTAGAAATTAAAATAAAAGACACAGTATCTTTAAAAGTGAGAATGGTAGATTGTGTTGGATACATAGTTGAAGGAGCTTTAGGTCATGAGGAAGGCGGAAAACAAAGATTGGTATCCACTCCTTGGTCACAAGAAGCTATGACATTTGAGAAAGCAGCAGAGATAGGGACTAAAAAAGTTATAAAAGACCATTCTACAATAGGAATAGTTGTCTTGACAGATGGCTCAGTTACTGGTATTGACAGAAAAAGCTATGTAGAACCAGAAGAGAGAGTTATACAAGAATTAAAAAATCTTAAAAAACCATTTGCTGTAGTTTTAAATACGTTAAGTCCTAGAAGTGAAGAAACAAGTCTCCTTAGAAATGAATTAGAGGAAAAATATGAAGTTCCAGTTCTTCCAATGAATATAGTTGAAATGGAAGATGAGGATATAGAGGAAGTTATGGAAACTGTACTATATGATTTCCCACTTACAGAAATAAGAATAAACTTACCTAAATGGGTAGAAGGTCTTGAGAGAAATCACTGGATAAAAAGCAGTATAATAACAACATTAAAACAAAGTATTATAGATATAGGTAAAATAAGAGACATAGAAGGAATTATGCAAGGTTTCTCTGAGTTAGAGTTTTTGGATGATACAGGTGTTGACCATGTGGAGTTAGGTGAAGGTGTCATAAACATTGACTTACAAACAAAGCAAGATTTATTCTATAATGTCCTTGAAGAAAAAAGTGGATTTAAAATTGAAGGAGATTATCAATTGCTTAGCCTGATAACTAGACTATCTAAAGTCAAAAATGAGTATGATAAGATAGAAAGTGCTTTGATGGATGCTAAGATAAAAGGATATGGAGTAGTAGCACCTTCTTTGGAGGAACTTAGCCTAGAAGAACCAGAAATAATGAAACAAGGAAAACAGTATGGTATTAAATTAAAAGCTAATGCACCATCGCTTCACATTATAAAAGCAGATATATCTACAGAAGTTTCTCCTATAGTTGGAAATCAAAATCAAGGCGAAGAGATGATAAAATATCTCATGGAAGTATTTGAAGAACAGCCAGGAGACTTGTGGGAATCAAATATGTTTGGTAAGTCACTTCATGATTTAGTAAAAGAGCAGCTTCAAAGTAAATTGTATACTATGCCAGAGGAAATAAGAGTCAAGATGCAAAAGACTCTACAAAAAATTGTAAACGAAGGAAGTTCTAATATTATAACTATTTTGTTATAAGAATACAGCTACTTATTAAAGTGAAACATTTGTTTTCTTTAGTAAGTAGCTTTTTATTTATAAAAATTAATAAAAATGCTTATATAAATTGACAACAATTGATAATTATGGAAAAATTATAATGGGTAAAGTATATTTTTCGACAAGGCTGTTTTAAGCTAAAAAATTTCTAGAGGTGGAGTATGAAAAAGTATGAGATATTTATTTTTGTAAATATAATAGTTTTATGTTTTATAATTTTTCCACATAAAGTCTTTGGACAAGAGGATAATTGTCTTGAAGATTTTAAAAGATGGTATCAAGAAAATAAAAACAATACTGGAGAGGTGGTCTACACTCTGCCTTGTGATATGGTGATAGATGAAGGATATAGGTTTTTCACTCCATATAAAGCTAAATTAACAATAGACACTAATAAACATAAAATTTTAATAAAAGACCAAGGAGATTTTATAATTCAAGAAAATGAATTGAATATAATAGGAGTTGGTGGAGAAGATGGAGTAATACATGTAGAAAAAGGAGGAAAATTAGGTATAGGTATAGATAATATAATTGCTACCAACGGAACAGCTTTATATATTGAAGAAGGAGGTTATTTAAGCTTTAGCTCATACTATGGAAGAATTGGAAATATAAGAGCGAATGGAAATAATGCCATAGGAATTTATTCTGGAAATGATATTAGGGTGCCATATAAAGATATAGAAGTAAGTGGGAAAAATGCTGTAGGAGTATATTGTAAAGGCGATATTGAGTTGGAAAGTACATCAGTAAGAGCTTATGACAATGATAATAAAAATAGATTATTAAAGAATTTAGATAAAACTGTCAGATCAATTGTATCAGAAAGTAAAAATATTTATATAATTGATAATTATAATGAGTTAGTACCTGCTATAGCAAACAATTCTGATTACAATATTATAGAATGTTATGCTAGAGGTACTGGCGTGCTTGATAAGGAAATAGATGTATGTAAAGAAGATAAAATAGAAGATATAAGTTTTCCAAAGGATATTTCAGTAAAAACATCTAGTAGCACTATTGCCGAAATAGATGTAGAATGGGACTTTTCTGATTATTACGAAAAATCACTTAAAGGTGATGATTTCAGTATAATAGGTAAATTTAAAGAGGAAGATTTAAATCTAAAAAAAATAATATTAAATAATGGTGTTGTTCCTATTCTAGATGTACATATTGTAGAAAAAAAGCCAATAGATAACTTAGAATTGACTTTTCGAAATACACCTAATGGATATGTAGCTACTTTAGATTATGATATGCCATATAATGCAAATAAGATTTTTATTGAATACTCAGAAGATGGAGTTAATTGGATAAGTGAAGAACAGGAGGATATTATGGAACAAGCAACACTTAACTTTGAGGATTTTAAGTTGCGCTGTTTTAGAATAAAAGTGGAAGGTGGATTTAGAGAGGGATATTCAAATATTGTTTTAAAGCCTGGATTTGTAATGGATGGAGGGGATGACCAAATTACACCAGATGATGAACAGGAAAATGATGATATTGATGGTGACCGTGGTGGTGGTGGTAGAGATGACCCAGATAGAGAAGATACTGAGATTATTGGAAATATAAATGACAATAATGAAAATGAAGCTACTGATGAGAAAAAAACTGAAGATTCTAATAACGTTGCAGAATCTAATAATGAAGAAAAAGAAAATAAGCATCAAAAAGATGAAAAAAGTGATAAATCAAATGAAAAGAATATTAAGACAGATAATGAAGCAGACAAAAATATTAATAATAAAGACAAAAATTTTAAGAATAATGATTTAATAATGAAAAATAAAATTGAAAGTAATTTAAAAGAAATATTAACAGAAAATCACAATGAAAATGATGAATCTTCTAAAAATACATTTAATGGAGATAGTGCATTAAATCAAGAGGATACTTCTGAAGTAGGTAAGTTTAATGATAAATTAAACTATCATTCTCAATCACAGAATAAAACTCATAATTTAAATAGTGGAATTATTATTGGACTTGGAATTGTAGTTTTAAGCATGCTATGTTCAATAATAGCAGTAAACCCTGGTATTATAAAGTATATAAATAAATTTATAAAATTTAAATAGTAAAATAAATGAAATTGTTTAAAATAACTCAATTTTATTTGAGAAGAGAATTAGTAGGAGAAAAATATGAGCAAAACAAACAGAACTTTTATTCTTATAAATTTGTTAATTGTGATTTTTGTACTTTTTCCAAAGAAGAGTTTTTCACAAGAAAGCAATTGTCTGAATGATTTTAAAAGTTGGATTTTGGAAAATGAAGATAATAGTGAAAAAATAGTCTACACTCTGCCATGTGATATGGTAATAGATGATTATTTTGAATTTAATATTCCATATGGAGCTAAGATTACAATAGATACTAATAAGCATAAGATACTCATAAAGGACAAGGGAGAGCTTTTTATCAATGGGAATGAATTAAATATAGTTGGAGAAGGTAAAGCTGACGGTGTAATTCATGTAGAACAAGGAGGAAAGCTAAAGATAGGGATAGATAATATAACTGCTTTAAATGGGACTGCTTTATATGCAGAAGAAGAAGCTGATTTAATTATTGATACATATTATGGTGAGGTTGGAAACATAAAAGCAAGTGGAGAAAATGCTATAGGAATTTATTCAGAAAATGATGTTATAGTAGACTGTAAAACAATTGAAGTTGATGGAGAAAATGCTATAGGAATTTACTCTAAGGGAGAAGTCGAAATAGAGGATACTTTAATAACTGTTAATGGTGATAATAAACAAAAAAGTGTAGGATTGGGAAGTAACAATAAAAAGGGAAAGTCAATTGTATCAGAGACTAAGAATGTCTATATTATAGGAGACCAAAATAAAATAATTCCAGAGATACCTCAAGATGATGATTATAATATTATAAGGTGTACCTATAGAGGTATTGGAGTCTTTGAAGAGGAAGTAATGATAACGAAAGAAGATAAAACAGAAGATTTAAAACTCCCTCAAATTGTAACTTTAAAAACGTCTAGTGGAAAATTTGTAAATTTAGAGGTAGATTGGGATTTATCAAATTATTATACTGATTTAAACAAAGGTACAGAATTCGTAATAAAAGGAAAATTTAAAGAAGAACAGCTAAATGAAAAGAATATAGTGCTAAATGCTAATGTTGCTCCTATTTTATATGTTCACGTTACAAACAAAGAACCAATAAATGATTTAGAAGCATTTTTTCTAAACTCAAAAAATGGGTATTCAGCTGTTTTAGAGTATAGTATGCCATATAATGCCAAGAAGGTATTTGTAGAATATTCTAATGATGGTATAAATTGGGTAAGTAAGGAATTAGATTATATTAACAACCAAATTGAGCTTTATTTTGAAGATTTTAAATTAAGATGTTTTAGAATAAAAGTTGAGGGTGGATTAAGAGATGGATATTCAAATATATTTTTAAAACCAGGATTTGTAATTGGTGGAGGTAGTGACCAGACTAATCCAGATGATGAACAAGAAAGTGAAGGAAGTGAAGGCGACCGTGGAGGCGGTGGTAGAGATGACCCAGATAGAGATGAGAGTAGTGAAAATGAGGGTAACAACAATGAAAATAAAGAAGATAAGAATAATAATAAAGAAAATAATGACAATGGTAGTAAAGAAAATAATGATTCTATTGGAGGAAAACCAAATGCTCCAGAAGACAGTATAGGACCAAGTACTGGTGGTATTGAGAATAAAAATCATCAAGATAATAAAGAAGATACTAGTACAAATAGTAATAAAGAAGATGGTTATGAGTATGAAAATAAGTTTAATAGTAAAAATTTAATACCAGAAAATGATAGCAATTATGATTTAAAACAGAAATCAGTATTTAGCAATAATAATCAATATTTTTCTTATAGAGATGTTTTTGTAAGCAAGAACCAAGAAATAAACAATGGAAAATTAGGAGTAAATAATTATAATGAAATATCAAATTACAATGAGAAATTTAAATCTATATCTAAAGGATATACTTTAAACAGAGAACTTTTCTTTTTACTTTTTATATTAACTCCAACTATGGTTGGTTCTGTATTAGCTGTAAATCCAAGTGTAAGAAAAAATGTAATAGAATTCATACAAATAAAAAAATAAATTTTAAAAAGGTATTATTTAGTAAATTATAAAGTTACTAAGTAATACCTTTCATTACTATGAAAACTATATATAACTATCAATAAAATGAGATATAATATATAGTTTCATTAAATAGTATAAAAATAATAGAATATTGAAAAAAAATTGACAAATGAATATATAGGTATTAAAATATATTAAATATATACATAAAAAGTGATTTACCAACAAATAAATGAAATATATGTTAAGAATTAGTTCAATTTGCAAAAATGTAAGATTTATAAAAAAATAAGGGAGGATATTATTATGAGAGCAATTTTAACAGTAATTGGGAAGGATAAACCAGGTATAGTAGCAGGAATTAGTGATGAGCTATACAAGCAAAATATTAACATAGTAGATATTTCACAAAAAATACTTCAAGAGTATTTTACAATGATTATGGTAGTTGACTTAGAAAAATCATTAAATTCTTTTGAGCAAACGGTTGAAGACTTAATTAAAAGAGGGAAGACATTATCAGTAGATGTAAAAATTCAAAGAGAAGAAATATTTAACTCAATGCATAATCTGTAGTAAACAGTAAGGGGAGGTGATAACAGTGAATGTAGGAAATATACTTGAAACAATCAAGATGATAGATGAAGAGCAGTTAGATATAAGAACTATAACTATGGGGATTTCGTTACTAGATTGTATAGACCCTGATGGAGATAAAGCAAGAGAAAAAATATATAATAAAATTATGAATTCTGCTAAAGACTTAGTAAAAGTTGGTAAGGATATAGAACGTGAATTTGGTATTCCAATTGTAAATAAAAGAGTATCAGTAACTCCAATATCTATTATTGCAGGTGCAACAGATGAAGATGATTATGTAAAATTTGCACAGACATTAGATAGAGCAGCAGAAGATTTAGGAATAGATTTTATTGGTGGATTCTCAGCATTAGTTCAAAAAGGATATACAAAAGGTGATAAGATATTAATTAAATCAATCCCAAAAGCTTTGGCAAGTACTAATAAGGTATGTGCTTCAGTAAATGTAGGTTCTACAAGATGTGGTATAAATATGGATGCAGTAAAAGAAATGGGAGAAATTATAAAAGAAACTGCAGAAATGACAAAAGAAGCAAAAGGATTTGGTTGTGCAAAACTAGTAGTATTTTGTAATGCAGTAGAAGATAATCCATTTATGGCAGGAGCATTCCATGGTGTTGGTGAAGCTGATAGAATTATTAACGTTGGTGTAAGTGGTCCTGGTGTTGTTAAGAGAGCTTTAGAAAAGGTAAAGGGAGAGCCATTTGATGTTGTTGCAGAAACTGTTAAAAAGACAGCATTTAAAATTACAAGAGTTGGACAACTTGTAGCAAAAGAGGCTTCTAGTAGACTAGATGTTCCATTTGGAATAATAGACTTATCACTAGCTCCTACACCTGCAATTGGAGATTCAGTAGCAAACATATTAGAAGAGATGGGACTTGAAGTTGTTGGTACTCATGGTACTACAGCAGCACTAGCTCTTTTAAATGATGCAGTTAAAAAAGGTGGAGTAATGGCATGTTCACATGTTGGAGGACTTAGCGGAGCATTTATACCAGTATCTGAAGATGCAGGTATGATTGATGCTGTTATCAAAGGAGCTTTAAGTATAGATAAGCTTGAAGCAATGACTGCTATTTGTTCTGTAGGTCTTGATATGATAGCTGTGCCAGGAGACACAACAGCAGGTACACTTGGAGCTATGATAGCTGATGAAGCAGCAATAGGTATGATTAATAATAAGACTACAGCAGTTAGAATTATACCAGCACCAGGATGCGATGTAGGTGATATGGTTGAGTTTGGAGGTCTTTTAGGACGAGCGCCAGTAATGCCTATAAACACAAATTCATCTGAACTATTTACTCAAAGAGGAGGAAGAATTCCAGCTCCTATACATTCATTTAAAAATTAAGTACATTACATATAATAGTGTTTAAGTAAAGATTTATATGATAGACTTGAAGAAGTCTATGTGAAGTCTATATATTTAAAGATTATAATTAAAATAATAAATTTAAAAATTAGTTGTTAAGATTGTGATAACAATAAAGCGATACATAGACTTTTTAAAAGGTTATGTATCGCTTTTATTTTTTAATGATATCTAATTATCAACTAGAACTTTTTATGTAACTTAAAAGTTATGACATCATAATAGTAATAAATTATATTAACTTTTATGTTTAATACATCAACTAAATAAAAAACTGAATAAAAAATAAATTAAAAAAATAAAAAATTATCTAAATATTTAACACACATAATAATCATAAATAAATATAAAACGCTTGCAATTTATAAAATTGCCTACAATATAAAACTCTATTATTTAAAATATTAACTTAAAATATAAATTTATAAATCTTATTGTTTTTTAAGCAATTTCTTCTTCTATATCAGTACCACGTATTTCATCAGCAGTAAGAACTTTAAAAGTACTGAATATTTTTGAGCCTAAAAATCCTGCGACTACATTAAATAAGGCACATAAGCCAGCTGTTATAAGTACTTGACTAGCTGGATTATAGGCAAACATTATAGCAAATCCGGCTACAGGTGTAGCTGTACCTGGTGTCATGTTTACAAGACCCATCAAGGCTACAATAATACCAGAAAAAGCACCTCCAAAGAAGTTGGTACAATATATTGGTATTGGATTTGCTGAAATTATATCTGATTGAGTCAGTGGTTCAATAGCGACAGATATAATATCTTTTTTAGAGCCTAACTTCAATTTTGCAAATAGTGTTGAGTTCATAAAAGCTGAACCAAAAGCACCTAATGCTCCTATTGCCATAGGAAGACCAGTAAGACCTATTATAGATGTAAGTGCCATTGAACTAAGTGGAGATGTACCAACAACTGTTATCAGACCACCTAGTATAATTCCCATTATTATAGGACTAATATTAGTAGCTTCTATTAAAACTTGTCCAATTTGCAGTAGAGTACTATTAACTAGTGGGTCTACATTTGATGCTATAAGACGAGATAGTGGTGCACATAGAAGGATTACAACTACTAAATCCACTCCAGGTGGTACCTTTTTCTCTATAAACTTAATTACAAAAGAAACAAAGTATCCAGCAACGAATCCAGATAATATAGAAAAATCTAAACATGATAATCCTATTAGAACTGCATAAACTGGAGATACACCAAGAGCTAAAGGCACAAGTATAGCAGCAGCAACTCCACCAAGGCTACCATTAGCAGCTCCAACACTTCTAAAAAACTCCATACCTAAAACGTCGCCAAGTAAAGAAAGATTGAATGCCTCAACTAAGAAAGTAGCGCAAGCAGCACTTGCAAGAGCACCCATAGCTTTCATACCATATGGAGCTTTATAACTAAAAATCGTGAAACAACATAGAACCAATAAAAGTAAACCTGTTCCTAATAAAATTTCTGACATAAGAAAATCCTCCTTGTATTTTTTTTAGGACATAAACTTTTGCTTGTGATAACGTTATCCTAATGTGTAAATGATTAACTAATTGATGATAACAGAACAAAAGTAATTTTAAATTTTAATTGGTTTTATATTGTATCTAAAAATAAAAATAACTATAAAAGTATATAGAGTAAGTTTAAAATGTAAGTTAAACTTATACTTTATAAGATAATTATATATAAATAATGCAATCTTGTATAGGAAGATTGATAAAAAATAAATTTAATATGAAAAAAAACAATTATTATAATATAAAAAAGGAATAAACATTTTTTAGAAGAAGTATTTATAATGAAATAAATTTTGTAGGGGGAGTGTCTTTGAAAAAGGTTAAATATACCAGATTAGTGATACTTGGTATTCTTATATATTTAGTATTTAATATCTTAGTAATGATTATTAGTAAGACTGTAGACACCTTAGTATTAAAATCTGAAGTAGTTGATGCAAAAATTAGTACAGAAGGCACTCTAGAAAAAGACTTTAATGACCAAAGTAGTTCTTTATCAATATATGTTGATAAAGAAGATTCTAAAAACTTTGAAAAAAATCAAAATGTTGTAATTGAATATAACAAACAGAAAATGGAAGCAAAAGTTTACAAAATATATAAAAATAATAATAAAATAATGGTAAAATTAAAAATAAGTAACCAAATTATTGGAAATCAGGATACAAGTGTCGAAGAATTTGATATAATATATAATCAGATGGAATGTTTAAAAATACCTAAAACTTCTATAAAAACAAAAGACAATAAACGTGGTGTATATGTAATTGATGAACAATCACAAAGTGTAAAATTTGTCATACTAGAAGGAATAACTTATGAAAATGAATCTTCTGTATTTGTGGATTATTATAAAAATGACATAAATGGAGTTAAAAGTGTTAATCTATATGACAAAATAATTTTAAGACCTAACAGAATAAACACAAATATAAGGATAAAGTAGGTGATAATAATGGGTTCTGTTAAAGAGAATTTATCTGAAATAAGAAGTAAAATTGATGAAGCCGCAAAAAAAGTAAATAGAGATAGTAAAGAAATTACTCTTTTAGCAGTTACAAAAACTGTTGATGTAGATTTAGTTAATGAAGCAATGGAAGAAGGAATTACCTCTGTTGGTGAAAATAAACCTCAAGAATTAGCTAGAAAGTATGATATTATAGGTGACAAACTAAATTGGCATTTGATAGGAACTTTGCAAACAAATAAAGTTAAGTACATAATAGATAAAGTCTGTATGATACATTCTTTAGATAGAATTGCATTATGCGAGGAAATTCAAAAACGGGCTGAGCTAATAAATAGAGAAATAGATTGCTTAGTACAAGTGAATATATCTAAAGAAGAATCTAAACATGGACTTGATAAAGGAGAAGTTATAGCTTTTGTCAAAGAAGTGTCAGAAAAATATAAAAATATAAAAATAAAAGGTCTAATGACAATGGCACCTTTTGTAGCAGATGAAGATGAAATAAGAGGTGTATTCAAAGGTCTTAAAGATTTATCAACACAAATAAAAGAATTAAACATATCTAATGTAGGTATGGATGTTTTATCAATGGGAATGAGTCACGATTATGAAATTGCTATAGAGGAAGGGGCTACCATTGTTAGAGTTGGAACATCAATCTTTGGAGAAAGAAATTACAACAAAAAATAATTACTCAAATCTGAATAAATTCTAAGGAGGAAGTTAATAATGTCAAATGGAATAATATCTAAATTTAAGAACTGGATAGTTGATGAAGATGAAGATTATATTGAAGATGAATATGAAGGTGGTATGGACGATACAGTTCAAGAGGAAGAAATAAATGGCGGATTTAGTGCTGCAAAAGCAAATAAAATTGTAAATTTACATACAACTTCTCAAATGAAAGTTGTAATAGTTGAACCTAAAGTTTATGATGAAGCTGCAACTATAGCAGATCATCTAAAACAAAGAAGGGCAGTTATAGTGAATTTGGAAGGATTGACTAATTCTGAAGTTCGTAAATCTATATTTAATTTTATGAATGGAGCGGTTTATGTTTTAGATGGAAGTATACAAAAGGTTTCTAAGTCAATATTTATACTAGCTCCTAATAATGTAGATATAGATGCAAATATGAAAAAAGAATTAGAAAGCAAAGCATTCTTCCCTTGGCAAAATAAATAGTAAAAAGGCGGTTAATGTATGGGAACAATAAGAATTGCACTGTATTATCTTTTAGACATAATAGCATGGATGATAGTTATAAAAAGCTTGATGACTTGGTTTCCAAATGGAAGACAAAGCAAAATTTTCGAGATTTTAGAAAATCTTACAGAGCCAATAGAAGGTCCAATAAGATCTATAATGTATAAATACACAAATGGGCCGATAGATTTTTCTCCTTTAATTGCAATAGTATTATTGATGTTCCTAAGACAATTAGTATTGGTTATATTCTAAGGTGATAAGATGGACAAATTAAAATTGACAAATCACATAAAGGATATAGACTTGAAAAATAAAATGTTTAAAGTAATAGACAAGGCTAATAGTTGTATAAAAAACTATGATGTTAAGTCAACTGAGTTTCTTAATCCATATGAAGTGAGAAATGCTGTAGATATATTAAATTCTACTAATGAAATAAAATACAGTGTGGATGGAGGTTATGAACAAGCTGAAAGAAGCACTGTATTTATTTATCCATTTTACATGGAATATGAAGATATAGAAGATACTCTTAGATTTTTACAGATAGAAGGAAATTTTAAATTTAAAAGTATATCCCATAAAGATTACTTAGGAGCAATTTTGAATCTAGGTATAAAAAGAGAGAAAGTTGGAGATATAATTATACATGATAGTTTTTGTCAAGTAATTGTAAGTAGTGATATTTGTGATTTTATAATCATAAATTTAGAAAAAGTTTCAAGAAATAGTGTAATTGTAAAGGAAATTTCCAGAGAAAATATTGTTAATAGTTCTTCAAAATATAAGGAAGTATCATTTACAGTATCTTCAGATAGGTTAGATTGTGTCATAAGTAGTCTTTACAATATATCTAGGCAAGATAGTGCAAAATACATAAATGGAGAAAAAGTCCATGTCAATTATGAAAAGATAACTTCAACTTCTAAAATAATTAAAAGTGATGATTTAATTTCTATTAGAGGTAAAGGAAGAGCTAAAGTAACACAAATAGGAGATATTACTAAAAAAGGAAGAATAAAAGTTCAAGCAAAATTAATTGTATAGGGACTAATTAAAATTATAGCTGGGAGGAAATGTAATGCTAACTCCAATTGAGATAGAAAATAAAGAGTTTAAAAAAGGTTTAAGAGGTTATAGAGATGAAGAAGTTGATGAGTTTTTAGATATCATCAAAGAAGATTATGAATCTTTATGTAGAGAAAATACAGCTCTTAAAGAAAAATTAGGATTATATCAAGACCAAGTAAATAAATATGAAAATATTGAAGAAACACTAAAAGCTACTTTAATAACTGCTCAAAGTGCAGCAGAAGACACTTGTAGTGCAGCAAATAAAAAGGCTAAGATAATCGTTGAAGAAGCAGATTTAAAGGCTAGACAAATTATAGAACAAGCTAATAATCGTGTTATAGAGATAAGAAAAGAGTACGATGCTTTAGTTAAAGAATTTAAGATATTTAGAAATAAATTTAAATCATTGTTAGAAGATGAAATAAGAAGTGTCGATGAGATTTTTTATGATGTCGATGAAAAATGTGTAAATGCATTTGAAGGTACATCAGTGTATAATTATAGTAATGACGAAGCTGCTACAACTTTAGAATAAAAGATAATTTTACTGGATTTTAGGTAGAATTATTGTATAAATTTGAGAATACTATAACAAAAACTAAAAATAGGATAAAAATGTAAGAAAAATATAAATTATTATATTTTTCAAAAATATATTGACTATTCAAATTATTTGTTATAGAATTTCATATAAACACAGATAAATTTTTAAAAGCATTGATAGAGACAATTATCTTTAGATAATTTTACAGAGAATTGGGTATGCTGAGAACCAATGAATTTATAAAGATAAGAATCACTCTTGAGCTGCAGGCTGAACGATTAAGTTTTATTAAGCTGTGCCGGGTAGTGCCGTTATACTATTAGAGTGTTATATGTGACTATTGTTAAGTTCACATATAGAATTAGGGTGGTAACGCGATTGATAACTCGTCCCTTTGTTTAAGGGGACGGGTTTTTTATTATTCAAATTTATGTAAAAAAGTAAAAATTTTGGAATTATAATAACTGTAAGAAAGGGTGATTTACATGGCAAAATTTAAGCCATTGGTGGACAGTTCTGTAAAACAAGCAGAAGCACAAGTTTTTGACTATTGGAAAGACATAGATATACTTGAAAAAACTCTAGAAAAAGGTAAAGATGACCCAAGTTTTGTATTTTATGAAGGACCTCCAACAGCTAATGGAAATCCTGGAGTACATCACGTTTTATCTAGAACACTTAAAGATTCTGTTTGTAGATATAAGACAATGTCTGGTTATCAAGTAAAGAGAAAAGCTGGTTGGGATACACACGGATTACCAGTTGAAATACAAGTAGAAAAAGAATTAGGTCTTACTAGCAAGCAACAAATAGAAGAATATGGAATAGCTGAATTTAACCAAAAATGTAGAGAGTCAGTTTTCTCATTTGAAAAACAATGGAGAATAATGACTGAGAGAATGGCTTATGAAGTTGACTTAGATAATCCATATATAACTTTAGATAATAACTATATAGAATCTGTTTGGTGGATATTAAATAAATTCAATAAAGAAGGATATATCTATGAAGGGCATAAAATACTTCCTTATTGCCCAAGATGTGGAACTGGTCTTGCTAGTCATGAGGTTGCACAAGGATATAAAGAAGTAAAGACAAATACAGTTGTAGCTAAATTTAAGAAAAAAGATGCTGATGAATATTTCTTAGCATGGACGACTACTCCATGGACTTTACCATCAAATGTTTCATTAACAGTAAATGCTGATGTTGATTACTTAAAAGTTAAAAAAGGTGATGAGGTATATTATGTATCTAAACCTTTAGCTAATAAAGTATTAGGTGAAGACTATGAAGTTTTAGAAGAAATGAAAGGTAAAGATTTAGAAGGCTTAGAATATGAACAATTAATGCCTTTTGTAGAAGTTGATAAAAAAGCATTTTTTATTACAGTAGGAGATTATGTAACTACTGAAGATGGTACTGGAATAGTTCATACAGCACCAGCATTTGGTGAAGATGACTACAATACAGGTAAAAGATACGATTTACCAGTTGTACAGCCAGTAGATGAAACTGGTAAATTTACAACTACTCCTTGGGAAGGTAGATTTGTAATGGAAGATGGGCTAGATGTTGAAATAATAAAATGGCTAGCTTCTGAAAATAAACTATATAGTAAGGAAAAAGTAGTTCATAATTATCCACATTGTTGGAGATGCCAAACTCCACTTGTGTACTATGCAAAGCCAAGCTGGTATATAGAAATGACTAAGCTTAAAGATAAATTAATAGAAAATAATAATGGTGTAAAATGGTTCCCAAGTTTTGTAGGTGAGAAGAGATTTGGAAACTGGTTAGAAAATTTAAATGACTGGGCAATATCAAGAACTAGATATTGGGGAACTCCACTTCCTATATGGAGATGTGAATGTGGTCATACAGATTCAGTTGGTTCAAGAGCGGAATTAGCTGAAAAAGCTATAGAAGATGTGAACCCAGAAACTGTAGAACTTCATAGACCATATGTAGATGATATACACTTAAAGTGTGAAAAATGTGGAAAACCAATGACAAGAGTAACAGAAGTTATAGACTGCTGGTTTGATAGTGGAGCTATGCCATTTGCACAACATCACTATCCATTTGAAAACAAAGAAAACTTTGATGAACTATTCCCAGCTGATTATATATCAGAAGGTATAGACCAAACTAGAGGTTGGTTCTACTCATTACTTGCAGTATCAACATTTGTATTAGGAAAAGCACCATATAAGAGTGTCTTAGTTCCAGACCTTGTACTTGATAAAGATGGAAAGAAAATGAGTAAATCAAGAGGAAATACAGTAAATCCTATGCAGTTGTTTGACCAATATGGAGCAGATGCATTAAGATGGTATTTACTATATGTTTCTCCACCATGGACTCCAACTAAATTTGATATGGATGGATTAAAAGAAATCCAAAGTAAATTTATAGGTACTATGAAGAATGTATATAACTTCTTCACTCTATATGCAAATACAGATGATATAAATCCAACTGAATTCTTTGTAGAATACAAAGATAGACCAGAACTTGACAGATGGATACTATCTAAATTCAATAATTTAATGAAAGATGTAGAAGAAAATTTAGAAATATTTGAACTAAATAAAACTTTAAGAATGGTACAAGATTTCATAAATGATGATTTATCTAACTGGTATATAAGACGTTCAAGAAGAAGATTCTGGGCAACTGAATTAACAGAAGATAAAAAAGCTGTATATAACACAACTTATGAATTATTACATGGACTTTGCAGAGCTATAGCACCATTTGCTCCATATATGTCAGAAGAAATGTATAGAAATCTAACTGGAGAAGTATCTGTTCATTTAGCTGAATATCCTAAGTCTAATGAGAGTCTAGTTGATACTAAATTAGAAGAAAAAATGGATTTAGCTAAGAATCTAGTTACTCTAGGTAGAGCTTCAAGAGAAGTTGAGAGAATAAAAGTTCGCCAACCATTACAAAAAGTATTAGTAGATGGTAAGTTTGAAGATACAATAAGTGATGTAGTTGATTTAATAAAAGAAGAGCTTAATGTTAAAGAAGTAGTATTTGCTAAAGATTTAGATGAGTATATGAACTTTAGCTTAAAACCAAACTTTAAAGAAGCAGGACCAGTATTAGGTGCTAAGATGAATTTATTTGTAGGAGCATTAAACAAATTAAATGCACATGAAACTGCTAATAAACTTGAAAATGGTGAAACTTTAACAGTTGATTTAAATGGTGAAGCTTTTGAGTTTAATAAAGACTTAGTATTAATAGGTATAACTGCTAAGGAAGGATTTAATGTATCTGTTGAAAATAATCTTTTTGTTATACTAGATACTAAATTAACTGATGAGTTAGTTGATGAAGGATATGCTAGAGAATTTATATCTAAAGTACAACAATTGAGAAAATCTAGTAACTTTGAAGTATTAGACAACATAGTAATAGATTACTGTGGTGATGATGAAATAGCTAAAGCTGTTGAGCATTTTGATGAATATATCAAGTCTGAGACTTTAGCTTTAGAAATAAATAGAGTGGATGATAAATCTTTAGAAGAACAAAACTTAAATGACCATATGACAGGTATAAAAGTTACAAGAAAATAAAAAATAATAAGCTATTAATTAAGAGCCCTATAGAAATTGATTTGTAAATTTCTATAGGGCTTTTTTAAAAAAGACAGCTTATTTCTTTATTTAATTAATTGCTTCGGTATTCCAATAATTAAATGTTTTAATATTCCAAAATTTACAACAAATAAATTTATATAAATCATATAAATTATTTATAGCATATGATAAAATGTTAGTGAATAAACGTTTAAGTGAGGATGAATAATATTTTAGAGTGAACTACTTCTGGTAAATTTATTTTTGAATTTATTGTGTATTATGCAGGGTAGTTTATTTATTATGCAAAGGGGTGCGTTTTGATGTATGGTGAAAGCAAAAAACTAAGTATTGATAATAACATATTTTTGCAATATGGTCTTATTATATTGGGAATGATTTTATCAACCATAGGAATAAATTTATATCTAGCACCAGCCAAGTTGTTAAGTGGAGGAGTAGCTGGAATTTGTGTTATATTATATAAGTTATTTGGTATAAATCAGGGATTATCTAGTTTTTTGATGAACATTCCGATATTTATCATAGCTAAAAAGTATTTTGATAATAAATTTTTGTTAATAAGTTTTGTCAATATGTTACTATTTTCTGTTGCACTTGGGGTAACACAAGATATTGCTAAATATTTCCCAATAAATGATACTATGCTACAGTGTATCTATGGTGGTGTTTTAACTGGTATAGGAATGGGGTTAACTTTTAAAGCAAGAGCTACTGCTGGAGGTCTTGATATAATAGCAGCTATAATGAAAAGAAAGTATGATATACCAATGAAAAATACATTTTTATTTATTAATTTCTTTGTAGTATGTGCAGGTGCATTTTTATTTGGAGCAAAATTGGTAATGTACACTCTAATTACTATGTATATAATTTCTTTTACAATGGATATAGCAAAAGATTGCTTCGATAGAAAAAAATCTATACTTTTGATATCAAATAGGTATGAAGAAATATCAAAAGTAATAATGAATAAGATGGGTAGAGGTGTAACTTTTTTAGAAGCAGAAGGAGCGTATACGCAGAATAAGAAAAAGATGATTTACTGTATCATATCTGCAAATGAAGTAGGTAAATTTAAGGATTTAATCTATGATATGGATAGTGAAGCTTTTATTTCTGTAAACAATGTAGAAGAAGTAAAGGGTGGAGGGTTTAAAGATAAATTTCTATAAGATATAAGTGTTAAAAAATACCATATATCTTGTTATTGTACCTAGTTAGATGTATACTGTAACTAATGGGGCACATGAAGTGCTCAATAATATACTAGGAGGTATAATAATATGTTAAGAGAGAGATTTGTAGTAAGAAATCATCATAATCCACATGCAAATGGATGCTGTGGAACTGGAGGAGAAGGATGCTGTGGAGGAGATGACCATCAACATTCACATGAACATTCTCACAGTCATGGGCATGACCATGAGCATATAAACGGCGTAGGGCATGACCATAATCATGATGATGGATTCTCAGGAACTCATGAGCATGGGCATGAACATTCTCACAGTCATGGGCATGAACATTTAGATGGTCATACACATCAACATAAATAGAAATATTTTAAATTAATAAAGTGATTTTTATTTTGTGATTCCATGAAGGTTTAAATAAAAATTATTAATGTCAAATAAAAAAGTGAACTGTTTAAAGTAAAAAACTTTAATGGTTCACTTTTATTAATTATTGAAATGTTGCGTTTAAATCCAATGACTAACCAAAAAAGAAGCTATATTTTCATAAGGTATTTTTTCTGTTTTTAGCAAGCTTTGAACAACCAAGCCATCAACTATAGACATAAGCAAAAAAGAAAAAGACTCAGCATCCTGTTCATTTTCATCACCACTATATTTTTCAAGAGATTCAATAATTTCAGATTTAAGGGTAGTTCGCCATTCAATATATTTTAATCTCATTCTTTCTTTCAAATCATCATTTGAAGTAATAGCCTCACAAATAAGATACATATGTACTCTACCACGACTTTCTATAGTAGATATTTTTTCTAATATTAAATTGACCATTTCTATTTGAGAATTTTTGGATTTGACATTTTTTACACAGTTTAATATAGCACTAGTTATAACTTCTAAATGAGTATCAGCAATGTCATATATAATATCATTTTTAGATGAGTAGTGATAATACAAAGTACCCTTACTTATATTTACATCTTTTGCAATATCAGCAAGACTAGTATTTTGAACTCCATTTTTAGCTATTAAGTTAGTAGCAGATAATAAAATAGCCTGTTTCATATTATTTATTTTCATAAAACCTACCTTTCTATGTATATTTATAACAAATTAATAACATTATAAGCTTATGGAAAATTATTGTCAATAAAGCAAGAATCTATATCTATTGACTTTTTTTCATCCAAAATATAAAATAATAATTAAATCGGTCGTACGACCGACTGAATAAACAAAAACAATATCTTATAGTGAGGTTAATATGGATAAAATAAAATTGATAGTAGACAGTGCATGTGACTTACCTAATCATATAATAGAGAAATACAATATTGAAGTTATTGGCTTAAATGTATCTTTTGGAGAAGATAGTTATATATCTGGGAAGGAAATAGATAATGAAACTTTCTACAGAAAAATGAGTGAAAGTAAAATATTGCCAAAAACGTCATGTCCTTCACCAGATAAGTTTTTAGAAGCGTATCAATGTGAAGAGGAAAGTATATTAGTAATTAATATAAGTTCAAGATTATCTGGAACTTATAATAGTGCACTTTTGGCAAAAGACATGTTCGAAAAAGAAGGAAATAATAAAAAAATCGAAATTATAGATTCACTTAGTGGGTCAATTGGTGTAGGTCAGTTAGTATTAAAATCAGCAATATTAATAAAAGAAGGAAAAGAGCTTGAAGAAATTGTTTCAATAATAGATAGATATAAAGATAATCCACCATTTTATGGAACTTTGGAGACATTAGAAAACGCTATTAAAGGTGGAAGGATAAACCCAATAGCAGGAAAAATTATAAATACATTAAATTTTAAAGCTATAATACAAGTTGCAGATGGGATTGTAACTCCAATAGATAAGGCAAGAGGTGAAGGGAATAGCTTAAAAAAACTGATTCAGTTAGTAGAATCAAAAATCATGGATAAAGAAGATAAGGTTTTATTTATAGGACATGCTAACTGTCCTGAAAAGGCTCAAAAAGTAAGAGAAGCTATGGAAAAGGATGTTAGATATAAAGAGGTCGTAATCTGTGAAATTGGCTCAGTAATGGGAACATATACTTCAAAAGGTGCAATTTTAATAACTGCAATATAAATAATAAGTGAGAAAATAAAAGCTGTCTAAAAATGAATAAAATCATTTTTAGACAGCTTATTTTGATGTTGTTAAGTTAATTTTATAATTAACCAACTACACATATTTCTTTATCATATTTGTTTAGTATCTCGCAACCATCTTCAGTAACTAGTACTAAATCTTCTATTCTAACTCCAAACTCTCCTGGTAAATATATACCTGGTTCTATAGAGAATATCATTCCTGGTTGTACAGTATCTGTATTTATAGAAGATACGTCTCCTTTATCATGAACTTCAAGTCCTATAGAGTGACCAGTTCTATGAGTGAAGTATTGTCCATATCCTTTTTCAGTTATGTAATCACGAGCAGCAGCATCTATATCACAGAATCTAACTCCTGGTTTTACAATAGCTTCAGCTCTCTTATTAGCTTCAAGAACTATTTCAAATATTTCTCTACCTTTTTCAGGTATTTCTTTATAGAATATAGTTCTTGTCATATCAGCACAATAATTATCTTTTATGCAACCTATATCTAATATTATTGCGTCACCAGGTTTTACAAGAGCATTTCCTGGCTCTCCATGTGGATTAGCTCCATTAGGACCAAATCCTATGATAGGGTCAAATGAAAATCCATCCGCACCTAAGTCTTCATATATTTTAGATAATTTACCAACAAGTTGTTTTTCTGTAAGTTCACCAGAAACAGTAGCTTTAAGTTGTTCCATACCTTTGTCATTTAATCTTGAAGCTATTCTCATTAATTCTTTTTCTTCTTCATCTTTACACATTCTTAAAGTATCTATTATATAAGATGAGTTTACAAATTTGCTTCCTCCACCTGATTCCATTAAGCTTAATAAGAATCTAGCTGGCCAGTTTTTGTCAACACCCATAGTAGCAGTTTTGTCTACATGTTCAGTCACTATTTCTATTGGATTTTGAGTGTCATTAAACCAAACCATTTCAACACCTAAATCTTCTGCAACTGGGAATAATTCATTTATAAATAATTTATTATTTCCATTTAAATTTAGGTATAAAGCTAATAGTCTTTCACCTGGGTGGATTAGTAATCCTGTTAAATAAAATATTGAAGTAGGATCACTTACCAACATTTGAGAAATATCATCTTTTTTCATTTGTTCAAGTACAGCATTTAATCTTTGAGCCTTCATAATAATTTCCTCCTAATCAAAATTCGATACAAATCAATTTTAGCACTATTAAACAAAAATTAGTATACTTTTCTTCTAGAAATATAAAAAAATTTTGACATATATTTTTTATATTAAATTTAATTCCCCATTTTACATTAAAAGAAAAGTAAAATAAGTTTATATTGTGAAAGTTTTATAAAAATAATAACTTGAATGAGTAAAATATATATTTAACATAGTTATATAATTATGAAAATTAATAAAAAAAATTTTATATTAAAATAATATTGAAACAATTTTAAAAATTTAGTATCATTAAAGAGAAAGTGATGGAACTTTCAAAATTTATCACTTTTAGTAAATTTTGATTTCAAAATATCTAAATTTGAAGTATAAATATTTTTATTTAAAGTATTTTATAGGTTAAATTGAAGTGTTTTATAAGTTAAAGTTATTTTAACAGTTATGAAATCAATTTTTAATTAATAAAGAGAGGGGAAATTATAATAGGATGGAAAAGAAAAAAATAGGCCTATGGAGTTTGGTATTTATGAATGTATCGGCTTTATATGGTATAAGATGGATAGCTAAGTCGACAGCATCAAGCTTCGGTTTAGGATTAGGTGCAATACCTATGTGGTTATTATTCTCATTTATATATTTCGTACCAGGAGCTTTAATTTGTGCTGAGTTAGCTTCTACATACCAAAAAGGTGATGGAGGTTTATATGATTGGGTTAAGGAAGCCTTTGGAGAAAAATATGGATTTTTAGTTTCTTGGTTAAACTGGACAGCTAAAATATTTTGGTATTCTTCATTCCTAACTTTTTTAGCAGTAAATGTTTCTTATACAATAGGAAATCCAGCACTTGCAGACAATAAGATATTTGTACTTATATTATCTTTAGTAATATTCTGGGTATTATCTATTATAGCAACTAAAGGAATAAGTTTTACAAAAATATTTACTAATACAGGTGCATTAGGTTCAACAATACCAAGTGCCATACTTATAATATTTTCATTTGTAGCAGTATTAGTATTGAAAAAACATGATATAGCTTCAACATACACAATAGCTTCAATGACTCCAAAACTTAATATGGATGCATTTGTTGCTATATCAGCTATAATGTTTGGTTTAGCAGGGGCAGAAACTGCAGCTAACTTTATAACAGAAATAGATAAACCTGAAAAGAACTTCCCTAAAGCTATATTAATATCAGCTGGAATAGTTGCTTCATTATATGTATTAGGTTCAATTGCAATAACAATGATAATACCACCAGACCAAATTACTGCTTCTAAAGGTGTGCTAGATGCACTTGCAGCTGTTTGTGAATCTTTAGGAATAGGTTCTTGGTTAGTTCAATTGATAGCTTTTGGTATAGCTTTTTCAATATTAGGAGCAATAGTTCTTTACATAGCATCACCAATAAAAATGTTATTTGGTAGTGTTAAAAAAGGAGTATTTCCAGATAGTTTGGTAGAAGTAAATAAACATAAGATACCTTCTAAGGCAGTTATACTTCAAGCAATAATAGTTACTATAATATTATTAGTGACTACATTAATGCCTTCTGTTGATGCTATATACAATGTTCTTGTAACTATGACAGCATTAACTGCATTATTCCCATATGTGTTGTTATATGCTTCTTATATTAAGTTAAGAAAAGAGAGACCAGATGAAATTAGACCATATACTATGGCAAAGTCAACAGGTACTTGTATAGGTTTAGCAAAAATGGTTTTAACTGTAACTGTAGTTGGTATATTGTTATCAGCAGCACCAGTTATGCCTACATTTGCTGAAAATATCATATATGAGATAGAAATGATTGGTGGAGGTCTTCTAGTTATCTTATCTGGTTTATGGTTATGGAATAGATATGAAAAGAGATCAGCTAAATAAAAATGTATTTTAAATATATATTTTGGATATTATTATATATATAGTTGACAATTTATATCATAAGGAATATTATAAAATAAAGAAATTAATAAATTAAATCCTGAGATAAGAAAGAGTAAATAAATAGACTTTTACACAGAGAATTAAGGGTGCTGAGAACTTAATAAAAAGTGTTTATTGAATGGGTCTTTGAGGAGTAAGGTGAAATGCAGTTTAAGACTGTAGATTATCTGATATCGTGTGTGCACGTTATAGCATATATTAAGATATATATATTCAGCTTTGAGTATATATAAATTTAGGTGGTACCACGGAAAATATATCCGTCCTATTGATTTAGGACGGATTTTTTAATATAGAAAATTTAGGAGGCAAAATGAACGTTATAGGAATTATAGGTGCAATGGATGAAGAAGTAAGTATATTAGTAAATTTAATGGATATTAAAGAAACTGTAAAAAAAGCTAGCTTAGAATTTCATAAAGGGACTTTAGAAGGAAAAAATGTAGTATTAGTAAGGTGTGGCATAGGAAAAGTTAACTCTGCTCTTTGTGCACAAATATTAATAAGTGAATTTAAAGTTGATGCTATTGTCAATACAGGTGTTGCGGGGGCTTTAAATGAAAATCTTGATGTCAATGATATAGTAATTTCAACGGATGCAATACAATACGATGTAGATACTACTGCATTTGGAGACCCTAAAGGTGTTATACCAAGAATGGAAACATCTGTATTTAAAGCAGATGAAAGACTTGTAGAAGCTGCTTATAAATCTTCTATAGAAGAGACAAAAACTCATAAAGTATTAAAAGGAAGAGTAGTAACAGGAGATATATTTATAAACTCTAAAGAATTAAAAGAAGAATTAGTAAATGATTTTAATGGGTATTGTGGAGAGATGGAAGGTGGAGCTATAGCTCATGTATGTTACTTAAATAATATTCCATTTGTCATAATAAGAGCGATGTCTGATAAAGCAGATGGAAGTGCTGGCGTTGCATATGAAGTATTTGTACATGAGGCAGCCAACAATTCTAAAGATATCGTATTAAGTATGTTAAAATCAATATAAATATATAAGGAGGTACAAAGAAAATGAGTGAAAAAAAAGTTATATTTAG
This sequence comes from Clostridioides difficile, assembly GCA_024919175.1. Classification (NCBI taxonomy): domain Bacteria; kingdom Bacillati; phylum Bacillota; class Clostridia; order Peptostreptococcales; family Peptostreptococcaceae; genus Clostridioides; species Clostridioides difficile. The sequence continues at coordinate 1,703,591 of CP103804.1, forward strand.
TGGTGCACAACCATCAGGAAAAATGACTTTAGGAAATTATTTAGGAGCTATAAAAAACTGGACTGAACTTCAAGATAATTATGATTGCTATTATAGTATAGTTGATTTACATGCAATAACAGTACCTCAAGACCCTAAAGTTTTGAGAGCTAATGCTATAGAGTTGCTTGCTCAATATATAGCTTGTGGATTAGACCCAGAAAAAAATACTATATTCATACAATCACATGTCAAAGAGCATGTTGAACTTATGTGGGTATTGAATACAATGACTTATATGGGTGAATTAAGTAGAATGACTCAATTTAAAGATAAATCACAAAAGAGTGAAGCAAATCTAAATGCAGGTTTATTCACATATCCAGTTCTTATGGCTGCTGATATATTGTTGTATCAAACTGATTTAGTTCCAGTTGGAGATGACCAAAAGCAACATTTAGAGTTAGCACGTGATTTAGCAAATAGATTTAATAATAGATTTTCACCTACTTTTGTAGTTCCAGAAGGATACTATCCAAAAGGTGGAGCAAGAGTAATGAGTTTACAAGAACCAACTAAGAAAATGAGTAAATCTGATTCAAATGACAATGCATTTATATTGTTGGCAGACGATTCAGATTCTATAAAGAGAAAAATAAAGAGAAGTGTTACTGATTCTTTAGGCGTTGTAAAGTATACTGATGAACAACCTGGTATTAAGAATCTACTTGATATATACTCTAATTTAAGTAAAAAGAGTGTAGAAGAGATTGTAAATATGTATGAAGGTAAGGGTTATGGAGTATTTAAAGAAGATGTAGCTGAAGTAGTATCAGAAGCTTTAAGACCAATAAGAGAGAAATACGTTGACCTTCTTAATAATAAAGATTATTTAGAAAAAATATACACTATGGGAGCTGAAAAGGCTGAAAAACAAGCTAGAAAAACTCTTAGAAAAGTTTATAAAAAAGTTGGATTTATAGAGAGAAGATATTAATTTTATTATATATCTTCTTTAGTAAATAAATTTTAAAGTTATTAAAAAAGCATATGATAGGAACTAAAGAGGATGTTATTAAGATAATATCCTCTTTAGTTTTGTAATAAAAAAAGATGAGCTTTTGCTCATCTCAAAGGGGTTAGATTATTCTTACTTTGGGGAAAGTAGAATAAAGGTAAAAGTTAACTGATGTTAACTTTGTTCTTTTTTGCATATCACTACTGAGCATAAAAAAATCAGAAAACCAGAGCCTTCTGAACTAACTTTGAACACACGTCCATTATACTTTATACTCAATATGTAATTTATGAATTAATTTTAACTCTTATAAAGAAAATTGTCAATAATATATCAAAAAAACGTTTTAAAAAATTTATATATATAATTAAATGAGTTTGATTTTATGTTTAATTGATATGATACAATAATTAAGGCAATTATTTTTTATATATTTGATAAAGCATAAAAATAATACCAATAGCATATATAAAAATTATTTTTAACAGGGAAAATAAGAGGGAAAAACATGAAAACATCAATTTTAATAGCATTAATAGAAAAAACAAGCCTTATTGTAGTATTATTTCTTCTAATAACAAAGCTAAAAACATTTAAACAAATATTTCAAAAAGAAGAATATAGCTTAAATGATTTGATTTGCATATCTTTAGTTTTTACTTTTCTAGCTATATTTGGTACTTACAATGGTATAAATTATATGGGGTCAATAGTAAATACTCGAATAATATCTATAGTATCAGGAGGCGTTTTATTTGGACCAATTGTAGGTATTACAGCAGGTTTGATTTCAGGTATCCATAGGTATTTTATGGATATTGGAGGTATAACATCCATGCCATGTCTTTTGTCAAGCATACTAGCAGGTGTTTTATCAGGATTTTTATATAAGAAGATACCAAAAAAGCATAGAGTGATATATGGAATACTAGTAGGTATGATTTCTGAAAGTTTTACTATATTACTTATATATTTAATATCACAGCCTCATTCTCTGGCAATTCAAATAATTAATGGAATATATTTACCTTTAATTGTCGGACAAATTGGTATAGGGTTTGTTATATCTATAGTTGAGGGAATTGAAAAAGATAAAAAGGATATAGAAGCAAGAAATAAAGCAGAGATAAAAGCACTTCAAAGGCAAATTAATCCACATTTTTTATTTAATTCTCTAAATACGATAGCATCTTTTATAAGATTTAATCCAGATAAAGCTAGAGAACTCATAATAAATTTATCAACTTACTTAAGATACAATCTTGAATATAGTGATAACTTGATAGACATAAATAAAGAGATTGAGCAAGTTAAATCTTTTGTAGAAATAGAAAAGGCTAGATTTGGAGATTTATTGACTATAATTTATGATATAGATGATGTAAATATAAAAATTCCAAGCTTAATTATACAACCAATAGTAGAGAATGCAATAATACATGGAATTTTGGAAAGTGGAAGAGAAGGTATAGTAAAAATATCCATAAAAAAGTTACAACATTCATTAGAAAATACTGTGAGAATATCGATTGAGGATGACGGTATAGGCATAAGTGAAGAAGTTATAAATAATGTATATCAAGATAACATGCCAGAAAACAAAATTGGGCTTTATAATGTTCATTTAAGACTTAAGCTAATGTATGGAAGTGGCCTTAATATGAGAAGAACTGATAAAGGAACTTTAATTATGTTTTATGTAAAGGAGTAGGACTATGAAAGCAATAATAGTTGAGGATGAGTTTCCAGCAAGAAAGGAATTAAGATATTTTATTGAAAATAAAAGCAAGATTGAGGTAGTAAGTGAGTTTACCAATGGTATAGAGGTGTTAGATTTCATTCAAGAAAATAAAATAGATGTGATTTTTTTGGACATAAATATACCTCATCTTGATGGAATGTTACTTGCAAAAACATTAAATCAATTTAAAGCAAGACCTAAAATAGTCTTTATAACAGCATATGAAAATTATGCAGTAGATGCTTTTTCATTAGGTGTATTTGATTATGTACTCAAACCTTATTCTGAGGATAGAATTACATCAATGTTGGAGAAGTTGGAGAAAAGTGAAACAAATAGTAGTGAAATATCTAGTAATAACAATTATATATCTAGTGATAAAAAAGGTACAATAAATCAAAATATAGAGGAAATAACACATAAAATTAGCCTTTGGAAAGGTGATAAATTGGTTGTAATAGATATTGATGATATATACTACTGTGAGGCTAATGAAAGACAGACCTTTATATATACTGAAAAGGAAACGTTTATACTAAAAGAGGGCATATCAGAAGTAGAAAATATAATAAATGATAAAACTTTTTTTAGAACACACAGGTCTTACATAGTAAATTTAACTAAAGTAAAAGAAATTATCCCCTGGTTTAATAATACATACATATTGAAGTTAAAAGATAGTGGTTATGAAGTAACTGTAAGTAGAAGTAAAATAAAAGAATTCAGGCTATTAATGCATATATAAAGTCATTTCATGTACTTAAATATGCACTTAATGTGATTAACATTTATATTAGTACAAAAAAGTATTACTATTTGAACTGGAAATAGTTTTCTTAAAACTATAAAAATTTATAAAGCAATTATACAAAAAACTAAGGGGATGAATTTATGGTAAGTTTTTTAGGTTCAATAGTGGTACTTATAGTAGGTTATTTTATTTATGGTACCTTTGTAGAAAAAGTTTTTGGAATAAATGATAAAAATCAAACTCCAGCTATAGCTTGTAGAGATGGTGTGGATTATGTTCCAATGAAATGGAAGAGAATCTTTTTAATTCAATTTTTAAATATTGCAGGATTAGGACCGATATTTGGTGCTATACAAGGAGCTTTATTTGGACCATCAGCATTTTTATGGATTGTATTTGGAACAATATTTGCAGGTGGAGTACATGATTTTGCTTCTGGATATTTATCAATGAAAAATAAAGGTACATCTGCATCAGAGCTTGTAGGTCTTTATTTAGGTAATAGTGCAAAAATAGCAATGAGAATATTTAGTGTTGTCCTTTTAGTACTGGTTGGAGTTGTGTTTGTAACAGGTCCAGCAGGATTATTAAAAACATTAACAGGCGTAAACACACAAATATGGGTTGGAGTGATAATTCTTTATTATATACTGGCTACTGTGTTACCAATAGACAAATTAATTGGAAAAATATATCCAGTATTTGGGGCTGCTTTGTTAATTATGGCAGTAGGTGTAGCTGGTGGATTGATAATAAAGGGATATAATATACCAAATATAAATTTACAAAATATGAATCCAAATGGAACACCTCTATTCCCATATTTATTTATAACAATAGCATGTGGAGCAATATCAGGTTTTCATGCAACGCAATCACCACTTATGGCAAGATGTGTTGAAAGAGAGAGTGAAGCAAGACCAGTATTTTATGGCTCAATGGTTGCAGAGGGAATAATAGCTTTAGTTTGGGCAGCAGCAGCTATGTCGTATTTCCATGGTATACCTCAACTTAATGTAATATTTAATGATGGTGGAGCAGCTACTGTTGTAAATACAGTATCTGTTGGACTAATGGGACCTATTGGAGGAGCTTTGGCTATACTTGGGGTTGTAGCATGTCCTATAACTTCAGGAGATACAGCATTTAGAAGTGCTAGATTAACAATAGCTGATGCAATGAACTACAATCAAGATGCAGTTAAAAATAGATTTTTAATAGCTTTACCATTGTTTGCAGTAGGTGTTGCTCTTACATTTATAGACTTTAATATAATTTGGAGATACTTCTCTTGGGCAAATCAAACACTTGCTATGATAATGCTATGGACTGGTTCTGCATATTTAGTTAAAGCAAATAAAAATCACTACATTACTACATTACCAGCACTTTTCATGACTGTAGTGACATTTAGTTATATAATGCAAGCAAAAGAAGGTTTTAGACTACCAGTAAATATATCTAATGGAATAGGTATTGCTGTTGCAATAATTCTTGGGATTTTATTCTTTAAAAAAGCTAAAGATATAAAAGAACAAAATACTCATAAATTAGCAAGTTAATACAACTATTACAAAAAATAAAAAATATAACATTTAAATCGTGTTTTAAAAATTTGTAGGTGAACTTAAAATTTGCCTACAAATTTTTTTTGAAAAAATCAAATCTTTCTTTTTATTGTATTTTTAATTTAGTTTTCCACATACTATTTTTACGATATAAATATTAAAATTAGAGGTGTTGAAAATGAATACTAAACAATACAAAGATAAATTATTGAAGGAAAGAGAAAATTTGACTAATTTAGTGGGAGATATGAAAGACAATACTTTGTTTGGAGATACAACTAAACATACCAGCGAAAAGTATTCATCAGGAGAGTTATCTAGTTATGATAATCATATAGGAGATATGGGAACAGATTTATATATGCAAAATATGCAAAATAGTTTAATAAATCATGAAGAAGGTAGATTGTATCAAATAGATTTGGCATTATCTAAAATAGAAAATGGCACATATGGACTTTGCGATTTATGCCATAATCAAATAGATTTAGAAAGATTAGATATATTACCTGATACAAATTTATGCAATGAGTGTGCAAAAAAAGAAGATGATTTATTAGGACATGCAAGTGAAATTCCTGATGTGGAAGATTCTAATTTTTATTCAACAGACCTAACAAATTTAACTGATTTAAACAAAAACGGAACATTGAGAGATTAAAAATTTGACATCATATATTGTTAAAATGAATTAAGAAAAGAGGTAATGACATGAAAAAAGTAATGTGGGGTCTATGTATATGCATACTATCAATAGTAGGTGTATATACATATAATCAAAATACACATAATCAAAATATCTCAAAAGAAGCCTATAGTTTAAATGACAATATAAAGGACGATTATGAAGATGTAATAATTAAGAAAGGAAATGATGATGAAAAAATTCTAGCATTGACTTTTGATGATGGACCAGATGAGGACTTTACACCACAAGTACTTGATATATTAAAGAAAAATGATGTAAAGGCAACTTTTTTTGTGGTTGGAGAAAAAGTTGAATATAACAAAGAATTACTAAAAAGACAGCATGAGGAAGGTCATGAGATAGGAAATCATACATTTACACATATAAATGTTGAAAAAAATAGTTATGATAAAGTAGAAAAAGAAATAACAGACACACAAAATGCTGTAAAGAGTGTAATTGGAGTAGAACCTAAAATATTTAGACCTCCATATAGAGCTATGAGTAAAAGTGTTTGTGATATTATAGTTTCTAAACATATGAATATAATTCTTTGGTCAAACTTGGACCCTAGAGACTGGTCAAATCCTGGCGTTGATAGTATTATTAATACTATTTTAACAAAAGTACAAAATGGAAATATAATACTTTTACATGATTACAATAATAGGAGAAACAATAAGTCACAAACTATACAAGCTTTGGAAGTAGTAATTCCTAAGTTAAAAGAAAAAGGGTATAAATTTGTAACTGTATCTGAACTTATACAACATTTAGATAAAAATGAACAAGTACAAAAATAAAGGGTATTTGTTTAAATATTAATGATGCTTGTAAATTTAAAATACAAGCATCATTAATATTTAAGCTATAAAAAACACAAAAAATACTTAGTAATAGAGTGCCTTGAAATTTTTTATATATTATAATGTAATTTTAAATTTATAATAATTTATAACATAGAAGGATTAATATTATTTTTGATTAGTTTTACTAAAAAATTCAATTTTAACAGAGTTGCTCTTTATAGTATTTTTTTTGTATAATAGTAATAGTGAGTTTCAATCAAAGTTGATTTTTAAATAATTTATAGGGGGAAAAATCATTGTTATATGTGTTAATAATAATTCTGCTTATAGGAATAGACCAATTATCTAAACTATGGGTGTTAAATAATTTGGTTGATGTATCTACAATACCAATAATAAAGAATATATTTCATCTAACTTATGTTGAAAATAGAGGTGCAGCATTTGGACTATTACAAAATAATCAATGGATATTTATAATAGTTGCATTAATTGCAACAGTATTTGGACTATATTATCTTAACACAAGAAAAGTACATACATCTGGAAAGTTGGGAATCATATTAATAATATCTGGTGCATTAGGAAATCTAGTTGACAGGGTGAGGCTAGGATTTGTAGTAGATTATTTTGATTTTAGGATTATATGGGAATATGTATTTAATGTAGCTGATGTATTTGTAGTTGTAGGAACTGTATTTTTATGTATATATGTTTTATTTTTTGAAAGTAAAAGTAGGTGATTTGATGGATGAAATAAGAGAGTTTTTAGTACTTGAAGAGGAAGAAGAGGTTAGACTTGATGTTTATCTAGCAGAACAATTAGGAGATATGTCAAGAAGCTACATACAAAAAATTATAAAAGATGGCAAAGTAAAAGTTAATAATAAAGTAGAAAAAGCGAAATATTTAGTTAAAGAAGAAGATAAGATTGTTATAGAAATACCAGAACCAAAAGTTTTAGAAGTTGTAGCTCAAGATATCCCTATAAATATTGTACATGAAGATGATGATATTTTAATAATTAACAAGGCTCAGGATATGGTTGTTCACCCTGCTCCTGGAAATTATGAAAATACATTAGTAAACGGAATCTTGTACCATTGTAAAGATAAGTTATCCTCAATAAATGGTGTTATTAGACCTGGCATAGTTCATAGAATAGATAAAGATACCTCAGGTCTTCTTATGATAGCTAAAAATAATTATGCACATAATTTTTTAGCAGAACAATTAAAAGAGCACTCTATAACTAGGGAGTATGAATTTATATGCTATGGTGTAGTTAAAGAAGATAAAATAACTGTAGACAAACCTATAGGAAGAAATCCTAAGGACAGATTAAAAATGGCTGTAGTAAAAGATGGAAGAAATGCAGTAACTCATTTTGAAGTGGTAGAAAGATTTGATAAATTTACTCATATGAGAGCTAGACTTGAAACTGGTAGAACTCATCAAATAAGAGTTCATGCTTTGTCTATAAATCATCCACTTTTAGGTGATAGTGTATATGGACCTAAAGAAAACAAGTTTAAACTAAAGGGACAAACTTTGCATGCTAAGAAATTGGGATTTATACATCCTACCACTAAGGAATATATTGAATTTGATTCAGAATTACCAGAATACTTTAAGGAAGTTCTTAGAAAAATTAAATAAAAATTTGTATGATATTATAAATCATTTAATTAGATTTATACAAGTGATAAAATTAGTGAAGTTTAGATAAAATATTTTATATTAAAGTATTTTGATTAAAAAAGCTTGAAAAATTTGAAATATAAATATATAATTTGAGTTAATGGAGTATAAAAATTATCTTTAAACGATACAGAGATATCGTAAGACAATTGCTGAATTAGACTATATATTTTTTTATATAAAAGCTTCTTGTCTTGTGATGAGAAGTTTTTTGTTGTTTAAATTGAAAATTTTAATAAAGTGGTGTTATAAAAATTTAAGAGAGAGGAGTAGATTTGTCAAAATAAAAGAGAGTATATTTTTTGACAATAGTTATGATATGGTAGAAAAAGCTCAATTAATGGATGAAAAGGCTATAGCAAGAGCAATTACTAGGATAAGTCATGAGATAATTGAAAGAAATAAAGGTGTAGAAAACCTAGTATTAGTTGGAATAAAGACTAGAGGCGTACCAATTGCAAATAGAATCTCTAAAAGAATAGAACAAATAGAAGGAACAAAGGTAGACACTGGAGATATTGATATAACACTTTATAGAGATGACTTAGAAAAAATTAATGTTGAACCAGTAGTCAAAGGAACATATCTAGACTTTAATGTAGATGATAAAACAGTAGTTTTAGTTGATGATGTGTTATATACAGGAAGAACTGTAAGAGCAGCACTTGACGCTATTATTGATATAGGAAGACCTAAATCAATACAATTAGCAGTATTGGTGGACAGAGGACATAGAGAATTGCCTATAAGAGCAGATTATGTAGGAAAAAATGTTCCTACTTCAAGACATGAAATTATATCTGTTAGTTTATTAGAAATTGATGGAGAAGATTCAGTTACAATCAAAGAATAGTTATTTTTTAATATTATATAAAAGCTCAGCATTGTATAGTCATGGAGGAGGATAAAGCTTACATATATTGCACAAAATAAATAATACGAGTTTATTAATGTGTATATTAATGTAGTCTCTATTCTCCTTTATTTGGGCTTTTAATGTCGTAAAATGTAAAAAAATGATGGTTTGCATAGTGAGTATATAAAGATTAAAAAATAGAATCTAGGGAATTATAATTAATTAAAAGATATTAATTGAACAAAGGATTTATTCATATATAATAATTTTTGGAGGTTTTTATGAAAAAAACGATAATGTCTTTACAACATTTATTGGCCATGTTTGGAGCGACAGTATTAGTTCCCATTTTAACAGGCTTTAATCCATCAGTTGCAATTTTTTGCGCTGGTGTTGGTACGCTTATATTCCATTTTTGTACAGAAGGAAAAGTACCTGCATTTTTAGGTTCAAGTTTTGCTTTTATTCCTGTTATATTAGCAGCTAAAGAAGCTTATGGAGGAGATTTAGCATACGCTCAGGGTGGTATAATAGTAGCAGGATTAATTTATATTATAATGTCAATTATAGTAAAAATAGTTGGAGTTGATAAAATTAAGTTATATTTTCCAGCACAAGTTACAGGAGCTATGATAGCAGTTATAGGTTTAAATTTATTGCCAACAGCTTTTAATATGGCTTCAGCTAATTTTATAATAGCATTTATGACCTTAGCAATAGCAATTTTGACTAATAAGTTTGGTAGAGGATTTATAAAACAATTAGGTATATTAATAGCTGTTTTTTCTGGATATATAATATGTTTGGCACTAGGTATGGTAGATGTAACTACGATAACAGAAGCAAGTTTACTTGCTATACCTAAATTTACAATACCTAAATTTAGTTTAGGAGCAATTGTGATTATATCTCCAGTTGTTTTAGCTGTATTTATGGAGCATATAGGAGATATGACTACTAATGGTGCTGTGGTAGGAAAAAACTTTATAGAAAATCCAGGGTTAAACAGAACATTGCTTGGTGATGGATTTGCAACTATAGTAGCAGGATGCTTAGGTGGGCCAGCTAATACAACTTATGGAGAAAATACAGCAGTACTTGCGATAACTAAGAATTATGACCCTTCAATACTAAGACGTACAGCAGTATTTGCTATATTGCTTGCATGTGTAGGGAAGTTTGGAGGATTTCTTCAAAGTATACCAGGTTCAGTTATGGGTGGAATCAGTATAATGTTATTTTCAATGATAACTTATGTTGGATTGAAAACTATAAGAGATAGCTCTTGTGTAGAAAGTAAAGTAAATATATTGATAATAGCAGTTATATTATTGATAGGTCTTGGAACAACTTACTTATCTAATAAAGGGATTTCTATAGGAATTCCTATAACAAATACTGTAAAGATAACTGGTCTTAGTTTGGCTGCGATTGTTGGTATTGTACTAAATAGAATATTAAATAATCAAGATTTTAAAGTTGAAAAGTAATAATTAATTAAATGTATATTATATTAAATAATCAATTTTCTATAGACATTGGCAATCAATGTTGATATAATGATTAAAAATAAATAAAAGAAAGGGCAAGGTAACTGGGAAAATGAGAATATAATCTATTTTTTATAATTTAAAGTATTGTAAATTTTGAAAAGCCTATATTGGTGGCTTTATTTATGATGCTTAAATTAAGGAGAGTAGATTATAGTCTATACGTTTAGTTATTGTGTCTATTTATGTAAATCTCTCCTTATATTTAAGTATATTAGGGAGGGATTTTTTTATGATGTTAGTAAAAGTAGAAAATTTAAAAAAATATTATGCTGATAAATTAATTTTGGATATAGATAAACTTGAAATATTAGAGAATGAGAGAATAGGTTTAGTTGGTTCAAATGGCCAAGGAAAAACAACTTTGTTAAAGGCGATATTAGGTGAAATAGAAATTGATGAAGGCTATATTTATCTTACAGATAGCTATTCATATATAAGTCAGAGTGAAAATAATGTTGAAAAATGTATTGATAGTAGAGAAAAAAGTATATTAAATGCACCAGATAAATTTGAAGATTATTTATCTGGAGGAGAAAAAGTTAAGCTAAAGATAGCAGATGCTCTTAACAATAAAAAAAATATAATAATAGCTGATGAACCAACTTCAAATTTAGATAAAAAGAGTATAGATATTTTGGAAGATATGTTCAAAAGACATAAGGGAGCATTATTATTAATATCTCATGACAGACGTTTTTTGGATGAATTATGCACAACTATATTGGAGTTGCAAGGTGGAAAGTTAAAAGCTTATAAAGGTAATTACACTGATTATTTAGTACAAAAGGATGAGGAGATAAAAAGAGCTGACTTTGAATATCATGAATATATAAATGAGAAAAAAAGATTAAAGAAGGCTCTTTTAGGTAAGAAAGCTTTAAGTGATGGTATAAGAAGAACTCCAAAACGAATGGGGAATTCAGAAGCTAGACTGCATAAAATGGGTGGTCAAAAAAATAAGAAAAAAGTAGACTCAAGTGTAAAAGCATTAGAAAGTAGAATTGAAAAATTAGAAGTGAAGGAGAAACCTAATGTATCTGCGGATATGAATATTAAAATACAGGATGGTATGGAAATAATCAGCAAAAACTTAGTAGAATTAAAGAATTTAACTTTAAAGATAGAAAATAAGCTTTTATTGGATAATATTTCTTTCAAGGTAAAAAGAGGTAAGAAAATAGCTTTATTAGGTGATAATGGATGTGGAAAAAGTACTCTGATAAAAGAAATACTTAGTAATAAAAATGATTGTATAAAGATAAATAACAAGGTAAAGATAGGTTATTTTGACCAAAATCAAGACTTATTAGATGAGGAAAAGAGTATTTTGTACAATATCGCAGCAAATAGTTCATTTGATGAGTCTTTTATAAGAATAAACTTAAATTTATTTGGATTTAAAGGTGATACTGTTTATAAAAAAGTTAAAGTTCTTAGTGGAGGAGAAAAAGTAAAGATAGCTCTATGTAAAATAATACTAGAAGATAATAATTTTTTAGTTCTTGATGAGCCAACTAATTACTTGGATATAAAATCTATGGAAGCATTGGAAAAAGCATTGATAAATACTGATAAAACTATGCTTATAGTATCTCATGATAGAGTATTTATATCTCATATCTGTGACTACATTATAGAAATAAAAGATACAAATATAAAGGAGTTTGATTGTAATTATAATGATTATATCATTAATAGAAATAAAAAAACTCCTAGTAGAGAAAGTAAAACAAAACAAGAAAATCTTTTGGTATTAGAAAATAGACTTACAAATATTATATCTATGCTGTCTATAGAAAAAGATAATGTAAAAAAAGAATGTTATGAATTAGAATATAATGAGTTATTAAAACAAATTAGAAGTGTAAAAAATAGCTCTCAAAATTAAACTAATTGTTGTATTCTTATAAAAACAGAAATTAATTAATTTAAATACAAATATTGATTATTAAAAAACTAAAAATAAACAAATTTAAAAGTGGCATTCTTGTACAATAAGAATGCCACTATCTTTAGTTAATATGATAAATAGATTATTATTTATCAGTCAGTAATTTTATATTTATGAGATATATTTTATTCAGTTTTAATCTTAAGTTTGGCCACCATTTCTTCTTCAGGAGTAACATAAATTGTACTATTAGTTTCATAGATAACCATACCTGGTTTAGAGCCACTAGGTTTTTTAACATTTTTTTTCTTTGTATAGTCTACAGGTACTTGAGAAGAAAGTTTTGATTTGCTAAAAAATGCAGCTAACATAGCTCCCTCAAATATAGTATTATCAGTGATTTCTTTACCAGCACATTTTATTATTACATGAGAACCTGGAATATTTTTTGTATGCATCCATAAGTCATCATTATCAGCAAGTCTTAGTGTAAGATAATCATTTTGTTTGTTATTTTTTCCAACTAAGATTTTAAATCCGTCAGAAGAAATAAATTCATGAGGTTTTGTAGAAGGTATAGTATCTTTTTTACTACTTTTCTTTTGTGCTTTGATATATCCAACTTTACCAAGCTCTTCTTTTATATCTTGTAATTCAGCCAAATTTTCACAGTTTTCAATACTTAAAATTATGTTTTCTAAGTAATCTATTTCTTCTTTATTCAATGAAATTTGGTGAGATATTTCAACCTTAGCATGTTTCATTTTAGTATACTTTTTAAAATATTTTTGAGCGTTTTCAGATGGAGTCAAGTTTTTATTTAATTCTATTGTTACATTTTTACAATCTTCATCATAAAAATTGGCAACCTCAACACTTTCCATCCCTTTCTCTACCATATATATATAAGATGTAATCAGTTCACCTTTTACTTTATAAATATCCGCATTTTTAGACTCTAACAATTCATCTTCTTGCTTTCTAAGTTTGTTATAAAGTCTATCCAGTTTAACAGATATGCTTTTCTTTAAGTCAGATGAACGTTGATTGATTCTATCTTTAATATCTTTAGTTCTGTAGAAATCTTCTAGTATACTAGACATACTTTCCTTATTGATATATGATAAATCATTAAACAATGTAAGATTGACACAACTGAAATCAACTACTTTATCTAGTTTTTTATCCATAACAATACAAGGTGAAAATTTATTAGAGTTTATATCATTAAATAAACTACAAAATTCTCTGTATAAAGAATCAAACTGTTGACTAGATATATCTTTGATAATAGTGTTTTGATTTACATCTGCCCTATAACAAATTTCTTTGGCGATAGTAGGACTTATACCTAAAAATTTAGAATATATGGACTTAAAAATAGGGCCATCAAATTTATTTAGATTGTCAATAAACGAATCTTTAGATATATTATCAAGAGGGTTAAGTTTATCTTGCTCTGGTGGTAATGAGTAACTATGTCCAGGTAAAACCTGACGAACTCTACTTATACTAAAAGGTACTCTTTTTATAGAATCTATAATTTTATCATCTTCATTATGAGTTACTATTATATTGCTATGTCTTCCCATAATTTCAATTATAATATTTTTAGTTGTTTTTTCTTTTAATTCATCTAAGGACTCAATACTTATTTTTATTATTCTTTCAAAACCAACTTGAGAAATTTCTATAATATTTCCACCTTGTATATATTTTCTAAGCAACATACAAAACATAGGAGCCTTTAGGGGATTTTCTTTTTTATAATTGCTTGTTAAATAAACCCTAGGATTTGAAGCACTTGCACTTAAAACCAATCTAAAATTTTCTTTGTTGTTTCTTATATTAAAAATTACCTCATCATCTTCAGGTTGATGAATCTTATCTATTTTTCCACCTGTAAGCTTTGATGATAATTCATCTACTATTGAATGTATAACTAATCCATCTAATGCCATATATAGCACCCCTTTCTTTGACCAAAATAAGTCAGTAAATTAATTATACACATAATATATGCTCTATGACTAGGGGGAATTTAAACAACATGAATTAATGTGTAAATTTTATAATTATTTACACTTACAGGAGGTACTAACAAGAGAATAAGTATTATATTTTCAAATTAATAATTTAAATTTGCTTAAATATAAAACAAATGTAGTATACTTAGTGTGTAAAGAATAACTTATAAAAGTATATAAACTTTACAAAACTAAATAAATATTAAAGCTGTATAGTATATAAATATGAAAGAAGGTTGAAAAAATGAAATTTATTGATTTAAGAAGTGATACTGTTACTATGCCTACTGATGAAATGAGAGAAGCCATGGCAAAAGCTCCTGTTGGAGATTCAATCTTTAGAGATGACCCTACTGTAAATAAACTTGAAGAATTAGCAGCAGCTAAAGTTGGAAAAGAAGATGCTATTTTCCTTCCAAGTGGAACTTTTGGAAATCAGCTAGCACTGTTTACTCATTGCCTAAGAGGTCAAGAAATCATTATTGGTAAAGGGTATCATATTGTGACTCATGAAGTTGGAGCACCTGCTGTAATAGCTGGAGTTCAACTTAGAACTATAGATGAAGATGAAAATGGAGCTCTTAATCCTGAGCTTGTTGAGAAGGCAATTAGGAGAGATGATATACATGAACCACAAACAGGTCTTATATGTGTAGAAAATGCATATTCAGGTGGAACTGTTGTGAGTCTTGACAATTTAAAAGAAATTAAAAAAATAGCTGAAAAACACAATTTACCAGTGCATTTAGATGGAGCAAGATTATTTAATGCAGCATTAACTTTAGGTGTAGAAGCTAAAGAGATTGCAAAGTGTTGTGATAGTGTTATGTTCTGTGTATCAAAAGGTTTAGCTGCACCAATGGGTTCTATTCTTGCTGGAAGTAAAGAATTTATAGCAAAGGCTAGAAGAAAGCAAAAAGTTATGGGTGGGGGAATGAGACAAGTTGGTATAGTTGCAGCAGCTGGTATAATTGCTATTGAAAAAATGACACTGAGATTAAATGAAGACCATGAAAATGCAAAATATTTAGCTTGTGAGTTGGATGAAATTGAAGGCATTGAAGTAAATAACATTAATCCAGACCTGAGTATGGTATTCTTTAAAATGAGTGAAGATGTAATAAAAGAAGATGTTTTAATAAAAGAGTTTTTTGAAAGAAATATAAAAATCAATAAAATGGAAAATGGGGAGTATAGATTCGTAACTCATGTAGATATTACTAGAGAAGATTTAGATTATGTTTTAAAAACACTTAAAGAATTAATTGGTGTATGCTAATTAGGTATATTCAAAAAAACTAAATAGCATATGTTAAATATTTTATTTTAAAAATTCATATACAGTTTAAATAAACTATACATAAAATTCATATAGAAATATTATTATATAAACATAGAAAGAACTAGCTTAAAAACATAATATAATTACCCTAATTGTAATGGCAACTCTCCCTCACATCCTCAAATTATAGTTGTCATTACAAAACTTTTCCCATAAATTATAAGTTTATGGGAATTTTTTTATGTTATAATAGTTTAAGTGTTAATTTACAAAGGAGCGATACTTATGAAATTTTGGAAACTACATGGAATAGGCAATGATTTTATTGCAATAGATGGAAGATTTGACCAAATAGATTCATCAAATTATACTGTTTTAGCAAAAAAAGTATGCCATAGAAGATTTTCTGTAGGAGCGGATGGGTTACTAGTTGTTAAAAATTCAGAAATTGCAGATGTAGAAATGGTGTATTATAATTCTGATGGTTCAAGAGCGGCTATGTGTGGAAATGGACTTAGATGTTTTTGTAAGTTTGTTTATGATAATGGCATAGTTAAAGAAGATGATTTTACAGTAGATACACTAGATGGTATAAAAAATATAAAAATAAACACTATAAATGGAGAAATAAATACTATAAAAGTTAATATGGGAAAAGGAAGTTTTTTAGCTAAAGATGTCCCTGTATTGACTGATAAAGAACGTTTTGTACAAGAAAATATAAAAGTTTTAGATAAAGAGTTTAAACTTACATCTATGTTGATGGGGGTTCCTCACACTGTAGTTATAGTAGATGAATTGAATGTAGATGAAGTTTGTAAATATGGAAAAGAGATTGAAAATAATAAAATATTTCCCAAAAAAACGAATGTAAATTTTGTAAAAGTAGAAGATAAGTATAATATACATGTCTATACTTGGGAAAGAGGTTGTGGATATACTTTAGGATGTGGAACAGGTATGACTGCATCAGCAATAGTATGTAATCTACTTGATATGGTAGAAAATAGTGTAAATGTGACTTCTCAAGGAGGAACAGTACGTATAGATATAGGCGATTTTTCGTATATGACAGGTCCAGCAGTAAAAATATGTGAAGGTGTTTTGGAGGTTTAGGTAATGGCTATAAGTATGACTGGTTTTGGAAGAGGAGAATATAAAGATGACAACTATTATTTTTTAGTAGAATGTAAAACAATAAATCATAAGTATTCAGATATAAATATACGTCTTCCAAGAAAAATTTCATTTTTAGAGGATAAAGTTAGAAATTTAGTAAAAAACTATGTAAAAAGAGGAAGAGTTGATTTATACATAAAATTTGACTTATTAGGCAAAGAAGATGTAAACTTAAATTTTGATGAAGGATTAGCATCTCAATATATAGATATATTAAAAGAAATAAAAAACAAATTTGATATTATAGATGATATTAGTGTTATGAATGTTGCAAGATTTCCTGATATTATAAAAATAGAAGAAAAAGATGAAGATGAAGATTTATTATGGTCGATGTTGAATCAAGCAGTAGAAGATGCAATGATAAAACTAAGAGAAATGAGAAGTGAAGAAGGTAAAAAACTAGCTGAAGATATTACTATGAGATGTGATTTATTAAAAAATCATATAGAAGAAATTGAAAAACATTCAAGTAGCGTTGTAGAAGACTATAGAGAAAAACTAAATTCAAGAATAAGTGAAATGTTAGAAGACCCAAGTATAATAGATGAAAATAGGTTAGCACAAGAAGTTGCAATATACGCAGATAAAAGCAGTATAACAGAAGAGATAGTTAGATTTAAAAGTCATATTGGTCAGCTTAAAAAAACTATATTTAAAGACGATTCTATAGGTAGAAAAATTGATTTCTTAATACAAGAGATGAACAGAGAAACTAATACAATAGGCTCAAAATCATCTGATATAAATATAACTAATTTAGTAGTAGAAGTAAAAAGTGAGTTAGAAAAAATAAGAGAACAAATACAAAATATAGAGTAAGAATACAATATTAGAAGGGGAATATTTAAATGTTTACAAAAAAAGGATTATTGCTAGTTGTATCAGGTCCATCAGGTGCAGGAAAAGGTACTATTTGCAAAGAACTACTTAGAGAGAATGATACAATAAAACTTTCTGTATCAGCTACTACAAGAAAACCAAGAGCAGGAGAAGTTGATGGAGTAAATTATTTCTTCATAAGTAAAGAAAAATTTGAAGATATGATAGGAAAAGGTGAGTTTTTGGAGTATGCTCAAATTTATGATAATTTTTATGGAACTCCAAAAGCAGCAATAATGGAATGTTTAGAAAAAGGACAGGATGTGCTACTAGAAATTGAAATGCAAGGAGCAAAACAAATAAAAGAGGTTTGTCCAGAAGGTGTATTTATATTTGTATTACCTCCATCACTTGAAGAACTAAAAAATAGAATTGTTGGAAGAGGCACAGAGACAGAAGAAGAAATAGAAAAGAGATTTAGTTGTGCATATGAAGAAATAAAAATGATTAAGGATTATGATTATTTTATATTTAATGAAGACGTGAAAACATCTGCTAAAGAAATAGAAGGTATAATATCATCTGAAAAGAATAAAGTTAGCAGATATAAAAATATTATAATAGAGAAATTTAAGGAGGAATTATAATTATGTTAAAACCATCTATCAATGAGGTACTAGAAAAAATAGACAACAGATATTACTTAGTAGGGACTGTTTCAAAGAGAGCAAGAAAGTTAATTGATGGAGACGAACCATATGTTTCAAACAAAGCTAAGGAAAAACCTGTATGTGTAGCTACTAAGGAAGTTGCAAGTGGAAAAATAACATATAGATTATTAACGGAAGAAGAAATAGAGATAGAAGAAGCTAGACACTACGCTGAGCAACACCAACAAATTTCAGAAGAGGAGTAAGGTCATGCTAAAAAATAAGACTGTTGTAATTGGCATAAGCGGCGGAATAGCTGCATACAAGGCTTGTGATGTTGTAAGTAAATTAAAAAAATTAAATGCAAATATCCATGTTATAATGACAAAATCAGCAACAGAATTTGTTAGACCACTTACACTTCAATCACTAAGTCAAAATTATGTAGTAGAGGATATGTTTGAAGAACCAAAATCTTGGGAAGTTGAACATATATCATTAGCAAAAAAAGCAGATTTATTTTTAATAGTACCAGCAAGTGCAAATGTTATAGGAAAAATTGCAAATGGTATAGCTGATGATATGCTAACAACTACTGTTATGGCAACAAAAGCACAAGTTTTAATAGCACCAGCTATGAACACTAATATGTATGAAAATCCAATTGTGCAAAGAAATATAAAAACTTTAGAGGACTTTGGATATAAATTTATAGAACCAGAAAGTGGAAGACTTGCATGTGGAGATATTGGAGCAGGAAAACTAGCTAATCCAGATGTAATAGTAGAGGCAGTTTTAGCTAATCTCACAAAAGAACAAGATTTAAAAGGTCAAAGTATAATAGTTACAGCTGGACCAACTGTAGAAAGTATAGACCCAGTAAGATATTTAACTAATAGGTCTTCTGGCAAGATGGGATATTCTATAGCTAAAGAGGCTATATCTAGAGGTGCTGATGTGACATTAATATCTGGCCCTACAAATCTCTCTATCCCACAAAACCTTAAAAAATTTGTACAAATAGAATCAGCACAAGATTTGTATGAGGCAGTAGTATCAAATTTAAATGAAAATAAAATAGTAATTCAAAGTGCAGCAGTTGCAGATTATAAGCCAAAAACTTATTCTGACAAAAAGATTAAAAAGAATAATGATGATTTATCAATAGAATTAAGTAGGAATTATGACATTGCTTATGAAATAGGAAAAATAAAGGAAGATAGAATATTAGTTGGATTTGCTGCTGAAACTAACGACCTAATAGAACATGCCAAAGGAAAAATTGAAAAGAAAAATTTAGATTTTATTGTGGCAAATGATTTAACTAAAGAGGGAGCTGGTTTTAGAACTGATACTAATATTGTAAAAATAATAGATACAGAAGGAAATATTACTGAGTACCCTAAAATGAAAAAGGAAGAAGTAGCTAATGTTATCTTAAATAAGATTAAAGTGTTACTTGAGAAATAAGAACTTTTTTAAATATGATATTTGTGTATTTTATCACAGCTAAAGTGGCTGAAAGCTGCAATTTACTTTTAGCGAGTAAAAACTCGCAAATGTCAGTTAAATTGTGGTTTTCAGCTTTTATTTTGCCATAAAGTATAAAATATAATTAATAGTTAATTATTAAGATATATCTAATATTAGTAATAACTTGAAACTTTTTAGATATGCTGAGATTTTTTGATATATTATAAAATGTGTTAAAATATGAGCAGTAGATTAATTTTAAGTAGGGGTTTTACAATGAAAAAATATGCAAAGGTAATAGTTAGAAGTAATACTATATACACAGACAATTTATTTACATATCAAATTCCTGTATTTTTAATGGAAGTTATAAGAGTTGGTCATAGAATATTAGTGCCATTTGGAAGAGGTAATAAACCAACAGAAGCCTTTGTATTTCAACTCACAGATAATTTAGATGAAAAAATAAAGACTAAAGAAATCATGGATATACTAGATGAAAATCCAATATTTAGAGAAGAAGATTTAGAGTTGGTTTACTGGATGAAAAATAGATATTTGTGTACTTATATAGAGTGTATAAATTTAATATATCCAAAAGGGTATAAGCTAAATAATTACAAAGTAGCTTTACTAGGTGAAAAGCTAAATGGATTAAGTGAGACTGAATTAGATGAAAAAATTTCTAAACTGAGTGATAAAAATAGAGAGATAGTAGAAAAAGTAGTTGATAGTAAAGGAAAAATTAAGGTTGATAAGTTAAAATATATATCGAATCTAAATAATTCTCTATACACAATGAATAAAAATGGAATTATAAAGTTATGCTGGGAATACAAAAATCATAAAAATGAGAAGAAGGTATGTTATATATCTTTGAGTTTAGACAATGATAAAATTGATGATTATATAGAACAAAATAAAATAAGCATAGGAAGCAAGCAAAAAGAGATATTAAATTTTCTTAAAAATAATGAAAATGTAGAGATAAATGATTTATTGGATTTATTAAATGCTTCAAAGCAGAGTATAAATTCTTTAAGTAAGAAGAAGTTAATAACTTTAGAATTTAAAGATTATTATAGAGAGCCAAAAAGTATTTACAAATCTATATCAAAAAGTATAAAATTAAACAATGAGCAACAAGAAGCAGTTGATGAGATAAATTCAAGTATGTTTATAGATGATAAAAAACCGTATTTAATTCATGGTATAACTGGAAGTGGAAAGACTGAAGTTTATATGGAAATAATAGAATTTGCATTAAGCCAAGGTTTAGATAGTATATTTTTGGTTCCTGAGATAGCGCTAACTCCCCAAACAATAGATAGATTAAAGAGTAGGTTTGGTGATTTAGTTGGAGTGTTTCACAGTAAACTATCTGAAGGAGAAAAACACGATGTTTATAAAGCTGTTAAAGCTGGAAAAATAAGAATTTTAATTGGAGCTAGGTCAGCACTATTTGCTCCTTTTAATTCTTTAGGATTGATAATAATTGATGAATTTCATGAGTCATCATATAAGTCTGAAAAAAATCCTAAGTTTAACGCTATAGAAGTAGCTAGATTTATGGCATTAAAAAATAATATAACTCTTATTTTAGGTTCAGCAACACCTTCAATTGAAGAGTATTATAGAGCAAAAACTGGTGAATATAAACTTATAAATATAAAAAATAGAGCAAATAACAAGCCACTTCCAAATATTGAAGTTGTAGATATGAAAGATGAATTAGATAGAGGTAATAGAAGTATATTTAGTTTAAAACTTCAAAGAGAAATAAGTTATGCAATTGAAGAAAATAGTCAGGTAATACTATTTTTAAATAGAAGAGGTTATGCAAATTTTGTATCATGTAGAAAGTGTGGTTATGTATTTCAATGTGAAAATTGCGATATATCTTTGACATATCATAAAAAAAGTAATATTGGAAGATGTCATTATTGTGGATATGAGAGAGAAATTCCAAAAGAATGTCCAGAGTGTGGAAGTCATTATGTTAAGCCATTTGGAGTAGGAACTCAAAAAATTGAGGAAGAGTTAAAATGTATTTTTCCAAATATAAAAACTTTGCGAATGGATAAAGATACAACTTCAAAAAAGGGTTCATTAGAGGATATACTAAATAAGTTCAAAGATAAAGAAGCAGATGTATTGATAGGAACGCAGATGCTAAGTAAAGGGTTGGATTTTGATAATGTAACTTTAGTGGGTATTTTATCAGCGGATATGATACTAAATTTTCCTGATTTTAAAAGTTTTGAAACAACCTTTCAGTTGATAACTCAAGTTTCTGGAAGGGCAGGAAGAGCAGACAAAGAAGGTAAAGTAGTACTTCAAACATATGACACTGAGCATTATGCTATTAAACATGCGATAGAATACAATTATGAAGGTTTTTATGAAGATGAGATAAAGATAAGAAGGGCGTTTGGATATTCTCCATTTAATAACATGTTAAGCGTAGTTGTTAGTGGTGAAGATGAAAGATTAGTTATAAAAAATATAAAAAATATGCATGCATCTTTGATTTATTTATTAGAAAAGAGGGGTATAAACGATTTAGGGTTTATATTAGGACCTAATCCATGCTCAATATCAAAAATAAATCAAAACTATAGATGGCAAATACTCTTTAAAGATGAAAATATTGAAATTAATCTCTTAAAGGGTATAATAAAATATATATGTATAACAAAACGAGATTTAATATTTGATAAGAATATTAATGTATCTATAGATATTAATCCAAATAGTGTATTATAAATTTAGGAGGAAGTGTAATGGCTTTAAGACAAATAGTTCAAATAGGAGAACCAGTACTAAGAAAGAAATCAAAAAAAGTTGAAAAAATTGATGCAAAAATAATACAATTATTAGACGATATGGCAGAAACTATGTATGATGCAGAAGGTGTTGGACTAGCTGCACCTCAAGTTGGAATTTTAAAAAGAGTGGTAGTAATTGATATTGGAGAAGAACTTATAGAACTTATAAATCCAGAAATAATAGAAACATCTGGAGAGCAAATAGATGATGAAGGTTGTTTAAGTGTTGTTGGAGAATCTGGAGAGGTTAAAAGACCAAACTATGTAAAAGTTAGAGCTTTAAATAGAAATGGAGAAACAATAGAGTTAGAAGGGGAAGAACTTTTAGCTAGAGCATTTTGTCATGAAATAGACCATCTAGATGGAATACTATTTGTTGATAAAATAGAAAAATAGTAGGAGTTGATTTAATGAAGATAGTATTTATGGGAACTCCTGATATAGCAGTTCCTTGTTTACAAAAAATAATAGATGAAAATTACGAAATACTAGGAGTTGTAACTCAGCCAGATAAACCAAAAGGAAGAGGTAAAAAACTTGGCATGAGTCCAGTAAAAGAGCTTGCAATTGAAAATAATATATCTGTATATCAACCAATCAAAGCTAGAGATAAAGATTTTATAGAGACAATGAAATCTTTAAATCCAGATGTAATGGTAGTTGTGGCTTTTGGGCAGATACTTCCAAAAGAAATATTAGAAATTCCTAAGTTTGGGTGTATAAATGTCCATGTTTCTTTACTTCCAAAATATAGAGGTGCAGCACCTATAAATTGGGTAATAATCAATGGTGAAGAAAAAACTGGTGTTACAACTATGTACATGGATGAAGGTTTAGACACTGGAGATATGATATTAAAAACAGAGGTAAATCTTGATGAAAATATAACAGCAGGAGAGCTTCATGATAAAATGATGAATATAGGAGCAGAAACTTTAAAAGAAACATTAAAGTTGATTGAAGAAGGAAATGCACCAAGAGAAGTACAAAATCATGAGGAATTTTCTTATGCACCAATAATGAATAAGTCACTAGGTAATATAGATTTTTCAAAAAATGCTAATGAAATACACAATCTAGTTAGAGGTGTAAATCCATGGCCAAGTGCTTATACTACTTATAATGGTGTAACAATGAAAATTTGGAAAACTAAAGTGTTAGAGGAAGAAAGTACCAAAGATGCAGGTACAATAATTGAGGTAAATAAAGAGGGCATAAAAGTAAGCACTAAAGATAAGGTACTTTTGATTGAAGAAATTCAGATGCCGAATAAAAAGAGAATGCTAGTTGGAGAATATATAAAAGGAAATACTATAGAAATTGGTGTAGTATTGAGTTAGGTGAAGAGTATGACAGATATAAAAAAGTATTTAACAAGTGTTGGTATTTTAGTCTTAATATTAGGAATTTTGATGGGAGTTGCAAACTTTTTTATAATTAGTTTGACTCAAATATTTTCCTTAGGAATAAATACTGTAGTAATATCACTAATACTTATAATACTATGCTCAACAATAGTTACGTATAGAGTAATTAAAGGAAAAAATGTTAACTCAAATATAATGAAAATAAATTTTAAAATTGTAAGTGTATTATTTCCCATTATATCTTTTATTGCATCATCATTTGGTATGTCAAAAAGTGAAATTAGAAGGATATATATAAAGTTAAATAATGAATATATATACAGCAATAAATATAATTTTGATCCAGAGGATATAATAATTTTAATACCTCATTGTATTCAAGAGAATAGTTGCAAACTAAAAGTTACTAATGATATAGATAATTGTAAGAAATGTGGAAAATGCAATATAGGAGAATTAGCTGAGCTAAATAAAAATGTTAAAGTAAAGGTATTTGTAGCTACAGGAGGGACTTTAGCTAGAAAAATTATAATTGACAATAGACCTAAAGCTGTTATAGCTATTGCATGTGAGAGAGATTTAACATCTGGAATACAAGACATTAAAAAAATTCCTGTTTTAGGGGTATTTAACAAAAGACCTAATGGACCTTGTATAAATACCAATGTAGATATAGTAGATATTAAAAAAGCTATAAGTTTTTTAACAGGAAAAGTATATTAGCTTGTAATTAAACTGTTTTTAAGTTATGTGAATATTAAGAGGATGTATAATAAAAATATATTTTAGGAGAGTGTTATTTATGTACCCTGTATATGGCGGTTTTTGGGGATTTGACCCAACGATGATTATATTAATTCCAGCTATATTATTCACTGTATATGCTCAATTTAAAGTGAGTTCAACAACAAATAAGTATTTAAGAGTAAATACACGTAGAGGATATACTGGAGAACAGACAGCAAGAAGAGTACTTGATTCAAATGGTTTGTATGATGTAAGGATAGAAATGGTTAGAGGTCATTTAAGCGACCACTATGACCCAAGAAGAAAAACTGTAAGACTATCAGAGGATGTATATTATGGAACATCAATAACTTCTGTTGCAGTAGCTGCACATGAATGTGGTCATGCAATGCAACATGCTAAAGGTTATGCACCTCTTCAAATAAGAAGTAGTTTGGTGCCAGTAGTAAACTTTGCTTCAAGTATTTCTTGGTTTTTAATATTTTTAGGCTTTATTATGGCTGGACCATTTCTAAAAATCGGGATACTATTGTTTTCAGCTTCAGTACTATTTCAGGTAATAACATTGCCTGTAGAATTTAATGCTTCTAGTAGAGCGATTGTTCAACTTGGGAATCTAGGTATTATAGATGAGGGTGAAGTCAGACAGAGTAGAAAAGTACTTTCAGCAGCAGCTTTAACATATGTTGCAGCAGCCCTAGTTTCAATACTTCAATTACTTAGATTGTTACTAATAGCTCAAAGAAGAAATGACTAAAAATAAAGTGGGTTGTTTAGAAACAACCCTTTTTTATGTTTAATAAAAGGGAGAAATTTATATGGATGCAAGAGAAATTGGATTTAAGGTATTATGTGATATAGAGAAGAATAATAACTACTCAAATATTTCAATAAATAAGCATTTTAAAAATTTAGAAATGAGCGATATGGATAGAGGTCTTGCAACAGAGTTAATCTATGGGGTAGTAGAAAATAAATATTACTTAGATTATATAATTAATAAACTTTCAAAAATAAAAGTAAAAAAAATGTCAACTTATGTTAAAATCTTTTTAAGAATGGGAACATATCAAATTTTATTTTTAAATAGTATATCGGATTATGCAGCAGTTAATGAAACTGTGAAATTATCTAAAAAATATGATAAAAAATCTTCTGGTTTTATAAATGCTATTCTTAGAAATGAAATAAGAAATAAAGATACTATAATGGACATAACTGAGGAAGATAGTGTAAAATACTTATCTATAAAGTATTCTTATAACTCTTGGATTATAAAAAATTGGATAGATAATTTTGGACAAGAATTTACTGAAGATTTATTAGAAGCAAACAATGAAAAGCCTAGTATTTATATAAGAACAAATACACTTAAAGTTAGCAGAGAAGAGCTTATTGAAAAATTAAATCAAGAGGGTATTATGTGTTTGAAAGTACCTATGGTGGAAGAAGCTATAAAAGTCGAAAAATTAAAAAATATAGAAAATAATGAGTTATTTAAGGCTGGTTTGTTTACAATTCAAGATATAAGCTCTATGATAGTAGGGAAAGTAATTAATCCAAATGAAGATTCATTGATTTTGGATGTATGTAGTGCTCCTGGTGGAAAATCTACTCACTTAGCCACTTTAATGAATAATACAGGTCAAGTAATAGCTAGAGATATTTTTGAGCATAAATTAAAGCTTATAAAAGCTACTGTAAATAGACTTGGTCTTAAAAATGTACGTGTAGAAGGATTTGATGCTTCTGAAATTGATGAAAATAGTATAAATAAATTTGATTATGTTTTAGCAGATGTTCCTTGTTCTGGTCTTGGTATAATAAGACGTAAACCAGAAATTAAATACAAAAGAGAAGAAGAATTAGAAGATATTACTTCTATACAAAAGAAAATATTAGAAAATGCATCAAAGTATGTTAAAATTGGAGGAACTTTAGTATATAGTACATGTACAGTTCAAGATATGGAGAACATAAATATAATTACTTCTTTTATTGAAGAAAATAATAATTTTGAATTGACTCCAATTGACACAGTGAATGTAGATTTAGATAATCAAGATAAAGGATATTTAAAAATATATCCTAATATTCATGGTATAGATGGGTTTTTTATAGCAAAATTAAAGAGAATAAGGTAGTGAATAGAATGGAAGAGAAAAAAATAGTATTAAAAAACTTTACTGAAGATGAACTCAAGGAATTTATGAAAACTATAGATGAAAAACCTTTTAGAGGGAGCCAAATATTTTCTTGGATATATAAAGGTGCAAAAACTTTTGATGACATGAACAATATACCAAAAAGTTTGAGAAATAAATTAGAAGAAGTTTCATGCATAGGTCATATAGATATAGAATTAAAGTTAGAATCTAAGGTAGATGGCACAAAAAAATATTTGTTTTTATTAGATGATGGAAATATAATAGAAACTGTGATGATGGATTATGACAGTAGGGTTACTGTTTGTGTTTCTAATCAAGTAGGATGTAGAATGGGATGTAACTTTTGTGCATCTACAATGGATGGGCTGATTAGAAACTTAGAGCCATGGGAGATTTTAGACCAAGTTATTAAGATTCAAGAAGATACTGGCAAAAGAGTATCAAATCTTGTCTTAATGGGAAGTGGTGAACCACTTGACAATTTTGAAAATACAAAACAATTTTTAAAAATAATTAATGAAAAAAATGGTCTTAATATAGGGTATAGACATATAACTCTTTCAACTTGTGGGATAGTGCCTAAAATGTACGAGTTGGCTGATTTGCAAATAGCTATAAATTTGGCTTTATCACTTCATTCACCATATGATGAAGAAAGAAGAAAGATTATGCCTGTAGCAAATGCCTATTCTATTAAAGAAATATTAGATGCATGTAGATATTATATAAAAAAGACAAATAGAAGGGTTACATTTGAATACTCTCTTATAAAAGGTGTAAATGACTCAGAAAATGAGGCAAGGGCATTAGCAAAGCTTTTAAAAGGTATGCTATGCCATGTAAATTTAATACCAATAAATAAGGTTGAAGAAAGAGAATATGAAAAGCCAGACAAGGCATTTATATATAAGTTTAGAGATAGTTTAGAGAAAAACAATATACCTGCTACAGTTAGAATGTCTATGGGTTCTGATATTAGTGGAGCTTGTGGCCAATTGAGAAGAAAATACAAGTAATATGTAAGGAGGAAGTCGTATGGTTTATAGTTGTGCCTCCCATATAGGAAAAATAAGAAAAAACAATGAAGACTATTGTGAGGGAGAAGTTATAGATACAGAACATGGTCCAATAGGAATATTTGCCATAGCTGATGGAATGGGTGGACATAAAAAAGGGGAAGTCGCCAGTAAGTTAGCAGTAGAAAATATAATTGATTTTCTAAAAGAAAACTTATTACAGCATGATAATGTAAAAATAGACTATATAGATGATATATTAAAACAGGCTTATAATAATGTAAACTCAATTGTGCACAAGAAATCTATGGAAGATATAGCATTTGAAGGAATGGGAACTACATTAGTTACAGCTATAGTGTATAATAATGTCTTATATGTGGCAAATGTTGGAGATAGCAGATGTTATTTGTTAACAGATGAAAAATTTGATAAAATAACTATAGACCATTCCGTGGTTGAAGAACTTATGATGGCTCATGTTATTACAGAAGAAGAAGCAAGAAGACATCCACAGAGAAATAGAATAACTAGAGCAATTGGAACAGATGATATGGTTGTTGTAGATATTTTTAAGAAGGAAATCAAAAAAAGTGATATAATACTTCTTGCAACAGATGGATTAACTGGGTTTATTTATGACGAAGATATAAGAAGTTTAATATTAGATTACGAATATGAGAGAATTAGTGATATAAGTGATGAATTGATAAGCATGGCCAATGAGGTTTCTGGTAAAGATAATGTTTCGGTGATAGTAATAAAAGTATAATTAGGACGGTGATATTGTGGGAGATACAATTTTAGGAAATCGATATGAAATCATCAGGAAGATTGGTGATGGAGGAATGGCCTTTGTATATGAGGCTAAAGACAGATTATTAAACAGGACTGTTGCACTTAAAGTACTCAGACCTGAATTTGTAGATGACGATGAATTTTTAACAAAATTTAAAAGAGAAGCAGAAGCAGTAGCAAGTCTTTCACATCCAAATATAGTAAATGTATATGATGTTGGGGAAGATGGAAAAGTTCATTATATTGTAATGGAATTTGTAGATGGAAAAAATTTAAAAGAAATTATACAAGATGAAGGTATATTAGACGAATATACTGCACTAGATATAACAAAACAAATAGCTATGGCACTTAGTGCTGCACATAAAAAGGGGATTATACATAGAGATATAAAACCTCATAATATTCTCATATCCAATGAAGGAAGAGTAGTAAAAGTAGCTGATTTTGGTATAGCTAAAGCTGTCTCAAATTCAACAATGACTAATATTGGTAGTATAATAGGTTCAGTACACTATTTTTCGCCAGAGCAAGCTAAAGGAAAATTTGTAACTAATAATGCAGACTTGTATTCTTTAGGTATAGTTTTATATGAAATGCTGATAGGAAAAGTACCATTTAGAGGAGATAGCCCAATTTCTATAGCACTTCAGCATATTAATGATGATATAGATTTTACATCAGAAGAAAAAGTTAGGATTCCTCAAAGTGTAAGAACTACAATAAAAAAGCTTACAGAAAAATCTAGTGCAGATAGATACCAAACTGCTGAAGAGTTAATAGAAGATATAGATTATATAGAAAAAAATATTGACTTAGATTTTATAAAGGAATACGATGATTTTGCAACGAAGAAAATTGATGAAAAAGAAATTAATAAAGCTGTAACTCCAATACTTGTAAAGCCAGCTCCAGAAAAAGTGGTTAAACCTATAGAAGTTGCTGACTTAGATGAAGATGAAGATTATTACGATGATTTTTATGAGGATGAAGATGAAGATGAAGAAGATGAAGATGAGGAAGAGATAATGAGAGCTAAAAAGAATCAAAAACCTAAGAATACTCAAAGTAAGAGGGCTAAGAGAAAGAAGAAAAAACAAGAAAGTCCTAAAGCTAGAAAAAGACTAAAAGTAGTCGCAGCCGTTTTGATAGTAATCTTATGTGCACAAGTATTCTTAGCATATAAATTTTTATTTGCTGGAGGATTTGGTAGTAAAGATTTAACTGTTCCTAATCTTGTGAATATGACATTAGAGGAAGCACAAAGTGAAGTTGAAAAAGAAGGATTGTCCTTAAGTGTAAAAAGTGAAGAGTATAGCAGCGAGGTTGACAAAAACTGTATAATATCGCAAACACCTGAAGGTGGAAGTACAAATATTAAAAAAGGTGATACTATAAATGTCGTTGTAAGTAAAGGTGCAAATGAAGCTTCAGTTCCAAATGTAGTAGGTATTACTTTAACTAATGCAAAGAAAATTATAGAGGAAAATAAATTGAAAGTTGGTACTGTCAAGTACGAATATAGTTCAGTATATAAAGAAGGTACAGTTTTAAGTCAGAGTCCTAGCTCTGGTTCATCAAGTGTTCAAGAAGGTGATGAGATAGACCTGTATGTTAGCAAAGGCTCAGAAAAATCAAATACGCCAACGCCAACAACACCAAATAAGACTCCAACAACACCAGATGAGGATGATACAACAACACCTGGTTCAAACTCAGGAAATAGTGGAGGAAATTCAGGTGGTTCAAACTCAGGAAATTCAGGAAATAGCGGAGGAAATTCAGGCGGTTCAAACTCAGGAAATTCAGGAAATAGTGGAGGAAACTCAGGCGGTTCAAACTCAGGAAATACTGGGGATGGGTCAGGAAATAGTGGAGGAAACTCAGGGAATAGTGGAGATGGGTCAGGCAATAGTGGAGGAAACTCAGGAAATAGTGGAGATAACTCAGGCGGTTCAAACTCAGGAAATACTGGAGAAACTCCATCAGGAACTGGTGGAAATATTGGTAAATCAGAATAAATATTAGCTAAAAATAAAAAGCTGTCCTTTTATAGAAGTTATTTTCTTTAAAGGGGCAGTTTGTTTTGTATAAAATATTGGATTAATTATAAGGGAGATAAATATTTATGAATAGAAATAATAAAACAGTTTTGGTCACAGGTGGGTCTAGAGGAATTGGAAAAGCACTATCTAAAACATTTGCAAAAGATGGATATAATGTATTGATAAACTTTAATAAATCAGAAAATGAGGCTAAAGAATTGTACACTGTATTAGAAGAAAAAGGTTTTTCTGTAAAATTATTTAAAGCTGATATTTCAAATAGAGAAGAAGTCGAAAATATGATAGATTATTGCATAAAGGAGTTTGGAGGATTAGATGTACTTATAAATAATGCTGGTATAAGCCAAGATAAGTTATTTACAGATATAACTGATGAAGATTGGGATAATATGATGAATATTAACTTAAAAGGAAGTTTTTATTGTTCACAAATTGCTTTAAAATACATGATATCAGAAAAAAAAGGAAACATAATTAATATATCTTCAATTTGGGGTATATCAGGTGCTTCTTGTGAAGTACATTACTCTATATCAAAAGCAGGCATAATAGGAATGACAAAGGCATTAGCTAAAGAAGTTGCTCCATCAAATATCAGAGTAAATAGCATAGCACCAGGAGTTATTAATACAGATATGTTATCTGAATATAATGAAGATGAGATAGATGTTCTTGTAGAGGAAACTCCTTTAATGAGATTAGGAACACCAGAAGATATAGCAAATTGTGCTATTTTCTTAGCATCTGATAAATCAAGTTTTATTACTGGTCAGGTAATTAGTCCAAACGGAGGATTTGTTATTTAAAAAAAATGTGGTATTATATAAAAATAGGAAAGAATAACACTATATACTACTCATAAACAATATATGTTTATATAATTTTATAAAGGGAGGTATTTGATGCTAGAAGGAAAAATTATAAAAGGGATTAGTGGATTTTATTATGTAGATACAGAGAAAGGTCTTTATGAATGTAAGGCTAGAGGTATATTTAGAAAGCAAAAAGTAACACCTCTAGTTGGTGATAGAGTTAAAATAAGTGTTGTTGATGAAGATGAAAAAAAGGGAATTGTGGAAGAAATAGATAGTAGAGACACAGAACTTATAAGACCACCTATAGCAAATGTAGATAAAGCACTAATAGTATTTGCAATAAAAAATCCTAAACCAAACTTATCTCTTTTAGATAGATTTATAGTTTTGGCAGAAAAAGAAAATTTAGAAACTGTAATAATCCTTACAAAAGCAGATTTAGATGATGATGATATATTAGAGCATGTTAAAAAGATATACGAGCTTAGTGGATATAAGGTTATTCCTGTAAGCAATGTCACTAAGTTAAATATAGATAAAGTAAAAGATGAATTAAAAGAAAATGTAGTAGTATTTGCAGGGCCATCTGGAGTTGGAAAATCAAGCTTATTAAATGAAATAGATGAAAATTTTAAACTGCAAACAGGCGTAGTAAGTGATAAAATAAAAAGAGGAAAACATACCACTCGTCATGCTGAACTTTTAAAATTGGAGTTTGGTGGAATGGTTGCAGATACACCAGGTTTTAGTTCTCTTGCACTTGAAGACATAGAAGAGGTTGAACTTAAAGATTATTTTATAGAATTTGATAAATTTAATGATTGTAAGTTTGGTTCAAAATGTATTCATGAAAATGAACCTAATTGTGCTATAAAAGAAGCTGTTGCAAATGGAGAAATATCTAAAGAAAGATATGATAGTTATATACAGCTACTAAATGAAATAAGACAAAATAACAGTAGGAGGTATTAGAAACATGATTAAATTAGCACCATCAATATTATCAGCAGATTTTGCGAGATTATTAGAGGATGTAAAAAAAGTGGAAAGTGCAGGATGTGAATATCTTCATATCGATGTAATGGATGGGCATTTTGTACCAAATATTACACTAGGGCCACTTGTAGTTAAAAGTTTAAAAAAAGAAAATATAAATATGGTATTTGATGCTCATCTTATGATAGAAAATCCAGACCAATATATTGAAGAGTTCGTAAAAGCAGGGTGTGATATAATAACTGTTCATCAGGAAGCTTGTACACATCTACATAGAACTATACAAAATATAAAATCACATGGAATAAAGGCAGGTGTAGTACTTAATCCAGCAACTCCAATAGATACTATTAAACATGTACTATCTGATTTAGATATGGTGCTTTTAATGTCTGTTAATCCTGGATTTGGAGGACAATCATTCATACCTTGTGTGTTAGATAAAATTAAAGAGTTAAAAACACTTATAGATAGTAAAGGATTAAATATTGATATAGAAGTTGATGGTGGCATAAGCCCTAAAAATGTAGCTGAAGTTGTACAAGCAGGAGCTAACGTAATAGTAGCAGGCTCTGCAATATTTGGAAGTGATGACATTCAAGAAACAGTTAACTTATTTAGAAAGAATGCTTCTCTTGAAGAGTTAGTTTAGATTTAGCTATGAAAATTTGTATTGTTTTAAATGGCGAAATTGAAGATTATAAAATTACAAGAGATATTATACTTAAAGAATGTTATGACTGCATAATATGTGCAGATGGAGGCGCAAATCATACCTATAAAATGGATATAATACCAGATTATATCTTGGGAGATTTAGATTCAGTAGAAGAAGACAAGATAAATTTCTATAGAAATCAAGATGTTAAATTTGAAAAATTTCCATCTAAAAAAGATGAAACTGATACAGAGCTATGTCTTTTTTTAGCTAAAACTCTTAAAGCTAACCATATTGATTTTTTTGGTGCATTAGGTGGAAGAATTGACCATACCCTTGCAAATATAAATCTATTGTATTATTTAAAAGAAGATGACATATATTCTAGGATACTCTCAGATAAAGAAGAGATGTATATAGTTGAAAATGAGGAATTTACATTGTTTGGAAACAAAGGAGATACTATTTCTGTAATAGCTGTAAAAGGAGATGCTAAAGGAGTAACACTTACTGGTTTAGAATATCCTTTGGATGATTATTATATGAAGTATTCAGTCCCTATTGGAATATCCAATGTTATGTTGGGTAATTATTGTAAAATTAAAGTAGAGCAAGGATGTGTACTTGTAGTTAGAAATTTATAAAAATGGACTTTAATAATTGATTTTATATTACAGAGCAGATACAATCAAGTAAAATATATTTATAATTGTATCTGCTTTTTAGTATATAATTATAAATAAATAATAATTTTTGACGCAAGGGGGATTTTTTGTGATAGACAGTATTATTTTCGATTTAGATGGAACTCTATGGGATTCAACTGAAGGAGTATGTAAAGTATGGCAAGAGGTCTTAGATAAACGTGAGGATATAGATTTAAATGTTACAGTAGAATTATTTAGAAGTGTTATGGGTCTTTCATTTGATGAAATAGCAAAGCGTTTATTTCCAGACTTAGATGAAGAAGAAAGAATGAATCTATTAGATGAATGTTCTGCGAGAGAATGTGATCACTTATCTGAATATGGAGGCAAATTATTTGAAGACATAGAAAACACTCTTGAAGAATTATCTAAAAAATATAAATTATTTATAGTAAGTAATTGTCAAAAAGGATATATAGAATCTTTTTTAAAAGCACACAAGCTAGAAAAGTACTTTATAGATTTTGAGTGTCCTGGAAACACTGGATTACATAAAGGTGAAAATAATAAACTTATAATTAATAGAAATAAACTAACTAACCCAATCTATATTGGAGACACACAAGGGGATGCAAATAGTGCTAAATTTGCTGGGATTCCCTTTGTATATGCAAAATATGGATTTGGAAATGTGGAGGAGTATGATTATTCTATAGACTCATTTAAAGATTTGTTAGAACATGATATATTAAAATAAGGAAAGTTTGTTTTTAAACAATAAAAATAATCTACAGGGGGACTTAAAAGTGGAATTACAAGATACTATTTACAAAAGACAGAGTGTAAGAAAGTTTAAAGAACAAGATGTCTTAGATGAAGACATTTTGAAAATGGTAAAAGCGGCAGGGGCAGCTCCATCAGGTAAAAACATTCAAAACTGGCATTTTGTAGTTATAAAGCGTCGTGATTTAATGGAAAAGATAGCTGATGTGATAACTAAAAAACAGCAAGAAATACTTGTAGAGATGGATAAAGTATCAGTAGAAAAAGCTAATAGATTTAGAAAATTTGTGCCAAACTTTACTTTATTTTATTTAAAAGCTCCAGTTTTGGTATTAGTTTTTACAAAGGTGTACAATCCATCAGGCTATTATGAGTTAGAACTTATAAATGCACCTAAAGAGACTATAGATAAGCTATTTATAAGAAATCCAGGCATGCAAAGTTTAGGAGCAGCAATTGAAAACTTTACATTATCAGCAATTGAACTTGGTTATGGCTCTTGTTGGTTGACAAGCCAGAACTATGCAGCAGATGAGATAGAAGCTATTTTAGAGAAAGAAACAGGATTTGAAAAAGGGGAGTATTTCTTGGGAGCAATGTTGGCACTTGGAGTACCAGAAGATAATTTAAGAAGTCCATCTAAAAAACCAGTGGAAGACATATGTACATTTATAAAATAAAAACAAGAATTTTTACAAAAAGTAAATAAATTAAAAATAAATATGCAAAAATTAAAAAGTAGATTTTATTGATATTAAATTTATATTTCAGGTTGTTGATTTAATTAATACAATAAGACCTGCTTTTTTTGTGTCTATTAAAACAAGTAGATTTAAATCTTTAGAAAATCTTTAGAAAAGTATATATAATATCTTAAGTTTTTAGCTTTAATATTAGATATATAAATAAAGTAAAACAGTATTGAAGTTAAATTAAAGGGAGGGTTCTAAAATGGATATCAAAGATAAGTAATTAGAATAAACCACTATAAATTTATAAAAAAATGGAAAAACTTCTATCATATTGTATAATCATATATGTAAAGGTAGTTTATAAATTAATTGATATAAAGGAGATTAAGATGAATTCATATAATATTTTGGTGGTAGAAGATGAAAAGGAAATAGCAGATGCTATAGAAATATACCTTTTAAATCAAGGGTATAATGTTTTTAAATGTTACAATGGATTAGAGGGTCTTAAAATTATAGAAAGCCAAGAAATACACTTAGCTATAGTTGATATAATGATGCCTCAAATGGATGGAATAACACTTACAATGAAGCTTAGAGAAAATCATAATTTTCCAGTGATAATGTTATCTGCAAAATCAGAAGAAGTTGATAAAATAATGGGACTTAATATAGGAGCGGATGATTATGTAACAAAACCGTTTAAGCCATTAGAGTTATTGGCTAGAGTTAATTCGCAACTTAGAAGATATACTAAGTATCTAAATATGATAAAAAATAAAGAAGAAAGTTCAGAAAGTAATGAAGGTGTATTTGTAATAGGTGGATTAGAATTAAATGAAAATACAAAAGAAGTTAGTATTGATGGAAATTATATAAAAACAACTCCTATAGAATTTAAGATATTAAGCTTACTTATGAGAAATGCAGGAAGGGTTTTTTCTGCAGATGAAATATATGAAAGAGTTTGGAATGAAAATGCTGTAAATACAGATACAGTGATGGTACATGTTAGAAATATAAGGGAGAAGATAGAAATTGACCCAAAAAATCCAAAATATTTAAAGGTGGTGTGGGGTGTTGGATATAAAATCGAAAAAATTTAAGGAAAAATATATAATTAGTGCAATAGTTTTTATACTTATGTTATCAGCATCATTAGGCATGATTAGCCAATATTCGACTATACAGGCGGCTGCTAAAGGTGGAGCTAAAAATCCATTTGAGCAAGAAGGATTTGTAGATGACATATATAAAGGAAGTTATGTTTTATATCACAATATGAAAGAAGAACAAGAAGGTAAGATGATACAGCCTTCAAAGCTTTTCTTAAGTGAAGAAACTATAAATTATATAAAAAATGCTAGCAAAGAAAAAAGCACATATGAAGGTTCAGAAACCTATTATACTGATGATAGTATTAATGCAGATTTTAATGAAAAATTTGATGAATGGGAATCTTTTATTAATAGTTCAAGTAAAAACTTAAAATATTATTTAGTTGATAAAGAAAATAATTTTGAGCTTTTTAATGAAAATAAAGAGTTAAAAGCACTTGATACAACAAAAAATGATGTGTCAAAAGAGGAGTCTGATAAAAATCAACCTCAAGATACAACTATGAATGATGAGGAAAGACAAGAAAAGATTAAAAGTCTAAAAGCAAATTATAGATTTTATCTTGTAATGAATTTTGATAAAGATGGAAAAGTAAATATTGTAGATTCCTATGGAGTAGACCAAAAAATTATCAGCCAAATGTTATTATCTAAATCTAGAGAAGACTTGATGGATACAGATTTAGGTGGGAATTCAATCTCATATAAATTATCTCCAATAAAAAATAAAACATTAGTATATGCTGTACCTAAGGTAATAAGCCAAGATAATTCATATAGCTCATATAATAATTATGGAATGATTTATAGTAGTGATGATATAAGTGGATATATAAATAATGTAGAGAGTAATTCTTATTATAAAATTTCTGCACTGATTATAAAAATCATAATATCTATAGTTGTAATTGTAGCTGTAGTATTTCCATATAGAAAGTCTAAAGAGTTATTAGGGTTTGAGACAATTTCGAGAATACCATTAGAGATACTTTTTATTGCTGTTGCGATTATACAGGGTATAGTAGATTTATATCCTACTGGTATAATAAGTAACACATTGAATGGAAATTATGTAGACTACCTAATAAACAATGATATAAGTGGTAAAATGGCAAATATATTAGTAAGCTCAATGAATTTAATTTATTGGTTTGTAATTTTCTCAATAATATTTGTATTTATAGCACTTTTAAAACATATTTTAAATGTTGGAATAAAAGAGTATTTTGTAAAAAATACTTTGACAGGAATGTTTTTAAAATGGTTTAAAAAATCAAGTAAAGTAGTTATTAATCAAGTTAGAAAGACAAACTTAAAAGAAAAGCCAAATAAAACTATAGCTATAATTTTATCAGTAAACTTATTAATTATAGTTATAATGTGTAGTATGTGGTTCTTTGGAATAATACTTGCATTAATTTACTCAGTAGTTTTATTTAAGTTATTGTCAGATTACTCTAAGAAAACAATCTGTGAATACAATCAACTTTTAGATGTTACAAAGAAAATTTCAGATGGAAATTTAGAAGTAAATATGGAAGATGATTTAGGATTCTTTAATCCTATTAAAGATGAGCTTGGAAATATTCAATCTGGATTTAAAAAAGCTGTTGATGAAGAAGTTAAAAGTCAAAAAATGAAAACAGAGCTTATATCAAATGTATCACATGATTTAAAAACACCTTTGACATCTATAATCACTTATATAGATTTACTAAAGGATGAGAATATAACAGATGAAAATCGTAAAATGTATATTGATACATTGGATAGAAAGTCACAAAGGCTACAACACTTAATAGAAGATTTATTTGAAGTGAGTAAGGTGAATAGTGGAGATGTGCATTTAAACATAGTAAATGTAGATATTATATCTCTAATGAAACAGACATTACTGGAACTAGATGATAAGATATCAGAGTCATCACTGAAAGTGAAAAATAATTTTTCTAGTGAAAAAATAATATTACCATTAGATAGTCAACGCACATTTAGAGTATTTGAGAATCTTATAATAAATATAAGTAAATATGCAATGCCAAGTTCAAGAGTATATATTGATATTTTAGAAACAGATAGACAAGTAGATATCATGCTTAGAAACATGTCAGCAACTGAAATTGATTTTAGTGTAGATGATATTATGGAGAGATTTGTAAGAGGAGATAAGTCACGTAATACAGAAGGCTCTGGACTTGGTCTAGCAATAGCAAAAAGTTTTGTAGAGTTACAAGGTGGTAAAATGAATATAGATATAGATGGAGATTTATTTAAAGTTACAATTACTTTTAATAAAAACTAAATTAGATTTTTATTACAGATTATAAATATAGAATTTGCAAAATAAAATTTTTTAAGAGTGCTACTTTAAAGTAGCGCTCTTTTTATTGACTTACATTGATTATTATCTTGTATAGAATACTATGGAATCTCTCAGAAATTTTGCTAGTCCAGGTTGTTCCTTATCATAATATGATGTAAAACGTTCATCAGCTATATACATCTCGGCTAAAGCGGCATGAGCTTCCTTAGAGTAGGTATTCCAAGTGTAACTCAACCATTTGTGGTGTAATCTTGCAACTTCTTGAGAAAGTTCGTTAGATGCATCACCAGTTTCAAAGGCTTTTTTGAGCTTCCTAATTATTTCAGTACTTAAATTTTGCCAATCCTCATAATCTTTTTTAGACATATTTCTAAATTTTTTATTTGATTGATTGATTACATCTTCACCATATTTTTCCCTAATTTCAGTTCCATAATTTTTTTCATTTTCATCAATCATCTTTTCTTTAAAACCTTCAAACTTTTCTAAATCTGTCATAATAGATTTTCCCTCCTTTAATGCTATAGTTTTAGTTACATTTTCTATCAATAAATCAATTTGTTTTCTTTTAGATAGTAGTTTGCTATGATGTTCTTTTAATGCATTTAAACTGTCAAAAGTTGGTGAATTTATAATGTTTTTTATATTTTCTAAGCTAATGCCTAACTCTCTATAAAAAAGTATTTGTTGTAATTTATTAACTTCATTTTGACCATAGATACGATAACCTGAGGAATTTATTTTAAGTGGTTTAAGAAGCTCGATTTCATCATAATATCTAAGGGTTCTAGTACTTATACCAGCTATTTTACTTAATTTCTGAACTGTATATTCCATAAGTAATACCTCCTATAAATTAAATATACACTTTTACGTAACGTCAATGTCAATATATTAAAATATAAAAATTTATATCTTTTAATAAAAATATAAAAAAATATCTTTATTGGATATTTTAATCATAAGTGTCAATAATCACTAGTGAAAATTAAAAAATAAAATTTATAGATTATTTTTATCAAAAGATAGAGAATCTATAACCTGGGAGGAATTGTATGAATTTAAAAAAAAGCAAAGAAAAACGTGAAGAATATAGAAGGCTGTATTCAGATAAAGAAAGTTTTTTAAGTTTGATTCAAAATTTTACAAGTGTCTCAATAGCAAAAGAATTAACTCTTAAAAATATAGAGTTAGAAACATCTTTTATATGTGAATATAAAGGAAAGGAAGTAGATATAATTTATAAAGTTTTTTCTAAAAATCGTAAAATTTCGCACTATATATTGTTGGAGTTTCAAACAGAAATGGATACAGAGATTGTACCAAGGTTAAAATCATACAGAGAGCAAATTTGGAAAAGTTTTATAATGAAAAAGAGTCTTGAAGAAATTGAGAGCAAAAACTTTAAACTCCCAAAAGTTATACCAGTAGTTCTATATAGTGGACCTGAAAGGTTACGCAAAAAAAGAGGTATTTTAGATATTATAGAATCTGTATCAGAAGATAGTAATAATTCCAGTATAAAAAATTAAAATTACATAATGTGTTTATCGGTCTAAAATGGGAACTTATCGCATAAACTTAAATATGAAAATATTTGTAGATACAAGTTCTATGTGGAGGTGTTCCATGAGAAATAACAAGTCTAAGGTATTGCTAGGAATACTGTGTCTAGCAACAGGAATGGCAGTAATTTTATCAATGTTGCTTCCTGGCTGGATTTGGTCAGCACTTACCGCATTAATACTTATTGGATGTGGAGCATTATTATTTTTTTGTTAAAATAATTTTAACTATAAAGTGTGGGGTGAGTATTGATGAAGATAGTAACAATAAAGTTACCAAAATGGATTTCAAGCATAGTTTTAAAATTTATGAGAAAGAGTAAAAATGATTAAATTTAAAAAGCCTACTTTCGGAAGTAGGCTTTTAAACGTGGCTATTAAGCTCTTTCAATTTTACCAGAACGTAAACATCTAGTACAAACTTTTACTCTCTTAGGAGCTCCATCTATAATCGCTCTTACGCTTCTTAAATTAGCTGACCATGTTCTTTTATTATGTTTATTTGAGTGTGATACTTGGTTTCCAGAAACCTTACCTTTACCACATACGCTACATACTTTTGCCATCTACGCACACCTCCTTAAAATGATAACTATTTAAAGACTAAAAACATATTTATATTATCATAAATAACAAAAATTTGCAATAGAAATATATATTTGCCTTACATATATTGAAGAATTTCTTATTATCATATAAAATTATATATATAATTCTATATAAAGTAAATATATTTGAAAAATAATTATTATTTTTCTTTAAATATATAGATAATACAAGAAATTTTATCCAAAAACTTTTCTAGGTTTAAATTATACCATATTTATAGTATGATATGATTATAATTTTATATAATAAATAAGTAAAAATAGTAAAAAATAAATTAAGAAACATTTTTAATAAAAATAAACTTAAGGGGGTCAACCATGAGTGCAAAGGTAATGAATCAATATGGAAGTATAGAAATAGATAATCAAGTGATAGCTCAAGTCACATATAGAGCTGCAATGGAAAGTTATGGGCTAGTAGGATTAGCATCTAAATCTAAAGGAATAGTAGAATTATTAAAAGGTGAAAATGCTACTAAAGGTGTTAGAGTAGAAGAAGTAGAAGAAGATGCCATAGCAATAGAACTTTATGTTATAATACAATATGGTACAAATATATCTACAGTTGCAAACAACATAATAGATAGAGTTAAATATGTAGTTGAAAAGATGACTGGTGTAAGAGTCACTAAAATTGATATTAATGTACAAGGAATAAGAGTTAAGTAATTTTATAGGAGGAAAGAAATGATTCAGTATATAGATGGTAAAAGGTTAAGAGAGATGTTCATTTCAGGTGCAAACAATCTCCAAAACAATAAAGATTTAGTTGACAAATTAAACGTATTCCCTGTACCAGATGGAGATACAGGGACTAATATGTCCTTAACTATATCTTATGCCTTAAAAGAGTTAGCGAAAGTAGACAATGATAATATATCAGACATCGGAAAAGCATTATCTAAAGGCTCTTTAATGGGTGCTAGAGGAAACTCAGGAGTTATACTTTCACAAATAATTAGAGGTATAGCTAAGTCTATAGAGGGAAAAAGTAAATTATCAACAGATGATTTAGCAAAAGCTTTTAAAAATGGTTCTGACACAGCTTATAAAGCTGTAATAAAACCAATTGAAGGAACTATACTTACTGTAGTTAGAGAGAGCGGAGAGTTTGCAGTAAAAGCTGCTAAAAAGGAAAAAGATGTAGTAAAGTTTTTAAGTATGCTTGTAAAGGAGTCAAATGCTTCACTAGAAAGAACTCCAGACCTTCTAAAAAATCTAAAGGATGCTGGTGTAGTTGATTCTGGAGGAAAAGGGCTTGTACTTATATATGAAGGTATGTTAGCTTCTATAAAGGGTAACAATATAGAAATAAAAAGTACTAACCTAGACACTAGTGTTGCAACAAATATAGACTTCCCAAAGAATAGCATTAGCACAGATGATATAAAATACTGTTATTGTACAGAATTTATACTAGAAAGTTCTAAAGTAGAAGATACTAAAATACGAGATATAATGATGGCCTATGGTGATAGTTTAGCAGTAGTTGGAGATGATGGAGTCATAAAGGTACATGTACACACTAATGACCCAGGAGACGTGCTTCAAGAAGCTCTAAAGTACGGTCAATTATTAACTATAAAAATAGAAAATATGAAGTTACAACATGAAAATACAATATTAGAAGTAGAAGAAAAAAAAGAAAATGATAGTGAGCCTTTAGAAGAAGAAAGAGAATTTGGATTTATAGCAACTTCTATGGGTGAAGGATTAGCAAATATATTTAAAGATTTTGGTGTTGACCATATAATAGAAGGTGGTCAAACTATGAATCCAAGTACTGAAGACTTTATGAATGCCATAAAGGATATAAATGCTAAAAATATATTTATTTTCCCAAATAACAGCAACATAATAATGGCTGCTAACCAAGCTAAAGAATTGAGTGATAAAAACATAATAGTTATACCTACAAAAAACACACCTCAAGGATTTGCTGCATTAGTAACATTTAATGGAGAATTAAGTGAAGATGAAAATGAAGAAGCTATGATGAATGCTTTAAATTCAGTTAAATCAGGTCAAGTAACTTTTGCTGTTAGGGATACAGTAATGAATGAAATTGATGTTAAAGAAGGTAATATAATTGGAATTGCAGAAGGTAAATTATTATCAGCAGGGGATTATGTAGATGAAGTAACATCAAATCTTATTGAAAAATTGGTTGATGAGGATACTGCTATAATAACTTTATTCTTTGGTGAAGATGTTACAGAATCTCAGGCAAATGAACTTCGTACTTCTTTAGAAGAAAAATTTGAAGATGTAGATGTGGAATTATATTATGGAGGACAACCTCTTTATTATTACTTAATTTCAGTTGAATAATGATTATAAGAACCTGTATGACCATGTAGCTTTTATAAAGTTGGTTGTACAGGATTTTTGTGTAGTAGGTGATATATTTGTTGGATTTGTATAAAGATGTTCAATATGTTAAAGGAATAGGCCCTAAAAAGGCATGTAAGCTAAATAAGTTGGGTATATTCACATTAAAGGACCTATTGTATTATTTTCCAAGACAATTCGAAGATAGAAATAATCTTAAGAAAATAGCACAGTTGGAGAATGATGAAAAAGCTACAATAAAAGCAGTAATATCAAGTATAAATACATTTAGTCCAAAAGAAGGAATGACTTTAACAAAAATTGATGTAAAAGATGAAACTGGTTCAGCTAAATTAGTGTTTTTTAATAAAACTTATATAAAAAATACATTTAGACCTGGAGATTCAATATTAGTTTTTGGAAAAGTTAAGAAAAGATTTAATAATTTAGAACTTACATCATGTGAATTAGAATATCTTACTAATTCACCTAAAAATACATGTAGATTTATGCCTGTGTATCAACTTACATATGGTGTTACAAATAAAGAGATTATAAGTATAATTAAGACTGTACTTGAAGATAAAGAATTGATTATACAAGAATATATGCCACAAAGAATTATAGAAAAATATAGATTATGTAACATAGATTTTGCAGTTAGAAATATTCAT
This sequence comes from Clostridioides difficile, assembly GCA_024919175.1. Classification (NCBI taxonomy): domain Bacteria; kingdom Bacillati; phylum Bacillota; class Clostridia; order Peptostreptococcales; family Peptostreptococcaceae; genus Clostridioides; species Clostridioides difficile. Next base: position 1,747,779 of record CP103804.1, read on the forward strand.
TCACCAAACGATAAGGAATCGTTAAAAATAGCTTTATATAGAATTGTATTTGAAGAGTTACTTATATTACAGTTGGGATTGTTTGTATTTAAAAGTGGAAGAAATAAAGAAAATGGAATAAAATTTACAACAAGTGAAAGTTTAAAAAATATAATAAATTCTTTACCATTTAAATTAACTAAAGCTCAGAATAGAGCATTAGATGAAATTATAAATGATATGAATTCTGATAAAATAATGAATAGATTGGTTCAAGGTGATGTAGGTAGTGGTAAAACAGTAGTTGCTCTCTTAGCACTTGCAAATTGTGTTTTAAATGGCTATCAAGGAGCTTTGATGGCACCTACAGAGATATTAGCAGGACAGCATTATATTTCGCTTACTGAAACCTTAAAAGATTTTGGCATAAATGTAGGCTTATTAATAGGTAGCCTTACCAAAAAACAAAAAGATACAGTATTAGAACAAATTAAAAATAATGAAATTGATATACTGATAGGAACACATGCATTAATTGAAGATAAAGTTGAATTTAATAATATTGGTCTAGTTATAACAGATGAGCAGCATAGATTTGGAGTTATGCAAAGAAGTAGACTTTCATTAAAAGGAATAAATCCAGATATACTAGTAATGACAGCGACACCAATACCAAGAACATTAGCACTTATACTTTATGGAGATTTAGATATTTCTATTATAGATGAGCTCCCACCAGGGAGACAACCAATAGAAACACTTGCTATAGAAAAGAGCAAGAGGGATAGAGCTTATAATAATCTAGTAAGAAGAGAAGTTGAATCGGGAAGGCAAGTATATATTGTATGTCCACTAGTGGAAGAAAGTGAAGCAATAGAAGCTAAGTCAGCTGTTGAATTAGTAGAGGAATTAAGGTCTGAATACTTCTCGGATTTAAGACTTGGACTTCTTCATGGGAAAATGAAATCAAGTGAAAAAGATGAAGTAATGAGTAACTTTAAGAATAAAGAAATAGATATTTTGGTTTCAACAACAGTTATAGAAGTTGGTGTCAATGTGCCAAATGCAACTCTAATGATAATAGAGAATGCTGAAAGATTTGGTCTTGCACAATTACATCAGCTTCGAGGTAGAGTTGGAAGAGGAAGCCATAAGTCATATTGTGTACTAATTTATGATTCTAAAACAGATGTATGCAGGCAGAGAATGTCTATAATGGAAGAAACAAATGATGGATTTAGAATTTCAGAAAAGGATTTAGAAATAAGAGGGCCTGGAGAATTTTTTGGTACTAGACAACATGGGCTTCCAGAATTAAAAGTAGCAAATTTATTTAAGCATATAAAAATATTAAAATTAGCACAACAAGAAGCGCGATATATATTAGGTGAAGACAATAATCTACAATTGAAAGAGAATATTCCACTTAAAAAGGAAATTATAGATAAATTTAAAGATACATTAGAAGAAATCTCATTAAATTAATTTTAATTTATGTTAAAATATTATTGATATAAGAATGTGCTGAAGGGAGATTGTCATATTGAGAGTAATTTCAGGAAAAGCAAGAGGATTAAAATTAAATACTCCAAAAAATGAAGATGTAAGGCCAACAACAGATAGAGTAAAAGAGTCTTTATTTAATATAATAAATTCATATATAATAGAAAGTGAAGTTCTAGATTTATTTGCTGGAACGGGTTCTTTAGGAATAGAGTGTTTGTCCAGAGGTGCAAAAGCATGTACTTTTGTAGATGTTAGTAAAGAAAGTATAGAAATTGTTAAATCTAATATAAAAAAAGCAAGGGTTGAAAATGAGAGTTTTATTTTAAATCTTGATTTTAAAACTGCTATAGATAAGCTTAAGTTACAAAATAGTAAATTTGACATAATTTTTATGGACCCTCCGTATTATAAAAATATGTTTATAGAAGCTATTGAAAAAATAGATAATTCCAATTTATTGAATGAAGATGGAATAATAGTTGTAGAGCATGATACTAATGATTTATTTCCAGATAAGATATGTAAGTTAGAAAAAACTAAAGATAAAAAATATGGAAATACTACACTAACTTTTTATAAGGTGGAGGCATAAGATGGAAAATAAACCTAGAAAAGCTATATTTGCAGGAAGCTTTGATCCAATTACTAATGGACATTTAGATATTATTTGCAGGGCTTCGAAGTTATTTGACGAATTACAAATAGGAGTCCTAAATAATCCTAATAAAAAAGGTCTATTTAGCTTTGATGAAAGAGTAGAACTTATAAAAAAAAGTACAAGCCATCTAGACAATATAAAAGTTGTAACTTTTGATGGGTTATTAATAAATTACTGTCAAGAAAATGGAATTGGAGCACTAGTTAGAGGTGTAAGAAGTGGTGCTGATGTTGATTATGAACTTCAAATGGCTCATATGAATAGAGAGCTTAATCCAGATATAGAGACTATAATTTTACCAAGCTGTACAAAGTATTCATTTATAAGTTCATCTTTAATAAAAGAGGTTTTGCTCTTTGATGCTGATATAAAAAATTTGGTTCCAAAAATTGTTTTGGAAGAATTAAAGAAAAAAACTACTGGGGGTAATTGATATATGAAGATAGATTTGGAAATGATTGAACTATTTGATCAGTTAGAGGAGATATTTAGAAGTGCTTCTACAATTCCTTTTTCACATAAATGTACTGTAGACAAGGATGAAGTTTTAGCGATAGTTAATGATATAAGAACTTTAATACCAGAGGAAGTAACACAGGCAGTTTGGATAAATAAAGAAAGAAATAAAATAATAAGCCAAGCTAAACAGGATGCTACAAACATAGTTGAACAAGCACAAAAAGAAGCTGAAAGAATACAACAAGAATATCAGGAAAATATAGAAGAATTAAAGAAAAATTCTGAAGATGTAGTAAAAGCATATGTAGAGTCAAGTGAACCTGTTGTTCAAGCAGACCAAAGAGCTAAGGATATAGTTGACAGAGCTGAAAGAATAGCCAATGAGATAAGAATTGGTTCAATTGAATATGCAGAAGATGTGCTTTCTAGTGTTGAGTATAATTTAAAAGAAATATTAGAAGAAATAAAAAGAGATAAAGCTGAACTTAGACCTAAAAAATAAATTTTTTAAGTAGGTAAAAACAGGCCATATAATTATATGGTCTATTTTTTATGTAGAAATTTAATAAAATAAATCTTAAAACTAAAAATTTCACTAAAAAATTTTAGTTTATCTTAACTATATTGATTGCCATAAAAAATAAAAATGGCAACGTTGCTATAGAAAAAAACTATAATAAAAAAAAACACATAGAAAAAACTGATTAGACAAGAAATACATGCTTTGATAATATTTTAAATGGAATAAAATTATGTAGAATTACAATGAAAAAAGAAAAACCAAACAAGATGGAGGGAATTAAGGTGAGTATGTTGAAAAAATTGTGCTCACTAGCTATGGTGTCAATTATGACTACAACACTTATAACAGGGTGTTCAAATGCTAGTGGAAAAGATGCAAAAAAGGATGGAGAAAAAGAAAAGCTAGTTCTTTGGATGCCACCAGTAGAAGATAATATGAAGGAAGTTTGGGACCCTATTTTAGATAAATTTGAGGAAAAAAATAATTGTGAAGTAGATTTACAGATAATTCCTTGGGAAAATTATTCAGAAAAATTTGCAACAGCCATAAGTGCTGATGAAGGCCCTGATGTTGGGTATATGTATGCAGAAATGTATCCTCAATTTATACAAAGTGGAGCAGTAGAAGATTTAACTAACTATGCAACTAAAGAAGATAAAGAACAATCTATTTACATAAAAACATCTGAAATGATGGGTGGAATGTATGGAATGCCATTCCAAGCAGCAAATCCAGGTGTATTATACTATAACAAAGATATTCTAGATAAAATAGGAGAAAAACCTCCTGAAACATGGGAAGACTTTAAAAGAATCTGCCAAAAAGCAACAAAGGATACTGATGGCGATGGGAAAATAGACCAATGGGGATTAGCTCAAGGATGGGGAGCTAAAACTTTTGGTAACATGAACTGGAACTGGTATCCATATTTATGGCAAGCTGGTGGAGATATATTTAATGACGATTTAAAATCAGTTAAATTTAACGATAAGAGTGGTTTAGAAGCAGCTAATTTCTTAAAAGAATTACAAGCATATGTGCCTGAAGATTCTTTATCTAAAGATAGTAATGAAATGATAGAAAGTGTATTTGGACCAGGAAAAGCGGCATTTACTATAATGTTATCTTCTGCTGCAACAAGTGTGTTTGATAAGTCATTCCCAGATTTAAATTGGGGATTTGTAACTGGTTTAGAAGGTAAGAAAGCTGCAACTTTTGGAGCAGTAGACCACTTATCTTTAATGTCATCAGCAAAAGATAAAAAACTTGCATATAAATTAATACAACATATGTTAAGCGTTGAATCAATGACAGAATTCCATAAAGCAATACCAAGAGCACCAATAACAAAAGGTGAACCATATCAAGGTGATGAAAGATTTAAAGAAATGGTTGAAAATGATAAGGATGTATATAGACCATTGGTAGTAGGACCACATGGTGTTGAAATATATGAATATTTATGGAAAGAACTTCAAACTATGATTTCAGGAGATAAGACTCCAAAACAAGCATTAGATGATGCTGCAAAATATTCAAATGATTTATTAGCACAATAAAAGTTTAAGGCTGTAAGATGTTATAAAATACTTTACAGATTAAAATTAGCATTGTATTTATAAGTACAATGCTAATATTTATATTGGAGAGGATAAAAATGAATAACTTAGTCAGAGAGTTTGAAGAAAATTCAAAAAGAAAAAAATTAAAATTAAATATTAAACCCTATGTATACATATTACCATTGGGAATAATTTTAGTGGCATTTTATGTATTACCGATAATAATGTCAATATACTTTAGTTTTACAAAGTACAATATTATTAGTCCAGCAACATTTATAGGTTTAGAAAATTATAAAAAATTATTCACAGATGAAACACTAAAAGTATCTATTATAAATACGATTAAATTTGCTGTTGTAGTAGTACCTTGCCAGACTATTTTATCATTGATTTTGGCAGTTTGGATTACAGGAAAAGGAAATAGTAAAATAGCTTCATTTGCTAAAGGAGCTATATTTATACCTGTATTATCATCTATGGTTTTGATTGGTATGGTATGGAGAGCTTTATTAAATGGAGAAGGTTCAATTATATATCAATTATTAGGTGTTTTTGGAATAGAGTCATCTAAACTTTTGGGAGATAGTAAGACAGCACTTCCTACACTTATGTTTATATCTATGTGGAAAAACATAGGATATTTTATGGTAATTTATATTTCAGCTATAATGAATTTACCAAAACATTGTTATGAGGTAGCAAAGGTTGATGGAGCTACAAAATTTCAAGAATTTATGAAAATAACAGTTCCCTTACTGAAGCCAACTACAATAATGGTTGTGTTTTTAGGAACAATATGGTCGTTACAAGTGTTTGACTTGGTTTATACTGTGACAGGTGGAGGTCCGGGTATATCTACTATGAGTATAGTTATGCACGCATTTAACTTAAACTTTAAAAACTTCAATTCTGGATATGCAATGACTGTAGCAAATGTATTATTTTTGTTGATAGCAGTAGTTTCAATTTTACAAAATAAACTTGTAAAACGAGACAGTTCAGATTTTTAGAAAGGTAGGTATAATATGAAAACAACAAAGAGATTATTGAGTAATGGATTGCTGTTATTTATAGCATGTGCAAGCTTAGTACCATTTATATACATGTTGATAATATCATTAAAGGTGACATATAATTCGTACAATTTGGATATATCTTTTTCAACAGTAACACTTCAAAACTATATAGATATATTTACTAAAAAAGGATTTACACAATATTTTTTAAATACCGCTATAGTATCTTTTTCAGGTGTACTTTTAAACTTAGTATTTAGCACATTAGCAGGGTATTCTTTTGCGAAGATGGATTTTAAAGGTAGTGATAAGTTATTTTTATTTATGATAATGACTTTAATCATACCATCTCAAGTTACAATGATACCACTTTATATAATAATGAAACACTTAGGTTGGATAAACAGTTATTTGGCTCTTATTATGCCAATACCAACTGCATTTGGTGTATTTATAATGAGACAAGCTATTCTAGGAGTACCAAAAGAACTCTTAGAATCAGCAAAAATAGATGGTTGTTCAGACCTTAGAATTTTAGTACAAATAGTGTTACCTCTAATTAAGCCAGCATTAATTACACTAGCTATATTTACTTTTATGGGGGCATGGAATGAGTTTATGTGGCCTCTTATAGCAACAACTAAAGATACAATGAGGACATTAACAGTAGGATTATCCACTCTTAAGACATTCCAGATAACGAATTATGGACAAATGATGGCAGGAGCAACAATAACATTTTTACCTCCATTTATTTTCTATTTAATTTTGCAAAGTAAATTTGTTGAAGGTGTATCTTTATCTGGTATAAAAGGCTAAATAGTCTAATTTAAAAATACAAAATAAAACTTATGGATGCGGAGGAAATTAAACCATGGAAATTTCATATGTATTAAAAGATTGTACATTTAAACACAATAAATACTCAGTTATAGAAGCTGAAACTTGGGAACATAAGGATTTAAATATTGTAGTAGCTAAAGGTGAAAAATTTGCCTTTCAAATTATGTTGAAAGCTACAGAAGAATTTAATTGTACAATTGATGGTAGTAGTGCTATATCATGGAAAGGTTTGGGAAATAGAGTAAGGTTAGAACTAAATGTGCCTGATGGAATAGAAAACAATTTTAGTATAAATATATTAGGGTATGTTCAAGATGATACAAAAGCATTTATAAATGATGCTATTTTGAGAGATAAAGATGTATTAGTGGAACAATATTTGCCTCAAACATTTTGGATTGAAGGGCAAGTACCTGAGGATTTTTTAGGAAATAATCTTAATATAAGTATTGATATACTTAAAAGCTTTGGATATGAAGATGAAGAAAAAGTTTGTACAGTTGATGTGCCAATAGAAGTAAAAAATGTCGTGTTAAAGCCTTTGGACGAAAGTAAATTCTTTTTAGATTTATGGCAACATCCAAGTTGCCTAGCTAGAATGTATAAAGTTGAATTGTGGTCTGATATACATTTTGAGATAATAGATAATTATCTAAAAGAATTAGCATCTTTAGGAGAAAAAGTTGCAACGGTTATAGTTTCAGATTATCCATGGGCAGGTCAAAGTTGTTATAAAGTTTATAAAAATCCATCAAACTTATATGAATATAATATGGTAGGTGTATCAAAAGATTTAGATGGAAATATCAAGTGTAATTTTGAAAGCATGGACAAGTATATAAGTATAGCTAGTAAGTACAAAATGGCTCAGGAGATAGATTTATTTGGTCTTTTGGGTAATTGGTGTGCTGGAGAATTTGGGAACCCTATAGAAGGCTACAAAGACCCTATAAGAGTAAGATACTTTGATGAAAAAGATAAAGTATTTAAATTTATAAATAATACAGATGATTTAAAAGAGTATATAGGATTAGTATTAAATCATTTAATAGAATGTGGACTATGGGATAGTGTGAGAATTATAGCTGATGAACCAAATAATCCAGAGGTTGTAAAAGAGTGTATCAAATTTATAAACTCTACTGTAAGTACTCATCAAGTTAAGTACAAATCAGCAACTCATGACCAAAACTTTTTAGATAGAGCTAAAGATGAAGTTGACGATATGTCAATAAATTTGAATCTTACTATTCAAAATTATAAAGATATAGAAAACTTAAAGAAGAAGATGCATGATAAAGGTGGAATATTGACTTGGTTTGTTTGTTGTTTTCCAGAAAAACCAAATAGTTTTATAAGTTCTCCTTTCGTAGAAAATAGAATAATAGGGTGGTATACTTATTATTTTGGTCTTGATGGATTTTTAAGATGGGATTATAATTTATGGACAGAAGACCCTTGGAAAGATGCAAGTTATAAATTCCCTATTTGGAAAGCTGGAGATATGTTCTTTGTTTATCCTGGAAAAGATTTAAAACCTGTTAGAAGTGTTAGAATGGAAAACTTAAGATTTGGAATACAAGATTTTGAGTTATTTACTATGCTAGAAAAAGAAAAGGGAAGAGAATATATAGAAGTTGAGCTTATGCAAACTTTATTAAATAAAAAAGAAAATGCTGAGGTTAAAGGTTTTGGAAATATAGAACTTGGATATTCACTAGATAATTGTGGATATGATAAAGTTAAAAAACAAGTTTTAGATTTGTTAGATAAATAAATCATATAGGTAAGATTAATTAACTTAATATAGAAGAATTACTTAGAATTGATTTGGATAAAATCTATATTGAAAGAATTAAGTTTTGGAAATAAAAATCTGACAGTGTGCTAACTGTCAGATTTTTACTTTATTGATTTATTAATTTAAAAATAATATATTCATTAAAAAATGCTACTATTTAAGAAATGTTTTTCTTATTGAATACTTCTTTATCGACCTTTCCAAGTGAGTTACCTACAGTAATTGAAGATACCATAGCACCATTGACATTTATCATTGTACGTCCCATATCTAGGATAGGATCTATTGCAAGTATTCCACCAACTAGTGGGAAATAAGAACCAAGACCTACCCCAGAAATAACAACCGAAACAGCTATTGTAGCAGTTCCTGGAAGTCCTGCTATTCCAAGTGAACTAATTGTTATAACAATTAATAGCATAACATAAAAACTGATATCCATATTTACTCCAGCCATATTAGCAAGAGTAACAGCCATCAAAGCAGGATATATGCCAGCACAACCATTCATACCCATATTTGCACCTAAACTTGCTGTAAAGCTTGATACACCCTCATCAACTCCGTGATTTTGTACTAAACTTTCTATCGTGACAGGCAATGTCCCTAAACTAGAGCGTGAAGTAAATGCTAGAAGTAGAGCTTCTGTTGAATTTTTTATATAAGTAATAGGATTTAAGCCATTTAAAGTTATAAAAATTAAATGTATAACAAATAATATTGCAACTGATATATAAAGAGCTAATATAAAATGTAATACAGAAACTATTGAACTAATACCTTGTGAAGTTATTGTATTTGCAAGTAGTGCAACTACAGCATATGGCATAAGTTTGATAACAGTCATAGATACACTAACAATTATTTTGTAAGATGCTTCTATAAAATCTATAAATGGTTTTATAGTTTCAAAATGTTTTTTACTTAATCTCTTTATTGAGGTACCTATAAATGTAGCAAATATTATTGTAGCTACGATATTTCCATTTGCCATAGACATTACAGGGTTTGATGGCAATAATCCCCTTAAAGTATCCACAAGAGAGTTTATTTCCTTAAGCTCTTGATTTCCTCCTAAACTGGATAAATCAGCTCCTACTCCTAATTTCATTGTGTTTGCAACAACAATTCCGACAATTGCTGCTATAGCAGTAGTAATAAGGAGCATTCCTAGAGATTTAAATGTTAAAGTTCCAAGATTATTATCTTTCATGTTAATAATTACTTTTATAATTGATAAGAAAACCAAAGGTATTACTAACATTTTTAATAAGTCCATAAATCCAGAACCAAATAAACTATACCATTTGCTTACCTCTTGTAACCAAGTAATTTGAGTTGTATCAGTAGGAAAACCAGCAAAAGCTTGAATAATAATTCCTAATATAAGACCAATTACTGTAGCATATATTGTTCTCAATGAAAATTTGATTTTTTTCTTTTCAAATTGTCTAACAATAAAAAATATACCTATAAGTAGTGCTATGAAAAAAATCGTTTTAAAATCTGTAATCATAAGAAATTGTGATAAGAATGAGCTTTCCAATATTTTTTCTCCTTTGTCTAAAAATAAATTTTTCTAAGTTTAAATGATATCAATATATTAAAAAAATGTCAATATTATATCACAATTTACTGAGATAGAATAAAATGATTTAATTTATGAAAATGTGATTAAATAGATGTAAATGGGGTATAATATATGTTTAAAGACTTTGGATTAGGGTAATGAATATAATAATGACTTTTGTAAAATTTGATTTCAAACAAAAAAATGTTAAAAAAATAACTAAAAATTATCATGAAAATATATACATAGAATAGATATCAAATGAAAAGTTTAAAATAGGTAGAGAAATTAATTAGACGTCTAAGGAGAGAAAAAATGAGAGTAATAATAATTGGTGGTGTTGCAGCTGGTATGAGTGCTGCAGCGAAATTAAAAAGACTTAAACCTGAATATGAGGTTGTAGTTTATGAAAAAACAGAAATAGTATCTTTTGGAGCTTGTGGATTGCCATACTTTGTAGGTGGTTTTTTTGATGATGCTAATGACTTATTGGCAAGAACACCTGAAAAACTTAGAGAATCTGGTATTGATTTAAATATATTTAGAGAAGTTGTTGAAGTTGACACAGAGTCTAAGAAAATAAAAATAAAAAATGTAAAAACAAATGAGATATGTGAAGATTACTATGATAAATTGATGATAGCTACTGGGGCAAGAAGCATAGTACCTCTTATAAAAAACATAAATTTAAAAAATGTTTCTACGCTAAAAAGTCTATATGATGGAGAATATCTAAAAAAATTATTAAGTGGAAAAGAAATAAAAAAAGTAACAATAATAGGTGCTGGATTTATAGGATTAGAAGCAGTTGAAGCATGCAAGAAATTGGGTAAAGATGTGCATGTAGTTCAATTGGAAGAAAGAGTATTACCACAAGTATTTGATAAGGAAATTACAGATGTCTTAGAAGATGAAATAAGAAATCACGATGTTAAATTGCATTTGGATGAGATAGTTGTAGAACTATCTGGAATAGATAAAGTGGAAAAAGTAATAACAAATAAAGGTGAAATAGATACAGATGTTGTGATAATTGCTACTGGTGTAAAACCTAACACGGAATTTTTACAAAATACAAATATAAAAACATTAAAAAATGGAGCTATAGTAGTTGATGAATATGGAAGAACTTCTGTTGAAGATATATATTCTGCTGGTGATTGTGCAACTATAAAGAATATAGTGAGTAATGAAAATGCATATATACCTTTAGCAACTGGAGCAAATAAATTAGGTAGGATAGTAGGAGAAAATTTAGCAGGTAAAGAAGTTTCTTATCAAGGTTCTCTATCTTCAAGTTGTATAAAGATTATGGATATGGAGGCTGCTTCAACTGGAATTACAGAGAAACAAGCTAATGATTTAGGATTAAACTTTAAATCTAAATTTATTTCTGATTATAATCAAACTCACTATTATCCTGGAAGAAATAAAATATATGTAAAACTTATTTACGATGCAGATACAAAAGTTATTTTAGGGGGACAAGTAGCTGGTTTTAAAGATGCTGTTCAAAGAACTAATGTGTTGGCAGCTGCTATATTTGGAAAAATGACTACAAGCCAACTTGGGATGTTAGATTTATGTTACGCTCCACCATTTGCAAGAACATGGGATGTATTAAATGTAGCTGGAAATGTATCTAAATAATTTTATCTAAGTAACTATTAGTAAAATAAGAAAGTAAGCAATAATAATAAATTAAATAATAGTAATAAATATCAAAGGAATGAGTTTACTTTAAAATAATTTTATCTAAGGTAAGTTCATTCCTAAATTTTTATTGAGAATAACTTTTACTAAAGTTATAAAATCAATTATTCCTGAACCTCGTATGACTAAAGTCATGAGTTTGCGTAGCTATTTTTTAGTCAAATTTTAGATGTAAACTAAGTCTATCCTCACCAATAATTGTATTTTCAAAAACATTAGTAGCATTTTCTAAATACATATTAGGCATATCTAATGATGGACTAAAGTGTGTCAATAAAAGTTGCTTAACATTTCCTAGCTTTGCAAGATTTGCAGCTTCTCTAAAAGTCATATGTTTGTTTTTGACAGCTTTTGAAATATCTAAATCATCACCATACATGGCTTCGCATATAAATAAATCACTATCTTTTATAAAGTTAGGTATTGAGTCTATAGGTCTTGTATCTGTTGTAAGACTTATTTTAACTCCTTTTCTTGATTCTCCTAAGACCATGTCTGGAGTGTATTTTTTTGAATTTAAAACTATACTTTGACCATCTTGGAGCTTTTTCCATATTGTTTTAGGAACTTTATTTTGAGTTGCTTTATTTATATCAAATTTAGGATTTCTTTTAAAATTAAAACTGTATCCTATACACTCTATAGAGTGCTCTAAAGGGATTGTTGAAATCTCTATGTTTTTCAAATACTCATTATCTAAAGAAAAACTGCCTTGAGGATTTTCTATAATTTTTAAAGTGTAAGGTATATATTCCACTAAATTTCTCATAGAATGAATACAATCAATTATTCCAATAGGGCCAACTATAGTTAAATCACTTGTACGACCACTATTTCCAATCGTTGATAGAAGTCCTAAAAGTCCAAATATATGGTCACCATGTAAATGTGTTATACAAATCAAGTCTATATCTTTAAAGCCACATTTTTTCAACTTCATAGATACTTGAGTACCTTCACCACAGTCAATTAGTATTTTTCTACCTTTATAGTTCATAAATACAGAAGATAGAAATCTATGTGGCATGGGTACATTTCCACCACATCCAAGTAAAGTTAAATCTATCATTTTTTCCCCTTTCTAAAATTAACACAAATCTGTTGTTTGTTTTTATTATGATATCCTATTATAATTATTTTAACATTAAATACAACAATAAATGTGTATTTGAGTCAAGAAATATTAGTAAATAGAAATTTTGTATAATAGCATACAAAAACTCTATAAGTAGAAGTTTACATTTATTTTTGAAAAATTTACAGGAGGCAAATCTAATGAAATTGTTGAAGAAAATCACTATCTTGTCATTGATGATGTTGGCTTTAGTTGGATGTAGTAATGGGGAAAGTAAAAAAACAGCTGAAGGTTCTAACAATATTCAAAATTCTAAAAAAGAAGAGCAAGCTATTGTAGTGCATAAAGATGAAAATATATTAAAAGATAGGTATGAACCACCAAAAGGATTTAAAAGGGTTGATGTAGAAAAAGGTAGTTTTGAAAGTTTTTTGAGGAATACTAAGTTGAAAAATTATGGTGAAAAAGTCAAGTATTACGATGGTAGAATTAAGGAGTCAAAAGGAATTTATGATAGTGTATTTGATGTTGATATTGGTGATAGAGACTTGCATCAATGTGCAGATGCAATTATGCTTATGAGAGCAGAATACCTGTATCAGAATAAGAGATATGATGAAATAAGCTTTGACTTTGTGGATGGTTTTAAAGCTAAGTATTCAAAATGGGCAGAAGGTTATAGGATTTCAGTAAAAGATAGTGGCTCAAGTTGGTATAAAGCAAGTGAGTATTCAACATCATATGAGAGTTTTAGAAAATTTATGGATATAGTATTTGCTTATTCAGGTACTTTATCGCTTGAAAAAGAATTAAAGCCTGTACAACTTGATGATATGAAAATAGGGGATGTTTTTATAGTTGGAGGAAGTCCAGGACATGCAAGTATAATTATGGATATGGCAGAAAATGAAAAAACTGGAGAAAAGGTCTTTATGATAGCTCAAAGCTATATGCCTGCTCAACAAACTCAGCTTCTTATTAACCGTAAACAACCAAATTTAAGTCCTTGGTATAGCTTGAATTTTGAAGGTGATTTAACAATCCCTCAATGGACTTTTAAAAGAGACCAATTGAAAAGGTTCTAAAAAATACATATAAAAATAAAAGAAAAATATAAGTGTGAAAGAATGTAATTAGATTAAAACTTGTTGGATATGGACAAAATTAAATTGGTAGATAAATATTAAAAAATGAAATGATTAATTCCATACATTATAATATTTATCTAAAAAGCTTTATCTTAAAATAAGAGTCTTATTTTAAAGCTGAAACTAATTTGAGGAGGATAACTTATATTGAAAATTAGAAGATATTTAATTTTAGTAATTATAATTCTAATTACAACAAGTCAGAGTTTTATTTCTTATGGGCTAGAGAGTTTTGAAGAAAGTTATAAAAACATAGAACAATTAAATAACTTTAATCGAAACATAGAAAACTCATCTAAAGAAATAACAATTTTTCACACTAATGACATACATGGAAGATATGCTGAAGGTGATGAGTATATACAAATAGGTAATCTAGCTACATTAAAAAAGGAAACTCCAAATTCAATTTTAGTAGATGCAGGAGATTGCTTACATGGCTTACCAATAGTAAATATGAATAAAGGTGAAGACGCAATTGAATTAATTAAAAGTGTTGGATATGACTATATTACCCCAGGAAATCATGATTTTAATTATGGAAAGGATAGATTATTAGAGCTATCCCAAATTGCTAATTCAGGAGATAAAACTTTAAAATTTTTAGCATCAAATGTTTTTGAAGATGGTAAAAGAGTATTTGATAGCAATGATATAAAAGAAATAGATGGTATAAAGCTAGGATTTTTTGGACTTACAACCCAAGAAACAAAAAGTAAGACAGGTTCTAAGAATGTAGAAGGATTAGAGTTTAGAAATCCTATAGAAAGCGCAACAGAACAAGTAAACGAATTAAAAAGAAAAGGTGCTGATGTAATAATTGCGATATCACATATTGGAACTAATAGTTTAAGTAAGCCAAATAGTATAGATATAGCAAATAAAGTTAATGGTATTGATTTAATTATTGATGGTCATAGCCATACTAAGTTTGAAAATGGCAAACAAGTTGGTGACACACTTATTGTAAGTACAGGACAATATCTAGAACATATTGGCGAAGTAAAGTTGACATTAGATACTAATGATAGAGAACATATAAAAATAGAAAATAAATCAGCAAGATTAATTGAGAAAGAAGAAGCACTAGAGTATGAGCTTGATTCTAGTATAAGTAAAAAGGTTGATGAAATAAAGAAAGAACAGGAAAAAATTTTAGATAAAGTGATAGGAGTAACAAAAAATACTCTAGATGGTTCATATGAAAATGTAAGGACAAAAGAAACAAATCTAGGAAATTTAATCAGTGATATCTTATTAGATAAAACTAAAGCAGATATTTCGCTATTTAATGGTGGGAATATAAGAGATACAATTGAAAAGGGGGATATAACAAGAGGAAGTATTGCAGATGTATTCCCTTTTAGCAACACTATAGTTACTAAAGAACTTACAGGAAAACAAATTAAAAGTGTTTTAGAACATGGAGTAAAACTTTATCCAGAAAAAAATTCAGCGTTTTTACAAGTAGGTGGAATCTCATACTACTTTGACCCAAAGCAAAGAGAAGGAGAAAAAATAACTGGTATTATGAAAGATGGAAAATCATTAGATATGAATAAAAAGTATACAGTTGCAACTAATGATTATATAGCACTAGGTGGAGATGAATTCCCTTGTTTCTCAAAAGAACCAATGTTAAAAGATTTTGGAAGCTTAGAAAGTGCAGTAATTGATTATATAGAGTATAAAAAAGAAATATGTAAGAGTGTGGATGGAAGAGTTAGTATTAAAACCAAGGAAGAATTGATAATCAACAGTAATGAGAGTAACTTAGTATTAAATCATGTTGAAGATAATTTAAATGATAGTGAAGACAGTATAAATAATGATGATGCTAAAAACTCAAATGAGAATGAACATAAAAATTCAGATAAAATGAAAGTTAGAGAAAGTTCTAATATAAAGGCATCCAAAGCAGAATTTAAAGAGAAATCTCCTAAAACAGGCGATTTAGGTATTAAAGATAGTATGTTTATATTTGTAGCTTCGAGTGTCTTAATTTACTTTTTTAATAATAATCAGATGAATTTAAAAAAGAAAAAATTGAAATGAAATAAATAATAAAATAAACTTAATCTCTAGTTTTTCATGTTAAATTTCAGTTTGCTAAATAGATATGTTGTATAGAAAAGTGGTCTATCCCTTAGGGATGGACTTTTTTTATTTATGTATAGTAATATTCAATAAATAACGGTATTTTTGACTAAAAATAAATATATTACTAACTTATTGTTGGTATGTTTATTTTATTATTTAAGGGTGTAAAATCTTCTTATAATTAAAAATTATTTGTAAATTGTCAAATAAAATAGCCCAATTAGTATGATATAATTTAGCTAGTATACATAATAATGGAGGGAAAAATATGAATAATATATTACTTTTAGAAGATGATAAATCTTTAAATAGAGGAATTAGTTTTAAATTAAAAAAAGAAGGATACAATGTTTTTAATACATTTAGTATAGAAGAGGCAAGAGATATTTTTTTTAAGGAGGATATAAATTTAATTATTTCTGATATAGGTCTTCCAGATGGAAGTGGGTTTGATTTTTGTGAGGAGATTAGAAATAAAAGTGATGTTTACATAATAATGCTTACAGCACTTGATGAAGAAGTGGATATTGTTACAGGTTATGATTTAGGTGCAGATGATTATATTACAAAGCCATTTAGTTTGATGGTATTAATCTCAAAAGTAAATGCCTTTATGAAAAGAGTAAATACAGTAAAAAATTATACTTTATTAGTTTGTGATGATTTATTTTTTTATTATATAGAAAATAAATTGATTATAAAAAATGATGACAAAGAAGAAGAAATAATTTTAAGTAAAACAGAGACTAAACTCTTAAGATATTTGATGGAAAATTCAATGCAAGCTTTGACTAAAGAACAACTCTTAGAATCTTTATGGGATAGTAGTGGCAACTTTGTAGATGATAATACAGTTGCAGTAAATATAAGAAGACTTAGACAAAAAGTAGAAAAGAATCCTTCTGAACCCAAGTATATAAAAACAGTAAGAGGAGTTGGATATATATGGGGTGAAAGGAGTATAAAAAAATGTTAAAAGATATAAATGTCAAAGATAATTTGAGTATTAAAGAAGATTATATAATGAAAAAGGCTGTTATATATTCTGCTTTATCTATGCTTGTAGTAACACTTGTATTCATATTTTTTGAATACAATAGGCTATATGATTTATATGAACATCAAATAAAAAATACTCAAAGTATTGCAGGAATGTTGATTGAAAAATATCCAGATGATGAGGTGGATATAGTAAAGTCTATTTATGATTTTGACTATAGCAAGGCAGAAGTTGGAGAAAAAGCACTTGAAAAATTTGGATATGGGCTAGAAAATAAAATGTCAAATGATAAAAACTTTGGCATATATCTAAAATCTTTTTTTAAAGAATCAATTTTTGTTTTTTTAATAATGTTTATAGCTGTTACAGGAATAATATATTATTTTATAAGATACATAAACAAAAGATTAAGCAAGATTTATTTTATAGTGGAGCAAATGTCACAAGAAAATTATTTAAAAGAAGGTACCAAGTTAGATAGTTCTGGATATTTGGTAGAATATAATGAGTATTTTAAAGAGGGTACATTTAGTAAGATTAACAACTGTCTGTATGAGTTAAATAGGAGCTTAAAGATAAAGTTTATTAAATTAGAAAAAGAAAAGGAAAGTGTGAAATCACTGGTAACAGATATTTCCCACCAATTAAAAACGCCTTTAGCATCATTAAAATTATACAATACATTACTTATAGAAGAAGATTTAGACGAAGATGAAGCACAGGAATTTTTATTAACTAATAAAAATTCTATAAATAAATTGGAAAATTTAATAAATTCTTTAGTTAACATATCAAGGCTAGAAATTAGTATGATAAGCATAAAAAAAGAAGATAATGACATAAAAAGTACTATTTTAAATGCTGTAAAAAGTATAACTCCTAAAGCAAGAAGTAAAAATATAATATTAAAATTAAATGAATTTAATAGTAGAATTATACCTCATGATAAAAAATGGACTGAGGAAAGTATTTTTAATGTACTAGACAATGCTGTTAAGTATACAGAAAGGAATGGAGAAGTAAATATATCTGTAGAAGAGACTGTAAACTATTTTAAAATCATAATAGAGGATAATGGTAGAGGGATTGCAAAAAATGAATTTAATAATATATTTAAACGCTTTTATAGAGGAGCAGATGAAGAAATTGAATCTATAGAAGGTAGTGGTGTAGGATTGTATTTAAGTAGAAAAATTTTGGAAGAACAAGGTGGTAATATTATGGTATCTTCTAACCTAGGAAAAGGAAGTAAGTTTTCTTTATTTCTTACAACTATGTAATGTTTACTGAAAGGAGAATGTAATCCTCTACATATATTATATAAGTATAAACAGCTCCAGAAATTAAAAGTAAATGATTAAGGAGCAACATAACTTAGAGTGAGGGGATAATTTTATGAAAATATTATATACTGAAAGTTTATCAAAACATTACGGAAAAGGAGAAAGCCTAGTAAAAGCTTTAGATGATGTAAATTTAGAAATAAATGAAGGTGAATTTGTAGCTATAATAGGTAAATCTGGTTCTGGAAAAAGTACATTATTACATATGATAGGTGGCCTTGATATACCTACATCTGGCAAGGTATACATTGATAATAAAAACATATTTACATTGAAAGAAGAAGAACTTGCCGTATTTAGAAGAAGAAAAATAGGTTTTATATTTCAAAGTTACAACCTAATTCCATCTCTTAATGTATGGGAAAATGTAGTACTACCAATTGGTCTAGATGGTAGAGCTGTGGATGAACAATTTATAAAAGACCTTTTAAAATCTTTAGGTCTTGAAAATAAACATGATGTTTTACCAAATACATTATCAGGAGGTCAACAACAAAGAGTAGCAATAGCAAGAGCTTTGGCAACAAGACCAGCTATAATACTTGCTGATGAGCCAACTGGAAACTTAGATTCTAAAACATCAGATGAAGTTATGAGTATACTAAAATCTATGTCTAAGAAATATAGTCAAACTTTGGTTATGATAACTCATGATGATAGTATAGCTCAAATGGCTGATAGAGTGATATTTATAGAGGATGGTAAGATATCAAAGGTTGGTGACAAAAATGATTAATACTACTAAAATAGCAAAAAGTAATGTAAAACAAAATAAATCAAAAAGTATATTAATAATAATCACTATAATACTTTCAACATTGATGCTTTCATCTATAGGTATTTATATTGTGGATACAAGAGAATATCAAAAGGAAAATACAATAAAGTATTCAGGCAATTATCAAGGAGTATTGGCAAATGTAAATGAAAAACAAGCTGAGATATTAAGTAATCATGCAGATATTGAACTAGCTGGAAAAATGAATGGAGTAGGCTTTGACAAATTAGAAGATGATACAACTATTTCATTATCATATATGAATGAAGATGCTTTAAAGTTAAATAATTTTGAATTTATAAAAGGAAAATTACCAACAAAAGAAAATGAAATAGTACTAGATAGTGGAGCTTTAAAAGCATTAGGTTATGGTCAAAAACTAGGTGAAAAAATAAAAGTGCCTTATGATGATTATAAAAACGATAAAAGAATGGAAAAAGAATTTATAATAACTGGAATATTAGAAACTAGTGAAATGTCTGAAGCGGGAAAGTATTATTCTGCCATTATATCAGAAAACTATATGAAGAATACTAGAGATATGTCACAAGAAGATTTTAATATATATGTTAGATTAAAAGATAAGAGTGATTTATCTATAGAACAGGCAAAAGAAAAATTAAATAAGATTGCAAATGATATAGGATTAGATACTAATAATGTACTTGTAAATGAAAATTATATAAATGCTTTAAAACCAGACAGTGAAACAATGGTAGGTGGAGTTCTTATAGGATTAGTAATTGTATTGTCTAGTATTTTGGTAATATACAATATATTCTACATCTCAATAGTTACTAAAGTGCAAGAATTTGGAAAACTTAGAGCAATTGGTGCAACTAAAAAACAAGTAAAAGCAATAGTGTTTAAGGAAGGTTTTATATTAGCAGGAATAGCAATACCAGTAGGAACAATTTTAGGTTATGCACTTGCAAATATTATAATAAAATCATTTATGGATGTGAATGTAAAATCATCACAATTACCAGTGTTATTATTGGTTGTGGTAATAAGTTTTATATCTGTTGTTTTATCACTTTTGAAACCAATGAAAGTAGCCTCAAAAGTATCTATAGTTGATGCAGTAAGATATACTGGAAATGAAATAAGTGGTAAAAATAATAGAAAAGGACATAAAAATATAAATTTAAAGAACTTATCAAAAGCAAATTTAGAAAGAAATAAAAAGCGTACTTATATGACATTGACATCTCTTATGTTAAGCGGAACTATATTTATAACAGTATCAACTGCTTTAGAAAGTTTTAATGCTGAGAAGATGGCTAGAGAGCATTTTCCTTATGATATAGAAGTTAGATTTACTGGATATGAAATGGATAGTGACAAGAATCCTGAAAATAATTTGAATATTCTACAAATGAATAATCCATTAGGTAAAGATTTTTTAAATCAAATAAAGAATATAGAAGGAGTCAAAAAAACTGAATCAGGAAACTCTGTAAAAATTGGGATGGAAGATTATAATGTTGAATTTGAACATGACCTTTTACAGAGTATAAACGAAAATGATGTGAAGTCATTAAATAAAAATCTAATAGATGGAAAAATAGATTTTGAAAAGTTACAAACAGGAGATGAAATAGTTATTACTCACTTTGATACAGCAAAAGAAATGGGTGTAAAGGCTGGAGATAAAATAAAATTAACTCTATATGATGGAGATAAAGAGATAAAAAAAGAATTTAAAGTTCAAGCAATAGCTATGGGAATTCCAAGTTTTGGCATAGGAAAAGATTTCATAGATAGAACTTTGAAATATGATACAACAAGTACCATAGGAATATATACTGAAGAAGGGAAATATCAAGAAGTTAAAGATACTATAAAGAAGATTGCTAAATCTAATGGATATTTAGAAGCGGATTTTATAGATAGTAGAATAGAATCAAATAAGATGATGATTTCATTTATAAAAATAATGGGATACACTTTAACTGGTATAATAGGGGTTATTGGATTTATGAATCTTGTAAATACAATGATAACTAGTATAGTTACTAGAAAAAAAGAACTTGGTATGCTTCAAGCAATTGGACTTACTAATAAACAATTAGTAAAAATGCTTAATTCAGAAGCTATATATTACACTTCTAGAATGATGATAGGAAGTATTTTACTTGGAGGTATATTAGGGTACCTTGCAGTTGTATTTTTAAGAAAAACTGGATTATCATATGCAACATACGCGTTACCAATAGTACCAATTTTATTTATGGCTGTGTTTATCCTCATAGCCCAATTTATAACAACTTACTTAATAGGAAGAAGTTTTAATAAAGAATCTCTTATTGATAGAGTAAGATATAGTGAATAAAAATATATAGAAAGCTATATTTAATTTTTAAATAAGACTAGAGAAGATATAAAAATAGAATTAAATAGGTTAATAATATACAAATACAGGGCAAGTAGCTTAAATGTTCATATGTCCTGTATTTTGTTGTGTTTATTGTTCAGCAGATTGTCATTAGAAATGTATTGGTACAATTCTAAAAAAACTTAAAATTGTACCATAAAAAATGAAAATTTTGTATAATAATCGTATAGAAAATAAAAAGGAGCTGATATATATGAACAATAAAATTAATTATGCACCAGGGCCAACAGAAACCAGAGAAAATGTAAGGCTAATAAGAGCAGAGAAAACAACTAACCCAGATATAGATGTTGATTTTGTTGAGTTTTATAAGAATACATGTGAAAAGTTTGGAAATATAGTTGGTACAAAAAACGATGTTTACATATTAAGTGGTGAAGGAATATTAGGTCTTGAGGCAGCTTGTGCATCACTGACAGAGAAAGGTGATAGAGTTCTTGTAATTGACAATGGTATATATGGAGAAGGATTTAAAGACTTTGTAAAAATGTATAGTGGAGAGTATGTACTTTTTTCAAGTGAATATACAAAAGGTATAGATGCTGATGAGCTAAGAAAGTTTTTAGAAAAGGATAATAACTTTAAATATGCAACAGTGGTTCATTGTGATACTCCAACAGGTGTATTAAATGATGTAAGTAAGATATGTCCACTACTTAAGGAATATGGAATATTAACTGTAGTTGATTCTGTAGCAGGTATGGTAGGAGAAAGGCTAAATGTAGATGAATCTAAAATAGATGTAATACTAGGGGGGTCACAAAAGGCTATTTCTGCACCAGCAGGTCTTACTATAGTTGGTATAAGTCAAGATGCAAAGAATTGTATCAAAAATAGAAAAACAGACATAGTAGGTTTTTATTGTAACTTAAGTATATGGGAAGGTTATTATGAAAAAAAATATTTCCCTTATACAATGCCAATAAGTGACATAATGGGTCTTGATAAAGCATTAGATAATGTACTAGAAGAAGGTGTCGAAAAAGTATTAAGTAGACATGATAGAATAGCTTCTAGTGTAAGACAAGCTGTTAAGGAATATGGTTTAGAATTATTTTTAGAAGGCGGATATTCTAATACAGTGACAGCAATAAAGATACCTGAAAGTATAGGTGCATTAAAACTTACTGATTATATGCTTAAAAATTACAATACACTTGTTGCAACATCATTAAATCAATATATGAATACTATTTTGAGAATCGGTCATATGGGGGAAAATGCTAATTTCGATAAAATAGTTCACATATTAAATGTATTAGACAAAAGTTTAAAAGCATTAGAATTTAATGCAAATGGAAGTTTAATAGATTTATTTAATAAATATTATTTTTAGTCACAATATAAAAGGGGGATGTGGTATGGAAGCTACAGCTAAACAGAAATTTACAACAAAAGATTTGGTGGAAACATCACTATTAATAGCATTAGTATTTGTTGCAACTAAGTTTATAAATATAAGATTGCCAATATCTATAAATGGAGGTCTTGTACACTTAGGAACAGCAATGTTATTTATATCAGCAATAGTATTTGGAAGTAAAAAAGGTGCGTTATCAGGAGCTATTGGGATGGCTCTTTTTGATTTGATATCTGGGTGGACTCTATGGGCTCCATTTACATTTATAGTTAGAGGTATTATGGGGTATTTACTTGGAAAGATTGTATGGGCAAATGGTAAGAATGGAGAAAGTTTTTTTATCAATTTAATGGGAGTAGTAGTTTCGTCAATTTGGATGTTGTCTGGATATTATGTAACAGAGGTTATACTTTATGGTAATTTTATAACTCCACTTACTTCAATACCAGGCAATTTAATGCAGGTGTTAATAGGTCTTATAATAGCACTTCCTATTTCTAAAGCATTAAAAAAATGTATAAGATAGATATAGAATAGATTAAGTTTTTGATGGGATAAATTATATTGTATAATATTAAGATAGAGTATATAATGATAAAAAAATTTAAAATAGAGGTTAATTACGATGTTATCAGTTACAAGGTATGCAGTTAGAAATGTTCGTTTAAAACCCTGGGTAAAGTTTATTTGGTATCTTGAGACAAAATCAAATATACTGCTAAATAATAAATTATTACCTACAGATAGTATAGATATTATCATTAATCTTTCTGATGTCATGGAATATAAGATTGAAAATCAAAGTTATAATGCAAATAATATACATTTTAATGGAATAAGAGATAAACATGGATTTGTTATTCAACGTGGAAATATACGTGTGATGGGTATTTCTTTTTATCCATTTGGACTCTATCCATTTTTAAAGATACCAATTTCAGAGTTTAAGGGTCAAATTGTTGACTTAAAACAAGTATCAGAAGCTTTTGCTGGGAAATTGGAAAGTACATTAAATCAAATATCATCAATAGAAGATATAGCTTTGCATTTAGAAAAAATATTAGTATCTGTATTAGATGAAGATTTAGTTGCAAATAAGATGGTAAATCTCCTGGATTTATTTATATATAATAATAAATACAGCACTATAAAATTGTTTTGTGATGATATGAACATAAATATTAAAACTTTAGAAAGAGCTTGTTTAAAATATACTGGCTATACACCTAAAACACTAAGGAAAATATATAGATTTAAAATGGCCAGCAATCACCTTATTTATAGCTCTAAAAATAATGACTTTTTTGATTTAATTTATGAAAATGAATATTATGACCAAGCTCATTTTATTAAAGAATTTAAACAGTTTTCAGGAGTATCACCGATTAAATTTATTAAAGAGAATAAAACTATTAAAGAAAACACAACATACAACTATTTATAATTATATTGTCGATTTTTTACAATACCCTTAATTTACTTTTTGCTATGATGTAAGAAAGATAAATTGGAGGGTTTGTATATGAAAATTATTACAGAAATAGTAGAATTTAATGTGGAAGAGCATTTATCAAAAGATGCATTTGTAGAGATTGTAAATGAGTTAGAAATAAATTTTCACTCTGTTCAATCGGGCTTTATTGATACTGAGCTTTTATATGATGAAAAAAATCAAAAATGGATTATGATACAACACTGGGATTCTATAGAAAAT
Source organism: Clostridioides difficile (assembly GCA_024919175.1). Lineage (NCBI taxonomy): Bacteria > Bacillati > Bacillota > Clostridia > Peptostreptococcales > Peptostreptococcaceae > Clostridioides > Clostridioides difficile. Next base: position 1,772,328 of record CP103804.1, read on the forward strand.
CTTAAAAGTGCTTCTAGTAAAATGTTTAAAAATACATCTACTGAAAAATTTAGAAAGGCTTTAAAGCCTCAGACTGTTAAGATGAATATAATGCCACAAATTAAAAGTTGGAAATTATAATGCCAGATGTAAAAAATAATTAAGTAGCAAGAAAATAAATTAGCCAAATAACATTTTGTATTAAAATCAAAATTGTTATTTGGCTTTTATTAGCTATTTATATCTAGATATCATTATTTAAAAGTACTATTGCTGTGCGAGATGCAATAGGTATTTTAGAAGATGGAGGAGTAGAAGTAAAATAGATATCATAGTCTATTAAGTTATCTGGTTTTGTTTTTCCTCCAAACTCTATCATATCAGTACTTAATACTGTCTTGTATTTTTTGCCTTGGAACTTTGATATGTCTACTGATTGCATCAGATTAGGATGAAAATTAAATATAAATAAATATTTACCTTTACTGTATACTAAAAGTTTTTTATCATTATCTATATGCACAAGTTCATAGCTATTCTGTGTAAAAATATCACTGTATTTTGTAAGTTCAAGCATAGATTTATCGAAGTTTAATAGTTGTTTATATTTTAAGTTATCATTTTCTGAAAGACTCCATTGTCTTCTAGCATATTTATAACTCCAATTGTTTCCTTCACGTGGAAAATCAATCCATTCAGGGTGTCCAAATTCATTTCCCATAAAATTTAGGTATCCTTCACCAGCTAGAGAAAATGTTGCTAATTTAATTAATTTGTTTAGAGACATGGCTCTATCAATAATATGATTATTTGAGTTTATTTCCATATTCCAGTATATTTCTTTATCTGCTAACCAAAATATAATTGTCTTGTCACCAACTAATGCTTGGTCATGAGATTCACAATATCCAATGTTTTTTTCACCAGGACGTCTAGTAGTAAGCTCGTACCACATTTTGCCTAAATCCCAATTTTCATCAGAAGATTTTGAGATAGTTTTTATCCAAAAATCAGGTACTCCCATTGCCAATCTGTAGTCAAAGCCAATTCCACCATCTTTTATAGGTATACACATACCAGGCATTCCACTCATATCTTCTGCAATGCTTATTGAATTAGGTTTGATTTCTTTTATTAATTCATTTGCAAATTGAAGATATGTTATAGCTTCCATATCTGTGTTTGCACTGAAATACTTTTTATAACTGTCAAATGAAACTCCAAGACCATGGTTATGATATAGCATTGAGGTTACACCATCAAATCTAAAACCATCAAAATGATACTCATTTAGCCAAAATTTTATATTTGAAAGTAAAAAATGAATTACTTCAGGCTTACCATAGTTAAAGAGTTTTGTTCCCCAAGCAGGGTGATTACCCTTTGAATCTGAATGGAAAAATTGATGTTCACTTCCATCAAATTCATTTATTCCCTCTAAAGTATTTTTTACAGCATGAGAGTGAACTAAATCTAATAAAACAGCAATTCCCATTGAATGAGCTGTGTTTATAAGGTTTTTTAAGTCTTCAGGAGTACCAAACCTAGATGAAATTGCATAAAAGTTTGAAACTTGGTATCCAAAAGAAGCATAATATGGATGTTCCATGATAGCCATAAGTTGAATAGTGTTGTATCCAGCGTTCTTTATCCTAGGAAGTATATTTTTAGTAAATTCATTATAAGTTCCAATAGATTCTTTTTCAGTAGCCATACCTATGTGACATTCATAGATTAAAGGAGAAGTTATGTTTTCTAAGTCAAATTCGTTATCAGTCCAACTAAATGGAGTTTTTGGTTGCCATATCTGCCCGTTAAAGTTACCAGAATCCTTTTGTATTACCCTCTTTATGTATAATGGTATACGGTCAAATGTTTCACCATTTGCAGTGACTTGTACCTTTACCTCGGATTTATGAGGTAAGCTGTTTTTTTCGGGTATGAAAATTTCCCAATTACCAGAGTCTATTTTTTTTAGAGGATGGGATTTTCTATTCCAATTATTAAAGTCACCAATTAATGATAAACTATCTGCATTTGGAGCCCACTCTCTATAAAACCATCCATCATTTGTTTGATGGAATCCATAATAAAGATGACCATTTGCAAAAGAACTAAAATTTTCACAGTTAGTTAATATTTTTGCTTTTACATCTTCATAGTGTTTCATTCTTTTTTTTATGTCAGACTCGAATGGTTGTAGGTAAACATCAATATCTAAAATTTTAAATCTTTTTTGACTTTTCATTTGATTTCCCCTCCATAATAAATATTATATTTTAACAAAATAATACTTATCTCATACTATCTTCTCTGTATAATTGATATATATTATATAATCCTAATAAAAAGCTTAAACCACCAATAATTAGTTTCATAATTTACCTCCTTAGTATATTTAAAAATATACTTATATATCAGATTCATCAAAATTTAAAAGTTTATTTAAAACTCTTTTAATAATATCATAATCAAAGCCTTTATAGGAAAGATGTTGAGAAATTTTTTGATATATTTTCTTTTTATCTTCTTTTTTTACTCTTTCATATCTTTTTTTTGCTAGATACATGGCATTTTCAAATTCAGTATCTTTGTCTAATTCTGATACTGCTTCATCAATTGCACTTCTCTCAATACCTTTATTATATAAATTTTGTTTAATTCTGTTTTTACCACATTTGTTTAAATTAACATTGGTATTAACTATTTTCTGAGCCAATATATTGTCATTTACCAGATTATAATTTTTAAGAAAGTCTATAACTCTATCAATTGTATCTTCTTCAAAATCTGCTGATAGTTTTTCTTTCATTTTTTTTTCAGACTGGTCAGCACGAGACAAAATATTTAATGCTTTATTTTTAGCTTTTATATACATCTCATCATCTAAAATAGATTTTAATTCCTCTTCATTTACTTCATTTCCTTTTTTTAAATTAAATGTATAAACAAGTTCTTTAAATATAGCAATAAAAAATTTATCATCTACATAAATATTTACTCTATCATCATTTCTTTTTTGTTGTTCTATTTTCGTAATTATACTCATAATTCCTCCTTTTTTATATGTAATTATATTAACAAAAGTAACTAATAAAATTTAATAAAAAACTTATAATTATACGTTATATTTAATCTAAATTAAGACAAAATAATAAAAAGTTATTTTTATTAAAAAGTAAAGTGAAACTATGTTAAATAATTATTTTTTTAAGTGTTTTTTACCATATAAATATGATTATATACCAAAAAAAATAATTTATAAGCTTTAAGAAATAAAAAATAATGGTACAATAGTATTATAACATTAAAAGGAGACAAAATATGAGAAGTAAAAATCTAGTTCAGAAGGCAGAATTGAAAAATACTGAAAAACTAGAGAAATTTAATCGCCATAAAGGCAAAATCAAAATAGGTATATTAGGAGGTACTTTTGACCCTATACACTATGCTCATTTAGCAACAGCAGAGTTTATTAGAGATAAGTATGAGATTGACAAAATTATCTTTATACCATCAGGAAATCCACCACATAAATTAGGTATCACTACAAATAAGTATGATAGATACAATATGACACTTCTAGCAACTGAAAGCAATGAAGATTTTTTAGTTTCAAAAGTAGAAATCGAAAGAAATAAAAGGACTTATACAATCGATACATTAAAATATTTAAAGAAAAAATACAAAAATGCTGATATTTATTTTATAACAGGGGCAGATGCTATTTGTAGTGTTGAAGAGTGGAAAGATGTAAAGAAAAACTTTGAGTTAGCTACTTTTATAGCTGCGACTAGACCAGGTATTAGCTTATTAAGGTCACAAGAAACTATAGAGAAACTGACTAAAAAATATAATGCTGACATTATAACAGTTTACGTTCCATCATTGGATATATCGTCCACATATATAAGGGAACAGCTAAATGAAGGCAAGTCTATACGTTACTTAGTACCGGAAAATGTAGAAAATTATTTGTATGAAAATAAACTATATCAATATGGAGATGATTAAATGAACTTAGAGAATATTAACCAGAGATTAAATCAAATGCTACCAGTAGGAAGGCTTAGTCACTCAAAAAATGTTGCAGAATGTGCTGTAAAATTGTGTGAGATTTATGGATGTGACAAAGAAAAAGCTTATATAGCGGGGATGATTCATGATTGTGCGAAGTACTTAAGCGATAAAGAAGTAGAGGATTATGTTGACAAATATGAGATATACTTAGACCCAATAGAAGATGGAAACCGCTCTCTATCTCATAGTGTGATAGGGTCATACATATGTGAATATGAATTTGGAATAGAAGATGAAGATATTATAAATGCAATTAAATACCATACAACAGGAAGAGAAGATATGTCTCTTTTAGAAAAAATAATTTACATAGCAGATTTAATTGAAGAAGGAAGAAAATTTCCAGTTGTAGATACATTGAGAGAATTAGCCTATGAAGGTAAGCTTGACGAAGCACTTTTAACTTCATTTAATAATACTTTAATGTTTGTTATTAATAAAAAAGAAGAAATACATCCAAGAACTGTTATGGCGAGAAACTATCTAATTAAAGAAAAGTTATTATAAAAATCTTATATAAAGGCAAACATATTAATAAAATTAAAGTTGACTATGTTACAAAATCGTATTAATATGTTACAATAACTAAGTGTATTTAAATTAGGAAAGTGAGGAAATTTTATATGACAGTGGAACAAATGACAAAAATAGCGTATGATGCCATAGAAGATAAGCTGGGTCAAGATACAGTTATAATAAATATAGGAAAAGTTTCTAGTTTATGTGATTATTTTGTTATTACTACAGCATCTTCTCAAAGACAAGTAAAAGCTATAGCTGATAATGTTGAAGATGAATTAGCAAAACTAGGATTAGAGCCAAGAGGAAAAGAAGGACATGGGACTCAAACTTGGGTACTTCTTGACTATGGGGATATAATGGTTCATGTATTTAATGAGGAAAATAGAGGATTTTATAATTTAGAAAAATTATGGAAAGATGCACCTTATATAGATATTGACACATTAGCATAAACATGATAATATATGTTATTATAGTTAGAAAATTTAAAAAATTGTATTGAATTGAATAGACTAGAGCAGTAAAAGATTATATTTTTTCAGAGAGTTAGTGGAAGGTGAGAACTAATATTATATAACTTTGAACTTACTAGATTAAAATCTATTCTCCATAGCTGGATTAAAAGCTGTCTAAGAGAGTCTATGAAAATAGACTAATTAGGGTGGTACCGCGAAGATTTATCCTCGTCCCTAAACGTAAGTTTAGTGATGAGGATTTTTTATTTTCAAAGAATTATTTGGAAATTATAAGTAAATAATATTAAACAAAGTAGTTGAACGCAACTAAAAATAGGAGGCAAAATATGAGCGTATATAATTTTAAAGAAGTAGAATCGAAATGGCAAAAAATTTGGAAAGATAATAACCAATACAAAATGGATACAGCACAAACTGAAAAGCCTAATTACTACACATTAGAGATGTTCCCTTATCCATCTGGAAAGATACACATGGGACATGTTAGAAACTATTCTATAGGTGATGTTGTCGCAAGATTCAAAAAAATGGAAGGTTATAATGTACTTCATCCAATGGGATGGGATTCTTTTGGTCTACCAGCTGAAAATGCAGCTATAAAACATGGAATACATCCACACAAATGGACAATGGAAAATATAGAAGAAATGAAAGAACAATTAAATTTATTAGGGCTTAGCTATGATTGGGATAAAGAAGTAGCAACTTCGACTCCAGAATACTATAGATTTACTCAAGAAATATTTTTGAAATTTTTAGAACATGGGCTTGCATATAAGAAAAAATCTTATGTTAACTGGTGTCCTTCTTGTGAGACTGTTCTTGCAAATGAACAAGTTGTTCAAGGAGCATGTGAGAGATGTAAATCGACAGTATTAAAGAAAGACTTAGAACAATGGTATTTTAAAACTACTGAATTTGCAGAAGAATTACTTAATGATTTAGATACATTAGATGGATGGCCAGAAAAAGTTAAAATAATGCAAAGAAACTGGATAGGAAAAAGTACAGGAGCAGATTTAGTATTTGATATAGATGGAACTGACAAATCTATGACAGTATTTACAACTAGACCAGATACAACTTATGGAGTTACTTATATGGTACTTGCTCCAGAACATGAACTAGTTAAAGAATTGGTTGCAGGTACAGAGTATGAAGCAGATGTTGAAGCTTTTGTTCAAAAAATGCATACTATGACAGAAATAGAAAGAACAGCAGCTGATGTAGAAAAAGAAGGTATGTTTATAGGTAGATATGTTATAAATCCTTTAAATGGCAAAAAAGTTCCTTTATGGATAGCGAACTATGTACTAGTTGAATATGGAACAGGTGCTATAATGGCAGTTCCTGCACATGATGAAAGAGATAGAGATTTTGCTGAAAAATATAATCTAGATATAATAGATGTAATAACAGAAGATAATAAAATGATAAATTCAGAAGAATTTGATGGATTAGATGCTTCAGAAGGATTTGAAGGAATAATAAATAAATTAGAAAAAGAAGGTAGAGGAAAGAGAACAATTAATTATAGATTAAGAGACTGGTTAGTTTCAAGACAAAGATATTGGGGTTGTCCTATACCTGTAGTTTATTGTGATGAGTGTGGAATAGTTCCAGTTAAGAAAGAAGATTTACCAGTTCTTTTACCAACAGATGTTGAATTTACTGGCAAAGGTGAGTCTCCACTTACTACTTCAAAACAGTTTATGTCAGCAACTTGTCCTCATTGTGGAAAACCAGCTAGAAGAGAAGTTGATACTATGGATACATTTGTTGATTCTTCTTGGTATTTCTTAAGATATGTAGACAATAAAAATGAAGATGAACCATTTAGTAAAGACTTAGTTAATAGATGGCATCCAGTAGACCAATATATAGGTGGAGTAGAGCATGCTATAATGCATTTACTTTATGCCAGATGGTTTGTAAAAGCATTTAAGAGTATGGGCATGGTAGACTTTGATGAACCATTTAAAAACTTACTTACTCAAGGTATGGTTCTTATGGACGGTTCTAAAATGAGTAAGTCTAAAGGAAATACAGTATCTCCTATGGATATAATTGATGAATATGGAGCAGATACTGCAAGACTTTTTGTATTATTTGCAGCTCCACCAGAAAGAGATTTAGACTGGTCAGAACAAGGTGTTGATGGATGCTTTAGATTCTTAAATAGAGTATATAGATTAGTTGATGAGTTAGCAGATGTATTCAAAAAAGATGTTGAGTTTGGCGAGTTAAGTTCTCAAGATAAAGACATGAGATATACTATACATTCTATACTTAAAAAAGTTACTGTAGATTTAAGTGAGAAATTTGGATTTAACACTGCTATATCAGCTCTTATGGAATTAATAAATGATATGTACAAATATAAGGAGTTAGACAATATAAATGAAGCAGTTATAAAAGAAGGTGTACAAACAATAGTAACTATAATTTCACCATTTGCGCCTCATTTAGGTGAAGAATTATGGACTATGATAGGTCAAGAAGGAAGTGTATTTGATATAGATTGGCCTAAATATGATGAAACAGCACTAGTAAAAGATGAAATAGAAGTTGTTGTACAAGTTAATGGAAAGGTTAGAGGAAAGCTAACTGTTAGCTCAAATATATCTAAAGAAGATATGGAAAAAGTAGCTTTAGAAGATGAAAAAATTAAAGCTCTAGTTGAAGGTAAAACTATAGTTAAAGTTGTTGCAGTTCCTAAAAAATTAGTTAATATAGTTGTAAAATAAATAAAAAAGTTGTAAAATAAATAAAAAAATAAAGCTATAAAATAAAATCCCCGTATTGCATACAATTAAAAAATTGCAGTATGGGGAAGTTTTATTTTAAACTCAATGATATAATTTATTTTAAATTTTAAACTCTATAATATAGTTAACAATATATTCCTTTTTCAAAGAAGTCTTTGATTTCATCAATATTATCAGTCTTTCCAAGAGCTAAAATAAGTTTTATTCTAGCTTTTTGCCCTGGAAGGTCTCCACCAAATATACATCCTATATTTTTTAAATCTCTACCAGAACCAAAGTAACCATAACTATCAAATACTCTACCTGAATGGCATCTAGAAACTATAACAACAGGAAGTCCTTTTTCCCTCGCATATTCAACACCAGAAAGCATCTGAGGAGGAATATTACCTCTGCCCATAGCCTCAATAACTATGCCTTTATATCCACTATCAACCGCAAATCTTATAAAGTCTGCATTTTCTCCAACATATGCTTTAAATAATGCAACTTTAGATTCTACCTTATCAGTATCTATAATTGTCCTATTTACAATATCTCTTGTAAGGACAAGTTCGTTACAGTCGATTATTCCCAATGGACCACTAGTTAAAGATTTAAATGTATTTAAAGAAAGTGTATTTGTTTTAGTAGCTTCAGAAGCTAACAGTACTTCATTGTTTAAAACTACAAGAACTCCTTTACCCATAGCATCTTTAGATACAGCAGTACAAACTGATGCAGATAAATTACTTGAACCATCGTAGCCAAGTTCAGAGCTACTTCTCATAGCACCTGTAACGATTACAGGCTTAATGTTGTCGATTGTAAGGTCTAGAAAGTAAGCAGTTTCTTCTAAACTATCAGTACCATGTGTTATTACAACTCCTGTGATATCTTTTCTTGCTAATAAATCATTTACATAATTTTTTAATTCCATCATTCTATAAGGTGTTATGTGAGGTCCTGGAATTTCATCAAAATTAAAAACTTCAACATCTGCAACTTTGTCAATGTTAGTAACCATGGATAATATTTGTTCCCCAGATAAAGTTGGTATAGCAGCACCTACTTTATCATCTACTGTCATAGATATAGTTCCACCAGTAAAGACTATGGCAACTTTTTTCTTAATACTCATAATATTCTCTGCCTTTCACAAATAAATTTATAATTCCGATAGGATTATATCAAAAAAATTTATTAAGGTCTATATAAATTCTTTTATTCGCATAATTTAGATATTTCAGTGTAATAGAATTATTTCTTTGTTTTTTCCCATTCAGCAATATAACTATTCAGTATTTCTCTTATAGCTTTCCCTATTTTAGTATAGGCTTCATCATATAGATTTGCTAGAGATATTCTAATTGACCATTCAGGCCCATAGAATCCATTTCCACTAAGTAAGACTACTGAATAATCATTAGCCAATCTATAAAGTATATCTACTGGAGAAGCATTCTTACTTATAAATTTGAATAAATCTTCTCCATAGTTTATTTTAGCCCATTCTTCAATATCAAACTGAGTATAATATGCAGCATTATTTTTATTTTTATTAACTGGAAGCTCTAAAGCTTCAAACAATAGTTTTTGACGTCTATGGCAAATACTCATATTAAGTTTTTTGTAAGCATCAACTTTATCAATTAATGCAAAGGCAGAGAAAAATGACATTTGAACTTGCTGTGGAGTTGAAAGACCAGCAGTATGATTAAGAGCAACAAGCCTACTATCAGCAACAACTCTTTCCATAAATGAAAGGCTAGAAGGGTTAAGACTCATATCACTGTAGCGCTTATCTACTGATTTTTTTAATTCTCCAGTTAAATCATTTATTTTTTTATCAAAAACATTCTTTTTATGAAGAGCAAATGTACCAAGTCTCCATCCTGTAACTCCAAAATATTTTGAATAAGAATAAACTCCAACAGTGTTATAAGGAAGTTTTGACATTAATGATGAAAAATCTTCTACAAAAGTCCCATATACATCATCTGATATTATCATTAAATCCTTATTATAATTTTCAATTACATCTATTAAATTATTACAAGATGTCTCATCCATAGCTATAGATGCAGGGTTGTTAGGATTAACAACAAATAAAGCTTTAATAGAATTGTCACGAAGCTTTTCTAATTCTTTTTTAGTATACTGCCATGTATGAGCACCTTTTTCGTCAACCGCATTGGCGTTTATGTTTACAACTTTAAAATCATAGCGAGGAAGATTAGGTATCTCAAGATAAGGTGTAAATATAGGAGTCATTAAAGCGATTGTATCTCCTTTTTTTAGAAGTTCATTTGCCATTAATGAATCAAATATATAACACATAGCAGCTGTAGCGCCTTCAACTGCGAATATTTCTACATCACCGTATTTACCTGATATATCGTATTTCATTTCTTGAACTAGATAATCATGCACAATTTTTTCCATATGAGGTAACATTCTATCTGGAAGTGGATAATTATCACCAATGATTCCATCAGCTAGTTCATGAACAAATTCATCACCATCAAATCCAAGTTCATTTATACCAAAATTTATAATATCTCTAGCTAAGTATGCTCCAGGCATATCTATATTTTCATTTATATATTTAAAAAATCTTTCTTTAATGCCATTTTTTTGAGGCATACCAGCTAAATGACCTAAATCCCAATTAGAACGGGTTTCAGTAATTGCAAAATGACCAAAAGTGAAAAAAGCTTCTCTAGCAGTTGAACAAGTCCAATTTGGATTTCCACGACCTGCATCAAGCAATTCTCTATGGTTTTCACTTGCAGAATGTTTCGCAATATCTATTAATTTGTCCTTAAATTCAAAAGGACTTATTTTTCCATATATGTTTTTGATTTCTTTATAAGTATTATTTTTCATGTTTAATTCCTCCTTATGTAATAAGTTTCACATTTTTATAATAAAATAAACAAGTTCCTAAAATGATTATACTTTAATTATAATAGGTTTATAGAAAAAGTAAAGTATAAAATTAAAATAATAACTCTAATTAACCTTATTAAATATATGTTAAAATGAAAAATACCTTTTAATAAAAAATGATTGCCATATAAAATAAAACTCTAATTTAATTAGTATTTTAGTTTTTTTATTGTAAATGTATAGTTTTCTAATTTTGAATAAAAATAAAGTAAAACTTTCTTTTACATTGAAGTTGTTTAGTAAGACGTATTTTTATTATTTTGTTAACATTAATAATATTAAATAAAGTTAAAAAAATAGATTTTAAGTAAATAAAATAATATAAAATACAAATTTTAATAAAAATAATAAAGAATATATTGTTATTTTGATAAAAATGTAAAAAATATTTTAAATTTATCATTTAATGTAATGTAATTTAATTGAATATATGTGTTTATTGTATTCAATTGTTGTATTTTTAGTTTTTTTGTGATTAATTAAAAAATTATAAAAATCGTTTACATGTTGATTTTTAAAAAAAAAAGATATAGAATTATATAGAAAGTAATAAATAAAAATTGGATTTACGGGAGTGGAATAAAATGATAAAAGTTACCTTAACAGATGTGAAAGAAGCTAGAGAGACCATTAAAGACATAGTTAAAAAAACTGATTTACTTGAAAGCGTTAAACTTAGTGAAAAAACAGGAGCGAATGTTTTCTATAAATGTGAAAACCTTCAAAAAACAGGGTCTTTTAAATTAAGAGGAGCTTGTAATAAAATAGCAAGTTTAACAGACGAAGAAAAAGCAAGTGGAGTAATAGCTTCAAGTGCAGGTAATCATGCACAAGGTGTCGCATTAGGCGCAAAAATGACTGGTATAAAATCTACAATAGTAATGCCAGCAACTGCACCATTGGCAAAAGTTAGTGCAACTAAAGGTTATGGAGCAGAAGTAGTTTTAAATGGCGCAGTTTATGATGATGCATATGCAAAAGCTGTTGAAATACAAAAAGAAACAGGAGCAACTTTCTTACATCCATTCAATGATAAATATGTTATAGCAGGGCAAGGAACTATATCTCTTGAAATTTTCGAACAATTAAATAATAAGGTTGATACTATACTATGCCCAGTTGGTGGCGGGGGAATAATATCTGGTGTTGCTGTTGCAGCAAAGGCATTAAATCCTAATGTAAAAATAGTTGGTGTTCAAACTGCAAATATACCTTCAATGAAAGAGTCAATTAAAAACGGCAAAGTAACAACAGCATTTAATGATAGTACAATAGCTGATGGTATAGCTGTTAAAACTCCTGGAGACTTAACTTTTGAAATAATAAATGAATTAGTTGACGAAATAGTAGTAGTTGAAGAAACAGAAATAGCTGAATCAATATTATTTATGATGGAAAGTCAAAAGATAGTTTCAGAAGGTGCAGGAGCTGTATGTACAGCTGCAATATTAAGTGGTAAATATGTACCAGCAAAAGACGAAAATGTAGTATGTATAATATCTGGTGGTAATATAGATATAAATACATTATATAGAATAATAGGTGTTGCTCTAGCTAAAGAAGGAAGAAGATATTCATTTAGTACAATTATGGAAGATAAGCCAGGAAACTTTGCTGAATTAACTAGAATAATAAGTGAGAATGGTGGAAATATTTTAAGTGCTAATCAAGGTAAATTATCAGCAGGTGAAGCTCTAGGAAAACAAAGTGCGGAATTTATATTAGAAACAATAGATTATGACCATATAGCGAAAATAAAGAAAGCAATAGAAGAAAAAGGTTTTAAAATTATAGAATTATAATAAAAAGTGTATATAATATACAAGAAAAATAGTATAATAGTGTATGAAGATACATTTTATGTATAGTAGATTAACCAATTAGGAGGATTTTAATATGAAACATGAAGTATTACATACTAATGATGCACCAGCAGCTTTAGGACCATATTCTCAAGCTATAAAAGCTGGAAACTTATTATTTGTATCTGGACAAGTTCCACTTGTACCAGAAACTATGGAAGTAGTTGAAGGAGATGTACAAGCTCAAACTGCTCAATCTCTAAAAAATCTTAAAGCAATATTAGCTGAAAGTGGAGCTGATTTTTCAAATGTAGTTAAGACTACAGTATTTATAAAAGATATGAATGAATTTGGTGCTATAAACGAAGTTTATGCTGAGTATTTTGGAGAAAATAAACCAGCAAGAGCTTGTGTAGAAGTTGCTAGATTACCAAAAGATGTTAAAGTTGAAATAGAAGTAATAGCAGTATTATAAGATTACGATATTTTTCAAACTGAAAAAAAGAGCTATTTTAAGATTTTAATCTTAAAATAGCTCTTTTTTATATTAACTTCTAACAACCTGTCGTTCTTTTATAAAACATATTGATATAATTAATCCAATAAATGCAAGTGTGGCTGCTATTGAAAATGCAACATCGATACCATGGATATTAGATAGGATAGCTGAACTCATGTGAGCTTTTTTGGTAGCAGTTGTCATTATAGTAATAAGTACAGCAGAGCCTATAGCACCAGCTATTTGACGAAGTGTACTATTAATTGCTGTAGCATGAGATATAAGTTCTCTATCCAGTGTTTTAATTCCCCATGTAGTTAATGGCATTAGAACCATTGAAATACCAATCATACGTATACAATACATTAATGATACATGAATTAAAGATGTATCCTTGCCTAAAAATGCAAAAGATAAAGTACCTAAAAATAAGCATCCAGTTCCTAATATTGATAGAGCATGAGGACCGTATTTATCTAGATGGCGTCCTGCCACTGGATTTAATACAACCATTAATATAGCACCAGGCATCATTAAAGAACCTGAAGATAGTGCGGAAAATCCCCTTACAGATTGAATATATAGAGGAATCATTAATGTAGCAGACATCATTGAAGCATATACAATCATAATTAATAATGTAGAAATAAGAAATGGTTTATTTTTAAAAACCCTTAATTCTAAGAATGGTTCTTTAGATTTTAATTGACGCCATGTAAATAAAATTAATGATACAATTCCTAATATTATTGGTAAATATGTGGCACTATTAGTCCATCCATAATTACCTTGATTAGTAAACCCAATTAATAAACCACCAAAACCTAAAGAAGATAGTATTATTGAAGGTATATCTAGTTTTAGTTTTTTAGCTTCTCCAACATTTTTTAATAAGATAAATGAAAGTATAACATCTAATATAGCTATAGGAGAAAGAAGTAAAAACAAACTATGCCAGCCAAATGAATCTACTAACCATCCAGATAAAGTTGGTCCAATTGCTGGAGCAAATCCCACTGTAATACCAACTAGACCCATAGCTGCACCACGTTTTTCTACAGGACATAAATATAATATGATAACTTGTAAAAGTGGCATTAAAGAACCAGAACCTACTGCCTGTAATACACGAGCAATCAACATAGTCGAAAAATTACGAGAAAAAAGAGCAATAACACACCCTAGAGAAAAGATAGTCATTGATGTAATAAATAATTTTCGAGTACTGAATCTATTTATCAAGTAAGCTGTTGTAGGGATAATTATACCTGCAATAAGTAGATAAATTGTAGTTAACCATTGACCAACATCAGCAGTAATTTTAAAATCTGACATTATATTGGGAAGTGCAGTTGATAGTAATGTTTGGCTAAGAGAGCTTATAAAAGCACCAGTCATTACGATTGCTATTATCAAATTTTCTTTTTTATTATTTTTTCTATTACTTTGTATTTCCATGATTTATAACGTCTCCTTTTTTAATTGATTTTTAATGCTATTCAATAAAAGTACTTTTGGTCTCAAAATGTCTTCTTTTTCTAGATATGTAATCATTGCATCCATAATTAAAGAATCATATAATTGACTTTTGCCTTCTTCATATAATTTTTTTGATGCTTCTAATAACTTAGGCTTTTCAATAAGAGAAGTGTTTGTTTTGATTAGCTCTTCTATATCTTGTATTGTTTTAAAAAATAATGATTTACTATAAATAGAAGAGTAAACTTCATCTTCTTGTTCATATAAAAACATTGATTTTTCAATTAAAGGATTTAGGTTATCAGCATTTTCTACAACTAAATCTAGCATTTGTATAGTAAATTCAGCAATAAAGTATACATTTATTTCTCTTTTTTGTATATGAATAATATATGTAAACTGGTGAATTAGAGCATCTAGTAAAAAAACCAAATCAAATAGAATATTTTCTATTTTGTCGCCATAATTATCAAATAAACTCAGCTTATATTCATTTAATAAATTAGTTCGAGATTTTTTTTGTAATTTGCTTATCGTTTTACGTTGCACTTCAGAGAAGTTTTCCCTTATGTAAGTATTTATAGTAGTTCGAGAAAAAATATTTTCCCATACAGCTATTATTTTTCTTTTTAATTTTTCTGATGGATGAATATCTTTATTTTCATTAATAGAATGTATAATCTCTAAAAATTTTTCATCATAATAATTAATTATTTCACAGATAAAACTTTCTTTAGTTTCAAAATGTTTATAAAAAGTAGCTTTAGACATTTTACATTCTTTCACAATATCTAGTATTGAAGTATTTTGAAAACCTTTTTGGTCAAATATTCTTTGAGCAATAGTTATAATAAGTTTTTGTTTGTCAGTCAATTTGTTATCTCCTTTCATATAAAAACACTAAGTACTAAATAGTACTTTGAAGTTTCTATAAATATATTATACATCATTTGGAAAAAAAAGCAATATCTGAACCTGTGATATAAAAAAATTGAAAAAAATATTGTTAGTTTTAGTAGTATAAAGAAGAATTTAAGAGTTTCTTAAGAATTGTTTAAAGAATTTGCAATAAATTAATGATATGATTATACTATGAAGTAAAATGTCTTTAAATTTTTTAGGTATTAAATCTAAGTTATGGGGGTGGGTATATGAAAAAGAAAAGAGGTTTGATTATAGTTTTTGCATTTTTTCTAGTTTTCGTAAAAATGTTTATCAATATCTCTAGTGGAGAAAATAGAATCATGGCATATGAAATAAGTAAGTATAGAAAAGGTGTGAATGTTTTGTCAATAAATAATATTGTAGTAGCAAACAAAAAGTATAGCTTACCTGAAGACTATTCTCCACAAGAAAATAATGAAGCCAAAGATGCTTTTTATAAAATGAATAAAGAGGCCCAAAAAGCAGGATTAAATCTAAAAGCCTTCAGTACATATAGAAGTTACAAATATCAAGAAAAGTTATTTAACTCATATGCAGAAAAACATGGGGAGAAGGAAGCAAATAGATTTTCAGCTAAGCCAGGAGAAAGTGAACATCAAACTGGACTTGCATTTGATATTGGAGGAGATGACCAATCTTGTTGGGCAAATAAAAAATTTAATAATACAAAAGAAGCTAAGTGGTTGTATGAAAATGCATATAAGTATGGATTTATACTTAGATATCCAGAGGGAAAAGAAAATATAACAGGATACATGTATGAATCATGGCACTATAGATATGTTGGAACTGAACACAGTAAAAACTTCGCAATGAACAATCTAACACTAGAAGAATATTTGCATATAGATTAAACCATAATTTGTTAAATTTAGGTTAAAATAAAAAATTCGCTAGACTATTAATTATGTAAGATGTTATAATGTAAATACAATTAAAGATAACTACTCGAAGGGGAGTAGCTTACACGAAAGTGGTAATTAATCGTCAAGACGGTAGAAATACTCGGTTAATTAGCAAGGAATTCCTTGATAGCAAGACCTTCAAAATAAGCATTAAGTATGTTTGTTTTGGGGTCTTTTTTTATTCAAGGAATTTTTTATTTGAAAAATTTAAAATTTCAAGTATACATAAGAGTCCCCAAACATAAAATAAATTTATTAAAGAGGAGGGCAACAAATGTCTTACAAAAGTACTTATCAAGAAATAATTAAAAATTTAGACTCAAGCTTAAATGGTTTGAGCAAAGAAAGAGCAGAAGAGCTATTAGAAAAAAATGGAACTAATGAATTGAAGGAAGCAGATAAGGTTCCTACGTATAAGCTTTTCTTAGAAAGTTTTAAAGACCCACTGGTAATAATTCTATTGATAGCTGCTTTAGTACAAATATTTTTAGGTGAAACTGTAGAGTCCATAATAATTTTTGCAGTTATTATTATCAACTCTGTTTTAGGTGTTGTACAAACAAAAAAAGCAGAAAGCTCATTAGAAAGTTTGAAAAATTTATCTGCACCAAATGCAAAAGTAATAAGAGATAATAAGAAAATGACAATTCCAGCAAAAAATTTAGTAGTTGGAGATATTGTATTTTTAGAAGCTGGGGATTACATACCAGCAGATGGAAGACTTATAGAAGCACAATCATTAAAGGTTGTAGAAGGGATGTTAACTGGTGAATCAGAACCAGTTCTAAAACATACAGAAAAAATAAATGAAGATGTAAGTTTAGGTGACCAAAAAAATATGGTATTTAGTGGTGCTGTCGTAGTTTATGGTAGAGGTTCATTTGTAGTAACTGGAACCGGTATGGATACTGAAATGGGTAAAATAGCTGGGCTTTTAGAAACTGCTGAAAATAAGTTAACACCATTACAACAAAAAATAGAGGCCTTCAGTAAAAAACTTGGTGTAGGTATTGTAGTACTTGCGCTCTTAATATTTATAATTCAGGTAGCAAGAAATTACATGATGGCTGGAAATGGAGAAATGACACAAATTATTCTCGATTCATTCATGTTTTCTGTAGCAGTAGCAGTAGCAGCAATACCAGAAGCTTTATCATCAATAGTTACTATAGTACTTGCTGTTGGAACAAACAGTATGGCGAAGAAACAAGCTATAATAAGAAAGTTACCAGCTGTTGAGACTTTAGGTTCAACAAGCGTCATATGTACTGATAAAACAGGTACTCTTACACAAAATAAAATGACAGTTGTTGACTGTTATATGTATGGAACTAACAATGATGAACTTAATAAAGAAAATATAAATTATTCTTATCATGCTAAATTGTTGACTATGGTTTCTACTTTGTGTAATGATTCTCATATAACTAGTGATGGAAAAGAAGTTGGTGACCCAACAGAAGTTGCATTAATAAATTATTCAAGTAAAAATGATTTGGATTATGATAAGTTAAGAAGTAAATATATTAGAATAAATGAAATACCATTTGATTCAGATAGAAAGCTTATGTCTACAGTAAATAGTATATATGGTGATTATATAATGTTTACAAAAGGTGCTCCAGATATTATATTTAGTAGATGTAAATATGCTTTAAAAAATGGTTCAAAAGTAGATATAACAGATGAGATAATAGAAGAATACAAGACTAAAAATGAAGAGTTTTCAAATAGAGCACTTAGAGTATTAGCCTTTGCAATAAAAGATGTTCCAGAAGAAGGTTTTACACCTTCAATTGACGATGAGCATGATATGATATTGGTTGGGATAATGGCAATGATAGACCCACCAAGAGAAGAAGTAATGGATGCAGTAAAAGAAGCAAAGAGTGCTGGTATAAAAACAGTTATGATAACTGGAGACCACAAAACAACAGCAGCAGCAATTGCAAAAGAAATAGGTATAATGGAAGATGGAGATTTAGCACTTACAGGAAAAGAGTTAGATGCATTAAGTGAAGAAGAATTAAATAAAAAATTAGAAGATATAAGTGTATATGCTAGAGTTTCACCAGAAAATAAAATTCGTATAGTAAAAGCATGGCAACATAAGAATAACATAACTGCTATGACTGGTGATGGTGTCAATGATGCACCTGCATTAAAACAAGCAGATATAGGTATAGGTATGGGAAGTGGTACTGATGTAGCAAAGGATGCTTCTGCTATGGTGCTAGTTGATGATAACTTTGCAAGTATAGTAAATGCTGTTGAAGTTGGTAGAACAGTATATAGCAATATAATAAAAGCAATAACTTATTTATTTGCAGGAAACTTGGGTGCCATAGTAGCTATCTTATTTGCAGTATTTGCAGGATGGTCAAACCCATTTACAGCTTTACAACTTTTATTTATAAACCTAGTAAATGACTCTTTGCCAGCAATAGCATTAGGATTTGAAAAATCAGAAAAAAATATAATGAATAAGCCTCCTAGACATCCAGAGGAAAGTATATTAGCAGGTGGAACATTAAAAGCAGTTGCTATAAGAGGTTGTATAATTGGTATAGTTACAATAATAGCACAATATATAGGACTGCAAGTATCACCAGAACTTGGCGTAGCAATGGCATTTTCAACTTTAATATTAGCAAGAATAATGCAGACATTGCCTGCACGTTCTAATAATCAGACAATAGTAAAACTAGGCTTTTTTAGCAATAAATATGTTATAGGAGCAGTTTTAATATGTTTTGGACTTTACTCTTTAACATTAATACCAGTTTTGAGAGGAATATTCTCTATTCCAACAGTATTTGGTTTATATGAATTAGGAATTTGTTTAGGTTTAGCATTACTTTCATCAATATTGATGGAACTTAATAAATTAATGAATAGAAATACTGTGAAATAATTAAAAATACTACACTAAAGGACATATTGATTTTATCAATATGTCCTTTATATATAGAATTTATTCTAAGTTATCGATTATTTGGAATGCTTTTATAACTTCTGGAAGTTCCTTTTCTTCAGGCATTCTAAATCTTATAAAGTTTTTATCTAGTCCAGTAAAATCGCTACCAGATACAACTCTTATTTTTAATTTTGCAAATTCTTGTTGTAAATCTATATCTTTGTTTTTATGTTCAACTGTCATTATAGATACAGTATCATTAGTTTCAGCTATGTTAAGATTTTTCCAAGGAATCAACAATTGATTTTTTATAGCTTTTGTTTTTTCTTTTAACTCTTCTATAAATTGAACATCATCTAATAAATTAGCTGCAATACTACGAGATAGTTCAGATACTTCATAAGGAGTAGAAATCTTTTTAATAGGATTAACAAGTTGTTCAGGAAGAACTGCATATCCTGCTCTTAGTCCTGCCAACCCAAAGCCTTTTGAAAATGTTTTTAATACAATTACATTGTCATAATCATTTAAAAGTTTTACAGCTGAATTTTCTTTTGGCATATATTCGCCATAAGCCTCATCTACCATAACAGCTATATCATATTTTGCTGCCTCTTTTACTATATTTTCAATTGTTGATAGAGGTATAATTTGTCCAGTAGGATTATTTGGGTTATCTATGTAAATTACTTTATATTCTGAATTTATTTTTTCAATAAATTCTTTTTCATTAAACTTGAAATTATCTTCTTTCTTTAAAAGAACATAGTCATAAGTAGCTCCATGCATTTTTATGTCTGTTTCGTATTCTGAAAATTGAGGTGAATATCCTAAAACTTTATCTCCTTTTTCAATAAATAATCTATTTAAAAGATAAATAACATGTATAGAACCATCAGCGAGACAAATTCTATCAGTAGTTAGTGTTGTGAAGTCTTTCCAGTAATCAATTATATTGTCTTTTAGATTAATTGAATGAGGGTACCCTCTTATCATATCAAATTCTAAAGCATTAAAAGCTTCTACAGCTTTATTTGAGAAAGATACTGTATTTATACCTTCGCCACAATCTATCTCAAATACATTTTCGCAATGACCAGATTCTATGGCATAACTTTTTTTCAATTGCATTTCAATAGCTTTGTTAATTCTTAATTTCATAGTTTATCACTCCTTATTTAGTCAATAGTAAATGTTATAAAAGTTGCTAGATTTAAAATATTGCGAAAATACACAATAGTGAAAAACGAATATAAATATTATAATAGCTTACTTTATTTAATATGATTATATATCATATATTGTAAAATTTCTAGCATTATAAGACTATAAATTGAAAATATTCAGAAAAATACTACAAAAAACGATTTATTCTGCTTTGATATAGAGATATAGGAATGTTATTAATTTTATAAATTGGAATAGTTTAAGTATAAAGTTATGATATAATTTGATAAGGGTGATTCTTTAAATTAGATTAAGGAAATATAATTATACAATAAAATGTTATGGAGTTGAATTATGGGATATAAATTGATTGTAACAGATATGGATGGAACTTTATTGGGAAATAACCATAAAGTTACAGATGAAAATAAAACTGCACTACAAAAAGTTATTGAAAGTGGTATCAATGTAACTTTAGCAACAGGGAGAGCTTTCGATTCAGCTAAATGCAATGTAGATTTTCTTAAAGAAGATATGCCAATAATAGCTTGTAATGGTTCATTGATAAGGGAGCAAAATGGAAATATAATATATTCAAATAAAATTGATACAAAAACATGTCTAGATATTTTAGATGTACTAGACAAATATAATATTTACTACCAATGTAATAGTATAGATTCTATGCTTTCAAAAAAAATAGAAGGACGTGAAGATAGAATAAGTGTATTTTTGGGCTCTGAAACAGAAGTCATTGTAAGAGATGATTTAAGAGAAGAGATTTCTAAAAATGATATATTAAAGTTTGTAATCATAGAAGAAAAAAATATAGAGATTTTGGATGATATAAGAAAAGAATTAGAAAAGGTTCAAGGAATAAAAATAACTTCTTCTTGGCCAAATAATATTGAAGTTATGAATACTGGTGTTGATAAAGGTAATGCAGTTAAAATTTTGGCTGAAAAAATGAATATAGCTAGAGAAGATATAATTGCATTTGGAGATAATTACAATGATATAGAAATGATAAAATTTGCTGGTCTTGGTGTAGCTATGGGAAATGCAGAAGAATTGATTAAACAAGAGGCTGATTATGTGACAGCTAGCAATCAAGAGAGTGGAGTTGCAAAAGCAATTTATAAGTTTTTTGAGTTAAAAGAGTCACTTAGTTCGTAAAAAAGCATTTAAAGGAAAAAATAGGTTGACTATTTTATAGATAGTAATTATAATACAAATAGGTAAAATATAAAAATTTAGATTCAATGAAGAAGAGAGTAGATATAAAGATAGTCTTAGCGAGTTAGGGATGGTGTAAGCCTAATGATGATGCTTTATATTGAAGAGAGCTTTGGAGAATATTACTTGAAATTGAGTATGGTAATAGGTAATCTCGCCTTAAGAGAATAGAGTGGGTAAACATAGTTTATCAACTAGAGTGGTAACACGGAATATTTCGTCTCTTGGTCTTTTTGACCAAGGGATTTTTTATTTTTAGCTAAAGTAAAAATATTATAACAAAATATAAAAAATTAAAATATGAGGTGAAAAATATGAAATTATGGGGTGGACGCTTTAGAAAAGCTGAAAATCAACTTATGGAAGAATTTAATAAGTCTTTTGGGTATGACTGTGTACTGTACAAAAAAGATATTGAAGGAAGTATAGCACATGTACACATGCAAGTAAAATGTGGTCTTTTAACAGAAGAAGAAGGAAAGACTATAACAGAAGGACTGAAAGGAATACTTGAAGATGTAGAAAATGGAAAGTTAGCATTAGATGGAGAATATGAAGATATACATAGCTTTACTGAGATAAACTTAATTCAAAGAATAGGTGATGTTGGGAAAAAACTTCATACAGCACGTAGCAGAAATGACCAAGTTGCAGTTGATATGAGATTATATGCCAAAGAGAAGGCTAGTGATTTAGTAGAGTTAATATCTGGATTTAAATCAACTATAAAAGATGTTGCTGATAAAAACTCAGTAATGATGCCAGGATATACTCATCTTCAAAGAGCACAAGTAGTAACTTTTAAACATCATTTGATGGCATATTATAGTATGTTTGATAGAGATGAGAAAAGAATAAAAAATGCTATAGAAATATTAGATGAATCACCTTTAGGTTGTGGAGCTTTAGCAGGAACTACACATGATATAGATAGAAATATAACTTGTGAGCAATTAGGATTTAAAAAAGTTGTAGATAATTTTATGGATGGTGTAAGTGATAGGGACTATTTATTAGAACTAATGAGTGATTTTTCAATTATAATGATGCATTTAAGTAGACTTAGTGAAGAATTGATACTTTGGAGTTCTCAAGAATTTGGGTTTGTTGAAATAGATGATTTGTATACTACTGGAAGTAGTATAATGCCTCAAAAGAAAAATCCTGATGGAGCAGAGCTTATAAGAGGTAAGACTGGTAGAGTATATGGAAATTTATTTGGTCTTTTTACAGTGATGAAAGGTATACCACTAGCTTATAACAAAGATATGCAAGAAGATAAGGAAGGATTCTTTGATAGTGTGCATACTCTTGAAATGTGTATACAAATAATGGAAAGAATGATAGCTACATTAAAGGTAAATGAAGATAAGATGAAACAAGCAGTTAAAAATGGCTTTTTAAATGCTACAGAAGTTGCTGACTATTTAGTTAAAAATAATGTTGCTTTTAGAGATGCACATGGAATAGTTGGAAGTATTGTGATATATTGTGAAGACAATAAAAAGGCAATAGAAGATTTAACACTAGAAGAATTACATAAGTTTTCAGATACATTTAAGGAAGATATTTATGACTTTATTGACTATGAAAGTATATTAAACAAGGGAATAAAAAAGAATTTAAAATAATATAAGATGTTAAGTTTTTAAAAGCTGTGAATTTGAATGAGTAGTATCATTAAATTTCACAGCTTTTTATTATATAAAATATTATTTATAATGCAATATCAATAACTTTTTAGTGTCAGTAAATTTATTAACAGTAAAAAGTTACTAAAAATAAAACCTTCTATTATTAAAATGATAATTAATATCAATAAGTATTGACAAAATTATTTTTAGATATTATTATATATAATATAAATAATAATGAAAATCAATATCAAATAAGGCGGGAGGCAGTCTAATGAACTTATTAGTGATTGGTGGCCATGAAAGAATGGAAAAAGATTATATGGTTATGGCCAAGAAAAAAGGTTATAAAACAAAAGTATATACTACTATGTCATCTAAATTAAATAACTCTATAGGAAAACCTGATGCCGTTGTTATACTTACATCAACGGTTTCGCATAAGATGTCTAGAACAGTTGAGTCTCAGGCTAAAAAACAAGATATACTAATTGTAAGACATAAAAATAGTAGTAAAGTAGCATTTAATGAATGTCTAGATATGGTTGATGAATGTCTAGGAAACTGTTCAAAATGTAAACTTAATGATAAGCAGAAACAGAAACATACATAAATATAATTTAATACATTTGAGAATACATACTCAATATGAATTGAGTATGTAAAATAAAATGTGTATTCTTCCTAAAAGTTGTGATAGTAAAAATATCACAACTTTTAGGAAGAATACACATTTTTAATTTTTAACAAAATTAACTTAAGTTTTGTAGAATTAATTGTCAAATTTTTATTTAAATGGTAGAATATTCATGGATGGTATCTTGTTATAAGAACTATACTTTAAATGTTTTTAATTATTTTGTCTTATATAGCTCATATCTTCATGAATGAGATTGGAAATTAAGATGTTGTATCACACGTTGGAGGTGATACTATTAAAATAGGATTTATTGGTTCTGGAAAAGTTGGTACATCTTTAGCAAATTATTTTTTGTCAAAAGATTATTGTGTAACAGGCTTTTATGGAAGAAATCAATTATCTTTATTAGAATCAACAGATTTAACAAAAACAAAGATTTATAGTAACTTGAAAGACATTATTTATGAAAATGATATATTATTTATTACAACATCAGATGATTCTATTGAAATCATAGACAAAAAACTTTCCAAATTTAATTTAAAACATAAATACATTTGCCACACAAGTGGTTCTTTAAAATCTAGTATATTGTTCTGTTCAAAAAAAGCAGGTGCATTAATTTATTCTGTCCATCCTATATTTGCATTTTCCAATAAAAATACTGATATTAAAAAAATGAAAGACATTTGTTTTTCCATAGAAGGCGATAATGAAAAAGATGATTTATTTATTCAAAACTTTATAAATAGCTTAGGAAATCAGTTTTTCATAAGAGATAAAAATACTTCATCTACTTATCATGTAGCCAATGTTTTTGTTTCAAATTTAGTGTTATCTTTACTAGATGTAGGAGTAAGTTACTTTATCAAATTGGGTTTATCTGAAGAAGAAGCTTTAAAAGCTATAAATCCTTTGGTCAAAATAAATATAGAAAATATACTTGATAATGGACTTACTAAATCCCTTACTGGACCTGTTGTTCGTGGGGATATAACACCAATAAAAAAACATTTATCAGCATTAGATAAAAAAGATGAAGATATTTACAAAACACTCTCCTTAAATCTACTAAAAATAATAGCCTTGGAAAATGAAGATTCATTAAAATGTACAAAAAATATTTCTATAGAAAATGCAGTCGAAAATTTAATAAGCAAATCTGAAAAATACAAAGAGATTTACAAAATTTTAGGAGGAAAAAACAATGAAAAATACTATGATGACTTTTAAAAATGCTAAAAGTGAAGGAAGGAAGCTATCTATGCTTACTGCTTATGATTACTCAATGGCAAAAATAATGGATGAATGTAACATAAATGGTATTTTAATAGGAGATTCATTAGGAATGGTCGTAAAAGGTGAAGAAAATACTCTATCTGTTACTATAGATGAAATTATATATCATACAAAAGCTGTAAAAAATGGTGCAAAAAATGCCTTAATCGTAAGTGATATGCCATTTCTATCTTACCATGTTTCAATAGAAGATGCTGTTAAAAATGCTGGTAGACTTGTAAAAGAAGGTGGGGCACATGCTGTAAAATTAGAAGGTGGCTCAAACGTTATAGAACAAATAAAAAACATTGTAAATGCTCAAATACCTGTAATGGGCCATTTAGGACTAACACCTCAATCTGTAAATTCATTTGGTGGATTTAAGGTTCAAGGAAATACTAGTGAAACAGCAAAACAACTTATTGAAGATGCTAAATTAATAGAAAAAGCAGGAGCATTTTCTATTGTCCTTGAAGGAGTTCCTGCTAAAATAGCTGAGATGGTGACTAATTCTATTTCAATTCCTACAATAGGGATAGGGGCAGGAATTAATTGTGATGGTCAAATTTTAGTTTATCAAGATATGTTGGGGATGTTTGGAGATTTTGTACCTAAATTTGTAAAGCAATACGCAAATATAGGAGATATAATGAAAGATTCAATTAAAAAGTACATACTAGAAGTTGAAACTGGTGCATTTCCACAAGAAAAACATAGCTTTTCAATAAATGAATCTGAATTAGAAAAATTATACTAAGATTAAGGATGGTACAAAATGCTTATAAAAGAAATAAAATCACTAAGAAATATAATTAAAGATTGGAAAAAAGCTGGCTATTCTATAGGACTTGTTCCTACTATGGGATTTTTACATGAAGGACATCAAAGCCTTATTAAAAAAGCTGTAAAAGAAAATGATAAGGTAGTAGTAAGTGTATTTGTAAATCCAACTCAGTTTGGACCAAATGAAGATTTTAACAGCTATCCTAGGGATATAGAAAAAGATTTTAAATACTGTATAGATAGTGGTGCATCAGTAGTCTTTAATCCATCATTAGAAGAAATGTATTTGAAAGGCAGTTGTACTACTATAAATGTGTCTGGACTTACAGATTTTCTTTGTGGTTCTAAAAGACCTGTTCATTTTGGTGGTGTCTGTCTAGTTGTTTCAAAACTTCTGAATATAGTAACTCCTGATAAAGCTTATTTTGGAGAGAAAGATGCTCAACAATTAGCAGTAATTAAAAGGATGGTAAAAGATTTGAATATAGACACAAAAATAATAGGGTGTCCTATAGTTCGTGAAAATGATGGTTTAGCAAAAAGCTCAAGAAATACATATCTTTCAAAAGAAGAAAGAAAAACTGCTTTAGTTTTAAATGAAAGCTTAAGCTTAGCAAAAGGAGAACTGGCAAAGGGAAATCTAGATGTAAAAAAAATAAAAGAATTAATAACATCTAAAATAAATTCTGAAGATTCAACAAAAATAGATTATGTTGAAATTGTAGATAGCGAGACATTGCAACCTGTTGAACAGATAGAAAATTCTGTACTTGTAGCAAGTGCTGTTTTCATAGGAAAAACTAGATTAATTGATAACTTTACATTTCAATTTGATATATAGACTGTTATTTTATACAGTATAGATGATTTAAAAAATGATATTTTATAAAAAGGAAAATTTAAAAATCAGATTCGCTTAAGATTATGATTAGTTGCAATTATATGGGGATGTCTCAAAAGAAAAATTTGGGTATCTCCTTTTTTGTACAAAAAAAGAAAAAGGGTTCCTGAGGACCCCTAATCTATGTGATAATTGTTTTGCAAAAAACAACATTATAATTGCTATTTTTTCATATTTCTTTTTCCTCTAGACTTTCTTTTATTATTCTTTTTAATATTTGAAGCTATTATAAATATAACTAAAAGTACTAAAATAGCTATAATAATTTTAATAGAAATCATCACAGTTTTATTTTCAGTTACAAATGGAAGACTACTATCGAGGTTATTTTTTGCAACTAAATCTATACTCTTTTCTAGCTTACCACTATTGTATACATTTAAAGTACCAACCTTAGTACCTTTTTTTACAGGTAAATCAATTTTATCTAGTTCGGTTTTAGTATTGTAGTCACCTTGAGATTCATTTTGTCCTAAAGTTATCTTATAACTGTGTTTTGGTTCATAAATTAATTCATGTTGTTTTGTAAATAATACTTTTTTAGTATCAGTATATTTTTCTTTATCAACAATAGTAGCACATTTAAAATTATCAAATCCATAATCAATTAAGATGCGTGAATCTAAATATAAATCGTAATTAGTTGAATTAAATACAGCAGCAATGACCCTTCTTCCATCTTTTACTGCACTAGATAAAAGACATTTACCAGCAGCATCAGTATATCCTGTTTTTATACCATCGACTATGTCGTATTTTATATCTATAGATTGACCTTTATATGTAATCTTATCATGTGATGTTAAAAATTTATTAGTGTTTACAAAATATCTTTCATAAGGGTATGCTTTTGTAGCTTCAAACTTAAGTGACTTAGTTTTTACAATTTGTCTAAACACATCATTATTCATAGCTTCTCTAGCCATAAGAGCCATATCATGAGCTGTAGTGTAATGATTTGGGTCTGGCAGTCCATGAGGATTGTTAAAATGAGTACCAGTAGCTCCAATATCTTTTGCTTCAGAATTCATAAGGTCAACAAATTTCTGTACATCTCCTCCACCAACATATCTAGCTAATACAAAGGCAGCATCATTAGCAGAATGAATTAAAAGAGCATTCAATAATTGTCTTACAGTAAAAGCTTCTCCTTCTTTCAAGTACATACTAGAACCCTCTATTTGAGGTAAGTTTTTAATTTCTATTACTTGATTTAAATCCTTAACATTTTTTAGAACTAAACAAGCTGTCCATGCCTTAGTTGTTGAAGCTGGGTAAAGCTTAGAATCTCCAGATTTATTATATAATATTTTTCCAGTTTCATAGTCCATTAAAACGGCATGTTTGGCAACTATAGCTGGTTCATCATCTGCAAAAGATATATTAGAACTTCCTAAAAATGAAGCAAATATCAAGAAGCAGATTAATAAAAGCGATAAATTTCTTTTCATTGTGAGCCTCCAAAATTTAAATTCATCTTTTAGTATAGCATATTTTTGTCAATAATTAAAATGAAGGAGTGATTAATATATGAAAAAAAAGGTAAAATTTATTTTATTGTCCATTGTATGTTTTTTAGCATTATCAGCAATAATCATCAATCGGTTAGATATTTTTAAAGAGGATATTTATGTTGTAAGTAAAAATAATTCACCTAATAAAAAAACAGATAAGGTAGAAAAAGTAGTTAAAAATGAAGGGAATAAGAGTAATAAAGATAATGAGAAAATAGATAAAAATATTCAAATTAATAAGATAACGATATACATAAGTGGAGCAGTAAATAGACCAGGGATTGTAACTATAGAATCAGATAAGAGACTTTATGATGCTGTAGAATTACTAGGTGGAACAACAAAAGAAGCTGATTTAAATGGAATTAATTTATCATTAAAATTAGAAGATGAACAACATTACATAATACCTAAAATAGGAGAAACAATATCTGTTACAAGTAACAATGACTCTAATAAATCAAGTCTAAAAAATGAACCTAAAAATGAATCTGAAAGTGAAAATAATAAAAATCCATCTAATGAATCAAAAGTAAATATAAATACAGCAACACTAGAAGAACTAGATACTTTACCTGGAATTGGAGAGGCTACAGCTAATAAAATTTTACAACATAGAGAAGAAAATGGAAAATTTGCTTCAATTGAAGATATAAAAAATGTGAATGGTATAGGGGATAAAAAATACGAAAATCTAAAAGATTTAATTTATACAGACTAAAATATAATACAAAACTCACTTATAGATATGGTATTATAAATATGTATGTATATGTGTGTATATGCTGAAATTTAGTAGAGGAGGTACTTCTATGAAGAAGGAACAAAAAAAACTTACAGAGATGACAACAGCAGGTGGCTGAGCAGCTAAAATAGGGCCAGAGGTTCTGGCATCAGTTTTATCTCAACTACCTAAAAATGATAATATAGAAAATTTATTAGTAGGATTAGATACAGCAGATGATGCTGCTGTATATAAATTAAATGATGATATGGCACTTATTCAAACTCTGGATTTCTTTACACCAATGGTAGATGATCCATTTGTGTTTGGTCAAATTGCTGCATCAAATTCACTATCAGATGTATATGCCATGGGAGGAAAGCCTTTGGTTGCAATGAATATTGTTTGCTTTCCATCATGTCATGATATGGATGTACTTGCAGAAATATTAAAAGGTGGATTCGATAAAGTAAAAGAAAGTGGAGCACTATTAGTAGGAGGGCATACTGTAGATGACCAAGAACCTAAATATGGTCTTTCAGTTTCTGGAACTGTAAATCCAAATAAAGTTTTATCAAATGCTACTGCAAAGCCTGGTGATAAGTTAGTTATAACAAAGCCAATTGGTGTGGGTGTACTAAATACAGCCATGAAAGAAGGTATGGTAGAACAACGTATATGTGACAAAGTAGTAGAAATAATGATACATTTAAATAAATATGCAGCAATGAGTTTTGATAAAATTGATGTAAATTCAGTTACAGATATCACTGGGTTTGGTTTACTTGGACATGCTTTAGAAATGGCTAAAGCTTCTGAGGTGAGTATCGAAATTGATTCAAAACATGTTCCAATTATTGAGAGTGCTATAGAAATAGCTGAAATGGGAATCATACCTGCTGGAATGTATAAAAACATGCATTATGTATCAAAGGATGTAGAAGTTGTAGGAGATGTAGAAGTTGCAGTTCAAGATATTTTATATGACCCACAAACTTCTGGAGGGTTATTGATTTCTGTAAAAGAAGAACTAGCAGAAGAACTTGTAAGAGATATGAAGTTAAATGGAGCAATAGAAGCAAAAATCATAGGTTCTGTAGTTAAAAAAGGGGAAAAATATATTAAAGTTTTATAAAATATTATATATAGAGAAAGAGTGATTATTTTGAGCAAAAGAGAATTGTTTGCAATGTTACCTTCAGTTGATGAAGTATTAAGTGATAATAGGATAGTAGAAATAATAGAGGAATATCCTAGAAGCTTAGTTTTAGAATCTGTAAGAGAAGTGATAGACTTTAAGAGACAATTTATATTAAGATTAAAAGAGGATGCGTCTAATTCTGTAACAATAGAATTTGATGAAATAATAGAGTCTGCAATAGAGAGAGTTAAACTAAATTACTCATTATCATTAAAAAAAGTTATAAATGCAACTGGTACAGTTATTCATACAAACTTGGGGAGGTCTTTACTTAGTGAAGATATAAAAGATGAATTATGGTGTGCTGCTTCAAGGTATTCAAACTTAGAATATGATTTAGATAATGGAGAAAGAGGTTCAAGATATTCTCATTTAACCAATACAATAAAAAGACTTACTGGCGCAGAAGACGTACTAGTTGTAAATAATAATGCAGCAGCAGTACTTCTTGTACTTAGTACAATGGCCAAAGGAGGAGAAGCAATTGTATCACGTGGAGAGTTAGTGGAAGTAGGAGGTTCTTTCAGAATTCCAAGTATAATGGCTCTTAGTGGTGCAGAATTAGTGGAAATAGGTTCAACTAATAAGACACACTTAAAAGATTATAAAGAAGCCATTACAGAAGAAACTAATGTATTGATGAAAGTTCATACAAGTAACTATAGAATTATGGGATTTACAGAAAGTGTATCTATAGAAGAACTAGTTAATTTGGGTAAAAAATATAAGTTGCCTGTAATAGAAGACCTAGGAAGTGGAGTATTTATAGATTTATCAAAATATGGATTATCTTATGAACCAACTGTATTAGATTCTATAAAACAAGGTGCTGATGTAGTTACTTTTAGTGGAGATAAAATGCTTGGTGGACCACAAGCAGGTATTATAGTTGGGAAAAAAGAGTATATAGAAAGAATGAAGAAAAATCAGCTTACTAGAGCTCTTAGAGTTGATAAGCTTACAATATGTGCCCTTGAAGCAACTTTAAGGATGTACCTAGATGAAACAAAGGCTGTGGAAAACATACCTACTTTAAAAATGTTGACATATAAAATTGAAGAATTAGAAGCAAAAGCAGATAAATTATTTAAAAAAATAACTACATTGAATCTAAATGCTAAAATAAACATAGAAGATGGATTTTCTCAGGTAGGAGGAGGGTCTATGCCTCTTGAAACGATAGCCACAAAGGTAATAACAATAACTCCTGAACATATAAATGTATCATCTTTAGAAAAAAAATTAAGACTTAGTGAAGCTCATATAATAGCTAGAGTGTATGATAATAAATATGTTTTAGATGTAAGAACTATATTTGATGATGAATTTGATGTAGTAGTTGAGGAACTAAGAAAAGCCTTTAATTAACTAAATTTGATATAATAATACCATTAATTTTAATTGAAAATTAGAAGCATTGAAGCTTTGATAGGGGGCAAAAAATGAAAAACGTAGTAATTGGAACAGCAGGTCATATAGACCATGGAAAAACAACTCTTATAAAAGCATTAACTGGAAGAGAAACTGATACATTAGATGAAGAAAAAAAGAGAGGCATATCAATAAATTTAGGTTTTACTTATTTTGATTTACCAAGCAATAGAAGGGCAGGTATTGTAGATGTACCAGGACATGAAAAATTTATAAAAAACATGTTAGCTGGAGCATCAGGACTTGATATAGTTTTACTTGTTGTAGCAGCAGATGAGGGTGTTATGCCACAGACGGTTGAGCATTTAGATATTTTAAGTTTTTTAAATATAAAAAACGGAATAGTAGTTTTGACTAAATCTGATACTGTAGACGAAGAATTTAGAGAATTAGTAAAAGAAGATATTTATGAAAAAATAAAAGGTACTTTTCTTGAAAGTGCAGAAATAATTGAAGTTGATTCTGTATCTAAAAAAGGAATAAATACTCTTATTGAAAAAATAGATAAAATGAGTGAGGCAATAGAAGACAAAAATGAGAATTCTCCAGCAAGACTTAATATAGATAGAGTATTTTCTATAAAGGGATTTGGTACTGTAATAACAGGTACTTTAATAGAAGGAAAGATAAGTATAGAGGATGATTTAGTTATATATCCACAAGTGTTAAAAACAAAGATAAGAAGTATACAAGTTCATGGGGAAAATAAAGATACAGCTTATGCAGGTCAAAGAACAGCAATCAATATATCAAATGTAAAGGTAGATGATATAAAAAGAGGCGATGTTTTGGCTGCTCCAAATTCATTGGAAGAATCAATGATGCTAGATGTAAAATTATCCCTAGTAAACCACCTAGAAAAAGGGATGAAACATTGGGATAGATTGAGATTGTATCATGGGACTAGAGAAATACTTTGTAGAGCAGTTCCACTAGATAAAGATTTAATTGAAAATGGAGAGCATGGATATGTTCAGCTAAGACTTGAAGAAAGTATAGTATCTAAGAAAAGTGATACTTTTGTTGTCAGACGCTATTCTCCAATGGAAACTATAGGTGGAGGTGTGATAATTGACCCAGCACCTAAAAAGCATAAGAGATTTGATGAAAAAGTTATAGAGACATTAAAAATAAAAGAAAAAGGTGAGCTTAAAGATATAATAGAAGAATATTTAAAAAGAAACCTAAAAAATTATCCAAATATAAAAGAAATAATGAGTTATAGTGGTGCTCATGAAGAACATGTAAAAAAAGCTATTGAGATACTTATATCAGAAAATAAAGTATTACTTATTGGAAACATGTACACACATATAAATCAATATAATAAACTGAAGGAAAGTACAATAAATCTTTTAAGTGAGTACCATAAGAAGTATAGATTGAGAAAAGGTATGTTAAAAGAAGAAGTAAGGTCTAAGGTAGAAAGTAATTTTAAGACTAGAGAAATGGATATTTTACTAGAAAAATTATCTACAGAAAACATTATAAAACTAGAAAATAATATAGTATCATTATTTGATTTTGAAGTTATCTTAAATGACAAACAAAGAGAAATAGCAAAAAAAATAGAAAAAAGGCTAAAATCATGTGGAGTTTCTTCAATATTGACAATAGAGGAAGTTTCTGAAGGAAATCATAATTATGCTGAAGTATTAGAGTCAATGATAGGTAACAAGGTAGAAAAATTGGATGATTTGTATATAATGGATAAAGATATTTATGAAGATGCAAAGAACACTTTAATAAATTATATAAAAGAAAATAAGGAAATAACACTAGGAGAATACAGAGATTTGATAGATTCTAGTAGAAAAAACTGTATGATTATATTAGAAAACTTTGATAGAAACAAAATAACTAAAAGAGTAGAAAACAAAAGAATTTTGTTTTAGCGGAAAATGTCTGTTTTTGCTTTGAGGTATAAAGAAGGAATTATAATGTCGAGTATCGTATAAATTAATTAGTATAAAATATTAATTAAGAGGAAGTGTAAAGTATTGAAGAATATAATACCTGCTGTGAAACCAGATATAAAAGAAAGAGAAGACATGAGCCTTTTATTTATAATAATGGGCTCAGTGCTTTTATTATTTATTATAAAAGATACAAATAAATATGAAATTTTACTGCATGCTGTATATGCTACATTCTTAATAGCTACAGGAATGATTATATTTAATACTACAAAATTTAAGGTAGATTCATTTTCTACGTTTTTGGGGTTAGTATTTGCAGCAACTGGAGTATTGGAGTGTATATATTTATTTAATTGTTTAGGTGTTAGAGAAGAAGCTGTAATTGGAACTAACATCACAATATCAGCAATAACAGATTTATTTCCTATACTAGGTGTGTATTTAAGTTTCAAATTCGTTAAGGATAATAAACAAATTCATTCGAGCATAATTTTATTTGTAGTAACTGTAGTTTTAACAATATCATCTCTATTTATAATAGCTGAAATTTGTAACTATTTAGAAGGTGGTACATTACACTATGCTTTAGGAGTTTTTACATCTATATTTATGATAATTATTTCCATTATGAGTGGAATTGAATTAAACTCAAGTTCAAACATAAGTAAATGGGAATATAGTGAGAAAAAATTTTTTAATAGAATAATAATAATAACAATCTTATCAAGAGTTCCAAATTTACTACATATAGTAATTGGTAACAGGCATATAGAAGGTATGTTATCACAAATAATAATAAATGTAGCACTATACTATTTATATAATTACATAGTATCTAAGAATATTAAGAAAACAGCACTAGAATTACATGATACAAATGAAGAGTTAACAATAAAAACAGAAAGTTTGAAAGAAAAAAACAAAAAACTAATATATGAAACAGAAAAAATAGAAGAACTTAAAGAAATACTTATAAAAAGAGAATTACGACTACAATCTACTTTAGATGTTTCTGTAAATAGTATAGTTGTGTTTAGTAAGGATGGAGAAATTACATATGCAAATAAAAGTTTTAGAAATATTTTTGGAGATTATAAGGAACAAGATAAATTAAGTAATAAAGTTAAAAATTTTAATGATTTAATAGAAAGCATTAATTATGTATTTATCAATAAAAAGAATATAGAAATATTTGTTGATACAAGTGATAATAAGGTTTACCAAGCTATATTTGCTCCTTTAATCATAGCCACACACATAGAAGGAGTATTATGTGTATTAAAGGACAAAACTAAGAAAAAGGAATACGAACGTAAACTTATTGAAGCAAATAAGAGAAGTGAAGACTTTTTAGAAAGTGTTGGAGATGGGATAGTAGTACTTGAAGGTAGTAATAAAATATATGTAAATAATGCATGTAGGCAAATATTTAAAGAGACATTAGAAAATATAGATTTTTCATCAATATGTAAAAGTGAAGAAAGTATAGAAAAAAGGTATGTAATAGAGGGTGAAGTAAAATATGTAGAGATGAGTTTTTCTCATTATAATAATGAAGGAACTTATAAGACTATTATTGTAATCCGTGATACGACTTCTCGAAAGATATCTCAAATAAAACTTGAAGAAAGTCAATCTTCTTATTCAAGATTTATAGATATACTACCTGATGGTATATGCTTATTAAGAGAAGACTTAAGTGTAAATTATGCAAATAAGTCATTTTTAGATATGCTATCTTTTACAAGTATAGATGATGTAAAAGATTCTAATATTAAGATATTAATGAATGCAAATACTGAAGAAAAGATGAAATTTACTGAAAATATGACTAAAGTTTTAAATGAAAATAAAAGTATACTTCTACTAGAATATGAATTAATAAATAATTATGATGATATAGTAGAAGTAGAATTAAGTGCATTACCTTTTGCGATATATAACACTAGATATATAATGCTTATTATAAAAGATTTAGCACATAAAAAATACTCTGAACAAGCTGAAAAAGAATTACTTGAAAGATTTAAAACAGATAAAATAAAAACTGAGTTTTTTGCAAATATGTCTCATGAATTAAAAACACCATTAAATGTTATATCAAGTTCAAACCAATTAGTAGATTCTTTCTATAGAAGCGAAAAAATAAAAGACTATAATAATAATATTAAGTCTCATGTTGATTTAGTTAGACAAAGTTCCTATAGACTTCAAAGATTGATAAATAATATTATAGATTTAACAAAGATGGAGTCAGGATTTTATACACTTAAACTTGCAAAATACAATATTGTATCTGTAATAGAAGATTTGTTTATGAATATAGAAGAGTATGCAAGTAGAAAAGATATAAGAATTCTATTTGATACAGAGCTTGAAGAAATCAATGTTTATGTAGACAAGGCTGAAATCGAGAGAATTATACTAAATCTATTATCAAATTGTATTAAATTCACTGATAATGGAGGATGGATATATGTAAACATTTACTATAAAATAGATAAAGTAATCATAAGTGTTAAAGATACTGGTGTTGGTATACCCCAAGATAAATTGGAGTTGATTTTTGAAGAGTTTTCACAAGTTGACAAGACTTTATCTAGAAACACTGAAGGAAGTGGAATAGGGCTTGCTATAGTTAAGAACCTAGTAAGTCTTCATGGTGGAGATATAGAAGTAATAAGTGAAGTTAATAAGGGGACAGAATTCTTAATTTCATTACCAATGAAAAGTTTTAGTAATGAATATTATACAGAAGATAAGAGAATATATAATCTTCAAGAAAAAATAAAAATAGAATTTTCTGATATATATTATTAGAAATTTATTATAACTGTAAAAATAAAATATTCTACATTTAATTTAATAGAGTATACTATAAAAGCTAGTCTATCATAAAAATAAGTTTTATGTTAGTCTAGCTTTTGTTGAAGTTAAATGTATTTCGTATCTATATGTGAGAACATATAATTTCTAAATTACCATCAAAGCCAAAATCTCCAAAGTTATTTGGCAATATAAAATGCATACCTTTCTTTAAATCATATTCTATAGAATTGTGTATCAATTTACCTGTTCCCTCTAGGATACTGTATAAAGAAAAAGGTGTATTGTGAGTAAAATTACATTTTCCCAAAATGTCTAATTTATAAACACTAAAAAATTCATTTGATACAAATGTTGTACATTTAAAGCTTGGTGTTGATACAATTTTATAATCAGTATCAAAATCTGTATGAGGAACATTTGTAACTTCTATTGATTTTTGAACATGAAGTTCACGTTTATTTCCTAAGTTATCAGTTCTGTCATAATCATAAACTCTATAAGTGGTATCTGAATTTTGTTGAGTTTCTAAAATTAATGTTCCCTTACATATAGCATGTATAGTTCCGCTTGGAACATAGAAAAAGTCACCTTTTTTTATATTAACTTTTCTAAGAAGTTTATCCCATTCATTATTATTTATCATTTCTATAAATTCTTCACGAGATTTTGCATTATGACCTATTATAATTTCTGCATCCTCAGAGCAGTCTATTACATACCAACATTCTGTTTTGCCTAATTCTCCATGTTCATTTTTTTGAGCATATTCATCATTTGGATGAACTTGAACTGATAAATTGTCATTGGCATCTAGTATTTTTGTAAGTAAAGGGAATTTATCTCCA
This sequence comes from Clostridioides difficile, assembly GCA_024919175.1. Taxonomy (NCBI): domain Bacteria; kingdom Bacillati; phylum Bacillota; class Clostridia; order Peptostreptococcales; family Peptostreptococcaceae; genus Clostridioides; species Clostridioides difficile. The sequence goes on from CP103804.1 coordinate 1,809,733, forward strand.
GGTGTATTACCAAATAATTCTCTATTTTTCTCCCATAATTCAGAGAGCCTTTTATCTTTATATTCTCCATTTTCTATTAAACAATCTCCATTTTTATGAGAACTTATAGCCCAACATTCACCTGTTGTTGGTGATTTTATCTCATAGTTAAATTTATCTTTAAGTGCAGTTCCACCCCATATTCTATCCATAAAAATAGGTTTTAAAAATAATGGTTCCATAATCTTGTTCCTCCTATGATATTAAATTTATCCTACAAATAATTATATATAAATAGAGTATAAAATCAATAGTAAAAAAGTTTTGTCCCTTGAAATGACATAAAGTATAAGGAGTTATGAAACAAGATAAACTATGATATATAATATAAAGGTCTAAATTGGAGTGATAATCATGGAGAGATTTAAAGAAGAAAATAAAAAATATAAAGAAGAATTTTTGAAATTGTTGGAGGAATGGGTAAGTATACCTTCATTTTATGATAAAAATACTGTATCTAAAGATATGCCTTTTGGAAAAGGTGTATATGATGCATTAAACTGGTTTGAAAATATAGGTAGAGAAAACAATTTTACTGTTAAAAATATAGATAATCATGCTGTTTATATTGAATATGGAGATGGTAAAGATTATATAGATATATTTGGACATTGTGATGTTGTAAATCCAGGGGAAGGATGGAATAGTGAGCCATTTAAGCTAAACATTATAGGTGATAAATTGGTTGCTAGAGGTGTTTCTGACAATAAAGGTCCTATGATAGCAAATTTTTTGGCATTAAAAATGATAAAAAGTTTAAATATAGATTTAAAGAGAAAAGTTAGATTAATTGCTGGAGGAAATGAAGAAAGTGGATTTAAGTGTATAAAGCACTATTATAGCAAAGAGCCACATGGTGTATACGGATTTACTCCAGATGCTAAATTTCCTGTATTAAATGGAGAAAAGGGTGGAGCAATAATAAAGTTAATGTTGGATATAGATGATAAATATCTAGACATAAGTGGAGGAATAGAGTTTAATACAATTCCAGATAAGGTGTATATAAAAAATATTAAAAATTTAAGCAATGATTATATAAATTCTGATTTTAATAATGTTTCAATAAGTTTTAATGATGGTAAGTATATTGTACATGGAAAAGGTGGGCATTCATCTAAACCTGAAAAAGCAATAAATCCTATATTAGAGACAATTAAAGTTTTAGCAGAAAATCTTGATGAAGATTGGGTAAAAGATTTGTATAAGCTAATAAATAAAGATAATATAGATGGAAAATTATTTGGATTAAATGTTGAAGGAAAATGTGGAATTCTTTCAATGGTTCCGACAATAATAAATATAAAAGATGGAAAACTTGAAGTAATTTTAAGTGTTAGGTATCCTGAAATATTGACAGTTGAAGATATAATAGAAAAATTTGATTTGTATATAAAAAGAAATAATATTAATAAATTTGAGTTTATTGGGGAAAATTTAAAGCAAGCAAATTATATAGATGAGAATTCAAAACTTGTAAGAAGTTTACATGAGATATATGTAAATTATTCTGGAGACTCAAAAAGTGTTGTTAGAGTAACCAGTGCAGGAAGCTATGCATCTGAAATGAAGAACTCAGTAATATTTGGGTGTGAATTTCCTGATGGTAGTTTTGGAAATGTTCATAGCGCAAATGAATTTGCCAGCTTAGATAGATTTATAATTTCAATAGGTATCTATGCAGAGGCAATAGTTACATTATGCAATAATATATAAATACAAAATGTCCCTTATATAGACATATTATATATACAACTAAAATTTTATTTGATATATAATTGAAATCAAAGAGAAGGTGATACAATGATAACTAAGAAACATGCAGTAATAGTAAAAAGTTTAAGCAATAAAGATGGATATATGACATCAAATGAACTAGCTATTAAATTAGATGTATCTACTAAAACTATTAAAAGATATATAGCAGATTTAAATGATATTTTGAGTAAGTATGATTTAGAAATAGATTCTTCAAGAGGCATAGGATATAAGTTAAGTGGCTCTAAAACTAACATAGCAAAAGCTGTTAAGGAGGCAAATAAATATATAAATGGTTTTTTAGATGATTCTGAAGAAGCAAGGATGTCAAATATAATATGTATGCTGATTAACAGAAATTATATGAGTATAGAAGCAATGGCAGAAGAATTAAATCTAAGCATAGCAGCCATAAATAAATTGTCTAGTAAGCTTAAAAGAAAACTTGAAAAGTATGACTTAGTTATAAAATCTAAACCTTATTATGGAAGCTATATATATGGTGAAGAAATTAATATAAGACAGTTGATTACTGATTATGCAATAGAGTTGGATGAGAAGAGTAAAATCAAAGTATTTTTGGATGATATCAGTGAAAACGATATAAATTGCATAGAAAGTATTTTAGAGAAGCATTTAAGAGAAAAAGAAACAATAATTTCAGATAAAGATTTTAACCTTTTACTTTCAAAAATAATAGTTTCTGTGTTTAGAAGTAAGAGAGGTCATAGTAAAAATATAAATTTAATAGATACAGGATATAGATTTCATAATTATAGTTTTATAGAACAGCTTATGAAAGAGATATCTGATAAGGTTGGATTTAAACTTATCGAAGATGAAGTAATTTATATTTCAAATTATTCTGGTGTAGTAGCATATAGAGGTGCACATGGAATAAAAAATGCAAGTGAAATTGAAGAAAGAATAAGTAGCGTTATAAGTAGTGCTCTTCAGGATATACTGCTTATTTCAGGAAGTGACTATACAAAAGATGAAGAGTTTATGATAGCGATATCTGACCATATAAAAAGGTTTTTAAATAGGGCAAAAGCTAATATAAAATCTAATAATCCTCTGCTTCATCAAATAAAAGAGAAATTTCCAATAGCTTTTAACCTAGCTGTGTTTATATCAAATAAGTTAGAAACAGAATTTAATTTAAAATTAGATGAAGATGAACTTGGATATATAGCTATTCACTTTGCTGCTTCAAATGAAAGAATGAAAAAAAATACAAGTAAGAAAATTTGTATAGTTTGTCACTATGGTATAGGTACAGGTCAACTTCTCTCTGAAAAATTGAAGCAGAATATAAGCGACTTAAATGTTGTAGGCGTTTATCCAGTTAGATATCTTGATATGGCAATAAGTCAAGATGTTGATTTGATAGTATCAACTGTTGAATTAAAAGGATATGAAAAGCCAGTTTTATATATAGAAAATATATTTGATGATAGCTTAATTGAAAACGTAAACAAAGCCTTTTATGAAAAAGAAGAAAGAAGAAAAATAATAAGTAATATGTTTGATGAGAGAGCTTTTTTCAGTATAAAAGCAAATACTAAAGAAGAAGTTATACTTTCACTTTCAAACAAATTAAAAGAAAGAGATTTCATAGAAGAAAGTTCAATAAAAAGCATAATAGATAGAGAGAATATTTCATCAACTGAAATAGGAAATCTAGTAGCTATACCTCACACTATAGTGAAGGGGGATAAAAAATCTATAATCGGAGTTGGAATACTTGAAAATCCAATAATCTGGGATAAGCAAGAAGTTCAACTAGTATTTATGGTATTTTTTAATACTAAAGAAAAACATAATTTTTCAATATTTAAATACCTTTATAATTTTATAAAAGATGAAGGTGGTGTAAGAGGAATTATTAAAATATGTGACTTTAATAAATTAATGGCACTAATAGGTAATTAAGGAGGAAATTAACCATGGGAACAAACATATTTAACAAAGAATATGTATTTTTAAATACTGAGGCTAAGTCTAAGGTTGAGGTTTTAAAATTTATAGCAAAAAAAGCTAAAGAATTAAATTTAACAGAAGATGAAAATCTAGTGTATGAAGGTTTAATAGCTAGAGAAGAGCAATTTACTACAAATTTAGGTGAATCTATAGCAATACCTCATACTAAAAATGATGCAATTGAAAACCCAGCAGTAGTTGTACTAAAGTTTAATGATGATGTTGTTTGGAACGAAGGTGAAGATACTGTTAAATTGGCAATAAGTTTACTTATGCCAGGAAAAAGTAAAGAAAACATACACCTTAAATTATTATCATCTCTTTCAAGAAAATTAATAAATAAAGATTTTAAAGATTCTCTTTTAAAGAGTGATAATGTGGAAGAAATCGCTAACTTAATAAATGAAGCTTTAGGTTTATAGATAAATACTAAGGTTAAAATAAAACAAATAATCAACTAAAAAATAGGAGGAATTTAAAATGAATAAAAAATTAGTAGCATTATGTGCTTGTCCAATGGGGCTAGCTCACACTTTTATGGCAGCAGAAGCAATAGAGCAAGCTGCAAAGGCATTAGGTTATGAAGCAAAAGTTGAAACTCAAGGTGCAGATGGTGTGCAAAATGAATTAACAAGAGAAGATATATTAGGAGCAACTATGATAATACATGCAGTAGCAATAACACCAGAAGGTATGGAAAGATTTGATGGTTGTGAAGTTTATGAGGTTGAATTACAGGAGGCTATAAAAAATGCAGAAGGTGTTATAAAGGAAATAGAAGAGGATTTAGGAATATAATAAATTTACTGTGGAGGAAATAGAATGGCAATCAAGAAAAAAGTTATAAACAGTTCAGGTGCTTCTACAACAGGAGGCAATAACGCAGGAAAAACTACTCCATCTAATCCAACTCAATCAAAGGGCAATGGAAAGTGGAAAGAAGTTAGTAAGCATATAATGACAGGTATATCGTATATGATACCAGTCTTAGTAATGGGTGGACTTATAGGAGCTTTATCTCAATTAATACCATATGCAATATTAGGACTTGACCCATCTGTAGGTATAGTTGATGCTATGAACTCAGGTGAGTTTACAGGATTTAAACTTAGTCTTTTAAATATGGCACAATTAATGTCAAACTTCGGATTTACTTTGTTTGGATTTGCAATACCACTATTTGCAGCATTCTGTGCAAATTCTATAGGTGGGAAGACAGCTCTAATCGCAGGATTTATAGGTGGATATGTAGCTAATAAACCTGTAGGTGTGCCACAATTCGTAGATGGACAATGGATAGAAGTTGTACCAGTTGCATCAGGATTCTTAGGTGCAATATTAATCGCATTCATAATAGGATATTTTGTAAAATGGTTAAATAAATCTATAAAAGTTTCTCATAACTGGTTAGCTTTTAAAACAACATTTTTAATACCACTAATAGCATCATTAACTTGTATGGTATTGATGATATTTATAATAACTCCATTTGGTGGATTAATTAATGAAAGTATGAAAAACTTCTTAACAGCAGCAGGAGCAGCAGGAGAGTATGTATATGCAACAGCTTTAGCAGCAGCTACAGCATTTGACTTAGGTGGACCAATAAATAAAGCAGCAGGATTCGTTGCACTTGGTTTGACTACAGAAAATGTATTACCAATAACAGCAAGAACAATAGCTATAGTTGTTCCTCCAATTGGATTAGGACTTACAACTTTATTAGATAAAAGATTAGTAGGAAGAAGAGTATATGATAGACAATTCTATCAAGCAGGAAAAACTTCTATATTCTTATCATTTATGGGTATATCAGAAGGAGCAATACCATTTGCACTTGAGAGACCAGGTTTTGTTATACCTTTAAATATAGTAGGAAGTATAATAGGAGCTATTACAGGTATAGTTTTAGGAGCAGTTCAATGGTTCCCAGAGTCTGCTATATGGGCGTGGCCTCTAGTAGATAACTTATTTGGATATGTAATAGGTATAGCAGTGGGTGCTATATTCATAGCTGTAGGAAATGTATTTTACAGAAATAAATTAATAAAAGAGGGTAAACTTGTTGTAGATTATATTGATTAATTTATAAATTTTACTATCTATAATAACCTTGGCTGGTAATATTGATTGAAGCAATATTACCAGCCTTACCTATATGAATAATTAAGGGTGGTGGAGATAAAATATGAATAAAATAGAAAAAATAAGAAAGTATCTTAAAGAGTGTAATATAGATGGAATTCTTATTAATAGTTCTACCAATAAGTTTTATATTGGAAATCTATTTAGTTCATCAGGCTATGTTTTTATAACGAAAGATAAACAATATATAATAGTAGATTTTAGATACTTTGAAGAAGTTAAAAGAAAATCAGATTTATTTGATGTTATATTAATGGATAAAAATAGAATTTATTTTGACATAATTAATGATATTTGTAGAAATGAAAATATAAAAGAAATCGGATTTGAAGGAAGTGAAGTATCTTTTGACTCATATAAAAGTATGAGTAACAAATTAAATGCAACTTTAAAATCAGTTGATTTATCTACTCTAAGAAAAGAGAAAGATGAAGATGAAATAAAACATATAAAAAAAGCTTGTGAAATAGTAGATGCTACATTTTATCATATAATTGACTTTATAAAAATTGGAATGACTGAAAGACAAGTGGAAAATGAAATTGTGAGATTTATAAAAGAATTAGGTGGACAAAAAGAGTCATTTGACACTATAGTTGCATCTGGTTTGAGAGGAGCCTTACCTCATGGAAAAGCTAGTGAAAAAGTTATAGAGTATGGAGATTTTGTTACATTTGATTTTGGAGCTAAGTACAATAATTATTGTTCAGACATTACTAGAACTATTTGTATGGGAACTACAAATAAAGAGTTGGAAAAAATATATACTATAGTAAAGAAAGCTAATGAAGAGTGTATAAAGGTTTTAAAGCCAGGTATGACTACTGGTGAAATAGATAAGATTGCAAGAGATATAATTAGTTCATATGGATATGGTGATAATTTTGGTCACAATTTGGGACATGGAGTAGGAATTATGGTTCATGAGTACCCAGCATTGTCTCCAGAATCAAATGAAGTATTAAAAGAAGGCATGGTTGTAACTATAGAGCCTGGTATATATGTACCAGAGCTTGGAGGAGTAAGAATTGAAGATGATGTACTTATAACTCAAAATGGGTGTATGAGATTGACTACATCTACCAAAGATTTAATAGTTGTAAATTAAAAATAAATTATAGTTAAGTATTTTTACAATAATTAATAAGAAAAGACGAGGTAAATTTAAATGTATGATTTTGATGAAAGACCAGATAGAGTAAGTGAAAAGTGTAGAAAGTGGGATTTAAACATTATAAGAGATAAATTTGGAGATATTAAAGAAGATTTTGTACCAATGTGGATTGCTGATATGGATTTTAAAATACCAACAGAAATAGAAAATAAATTTATTGAAGCTGTAAAAAGAGGTGTGTTTGGATATACATACTGTTATGATGAATTTTACGATTCAGTTATTGGGTGGCAAAAAGACATGCATAAAGTAATTGTGGAAAGAGAATGGATTACATTGACTTATGGAACTGTGTCAACACTTCACTATGTAGTACAAGCTTTTTGTAAAAAAGGAGATAGTATAATATTAAATACACCAGTTTATGACCCATTTGAATCATCAGCTAAAAAGCAAGGTGTAAATGTAGTTTGTAATACATTAGATGTGATAAATGATAGATATTATATAAATTTTGATAGATTAGAATCTCAAATTAAAGAAAATAAACCTAAACTAATGATGTTTTGTACACCACATAATCCATCAGGAAGAATTTGGTCAATTGAAGAAATGACGAAAGTAGCAACTATATGTAAAGAAAACAATGTTATTTTAGTTGCAGATGAAGTACATGCAGAACATATTCATTATGGTGAATTTAATTCTATTCTTAAGCTTGAAAGGGAACTTTTAGAAAATGTTATACTTCTGACATCACCAAATAAAGGGTTCAATCTTGGAGGATTAAAAACTTCTTATTCTATAGTTATAAATAAGGATATAAGAGATACATTTAGGGATAAATTAAAACAAAATTCTATAACGTCTCCAAATGTGTTTGGAATAATAGGATTAATAACAGCTTATGATGAGTGTAGAGAGTGGTTAAAGAGCGTAAATGAATATATAAAATCAAATTATGAACTTCTAGAGACTTGGGTAAATAAATATGAGAAGATTAAACTAATGAAGATGGAATCATCTTATTTAGCTTGGATGGATATAAGCAATCTAGGGCTAAGTGCAAGTGAATTTACAGATAAGTTAGCGATTGATACAGGTGTGTTAATAGAAGATGGAAGTCATTTTGTAAAAGATGGTGAAAACTATGTTAGGATAAACTTAGGCACTCAAAAAGAAAATGTAATTGAAGCTTTAAATAGAATGGACTTGTTTGTAAAATCATTATAAAGAGTTAGTTGAATTATTTATTGAAAATATAAAAAGGAAAGTTCCTTTACAAAAATAAAAGAAAATGGTATATACATAAGTACAATTTGTTTTAGATTACTTAGTATATACCATATTTTATATAAAATTTAAATAGCTGTATGATAACTATTTAAATTCTTATGTATTTTGTATGTATATAGACATTTACATTATTTAAACTCACTATTTATTGAACTTTTCAATAGAAAAGGCCTTGTCTGTAAGTTTAAAATTATTTTGTATGCCATTAGTTAAATATACTTTTTTATCTTTGGTTATAAATATAGCATCTACATTATCAATACTATTAATTAAATCCATACCTTTTTCAAGTCCAAGTCCAAATGTAGACGTGGATAAAGCATCACAATTAATAGATTTATCAGAGACTATTGTAACACTGCTTAAGTTGTTTTCAAAAGGGTATCCTGTAAATGGATTTAACATATGGTGATATATTTTGCCATCTTTTTCTATAAATCTCTCATAAATTCCAGATGTAACAACAGATTTATTTGTAGTTTCTATATTTCCTATAGACTCTCCATTTTTGCTAGTTGGGTCTTGAATACCAATTTTAAAAGGTTTGTTATTTTTGCTATCTTCTAGAGTAAATATATTACCCCCCAAGTTTACTAAAGCTTTTTTTATACCTTCTGATTTCAAATAGCCTACGATTTTATCAGCAGCATATCCTTTAGCTATTGCTCCTAAATCAATTTTCATATCTTCTTTAACTAATTTTATAGATTTATTTTTTTCATCTAATATAATATTTTTGTAATCAATGAGAGGCAGAAGTTCATTTATTTCAGAGTCATTTGGGACCTTAGCCTTGTCTGTTCCAATTGCCCATAGATTTGATAGTGGACCAATTGTTATGTCAAAGTATCCATTAGACAACTTAGAGTACTCTATAGCCTCTTGTACAACAAAAAATGTATCATCAGAAACTTTGACAAAATCTTTACCAGCATTATCATTTATTTTAGAAACATCACTTCCTGGTATATGAGTACTCATCTTGTTATCAATATATCTTAAAATTTTATCACATTCATTTAAAATTTTATCACTTTTCGATTCTTTTGTATTAAATATAGTAACTTCATTTACTGTACCAAGGTAATAGCTTGTTTTACTATATTTAGTATTTTGACTTGAACTCCTAAAAAATGAAAATAAAATTAATGCTAAAATCAATATCACAAAAATAAATGTGATTTTTTTCTTATTCATGGTATATTCCTCCTATGAAATTGTGTTATTATCTTATTATAGCATAATTTCATAGGAGGACAAAAAATGAAGAAAAAAGACATTCTTCTTATTTTAGGCGTTTTGATTGTTATCACAGCATGTTATGGAATAATAACTGTTATAAATTCTAAAAATGCTGGAAGTATTGAAATTTATGTAGATAATAAATTGTATAAGACTGTTTCAATAAATGCCAAAGAAGAATTTAAAATAGAAAATAGGGGAGGGTACAATATAGTTAAAATTCACGACAAAGGTGTAGAGATAATAGATGCTTCATGTCCTGATAAGGTGTGTGTACATACGGGTTTTATAAACAAACCAAGTCAAAGTATAGTTTGTATACCTAACAGAGTGAGCATAAAAATAAATACTAATGAAAAAAATGACAATCAAGAGGACATAATTTCTAAATAAAACAATAAATAAAAATAGCTGAAAGGAATTGGTGATAACTATGGTTAATTTAGGAAACGATTGGGATGAATTATTAAAAGAAGAATTTGAAAAAGAATATTATTTAAATTTAAGAAAATTCCTTATAGATGAATATAAGACACGTCAAATTTTTCCGAATATGCATAATATGTATGAAGCTTTAAAACACACTTCATATAAGGATACAAAAGTTTTAATACTAGGACAAGACCCCTACCATGGAGATAATCAAGCTCATGGTTTAGCTTTTTCAGTTCAACCACAAGTAAAAACTCCGCCATCTCTATTAAATATGTACAAAGAATTAAAAGAAGATTTAGGATGCTTCATACCTAATAATGGATACTTAATGCCTTGGGCAGACCAAGGTGTATTACTTTTAAATACAGCACTTACTGTTAGAGCACATGAAGCTAATTCTCATAAAAATAAAGGGTGGGAAATCTTCACAGATAGAATAATTTCTATTTTAAGTGACCGTGAAGACCCAGTAATTTTTGTATTATGGGGAAGTAATGCGCGTAAAAAAGTAGAATTAATTGATACAAGTAAGCATTATATTTTGGAAGCTCCCCATCCAAGTCCATTATCAGCAAGTAAAGGTTTTTTTGGATGTAAGCACTTCTCCAAGATAAATGAAATTCTCGAAAAGCTAGGAAAAGAACCTATCAATTGGCAGATAGAAAATATATAAATATAAAAGGTAACAGAATGATAACAAAACAACAATAATCAATGACATTGTTGTAACTAATAGAAATATGCTTTAATAGTTGAAAACACTATATATGCATATTTCTATTTTTTTGTCAAGTTGACAACTCTTGAAAAAATAGTTACAATTTAGTTACACAAAAAACAAAAAAGAAATTTACGAAGCAGAATATTACGAAGCAAAATATATAGTGTAAAAAATTTGAGGGAGGAAATTTTATATGAATTTAAAGAAATTGAGTAATGTTAAAGTCTCGGCAATGGCGGTTGTTTTATCAGTTGGAATTTTATCAGGATACTCTGCACTTAATAAACAAGTAACATTAGTAGTAAAAGGAGAAGAGAGAACTGTATCTACATTTAGCTCTAATGTAGGAGACCTTTTGGAAGCTCAAAACATTAGTTATGATGGAAATGATATAGTTAATTTGGATGTAAATTCAAAGTTATCGAATGGAGATAAAATAGAAGTAATTGATGTTAAGGAAAAAACAGTTGTAGAGACTAAGGATATTCCATTTGAAGTTACAGTTGTTGAAGACAACTCTTTGACAAAAGGAGATTCTAAAGTTAAAGAAGAAGGAAAATCTGGTAAAAGTGAATTAGTATATAAAGAAACTTATCATAATGGTAAGAAAGTAGAAAAGGAATTTGTGAAAAAAGTTGTTACATCTGAGCCTGTTAATAAAGTTGTAAACAAAGGAACAAAAGTAGAAATGCAAGTAGCTTCATCAAGGGGAGAAAGTTCAAGAAGGATGGCTTCATCTTCTTCAAGTAGTAGCAGTAGTAACAATGGTAGAAGTATGAGAGTTGTAGCAACTGCATATTCTGGTCATACTATAACTGCAACAGGAACAAAGCCTAAGTGGGGAACAATAGCTGTAGACCCTAAGGTTATACCATATGGAACGAAAGTATATATACCTCAATTTGATATGGTATTTACTGCTGAAGACTGTGGTGGTGCGATAAAAGGAAATAAAATTGATATATTTATGAATGATTCAAAGACAGTTTATAACTGGGGAAGAAAAACTATAGATATACGTATATTAAAATAATTAAATAATTTGTATTTATACTGGAAATTATATTTTGATTAAATAGAGGAAAATTCTTTATAGATAATTAAAATATGGTTTCCAGTTTTTAATTTGATAAAGATAATTATAAATATGATAAAAATATATATAATTATCAATTGCTATAGATAAAAACTATTTAAAATATAATTTACTATCAAATTAATCTATAAAAATTGTTGCAAAGAGTCAAAATATATGATATTATAGATTTCGTTGAGAAACGTTTCGTTATGGGAGTGGATGGGTGCCGGTGTGCCCTCTAGTCTTCAAAACTAGTATGAGGGGTTAATAGCCTCTTAGGTGGGTTCGATTCCCACGCATTCCCGCCAGTATAAAAGGTATCTTTTAATATTAAAAGATACCTTTTTAAATTTAAAAATTATTTTAAGATAATTTACTTTTAGTGATATATAATATTTAGTATTATATAATGTAAATTTTCTAATACTAATATTATGTATATAAAAGTCTAGGAGAGTGGAAAAATGGAAAATAACTTTACAACGAGGACTAGCTTTCTAGTTGGAGATGATGGTATAGAAAAACTTAAAAATTCAAATGTAATAGTATTTGGAGTTGGAGGAGTAGGTAGTTTTACTGTTGAAGCTTTAGCAAGAGCTGGAGTGGGTAATCTCACTATTGTTGATTTTGATGATGTAGATATAACAAATATAAATAGACAAATACCAGCATTACATTCAACTGTGGGAAGATATAAAGTTGATGTTATGGAAGAAAGGATTTTAGATATAAATCCTAATATTAATATAAAAAAAATAAGAAATCTTTATAATAAAGATACTAGCAGTGAAATATTAATTGAAAAATATGATTATGTTGTGGATGCAATAGATATGGTAAGCTCAAAAATACATTTAATTGAAACATGTGAAAAAAAAGGTTTAAAAATAATAAGCTCTATGGGGATGGGAAATAAATTAGACCCAACTAAAATAGTTGTTACTGATATACACAAAACAAGTACTTGTCCTCTAGCTAAAGTCATGAGAAAAGAGCTTAGAGATAGAGGAATTAAAAAATTAAAAGTGGTATATTCAACTGAACAACCAATAGAACTTAAAAAGAAAGTTATGAATGGTAAAAAGGTAACACCAGGTAGTGTATCATTTGTACCATCTGTTGGAGGATTAGTAATTGCATCTGTAATAGTCAATGAATTATTAGGGTAATAAATGTTAAATATTTTATTTATAAATTTTATAGGCATATTTTAAAGGCTAAAAGCATCAATATAAAACTATTTTATGTTGATACTTTTAGCCTAGTTCTGTTATGTAGTTACAGTTTTATTTCTTATGTTAAGAGTCTATTTTATATTTGTGTTTTGTAAATATCATTTTACCATCACTATAAAAAACAATATCACCTATTTTATCTGTCCTATAAATTGATATATTGTTTTGTTTTAAAGTATTGATAACTTCCTTATGAGGATGACCATATTGATTTTTATATCCACATGATATTGCGGCTATATCTGGATGAATTTTTTCAATAAATTCTGAAGTAGTTGATGAATTGCTTCCATGATGACCTATTTTTATAAAATTAATATTATCTAATTCAAAATAATGTAAAATTTCTTTTTCAATTGGTTCTTCTGCATCACCCATAAATAAAAATGAGGTATCATTAAAGTTTAATTTAAAAACTATTGAATTTAAATTAGATTCTTCTTGTATATATGAAGGACTTAATACATATATATTTATATTGTTATCGATATTTAAAACATCATCTCTGTATAGATACTGAATAGATAGATTTTTATCATTACAAGAATTTACTATATTTTGATAAGCTTCACTTTCTGTTGATTGTTCAGGCATATAGATGGAATTTACATTAAATTTTTTTATTACATTATCAAGACTTCCTATGTGGTCGGAATCTGGATGTGTAGCTATTATTATATCAATGGTTTTTATTCTTTTTTGTTTTAAGTAACTAATGACTATATTTTTACTATCTTCATCACCTCCATCAATCAATATATTTTTATTTGTAGGTGTTTGTACTAAAATACTATCACCTTGTCCAACATCTATCATATGTATAGATAGTAGAGATTTTTTGTCACAACCACTTAAAAGTGATATTATAATAAGTATTAATAAAAAAATTTTATTTCTCAATAAAAAATCACTCCAGTCATTACATGTTTATATAATTTTATGATGGGTAATATAAGATATATGGGAACTATCCTATTTTATATTTTAGACAATATAAGTGAAATTAATACCATAACTAAATTGGAGTTTTTATAGATACAAAATAAAATTTTAAAAAATTAAGCAATAAAAAGGTAGGAGGATTTTATGTTTTTCAAAGATATTGAACTAAATTCAAAAAAGGAGTTAGACCCTTATTTTGATTTAGTAGATTATGAAGCTTGTGAGTACTGCTTTAGTACTTTATATATGTGGCAACATGTTTATAAGACAGGATATTATATAGGTGAAGATTTTGCTGTTTTAGTTGGTGAATATGAAGGAGATAGTTTCTCAATATTACCACTGGCTAAAAAAGATAAACTTCCAGAAGTTGTAGATTTTGTACTTGAGTATTTTTCTCATAACAACAAAAAAATATATTTAAGAGGTATTACTACTGAAGTGGTAGAGTTTCTAAAAGAAAAATACCCAAATAGATTTGAGTATATAGAAGAAAGAGATTTATTTGACTATATCTATGATGCAGAAAGTTTAAGAACACTAGCTGGTAAAAAGAATCAAAAGAAGAGAAATCATATAAATTATTTCTTAAAAGAATATGCAGGTAGATATGAATCAAGATTATTAGATAAAGAAAGCTTCAATGAATGTTTAGTATTAATGAAAGAATGGGAAAGTAACAAAGAAGAAAATAACGAGTTTGATGAAAGTATGGATGATGAATTAGTTGGTATCAAAAAAATATTTAACAATTACGATATTTTAAAAGATAAAGTAAAAGTATTTGGTATATATGTGGATGGAAAATTAGAAGCATTTAGTATAGGTGAGCTTTTAAATAAAAACATGGCATTAATTCATATAGAAAAAGCAAATCCTGATATAAGAGGTTTATATCCATTTATAAACCAACAATTTTTAGTAAGTGAATTTAAAGATGTTGAATTTGTAAATAGAGAAGAAGATTTAGGTATTGAAGGTTTGAGAAAAGCTAAACTTTCTTACCACCCTTGTAGATTTGTTGAAAAGTACAGTGTTAGGGAGGCTTAATAAACCATATGGAGATTAGGTATGCTAAAGAAGAAGAAATAGAGAGTATAAAAGAGATATGGAGCTATTGCTTTAATGACAGTGAAAGTTTTATGAAATACTATTTTAATGATAAATATAAATATGAAAATACTGTAATAGCTTTAGATGAAGGAAAAATTGTTTCCTCTCTTCAGCTAAACCAGTATAAATTAAGCTTAAATAGTAAGGTATACAATACATCGTATGTAGTAGGGGTTTCTACACTTCCTGAGGGGAGAGGAACGGGCTATATGAGTAAAGTTATTAAATTTACTTTAAATGAGTTGTATAATAAAGGACAAGTAGTATCTATATTAATGCCAATTGACTATAGGCTTTATAGAAGATTTGGATATGAGCATTGCTATGACCAAATTGAATATACTATCAAAACAGATGATTTAAAAAATTTCAAGTCAAATGGAAAAATGATAAAAGCTAATTTATCACAAATCGATGATTTAATTAAAATAGATAAAGCCTTTTTAAATGAGGTTAATGGTAATGTGTTAAAAGATGAACATTATTATGAAAACTTATTTAAAGAAATTCAAAGTGAAGATGGACATCTATATATCCATGAAGGTAATGAAAAAGATGGGTACATAGTTTATTTTCTTCAAGGAGATAAAATGTTTGTCAGAGAGTTATTTTATAAAAACATAGATGCTCTTAAATCAATGCTTAAATTTATATATAATCACAATACCCAATGTAAGATAGCTACTATAGCTACTCCTACAATAGATAAGATAAGGTTTATATTAGACAATCCTAAAGACTGTGAGATAAAACTAAAACCTTTTATGATGGGAAGGGTTATAAATGTAAAGCAATTTATTGAAGATATAGAAGTTGATAAGGAGATTAATAGTTCAATTAAATTATGTATAGAAGATAAATTTATAGATGAGAATAATGGACTATTTAAAGTATCTATACAAAATAAGAAAGTAATGGTAGAAAAATTAAATAAAGAATGTATAGATGGGCTTCAAGGGTGTTTTGATATTAGATTAGATATAAATACCTTAACACAATTAGCATTTTCTTATATAGACATTGAAGAAGCATTTTTATTAAATAATATAGAAGGCATTTCAAAAGAAACAATAGAAACACTTAATTGCATTTTTTCTAAAAAAGAAAATTATATAAATGAATATATATAAAAGTGAAAATACGTCAAAAGATTTTAATAAATCTTTTGACGTATTCTTTTGCTTATAGGATAATTTCTTCTGTTTAAAAAATTTTTATTTGAAAATAATCTAAATAATATGTTTTATAGAGGAGTGATTATGATTCAAATAAGAAGACCTTTACTAATTATATTAATATTTGTGATAGCTATATCTTTTATTATCACAAATAAAAAGGAAGAGGATGAAAAATTTAATGATAAGATAATAACCATACAAGGAACAGTAAAAGGAAAAATTGAAAAGCCTAGATATAATCAGTATAAAGTAGGCGAGTTCCTAATAAATGATTATACGAGAAGCAAAGATTTGAAAATTGGTCAGAAGATTAATGTTACAGGTAAATTTAAAAGTTTAGACAAAATGAAATATGAAGATTTTGATTATGGAAGGTATATAAAAAGCACTGGATATAAAGGTATAATATATATAAATAGCTATAAAATTATTGGTAAGAATAAAATATATGACTCAATGGGTAAAATAAAGTTTTACATAAATAAAACTTATAGATACTTATATAAGAAAAATTCAGATTTTATAAATTCTATATTGTTATCAGAAGTTGAAAATCTGACAGATGAGCAAAAAGAAATGTTTACTAGGACAGGAACTAGTCATGTAATATCTATATCTGGTCTTCATACAGGTATACTATGTGTTGTAATAGCTTTTTTATTAAGAGGTATAAATAAATTGTATAAATTATTAATATTGTCGATTTTTATATCTTTATATTGTATAATGGTAGGTGCGTCTCCATCTATAATTAGGTCTATAACATTTGTTATGGTTTTCTATTTATCAGTCTTTATTAATAGAAAAAAGGATGGACTATCAACATTATCTCTAATAGGGATAATTTTAATTATAAATAACCCCTATGTTATATATAATGTAAGTTTTCAATTATCTTTTTTAGCTACATTATCTATACTAATATTTTACAATAAAATAAATAGTATTATAAAATTAAGTATGGTATCATTGACAATATCGTCAAATATATTAACTTTGCCTATAATATATTATACATTTAAAGGGATACCACTGGTTTCGATTATAGGAAATTTAATCATAGTACCATTTATAGGTATAATAATGTATTTGAGTATCGCAAGTTTAATAATATTTAAAGTAAGTATAGTAATAGCTAAAATAATAGCTTTATTTAATAGCACATTAATAGAAATAATATTTTTTTTACTAGAGAAACTCAGTAACTTAAATTTTACATATATAGATATAGATAATCCGAAACTTTATATTGTAGTGATTTATTACATAGGAGTATTTTTTTACATATTTTACATAGAAGGAAAAGAGATAAAGGAGCAAGAAAATGGATTACAAGGATATTATAAGGAATATAAAAGATAAAAAACTTGAAAAAATGTATCTTTTTTATGGTAGAGAGTATTATTTAATAGAAAATGCAATAAAAGTCTTTAAAGAGAATTTAAACGAAGGAATGCTCGATTTTAACTTAGATATAATAGATGGAAAGGAAATAGTCTTAAATCAGCTTATAAGCTCTATAGAGACACTTCCTTTTATGGATGATAGGAAAATAGTAATAGTAAAAGATTTTGAGCTACTAAAAGGAAAGAAAAAGAATTTTACAGATAGTGATGAAAAATACTTGATAGAGCATTTAGATAATACTCCAGACACTACCACTATAGTTTTTATTGTATACGGAGATATTGACAAAAGAAAATCTTTAGTTAAAAAGATAAGTAATAATGGGATTGTTTTTAATTGTGACAAGCTTTCTGATATGGACTTATTTAAGTGGATAAAAAAATCTTTTGCTTCAAATGAAGTTGTAATAGAAAACTCTCAAATAATGTATTTTATTGAACAAGAAGGATATAGAGATAAAAGTAGTGAAAAGACTTTATCAGATTTAGAAAATGAGATAAATAAAATTAGCTCATTTGTTGGAAAGGGAAATAGTGTAACTAATGATATAATAGATAAATTATCTCCCAAAAAGGTTGAAAATGATATATTTAAGTTAATTGACTATATTGGAGAGCAAAATGCTTCTAATGCAATGAAAATATTAAATGA
This sequence comes from Clostridioides difficile, assembly GCA_024919175.1. Taxonomy (NCBI): domain Bacteria; kingdom Bacillati; phylum Bacillota; class Clostridia; order Peptostreptococcales; family Peptostreptococcaceae; genus Clostridioides; species Clostridioides difficile. Next base: position 1,828,070 of record CP103804.1, read on the forward strand.
TATGATACAGGAAGGTGAATCTGTTTTAGGTATATTTTCTATGATAGCTAGACAATTTAAAATAGTCATGCAAGTAAGGCAATTACAATTAGAAGGATATTCAGCAAAGCTTATAGCAGATAAATTGAAAATTCATCAATTTGTAATAGGAAAAGCATTAAGGCAGACTAAAAATTTCTCTGATGATATAATCATAGAAATTTTAAATTATATATTAGAGAGCGATTATAAAATAAAAACAGGTCTTATAAGAGATACTTTAGCAGTTGAAATGTTGGTTAGTAGATACTGTAAAAGACAAGCAATATAAAAAATTTATATATTAGTAAAAAATAAATAGCAAGATATGTTATAGTTCAAAGTACAAGTAGATTAAACGAAGTCTAAGAGTATATAATCCACTATAATATATCCAACTATTTATTTTTTATTGTATAAATTTACAAAATAAAAAACCCCTACATAGGGGTTATTATATATAAGAAATATAAACTGGTAATTAAGCGTTCATACCGTTTAACTTTTGAGCTAATTTAGCTACTTTTCTAGCTGCAGCATTCTTATGTATAGTTCCTTTAGAAGCTACTTGGTATATTCTTTTTTGAGCGTATTGGAACTTAACAACAGCATCCTCTCTGTTTCCAGCTGCAACAGCATCTTCGAATCTTCTTATTGCAGTTTTTATTTGAGATTTTCTAACTCTATTTAAAGCAGTTTTCTTTTCGATAACACTTATTCTTTTCTTAGCTGATTTTATATTTGCCACCGTGTTCACCTCCCTGTATTTTTTTCTCATATTCATCGTCAACATATTAGATTTTAACAGAAATAAATCTAAAAATCAAGGATTATTATTTATATATTTTAATAATGTTTTTTGTTTTGATTTTTTAGACTATAAATTAGGCATAAATAATTTGAAATATTTTGTTTTTATGTTGATATATTTTGTTTTTTAAATATCTTAATATATACAATTTAATATTTTATTTTTGCAACATATATCTTGAAATAATTCAAATTATTAGCGTACATTTTGATAGTATTTCCAATAATTATAAGATAATACAAGAAATTACTCATTTTTATAGATTTAGTAATAAACTTTATAAAAATATAAATTTATATGGTTATTATGAAAAACTTTCTACTAATTAAGGTAATTTTTTTATTTTATGAGTTGAATATATTTAAATTCTCTTCAAAGTTGAATAATTACTGTTGACTGTTTGACAGCTTTATATCATAGACTTGAATAGTCTATAAAATTAGACTATAATAATTTTATAGACTAAAGAAGGGAATGATAAAGTGGATACAACAAAACTAATTCTAAATCCAGCTAGACTTCGAATCTTACAGTATATTCGAATTCATAGTAGTGTTCGTACGTCTGATATTGTGAAGTATCTAAGTGATATTCCTCGTGCAACAGTTTATCACCATGTTAAAATTTTGGAAGACAACAATATGATTGAAGTAGTCAAAGAAAATCGTGTACGTGGTACTATTGAAAAGGTTTATGCACTAAAGGACTATGCTTTAGATATGGAAGGTGATGCATTTGTTGCACTTTCTACAGCATTTCATGTAGGATTGATGCAGGAAATGAATGAATATTTTAGTAGGAAAAGTCAAGACCATAAGAAAGATAATGTGCTTTTCAATTCAGCATTGCTATATATTACTGATAGAGAATATGAAAATCTTCTTCAAAGTATAGCTGACTTATTGAAGCCATACATAGATCAAGAACCTAAATCGGATTTAAAACTCCGAAAACTCTCAATTATATCTTCTCCACCTGTAAAGAGTAATGAAAATAAAAAATAAAAAGTAATTTGTTTTTATAAGGAGGCATTATAATGAACTTTCATGAATTTGGTAATAAAAATAACCCACATATCATGCTTATTCATGGAGGTGGGAATGCATGGTGGAACTATTTACGACAGGCACGAGTATTGTCTGAACGTTATCATGTAATACTTCCTACATTGGATGGACATGGAGAAGAATACAAAACTACATATATTTCTACAGAGGATACAGCAGATAAATTGATGAAATATATAGATGAAGTATGTGGTGGTCATCTTTTTTCTCTGTGTGGAGTATCACTTGGTGGACAGATTGTTATAGAGCTTTTATCTCGAAAACCTGATATTACTGAAAAGGCAATTATTGATGGTAGTATTTGCTATCCTAGACCCAATATGGCACGAGCTTGTATGATGGCTATTCGATTTTTTAGAGGGCTTTTATTTAGTGAAAAAGCTTGTAGACTACAAATAGCTATGATGCCAAAACTATTTCCCAAAAACATGCAATATCCAGATGAAATTAAGAACTATTATCTGAAGGATATGCCACATGTCAGAAAAGAAACACTCTATGCTATGTATCGTACTTATATGATGAAGTACACACTTAAGGAGAGTTTAAGAGAAACTAAAGCACAAGTGATGTATTGGTATGGAGAAAAGGAAATGAAATGTGTAAAAAACTCTGCAAAAATGCTTCAGTCTTATGTATCTTCTTGCAAAATTTATGAGGCTAAGGGATATAATCATGGATATTTATCTATTTATTTGCCAAATGAGTGGTTGGAGATTGCTGAACCCTTTTTTTTAACAGAATGAAATAGTGTAGAAATTATAAAGTTATTTTGATAAAAAAAGAAATATATAATGAATGAAAACTTGGCAGGAATTTGATAACATGAAATTGGTAAATAGATTAAAAGGTAGCGCCTATATAAGTAGTTGCTACCTTTTTTATATTTGTAAATATATGATAGATAAGGAAGTTTACTGACCAAACTCGATTTTCTTACATTGAAAGCCTTAATTTTACTTGTTTTAAATAAATTTATAGTTTTTTGTTATAAAATACTAAATTTTGTTAACAATTATAATTAGCATTTAATTTATACTGGAGGTTTATATGATTAATGTAAGAACAGATTTAGCTTTAGAAGCTAGTGAAATGTGTGAAAAGTCTCAAGAAGGAAGTAGTATTCCTGGGGTAGAAATAGAAACTAAAGAATTAGAAAATTGTATTGTAACAAAAGTTGAAGTAATAGATGAACAAGGTTCAGAGATAATGAACAAAGATATAGGAAAATATATAACCCTAGAAAGTAATCTTATGAAATTTGATGATGATGAATCAAGAGAAGAAATGATAAGTTATTTAAAAGATGAATTGGTAGATGTATTTGGACCAGACAAAAATAAAAAGACATTAGTAATTGGTCTTGGAAACAGAAATATTACTTCTGATGCATTAGGGCCAAAGAGTGTATCTAAAACACTGGTAACTAGACATCTATTTAAAAATTACAATAAGGATTATGATGATGATTTTACTGAGGTATCAGCTTTAAGTCCAGGGGTTATGGGAGTTACTGGGATAGAAACTAGTGAAGTAGTAAAGTCATTAGTTGAAAAAGTGAAACCAGATAGAGTAGTAGCAATAGATGCACTAGCATCAAGAAAAATGGAAAGAGTAAACTCTACTATACAAATATCAACAGCAGGAATATCACCTGGTGGAGGTGTTGGTAATACAAGAAAATCTCTTACTAAAGAAACTTTAGGAGTAGATGTTATTGCAATAGGAGTTCCAACTGTGGTTGACGCAGCAACTCTTACAATAGATGTTTTGGATATGGCAATAGATAATTTAATATCTCAGTCAGAGGAAACAGAAAGTTTTTATGAAATGTTAAAAAAACTTAAAGAGGAAGAAAAATATCATCTAATAAAAGATTCATTAGACCCATATGATAAGAATTTAATCGTAACACCAAAAGATATAGATGATACAATTGAAAATCTATCTATAATAATAAGTGAAGGTCTAAATAGGTCTTTACATCCAGGTAGATTGTAAAATAAGGAGGAGCAAATATGTTTAAAAAATGCATTAAAGTAGTAACCTTGACTTTTATATTAGCATGCATTTTACCAGGAAAATCATTGGCTTTAAATCAAGATGACTTTTTGAAGTTTTTAGTAAATTCATCTTATCCAGAAGCTAAAGTCGAAGGAAATAATACAGAAAATAAAAAGAGTGATAAAAATAAAGAAGCAAGTAAAGATAATAAAGAAAGTAAAGATGAAAATAAAAAATCTGAAGATGTAAGTAAAGCTGACAATAAGAAAGAAAGCGAAAAAGAATATATAAAACTTTATGTTGGGAAAGAAAATGTTCCAGACATTGAGTCAAAAAACTCAGATACAACTGAAACTAGTACTGCATCTAGTGCAGACTATAAAGATGATTTAAGAGTGACTAAAGAAAATCCAAGAATTTTGATATATCATACTCACGGATGTGAAACTTATTCAAATTCACCTGATGGAAATTATCATTCAAGAGATAAGAAAAATTCAGTAATGGAAGTAGGAAACGCATTAACTAGCGCTTTAGATAGTAAAGGTTGGGGTGTAGTCCATACTACTAAATACCATGACTATCCATCTTATAATAACTCTTATGCAAGTAGTTTAAAAACAATAAAAAGTATACTCCCTAAATATAATACAGTGGACATAGCAATAGATTTACATAGGGATGCTAGGGATTTAACTAATCCAGCCACTAAAGAAAAAGACCATTTGAAATATACAACTATGATAAATGGAGAGAGAGTATCTAAATTCTTCTTTGTTGTAGGAGGAAAAAATGAAAATAAAGCACAACTTAGAGCTTTAGCTGATGATATAACTGCTTTTGCGGAAAAGAAATATCCAGGTTTGGTGTCTCCAATAGTAGAAAAAGATTATGCTAGATTTAATCAATTTGCAGTTAAAAATCACATGTTAATAGAAATTGGAAATAATGCAACAAGTATAGAAGAATCTAAGGCTACTACAAAGTATCTTGCTGAAATTTTAGATGAATATTTTAAACAAAAAAATTAGATTGTTTAGTGTAATTAGGAGCATGTTGAATGAGCCGATTAGAAAGAAATATAGAAGGTAAAAGTAAACAAAGAAAATATAAGTATATTATGAGAATTATATTTTTAGTTATTATGATTATAGGTGCATCAGTTTGTGTATTTATAGTTGACAGTAATGCTAAAAGTATGTTGGGAATAAAACAACATAATTATTTCTCAAGTATTAAATTTGATATTACAAAGTTTGATATACCAAAGATTGATATACAAAATTTTGATATACACAAAATCGTTGAAAAATTTAATAAGTAGGTAAATAATTGAATAAGGTTTATTGACTAAAATAAGCCTTATTTTAGTTATGCATCCTTAATTGTATAAAATAAAAATACATTAACTATATTTTATAGGATTTACTTTAAGTTTGCGATATTATATAATATTTAGTGTTAGACTTGATAATCCACATATAATGTGGATAATTTTGTTTAATGCCAATTAGTTTATATTCAAAAATTTAAAATTTGATATATAAAAAGTTTTTATATAATATAAAATGATAACTATAAGAATAATCAAGAGGAGGGAATTTAAGGTGGACAATAAACAAAGTAGAACTAGAAATTTTAGTATAATTGCACATATAGACCATGGAAAGTCTACCTTAGCTGATAGATTAATACAACAAACGGGGCTTGTCAGTGAAAGAGACATGAAGAGTCAATTACTTGATAACATGGATCTTGAAAGAGAAAGAGGAATCACTATAAAGCTTCAAAATATAAGATTAATGTATAAGGCGAAGGATGGAAATGAATATTATTTAAATCTTATAGATACACCAGGACATGTAGACTTCAATTATGAGGTATCAAGAAGTTTAGTTGCATGTGAGGGAGCATTATTGGTAGTTGATGCAGCACAAGGTGTTGAGGCACAGACTTTAGCTAATGTGTATCTTGCAATAGACCAAGATTTAGAAATATTACCAATAATAAATAAAATAGATTTACCTAGTGCAAGACCAGATGAAGTAAAACATGAAATCGAAGATATAATAGGACTTGATGCAAGTGAAGCACCTCTTATTTCAGCTAAAACAGGTTTAAATATAGAAGATGTTTTAGAAGATATTGTAAAAAATGTTCCTGCGCCTAAAGGTGATAGTGAAGCACCATTAAAGGCGTTAATATTTGACTCTTATTACGATGCTTATAAAGGTGTTGTAGCCTATGTTAGAGTGTTTGAAGGAACTGTTAAAAAAGGTATGACAATAAAAATGATGAATACTAAGAAGGCATTTGAAGTAACTGAAGTTGGTGTTATGGCTCCAGGTCAAACTGAACTTAGTGAATTATCAGCAGGTGATGTTGGTTATATTGCTGCTAGTATAAAAGACATAAGAAGTTGTCGTGTAGGGGATACAATAACAGATTCAAATAATCCTACAGAAGAACCTTTACCAGGATATAAAAAAGCTACTCCAATGGTATATTGTGGTATATATCCAGGAGAAGGTGAAAAGTATGAAAATGTAAGAGATGCTCTTGAAAAATTACAAGTAAATGATGCTGCTCTTGAATATGAGGCTGAAACTTCAGCAGCATTAGGGTTTGGGTTTAGATGTGGATTTTTAGGTCTTTTACATATGGAAATAATGCAAGAAAGACTTGAGAGAGAATTTAATCTTGATATAATAACTACAGCACCATCTGTTATATATAGAGTTACAAAAACTGATGGAGAAGTTGTAATGATACAAAATCCTGCAAATTTACCAGAGGTAGCTGAGATAAGAATGATAGAAGAACCTATAGTAAAAGGAGATATAATAGTGCCTAAAGATTATGTAGGTGTTGTTATGGAACTTTGTCAGGAAAGACGTGGAAATATGTTAAACATGGAATATATAGATGAGAGAAGAGTAATGCTCCATTACGACCTTCCTCTTAATGAAGTTGTTTATGATTTCTTTGATGCCTTAAAATCAAGAACTAGAGGATATGGTTCTCTTGATTATGAGATTAAGGGATATGTTGCATCTACTCTTGTAAAACTTGATGTTTTAATTAATAAAGAGCAAGTTGATGCACTTAGTTTTATTGTACATGAAACTCGTGCGTTCCCTAGAGGAAAGGCAATGTGTGAAAAATTAAAAGGAGAAATTCCAAGACATCAATTTGCGATACCTATACAAGCTGCTGTTGGTAATAAGGTTATTGCAAGAGAGACAATAAGTGCTTTAAGAAAAGATGTACTTGCTAAATGTTATGGTGGAGATATATCTCGTAAGAAGAAACTTCTTGAAAAACAAAAAGAAGGTAAGAAGCGTATGAGACAAATTGGTTCTGTTGAAGTTCCTCAAAAGGCATTTATGTCTGTACTTAAACTAGACGAATAATTTATTAAATTCTTATAAATTTAGATAAATATACTTAAAAGCTAGAGTGATTTTAGAATTATTTCTAAATTAATCTAGTTTTTTTGTGGTATATTTTAATTAAACACATAAAGAATATAGGTAAGAGTATATTAAAGAAAAAATAAAAAAAAGGTGATATTTATGATTAATATAGAAATTCCTAAAAAAGTGGATTATATAATTAAAGAATTAGAAAAAAATGGTTATGAGGCATATGTAGTTGGAGGATGTGTGAGGGATTGTTTATTAGAAAGAATTCCAAATGATTGGGATATAACAACTAGTGCTAGACCTGAAAAAGTAGTAGAGATATTTAAAAAGACGATTCCAACTGGTGTACAACATGGTACTGTAACAGTCATGATTGAACATGAGCCATTTGAAGTGACAACATATAGAATAGATGGAAGCTATAGTGATGGTAGACATCCAGATTCAATAGAATTTACAAATGATATAGTTAAGGATTTGTCAAGAAGAGATTTTACTGTTAATGCAATTGCATACAATTCAAAGACTGGGTTAGTTGACCCATTTAATGGATGTGAGGATATACAAAATAAGTGTATTCGTTGCGTTGGAAATCCAATAGACAGATTTGAAGAAGATGCACTTAGAATGCTTAGAGCGATTAGATTTTCTGCACAGCTTAATTTTAAAATAGCTGAAGGTACTAAACAAAGCATATACAAAAGAACAGATTTAATAAAATGTGTGTCTATGGAAAGAATTCAAGTAGAATTTAATAAAATGCTAGTATCTGATTCGTCTAAGTTAAATTTATTAATTTCAACAGGATTATTGAAATTTATAATTCCTGAAATATGTGAGTTAGAGGATGTTATTCAACATAATCCATATCATATTTATAATGTTGGGAAACATACTTTAATAGCTACTGAAGTAATCGAAGATGAATTGTATCTAAAGCTTACAATGTTATTTCATGATTTGGGTAAAAAAATTACTAAAACGACTGATAAAAATGGAATTGACCATTTTTATAGTCACAGCAGGGAGTCTGTCAAAATAGCAAAGCAAATTTTGAAGAGACTTAAGTATGATAATTCTACTATTGATAAAGTTTTAGTATTAATACAATATCATGATTATAGAATAGAGCCAAAGAGAAAAATTATTAAAAAGTTATTAAATAAACTGGGAGATATTGAATTATTTGAAGATTTAATAAAAGTTAATTGGGCTGACACTCTTGCTAAAAATCCAAAATATGCAAAACAGAAAATATTAAACCTTATTGAGAGTGAAAAAGAATTTAAACATATAATAAGTCAAAATGAATGCTTTCATATTAAAGACTTAGCTATTAATGGAAACGATTTAATGTCCATAGGTGTTAAACCAGGTAAAGATATAGGATATTTATTAAATAAGATTCTTGAAATTGTTATCAATAATCCAGAATTAAATGAAAAAGAAATTTTAAAAGAAAAAGTATTAGATATATATACATTTTAAGTCAAAAGATTAAACTTCAATTTAATTAATTTAAGATAGAAAATATAATTCACATTTAAAAAAATAGACAATCTTTAAAGATTGAGATTATAAAGGTTGATACTCTAGAATTTTAAATGTATAGCAAATTAATATAAAGCTAGTAAGTTAATATAAAGTTAGTAAATTAATATAAAAAAAAACTTTGGGAATACTAAAACCATAAATTTATAAAATTAATATTTTATGCACTTATAAAACAGTGAGGAGGGACATCATGCGTACTCAACTACAAAAGACTATTGGTCTTTCCGCAGCTCTTTCTACTGTTGTAGGTATGGTTATAGGTTCGGGAGTTTTTTTTAAACCACAGGCAATATATACTACAACTAATGGAGCTCCAGGGCTAGGGATTATAGCATGGCTTTTAGGTGGATTTATAACAATAACTGCTGGACTTACAGCTACAGAAATATCAGCTGCTATCCCAAAAACTGGTGGTATGATGATTTATATTGAAGAGATATATGGAGAAAAACTAGGATTTTTAACTGGATGGATGCAAACTGTATTATTTTTTCCAGGAACATCAGCAGCATTAGGGGTAATATTTGCTCAACAAGCATCTGAACTTTTAAATATGAGTCCAAACAATATGGCAGTTGTGCTTCCAATAGCAATTGGAGTAATACTGTTTTTATCATTACTTAATATAATAGGTTCATCATTGGGAGGAAAAGTTCAGACAGTAGCTACTATTGGAAAGATGATACCATTAGCACTAATAATAATCTTTGGATTCATTAAAGGTCAAAGTAGTGAAATATTAAATCCCTTTGTAGGTGATGGGGTTAGTGTGTCAAGCGCACTGGGACAAGTATTAATAGCAACATTGTTTGCATATGATGGATGGATAAATGTTGGTGCTATCTCAGGAGAGATGAAATCTCCAGAAAAAGATTTACCAAGAGCAATAGTTGGTGGGCTATCATTAGTTATGGCAGTCTATATTATAATAAATGTTGCATATCTTTGGGTTGTGCCAGCAAGTGAATTAGCAACTGTTACTTCACCAGCAACATTAGTTGCAACAAAATTATTTGGAAATTTAGGTGGAAAAGTAATAACTGTGGGTATATTAATATCAGTGTTTGGTACATTAAATGGATATTTATTAACAGGGTCAAGAATACCATATACATTAGCTGAAAGAGGAACTTTGCCAGCTTCTAAAGTTTTATTAAAAGTAAATTCTGGTGGGTCTCCTGTAAATTCAATACTACTTATAACTATATTAGCATGTATATATGCCCTATCTGGTCAATTTAATCTTTTGACAGATTTAACTATATTTTCAATATGGGTATTTTACGTATTGACTTTTGTTGGGGTTATAAGGCTTAGAAGAGAGCAACCAGATTTACACAGACCATATAAAGTTCCATTATATCCAATAATACCAATTATAGCTATATTAGGTGGACTATTTGTAATAATAAATCAAATATTGACTTCGACAGTAATATCTCTAGGTGGTATATTTATAACCCTACTTGGATTACCAGTTTACTATTATATGAAGAAGAGATAATCATTTATTTTAAGTTGAAAAATTTGGATAAAAGTAAAAATCTACTTTTATCCAAATTTTTTATGATATTACATAGTGAAGATATTTTATATGTTACTTGATGAGTTATTTTGTTTGATTTATAATTTAATAACTGATGCTTTAAGATAATTTTAAGAAATGAGGAATATAAAATGTTAGGACTTTATATACATATCCCATTTTGTGTGAAGAAATGTAAGTATTGTGACTTTAATTCTTATAAAATGGACCTAGATTCAAAAAAAAGATATATAGAAGATTTGAAAATAGAAATGGAGTTATACAGTAATAAATTAAATAGAGATGATAAATACAAAAATAAAGAAGATTTCAATTTAGACAAAAACAATATAATAACAAGTATATTTATAGGTGGAGGAACACCTAGCATTTTGACATCTGAAGAAATAAGAGAAGTATTTGTAAGTATAAAAGAAAAATTCAACATAGATAAAAATGCAGAAATAACTATAGAGTGTAATCCTGGTACACTGACACTAGAGAAACTAGAAACTATGAAAGAAGTTGGTATTAATAGACTTAGTATAGGATTACAAGCTGTCCAAGAAAAGCATTTGAACTTTATAGGAAGAATACATAGTTATAAAGAATTTGAGAAAAACTATATGGATGCACTTAGTGTAGGATTTAAAAATATTAATATAGACTTAATGTATAGCCTTCCTAATCAGAAACTATGTGATTGGAAGGAAACTCTTGAAAAAGTTACAGATTTAAATCCAACACATATATCAGCATATTCTCTTATATTAGAAGAAGGTACTGAACTGTATAATATGTATGAAAATAATCAATTTGACCTTATAGATGAAAATATAGATATAGAAATGTATGAGTATACAATAAACTATTTAAAATCAAAAGGATACAATCAATATGAAATATCAAATTACTCACAAGAAGGGTATGATTGTAAACATAATATTTTATATTGGGAATGTGAACATTATATAGGTCTTGGAGCAGGAGCTTCTGGTTATATCAATAAGAATAGATATAATAATTTAGAATCTTTAGAGGAGTATCATTTAAGTCTGATTAAAAGAAAGAAGCCAGTACAAGATAGTGAAAATCTTTCTACAAAAGATCTGATAGAGGAAAAGATATTTATGGGTCTTAGAATGAATAAGGGGATAAAGTTTAAAGATTTTGAAAAAAAATTTGAAATAGATTTTAGAGAAAAATACAGTAAGCAGATAGAAATGCTATTAGCTAGAAAGCTTATAAACCAAAGTTTTGAGGGTATACAATTAACTCAAAAGGGAAGAGAAATATCTAATAGTATATTTATAGAATTTATGGAATGATTTTTAAGGTGTTGACAAAATAAATTTATAATGGTATATAATATATATAATCTTTTTAGCACTCGAACTTGGTGAGTGCTAACAGCTAGGAGGTATAATAATATGGAATTAAATGAAAGAAAATTAAATATCCTCAAAGCTATAGTTAAAGATTATATAGAAACAGCTGAAGCTATAGGTTCTAGAACAATATCTAAAAGGCATGATTTAGGTGTTAGTGCTGCAACCATAAGAAATGAAATGGCTGACCTTGAAGAATTAGGATATTTAATTCAGCCACATACTTCTGCGGGCAGAGTTCCATCTGAAAAAGGCTATAAGTTATATGTAAACTCTCTTATGAGTAAAAGTGAATTGGATGATACTGATAAGATTCTCATTGAACAATGTATGAATCATAACATAAATCATATAAAAGAATTAATTCATGAAACGTCTAAGCTATTATCTCAATTAACTAACTACACAACTGTAGCAGTTACTAAGAGTTTAATAAATCAAAGCGTCATAAAGCATATACAGTTGGTTGCTATGAATGACAATAATATTTTACTTATAGTTGTAACAGATAAAGGGGACTTAAAAAAAGCTAACCTTACAACTAATGTATATTTAGATCAATCTAAGTTAAATTTGATTTCTGATAATCTTACAAAGAAGCTCTCAGGAAAAAGTATAACAGATTTAGATGATAATCTGATTGCTTTTATTAAATATGAAATAAGTGAGTATTCAGGGTTTATAGATGAACTTTTAAATGCCTTAAACTCAAATATGGAAGAAGAAGATTTTTCACTATCATTAAATGGAGCCACTAATATATTTAGTTATCCAGAATTTAATGATGTGTTAAAAGCAAAGTCATTTTTAAATATGTTAGAGAGAAAGGAAACAATAGCTGACATAATTAAATCAAAGGGAATACAAAAAGAAAATCTAAATATAATAATTGGCAGTGATAATGATTGTAAATTGGCACAGGATTGTAGTATAGTTACAGCAACTTATAACGTAGATAGAGACTTAGTTGGGCGAATAAGCTTCATAGGACCTACAAGGATGGATTACGCTAGAATTTACTCTATAATAAATTATATGAGTTTATTAATTAATAGAAAGTAAAGAAATTTTAAATTGAGGGGTGTAAAGTCTTGGATAAAAAAAATGAGCAACAAGAAGTAAAAGAAGAAAATGATACTTCTATTAACCAAGAATCTGAAACTCAAGTAGAGTTAGAAGATGAAGTTGTTAATGAAGAATGTGAAGAATCAAGCGAAAAAACTGATGAAGAAAAAGCTGATGATGAGAATGTAACAGACATAAATTCTAAATTAGCAGAAAAAAAATTAAAAGATGAAGTAGATGAATTAAATGACAAATATCAAAGACTTCAAGCCGAATATGCAAACTACAGAAGAAGAACTCAGCAAGAAAAAGAGACAATTGGTGTGTTTGCAAATGAGAAAATAATAACTGAGTTAATACCAGTTATAGATAGTATGGAAAGAGCCTTAGATGCATGTGAAGATAAGGAAGATACTATGTATAAGGGTATAAGCCTTGTACATAAGCAATTAATAGATACTCTAGTAAAATTTGGAGTGGAAGAAATAGAAGCAGAATCTAAGGAGTTTGACCCAAACTTACATCTGGCAGTTATGCAAGAGAGTGTAGATGGAGTAGAAGCAAATCAAATAGTGATGGTACTTCAAAAAGGATATAAGCTAGGAACTAAAGTTATAAGACCTTCAATGGTTAAGGTTTCTTGCTAAGTATATAAATTAAGGTTAAAATATTTAACTTAATATAAAACATACAAATAAGTAAAATTTAATTATATAATTACTCAAGGAGGATTTTTGGTCATGGGAAAAATAATAGGAATAGATTTAGGAACAACAAATTCATGTGTTGCAGTATTAGAAGGTGGAGAAGCACAAATAATAGCAAATAATGAAGGTATGAGAACTACTCCATCAGTAGTGGCATTTACAAAAGATGGTGAAAGAATAGTTGGAGAGCCTGCAAAAAGACAAGCAGTTACAAATGCAGATAAAACAATAACTTCTATAAAAACTCATATGGGAACTGATTACAAAGTAAATATAGATGGAAAATCATATACACCACAAGAAATATCAGCAATAATATTACAAAAACTAAAATCAGATGCAGAAAGTTACTTAGGACAAACAGTAACAGAAGCAGTTATAACAGTTCCAGCTTACTTTACGGATGCTCAAAGACAAGCTACTAAAGATGCTGGTAGAATAGCAGGACTTGATGTTAAGAGAATAATAAATGAACCAACAGCAGCAGCTCTTGCTTATGGTATGGATAAATTAGACCAAGAAAAGAAAATATTAGTATTTGACTTAGGTGGAGGAACTTTTGACGTATCTATACTTGAAATAGGTGATGGTACTTTTGAAGTTTTAGCTACAGCTGGTAACAATAGATTAGGTGGAGATGACTTCGACCAAATAGTAATAGACTATTTAGCAGATGAATTTAAAAAGGCTGAAGGTGTAGACTTAAGAAATGATAAGATGGCTCTTCAAAGATTAAAAGAAGCAGCAGAAAAGGCTAAGAAAGAATTATCATCAACAATGAATTCAAACATAAACTTACCTTTCATAACTGCTACAGCAGAAGGTCCAAAACATTTAAATATAGATTTATCAAGAGCTAAATTTGAAGAATTAACTAGAGGTTTAGTTGAAAAAACTATGGAACCAACTAAGAGAGCTTTACAAGATGCAGGACTTTCTACAAGTGAAATAGATGATGTATTATTAGTTGGTGGTTCTACAAGAATACCAGCAGTTCAAGATGCTGTTAAGAAATTTATAGGAAAAGACCCTCATAAAGGTATAAATCCAGATGAATGTGTTGCAGCAGGAGCTTCTATACAAGCAGGAGTTTTGGCAGGAGATGTTAAAGACTTATTATTACTAGACGTTACTCCATTATCTCTTGGTATAGAAACTATGGGTAATGTAATGACTAAAATAATAGAAAGAAACACAACAATACCAACTAAGAAATCTCAAGTATTCTCAACTGCTGCTGATAACCAAACAGCTGTTGACATACATGTACTTCAAGGTGAAAGAAGTATGGCTTATGACAATACAACTTTAGGAAGATTCCAATTAACTGATATACCACCAGCACAAAGAGGAATACCTCAAATAGAAGTTACATTTGATATAGATGCAAATGGTATCGTTAATGTTTCAGCTAAAGACTTAGGTACAGGAAAAGAACAAAAAATAACTATAACATCAAACACTAATTTATCAGAAGCAGATATAGAACAAAAAATAAAAGAAGCTGAAATGAATGCAGAAGCTGACAAGCAAAAGAAAGAGAAAATAGAAGCATTTAACCAAGCTGAGTCTACTATATATCAAACTGAAAAAACTTTAAATGAACTTGGAGATAAAATAAGTGCAAGTGATAAAGAAGATATAGAAAAAGCAATAGCAGACTTAAAAGTTGTAAAAGATAATCAAGATGTTACAGCAGAAGAGCTTAAGAAAGCTACAGAAGAAGTAATGACTAAGTTCCAAAAAGTATCTCAAGAAATGTACCAAAATGCAGCGCAAGAACAACAAGCAGCTCAAGGTGCAGAGCAAACTCAAGATAATGGACCTAAAGATGACAATGTAGTAGATGCTGACTTTAAAGAAGTAGATGAAGATAAATAAGCTATATAATATAACAGCAAATGATAAATGAAGAATAGATTATTTATGAAAATCATATAGATATTAAAGATATATGGACAATATACATCATAAAGAATATAATATATCATAGATTATATAACTTAAAGTAGAATATAAGAATTAATGATAGCTTGTAGTTTATTATTCTACAAGCTATCGTTTTGTAAAATGAAGGTGGTGTCAATTTTTGAGTACAAAAAGGGATTATTATGAAGTCTTAGGTATCAGTAAAGGTGCAGAAGCTCAAGAGATAAAAAAAGCTTACAGAAAGTTAGCAATGAAGTACCATCCAGATAGAAATCCTGGGGATAAAGATGCTGAGGAAAAGTTTAAGGAAATAAATGAAGCTTATGAAGTACTTTCAGATGATACAAAGAGAAAGACTTATGACCAATTTGGACATGATGGGCTAAACGGTCAAGGAGGCTTTGGAGGCCAAGGTGGATTTAATGGCCAAGGCTTTGGTGGATTTGAAGATATGTTTGGAGATATATTTGGTGACATGTTTGGAGGAGGCTTCAGCGGAGGAAGACAAAGAAGAAGAGGTCCTCAACGTGGTGCAGATATAAGACAAAATGTTACTATATCTTTTGAAGAAGCTGCATTTGGTAAAAAGATGTCTATAAAGTTAAACAGAAGTGAAGAATGTGATGAGTGTGATGGAACTGGAGCAAAACCAGGAACATCAAAGAAAACTTGTTCAACTTGTAATGGAACTGGTCAAGTTAGAACTGTTCAAAGAACTCCATTTGGAAATATAGCAAGCTCAAGACCTTGTAGTGCTTGTAATGGAACTGGAGAAGTAATTGAATCTCCTTGTAGCAAATGTCATGGAACTGGAAATACAAGAAAAGTTAAGACTATAGAAGTAGATATACCTGCAGGTATAGATGATGGTCAAATGATAAAACTTGCTGGGCAAGGTGAAGTGGGAGAAAAAGGTGCTCCAAGAGGAGATTTATACATTGTAGTTAATGTTAAATCTCATCCATTGTTTACTAGGGATGGAAATGATATTTATTTTGAGATGCCAATTACATTTGTTCAAGCAACTTTAGGTGATGAAATAGAAGTACCTACTTTGGATGGAAAAGTTAAGTATAGTGTACCAGAAGGAACACAAACTGGAACTGTATTTAGACTTAAAGAAAAAGGAATTCCTAGAATTAGAGGAAACTCAAGAGGAGACCAATATGTCAAAGTTGTAGTCGAGATTCCTAAAAAATTAAATGATAAGCAAAAAGATCTGTTAAGAGAATTTGCGAAGGAGTGCGGGTCGAACGTCCACGAAAAGAAAAAAACATTTGGACAGAAAATAGAAGATATGTTTAAGAAAAAGTAGTTAAAATAGCCAATATGATATAATCATATTTTTTAGAATCTAAATTATTTACTTATAAGATTTTAAATTAATATAATATGATTTTTATATTGGCTATTTTTCATTTTACAAATATATAAAAATAGTTTTTATTTAAAAAAATAAAACTGAATATAAATAATTTTCTGAAAAATACTTGTCTCTACATATTTAATATGCTATAATATAATCAAATAAGAGAAAGGGGTGATTCCAGTGGGAACGGATGTGGCACAGCCAAATGATGAAGAAAACTCAATTATAATATATGAAATAAAGTTAGATGCTTTTAGTGCTATATTAAGTACTGGAAAAACTCAAAAGCTGGGATAATTATTGGAATTGCCTAGACTTAAAATTTTGGTAGTAAAATAGTCATATTGTATAGACAAAGCATCTAGGTTTTAAAGGTATTTGTAAAAATTAAAACTTTTGCAAAATGTGTATTTGATTATAATTTAGTTATAAAAATTCGAGTAAAAATTACTTTCAATATGTGCATGTGTAAAGAAATGTGCATGTATGGTTAGGTAATAGACTAGATATGTATGCAAAGAAATATGTATTTAGTCAAATATATGTATATGTAAAGAAATATATATATTATGTGTATATAGATTTTTAGTATAGATTGGTGAATAATAAAAGCAACTTATTAGAAAAGTTAATTCATGTTTGTAAAAAATATATTTAAGATTTGGTTGATATATAGTTGCAAAAATGTTATTTAGTACGAAAAAAATAAGTCCAGGTAAAAGTTTAAAATAATTGATTTAAATATAGTTTGTTTTGAACGTCTAACAAATTGAAATAATTTATAAAAATAGACATCTTCTCATAGTGAAAATATACTATGGGAAGATGTTTTTGCTTTGTATTAAAGATATTATTAAAAATTTGCATGGTTTTACATTTTAATATAATATAGACATGATAATATATATATATTAATAAAATTTAAAAGAGAAAGGTGAAAAAGATGTATTATATAGGTGTAGACATTGGAGGAACAGGCATACAAGCAGGTGTGGTTGATAATCAAGGAAAGATACTTTTTAGAACAGAATGTAAAACTGTGATTGAAAAGGGATTTGAAGGAATATTAGATGATATAAAAATAATGATTGATAAACTGTTAGAAGAAAACAATCTAAATATGGGAGATATAAAATCTATTGGATTTGGTGTACCTGGATTTATAAATAAAAAAGGGTTAGTAACTTGTGTAAACTTAAAATGGGATGGAAAAGATTTTAAGAATGAACTTAAAAGAAGATTTCCAAATATAGAAGTTAATGGCGAGAATGATGCAACAGTAGCAGCACTTGGAGAATCAATGTTTGGAAGTATGAAAGGTGCAGATGTTGGAGTTTTATATACTTTAGGAACTGGAGTAGGTGGAGGAATAGTAATTAATAAAAAAGTTTTTTCTGGAGCACATGGATTAGGCTCAGAAATAGGGCATCAAGTAATAGGAGAAAACTATTTTGATTGTAACTGTGGAAATAATGGTTGTGTGGAAACTTTCTGTTCAGCAACTGCCATTATAAAGTATTCTCAAAAACTTATACAAGAAGGTAGAAAAAGCAGGATTTTAGATTTAGCAGAAGGAGATTTAGAAAACATAAATGCAAAGATGGTGTTTGATGCATATAGAGAAAATGATATTGTTGCGATTGAAGTAATAACTAGATTTAAAACTTATTTAGCAAAAACATTTGCAAATACAGTAAATACATTAGACCCAGAAATTATATCAATTGGAGGCGGAGTTTCTAAAGCAAGTGATATAATACTTGATGGAATTGAAGACTTGGTGAGAAAGTTTATTTTATACAAAAAAGAAGATATAGCAAAAATTGTATGTGCAACCTTAGGTTCAGATGCGGGAATTATAGGAGCAGCCTTTTTATAAGATAAAAGAATCAAAAAGATTGGGGGTATGATATATGAGTAAGATAAATGCTAAAAGAACTCTTTTTTTAGTAGCTATAGGCTCAGGAACTATGTTGAATCCTCTTAATTCATCTATGATTTCGCTTGCTTTACATAGCATACAAAACGATTTTCATATTAGTTTTACAACTGTGTCTTGGATGGTTTCAGCATTTTACTTAGCTAGTGCTATTGCACAGCCAGTTTCAGGAAAGATTGGAGATTTAATAGGTAGAAAAGTTTTATTTTTAAGTGGTTTAATACTCGTAAGTTTTTCAGCATTTATGGTACCATTTACTCAATCATTCTTTGTATTGATTTTTATAAGAGTAATTCAAGCTATTGGAACAAGTACATTGTATCCATCTGGAGTTGCTCTTATACAAAATAATATAAAGGAAAGACAATCTTCTGCATTAGCAGTTTTAACTATTTTCGCTTCAACTACAGCAGGGTTAGGGCCAACTCTAGGTGGAGTATTGCTTGACTTAGGAGGATGGCATGCTATATTTCTTGTAAATATACCAATTGTGATGGTTGCCATCTGCCTAGGATATTTTTTATTTCCAAAAGAAGTAAAAGAGAAAAAAAGTATAAAAGAAACTTTTAAGAATGTTTTATCGAGATTAGACATTGTTGGTATAGTTTTATTTTCAGTTGCAATGATTTTTATATTACTATTCTTATTGTCAGCTAAGGAGTCTTTTAATTTAGAGCAATTTGTACTAGGATTAATTTTGATGTGCATTTTTATTTGGCATGAATTGAGAACGAGATTACCCTTTATAGATATTAAACTTTTTTTGAGTAATCCTAAGCTATCAAAGGTATATTTACAATTTATTATATTAAATTTCTTCAATTATATATTATTTTTTGGTCTTCCAAGTTATTTTCAAGATGCGCTACATTATAGTGCTAAATCAACTGGACTATTTATGTTGTTCATGTCTGGTATAGGAATTTTCATATCTCCATTGACTGGGAAATGGATAGACAAATCTGGAACTAGAGTACCTCTTATAATGTCATCAATTTTTATGCTGATTAGCGCAATGCTTCTTTCAGTAATTTTTATTCAAATACCAGTAATAGGCAAGGGGATAATTTTATCATTAGCAGGTATTAGTTATGGAATTGGTAATGTAGCCTTACAATCTTCAATGTTTAAAGAAAGTCCTCCTGATAGTATAGGTACAGCCTCTGGTCTTTTTCAAACTAGCCGTTATTTAGGTTCTATTTTTGCAACTGTATTGCTTGGAATGGTATTTGAAGCAACTATAACATCAGGACAATTTAAAATATTAGGATATGTTATGGTTATTTTAGGTACAATAAGTTTTTTATTGAATTTTGTTTTAAAGAAAGAATTAGGAAAAGTAAAATAGTGGATTTATGGATTTAATAGGTTTAGTATCTAATAAATTTGAAAATATTATTTGTAAAACATGATTGATTGGATATTCATAAACTTGAAATACAGAATACTTTATAGGTATACAATATTCTGAATTAAAATTAAGCAGAAATTTGAACTAATACCTGAAATTTCTGCTTAATTTAGTAGTTAAATTTTTTTATATAGAAAATAAGATTTTACATTTAGATAAAAAATCATTGCGTTCTCAAAGTTTTTTAAATCAAGGTTGAGTATTTCATTAATTTTTTCTAGCCTATATACTAGTGTATTTCTATGTAAAAACATATCACTAGATGTTTTAGAGATGTTTAAGTCATTACTTATAAATTTTATTCCTGTATATAGAAGTTCTTCATCAATAGACTTTATCTTATTGAAGTCTATCAATCTATTAAGGGCTTCATCTTTGTTAATTAAATCTAAAGTTTTATATCTAATGAGGTCAAATAAATTTAAAAATTTATCTTTAGCATTATCTCTTACAATATGAGGTAGTAAATCAGAGCATAATTGTAATCTAAAATTAAAATCAGATTTGTTATCCAACTCTCCAAGATAGAAAATATAAGTACTTTGATAGGTTTCAGTTTCAATTATATTTTGTGTAGTGACATTAATGTCTAAATTATATTTAGAGTTTACTACAAAAAAACTACTATGTTGCATTATATTTATATCATCATATAAGTTATAAAAAATACCTTTTAGATATTCAAAATCTATATGTGGTTGATAAATTAAATAAAAGTGACCACTTAGATTATCAAAGTTATTTTCATCTAAAAAATCAATAACATAAACAGTATCATTAAAAGTAACTAAATGACTATTGGCATCTAAACTTTGATTTTTATAAGGGTAAATATTTATTTTTTTATTGAGTTGTTTTTCAAAAAAACTTTTCAAGTCTTCCATAAGGTCTCCTTAGAAATAAGATTATACTCTTATCTTATAGCTAAGTCAGTTTCTTTGTCAAATAAGTGTATTCTATTATTATCAACTGAAAGAGTTAAACTATCACCAACATCAACTCTATTTTTGCTGTCAAATCGAATTGTTATTGTATTTACATCTAATTTTAAATGAGCATAAGTCTCTGCACCCATAAGTTCTTTTATTTCAACTGTTGATTTAAAGCAAGTATCTTGATTAGCTTTAACAAAAATATCTTCTATATGTATATCTTCTGGTCTAATACCCATAATAACTTCTTTTCCAATATAGTTGTCTTTTATCAAATCATAGTGTTTTTCTCTATTTAATTTTATCTTAATGTATTTGTTTTTAGCATATATTTCTTCATTCTCTTCTATTAATGTGACATTAATAAAGTTCATTTGTGGAGCTCCAATAAATCCTGCAACAAATACATTAGCTGGATAGTCGTATACATCTTGTGGAGTTGCAATCTGTTGTACCACACCATCTTTCATTACCACTATTCTATCAGCCATAGTCATAGCTTCAACTTGGTCATGTGTTACATAGATAAATGTAGTTCCAAGTTGCTGATGTAACTTAGTTATTTCTGTTCTCATGGCGGTTCTCAGTTTTGCATCTAAATTAGATAAAGGTTCATCCATTAAGAATACCTTAGGGTTTCTAACTATTGCACGCCCTAGAGCAACTCTTTGTCTCTGACCTCCAGATAATGTTTTAGGTTTTTTATCTAAAAGAGAGACTAAATCCAATATTCTAGCAGCTTCTTTAACTTTTTTATCTATTTCATCTTTTGGCATTTTTCTAAGTTTAAGTGCAAATGCCATATTTTCATAAACAGATAAGTGAGGGTATAAAGCATAATTTTGAAAAACCATTGCTATATCTCTATCTTTTGGTTCTATATCATTGACAAGTTTATCTCCTATATATAATTCTCCAGAAGATATCTCTTCAAGACCAGCAATCATTCTGAGTGTTGTTGATTTACCACAACCAGATGGTCCTACTAAAACGATGAATTCCTTATCTTTAATATCTATATTTATATTTTTTACTGCATTAAATCCATTAGAATAAAGTTTTGATATATCTTTTAAGATTACTTCTGACATTGTAATTCTCCTTAATAATTTAAATTTTAATTATATAATATCAGATGATTTTATTGTAGGGAACATATAAAATAACCAAAAATTTTTGTTTAAAATGTATATCTTGGTGATTTATATATAATAAATATAATATGAACTATTTAAAATATATTATATGGAAAAGTATAATCAAGTAAAGTGATAAAAATAAGTTAGACAATTTATTATAAAGTAAGTAAATTTACTCTACTATATATAAACTAATAAAAAATTTATAAAACAAAAAAGTATGATATTTATGATATAATAAAAGTTATGGAAAAATAGGAAAATTAATATAGAAAAGAGAGGTAAACTTATGAATAATTGGATAGAAATAACTATAAAAACAACAACAGAAGCAGTTGAGCCAATAACAAATATACTATATGAACAAGGAGCTGGAGGTGCTGTAATAGAAGACCCAAAAGATTTCTTATTTCAAAAGAAAAATGAATTAGATTGGGATTATGTAGAAGAAGAAGTATTTAAAAAGAACGAAGAAGATGATGTACTAATAAAGACGTATGTGTCAGAAGAAAAAAATGTAATGGAATTTGTCGAAATTATAAAGCAAAAAGTTTTAGGTCTAAAAGATTTTGGTATAGATATAGGTGAAGGAAGTGTGTCATTAGACCAAGTAAATGAAGCTGACTGGGCAAATGCATGGAAAGCATACTATAAACCAACAAAAGTAGGACAAAGGGTAGTAGTAAAACCTACGTGGGAAGATTACAATATGCAAGAAGGGGATTTGATAATAGAGCTTGACCCTGGTATGGCCTTTGGGACAGGAACACATGAGACTACTAGTATGTGTATTAGAGAATTAGAGAAATATGTAAATAAAGATTCTAAAGTATTTGATATTGGTTGTGGTAGCGGAATTCTTGCAATAGCAGCAGCTAAATTAGGAGCAAAAGAAGTTGTAGCTGTAGATTTAGACGAAGTTGCAGTAAAAGTTGCAAAAGAAAATGTGATTGAAAATAAAGTTGAAGAAAATGTATCTGTAATGCATGGTAATTTAACCGATGTAATAAAAGATAAAGCTGATGTTATAGTTGCAAATATAATAGCTGATATAATAAAAATACTTGCAAAAGATGTGCAAAACTTTATGAAAGAGGATGCTATATTCATATCTTCAGGTATAATTTTGGACAAAGTAGAGGAAGTTAAAGAAAGTTTAGTCGAAAATAGATTTGAAATAGTTGAGGTTCAAAAACTAGGTGAATGGTCGGCAATAGTTTCTAAACTGAAAAAGTAAAAGGCATGGTGGAGTATAATGGATAGATTCTTTGTTGAAAAAAATAATATAAATTTACAAGACAAAGCCTGCATTATAGAAGGTGAAGATGTAAAACATATTTCAAAAGTTTTAAGATGTAAACTAGGAGAAAAACTTGAAATATGTGATAAAGATAATAGTGAGTACATTTGTGAGATAACAAATATAGAAAAAAACATGGTTAATTTAAAAATTTTAGAAGAAGTTGATATAAATAGAGAATCTAAACTTAAGGTAAAGTTATATCAAGGTCTTCCAAAAGCTCCAAAAATGGAAATGATACTTCAAAAATTAACTGAAGTAGGTGTAGATGAAATAATATTAGTTCAAACTAAGAGAAGTGTTGCTAAAGTTGATGATAAAAAAGAAGATAAAAAATTTGAACGTTGGGAAAGAATAATTTATGAAGCTGCAAAGCAAAGTAAAAGAGGCAAAATCCCAAAATTAAGAGGTGTTTTAAGTTTCAAAGAAGCTTTAGAAGATATGAAAAAAAATGATGTAAATATTTGCCCTTATGAAAATGAAAGAACTGTCTCAATAAAACAAGTACTTAAAAATTGTGACTCGAATATGGATAGAGTTGGAATTTTTGTAGGGCCAGAGGGTGGTTTTGATGAGGAAGAAATAGGACAGGTTCAAAAAGATAATTGCAGTATTGTATCATTAGGGCCTAGGATATTGAGAACTGAGACAGCTTCTGTTGTAGCATCAACAATAGCTTTGTATGAGCTAAGTGATTTAGGAGGAGAATAATAAATTGAAAAAAGTAGCTTTTTATACACTTGGGTGTAAAGTCAATCAATACGAAACTGAAGCTATGCTAGAACTATTTGAAAAAGATGGATATGAACAAGTTAATAGTGAAGAATATGCAGACGTTTATGTTATAAATACATGTACCGTAACTCATATGAGTGATAGAAAATCTCGTCAATATATAAGACGAGTTAAAAAGAAAAATCCAGATGCAATAATAGCCGTTGTGGGGTGTTATTCACAAGTATCTCCAGAAGAAATTTTGGATATAGAAGAAGTAAACCTAGTCATGGGTACGAATGATAGAAGAAAGATTGTTGAAGAGATTAGAAAGATAGATGCAAGTAAAAAAGTTAGCACTGTTGATGATATAATGAAGGTAAAAGCATTTGAAGAAATAGAAATCAGCCAGACCAATGGAAAGACTAGAGCATTTATGAAAATTCAAGATGGATGTGACAGATTTTGTACCTATTGTATCATTCCTTATGCTCGAGGACGTGTTAGAAGTAGGGATATTGATAGTATAGTTGATGAAGTGAAAAAATTGGCTAAAAATGGCTATAAAGAGGTCGTATTAACAGGAATACATGTAGCCTCTTATGGAAAAGATTTAAAAGATAAGGATATTAAACTTCTTGATGTAATAAAACAAATAAATGAAATAGAGGAAATAGAGAGAATTAGACTTAGCTCTGTTGAACCAATTTTATTTACTGATGAATTTGTGAATGAAGTTTTAAAGATGGAGAAGGTTTGTCCTCATTACCATCTATCACTGCAAAGTGGATGTGATGAAACTCTAAAAAGAATGAACAGAAGATATACAACTTCAGAGTATAAGACTATTGTGGATAGGTTAAGAGATAAAATGCCAAATGTAGCAATAACTACAGATGTAATAGTAGGTTTTCCAGGAGAAACAAATGAGGAATTTAAACAAACATATGAGTTTTTAAAAGATATAGAGCTTTCACAAATGCACATTTTTAAATACTCGCCAAGAAAAGGAACTCCAGCTGCAACTATGGAAAATCAAATTGACCCTCAAATGAAACACTTTAGAAGTGAAAAACTTTTAAATTTAAGCAAAGAAAACTTTAGTAAATTTGCAACTAAATTTATTGGAAGTGAATTAGAAGTCTTATTTGAACAAAATATAGAGGGCAATAAGTTTGAGGGACTAACTTCAAATTATATAAGAGTTGTTGTTGAAAGTGACAAAAACATACAAGGTCAGATATTAAAAGTAAAAATAAATGATGTAAAAAATGAATATGTAGAAGGAATTTTGCTATAACATGTAGAAATTATAATATTTATAAGATAGGAGGTGGAATAAAATGGATTGTATATTTTGTAAAATAGCGAACGGAGAAATACCTTCAACTAAAGTTTATGAAGATGAAAGAGTATTGGCATTTAATGATTTGAACCCAGTTGCTCCATATCATATATTAGTTGTACCTAAAAAACATTATGATAGTGTAATTGATATTCCTAATATAGAAATGGATATTGTGTCACATATTCATGTTGTTATTAATAAAATAGCTAAAGAGAAAGGTTTTGACCAAACTGGATTCAGAATCATAAATAATTGTGGAAGCGATGGAGGGCAAGAAGTTAAGCATTTGCACTATCATATTTTAGCAGGTAAAAAGCTTCCTAATTACGAAGCAGAACAAAACTAAACTAAATTATTGAAAAATTGAGTTCCTTCTTGATAAAAATACTTGATAAAAGTAAAAATTTAGTTTATAATAAACAAAGTGTTAGGTTGTAATGCATATTATGCAAAAAGAACATAGTTACAGTCCCAGCATAATTGCGCTATTGGAGGGAGGGAAAAAGAAATGTCAGAAATAAGAGTTAGAGAAAATGAAACATTAGACAGCGCTTTAAGAAGATTTAAGCGTCAATGTGCAATGTCTGGCATCATGTCAGAAGTAAGAAAAAGAGAGCACTATGATAAGCCAAGCGTTAAGCGTAAGAAAAAAGCTGAAGCAGCAAGAAGAAAAAACGCTAAAAAATAGTAGTAAATAAGAATAAAGAGGTGAAGGGGATGTCCCTTAAGCAAAAGTTACAAGAGGATTTGAAATCTTCGATGAAAAACAAAGATGCAGTGAGAAAATCTGTAGTAACTTTAATAAGAGCTTCCATAAAGCAGTATGAAGTTGATAATAGAACTGAACTTGATGAAGAAGGAATTATCGATGTAATAGCAAAACAATTAAAGCAACGTAGAGATGCATTAGTTGAATTTGAAAAAGCTGGAAGAGAAGACTTAATAAAAGAAACAGAAGCTGAAATTGAAGTTTTAAAAGAGTACCTACCTCAACAATTAAGCGAAGAAGAGTTAGAAGAAATTGTAAAATGTACTATATCTGAAGTAGGAGCAACATCTATGAAAGATATGGGAAAAATAATGTCAGTTATTCAACCAAAAGTTAAGGGTAGAGCTGACGGAAAACTTATAAATAAGTTGGTAAAACAAAACTTACAATAGATTGATATAGCCTAGAGAGAAATCTCTAGGCTTTTTATAATTTTTGAGAATAACAAGTCATATCTGAGCATATCTATAATCAAAGAAAATTTTGAAAGAAGGGGAAAAATTTGATTATATCGGTAAAGGAAATTAGAAATTTTTTGATAAACATATCAATACCATTAATAGTGGGTTATTTAAGTAGTATTTTGGCCATGTTGATTAGTGGAACAGATATTTCAACGTACTATCTACAACTTACAAAACCAAGTTTTGCACCACCAGCTTTTATCTTCCCTATTGTTTGGACTATATTGTACATATTGATGGGTATATCTTCATACCTAATATTAAAAAAAGGTTACAACTTGCCTAAAGTAAGAGATGCAGTATTTTATTATGGATTACAACTTGTATTAAATTTTGTCTGGAGTATATTATTTTTTGGCTTTGGACTTAGATTTACAGCTTTAATAGACATAATAATAATGATTATAGTTTCTATAATAGTTATTTTAAAATTTTCTAAAATAGATAAGAGAGCTGGATATATAAATTTGGTTTATCTGATGTGGTTGGTTTATGCTGGATTTTTGAATTATTTTATATGGTTTATTAATAAATAGTTATATGCTTTATTAATAAATAGAATGTAAAGGTTTTGTAAATTACCCTGTACTTTTAATAATATCATATCAAATAAAAAATAAATAGACTATTAAAAATAATCATTTTCATATACAATTATATTAATTTAAATATAATAAATGTATCAAAACTATATTTAAAGATTAACATATTAAAGTATTAGAATTGGAAAGGCTCGAAGGGAGAGGTTTTTATGCAAATAATAGTATCTGGGAGACAAATGAAATTAACTGACGGAATAAAAGGATACGTAGATGGAAAATTAAGTAGGTTAGAAAAATACCTTGATCCTGAATCAGAAGTGAAAGTAACAGTAAGTGCGAAAAAGGATAGACAGAAAGTGGAGGTTACAATAATTCCTATTAATGGTCAAATAATAAGGGCAGAAGACGTAGAAGAGGATTTATATGCAGCAATTGACATTGTTTGTGACAAATTAAGTAGACAAGTTGTAAAGTATAAGACTAAGGTTAAAGACAAAGTTCAAAATAATAAAAGCATAAGATTTGAAAATATTGACTTTATAGATAATAGTAGCGAATTTAATGAGTATGATTATGATGATGAGGAAGATGAAAATATAGTTATAGAAAGAAGAAAGAAATTTAATGTAAAGCCTATGAGCTCAGAAGAGGCAATTCTTCAAATGGAGTTAGTAGGACACAACTTCTATATGTTTAGAAACCAAGATAATTTTGAAATAAATATCGTATATAAGCGTAAAGCAGGTGGATATGGTTTAATAGAGCAAGACTAGTAAAAAAATTGTATACTTTTGGATTTTATATAAAAAAAAGTAAAAAGGTAATCATGTTGATTTTTATCAATATGATTACCTTTTTCTTGTTTAAATAATATATTAAATATTAGGTATTCACTGTCTAAAAAAATTTAAAACTACTACATGATAGTATCAATAAAGTGCATAAATACCTATTTTAAGCATAAAATTAATTAAGGGGGTAATGCTTATGTTAGAAATATCCACTGATTTACAAGTAAATCAACCAGTTGTTACTGTTACAAGTAATACTTTTATGAGTATAGAAAATTATCTATCAATATTAGAATATGAAGTTGATTTAATAAAAATAAAGACTAAGGTAAAAACAATTAAAATATCTGGGGATAAACTTTCACTTAAGTATATTACTGACAGTGAGATAGGTATAAAGGGAATTATATACAATGTGGAGTATGTTGATTAGGAGGAGATACACTTGATAAGTTTTATAAGGGGATACTATGTTATAGTTGTGGAAGGAGTAGGGCTTGAACAATTTTTAAATCATCTTATAAGAAATGGGATAAATGTTTACAATGTAACTAGAATAAAAAATACTAAAATCGAGTTTAATATAAATAGACAAGATATAAAGGAATTTAAGAATCTTTATAGAGGGAGTAAGTTTGATATTAAGGTAAAACAAAAAACAGGAGTTCCTTTTATTATTAAAAGAATTTATAAGCACAAAGGTATGTGGATTTGTGCTATTGTTTCTTTACTTTTATTGATGTCAACATCACAATTTGTAACGGATGTGTATATACAATCTCCAGAAGGTATAAAAAAAGAAGCTCTCAAAAGTGAACTTTATAAAGTTGGGGTAAGACCAGGAGTATATAAAAAGAGTATTGATAGAAAAGAAGTTAGAGACCATATGATGTCAAAATTTAATGATGTTGCATATTTATCTATTAATGTAAAAGGAACCAATATATTTGTTACTGTTACAAAAAAGGCTGAATCCTTAAAATCTACAGACCAATCAAATTATTGTAATGTAATTGCTTTAAAAAATGGTATAATAGAAAAGGTAATCCCTAGAAGTGGTAAGTCTGTTGTTAAATCTGGAGATATAGTCCAAAAAGGCGATGTTTTACTAAATGGTGCTAATACAAAATCAATACCAGAAGTATGGGCAAGTACTTTTTATGAATCTACTAAAAAGGCAAGCTATGTAGATACTGTAAATAAAAAAACAGGAGAAAAGAAAAAAGTACACACAATAAGTTTTTATGATAAAGAATTTACAATTAGAAAAAATATAAAGTATAAGAATTATGTTGTTGAAAATAAAGAAAAAAGACTCTCAATGGGAGATTATACTTTCCCTATAAAAATAAAGACGAGTACTTTTTATGAAACCAAAAAAGTTGAAGTGAAAAAGAACAAAGAAGAGTTGAAAAAAGAATTATCTGAAAAAGCTTTAAAAGAATTAGAATACATAATACCAGCTTCGGCTAGAATAATAGATGTAAAACATAGCTATAAGGTTAATAAAAATATGTTAGAATATTTAATAACAGTTCAAACTAGTGAAAATATCGCTAAAATTTATCCTCTTAGTAAATCAGAGGCAGAAAGATTTATAAAGGAAGATAGTAAACCAAAAGAAGGAGAAGAGGAAGTTCCTTCTAATCCACAAAAAAGACCAATAAATGATATAAGAAATGAGTTTAATGAGGATAATAAAGATAATAACGACCAAAATAATTCTGATGGAAATAATAGTAATCAAAATAGTAACAATAGTCAAAATAATAATAATAACAATTAATAAAATTTAACCTAAAACTTGAGGAGGATTAATTCAATTGATAATACAAAAAAAATTTACAATCGCAGATGGCAATTTTGAAAGAGAGTTATTTGGAAATTTTGATGAGAATGTAAAATTGATAGAGAAAACTTTAAATATAGATGTAATACTTAGAGAAGGCAATATAATTTTAATAGGAGAAGAAAAAAATGTCGATTCGGCATTAAAACTTATGAATGAATTGCATCAAACTGTATCAAATGGTAAGCATTTAGATAAACAGAGCATTTCATATTCATTGTCTCTTTTACTTGAAGGTAGTGAGCAAAAGATAAAAGAACTTGAAGGTACAATTGTTATAACTCAAAAAGGTAAAGCTGTTCAACCTAAAACTTTAGGGCAAAAAGAGTATATAAAGCTTATAGAAAACAATGATATAACTTTTGGTGTTGGACCTGCTGGAACAGGAAAGACTTACCTTGCTG
This sequence comes from Clostridioides difficile, assembly GCA_024919175.1. Lineage (NCBI taxonomy): Bacteria > Bacillati > Bacillota > Clostridia > Peptostreptococcales > Peptostreptococcaceae > Clostridioides > Clostridioides difficile. The sequence continues at coordinate 1,858,534 of CP103804.1, forward strand.
TGGCTATGGCAGTGAAAGCTTTTAAAAGAGATGAAGTTAGTAGAATTATACTTACAAGACCAGCAGTGGAAGCTGGAGAAAGTTTAGGATTTTTACCAGGAGATTTAAAAGATAAAGTAGACCCATATTTAAGACCATTGTATGATGCATTATTTGAAATGTTGGGTGCTGATAAGTTCAATAAATATTTAGAAAGAGGTACTATAGAAGTTGCACCACTTGCATTTATGAGAGGTAGAACTCTTGATAATTCTTTTATAATATTAGATGAAGCTCAAAATACAACTTCTGAGCAAATGAAAATGTTTTTAACTAGATTAGGATTTGGTTCTAAGGCTGTAGTTACAGGTGATATAACACAAACAGATTTGCCACAAAACAAAAAAAGTGGTCTTATACAAGCAACAGAAATTCTTAAGGGCGTTCAAGGAATAGGCTCTATAATGTTAACAGACAGAGACGTTGTAAGACATGAGTTAGTACAAAGAATAATAAGAGCTTATGAGAAGCATGATAAAAAAGAAGAATTTAAAAAAGAAGAGCGCAAAAAAATGAAAATACAGGAAAAGACTTTCAAAAGAAAGTAAAAGTGTAGTAATATAGATGTATAGCATTATTAATGAATAAAAAGTAGGTGTAATTAATGGATTTGATATTAGATGATAGACAAGATAAATTAGAAGTAAATGAAGAGCTAATAGAAAAAATAAAAGATATAATTTTAGAGTGTTTGGACTATGAAGGATATGATGATAATTATGAAGTGAGTCTTTCTTTTGTAGATAATAAAGAGATTCATGAATTAAATAGAGAATATAGAGGAGTTGATAGACCAACTGATGTTTTATCATTTCCTCTTTTAAGTGATGATTTTGAAGATGTTGAATTGGAAGAAGAATCTTTAGGAGATATAGTAGTATCTCTTGAAAGAGCTTTAGAGCAAAGCATAGAATATAATCATAGTTTTGAAAGAGAAGTATGTTTTTTAATATGTCATAGTATGTTTCATCTTTTAGGGTATGACCATGATACAGATGAAAATACAAAGGAAATGAGAGAAAAAGAAGAATACATATTAAATAAGTTAAACATAACAAGGGAGTAATTTTTATGAAACCAGGGAAAACTCGTCAAGGTATAATTAAAGCTTTTAATGCGGCCATAGAAGGAATATTATATACGTTTAAATTTGAAAGGAATATGAAAATACATTACTTAGGCTCAGTTGCTGTGCTTATAATAAGCTTATTTTTTAACTTTTCAAAACTGGAAATGATAATGTTGTTAATGTCTATATGTTTAGTTGTAGTTGCTGAGATGTTTAATACAGCTATAGAAAAAGCAGTAGACTTGGTAACTGATGAATATCATGTACTTGCAAAAATAGCAAAAGATGTTGCAGCAGGTGGTGTACTAGTAGCAGCATTAAATTCAGTAGTGGTGGGATATATTTTATTTTATGATAAATTGACAGATATATCTGGGATGCTAATTTATAAGATAAGAGAATCAGAACTACATATAACCTTGATATGTATATTGTTGGTTCTTATAGCTGTAGTAGTAGTAAAAGCATTGACTTCAACAGGAACACCTTTAAAAGGAGGTATGCCAAGTGGTCATGCTGCTTTAGCATTTGCTATAGCAACTGCAATTACGCTTATGACAGAGAGAGTAGTTGCATCTACTCTTGCATATATAATGGCTGTATTAGTTGCTCAAAGTAGGATTGAGGGAAAAATACATACATTCTGGGAAACTATAGCAGGAGCTTTGTTAGGTGTGTTAATAGCAATATTAGTATTTCAGCTTGGAATGTTTTATAATTAAAATGAATGTACATAAAATATTTAAAATGAAACAAATCTGTGATAATTAAATTTTTATGATATAATGTAGAGTATTAAATAAAAATAAATTCTAATAAGTGTATACAGGAGGAGATGTTGTGGACAACAGAGAATTGTTAAAGTTGGCAGAAGATGCTAGACAACATTCTTATGCTCCTTACTCAAGTTTTAGAGTGGGTGCAGCTCTTTTAACTAAGAGTGGAAAAGTTTATACTGGATGTAATATAGAATGTGCATCATTAGGTGGAACAAATTGTGCAGAAAGAACAGCTATTTTTAAAGCCATATCAGAAGGTGATAAGGATATATATAAAATAGCTATAGCAAGTGATAACTCAGAAAATAATGAGCAAACATATCCTTGTGGAATATGTAGACAAGTAATTATAGAGTTTGGTTCTGATATAAAAATAATAACAGGATATACTAAAGGAGAGGTGTTTGAGCATGATATAAAAGATTTGCTACCAAACTATTTCTCTGGAAATGATTTAAAATAAATTAAAAAACTAAAATGTATTTAAAATAGTTAAATACAAGAAGATAAAAGTTAGGAGACAGTTAATGTTCAAATCAGGATTTGTCAGTATAGTAGGTAGACCAAATGTAGGGAAATCTACTTTAATGAATAATGTAGTAGGGGAAAAGATAGCTATAATGAGTGATAAACCTCAGACTACAAGAAATACAATACAAGCAGTTTATACGGATGAAGAAACTCAAATAGTATTTTTAGATACACCAGGTATTCACAAACCTAAAAACAAATTAGGTGAATTTATGGTAAAGGCAGCAACAGAAGCTTTTAAAAATGTAGACTTAATATTATTTGTAGTCGATGACTCTAAAAAAATAGGTCCAGGAGACAGAAAAATAATAGAGGATTTAAAATCTGTTAAGACACCAATAATTCTAGTTGTAAATAAAATAGACCAACTAGGCCAAAAAGATGAATTGTTTGATATAATAAAAATGTATGATAGAGAAGGTATTTTCAAAGAAATAGTACCAATATCAGCATTAAAAGGAAAAAATACAGATACTCTAATAAAAGTTATACAAAATTACTTAGAAGAAGGACCGAAGTATTTTCCAGATTATATGATTACAGACCAACCAGAGAGAGTATTAATAGCAGAACTTATAAGAGAAAAAGTTCTTCATTATCTTAATGATGAAATACCTCATGGTGTAGCTGTTGAAATTGAAAAAATGAAAGCAAGAAATGATAAAGAAATAGTAGATGTATCTGCTGTGATATACTGTGAAAGAGATTCACATAAGGGAATAATAATAGGAAAGAACGGTAGGAAGCTAAAAGGAATAGGTAAATCAGCAAGACAAGATATAGAATTACTTTTAGGTTCACAAATAAATCTTCAATTGTGGGTTAAGGTTAAAGAAAATTGGAGAAATTTACAAAATTATATAAATAATTTTGGATATAATGATAAATAAAGGTGGGTTATATGGATAGGAAACTGGATGCTTCCCAAGATTTATTATATGAAGTAAAATCATTAATTGATAATAATAAAGTATTGGAGTTAAGAGAATTAATAGAGGAATATCATATAATTGATATATTCGATATAATGGAAAATTTAGAGGAAGACATGAAAATTCAATTATTTGAAGTTCTTCCTTTGGATATGGCATCTTCTATATTAGAAGAAGGTAGTGTAGAGTTTTTTATTAGTATTTTGTCTAAGTTAGATGTAGAACATGCAAAAAACATACTTGAACTTATGTCTCTTGGAGATATGGCTGATAAACTAAGTGAGCTTGAAGAAGAAGAGAGAGAACATATAATAAATCTTTTAAATCAAGAAAATGCTGACTATGTAAAAGAATTGCTATTCTATGATGAAGATTCTGCTGGTGGAACAATGACCACTGGATATATTTCTATAAATAAAGATATGACAGCTCTTGAAGCAATAGAACATATGAGAGAAGAAGCTGATGAAGCTGAGACTATTTATTATATATATGTAGTTGATGATGAAGAAAAACTAGTTGGAGTATTATCATTAAGAGAGCTAATAATATCAAGAGATGCAAATATAGTAGAAGATTTAATGAGTGAAAATATAATTTCTGTGTATGTAGATGAAGATAGAGAAGAAGCAGTTAGATTAGTATCAAAATACAATTTAATAGCAATTCCAGTAGTAGATAGACAAGAAAAGTTAAAAGGGATAATAACAGTAGATGATATAATAGATGTAATGGAAGAAGAAGCAACTGAAGATATGTATAAATTTGCAGGAAGTTCAGAACATGAAAGAGAAGTTGCTGAAAAGGAAAACCCTACATTGAAAGAGCAGATAATATCAGCCCTTAGAGGTAGACTTCCATGGTTAATTATTACATTAATTGGAGGTCTATTGGCTTCTTTAATACTTTCTAATTTAGATTATATAATGAATCCTATTTATGCTCCATTGGTATTTTTTATACCTGTGGTAATAGGTATGGGTGGCAATATTGGAACACAATCATCATCTGTTACAGTAATAACACTCTCTAATAAAGATTTGAATTTTAGTAATGTAGTAAGAGAAGGTATTGTAGGGATTATTACAGGTCTATTATGTAGTGTAATAACAGGTATTGTAATTTATTTTGTTATGAAAAAATTAGACATTGTATTAATTGTTTCAATATCATTATTTATAAATATGGTTTTGGGTGCAACAATAGGTGCATTTATGCCTGTTTTATTAAAAAAGATGGATGCAGATCCATCAACAGTTTCATCACCAATTATATCTACAGCTCTTGATATAACTGGTATAGCAGTTTATTTTATAATAACGACAGCATTATTGTCAAAAATTGTTTAATAACTTTATGTATGATTTATCCTCTTCTTACTAAAAATATAAGTATAAATGTAAGAAGGGGGTTTTTTAAAAATGAACAATATCAGTTGGGAAGTTTTTAAAAAAACAGGTAGTATAGATGCATATCTATATTTCTGTGATTGCAAAAACCTAAGTGAAGAAGTCGAAGAAGTAAGGGAGAAAAAAGAAGACGATGGTAATCCTGAACACCCAGGGGATAGTACTTAAAGCTATAAGGTACAAGGAAAGTGATGTAATACTTACTCTGTTTACGAGAAAGCTTGGAAAAGTATCTGCAATAGCAAAAGGAGCTAAAAAAAATAAAAGCTCTTTACTTTCATCATCACAGTTATTTTCTTATAGCAATTTTACTTTGAAAAAACAAGGAAATATGTACAATGTCACTCAAAGTGAAATCATAAAAAGTTTTTATAATATATCCTACGATATAGAAGCATTTTCTTATGCTACATATATTACAAAATTAGTTGAAAATTCTATACTTGAAAATCAAACTAATAATAGGTTATTTATATTACTTGCGCAGGCGTTGTATTTATATACACAAGAGAATACAGATAATAGATTTGTAACAGCTGCATTTGAGTTGAAATTTTTGGACTATATAGGATTTAAACCAACAGTAAATAAATGTATTAATTGTAAAAGTAAAATTTTGCAAAATTCTATGTTTAATGTTTATGAAGGTGGTATACTATGTAGTAAGTGCAAGACACTTTTTGATAATAATATAAAATTGGATTTAACAACTGTTAGTCTCATGGAATATGTATTAAGGAATGATATTTTAACATGTAGCAAAGCTAAAGTATCAAAATATATAACACATGAACTTGAAAATATCCTAGAAAAATATTTAAAAGTTTATGTTGATAATATTAATCTAAAATCATTACACGTATTACAAAGTGTAAAAAATAATAAGGGAGTGGATAATAATGAGTAGTAATATAACTATTGAAATGGTTGATTCAGTCTTTGAAAGAGTTCCAGGAGCAACTTATGCAGAAGCAAAAGAAGCATTAGTGGAATGTAATGGAGATGTAATTGAGGCAGTAATATATTTAGAAAATAAAAAAAATACTTGTAATTGTAAAGCCAAATCTGCTAAAGAAACTATGGAAGAAGTATTTGGTAAAGATGGAGAAAATATAAAGTATCAATTAAAAGAACTTCTTAAAAAAAGTAGTGTTGTAAGAGTAATAGTTGAAAAAGATGGAAAAACTATGATGAATATTCCTTTAACAGTAGGAGTTGTTGGGTTAGCTTTTGTACCATTAGCTACTCTAGTTGGTTTATCAGCTGCTGTTATAAGTAAATATCGTATAAAAGTTCAAAATGAAGAAGATGGTGAAATTGTAGACTTAGGTGAATTAAATGAAGAAAAACTTCATGTTTTGAAAAATATGATAACTAATGCAGCTAAAGATGTAAAAGATGTAGTAGTTGATAAAAAAGAAGATGATAAAGATGTAACTGCTGATCTTATGAAAGAAGAATCTGAAAAGAATAATGAAAACGAAGACGAAAATAAATAGATAAAGTGACTTTTAAAAAATGAAAAGAAGATAATTATAAGAATTATCACTAACATTGACAAATTTTATAGAATTTGATATTCTAAAAGTTGTAGAAGAACTATTAAAATAGCCTTTCGTGTAGACGAGAGGCTTTATTGTTATAGGAGGGATTTTTATGAATTTTCAAGAAATGATACTGGCATTGCAAAAATACTGGTCAAAGCAAGGTTGTATCATGATGCAACCTTATGATGTTGAAAAAGGTGCTGGAACTATGAATCCTAATACTTTTTTAAGATCATTAGGACCTGAGCCTTGGCAAGTATGCTATGTAGAGCCTTCAAGAAGACCAGCAGATGGAAGATATGGTGAAAACCCAAACAGATTATATCAACATCATCAATTCCAAGTTATACTAAAGCCATCTCCAGATAATATACAAGAATTGTATTTAGAGAGCTTAAAAGAAATTGGAATTGACCCAAATGAACATGATATAAGATTTGTTGAAGACAACTGGGAAGCTGCTACAGTTGGTGCTTGGGGACTTGGATGGGAAGTTTGGTTAGATGGTATGGAAATAACTCAATTTACATACTTCCAACAAGTAGGTAATATTGAATGTGAGCTTGAGACAGGAGAAATTACATATGGATTAGAAAGATTAGCTATGTACATTCAAGAAGTTGATAGTGTTTATGATTTAAAATGGAATGATAAAATAACTTATGGCGAAGTGTTTAATAAAGCTGAATATGAAAACTCAGTGTATGCGTTTGAATTATGTGATGCAGATATGTTGTTTAATCTGTTTGATATATATGAAAAAGAAGCATTAAGACTTATGGAAAGTGGCCTTGTAATACCTTCATATGACTATGTATTAAAATGTTCTCATGCATTTAATACATTGGATGCAAGAGGAGCAATAGGTGTTAGTCAAAGGGCTTCATTTATAGGTAGAGTTAGAAATATGGCAAAAACTGTTGCAGAAACTTTTGTAAAACAAAGAGAAGAAATGGGATTCCCTCTTTTAAAGGACGGTGACAAATAATGAAAAATTATCTTTTATTTGAAATCGGTGTTGAAGAAATGCCATCAAGATTTATGGGTAGTACACTAGAACAATTAAAAAACAATCTTAATAAATTATTTGAAGAAAATAGAATATCTTTTAATAAAATAGATGCCTATGGAACACCAAGAAGATTGACTTTAGTAGTTGAAGGTTTAAGTGATAAGCAAAGTGATTTAGAAGAAGAAATAAAAGGTCCTGCTAAGAAGATTGCTGTTGATGCAGAAAATAATTTCACAAAACCAGCTTTAGGATTTATAAAAAGTAAAGGATTAAGTGAATCTGATATATATTTTAAACAAGTTGGAAAAGATGAATATATTTTTGCTACTATAAAGCAAGCAGGGAAAGACACTGCAGAAGTGTTAAAAGAGATATTACCAGAAACTATAAAATCTGTAGTATTCCCAAAAGCTATGCGTTGGGGAGGAAAAAACTTAAAATTTGCAAGACCTATAAGATGGATAGTTACATTGTTAAATGATAAGGTATTAGAATTTGATTTAGAAGGAATAGTATCTTCTAATGTAACAAAAGGACATAGATTCTTAGGGGAAAGTACAATAGAAGTAAATTCTATAGAAGAATATTTTGAAAAATTAGAGAAAAATTATATAGTCTTAGACCAAAATAAGAGAAAAGAAATTATAAGAAAACAATGTATAGAAGTAGCCAACTCTTTAGGTGGTGAAGTTGAGCTTGATGAAGATTTACTTGAAGAGGTAACTTACTTAGTTGAATATCCAACTGCTTTTTATGGCGAATTTAATACAGATTATATAAAACTACCAAAAGAAGTTGTTATAACTCCTATGAAACAACATCAAAGGTATTTCCCAGTACTTAAAGAAGGAAAACTGTTACCTAACTTTATCGCTGTTAGAAATGGAGACTCTTACAGAATAGATAATGTTAAAGCTGGAAATGAAAAAGTTTTAGAAGCAAGACTTGCTGATGCTTTATTTTTCTATAGAGAAGATACTAAGAGAAACTTAGAAAGCTACATAGAAAAATTAAAAACTGTTGTTTTCCAAGTAAAATTAGGTACTATTTATGACAAAACTTTAAGACTTGAAAAATTAAGTGCTGATATACTTGATAGTTTAGGACTAGCAGATGAAAAGGCAGATACTATGAGAGCTGCTAAATTATCTAAAGCAGACTTAGTTACTGGAATGGTAGGCGAATTTGACGAATTACAAGGTTTTATGGGAAAAGAATATGCAAAGGTTGGAGGAGAAAATGGTGTTGTAAGTGAAGCTATTTTTGAACATTATTTACCAAGATTTGCAGGAGATATTCTTCCTAAAACTAATGCAGGGGTAGCTTTATCAATAGCTGATAAACTAGATTCAATAGCAGGATTTTTTGCTATAGGAATACAACCAACAGGTTCTCAAGACCCATACGCTTTAAGAAGACAAGCTTTAGGTATACTTAGTATACTTATGGATAGAAAAGTAGCTGTAGACTTAAAAGTACTTATTGAACATGCTTTAGATAATTATTCTGATTTAGATTTTAATAAAGAAGAAGTTGTTGAGCAAATAATGAACTTCTTTAATGAAAGAGTAAAAAATCTATTTAAAGATTTAGGTATAAGATATGATGTTGTTGATGCTGTTTTAAGTTCTGATATAAATGATATTTCTGATATGCATATGAGAGCCTTAGAGCTTAATAATTGGTTAGAAAAAGATGAATTAGTGGAAATGCTTACTGCATTTAATAGAGTTTCTACTTTGGCTCAAAAAGCAGAATGTGATAAAGTTGACGAAAATCTATTAAAAGAAGATGCTGAAATTAAGCTTTATAATGAATTTAAGCAAGTAAAAATAAAAGTAGAAGAATTGTTAAAAGATAAGAAATACGGTATTGCTTTAGATGAATTTGCATCTTTAAGACCTGTAGTTGATAACCTATTTGATTCAGTTATGGTTATGGATAATGATGAATCAATCAAGAACAACAGACTTGGTCTACTTAAACAAATATATGATACTATGTTAGAAATTTGTGATTTATCTAAAATAGTTTATAAATAGTATAAAGACATAATTGATTATAAAAAATGAGATAGCTTATAAGCTATCTCATTTTTTATAATCAATTATATTAAGTTATATTTTATACTTATCAGTTATTTTATTTAATAAATCATCATTTGAATTTATCCATTCATAAAAATTTCCTGATGAAAGCTCAGCTATCTCATAAATCATTTTTGGAAGGTCACTAGCTTTAAAATCCCCTATAGATTTTCCTAATTTAGTCTTACCTATTTCAAAACTGCCTCCAGTAAATAGCTCAAATGCATCTGTAGATACACCATTGACATTTTTCTTTTTACCACATAATCCTATACTACCAATTTGGTGAACACCACATGAATTTAGACATCCCGAAATGTAAAGTTTAGGAGCTTTATTTAAAACTTCTTCATTGTTTTGTAATCTAAAATAATCTATTATTTCATGTAACATTTTTTGACTATTTTGTATACCCATCTGGCAAATAGGAACACCTATACAGGAAACACTTTGTTCTAATTGGGAGTTACAACTTATAGTCTTGCTTATTTCTAATATCTTTTTTGCCTCATTTCCATCTAAATTTAAGATGTACAATCCTTCAGTCATACCTAATCTAATCATAGGATTCTTAATATTATCTAACTCTTGAAGTAAAAAATTTAAATCTTTAGTAGATAATAGACCTCCAATTGGATGTATATATACAGTATATAAACCATCTTGTTTTTGAGCTATTAACCTAGATTCATGTAAATTAGAATCATGTAAATCTATCTTAACTCCAGACTTAGAATAGTCAATTTGTTCAACATTAAGCTCAAGATTACCTTTTTCTTTTTCTACTTTATAGTATTCTTTAAATTTTTCTAAAAACATATCCTCTCCAAGAGTTTCAACCATATATCTAACTCTAGCTCTGTTTTTATTTTCATAATTACCACAAGCCATAAAGAATTTAATCATTCCTTCTACACAATATAATGCATCTTTAGGTTTTATAACTTCATCAAGTTCTAAAGCAACTTTAGGTTGTTTACCTAAACCTCCACCTAAGAAAACTCTAAAATATGGTTCGCCATTTTTTAGAGTGGCTACAAATCCTAAGTCTTGTATACTACAGTGGGCAGCATCTGTGTAACAACTAGAATAAGAAACTTTTAGCTTCCTAGGCAAGTGATATGTAGTAGCATTTTTGATAAAATATTTATCAGTAGCAACTGCATAAGGCGTAACATCAAAAGCTTCGTCAGGGTCAACTCCTGATAAGGGAGATAAACCTACATTTCTAGGATAGTTACCACCACCACCTCTAGTAAAGATATCATTTTTTATTCCTTCTTCCATAATATCAACTATAGAGTCTATAGATAAGTCATGTAATTGTATAGCTTGCCTAGTTGTCAAATGTATTTTATCTAGTTTATGCTTGATAGCCATTTTATAAATTTTTTCAAGTTGAGATTTCGACAATACTCCAGCAGATACTCGAAGTCTTATCATAAATGATTTCTTGTCTCTTTGAGCATAAACTCCATATCCACCAGAAAATCCTTTATATTGCATTTTATTTATTTCTCCATTTAATAACTTTGAAGAATATTCTTTAAAATTAGGGAGTTCATTTAACAATGTCTTTTTTAAATTGTCCATTATTTCACCTCATTATTAGACTTGTATAAAAATAAATATACTGTATAATTATATATATATTATTATCTAGAGATGGCAAAAATATAACAGTAGAGTACTATAAAAAGTCAAAATAAGGAATATATACTGAGTATGACTCTTTATTTTGTTAAATAAGTATAATATTTTTGTTTTATAAAATATAATTAAGATAAATAGATAATTTTGTAATTTTAATATATAATATTTAGTATAGTGTTGAATAAACGCTTAATATTCGCAGGAGGAGTATTTGTATATGGGAGAAATAATAAATGCATTAGATAGAGCCCTAGACATAATTTTGCTATTGTATCATGAAAAGAGAGAAATGGGAATAACTGAAATAAGTAAGGTTATGGGAGTATATAAGAGTACAGTACATAGAACTTTAGTAACTCTTGAAAACAAAGGTTTTGTTATACAAAATACTGAAAATGGTAAGTATTGGTTAGGAATAAATTTATATGCAATAGGTATGGTTGTGGGAGAGCAAATGTCATTAACTGAAATAGTAAAACCATATACGAAAAAATTAAATCAAGAATTTAACGAAGTAGTTAATGTGTCTATACTAGAGGAAAGAGCTCAAGATTCTCCAAGAAGTATAATAATACATAAAGAATATGGTTCAAATCAATTACTCTCAGTAAATCCGTCAGTTGGCTCCAGTAGCGAATGTTATTGTTCAGCGGTTGGAAAATGTCTTATGGCATTTAATGATTCTATAGATTTTGAAAAATACAGAAAAACTCCAATACACAAATATACAGAGCATACAATTGATAATTGGGATGACATGATGATTTTTCTGGCAAAAATAAAAGAACAAGGATATGCTCTAGATGACCAAGAACTAGAACATGGTTTAACTTGTATTGGAGCACCTATTTTGGATAAAAACAATAAAGCTATAGCAGCAATAAGTCTATCAGGTCCTACTATAAGGATGCGAGAAGGAGACTTTGAATATAAGATTAAGAGAGTTATAGAAACTGCAAAGAGTATATCTGAACTTTTTAGATAATTTTTAAAAATAAATTTAAATAGCGAAAAGGGACTAAATTTAAACTGTTATTTGCAAATGCCAGTTTAGAGAGGGTCTCTTTTTTATTAAATTAAAAATTAAATATTCTTAAAATTTAAAATGTTGTTGAAATATTTAAGCTAATGTGTTATCTTTTAATTAAGAAACAAAAACAGAACAGTGTTCTAAACAATAGAACAATAATAAAATATATATAATAAACCCACACAAATATTATATATTTAAAATTAAGTAAAAAAATTACTACATAAAAGGGGAGATTTGAAAAATGGAAAAAGTCAAGTTGAGTGTTGAAAGATGTAAAGGGTGTTATCTTTGTATTGAAGCTTGCAAAAAAGAAGCAATAAGTCTTTCTGATTACACAAATAAAAAAGGCTTTGTAACAGTCAAAGTCGATGAAGAAAAGTGTGTTCAATGTGGCGCTTGTTATACAATGTGTCCTGATTTAGTATTTGAGATATTATAAATAACTTTTTATTGGAAGGGAGAAAACGTATGCAAAGTTTATTAATTAAGGGAAATGAAGCCTTAGCAGAAGGAGCTATACGTGGTGGATGTAGATTTTATGCAGGTTATCCAATAACACCACAATCAGAGATATTAGAAATGATGGCTTGGAGACAAAAAGAGGTTGGAGGAGTATTTATTCAAGGAGAATCTGAAATAGCCAGTGTAAATATGGTTATGGGGGCAAGTGCACTTGGAGCAAGAGCTATGACATCTTCATCTGGACCTGGATTTTCATTAAAGCAAGAAGGAATTGCATATTGGGTATCAGCTGGTTTACCAGCAGTTGTAGCATGTGTACAAAGATATGGTATAGGAGATGGATTTATAGGAGCTGGTCAAGATAATTACTGGCAAGCTGTAAAAGGTGGAGGAAATGGAGATTATCATTTAATCGTATTGGCGCCTAACAGTGTTCAAGAAAATATGGATATGGCATATGAGTCTTTTGAATTAGCTGAAAAATATATGCATCCAGTACTTATACTTTCTGATGCTACAATAGGTCAAATGGTAGAACCTTGTATGGCACCACCAATGAAAGAATATGATAAGGATAAAGCTCCATGGGCAGCAAAAGGAACTCCTGTTGGAGAAAAAAATAAAGTAATAACTGATATAACATATTTTGAAGACCAAGATACATGGCAAAAAGGTTATATAGAAAAAATGAGAAAAGTTCAAGAAAATGAGCAAAGATGGGAAGAGATAGAGATAGAAGATGCAGATGTGGTATTTGTTGCATATGGAATTTCTTCAAGAATAGCAGAAGGTGCAGTTAGAGATGCAAGAGCAAAAGGTATAAAACTTGGATTAATAAGACCAAAAACATTGTGGCCTTACCCAAGAAAAGCTTTCAAAAAGTTAAAAGATTCATTAAAAGGGCTTGTAACAGTTGAAATGAACATGATGGCACAAATGAAGGAAGATGTAATTATAGCATGTAATAATAGATTCCCAGTATATTCAGTGGCAACAGCTCAATATATGGCAGAAGTAAATCAATTAATAGATTTTGCTCAAGAGATTATAGATGGAAAAGCTAAGCAAGAGGAGGTATTTTAATTATGGCTAAAAAAGCACCAGCAATAATGATGTGTGAAAATATGTTCTGTGGAGGCTGTGGACACTCTATAGTCGATAGAATTATTGGAGAAGTATTAACAGAAATGGATATATGTCAAGATACGATTATATGCTCAGATATAGGATGTAATCATATGTTTCAATTTAGTATGAATGTAGATGTTGTTGTTCCTCCTCATGGTAAAATGGGTGCAGCTATGGCAGCTATGAAAAGAGTTAGACCAGATAAATATATATTTACAATAGCTGGAGATGGTGGAGCTTATGCAATAGGGCTTGGAGAAACTATGTCGGCTGCTACTAGAAATGATAATGTAATATTTTTAGTTATGAATAATAATATGTTTGCAATGACAGGTGGGCAAATGGCTCCAACTACTGTACAAGGTCAACATACAGCTTCTACTCCAGCAGGTAGAACATATGAAGATCATGGTTCAACATTTGATGTTGTAAAGGTTATGGGAAATTTAGATATAGCATACTTGGCAAGAGGAACAATAATTAACCCTAAAGAAATAAATACAACAAAAAGATATATCAAAAAAGCACTTGAAAAACAAAAAGATAAGAAAGGTTTTTGCTTAATAGAAATACTTGTACCATGTCCAACAAACTGGGGATTAAAGCCAGTAGATGCTATGAAGAGAATAGAAAATGAGCTTGTTCCAAAGTATCCACTTGGAGAATTTATTGATTAGGGAGGAAATAATATGTTAAATGAAATTATATGTGCTGGTTTTGGAGGACAGGGAGTTCTTACAGCAGGAAAAATTATAATGTATGTTGCATATAAGGCAGAAAAAAAGATTACATGGTTTCCATCTTATGGAAATGAGATGAGAGGAGGAAGTGCAAATTGTAATGTTGTTGTAAGTGATGATAAAATTGCAAATCCTTGTGTAAAAAACCCAGATATATTATTGGGAATGAATAGTGTATCAGTAGATAAGTATGAAAGTTTAATGAAAGCAAATGGTTATATGTTTGTCAATGAATCACTAGTAAATAAGGATAGAAAATATAGAGAAGATATTAATGTTATAAAAGTACCTGTTACTGAAATAGCTCAAAATTTAGGTAATGAAAAATCTGCTAATATTTGCATGTTAGGCGCTATGGTGAAAAATTTAGATTTATTTACAAAGGAAGAATTTGAAAGTGGTATGTGTGAATACTTTGAAAATCAAGGTAAAGGAAAGTTTAATGCTAAAAATGTAGAAGCATTTGAAGCTGGATATGACTATGAGTGAATATTTTAAATATTTAAAATTATTATTGAAATACTCATTTTTATGTGTTAGTATTTAATTAATAAAATATAGAACGTCGTTCTGAATAACGGGACGACAAAATTTTTAAAAATATAACAGAACGACGTTCTACAGTATGAAACCGAGGAGGCATTGAAGTGAAAATTTTAGTAATTAATCCTGGTGGTACATCTACAAAGATTTCTGTATTTCAAGATAAAGATGAAGTTTTGAAAAAAAATATAACTCATACAAGAGAAGATTTAAAAAAATTTTCCAAGGTATTTGATGAATATGATTATAGAAAGCAATTAATAGTGGATGTTTTAAGCAGTGAAAATCATGATATAAATTCTTTTGATGCAGTAGTTGGCCGTGGCGGACTTATGAAGGCTATAAAAGGTGGTACTTATATCGTAAGTAAAGATATGATTGAGGATATGAAAAATGAAATAAATGGAGAACATGCATCAAACTTAGGAGCATTGTTAGCTAAGACTATAGCAGATGAAATAGGAGTGAAGTCATTTGTAGTAGACCCAGTTTCTGTAGATGAATTTGATGATGTATCAAGAATTACAGGTATATCAGATATAGAAAAAGCTAGCTGGTTGCATGCACTAAATCATAAAGCCGTATCAAGAAAGATAGCACAAAAACTAGGTGGAAAATATGAAGATTATAACTTTATTGTAGCTCACCTAGGTTCTGGAATATCGATTGTAGCACATAAAAAAGGAAAAATGATAGATGGAAGTGGTGGAAGGTCTGATGGTCCATTTTCTCCAGAAAGAAGTGGAGGATTACTTGCATACCCTCTTATAGAATTATGTTACTCAGGAAAATATACTCATGATGAAATGGTTGCAAAAGTAAGCTCAATTGGAGGGATGTATGATTATTTGGGAACAAAAGATATGATAGAAATTGAAAATAGAATTAAAGATGGTGATGAGAAAGCTAAACTCATAATGGATGCGTTTATCTATCAAACAGCTAAAGAGATTTCTATGTATGGAGCTTCACTTTCTGGAGATATAGATAGGATTATTTTAACAGGGGGAATATCACATTCGGAAACGGTAACTAAAGGAATCATAGAAAAAGTTTCATATTTAGCACCAGTAGAGATAGTGGCAGGTGAGATGGAAATGGAAGCACTTGCTCTTGGAGCTCTTAGAGTTCTTAATGGAGAAGAAATGGCAAAAACTTATTAATATTTAGGAGAAAAAATATGTTAAAAGATTTTAATAATTTAGTAGAAGAAGCTAAAAAACTTGAACCTGTTATTGTAAGTGTTGCTGTTGCAGAAGATGAAGAAGTGTTAAAAGCTGTAAAATCAGCAACAGATTTAAATCTTATAAAGCCAATTCTTGTAGGCGATAAAGATAAAATAGAAAATATATCAAAAGAGATTGGACTAAAGGGATATGAAATAATAGGATGTCAAAATCCTGATGAATCAGTTAAAAAAGCTGTAGAGATAGTTAAAAATAAGGATGCTAAAATTCTTATGAAGGGGTTAGTTAATACAAGTGTTTATATGAGAGCTATATTAAATAAAGAGTTTGGTCTTAGAACAGGAAGGCTTTTAAGCTTACTTGCAGTATATGAATTACCTCAATACCACAAACTTCTTTATTGTACAGATAGTGGGATAAATGTATCTCCAAATTTAAATCAGAAAAAAGATATAATGATAAATTCACTTCTTACTATGAAGAGTATAGGTATGGAAAATCCTAAAACTGCAATACTCACTGCAAATGAAATGGTAGACCCTAAAATACAATCTACAGTAGATGCTAATTCACTTGTAGAAATGGTGAAATCAGGAGAAATACCAAATTGTATAGCAGAAGGTCCAATAGCCTTTGATGTTGCATTTGATGCATATGCAGCAAAGCATAAAGGTATCAAAAGCAATATCGCTGGCGATGTTGACTTACTTGTATTTCCAAATATAGAGGCAGGAAACATATTAGGAAAGTCATGGCTTAGATTCAATAAAGCTAAGTGGGCAGGTATAGTTTTGGGGGCAACAAATCCAATAATTTTAGGTTCACGTTCTGATACAGCTGAAATTAAAATAAATTCAATAGCATTAGCTTGCTTAGCATCACAATAAGAAAATTATTAAAGGGGGATGAATTATTATGAAATATGCAAAAAGAATGGATATGGTAAAGGCTTCAGCTATAAGAGACTCTCAAAAGAAGATAGCTCAAAAAGTGGCAAGTGGTGGAACTGTTATATCTTTTGCAGCAGGGCTTCCTGACCCAAACTTATTTCCAATAAAAGAAATAAGTGAAGTAACTAAGCAAGTACTTGATGAAAGAGGAAAATTTGCTTTAGCTTATGGACCTACTAAAGGTGAAGATGAGTTATTAGAAATAATAGCTAAGAGAATGAAAGAAGAAGAAAATATTGACACAAAACCAGAAAATATTATAATAACTACTGGTTCACAACAAGGGATAGCTCTTAGTGCTATGATTTTACTAGAAAAAGGAGATATTGTAGTTACAGAAAATCCAAGTTACTTAG
The DNA here is from genome assembly GCA_024919175.1 of Clostridioides difficile. Classification (NCBI taxonomy): domain Bacteria; kingdom Bacillati; phylum Bacillota; class Clostridia; order Peptostreptococcales; family Peptostreptococcaceae; genus Clostridioides; species Clostridioides difficile. Next base: position 1,875,991 of record CP103804.1, read on the forward strand.
GTGCAATAAATGCATTTAGACCTTATGAATGTGATTTTTTAGGAGTAGATACAGATGAAGAAGGAATGGTAACAGAAGATTTAGATAAGTTATTATCTGAAAATTCAAACATAAAGGTTATATATGTAATACCAACATTCCAAAATCCTACAGGAAAAACATGGTCTCTACAAAGAAGAAAAGATTTTATGGAAGTTGTAAACAAGTATGATGTCATAGTAATAGAAGATAATCCTTATGGAGAAATAAGATTTACACAAGAACCACTACCTACACTTAAATCACTTGACACTAAAGATAAAGTACTATATCTAGGGTCATTTTCAAAAGTGTTATGTCCAGGATTTAGAGTTGCTTGGATGTGTGGGAATATAGATATTATAGATAAAGCAGAACTTTTAAAGCAAGGTATCGATTTACAATCAAATCAGTTTTCTCAAGTACAAGTAATAGAATTCTTAAAGAAATATAATTTAAATGAACATGTAGAAAAAATAAGAGTTGAGTATAAGAAAAGATGTTTCTTAATGTTAGAAACTATGAAAAAATATTTTCCAGAAGAAGCAAAATATACAGAACCAGACGGAGGTATGTTTATTTGGGTTGAACTTCCTGAAAGTATAAATGTAGATACTTTATTAGATAAAGCTATAGATGCTGGAGTTGCCTATGTTTCTGGAGAATCATTCTTTGCAAATAATGGTCCAAAGAATACTATGAGACTTAATTATACAACAATGTCAGAAGAACAAATCGTTGAAGGAGTTAAAATACTTGCAGAAGTTATAAAAAAAGAACTCAATTATGCTTGTGAATAAATATTAAAAGTGAGGGCTTAATTATGGGAGAAAAAGGGAACGGCATAAAGTTTGGAAAGTTAATGATTCAACTTGTTATCATAGCCATATGTTGGGAATTAGTTTATATTATACCATTTATCCAATACACATTATATGATCCAATTTTAAAAGCATTACAGTGTTCAAATACTCAACTAGGTTTTCTACTTACAATTTATGGATTAGGTAATATATTTGGAGCTCCTATAGGAGGTTGGTTAGCAGATAGATTTGACTACAGAAAGATAATCTTAGGCTCTGTATTTCTTAATGGAGTAGTATCATTTTTATTTGCATTTAATATGAATTATACATTTGCTGTTGTAACTTGGGTAGGTTGTGCAATTACATCATTAGTTATGAACTACCCTTCTATGGTAAAGATACTTAGAGTTATAGGAAAAGAAAATCAAGGTAAAGTTTATGGATTTAATGAAGCTATGGTTGGAGTTTCTGGAGTAGTAATGGGAGCTATATTCTTATATATTTATACATTATTTTCAACTCCTGTTTTAGGTATGAGATGGGTAATGATATCTTTAGGAATATTATCTATAGTAATGTGTCCAGTATTATGGTTTGTAATTAAAGATGTAGATATTAGTGAAGAAAAAGAAGAAGGTAAAAGTGAAAAAATGGCTGCTAGTGACTTTATGGTAGTTTTAAAATCGCCAAATACTTGGTTAGTAGGTATAAGTATATTCTGTGTATATTCATTTACAGTTACAATGTCTTACTTTACACCTTATATAACATCAGTACTTGGAGGTTCAGTCGCACTATCTGGAGCATTGGCTATAATAAGACAACATGGATTAAAATTATTTGGTGCTCCATTTGGAGGATACTGTGCAGACAAAGTAAAATCACCTACTAAAGTACTCTTGCCAATATATGTACTTGGTATAGTAGTAATAGTTTTATTCTTAGTATTGCCTTCATCAACACCAATGACTTTATTTATAGCATTGACATTTGTAGTAGGTATATTAGGTTATATGGGAAAAGGTATATATTATGCAGTTCAAGAGGAAGTAAATGTACCAGTTAAATATTCAGCTACTACGATAGGTATAGCAGCAGCTTTAGGTTTTTCACCAGATGTATTCCAATTTGCATTAATAGGGCATTGGATAGACACTTATGGTAATAAAGGATACACATATACATTTATATTCCAAATAGCTATTTTAGTAATAGGAATATTATCTTGTTTATATATATTAAAAATTAAAAAGAGAAGATTAGAAAAGTTAAAAGCTTAAAAGTTTCATTCGATAATAGAGTGTTTTTTCAGTATAATTTACTGACATAAATACTGTATAAAAAGTAATACTAAATTAAAATTTATAGTTATATTTGAGTAATAAAGTGTGGAAAAATTAAAATGTTATCAAGTATTTTTAGTATAGTTTTAGCATAAAGTTACCCCTAAAAATATAAGATTGAGTAGCAATTATCACCTATTTGTATATTTACATAAACTTGTTTGATATAAATTTTACATAAATTTAAATAATAGATGATAATTGCACTCAATTTTATATCTAATAATAAATAAGAAAATTATAAAATCTAACTATATATTATCTAACTACATAGTAATAGTTTCGTAATACACTGTTTCTGCTATTTATGTAGTAGTTTTGGGCTTTTCCTTATATGTATTTCAATTTATATTGTTTGATTGTTTGTCAAACACATATCGTTAAAAAGTTTATACATTTATGTTCATGTATCGATTGATATTCTTAATTTTAGTAATAATTGTTGTAGTTTACATATTAAAAGATAGAAATAAAATAAAAAATAAGTCTATAAGATATGTTGAGTTAAATAAAGTTTATACAAAATATTAGTACATAGCTGTTTAAATTATTGTCTATAAATTAAAATGAATGGTGGTGAGTTGAGTGACCGATTTAGTTAACACCATTAATGGAATTGTTTGGTCACCTGTATTAGTTGCAATGTGCTTATGCATAGGATTGTATTTTTCATTGAAATTAAAATTCTTCCAAATAAAAGACATAAAAGAAATGTTTATTCTTTTACTTGAAGGAGATAGTTCTCAGGTTGGTATATCATCTTTTCAAGGATTTGCTACATCTATGGCTGGTAGAATTGGGACTGGTAATATAGCTGGTGTGGCTGTAGCAATAGCAATGGGAGGTCCAGGAGCATTAGTATGGATGTGTATAATGGCTACATTAGGCTCAGCGACTGCATTTGTAGAATCTACTCTAGCTCAAATATATAAAGATGAACATGATGGGCAGTATAGAGGTGGTCCTCCATATTACTTTGAAAAAGGTCTTGGATGGAAAAGATGTTCAATTTTATTTTCAGTAGTTGCAATCATAAGTTATACGTTTTTTATGCCTGGGACACAATCAAATACTCTATACTTAGCAATGAATCAAGCTTTTGGATTTTCAAGAATGACAATTGCAGTTGCATCTTCTATTGCATTAGCAATCATAATTTTTGGAGGAATTAAAAGAATTGGTTTATTTGCTGAAAAGGTAGTACCTGTAATGGGTGGAGCATATCTTATCATGACAATAGTGATAATCGTAGTAAATATAAATTTAGTTCCAGATGCTATTATAACAATGTTTAAATCTGCATTTGGATTTGGTTCAATGTTTGGAGGTATGTTAGGTGCAGCAATATCTTGGGGCGTTAAAAGAGGTATATATTCAAATGAAGCAGGTGAAGGTTCTGGAACTTATGGTGCAGCAGCAGCAGAAGTAAGTCATCCAGCTAAACAAGGATTGGTTCAAGCTTTCTCTGTTTATGTGGATACATTATTAATATGTATGGCTACAGGTATTATGATTATAATAACAGGAAAATACAATGTTACAGGAGTTTTAACTGTACTACCAGGTGTAGAGCCAGGTCCACAATATGTGCAGAGTGCAATAAATACATTACATCCTCAATTAGGTGATATTTTTATAGCAATAGTTTTATTATTATTTACATTCACAACATTATTAGCATTCTCATATATGATGGAGACTAATGTATCTTATTTAGTAACTAGAATTAAAGCACAAAAACATGAAAAGCACATAATAAATGTCTGTAGATTTATGCTTATAATATGTGCAGCAATGTGTTGCTTTATAGAACCACTTACAAGTTGGGCATTAGGTGATATATGTATAGGTGTTTTAACATATATAAACTTAATTGCTATCTTTACACTGCAAAAGCCAGCTATAAAAGCATATTACGATTACCTAAGACAAAAAAAATTAGGAATAAAAAGAGTTGATAGAAATTTTAATCCTGTTGAATTGGATATAAAAAATGCTGAATTTTGGGAAAATAAATACTTAAAAGAGAACGAGTAGGAGTTAAATTGAATTAAGGGTTTTTATAGTATTTTATATATATGTTTTATTTGGGCTTTCAAAATAGATATAAAAGTTATGTGAACTCAATATAGTGTATAATAAATTATAATTTTTAATGTATGTATTTTTACTTATTAGTTATGTGATTTATACATGTAGAAATACATATTTATATTCAAAACTGTTATTTTAAAGGTTAGTATATATAGTAAGATTGTTTATTTCAATAGATAAAATAGTAGATAGAAAAATTGGTACTGTTGAATAAGTCATTAGGTTTTACAATAAGTGTAGAAATAGTTTTAATATAATAAATATAAGTTTATTTTATCTTATATGAATAAATATGTAAATTAATTATATAAATTAATTTCAATGGGAGGTCAGGTTGATATGAAGGAAAAAATAATACAAGTGGCGGATTTAAAGAAAGAAAAAATTTTGGAGCTATGTCAATCTTTATATGATGAACCAGAAATTGCTCTACAAGAGTATAAATCGGCTAAAAAAATATCAGAATTTTTAAGAGAAGAAGGTTTTGAGGTTGAAGAAAATTTAGCAGGTATGGCTACAGCTTTTAAAGCAACTAAGAAAAATGGTGATGGTCCAAGGTTAGTTTTTATAGCAGAATATGATGCTCTTCCAGGAAATGGTCATGCATGTGGTCATCATCTGATAGCATCTATGGGAGTTGGAGCTGGAATGGCTCTTGCAAGTATACTAGATACCTATAAAGGAGAAGTGAGTATAATTGGAACTCCTGCTGAAGAAACTGGGGATGGAAAGCCTTACTTGATAGAACATGGTGTATTTGATGGTTATGATGCTGCAATGATGATACACCCAAATTCAAAGACTTGTGTAACTCCAGAAATTATAGCAATAGGAGGATTAGATTTTATATTTACTGGGAAAGCATCTCATGCTGGAGCTAAACCATATAATGGAATAAATGCACTAGATGCAGTAGTGTTACTATACAATAATGTAAATGCACTAAGACAGCAATTAGTAGATGGAACTAGAATACATGGTATTATACTAGAAGCAGGAACTGCTGCCAATGTAATACCTGATATGGGAAAAGTAAGACTCGAGATACGAGCAAAAGAACAAGATTACTTCGATGAAGTGGTTGAAAAAGTGAAAAATTGTGCTAGAGGAGCTGCAATAGCCACTGGATGTGAACTTGAATTTTACCATTTTGAGCCAACTTGCCAAGGATTAAATGCAAATAAAGTTTTAGTAGATATATTCACAAAAAATATGGAAGCACTTGGTATATATGAAGATGAACAAGTACTGCTAGGCTCAACAGATATGGGGAATCTAAGTCAAATAATGCCATGTATACATCCTTTGATGAAATTTTCTGAAAACGGAGAAGAGTTACATACAAAAGAATTTTTAGAAGCATCTATGAACCAATATGCAAAAGATAGAGTAATTGATGGTATAAAAATATTGGCTTTAACAGGATTTGATTTATTTGAAAATCCAGAACTAATTAAGCGAATGAAAGAAGAGTAGACTTTATATAAAGGGGATTGGGTTATGACTAATAAAACTAAAAGCAAAAGTAAAAAATTAACATTCCCGGATGCGTATGTTTTGATGATAGGTCTTATTATATTTGCAGCCATAATGACCTACATTGTTCCTTCTGGAACATATAATAGAGTTGAAGATTTAAGTACTGGAAATATGATTGTGCAAGCTGGAAGTTTTACTTATGGAGAACAACATCCAGTTAGTATAATGGATGTATTTAGAGCTATACCAAGTGGGCTTGGGAAAAATTCTGTAACAGTTTTCTTTGTACTTATTATTGGTGGTGCATTTGGTATAGTAAATTCTACTGGCTCACTAGATGCCTTGATTGGTAGAGTTATCTCCAAAAGTAAAGGGAGTAAAAAAGGTGAGATTATAATTACGTGCCTAGTATTAACTTTTGGATTAGCTGGTGGAGTTGTAGGCATGTATGAAGAATGTATTGCATTTTTACCTATATTGATGACTCTATGTATTGCTTTAGGATATGATGCTTTAGTTGCTTCAGGAATTTTATTGTTAGGACTTGCATCAGGTTATGGTTCCGCTACTATTAATCCTTTTACAGTAGGATTAGCACAAGGTATTTCAGGTTTACCACTTTTTTCAGGTATGTGGTTTAGATGGATATTTTGGATTTGTACAATGGTTTTACTTTCAGCATATATAATTTTTTATTGTAAAAAGATAAAAAAAGACCCAAGTAAAAGTTTAGTATCAGACATTGATTATAGTCACTGGCAAATTGATGAATCTTCTATTGGGGATAAGTTGTCTTCTGGAAATATTAGAGTTTTAGTTACATTTTTTGGAGGAATACTCGTTCTAATGATATTGATTGTAAAATTTTCTTTAGGAATGTCAGATTTATCAGCTTATTTCTTTGCTCTAGGAATTTTATGTGGAGTAGTCTATGGTATGAGTCCAAATAAAATTGCTTCTGGATTTGTCAAAGGGATGCAAGAGATGGTATATCCAGCTATTTTGATAGGCTTTGCATCTAGTATAGTAGTTATACTAGAACAAGGAGTAATTTTAGATTCAATAGTTCATGGATTGTCATTAGTGTTAAATTATGTTCCTAGGATTTTTAGTGGAGGAGCAATGATGATTATGCAGTCTGTAATCAATTTCTTTATACCTTCAGGTACAGGTCAAGCTATGGTAACTATGCCACTTATGGCTCCACTTGCAGATGTTATTGGAATACCTAGACAAGTTGCAGTTTTAGCTTACCAAATGGGTGATGGATTTGCAAATGGAATAGTACCAACACTAGGAGTTCTTATGGCTGGAATATCTATTGCACATATCCCTTATACAAGATGGTTTAAATTTGCATCAAAGATAATTCTTATGGAATTAGTTTTAGGTTTTATATTTCTGATGATTGCAGTACAGATTAACTTAGGTCCTTTTTAGTTAATAAATATTTTTATAGAAGTTTTGAAAAAATGATATACTAAAAGTTAAATATTTTAAATTAAAATATATTTTAGTAAATTTGAATTAAATATAGTTTCAAAAATAAACGGTGAACTTCTTATAGTTCACCGTTTTAGATTACTATTTTTTATTTAAATGTGTGTTTATAACTTTAAATAATTTAGCACTGTCTATTAATTTAGAAATATGTTCATTTACTATTTATAAATTTGTTATAGCAAAAAATATCATGAAAAGTTATATTTTAGATGCTAAAATCAAATACACATAGATACTAGAGGAGGAATATATATGAAAACTTTAAAAGTAAGAAATATTGAATTATGTGGAACGAATTATGAAATAGGATATGAACTTGGAAAATCAATTGTAGATATACCAGAATTAATAGAAAGTCAAATTAATAAATCTAATGCTCTAACTGAAGAAGAAGAAAAGTACATGATGGAGTTATTTGATAAATATTGTCCAGGTCTCAATGAGGAATTACAAGGTTTTGCTGATGCTATTCATGTAAACCAGAATCAAATTTTATACTATACTATGACATATCTTAGACCAGGTTGTAGTCAATTTGCATTGACACCAGAATTAACTGAAAATGGTCATGTACTATTTGCACGTAATTTTGACTTTTCACATAAGATGGAGGATTTTGTTTTGTGCAAAACTAAGGTAACTGGAAAATACGCACATATTGGGACTACAGTAATGCAATTTGGTAGAACTGAGGGAATGAATGAATGTGGTTTAGGTGTGAGTCAATCATCTTGTGGTTTACCTATAGGTAATTCAGAGGGACTCAGAAAGCCAGCTATTGTAGGTTTACAATTTTGGGCTGTTATTAGATATTTGTTGGAAAACTGTAAGGATGTAGAGGAAGCACTGGCATATATAGAATACATGCCAATAGCATATAATATTAATTTATTGATTGCAGATAAGTCAGGGAATATTGCACTTGTAGAAACTTTAGATGGAAGAAAAGAAGTAAATCGAATAAATAAGTCAGAAGGTAAAAGGAAATCATTTTTACATTCTACAAATCATGTCCATATTGAGGAACTTCATAAATTTGAGCCGCAATCAATGAGCAATTCTATTCATAGATATAAATTAATTAAAGAGTATATAGAAAGTTACAAAAAGATTGGTGAGAGAGATTTAATGAATTTGTTGACTGAAAAATATCCACAGGGTCTATCTTGTAATTATTATAATGATTTCTTTGGAACTTTAAAAAGTATAGTTATGGACCTAAATGTAGGAAAATTTAATATTTTATGGGGTGGATTGGAAGACAATGGTTGGAATAGTTACTATTTAAATGATGACTTTAAGTATACAACACAACTTGTAAATATAAATATAGAGAAATCACCATCAGACTTTTTCAAATTAATTGAATAAAAAATATTCTAATTATTTTAGATAGTTAAAGTATACAAAATAAAATGAAAGTGTTATATCATGTTGAATTATTTATGATATTTTAGTATAGTAAACAAAATAGTATTACCTAAAATATTATAATACTTGAGAATATTAAAGAGGATAGAGGTATAATATTGGATTATTTAAAATATTTTGAAAAAGCCATAATATATATTGAAAATAACTTAAAAGAAGATATAAGTGTAAATGATGTAGCAAAAGAATCTGGATACTCCTATTATCATTTAACACGTTTATTTAAGTCTATGTTTGGTGAAAGTGTAGGAAGTTATATAAAAAAAAGAAGATTAGTTAATAGTTCTAAAGAACTTTTATACAGTGATAAAAAGGTACTAGATATAGCAATTGATAGTGGTTTTGAATCTTCAGAAGCATTTAGTAGAGCATTTAAATCTATATACAAGGTTAGTCCAATAGAATATAGAAAAAATAGAATAGATGTATTTGTTGGAAAGAAGAAAAAGCTAGAATTAGATTTTATGAAACACTTAGTTGAGAATGTAACAATCAAACCAGTTATAAAAGAGATAGATTCAATAAAAATAATTGGTATAAGAGATAAAGTAATACTAGAAGATGACTCATTACCTAGTTTGTGGGAAAGATTTAGAGAAATACATCATATGGTACCAAACACTTTGCCATCAAATAGAGCATTTGGAGTTTGTGAAGCAGTTCCACAAATACATCTACTTAGTGAAACTATGGAATTTAACGAAATAATAGGGCTTGAAGTTAGCAGTTATGAAAGTATACCAAGTTTATTTGTTTCAAAAAATATTGATGGAGGAAAATATGCTGTATTTACTCATACTGGCAGATTGGACAAGCTAGATAAAACTTATGAATATATATGGGGAACTTGGTTCTTAAGCACAAAGGAAGAAATTGATAGAAGAGATGATTTTGAGATATATGATGAAAGATTTTTAGGACCTGATAATGTAGATTCACAGATTGATATTTGTATACCTATAAAATAACTGTCCATAAAACTAAAAATAAACTGAAATAGGAAATAGATGCTCAGAAAAGAGCATCTATTTTTTTATTTATAGTAGTTATAGACGATTTTGATAATAAAATAAATAAAAACAAGCTCTTAAATTTCTAAGAAAAAATTAAAATATAGTCGAAATAAAATTTATATATTTCTGAAAATTCTAATTAGTACAACTTTTTCCTTTGCAAAGTTGAAAAAAGATGTATTAATTTATCAAAAATATTATATTAAAATGATATTAATCAAACAAAAACATTTATAATAATAGTATATCTTACAGAAAAAGGATGTAATTTGTAGAATTAAAGCTAGTCAATCAAATTAAAAATTTAAAGAAATTATAGGGAGGTTATAATCTTATGGAAAACGTTATTACAGGTCTAAGTAAAGGTGCAGAGTGGTTTATTGGTTTATTTCAAAAGGGAGGAGAACAATTTGTAGGTCTTATTTCAGGGACTCTTCCAACATTAATCGTTTTAATGGTAGCTATTAATTCATTGATTAAAATAGTTGGTGAAGAAAGAGTAAATAAATGGGCTTCTAAGCTTGGAAGAAATGCTTTTACAAGATATACTTTACTTCCATTAGTGTCAGTATTTTTCTTAGGAAATCCTATGTGTTATACATTTGGTAGATTTCTAAAAGAAGAACATAAAGCAGGATTCTATGATGCAGCTGTTTCATTTGTACATCCAATTACAGGACTTTTCCCACATGCAAATGCAGGAGAACTTTTTGTATGGCTAGGCATTTCAGCAGGTTTAACTACATTAGGTAAGGAAACAACTACATTAGCGTTATGGTATTTTATAGTTGGTATAATTGTAATTTTTATAAGAGGTGTAGTAACAGAAAAAATGTATGCTTTTTTAACAAGAAAAAATAAAGTAACAAATAAAGCTTAGGAGGGATTTAAAATGGATGAAAATAGAATATTAAAAATAGAAAAGGGAACTTCTGGTTGGGGAGGACCTTTATACATAAAAAAAGAAGCAACTAGAAATAAAATATTGTCAATGACTGCTGGTGGTATTCATGAGGTTACATTAAAAATAAAAGAATTATTGGATTGTGAGGTTATTGATGGATTTAAAACTGGAGTTCCTGATGAAGAGGTGGCAGTAGTTATTATTGATTGTGGGGGAACAGCAAGATGTGGAGTTTATCCAAAGAAGAAAATACCTACAATTAATGTAAACCCAGTTGGAAAAACAGGGCCTTTAGCAAAATTTATAACTGAAGATTACTATGTATCAGATGTTAATACTAATTGTATAAGTGTTGTAGATGAGGAAGAAACACCAAAAAAATCTCAAGAAAATAAAAATGAAAGTCAAAGTTCTATTAGAAAACCTGATAATTATAATGAAGTAAAATCAAAAGCTCAAGAAGAATATGCAAAGAAAAACATAATACTTTCTATTGGACAAGGAGCAGGGAAGGTAGTATCAAAGTTTTATGATGCAGGTAGAGATACTATTCAAATGATAATGAATAACGTAATACCATTTATGGCATTTGTAAGTATGCTTATGGGAATTATCTTGGCATCTGGGTTAGGGGATTGGATTGCAAAGGTAATATCACCACTTGCAGGAAACATTGGTGGTTTGTTAGTTATATCAATAATTTGTACACTTCCATTTTTATCACCTATATTAGGACCTGGTGCAGTTATAGCTCAGGTAGTAGGTACTCTTGTAGGAACACAAATTGGTCTTGGTGCAATACCAGCATATTTAGCTCTTCCTGCTTTATTTGCAATAAATGGACAGGCTGGTTGTGATTTTGTCCCAGTAGGATTAAGTTTAGGAGAAGCAGAACCAGAAACCGTGGAATATGGTGTACCAGCGTTATTTTACTCTCGTTTAATAACTGGGCCAATATCTGTCATTATTGCATATGGAGTTGCAGTATTTGCATTAAGATAGTATTTAATATTACTATAAGATTTAAACTTAATTAATAAAATTGTAGATATAAACTTAAGCTAGTCAAGATTTTAGTTAATGTAAGACTAGCTTTTGTATTATTACTTAGGAGTGATTATTGATTTAGATTAATACTAAATTTTCCTCTAGCAAAGTGAAATTTTATGTATTAATTTGGTTTCAAGTTTGTACTAGAATGAAATCAAGGAGGAGATACAAAATGAATGTAACTGAGAAAATTCCTTCTATTGACCGCAAAATATTTAAGATATTGATTATGTGTAGTAAAAAAGAGTTTGTAAGTATTAATTCAATAGCAGACGAATTGAATGTTACAACTAGAAGTGTAAGAACATATATAAAGCAATTGAATAAAGATTTGGGAAGTGACATAGCAATAATAAAATATATAAAAGGTCAAGGCTATAAACTAGAGATAAAAGATAAACGAATACTAAATAAGATTATTGATGTGAATAAAAAAAGTGTATTTTCGTTAAATTCAAAGGAAGATAGGGCAGAGTTTATACTAAATTATTTGATAGAACTAGATGGATTTATTACATTGGATAGCCTAGCAGATGAGATGTGCATAGGGAGAACTACCTTGGTAAATGACTTTCAATATGTAGAAAAGGTACTAAACTCTTATAATTTGAATTTAGTAAAAAAGCAAAATACAGGGATGAAATTACATGGCAGTGAACTTGATATTAGGCTACTTATATTAAATCAGTTGTATAAAGATTCAAGAAAAGATTTACATAATTCTAAGTATTTTAAATGTATCAAAAAAGAAGAAATTATAAATTTAGAAGAAGAATTATTGACTTTATTTAAAAATAATAATTTTTATGTTACAGATGAAATGCTCAAAGAAATTTTTAATTACATAGTAGTTTTGATGTATAGAGTAAAAGAACAGAAGATAATAAAAGAGTATGATGTAAAGTTTGATTTACTTAAGTCATATGATGAGTATCTTATTGCTGGGGAAATAAAGAATATTTTATCAGAAAAATTTAAATATATTTTAAATGATAAAGAAATTATTTATTTAACTATACCACTAGTAAGTGGAAATGCACCAGCATCAGAATGTGCTTTAAATAGTAGTAGAATCAATAAAAATATTGATGATTTAATGGAAAGCATATTTAATCAGATATATGTTGATATGGGTATTTTTATAAATGAGGATGAATTAAGAGTAGGACTTGGATATCATCTTAGTTTTACACTAAACAGGCTACTATTTAATATAAAATTAAAGAATGTCTTGTTAGAAGAAATCAAACAAAACTATATACTTCCATTTAAACTGGCACAAATAGCAGGAAAAGTAATAGAGAAAAAATATAATCTAGAAGTTTCGGAGGATGAAATTGGCTATATAGCAATTCATTTCAGTGGATATTTAGAAAGAAATAGTAGTAGATTTTATTCAATTAAAAAAATAGCAATTATATGTGGAACAGGTCTTGGAACAGCAAAACTATTAAAAATAAGAGTTGAAAAGTTGATAGGAAATAATCCTCAAATTGATACTCTTTCGAGTTTTAATTTGAGAAATATTAATTTAGATGAATACGATATAGTTTTTACAACTATTGATTTAGATACATCAAATATAAATACAATAGTATTAAAAATTAATACAATATTTGATGAAAATAAATTGAGAGAACAATTAAAGACCGTATTATGTTTAAGAGATGGCAACATAGATACTACTGATTCTCCAAATTTACTAATAAATAATTTGTTAAATGAAAATAAATTTATAATATTAAATGAAAAAACTATACTTGCTTCATTAGAAAAAATGATGGACAATCTTATGGATTTAGGATGTATTGATGATAATTTTAGAAAAAACATAATCAAAAGAGAAGAGAAGTCTCCTACAGTTTTTGATAAAGGTCTATTATTTCCTCATGCTGTGAATGAAAAGTCAGATAAATTTTTAATGGCAGTTGGTATTTTAGAAGAGCCAATAGTTTATGCAAATAGAAGTATAAAAATAATACTTATGACAATGTTTCCATGTGAGGATAAGGTGGATTCAGATTTATTGGTAAAGATTTATGAAGAAGTTTTAAAAATAGGTCAAAATGTAAAGTTAACAAATAAGATAAGCAAATGTAGAAGCTTTGTAGAATTTAAAAAAGTGTTGATTGAGAACATTATATAGGTTTTGTATAGGAGTTAAAAAAACAAATTAATTTATGAAAGGTGTGTAAATATGAAACTACTTATAATTTTATTTGTTGTTTATGTTTTAAATACTTTATTTGTAATGAAACAGAATAAATTATATTTCAAAGCCTTAAATAGAGCTAAAAAAATGGGTGATATAGTGTCTACAGGAAAAAAGAAGAGTTATTTTTCTAAAGGAAGTATAGCTATTATATCTTCAGATTCAGATGGATTTATAAAGTGTGGAGAAATTTTAAAAGGGCGCACAGTAATGGCTAAATTTAAAGAGATTGAAGATATAAAAGGGTTAGATATATATAGTGCAGAGCAAAGATTTAAAGATGAAGAAAGTATTGTACAAGCTATAAAATTTATAAAAGAAAAAATAAATGTTTCTTTTAATTAATCTAATATAAATTATCAGGAGGGATATCATGAAGTATGAAGTTAAGATAAGTGGGATAGGCAGTTTAGTTGAAGAATTAATGAATGAAAGCAACTGTCTTATTATATACGATGAAACTATTAATGATGAAGATTTGAAAGATATATCTGTAGTTCATTCAATATCGGCATTAAAAAGTAATGTTGAAATAGGGGATACACTTACAATAGGAAATCGAGATTATTGTATAGTTTCAGTTGGTGATATTGCTCAAAATACTCTTAGAGAAATTGGTCACTGTACAATTAAATTTGATGGAGAAGATAAAGTAAATTTACCTGGAGAAATACATGTAGAAATTGGAAAGCCAGATATAAAGATTGGAGATTTAATAACTATTTGTTAATTTGAAAAAATAAAACTATTATAACAGGAGGAATTGATATGTTAGATTTAAACAGAAAACTTGCAAAGTTAGAAGAAGAAGGTAAAAAAATAAGAGTAGCTCTTATAGGTGCTGGTCATATGGGCAATGGTATGGTAAGCCAAATGGCAAATATGAAAGGTATGGAAGCATCTATTGTTGTAGATATAAATCTGGAATTAGCTCATAAAGCATTTACTGATGCAGGTATAGAAGAAGGAATTATAGATAATGTAACAAATGAAACAGATGCAGAATTGAAATTACAAGAGGGAAAAGTATTAACATGTAATGACTTTCTTGTAGCTTGTAAGACAAAGTCAATAGATGTAGTTATAGATGCAACTGGAGGTATTGCAATTGGTGCAGAAATAGCACTAAATGCTATTTTAAATAAAAAACACATAGTAATGTTAAATGCTGAAACTGATTGTGTTGTTGGTCCAATACTTAAAAAATTAGCAGATGACGCAGGAGTAATATTTACAGGTTCAGCAGGAGATGAACCAGGAGCAGTAATGGGTCTATTTGATTTTGCTGATGCAATGGGATTTGAAGTTAGAGTAGTGGGGAAAGGTAAAAATAATAAATTAGATTTAGATTGTAATCCTGATACAGTTAAAGAAGAAGCAGAAAGAAAAGGTGCTTCACCTCATATGATAGCTTCTTTTAAAGAAGGTACTAAAACAATGGTAGAAATGGCTTTAATGTGTAATGCAACTGGATTTGTACCTGATGTAAGAAGTGGACATGGTATTGAAGCTACAGTTAATGAAGTACCTAAGAAATATGCATTAAAAAGCGAAGGTGGAGTATTAGATAATTATGGTGTAGTTGATTTTGTAAATGGTATAGCACCTGGCGTTTTCGTTGTAGTTGCTCATAAATTAAAAGCAGTTAATGATGAATTAAAATACTTAAGTATGGGTGATGGGCCTAACTACATATTATACAGACCATATCATTTATGCAGTTTAGAAACTCCTTTATCAGCAGCAATGGCAGTTTTAGAGAATAAGGCTACAATAGTTCCTAAAGCTGGATTAGTTGCAGAAGTTATGACTATAGCGAAGAAAGATTTGAAAAAAGGTGAGTATATGGATGGATATGGTGCATATACATGCTATGGAACTATAGAAAAATACGATGTTGCAAAAGAGATGAATGCTGTACCTATTGGTTTAATCAGTAAAAAAACTAAAGTTGTTAAAGATATTAAAAAAGGTGAGGTTATAACGTATGATATGGTAGAGATAGAAAAAGATACTACTTTATATCATTTGAGACAATTACAAGAAAAAATATTTGGATAAAATTTATTGTAGAATAATATAATATAGATTTTATGTACAGATATTATACAGAATTAAATATTACTAGATAGTAGTAAAATACTAGTTTTTACTACTATCTAGTAATAAATGTTTGACTGAAATTTAACTGACAAATAAAAAAATATGTGATTAACCGACATAAAACTGGCTATTATTTAAATAGTATCTTACTCAAGTTTTCAGATGCTTCTATTCCCCTTTCTTCTAAAATATGAGAGTATTTATAGTTACTTTTCCATTAACATGTACCATTGTTTTACATTTATAATTTTTTCATTAAGCTCAACATAACACCACCTAACTCCTATAGCTTCACCAAAGCGTAGACCAAGTCAGATAGAGTAATGGCTAAATTAGTATCAAGACACCTTTCTAATAGAAGATTAGCCTTATCCATAGTATAAAAATTAGTTGTAGATGTATTTTCTTTATTTGGAGTTATTACAAATTTAGCCTCATCTTCTTACTTTTCTCCAAATTAATAAGCTTCATGTAATGAAGTATTTACAAATCAATTGAATTTTTGCAGAATTTAAAGCATATTTTTTATATATCTTATTAACATATGCTTGTAAAAGATTTAGACTAATATCAATTGATTTTATATCTTCAAAAAAAGTTCTATATGATTTCTAATTATACTTTTTCTTTTCATAGATTCCATAACTTTTCTGTTTTATTTTACTAGTTAATTCTTCTATGTACTCCAAATATACATAGAATTTTTCATTTCTTTTTCTTATAAAAGCTGATTTGATGTTCCTATGTATATTTCCTTTATAAGTATTCTTAGTGTTTAAAACATATTAAATAACTATAGCTTTGTTATATCAAATCTAAGTTGTCAATACTATTTGATGGTAGAGTAGATGTGTACAAAAATATTTAGAGGAATCTTTAAAAAAGTAATATGATAGGTAAAATATGTAAATATATATGTTATAATATTTTTAGCAAGAAGATGTGGTCTACAATTTATAGAGTGGAGTTCATACTGGTATAAAACCTACTTCCTAATGAAAGGAGGTGGGAAGTATGAATAACTTTTTACTTAATGTAATGGCTGGCGTTATTGCTAGTTTAATATTTTGCATAATTTGTAAAGTATTTACAAAAGTAAAAAGCCACTCAACTCGTGGCAAGAGTAAAAGTGGCTGGGAACTTGATTTTAAAATCAAGTTCTATAAATTTAAATAATTACCAATTGTTTAAATTATGAACTTCACTCTACTGTCAAATAGATTGTAGTTCTTCTTGCTATTATTATACCACAAATTAGAAAAAATATGCAAAGTACTTACAAAATAAGTAGGTACTTTTGTTTTATCAAATTATGCCATAATATTGTGTGAGATGAGTAATTTGTGTGGTATATGGAATTCTTTTCATATTCATGATTTTAGAGAAATTAAGAATAATTTAGATGAAGTTGAAAATATATATTTTCAAGAAGAAGAGCTTAAAACTAAAGAAGAAGAAAAGAGACAACAAGAAAAAAATAATTATGATAATTATATTCGAAATAGTGGAATTGAGCCATTAGATATAATAAAGAAACTAAAAGAGTTGTTAGATTCAGGAGCAATTACACAGGAAGAATATAATAAAAAGAAAGAAGCATTATTTGGAATAAAATATGAGTTGAGTCATTCTATTATATAAAAAAGGTGGGGATTTTATCAAAAAGATACTAATAAGAATAATTAAAATAATTGCATTTATAATATTATTTGCTTTTATAACTATTTTATTGATGCAAGAAAAATATCTTTTTTATAGAAGTGGATTAACAGTTAGTGTAAAAAATAGTAGTAATATAACTATTGATGAATTAAAGATAAAGTTATATCTTGATGGAAAAGAAAAATTAGCATTAACTGAATTTAAAAAAATATCACCTAATGAGTCAAACTCTATTTTATATAAAGGAAACATTGGTACTGAATCTCAATTAATATTAGAGTATAAAGATAAATTTGATAAAGTCAAAATAGAAGATGCTGCCTATTTAACAGGTTCATCAAAACTTGTAGTAGAGATTGAAGTTAAATCCATTGATAAAGAAGGTAACTTAATCACTATTGTAAAAGGTCTTGATGGCTTTCAAGCATTTGGAAATTAATAAAAGTATAGAAAGAACTTATAAATTTAGATATATCCATACCAAGTAGATACTTAAAAAAGCACATTATAATGGTATTAGTATGATATTCAACTTGGCTCATTCCATTTTTTATTTGAATACGTCATTATTATAGAAATAAATATAATCATCTATCAGTTTAACAATCTCATTTGGATTATTTGTATTAATTAAATAGATTAGTTCTAATTTCAAATGACTGAAAAATTTCTCAATAGGGGCATTTAACTTTTTTTAAAATTAATTTTTCATACATAGATATTCTAGCTATTCTTCCATAGATTTAAATTTGTTTTTTTGTTTGCCTTTTATAGGATTTTTAGATTTTCCACACGTTTCTTTATCAAATGCGTACTTATCTTTATTTTGGTATGCTGATACCCATCTGATAATTTATGTTTTATTCTTTACATGTAAACTTTCAGCTACATTAAGATAACTTAGACCTTCATTTATATGCATATCTACAGCTTTTAATTTTAATTCTTTACTATGCTTATTATTTTTTTTGCACATAGAAAAACCCAATTATAATCTTCTTCTTTAGTATACTTATAAGGTGCTTTTTTTTAAGTGTCTACTATAATAGATATTTTCCTAATCCATTTGTAAATGTTTATAATTATGTAATATATTCATATGGAAGTGCTAAATTAGATGTTGTTATGTCTAGTAGTGAAGTTAGAATTAAACTATATTCAGGTTTTAATCAATACGATGCTATAATGAGCGGAGTTTATATTTATAATATTAGTTGTATTTTTATTGGAAAAGAATAAAATGAAAGGCTTAGATAACCTCTAAGTCTTATTTTAATACAAATAAGGAAGTGTTTATGAATGAAGAACTTTTTAAAGAAAATTTGAAACGACATGAGCTAATAATAAATAAACATAATGATGAAATAGATGAATTAAAGGTAACAAATATAGAAATCACTATGTGAGAACTTGAATTCAGTTATAAGCATGTGGTTGCTTGGAACAATGATTACAACCTTAGTATGATTCTTTTTTGCTATTCAAAGAGGATATATTATAAGAGAGTAAAAGAAAGTTATTTAGTTATAGATATAAAAGACTGTAAGCCACATTAAACACAAAATCTGTATGTAATTGGAGGAGTAATTTGTAATAAGATTAAAGAATTGAGTAAGACTATAGGAGAAAAATTCACGCAAATTTATTCTGATGATGTGTGGTATACAGTGAATAAGGCTAGAGTGTTTGTAAAAGAAAAGCTATGGTTTTAAATGTGTATAATTATGGTAAATAAATTGATAAATAAGCTATAATATAGGTATATTGATGTGGAAAAAATTTAAAATGAGGGGATGATACTATGAAATTTAAAATGAGATATATTTTAGTAGGAATATGCTTGATATTATTTGTATATCTTACAACATTTATAAAGCCCACAATAAATTTTTCAGCTAAAATAAATGACATTAGCATCGAGGATTATAATAGGATAAAGAAAGAGGAGCAAGGTTTACCCAAAGATGTAGATATTAAGCATTTAAAACACGTTGATATTCAAGTGAAAGTTAAAGCTCCAAATATATTAATAAGAGATATAAACTTTAATTCAGAAGGATTTTATGATTTTTTGAGAGATAATGAAAAAGTAAGAATGTTAGGAGAAAGTAGGGTAACATATAATAAAAAACACACTGAAACTCTTGAAGTATACTTAGAAAATGCTAATGCTAAAGAGTTAAGAGAGATAATTGAAGATTTTAAATATACAGTATCTTGGAAGAACATATGGAATTTTCAAGGTAAAGAAATATTTTATCTAAAGGAGTATTTGAAATAAATCGAAAAAATATTGGTATATGTTAACTTATATAATGAGTTACAGATATATTATTAATGAGAGGAGATTAATTATGAAGAGGATGAAGTTAGTCTTAACAGCAGTACTATCTATTATTGTAATGTTTCTAATACTACATTCAACACCTACACTAACACTAAAGACTCATATATTTTTTAATGGATATTTCAAAGAAGCTATTACTACAGGAATAATTGATGATGAGTTTCATAATAAAATAGATAAAGAAAAACTATCAAAGGAAAATGCAAAATGCTATACATTAACCAAACCTCCTTTGGAAAAAGCTACGGAAAGCTATTTAAGGAATTATAAAGTTATCAAGAAAGGTCCTTTATATTTTACTGAATATTATGGAGATTGTTAAATGTTATAATAATTTTTTAGAGTATTTTCTCATGGTTATCTAGTTAGGTTGATAAAAACAGGATGAAATTCTAAAATATTAGACAAAGCAAAAGGTGGTAGGGAAATCCTATCACCTTCTTTTGATTATTGATAAGCTGTGGAAAAACTATACTAAAATCGTGTATAAAATATTTAACTGACAAAAGCATATAAAAAAATATAAAGGTATTGAAATAATAACGTTTATAAAAAATAAAATAAATAAAAGTAACACAATATAGAGGTTATTTAAAAGAGGGTTGATGGTTATTTTAAAATCAGCCCTTTTATATTTTTTGAAAGGGTGTTTTACTAAAGCTTATTTTATAGTTTATTTATAGTTTTTTTAAAGTTAAAAATATTAATAGTAGGTTTAATTTAAATTAATTCTGCAATTTTATATTCATATTTAAGATAATATAATTAAAAATTTTAATATAAAATGAATTAAAATAGCCAATTATGTATTATAATATTAACTGTAATACTAATATAGTTCTATTAATTAAAGAAATATCCCCCATTAATATATAATAAATATCTTTAAGCAAAAGAACTTAGTAAAAAATATATCGTATTCAATAAAAAATCTGTTTACAGAATGGTATATATAGTTATATAATATACTATATAAGATACGAAAAGATAAAAAGTATAGCACAATGAAAGAAGGTGATTATTATTCAGCTTAATGAAAGACAACTAAAAATAATAGATATAGTTAAGGAAAATGAACCAATAACGAGTGAAAGTATTGCCTCCAGCTTGAATGTGACTCGTGCTACACTTAGATCTGATTTAGCTATATTAACAATGACAGGAATACTAGACGCAAGACCAAAAGTTGGATATTTTTATTCAGGAGTTAGTGAAATCAATTTAATTGGTAAAAGTATAAAAGAAAAAACAGTAGAAGATATAATGAGCATGCCTGTACTAGCTAAGAAAGACGAAAGTATATATGATGTAATAGTCACTATGTTTTTATCTGATGTAGGGAGTATAGTTATTATAGATGAAAATGAAGAATTATGTGGAGTTGTCTCTAGAAAGGACTTACTAAAAGCAACTATAGGAGGTTCTGATATAAATAAGATGCCAATAGGTATGATAATGACAAGAACTCCAAATGTAGTTACTTTGACTAAGGGAGCTAGTGTTTTATTGGCTTCAAAAAAAATAATAGAACATGAAGTAGATTCGATTCCAATTGTTGAATATAAAGAAGAAGACAAAAATCATATGAGAGTTGTTGGGAGGATATCAAAAACCAACATAACTAAGCTATTTTTAGAAATAGTTGACAATTAAGGAGGTATGCTGGTGAAAAACCTAATTATATATGCAGTATCAGACTCAGTAGGGGAGACTGCACAACAAGTTGCAAAAGCATGTATGTCACAATTTTATGTAAATGAAACTTATGAAATAAAAAGATTTCCATATATGATTAATAAGGGAGTATTACTTGAAACGTTAGAAAATGCAAAAGCTGAAAACGCTTTGATTGTATATACATTAGTTGATGAAGAATTATGCAGTATTGTTGAAAGATATTGCGAAAGAGAAGGTCTTAGTTGTATAGACTTGATGACTGATATATTAAGAGAAATAAGTAAAAGAACTGGAAGAAAACCTAAAAGAGAAGCTGGTATAATCAGAAAATTAGATGAATCTTACTTTAAGAGAGTTGAGGCTATAGAATTTGCAGTAAAATATGATGATGGAAAAGACCCTAGAGGAGTTCTTCAAGCAGACATAATTTTAGTGGGAATATCAAGAACATCTAAAACTCCTTTAAGTATGTATTTAGCTAATAAAAATATAAAAGTAGCTAATGTACCATTAGTTCCAGAAATACCAATTCCTAAAGAAGTATTTGAAATAGAAACTAAGAAGATAATAGGTCTTACTAATTCACCTGAAAAGTTGAATGAAATAAGAACTCAAAGATTAAAAGCTTTAGGGTTATCTAGTAAAGCTAATTATGCTAACTTAGAAAGAATACTTCAAGAATTAGACTATTCAGAAGAAATAATGAAGAAAATTGGATGCCCAGTAATAAATGTTTCAAATAAAGCAATTGAAGAAACTGCAGGTATAATTTTAGATATAATGAAAGAAAATGGTCTAAAAATATATAAAGAAATAGAAATTTAATAAAATGTTTAATAATAAAAATGATATAAATTAAAATAAAAAAGATTAATGGGGGATTTAACAATGGAAACTAAGTATGTTTATAGTTTTGGTGAAGGAAGCAAAGACATGAAATCTTTACTAGGAGGTAAAGGTGCCAATTTAGCAGAAATGACTAAGATAGGCTTACCTGTCCCTCCTGGATTCACTATAACAACAGAGGCATGTAATGACTACTATGTTAATAATGAAAGTATAAGAGCAGAAATAATAAAAGAAATAGAAGCACATTTAGCTACTTTAGAAAAAGATTTAAACAAAACATTAGGATGTAATAAGAATCCACTATTAGTATCAGTTCGTTCTGGTGCAGTATTCTCTATGCCAGGAATGATGGATACAATACTTAACTTAGGTCTTAATGACAATAGTGTTATTGGCCTAGCAGAAGCTACACAAAATGAAAGATTTGCATATGATAGTTACAGAAGATTTATACAAATGTTTTCTGATGTTGCTATGGAAGTGCCAAAATACAAATTTGAAAACGTACTAGATAGAGTAAAAGAAGCAAAAGGATACACAGTTGATACAGAACTTACAACTGATGACTTAAAAGAAATAGTAAAAGAATTTAAGGCAATATACAAAAAAGAAATAAAAAGTGATTTTCCACAAGACCCAAAAGAGCAATTAATGCTTGCTATAGAGGCAGTGTTTAGATCATGGAATAACCCTCGTGCAATCGTATACCGTAGATTGAATGATATAGCTCATAATTTAGGAACAGCAGTAAATATTCAATCAATGGTATTTGGTAATATGGGAGAAACTAGTGGTACAGGTGTTGCATTTACTAGAAATCCAGCTACAGGAGAAAATAAATTATTTGGTGAATTCTTAATGAATGCTCAAGGTGAAGATGTTGTTGCAGGTATAAGAACTCCTCAAAATATATCAACTCTTGCTGAAGTAATGCCAGCTGTATTTGATGAATTCGTAAAAATTACTCATATACTTGAAGGTCACTATAAAGATATGCAAGATATAGAGTTTACTATAGAAAATGAAAGATTATATATATTACAAACTAGAAATGGTAAAAGAACAGCAGCAGCAGCAATAAATGTAGCAGTTGATTTGGTTGAAGCTGGAATAATAGATGAAAAAGAAGCTATAATGAGAATTGAGCCTAATCAATTAGACCAGTTATTACATCCAAAATTTGAAGACAAAGCTTTAAAAGAAGCTAAAGTTATAGCAAAAGGTTTACCAGCATCACCAGGTGCAGCAAGTGGTAGAGTTTACTTCAATGCTGATGATGTAGTAAAAGCAAATGAAAAAGGAGAGAAAGTAGTTTTAGTTAGACTAGAAACATCTCCAGAAGATATAGAAGGTATGGTTAAGGCTGAAGGAATTCTTACAGCTAGAGGTGGAATGACATCACATGCAGCAGTTGTTGCTAGAGGTATGGGTAAATGTTGTGTTGCTGGATGTGGAGAAATAAAAGTTGATGAGTTTAACAAAGAGGTAAGAGCTCTTGATGATATAGTTATAAAAGAAGGAGAGTATATTTCTATAGATGGTTCTACAGGAAATGTTTACTTAGGAGATGTTAAGAAAACAAAAGTTTCTTTAACTGGAAACTTTGAAAAACTAATGCAATGGGTAGATAAGCATAAATGTATGATGGTTAGAACTAACGCAGATAATCCTAGAGATGCTCGTGCAGCTATAGAATTTGGTGCTGAAGGTATAGGTTTATGTAGAACTGAGCATATGTTCTTTGATGAAGATAGATTACCAGCAGTTAGAGAAATGATATTATCTAATACAGTAGAGCAAAGAGAGAAAGCTCTTGAAAAAATATTACCAATGCAAAGAGAAGATTTTGTAGAGTTATTCAAAGTTATGGATGGAAAGCCAGTTAATATAAGATTACTAGACCCACCACTACATGAATTCTTACCTCATGATGATGAAACTATAGAAGAACTTTCAAAATCTATGGGAATAAAAGTAAGTGATATTAAGAAGAGAATAGTTGATTTAGATGAATTTAACCCAATGCTTGGACACAGAGGATGTAGACTTGCAATAACTTATCCTGAAATATGTGTAATGCAATCTAAAGCGATAATACAAGGTGCTATAGAAGCAATAAGAGCAGGTGTTAAAGTTTCTCCAGAGATAATGGTTCCATTAATTGGAGAGGTAAATGAGTTAAAGATAATAAGAAAAATGATAGTAGAAACTGTTGATGCTATAATCAAAGAAGAAGGAGTAGAAGTTCCTTACACTGTAGGTACTATGATAGAAATACCTAGAGCTTGTTTAACAGCTGATGAGATAGCACAGGAAGCAGACTTCTTCAGTTTTGGTACAAATGACTTAACTCAAATGGCATTTGGATATTCAAGAGATGATGCTGGTAAATTCTTAGGTCAATATGTAGATGAAGAAATATTAGAAAAAGACCCATTCCAAGTACTAGATCAAAATGGTGTTGGTAAGTTAGTTAAGATGGGGGTTAAATTAGGTAGAGAAGTTAAACCAGAATTAAAACTAGGAATATGTGGAGAACATGGTGGAGAACCATCTTCAGTAGAGTTCTGTTATAATGTAGGACTTAATTATGTATCTTGTTCACCATTTAGAGTGCCAATTGCTAGACTTGCAGCAGCTCAAGCATCTATAAAAAATCCTAGATAATAATATATTATAAATATATATAATTAAACTAAAATATTATATCCCCTATACATCAATGTATCAAATAGAGTATTTGTAAATTGAGTATAGGGGATTTTTATTTTATATTATTATAAAAAATCTAATTTATATTATAGTAGGTGAAACGTATTTAATTATGTTGCATACATTATTGTAAGAGAGAAATTTTAACTAATAATTAAATTGAGTTTACTGGAGGGGATAAAGTTGACAAAGTGTCCTAAATGTGGAAAAGAAGTATCATCACGTCCAGGTAGTATATGCCCACGATGTGGATTTAAGGTAGTAGAAGAGAGTCTTAAAATGAGATGCCCAGAACCTAGCTGTAGAGCATTAGTATCTAGGAAGTTAGATTATTGCCCTAAATGTGGATGTAAGCTGAAAGGATATAATATTTCAGAATTTGTTAATATGGTCAGATGTAAAATAGATGAAACATTTGATAAAAAGTAATTAAATTCAGATTCAAACTATAGAGCCATCCGACTCGGATGGCTTTATAGAAGTATACCTTTTTTATCTATTCTTCATTTTCCTTACTGGAGCCTTTATAAAACACAGGATTTTCAAAAAACTTCTCTGTCAATACCTGATATCCTCCTGCTTTCTGAAGCTCTCTTAATGGTCTTGTATCGTAATAAACTACAGATGCGGTTTCTTCAGGGAAAAATCTAGCTTTTTTTCGTTCTTCTTTTAATTTAGACTTAAAATATTCTCCAGCATAAGCATATTGCCCTAGTAAAACTACAATTTCTGGGTCAAAGTTAATTGCCACATTTTTTAACATCAATGAGAACATTTCTGCTAGATAGGTGACCTCCATCTTTGCTAGTTCATCCCCATTATCCGCTTCTTCAAATACATGTTGAAGTAAATCTTTGGATTCTATCCATTGATTTATAGCAGATTCTAAAAGTTTTCTTGGCTTTTTCTTTAGCCTACAGCGAATCCTGTCTGCACTGACCATACGTTCAAAGCATCCTCTGCTTCCACAAGAGCAAATCTCTTTGTCGCTGTAATCGATAGTCATATGTCCAATTTCTCCAATTAGAGCATTTCTACCAGTAAGTACAACATCATCAATATAGCATGAAGAAATTCCTGCTTCTGCATACATGACTACTGTTCTTTTTTTACGAAATTTTTCTTCTAGAAGAAGTGCATTTCCTGCAATCCTTACTAGATTTTCTACTACAATCTCCTGTTTGTTATATAATTTTTCAAGCCATGATTTTATGTCAATGTTTCTTCCCCAATGTGGGGCCATCATGCAAAATCTGACGACACCACAGCTTCGGTCTACAAATCCTGCTATTGCAAGACTTATGCCATATAATTCCTTATGGGAAACTTTTGCATTTTCCAGAACATCTTCAATATGACCTGCTAGCTCTTTCTTAAATATTTCTAATGTCTTATGGTAATCAGAAGGGATTTCCATCTCTAGAATACATTCATTTTTCATAGTTAGAACTACAAAATGAATGTGATTTTCCTCAAGTGAGATACAAAGTATTCTTTTATTACAAGAAAATGAATACAATTCTGGACGTTTTCCACCAATATTAGTTGAACTTCCTTTGCCTGCTGATACTAAAAGACCTATTTCTTCAAAACTCTGAATTGCTTTTTTTACCGTAGGACGGCTGATTTTTGTTGCCTCACTAATATCATTAACCGAAACTTCCGTTGAATTTCTAATAATATCAAGTATTCGTTTCCGGTTTAAATATTTTAAGTCTGACGGCATAGACGCATTTTTAACATGTTTCTCTCTATTTTCCATATAGACTACTTTTTCCTTTCTTGTTACATTTCATTAGTCGTTACTTCCATTTAAATATACGATATCATATTTTGTAAATCTTTTCTAGCTCTCTAAGTTGACAATTACAAAATAAAGTTATAAAATAAAGTTACATAACTATATTTTATAATATTAAGGAGGTTTTCAAAATGGAATTAAAACCAAATGTAAATCTTAGTATTTACGAAAAATGTTTTACAGCAGTTGACACACATACAGTTGGTGAATTTACACGTGTTGTATTATCTGGATTTCCAGAACTGCCAGGAAATACAATGATTGAGAAGAAAAAATATTTAGAAGAGAACTGTGACAAGTACCGTCAAGCATTAATGTTTGAACCTCGTGGTCACCATGACATGTTTGGTTCTATTGTTACTGAGCCAATTCATTCAGAGGCAGATTATGGAGTTATCTACATGGATACTGGTGGATATTTGAATATGTGTGGACATGGGACTATTGGAACAGTTACTGCAATTATAGAAGCCAGACTTGTAGAAGCAAAAGAACCATATACAGAAGTTGTGTTGGATGCACCTGCGGGACTAATCCGTACAAAAGCAGAGGTAAAGGATGGTAAAGTTGTGAATGTAACATTGACTAATGTTCCTGCATTTTTGTATAAGGAAAACTTAAAAACTGTCATTGACGGAAAAGAGATTACATATGATATTTCATTTGGAGGAAGTTTCTTTGCATTGTGTGATGTTACACAATTTGGAATGGATGTTACACCAGAAAGTATTCCAGATTTAACAGATTTTGGTATGAAATTGATTGAACATGCTAATAAGGAAAATCAAATACAACATCCCGAATGTGATATTACTTCTGTTGACCTTGCAGAGTTGTATTGTCCTACTTCTACACCAGGATGCAGTATGCGTAATGTTGTAATCTTTGGTGACTATATGGCTGATCGTTCTCCATGTGGAACTGGAACTAGTGCTAAACTTGCTACACTTTATCAAAGAGGTAAAATTGGTATTGGAGAACCATTTGTGTATGAAAGTTTTATTGGTACTACATTTACAGGAGTAATCAAGGAAGAAGCAAAGGTTGGAGATTATCCTGCAGTAATACCAGAGATTACAGGAAGTGCTTATGTAACAGGAGTGTCTACTTATATTATTGATAACGATGATCCACTAAAATATGGATTTCAAGTTGCCAAATAATATTCACTTATTTTAATTTATCAATTTTATATACTAAAAAGACTGTAGGTAAACTTGTCTTCACACAAATTTATCTACAGTCTTTTATCTAATAATAAGTTAACTTTTTGTCTGTTTTATTAAATTATTTTAATAGATGGGTAATAAA
This sequence comes from Clostridioides difficile, assembly GCA_024919175.1. Classification (NCBI taxonomy): domain Bacteria; kingdom Bacillati; phylum Bacillota; class Clostridia; order Peptostreptococcales; family Peptostreptococcaceae; genus Clostridioides; species Clostridioides difficile. Next base: position 1,904,306 of record CP103804.1, read on the forward strand.
TATTACTTTTTACTTCCATCGCTAAGTATCCAAGGTTTTTCTATACCATTTTTTAATGAATTGTAGTTTACAATAAGTGTATCATAGCTATTTTTAGCATCTTCATTGCTTACTACTTGTTTTTTATAGTCAGTTAGAGTAATCAATCCTAAATCATATCTTAGCTTAGTATTTTTTAATTGTTTTTCTGATAATTCAAGTTGCTTTTTAGTAGTTCCAATTGTATCTTCTAAAGCAAGTAATTGTGCATAGCTATCAATTAAGCCTTTTTTTAGAGCTTTTTTACTATCTTCTAGTGTAACTAAGCCATTTTCAGTATTATACTTTTGTTGAAGATAATTTGCATATGTAGTAAGTCCAGAAGCATAAGTCTGTCTTTCAAGATTGTATGCTTCAACTGCTTTTTCATATTGCTCATAATCTTTATCATACTTCTTCTTAAGAACTTCATATTCAGCATCAGTTAAACTACCTTGTTCTGGTTTTGTAGGAGCAACTGGTCTTGTAAGATTAGGTCTATCTGGTAAATCTGCCTTATTTTCATCGTCATCATTAAAACTTTCTTCTGTACGCTCTAAAATCAATTGGTCATACTTTAAGTATTCATTAACCTTACCTTCCATGTATGAATCAACTGAACCACCAACTCTAAAAGACTCAAAACGGTATTCTTTGTCTAATTGATAGTTGTCTAAATTTATGTTAGTCAACAACTTAAAATAGTCTTGATTGTTTTTTAGTTCTTGAAGTTTAGACTTTTGAGTATTTTGCAATGTCTGAAGTTCAAGTTCAGCTGACTCAGTTTCTAATGATGTCACTAGCCCTAAATCCTTTTTTAATTTCATATCTTTAATTTCTTTAGTTTTTATCTCAAGATTATTTTTTATTTTATCTAACTCATTTTCTCTTGAGACTAAGTCGTTGTATTTATTAGTAATATCATTAGCTATTTGGTCTTCCATAAAATACTTGGCCTGTTCGCTTTGATTTTTTAGAAGTCCAATTTGGTCATATGGAAATGAGTTATCGCTTCCAGTAAAACTGTCAAATTCATCCTGTACTTCTAGTTTTTCTTTTAACATTTTTATTTCTTCTGATTTCATCTTTAATTTTTCACTATTTTTAAGTGCAGCACTAACAGCATCTCTAGCAGTTAAAAGTTCTTTTTCAGCTGTTCTCTTAGTCGAATCACTTAAGGTAGCATTATCAACTTTATTTATAGAAGAAGTATTATCATTTGCATAGGCTGGCATTAAATTAGCTGTTATTATACCAACACCACATCCAATTGCAATTATTTTACTAACTTTTTTCTTCAATACAATCGCCCTCCATTTATATTTAAATTTTAGCTTTTAGTTTTGGCTTCTTGAATATCTTTCCTTTTATATCTCCTATTTTATCTGTTATTTTACCAAATATTTTAGGCATCTTATCTGAAAACTTATTTTCCCACTTATCAAATATTAAGTATATAGTAGGGATAAGTACCAGGGTTATTAGTGTCGATACAGTAAGACCACCCATTATAACTACGGCTAGTGGTTGCATTGTTTCTCCACCTTCACCAAGAGATAATGCTGTTGGTAACATACCTAAGATTGTTGTTGCTGTTGTCATTAAAACGGGTCTTAGTCTCGCAGCACAACCAATTGAAACCAAACCAATTAAATCATTGCTATGATTTGCTTTTCTAAGTTGCTCTATGTAGTCAATAAGAACTATACCATTGTTAACAACAATACCAATAAGTAAGATTATACCTAACATACCTACAGTACTTAAACTTTGGCCAGTTACCAAAAGAGAAAGTACAACTCCAACAAATGCAAATGGTACACAGAACATTATTATAAATGGTTTACTAAATGATTCAAATTGAGCTACCATTACCATATAAACAAGTGCTATGGCTATAACCATTGAGAATCCAAGACTCGCCATAGATTCATTCATCATCTCTGTTTCTCCACCAACACCAATAGAGTAGTCTTTAGGGATTACCATCTTGTTAGTTTTTTCTAATGCTAATTTTGTAGCAGTACCAGCATCTAAATTATCAAGTGTTGCAGTTATATTTACAGAAAAGTCACCATCAGTTCTTGATATAGACTGTAGACCATCTACCATTTTTATGTCTGAGAAAGCTCCAAGAGGGACTTCTTTTCCAGTTGCAGAACCTACTTTTAACTGTTTTATATCTTCTAGATTATCAACACTATCTGCTTTAAATTTTAGATTTACATCCACTTTGTAGTCATCAATAGTAGCAGTAGTAACTGAATCGCCATTTATTGCAGTACGCAATAATCCTGCAATTTCTGCTGTATTTACACCATATTCTTGAGCTCTATGTTTGTCTATTGTAAATTGAGCTTCTTGTGTTGTATCTGCAAGGGAAGTCTCAACATTTCTAAATCCTTTTATAGAACTGAACTCTTTTTCGGCTTCTTTTCCTAGTATCTTCAATACATCCAAATCAGGACCCTTCATCTCTAATGTGAAGTCTGCTCCTGAAGTTCCACCCATAACACTACTATTTTGACTTACATTTATTTTACAATCTGGAACAGTAGCAACTCTATCAATTATTTCTTTTTCTATTTCATCAGTAGTTCTCTTTCTATTTTTTTGAGATTCCAACTCAATTGCTATCTTTGCACCATTGTTATTTGAGTCTGATGTTAAACTTGTTATTAATGTCTTAATTTCTGGAATATCTGAAACTTTTTTCTCAGTCATAGAAACATAATAATCATTAGCTTCTAAACTAAGACCCTTTGGAAGTTCTATAGAAATAGCCAGTTCTCCTTTATCAGCTGCAGGCATAAAGTCCATACCTATAAAGCTCATTCCAAATAGAGAAGCTACAAATATAAGCAAGCTTGATATTACTACTAATTTCTGATGTCTTAAACATACACTTAGTAATCTTTTATATCCTTCACTTACTTTATCAAATATAGGGCTATCTTTTTCCTTCATTTTTTCACTACTTTTACCTCTACTTAGTTTTGCAAATACACTAGGAACAAGAGTAATTGCACCTATAAAAGAGAAGGCTAGGGAAGCTATAAGTGTTTTACCTAAAGCTCCAAATGTTATTTTGGCTATACCTTCTGTAAACATAATAGGTAAGAATATAGCTATAGTAGTCAATGTTGATGCTAATATGGCATTGGTAACAGTTCTGGTACCTTCAATAGCACATTCATCAATACTCAAACGACCATTTTTCCTGTATTTAAATATGTTCTCAATTACAACTGTAGCATTATCAACAACCATACCAACCGAAATTACCAGTGAACTTGCAGTGATAAGGTTTAAACTTTCACCTGTAAAATAGAGAATAGCTATTGCTCCTATTATAGAAATTGGTATTGCCACTGCAACAACTAATGAAGCTCTTACACTTTTTAAGAAAGCAAAGATTACTACAAACGCAATAACTGCACTTATAAGTAAATTGCTCATTACGCTGTTTATTGATTCGCTTATGTAAGCACTTGTATCATTAGCAATTTTAATTTTAAATTGTGGGTTTTCTTTATTTAATTCATCTACATATTTATATGCATCTTGCATAACTTTTACAGTATTTGCATCCTGTTGCTTAGAAATATCTATTACTAAACTGCTTTTTCCATTGTATCTATAAATACTATCTTTGTCTGCAAATCCATAATCTACACTACAAAGAGTATCTAAGTTAACTGTGTTTCCTCCTTTTACAGGAATTTGAATCTGTTTTATAGCGTCCAAAGATTCTAATTTATCAATTGATCTTAAGACTATCTTATCTTCCCCTTGAGTAATTGAACCATAAGGGAATGTTTTATTACTAGATGATAAAATACCCTTTATGGTTGATAAACTAACTCCATAATTTGAAAGAACTGATGGGTCAGCTATTACATTAACTTGAGCTTTTTCTCCACCCTTAATGTCTGCTGATGTAGTACCATCTATAGATTCTATTTTAGGCTGAATTACATCTTCAGCGTATTTTCTTAGTGCTTGTGCATTATTATTTCCACCAGATATAACAAGCTGTCCTATAGCTTGTGCATTCATATCTAATTTTAGCACTGTTGGTTTAGCTGCATCATCTGGCAAACTAGTTTGTAGTGCATCTACTTTAGACCTAACATCGTTCATTATTTCATCTAAGTTGGTTCCAAATTCAAATTGGGCTACGACCATAGAAACACTTTCTTGTGAACTTGATATAGTTGAGCTTACATTTGAAACAGCTGATAAACTTTCATCAACTTTTTGACTAACTTGTTCGTCAACATCTTGAGGACCTGCACCTGTCCAAGTAGTCATAACCATTACAACTGGTATTTCTATATCAGGCATTAGATTTATTGACATTTTCTTATATCCAATGCCACCAAAAACTATTAATACTAAGAAGACCATTATGATTGTGAGAGGACGTTTAACGGAAGTATGTGTTAAATTCATAATACTATTTCTCCTTTTCTACAGGAAATATCTTAGTTCCATCAGAAATAAGACTTAACCCCCCAATAACCACTGTATCTTTTTCACTTACACCACTTTTGATTGCTATTTTATCCTCTGTTACAATTCCAGTTTGAACTAATGTTTTCTTTGCTATATTATCTTTAGTTGCTATGTATACATATTTTTTTCCATTTTCCTCAAGTATTGCTTTTTTAGGTACTGTGACAGCTCCATTTTCTTTTTCAACACTTAAGCTTACTTGTGCAGACATTCCTGCCTTAAATTTATTGTTAGTATTAGTAACAAGTATTTTAACTGGATATAAAGATGTCTGAGGGTCAACTACTGAAGGAACATAATCTATTTTCCCTAAAACTCTTTGCTCCTCAATAACAACATCTACATTGCCATCCTTCTTAAATTTAGCTATATCTGCTTCTGCTACATTTAAGTCTACTTCTAATATACTAGGATTAGAAATAACAAAAGCTGGTTGTGACTGTGTTATCATCTCTTTTGAGTCAAAGTTTTTAGCTGTGATTGTTCCATCTACTGGAGCTTTTAATGTTAACTTATCTAAGTTACTCATTGCTAAATTATATGATACTTGAGCTTGGTCAAGCTGTTTTTTAGCAAGTGATTTAGCTTGAGGGATACTTTTTGAAGTTGCTGTATTGTATGCCCTTTGTGCAGAATCAAGTTGTTGTTTTGATTGTTCTAAAGCAACTTCTATTTTTTTAAATTGGTCTAAACTGATTACTTCCTGCTCATAAAGAACCTTATTATTGTCATAATTTCTTTGGGATTCATCATATTGAAGTTTTGCGCTATCAAGAGCTGTTTTTGCTTGATTTACTTGAGCTTCTAATGCACCTCCAGTGGCACTTGCATAACTTGCTTTTGCTAAATCCAGTGATGCTTTAGACTGTTTTACACTGTTTTCTAAATCTTCACTAGTTATACTCAATAAATCATCGCCTTTTCTTACATTTTGCCCAAGTTTTACATAAACTTCTTGAACTGTGCCAGCAGTTTGAGCAGTAACTGATGTTTCATCTTTAACTTTTGTAGTTCCTGAGAAAGCATTTGTATTTTCTATTTCTCCACCTACTGCCTTTTGAACAGAGACTGCTATAGGTTTTTCTGGTTCAGGTTCATCTGTTTTTCCACATCCAACTAAGAACAGTGAACTACACATTAAAAAAACTACTAAATATCTTTTCATATCTCCTCCTATTATATTTTACACTAGCTTGTTGTAGAATTTAAAGTGTCTTATAGTTTAAGTTTAGTTTTAGGCTAATTAAAAAACTTCCCTTTTTTGGCATTTTATAATTCTCTAATTTGATTATAAATTTATAATTATTATGAGTCAATAACTTTTTCTTGTTTTAAATTTATTAATAGTTTATAATTTATACTATAATAAATAATGAATATTTTATTACAGTATTTATTGAAGGGATGTTACAAATATGGATAACAATAATATACTTAAAATAGCAGACTCTTTTTTAGACTTTTTATTTGTACTTCAAAATAATATATTCAAAGAAAACGATTTGTTAAAAAAATTTCAAAATAACTCAGATATGATGAAAGAGTATTTTGGAGAATGTCCAATGGCTCCATCACATGCAAAGGTAATTCTTTATCTTATGACATCAAACTCATCATCAATTTCTCAAATAGCTTCTAATTTAGGAATATTAAAATCAAATATGACACCAATTATTGATAGATTGGTAGAGCATGATTTAGTCAATAAGTTTCCTGACCCAAAAGACAGAAGAGTTCTTAGAGTTGAATTGACAGATAAAGCATTTGAATTATTTGATATTGTACAATCTATTCTTAAAGAGTCTATAGTGAAAAAACTATCAAATCTTTCTGATGAGGAGTTAACTTTATTAGATGAACATACATTTAAGCTATCAGAAATAGTAAAAAAATTAGTTTAAATGTACATAGGAGAAGTTATTATTATAAAGTTAAATTTTTACACAAAGTAGAAATAGCAGTAGTATAATATATTTAATATTATACTACTGCTATTTCTACTTTTATGAATACTATTTAATTTTCAAAATCTATTTTCCAGTTGAAGTAGCCAGTATCTGGATTTTTATTGTATTTTAATGTAGCATCAAATTTGTTTCCATTCTTAGAAGTTAAAGACTTTACTTTAGTTTCACCTTTTTTTAAAATATTTTTGACCATAGTTTTATTAACTTTCTTTTTATAGAGACTTAAGTATTTATCATTTTTCCAAATAACAAATTTACATTCTTTATGATTTTTACAAGCAAATCCTTTATCAAACTCAAGAACATCACCTTGACAAATAGGGCATTTACCAAGAGAAGTATCTTCATTATTACTTTTATTTTCTTTTTTAATATCTGTATCTTTTGATACAGCAATTTCTTTTTCAGAATTAGCTAAACTTTTTTTTGAGCTATTTTTTGAATCTTTTCCTTTTGACTTAGTAAATTTTTTAGTTTTTGAATCAAAAGTATAAGCTTCTGTATTTATGTTTTTTGAAGCATCTTGTTTTATAATATTAACATTTTGATATATAAAACTAATAATATGAGTAAGATATTCTTTTCTAGTGTATTTACCTTTTTGAATATCACTTAAACTTTTTTCAAGTTTACCAGTGTAATCCACATCAAATAAGTCCTTAACAGGAAAAATTTCAACTAAATTTTTTCCAAGGTCTGTTATAAAGTAAGATTTGCCTTTTTTCTTTACATAGCCCACCTGACTTATTTTTTTTAGTACGTCAGCACGCGTGGCTGATGTTCCTATTGAATATCCTGAAAGCACAGTTGTATCTTCTTCAGGTACATTTTTGCCACAATTTTTCATAGCTTTTAAAAGTGTATCTTCGGTATAGGATTTAGGAGGTGTTGTTTGTTTAGTTAATGGCTTTATCTCTAAGATATCAACAGTGTCATCCTTGTTTACAAATGGAAGTAAATCGTTTTTTTCTTCCTTATTATATACCTCTAGGTATCCCTTTGATTTAAGTACTTTTCCTTTTGTTAAAAAAGTACAATCATCTACTTTAGTTTTAATTTCTGTATTCTCATATTCAGCAGGAGGCATAAAATTTGCTACAAATCTATCTTTTATAGCATCATAAACCAATTGCTCATCTTTAGATAAATTTTTTGGTATTATGTAAGTAGGAATTATAGCACTATGCGAATCTACTTTAGAAGAATCAAATACCCTTTTTGTTTTAGAAAATTTAATTTTATTTTCATATTCAAGACCAACTTTTAATTTTTCTAATGTCTGAGAAGCTTTTGAAGCTAAACTTTCTTCTAAAAAAATAGAATCGGTTCTTGGGTAAGTTATATACCCACCTTTACCATTACCTTCATAAAGAGATTGACAGACATTTAAAACTTTATCAGAGGTAAAATTAGAGTACTTAGAAGTTATATATCCTTGAAGTGATGTTAAACTAAAAAGTTTTGGTGCATACTCTTTTGACATAGTAACTTTTTTATCTAGTATTTTACCAGTTTGAGATGTAATTGAAGCTATGATTTTATTTGCATCTTCAAGTGTGTCAAATTTACTTTCTTTACCTTTAATATATTTACCTTTATATTCACCGTTCTCAGCTTTAAAATGACCCTCTACTTCATAATAAGTTTTTGGAACAAAATTCAGTATTTCCATGTCTCTATCATAGACTAATTTAACTGTTGGAAGAATTACTCTACCTATATTTAGTAATTTTCCATTTCCATATTTTAATGTAGCAACGGAAGTGAAGTTTATACCAATTAGCCAATCAGTAATAAGTCTTGTATATCCAGCAGCTTGAAGATTTCTCATTTCATCTTCATCTTTTAAATTCTCTATACCTCTTGTAATATCTTCTGGAGTCCATTCATTTACCAAAATTCTTTTTACTGGTTTTTTATTTTTTGCAAGTAAAAATATTAAAAATGCTATAAGTTCTCCCTCTCTGTCATTATCAGTGGCATTTATTACATATTCCACATCTTTTCTGTTTAAAAGCTTTTTTACAGTATTAAACTGTTTAGTTTTAGAACTATCAATTTTAAATTTAAACTTATTTTCAGGTACAAATGGAAAATTATTCATTTTCCAAGAGCCAGAATACTTATCTTTATCATAATCTTTCATATCATATAATGATACTAAGTGTCCAACTGCATAAGTAATTATATAATTATTTCCTTCAAAGTAACCATCTTGTCTAGTCTTTGCACCTAAAAACGATGCTATAGTTTTTGCAACGGATGGCTTCTCAGCAAGTACAAGTTTCATAAAAAATCCTCCTTTAAAACACTAATAATTATATTACCACAAAAAAATAAAAAACTTCAAGAGGTCGAAATTTAAGTTATAATATTTATAGGAAATTGAAAGGAGATATAAAATGTACAATTTAAAAGTAAAAAAATTAAATGACGATGCGATAATACCTAATTTTGCTCACAAAGGTGATGCTGGTATGGATTTGTATTCTATAGAGGAGGTTGTAATACCTTCTGGAGAGACTAAACTTATTAAAACTGGAATATGTATAGAACTTCCTGCTATGACAGAAGCACAAGTAAGACCTAGAAGTGGACTTGCTTTAAAACATTCAATTACTGTGTTAAATACACCAGGAACTATTGATGAAGGATATAGAGGAGAGCTTAAAATCATATTAATAAATCATGGAAAGAATGATTTTAAAGTTGAAAAACATATGAAGATTGCTCAGATGGTAGTAAAACCTATATACGAGATTAATATAGAAGAAGTTAAAGAATTAAGTGATTCTGAAAGAGGAAAAGGTGGATTTGGTTCAACAGGATTCTAAAAAGTTACAAAAAAGTTAAAAAATATAAAAATGTTTAATAAGATATAGATTGGCTATATAACTGAGCTTTAAGCTCTTTATGATTAAAAAAAATTTGTGGAAATTTATGGTATAGAATTATTACTATAGACAAATAGTTACAAATTTGTAATAATATTAATATAAAAGAAATAATTGATATTTAATAATAGTGTCAATTATTTCTTTTATATTAGAAATAAAAAATAAATCTACTAGAAAAGAGGAGATGAGTGGAAAGTTATGAATTTTAATCAAAAGAGAGTAGCAGCCAGTATAATGGCCACCGCGATAATAATGCCTACAATGGGGAATTTAGCATATGCTAATGAGTCTGAAATAGAAAGTTCAACTGTAGAAAGTAGAACAATAACAGGGAATGCAGTAAATTTTAGAAAAGGACCAGGTACAAATAATGCATCGATAGGAAAGTTCTACAAAGGTGATAAAGTTGAGTACATAGGAAAAGATGGTTCTTGGGTAAAAGTTAAATATAATGGGAATACAGGTTATGTACATGAAAACTATGTATCAATAAATAGCCTAGGAAATAGTAATGAAAGTAATGATGCTTCAGTAAAATCAACAAAAGTTGTTACAGCAAAGGGATTAAATTTTAGAACAGGTCCAAGTACAGGAAGTTCTAAAATATCTACTTTGGGATATGGTACTGAAGTTGGATACATATCTGAGTCAAATGGATGGTCAAAAATAAGCTCTAATGGTAGAGTTGGTTATGTTTCAAGTAAATACTTAGGAACTAACTTAAGTGATTCTGCGAATGGAAATGCTGGAAACAGTTCAAGTGATCTTGTAAAGGATACAAAAGTTGTAACAGCAAAATCATTAAACCTTAGAACCGGACCAGGAACAGGACACTCTAAAGTGGCTACATTAAGTTATGGTACTGAAGTTGGAAGTATTTCAGAAAATGGAGGATGGACAAAAGTAAATCACGATGACCAAACAGGATATGTATCAAGTCAATATCTTGGTGAAAAAGGTTCTGTTGATACTTCAAGCCCATCTGATTCAACTAATTCTCCAAGTCAGGGAGCTGATAGTGTAATAAGCTTTGCAAAGACACTACTTGGAAAACCATATGTATGGGGAGCAGAAGGTCCAAATAGTTTTGACTGTTCTGGATTCACACAATATGTTATGAAAAAATCTGCAGGAGTTAGTATACCAAGAGTATCTAGAGACCAAAGTAAATATGGAGCGTATGTAAACAGAGGAGACCTTAGAAGTGGAGATTTAATATTCTTTGATACAGAAGGCTCAAATAATGGTTCTGTAAGTCATGTTGGAATATATATGGGAAATGGAGAGATGATACACGCATCTTCAGGTTCCTCAAAAAAGGTAACAATATCTAATATAAATAGTAGTTACTATTCAAGTAGATATGTAAATGCAAGAAGAGTTTTATAATCATTTAAATTTAATGATGAAACCTTATAAATAGATATTTCTTTATTGCTTATAAAAAAGCAGGTATGATGTCAATAGTATTATAGATTATTATCTATATTACTGTTGATTTAGTACCTGCTTTTTGTTGTTTATTTATTCTATCTGTGTATAGAAAATGGACAGTTTTTTATAATTTTTTATATATTTAAGCAGATTTAAGCGAAAAAAGTAAGTTAATAAATTAGTAAATAATTGTAGTCATATATATAAAGAAGAATTTTAGAATATTTTTTGACATTCTTCTAATTCATAAGCATCCATTAAAGCTTCACCAAATCTTTGATAGTGAATTATTTCTCTTTGACCTAAGAATTTTAGTACATTTATAACATCAACATCATCTGTTAAGTTTATAAGTTGATAATATGTTGCAAGAGCTTTTTGTTCAGCAGCCATATCTTCATGTAAATCAGTTACAGGATTTGACATAACTGCAATAGGTCTTACATCAAATGGAACTCCATTTGAATCTGTTGGATAAATTCCATATCCATTTTGTGCATAGTTTGAACCAAGGCCAGCAGCTTTTAATTCTTCTGGAGTTACATCAGAAGTTAACTGATAAACCATAGTACATATAAGCTCAACATGAGCTAGCTCTTCTGTACCAATATCTGTTAAAAGTGCACGCATATTACCAGTAGGCATTGTATATCTTTGACTCAAATATCTCAAAGATGCAGCAAGTTCTCCATTTGGCCCGCCAAATTGAGTTATAAGAAACTTAGCCATTCTTGGGTCACAAGTTTTTATATTAACTGGGTGTTGTAAAGTTTTTTGATATATCCACATGAATTTTCAATCCTCCAATACTTGATGTCTAATAATTAAATTCTCTATCCCAAGGCCAAGGTTGCTCAGCCCATTGCCAAGGGCATCTACTTGGAGCATACCCAAAGTTAGTTAAAGGACCATATTTATTTTCGTAAGCATATCTAGCCTGTGCAAATTGGTTACATAATGAATTATAAGTGTTGATAGCATTTTTATCATCAGGATGAGTGTCTAAATATAAGTTCATATCAACACATGCAAAAGATGTTTCCTGAATTTTTCTCATAAGTTCAGCTCTAGATGAATCTTTCATTATCTTCTACCTCCTCTTAATTTTTTTGGCTTAGCATATAATTCTTTGTTGTACATTTCAGATTCTAATAAATTTAGTTCTGGAAATATAGTTCCAAATTTTAATGCATCAGAAAGGCAGTACATTTCTGTGAAAATTTGATTATTAACATATGGTCTAGCCAAAGATGAACCACAATTCTTTTTAATATCTCTAGTTTTATTTTCCAAGATGAAAACCTCCTTGTTGTAAATAGATAGGTAAGTCTATCTAGTGTATAATATTCATTCATTTAAAAATCGTTACTCATAATAAAATATTAAATGAGAAAAATAAAAAAGATAATAAAAGAAAGGCGTTATTTATGTTATTATAAGTTTATGTGTTATTGTAAACTATAAAGTATTTATTAAAATTAAAGTAACAATTATAGTATTTTATAGAAGTAGGTAGACTTTTTTGTAAAATATTATTAACATAAATATACGAGGTGATTAAATGAGTGAGCTATCAGGAAAAGGCTGTGAAATTATAGTTCCTTTTGAGGAAAGACTTTCACTAAGGGATATAGAAAAAAGTATTATAAAAAAATATAGAAAATATTTATGGTCTAAGTTTATAAAGGCAATAAGAGATTATAAATTAGTTGAAGAAGGGGATAAAATAGCTGTAGCAATATCTGGAGGAAAAGATAGTATTCTTATGGCTAAAATGTTTCAAGAATTAAAGAGACATGGACAAGTTAATTTTGATGTTGAATTTATTGCTATGGACCCTGGATACCATGCAAATATAAGACAATTACTTGTAGATAATTGTGAGTATTTAAACATACCAATACATTTATTTGATTCAAGAATATTTGAAATAGCTGATGAAATTGCAAAAGATTATCCATGTTATATGTGTGCAAGAATGAGAAGGGGAGCGTTATATTCAAAAGCAGAAGAATTGGGGTGTAATAAACTTGCATTAGGTCATCATTATGATGATGTAATAGAAACAACTATGCTTAATTTGTTGTGTGCAGGAAATTTTAAAACTATGCTTCCTAAGCTTAATTCTACTAATTTTGAAGGAATAAAAATTATAAGACCACTTTATTATATAAGAGAAGAACATATTATAAGATTTATCCAAAACAGTGGTATATGGCCTTTAAATTGTGCTTGTATGGTTGCTGCTAAAAAAACTGGAAATAAAAGATATGAGATAAAAGATTTAATAAAAAGTTTAGAGCCAAATTTTAAAAATGTAGAAAAGTCTATATTTAAAGCAGCAGAAAATGTAAATCTTGATTCAATACTAGGGTGGCAAAAAGATGGGGAGAAACATTCTTTCTTAGAAAATTATGAATAAAAGCAATTAAAAGAATCACTATAAACAATTGGAAAGGGTGTTTATATTGAAAAGAGTATATATAGATTTTGAGATGAATATGCCAAATTCTAAATCAAAGAGAGATATATTAAATTCAGATATAATTGCAATTGGAGCAGTTATGTATGATGAAAAGACAAAAAATATTGATAAATTTAAATCTTTAATAAAGCCAGTAAGTAATGCCCAGTTGTATCCTCATATACAAGAGTTGACTCATATATCTTCAGAAGAATTAAAGTATGCACCAAGCTATGAAGAGGTAATGAGAAAATTTAAAAAGTGGTTAGGCATATTTTCTGAGATTGAAGGAATATATACTTTTGGTAATTTAGATTTAACATGTTTCAATAACACTGATATGAGAAGTTCTAAAAAAAACAATCATCCAAGGTTCGTAAACAACATTAGAGAGTTATTTGTGGATATAAAAGAGAAATATATAGAGTGTGGTATAAAATGTATGAACTATATATCACTAAAAAATTTACTTGAATTTGCTAACTTAGAGTTTAGTGGAGATGCGCATGACCCATTAAATGATGCATATAATTTATTTATTTTAGATGAGGCAATTACAAATAATGTAGATATACAAAATATTTTAATAATGCTAGATATAATAAGACCTCCATTTAATAACATAAATCCAGATTTAAATGATTGCTTTGATAAATTTAAAAAGTCACTTTATAAAAAAGAAGGAAATTATGATATTGTAGATTTTTCTATTGAGATAATAAAAACTGTGAGAATGTACTTATTGACAATTATAAATATAAATATACAAAATATAGAAGTTATAAAAGATATAGATAAAAAATTGGATACTATAGATAAATTGAAGAATATAGAAGAGGGTTATTTTTATTTATTAGAAGATGTGTATTTTGATATAAAAGATTTATTAGAAGATTTAATGCTTTATAGAGTACATGAAGATGAATACAAAAATGAAATAGAAAACATAATAAAGATGTTTGATGAAGATTTAGAGAGTGAGAAAATATATATTGATAAGAATAATAACTTAAATGTTATTAATAAAGCATAGAAGGTTAAAACTAAGAGAATAAAATTTGATGATTATGATAGCTTTTGAATAAAACTAGATTTAAAGGAAACCAAATTATTATAAAAATATATAAAATAGTAATAAGTGTAGAAAGTATATATGCTTTCTACACTTATTACTATACATAGTATTTTAAATTTAAGAAATATATTATATATTTTATAATTAATATATTTTATTGACATTTTATGATTGAAAAATATGAAAACTACTTCTTGCGAAAGTAATTGATTTGTTGTATTATAATTTACATGAATATGGAAGACAATCTTAAAAACTGTATTACAAAAGTACATATATTTAATTTTTTAACAAATAACTTATTTATTAAAAGATGAAGGGTAGGATGAGGTTATGGGATTTAAAGAAGTAAAAATTGAAGAACTACAATTTAATCCATTCACTAAAATTGGTAAAGAGTGGTTACTTATAACAGCAGGAAACTCAGACAAATTTAACACAATGACTGCAAGCTGGGGTGGTGTTGGAGTGTATTGGAGTAAAAATGTTGTAACAACTTACATAAGACCACAGAGATACACAAAAGAGTTTGTAGATAATAATGACACATTTACAATTGCATTTTTTGATGAAAAATACAGAGAAGCTTTAAATATTTGTGGCACTATTTCTGGTAGAGATATAAATAAAGTAGAAAAAGCAGAACTTACACCATATTTTGTAGATGATACAGTAGCTTTTGAAGAAGCTAATATGATTATGGTTTGTAAAAAATTATATCATGATACGATGCCACCAGAAAACTTTGATGCTAAGGAAAATGATGAAAAATGGTATCCAAATAAAGATTATCATACTATGTATATATCAGAAGTTGTAAAGGTTCTTATAAAAGAATAGATAAAACAAATTAAAAAATATTTTTAATAGTAAATAGGTATTTTCTTTTAATTACTATTAAATAGATATTTTTTATTAAAGGATGAATTCTGCTTTATAGAGTTCATCTTTTTTATTTATTCATATAGAAGTATTTACATAAAATATTCAAGGTCATTTCAGATATGTTTATGTATCTATTAATTATCTGTGTTTATTATTCTTTGTTTATTTTAAAAGCTATTATTTTAAAATGAGATTTACTTAATATATAGTCTTAAAAGTATAAATGTTAACTAATAAAAATATATATTATATTAGGTATTTTAAATAAATTTTTATAATAAAAGGGTGATTTTTTTATGGAAAATATAACTAGTTATTTTAGAACAATAGTATGTGTATTTATTTGTTTATCATCTGCATTTATATTCATTCAATTATCTAGAGTTTTTATTAATAAGAAAAAAACTAGTATAAAGAATAAGTCAAGAAAAGGTTTTCGTTATGATAGAGATTTAATTGAGACAAGGAGAGAAAAAACATATACACAAGATAGAAGTAGTGATAAAAATAAGAATATCGATAAGAAATTAAAGGGAGAAAAAGTATTTAAGTATGACAATGGAGATTTATATAAAGGTGAGTTTATTGATGGGAAGAAAAATGGATTTGGAACATATATTTTTTCAAGCAAGGAAAGATATGAAGGATTATGGAAAGATGATAAGATGCATGGAATAGGTAAATATACTTATAGAGATGGTTCAATATATACAGGAGAATTTAAAGATGGTTTAAAAAATGGTCTAGGAAAATTAACTTATCCAAATAATGATATATATAAGGGCTATTTTTTAGATAATAAAAAAAATGGCAAAGGTGTATTATATAAAAGTGATGGAAATAAGCAGGCAGGAATATGGGAAAATGATGAACAATGTAAAAGTTTAGATTTTAAAGAATTAAGCAATAAAGAATTAAATAATAATGTTTATCAAAATAGATTAAATGATAATAAGATAAAAATTTAGTTATTATAGTAAAATAGACCTTATTTATAATGGAATATCTACTGTATATTTAGTAAAATTTGTAAAAATTTCATATATCATATAAAATTAAGTATTGATTAGTATATTGCATAAATATAGAATATAAATATATCCATTTGATAATAAGGAGAAGAGATATGAGAGAATATGTAGTTGTAGATTTAGAAACTACAGGATTAGACCCATATAAAGGTTGTGAAATAATAGAGATAGGAGTAACAGAAATAAAAAATGACGAAATTGTAAAAAACTATTCAAGGTTAATAAAACCTAAGGGTATAATTTCTTCATTTATAACAGAATTGACACATATAAGTAATGAAATGGTAGAAAAAGAGGAATGTTTAGAATTGGTTTTACCTAGATTTAGAAAATACATAGGTGATAGAACGATAATTGCACATAATGCAAAATTTGATTTAAAGTTTTTAAATTACTATCTTAGAATGTTGGACTTAGAGCCAATAAATAATTATATATGTACACTAGAATTATTAAAAAAATGTAAAAGTTATAAAGGAAAAAATAAGAAGCTTGAAACAGCTTGTGCTTATTACAATATAGAGAATATAAATGCTCATAGAGCTGATAGTGACACTTTAGCAACTGCAAAGCTATTTTTAAAAATAAAAGATGAATATTAATCGCAAATATAGAGAAAATTAGTGAAA
Source organism: Clostridioides difficile (assembly GCA_024919175.1). Taxonomy (NCBI): domain Bacteria; kingdom Bacillati; phylum Bacillota; class Clostridia; order Peptostreptococcales; family Peptostreptococcaceae; genus Clostridioides; species Clostridioides difficile. The sequence continues at coordinate 1,921,224 of CP103804.1, forward strand.
ATATCCTTTATAAAATTGACCCTTAAACTTACAATTTTGTTCTTTGATTTATTTTGTGGAACAATGTATAATGTACCTTATATAAAGAAGGGAGACTAAAATGGGTTATTACAATGATGATGATAATAATAAAATAAGACGTAAAAAAGTCAGTAATAATAAAGATAGTAATAAAAAATCTAAACATTCTTATACTTCAACAAGCAAAAAAAATAAAAATTCTCAGACAGCCTCTAGTAAAAGAATGAGTGAAAAGGTAGATTCAAAAAATATTATAAAAAGAGATAGTTTTACAAGAGATAATGTAAGACCTTTAAATACAGATTATGGTCAAAGAGATAGACGAAGAGTTGAGTACAAGCAAAGAGATAGAAAATTAAAAAGTAAAAAAAGAAGAAAGCAAAAGAGAATTAAAATAGCTAGAGCATTATTATCTGTTATGCTAGTGGCACTGATTATATTTTCAGTGGCAGGTGCAATTTTTACAGTTTCAGCTATAAAGGGCTCACCGGAAGTCACTAAAAAACTAATTAAGTCTAAATATATAAGTAGTGAGGTTGTCAGTATAAAACAAATGCCAAAAGACTTAAAACAGGCTATAGTTTCCATAGAAGATGAGAGATTTTATAAGCATAAAGGAGTAGATGTTATTTCTTTAGCTAGGTCAGTACTTAATAATGTGTTTACAGACACGACACAAGGTGGAAGTACTATAGATATGCAAGTTTCAAAAAATCTGCTTACAAGTGATGATAAAACTATGAAGAGAAAAATAAGGGACATGTATAATGCAAAGCAAATGAATAAAATCATGAGCAAAGATGAAATCCTTGAAGCGTATCTAAATAATATGTATCTAGGAAAAAATGCATATGGAGCTGCAAAAGGAGCTGAAGTGTATTTTGGTAAAAAAGTTGGAGAGTTAAACCTAGCTGAATGTGCTATGCTTGCAGGTATGACCAATAATCCTGCTAGATATATCGACCATGGAGAAGCTAAAAAGAGACAGTTGACTGTGTTGTATAAGATGCATGAGCTTGGTTATATAACTGATAAGGAATATAGAATAGCAAAAGCTGATGACACTCCATTTAAATCAGAAATTGATTAAATTTGTAAAAAATGTAGTGTTTTAAAGGTTTGAATAACTAAAATTGTAACCAAATAGGTTGTTTGCCACCCATTTGCCACCGGATTATAATTATGGTGGCAAATTTACTTTATAATGTTTTCAAGAACATTTGCAGTTTTATCTTTCATAGTTTGTATATTAATAATGAAAGAAGCTAGAAAAGTGAGTAAATTTTTATTTAGAGTGTTCCTTTAACAGCCATATTTGTATATATTTATTCTTTCTTAAGAAATATATATTGATTTTCAAAAACTAAAAAGTCACTCTTAGTAAAAGAGTGATTTTGGGCTTGATATAAAAATTGAGTGTTATAAAAAATAACTTACTATAGTTGATTATGAAACTTCACTCTATAGCAATAGATTGTAGTTTCTTTTTTTGTTTTTGATATTATTTTACATCTTCACTATATCGAATTTTATAAAAAATAAAACAATAAAGATTATAATATAAAAAAGAACTATATTTGAGTTAAAGTTGTATCATTTATTATAAGATTATTTAAACGTAGATAAAACTAAAAAGGATTTTCTAGAAAATAAAATCTATCTAATTATACTTATTCACCAAGACCATCACTTGATATAAATATGATTCTACTACATTTTCTCCGTACTCTAGCATAAAATCATCTAACTGTGTATCTATAAAATTACAATAATTATGTGAACTACTAATATGAGCAGTTAATACATGTGTACATGTATCTATTTTTTCCATAAACATTTTACATCCCCCTAAAAAACTTTCATAAAAACAAAAAGAAAATATCTTTTTGGCAACTGGCTGACATAACTCATAAGATACTTTATAAGTCTTAGTCCCTATAGCTTTGCGTCACTAAATTTCTCTAGTTTTGCCGATTTAGTTTTACTCTACACCTATATAATACTAGAATATAACCCATTATTCAATAATATTATTAGAAAATAAAAAATATTTTAAATTATGAAAAATATTTTTCTTCAAAAAACAAAATAAATGCGTAAATTATATGGAAATACTTCTATGTAGTTGCGTATTAAAGAGCATCTATCATTAATTTAGACTATAGAAAATTTTAGGAAATAACAGAGTATGAAAAAAGAAGAATTTTAAAAAACTTATATGGTAAAAATTGGATGAAAAGGTTTGCTTTAATTCCCTTGCATATAAGACTCTATTGAGATAGAATTTATTTATGCATAAATTGACTTACACTATAGTGTGGTATAAAAAAAGAAAGTATTTTAGCTTTGAAACAAGAGCTTTTTAAAAAATATACATAAAAATTTAATATCAAAAGTGATTTAAAGGTTAGTCTAGTTTATTTCCCCAAAAAGTATTATAATGTTCTTTGTGTGTAAAAAAAGAACATTCATAATTAGATACTACTCAAGATAAAAAATATTAAATTGTCGTTATTAATAATATAATAAAAGATTTAATGAATTATATTACTAAATCTAACTTTTAATATTTTAAAAAGATTAGAAAATTAACATAAAATGTAAAAATTCACAATTTTTTCATAAAGTATTTGACTAAAAAATTCTCTTGTTGTAGAATTATGTTAGAAAGAGTTTTGGGGGAGGTGCAAATCATGATAAGAAAAATACCACAAGCAGAACTAAAAGTAATGAAATTTATTTGGAGAGTAAATGCTACAGTGACATCGAAAGATGTTATTGAAGCAATGGAGCAAAAATATGGATGGAAACAAACAACAACACTGACACTTTTATCAAGACTAGTAAAAAAAGAATTCCTACATGCTCAAAAAATAGATAGGTATACACATTACACAATAGTGGTTAAGCATCAGGATTATTTAAACTTTGAGACAAAGGATTTCCTAAGCAACATACATAATGATTCTTTGGTAAGTTTAATGTCAGCTTTACATGAGGATGAAGCTATAGATAAAAATAAGCTGGATTTTCTAGAAAATTACTTTGATAATTTAAAGGATGAATAGTTATATGATACAAGTTTTTGAAAATCTTATACAGACAACTATTATATGTAGTCTTGGTATTTGTCTATTATTATTTTTGAAAAGATATTTATTTAAGAATTTTAGTAAAAAGTTCAATTATTATATTTGGTTGATAATAGTCTTTAGGATGTTGCTTTTTCTCTTCAATTACACAATAGTGTATGAAGTAAAAGAATCTAAAAGCAATGCAGCAGTAGGAAATAATATTACACGAATCAATGTTCCTACAGATAATAATTTTATGTTGTATTTAGCTTATTTATGGATATTTGTAGCTATAGTTATTGCTGTGTATACATTTGTAAAGTATACAAAATTTAAAAATTTTATTGTCGATATATCTTATGACATAGAAGATGATGAAGTTAACTGTCTTTACAAAGATTTACTGAACGAGTTAAATATAAAAAAGAAAATTGAATTAAGAGGTTCTGATGAACTGATAAGTCCAGCAGGTATGGGATTATTTAAATCGTACATATTCTTACCAGATTATCCTTATAGTAAGGATGAGCTAAATTGGATTTTAAGACATGAATTGATGCACTTTAAAAACAAAGACCTTTTAATCAAGTTTGTAGTATTATTTGTGAAAATAATATATTGGTTTAATCCACTTGTTTATATAATGAGCAATAGAGTAAATATCGATTGTGAGTTATGTTGTGATGAAAGTGTTTTGAATGATTGTTCTCTAAAAGAGAAAAAAGAATATGCGTTAGCACTTATAAAGTCAATTAAGATGAGTAAGAATTATCATAGTGGAATTTTGACAACAGAGTTTAGTAAGACAAATTTAGAAAAGAGACTTGAAAATATTGTTAAAAAGAAAGGTAGAAATGGCATTATTATAGCCTTGATTTTGGTTTGTATATCCTCAATAACTTATTTTAACTTTGAAGAAATAAGTCTTGATAATTTTAATAATCTAAGAACAAGAGGAATTTTTGATAATACAAGAGTCGACCTTAAAGATGACAATGTACTAGGTCGTGGATTTATGCATTAATAAAGCATCAACCTAAAAGTAAATAGTATTAATATTATTTAAAATAAACATATTCAGGAGGAATAAAAATTTGAAAAGATTAAGAAAAAGTTTAATAATTACAAGTTGTCTGGTTTTTGCATTTAGTGGCACTGTATTTGCGAATTCAGATAACAAAAACTCTAATTCTGTAAATTCATCAAATGAAGAATCTGTCAAAAAATCATTTACAGTATCAGTGTATGAATTTACATATCAGAATGCACCAGAAAAGTTTAAAAAAGATTATGAGAAGAGTTGTGAGGAACTTAATATAAAACCTTCTCCAAATCACAAAATATTTGTACCAGAGGAAATTATGAGTAGTTATGAACTAGAGGAATACAAAGAGGCTAGAGATTTGTTTGATGTTCAATATGAAAAGGGTGTTTTTAGAGTTGTAGGTAGTGGTAAGAATTATTCTGTAGATATAACTAATACTATAGTGGGATATAATAATACAACAACTGGTAATGCTGTACATTTAGTTCAAGTTTTATGTAATAATTTAGCTGGTGCTGGCCTAAAATATGATAGTCAATTTGGAAGTGCTACATATAATGGAGTAAAGAAATTACAAGGTAAGCTTGGTTTGCCACAAGATGGGATTGTAGGGAAACAAACTTGGGAAGCTGCAGCAAGAAGACTTCCATAAAGATAAATTAAAGGAGTTGTCTTAAAATTGATTTTTCTCTAATCAAATTTTAAGTTCAACTCCTTTGTTGAATTTTTATATGTTATACTTTATTACTATTTTAAATTTTAATACTGAATAAATTTAAGAATAAGAATAAAGTATATGTATTTTTAAACAAATTAATTACATAGCTATTTCAAATAATTATTTTCCAAATCTACATTTCTGTATTCTATTATGCACTCTAAATTTAGTGAAAACTTTGTAGTATTCAATCCTTTTACTATTATTCTATTCAAAGTATTTGTCACACAAAAAGCAATCATCACAGTTTTCAAATGTATACTCACTTTTATTTGTTATCCTTTTTAGATATGTAGGTTTAAGAAGTCTATTATTAGCACAAGTATATATATCTGATTCAGAATCATATTTTATGTTCTTTCTTCTTTCTATAGAGGATTTAAAGTTACTCTTTTTAATTTGTTGGTTTAACGTATGAATTAAGGCTGTGATTTTCTATATCTAATTGAATGTTATATACTGGTTTAAACTGTCACTTTTTTTATGTACAAATCTAGAGTCAATGTAAGTTTTAAAAAAACTGTTTCAATTATTGAAAATATTGTTGTAATAATCATATTTTTTCTGTCTTTCAATAAAATCTTTCAAAATTTATATGTTTCTTGAAGTATTGTTTTTCTCTTACCTTTTCTATATATAAACTTAATTTTCATTTCTCTAGATTTGTCAAAAAGTAAATCTATCATTTCTTGAATGGTATTAACTGAAACAAAATCTTGAGCTAGTTTGTATCTAAGAGTATTGCTTATAAATTCTTTTATCTTTTCTGCAATTTTGATTCATTATTATATGCAGATTTCTACCATATAAATGTGTATTTATCAACATTTGATCCTATTTTTTATTAAATTATTGATTTGTATAAAATAATATTAATAATTTATAGTACATATCAATTTATTAGAAGCAATTAAAATTGTGTTTGGATTTGAAACTTAATGCTAATTTGAGCATATACTTTATAATCACTTCCATATAACCCTACCATCAATATCCTTAACCTTTTGACAACCAGTCAAAATCATAGTCTCACATAACTCATTCCTAACCTTATCTATAAAAAACTCAACACCATCACCACCACCACCAAAAGAAGCAGTAACAAAAGATCTTCCCATCAAAACAGCATCAGCACCCAAACCTAGCATCTTAACTACATCAACACCAGTTCTAACACCACCATCAGCAAGTATAATTATCTTTCCTTTTACAGCCTTAGCTATATCTGGAAGTACTTCACAAGTACCAGGTGTATAATCAAGTACTCTTCCACCATGATTTGAAACAACAATAGCACTAGCTCCAGACTCTACAGCCATCAAAGCATCATCCACAGTCATAATCCCTTTTATTATAAAAGGCAATCTAGTTGCTTCAACCAACTCTCTAATCTCATCAACTGTCTTTGGTGAAAAAGGATTTTCTTGAAGCTGATTATTAATCAACCCACAAGCGTCAAGGTCTACACCAACTGCAAAAGCACCAGCTTCTTCAGATAATCTAATTTTTTCTATTATCTTTGAATTTTTCCAAGGCTTTATAAATACAATTCCATTCCCATCATTATCTTTTAAAACGTCTAAATTATTCAATAAAAAAGTATCTACATTAGTATCGCCAACCATGGCATAAATCCCAGAATTAGAGCATCCTCTAACAACAGGTTCTATATATTCTTTTTCAGAAATTTTACCACCCATATTTAACATAGTACCTGATACAGGAGCCGCAAATATAGGAGCACTCATTTTTTTACCAAATAATTCTATAGTAGTATCTGGATTTGAAACATTATGTATTACTCTCATATTTATCTTTACTTTTTCCAAGCTTCTTCTATTTTCTATAAAAGAAGAGCCACTTCCTTTTCCTCCCATGCCAGGAACATTTCCAGCACAAGCTAATCCATTACAAATCTTACAGACTTTACACTTTCCATTAAAGTTCTCTCTAGCAGATTTTAATAATTCATTATAGTTCATATCAAATTCTCCTTTTCGTTATATTAAAATTGAGTATTACTATATTGAAAATATCTTAATTGTAAATGAAGAGATGATATTGTGATTAGTTAAACTGAATAATACATATTAGATATTTTATTATTGCAGGTAAGTAAATTATAGCATATGAGATAAATAAAATTTAAATAAACTTAAATTGTTTTTGTTGATAGAGTGTATATTAAAATATTTATTAAAATTCAAAAAGGCTATATATAGATTTTCTTATCTATATATAGCCTTTAAATATAGTTTTTAAATTTATGTCAATTTCTTTTTTATTAATGAATAAATAATATAGAATACAATATACAAGAAATTTGCTCAAAATGTTAGGCTAATCCCCATTTACAGAGCAACATCATTATGCTATGTAAATTTGAATCAACAATATTTTCACCATACTTCACCATAAAATCATCTAATTGTGTGTCTATAAATGAATAATATCCACTTATGCTATCAATATATGCAGTCATTAAGTGTATACATTCATCACTTTTATCTTTATACATCTGTATCTCCCCCTATACAATATATAAAATTTGATACTAAATCGTATCTTAAAAATTAGTTAAGTGTGTTACATTTATATCCAATCTCTATATTTATATCCTTATATTAATAGGTAAAGTGAATTTTGACAATAGGTTTTGAAAAACTGGATGTTCAAAACGTAAAGTTGGGTTTTAAGATAATTAGGTAAGTTATATGTATACAATATATGTATGTAACTTACTTAATTACAAATATTATAAAATTATATAACAATTACTTTTATTAAGAATGTTTAAGTGGTAGAATAACTTGGGAGATTAATAATTATTAGGAGGACGGAATATGAGTTCGTACAAGTTTATATATGAAGGTAAGGAATATTTATTAAAAGAGGATAATTGTAGTGCTTTAATAAATGATGAAGAAAATCCAATTCAGGGAATAAGTATTTCAAAAGTAATTGATATACTTAATGAATCAGAAGAAGTTGATTTTGATATAGAATACTATCAAGAAGCATGTCCATTATGCTTAGAGGGTGTAAAAGAAAAGAAAAAATTCTTTCCATTTTTAGAATATCATTTTTATATTTTTAGTAAAGATGGAAAATATGTAATAAGTAATATATCTAGTGACTATAAAGGTATGTCTTTTAATAAATTATCAAGAGCAAATAAAGTTGATAATAGTTATATTGTAAGTGTGATAATTTGCGAAAATTGTCAAGATTATATAGTTCAAATAGAAAATTGTATAGTTTAGTGTAACTTATGTCTTAATTTAGGAGAAATTTCTAAATTGAGGCACCGACTTTTTTTAAAAATAGTATGGAAAATTACTAAATTTATGAGATAATGAAAGTCGGAGGTGGGTTACAATATATAATAAATATTTGGAAGATATAGATAGTATAATTCTAGACTCAATGTTTAAACTGACCTTGAATGAAAAACTATTAAATAATAATGACTTTTTTGAAAAAAGAATTGATGAAATTAACAATTCAATTAATTACTACAAAACTGAACAAAGTAGTTTGATGTTATTAAAATTAAATTTTTTGTTAGCTTTACTGTATGGCATTCAAGGATTTAGTGAAAAAATGAAAAAGTATATTTTGATTTCATGTAAATATATTGAACAATACTTACCTATAGATTATGTGTTTTTAGCACGATTTTATTCACAAATAGCTATTTTAAGTTTAAAGAATGAAGATGTAAATAGAGCAAATCTATATATAGATAAATTTAATCTTATTTGTAAGGATAGCAATTTTTTAGTGGAAGAAATTATTTTTGAATCGCAATTGATTTATATTAAAGCAAGTAAATATATTGATTCTTCTATAATAATTAAGGAAATAGAAGATTTATATGTAAAAGTAAAAGAAACTAATGATTTTAATTGTAAAAAAATATATTTTTTTATAATTGGAAAGATATATTTTTTATTTTTAGATGATGCATTAATTGCTAAAATGAATTTCTTAAAAGCAAGAAAATATGCAGAGTTATCAAAAGATATAGAAGTATGCTCACTATGCGATATAAAGCTAGGGGAATGTGAGTGTTCATTTGAAAACTACGAAGGTGCAAGAGAATACTTTAATGAAGTAATAAAGAATAAGAAGTATACAAATGTAAATATGATTCAAAAATATAGAGCGTCAAATAATATAACTAAAATATTAATAAAAACTAAAGACTACTCAGGTGCTATAAATAATTTAGCAAAGTCTGAAGTATATTTAGAAAAATTTAAGAATCAAGATTTAAAAGAAGTAGAAAAATTAGACTTATGTATAAATCTAGCTATATATTATGCAGAAAGTAATGAAAAATCATTTGAGCAATCAACTTGTTATTTAAATCGGGCTAAAAATTTATTAAATAACATAAATAGTGCAGAGGAGTATATAATATATGATTTAGAAGTAACTTATCATCAGGTTAATATATATTATATATTTGAAAATTATGAAAAGGCTTTAATTACAAGTAAAAAACTTCTTAAAAAGGCTAAAGAGGCTAAAAATTATAATTATGTAAAAGAAGCATATAAAACTATACACATGTGTTTTGAGAAGCTACAAGATTATGAAATGAGTATGAAATACTTTAAAATGTACTATGAGTTAAAACAAATGTATATGAAAGCTAGAAATAGAAATTATATAGACTCTTTAAATTATAGACATGAACATATCGAAAAAGAAATAAATAATATGAAGAAAATAAAACTCGATTTAGATAAGAAAAAATATATTGACCCTTTGACAAATGCTTATAATAGGGCATATTTAAATAGTTTCTTAGAAAAACAAGAGGTTAGTGAATACAGTACTGCATTTATGATAGATGTAGACTATTTTAAGGAATACAATGACACTCATGGTCATTATAATGGAGATGTTGCTCTTAAAAATATAACTATGACAATAAAGCGATATTTAAAAGAGGACATGTCTGTTATAAGGTATGGGGGAGAAGAATTTTTAATATTGTCTATATGTAAAGATTACAGAAAAAGCAAGGTATTTGGAAAAAAGTTATGTAAGGTTGTAAAAAAATTCTTAAATGATGATTTGACAATTAGTATTGGTATTGATACATGTAAAAATAGTAGTATAGATATAAGTGAAATAATTGAAAATGCGGATAAAGCCTTATATAAAGCAAAACAAACTGGAAGAAATAGATGTTTGCATTATTATGATTTTAAGAATTTTTAACTGTTGAAATAGGATTGGTGATTTACTTGAAAGGGAGTTTAATAGAAGATTTAAAGAGAAATATAAAAAAGATAGAATATGATATGTTGACTAAGTTCTATCTAAATTTAACCGATTTAAACTACATCTTGGACTATCACAAAGACCTTTTAAATACAAAAATAGATGCTAAAGATAAAATCTATATTTTATATTTAATTAGTCTAATAAACTATGTAAAAAAAGATAGAGAAGCATCGTATAATTATTTGATAGAGTCACTAAAAGATATTAAACAGTTATCATTAAAAGATGATGCAGATATAATATCTAAGATTTATATTTATCTTACTCTATCTGCTATTTCTATAAAAAAATATGATAAAGCAAATCATTTTTATTCTTTAGCCAAAAAAATTATAAAACAACAACGTTTGAATGAATTATTGGTTTTATTCAATATGAGTTTATGTGTAGAAATAAGTGCATTATATAAAACTAAATCTGATGTAGTACTATTAGTAGAAGAAGTATCTTTTTTTAAAAAATTAAAAAATAAAGTTCTTGTAAGTAGAGCAAATTATATATTTGGTAGAGTGTATCTATACTTATTTAACAACTTTATAAAAAGTATGGAGTATTTGATTGAATGTCTAAGACTAGCTCAGGAAAATAATCTATATTCTATAGAAGCCTTTTGCAAATGTATAATAAGTTTGTGTTATTTAGAAAGTGGAAATAACAGAGAAGCTATAAAGTATATAAAAAATGCACTAGATGTTGCACATAATAATAATTCAGTATATTCAACTGAAAGAGTAGCAATAAAAATAGACCTTATATGGGCGTATTTAAGAGAAGATATGAATAAAGAAGCAGAAGTTGTTTTAGAAAAAACTATAGAACTGATGGATGTTGTTGAAGGTGTATATAAAGATTATTTGTATTCATTCATATTTTTATATTCAGCTGAAATTGAGTTAAAGAAAGATACTTGTAACTTTGAAAGAGTAAATGCATATTTGATTCTATCAAAAAATATATATAAAAGTTTTGGTGATGTTTTTATATATAATTCTAAATTAGATTATATTTATAAGTTATATGGAGATTTATATATAAAGTTTAACAATGTAGATGAAGGAATAAGCTATTATTTGAAAGGTTTAAACTTAGTTAAAAAAAGTTCATTAAATCCTAAAAAAGTGTCAATATTTTATGGTCTAATAGCAAAAGGATATGAATTGAAAAAAGATTTCAAACTAGCAATTGAATATTATAAAAGTATGGATTGGTATTCAGATAAGTGGGAAAAAAACAATTCTTATAAAACATCACAAGGTATCCATAAACAATATGAGTTAAGACAAAAACAAGAAAGTTTAAGATTACTTGCAGATGATAATAAGAAATTGGAAAATGATATTTTAACTGATGGACTAACTCAACTATATAATAGAAGATACTTAGAACAACAATTGAATTTATTCAATGAAGACAGAGATAAAAATATGATGGCAATATTGATTGATATAGATTATTTTAAAAGCTATAACGATAACTATGGTCATCCAGCAGGAGATAAAGTTATAATTAAAGTAACTGACATTATAAAAAATGTATTTATAGATATTACTGAACACATAATTAGATATGGAGGAGAGGAAATTTTAATATTAGTAGATTCTATAAAATCAATAAATGTTGAAGAGATTGATAAGATAGAAATATATATTAAAAGAGTTTTTAAACTTCTTGAATTTGAAGGAATTGAACATATATACTCTAAAGTAGAAAACTATGTGACTATAAGTGCTGGAGTAAGTATAAAAAGATGTTGTAGTAGAAAAGATGTCGAGATATTAATTGAAGATGCAGACAAAAACCTATATAAATCCAAAAAAGCAGGTAGAAATCAGTATATACTATAATTTAAAATTGAGGTGATTTTATTGCAAAAGAAGATAGGAATTATAGCCTCTGATATTGAATTAAAAGAAAGAATAGAAGAATTATATAGAGAAGATGTAGAAAATGGAACTATAATAATCGACATACTTAATCTTGATTTGATGGAAAATCAGGGACGTATACTTGTTGAGAAAGGTGCTCAAGCTATAATCGGTAGGGGTGGAGGTTATAGTTTAGTAATAGACACAGTAAGTGTACCTGTAATACCCATGAATATGAAATCAACTGACCTTCTAAGAGCAATAGAAATGGCAAAGCGATATTCTAAAAAAGTAGTACTAATACTTGGAGATAATGAAGTTTCTTTTGATTATGTTGGTTGGAGAAATGTCATAAGTACTGAAATAACTGAAGAATGGTTTGAATCCAAATACGAAATAAGAAGTAAGGTTGTAAAGTATATAGACCAGAAAGATGAAGTTGTAATAGTTGGTGGAGGTTTGGCATGCTCTTTTGCAAGACAATATGGTATTGATAGTGTATTTGCAACTGCCAGTGACGAATCTATAAGAGAAGCTGTTGAGTATTGTAAGAAATTATTAGATACATTAGGCGAAGAAAAATTTAACAATGAAGTATTGAGAAATATATTAGATGGTATAAAAGATGGAGTAATTGCTATAGATAGTAATGGAAGTATAATTTTATACAATGAAAGTGCAAAAAACATGCTTAAAGTAGAAAGAAAATGTGCACTTAATAAATATATTCTAGATGTATTTCCAAAAATGGGATGGCTATTAGATTGTCTACATGAAAAAGATGATGCAGAAGATAGAAAGATAAGAAATATAAACAACTTGATTGTTAATACTAGAACAACATTAATAAAGGTAGATGATAGCACTTATGGAGTTTTAGGAATAATACAAGATATAACTAAACTGCAAAACTTAGAAAGAAAAATAAGGTTTGATTTAAATCAAAAAGGTCTATATGCCAGATATACTTTTGATGATTTTTTATTTAAAGATAAATTAACTAAGGAATTTATTGAAGAAGCTAAAAAAATCGGGAAAAGTGATTATACAACGCTACTTTATGGAGAAAGTGGGTCTGGTAAAGAAATTATAGCTCATAGTATACATAACATAAGCAAAAGAAAAGATAGGCCTTTTGTGGCTATAAACTGTGCTACTATAGCAGAAAACTTACTTGAAAGTGAGCTTTTTGGATATGAAGAAGGTGCATTTACAGGTGCTAGAAAAGGTGGAAAAAGAGGGTTATTTGAACTCGCTCATGGAGGAACTCTTTTTCTTGATGAAATAAACAGTCTCTCATTTAATATTCAGACAAAATTATTAAGAGTAATAGAGGAACGACAAATAATGAGAATTGGTTCTGACTATATAATACCTTTGGATATTAGAATTATAGCAGCTACCAATGAATCTTTGACAGAAAAAATAGTTATGGGTACATTTAGAGCTGACTTATTTTATAGATTAAGTAGTTTAGAGATAAACATCCCTCCTTTAAGAGATAGAAGAGAAGATATAATACCACTATTTAATAATTTTGTAAATGAAGTGTTAAAGGATGACGGTTTAAATGGAATAAACAGTATAGATGAAAATTTTGCTTTAACTAAAGATGAGATAAATGCGCTGTATAATTATAGTTGGCCTGGAAATGTGAGAGAGCTAAAAACAATAGCTCAAAAGTATGTTGTGACAGGAAAAATTAAATTAAGAAAAGAGCAAAACTTTAAGGCTAAAGAAGCAGTATCTAGTCCTAGTATAGAAGAATTTAATGTTGAAACAACAGCAAGTATGGAAACTACAGATGAAGTTATAGATATAGGTAAGATAAATGATGGTAAGGTAAGTATAGATATAAAAGAAGTAAATAAATATGTTGAAGAAAAAATAATAAGCATGCTTTTTGCTCAGGGGCTTTCCAAAAATGAAGTTGCACAAATTCTTGGAATAAGTAGAACATCTCTATGGAAAAAATATAATAAAAATATTTAGACATAATTACATAGATATTATTTTGAAGTAATGTTAATTTTTTAAAACGAATGTTAAGAAAAATTAACATTATTTTTTTGTAGAATTTTATTTTTTTAGACAAGCACATAGATTTGTAAGAAAAATAACTTAAATACTTAATTTTAGTAGTGAAAAAAATCAGAATTCTAAACAAAAGTAGTTTTACATAAAGTTAAATTTGTTGGCATGCTAATTGCTTAATATAAATGTGAGAGTAAATACAATTTTAGGGGTGATGGTATGAGTCAAAGTATGGTTGGTAAGCATGCAATGTGGCCAAAAGAAAATGATGTTATATTTAGCTTATCTGGAAGAGCTCAAGCAGCAGAAAAAGCTTTAGGTATGGATAATGTAATAAATGCAACAATAGGCGCTCTAATGGATGACTCAGGAAAATTAATAACAATGAAAACTGTATATGATGAATATAAAGCATTAGATAACTGTGACATAGGTGCATATGCAGCTCTTGAAGGTCAACCAGACTACTTAGAAGCAGTTAAAAAGGTATTTTTCAGAGATTACTTACCAGAAGGACATATAAGAGTATTAGCTTCACCAGGAGGAAGTGGTGCAATAAAACTAGCTGTATGGAATTATACAAATGAAGGTGATGAAGTTTTAACATCTGATTGGTTTTGGAGCCCATATGTTAGTATAGCTGAAGAAGCTAATAGAAAAGTAGTAAACTACCAATTGTTTGATGATAATAGAAAGTTTAATTTTGATTCATTCAAGGAAAATTTTGTAAATATAGCAGAAAAACAAGGAAGAGTTTTTACAATTATAAATACACCAGCTCACAATCCAACAGGATATAGTGTTGCAGATGATGAGTGGGATAAAATATTAGACTTATCAAAAGAAGTTGCAAAAGATAAAGACAAAAAGATAATATTTTTCGTAGATTCAGCATATATTGACTTTGCAGGCGATGATGATGTATGTAGAAAATTCTTTAAGAAATTTTCTAACCTGCCTGAAAACGTTCTCGTGTTAGTTGGTTTCAGTATGTCAAAAGGATTTACAGCCTATGGAATGAGAATGGGAGCTATAATTTGTATATCTTCAAATGAAGATGTAGCTGAAGAGTTCCATTATTCATGTGTTCATTCATGTAGAGCAAACTGGTCAAATTGTAATAGAAGTGCTATGGCAGTCTTATCTAATATTGTAAATGACCCTGAAAAATTCAAAGAATATGAGGATGAAAAAGAAGTATACAAAAAAATGCTGACTAGAAGAGCAGATGTATTTGTAAAAGAAGCTGAAAGAGTAGGATTAGAAATTCTTCCATATATAGCAGGTTTCTTTGTAAGTATACCATGTGATAATCCAAGAGAAGTATGTGAAGAGTTAACTAAACACAATGTGTTTGCAATTCCATTGAAAATGGGATTAAGATTTGCAGTTTGTGCAGTTTCAGAAGAAAAATGTAAGAAAGCACCAAGTATTATAAAAGAAGCACTTGAAAGTTTAGAAGTAAAAATAAATAATTAATTTCATTGAACAAATTGGGTGGACTATGAATTTAATAATTGTAGATGGAGGGAATTTTATATGAAACAATTGATGACAGGTAATGAGGCAATTGCACGTGGAGCCTATGAGGCTGGTGTTAAATATGCATCTGCATATCCAGGTACTCCAAGTACAGAAATACTAGAAAATTTAGCAACATATAAAGATGCAATAGTTGCAGAATGGGCTCCAAACGAAAAGGTAGCACTTGAGGCTGCTATAGGGGGGTCAATTGCAGGAGCAAGGACTATGGCTTCTATGAAACATGTTGGTGTAAATGTTGCGGCGGATCCAATATTTACTTATGCATATACAGGCGTAAATGGTGGTATGGTACTTATTACTGCAGATGAACCGGGAATGCATTCATCTCAAAATGAACAAGATAATAGAATGTATGCAAAATTTGCAAAGATACCTTTATTTGAACCATCAACTAGCCAAGAAGCTAAAGATATGATAAAAGAAGCTTTTGAAGTAAGTGAAAAATATGATACACCAGTTTTATATAGAGTTACAACAAGACTCTGTCACTCAAAAGGTTTAGTAGAGTGTTATGATAGAGAAGAAGTTGAAATTAAAGAGTATGTGAAAAATGCTAAAAAAATGGTTACTGTTCCAGCAAATGCTCAAATAAGAAGAGGCGTTGTTGAAGAGAGAATGGAAATTCTTAAAAAATTCTCAAATGAAACTGACTTAAACTACTATGAAATAAATGATACAAAAATAGGTGTTATAGCTTCAGGTATGTGTTGTAATTTTGCTAAAGAAGTATTTGAAAAAAATGCATCATATATGAAGTTAGGATTTACAAATCCATTACCTTATGAAAAAATAAAAGAATTTGCAGACAAAGTAGATAAAATATATGTAATAGAAGAAAATGATCCATTTATAGAAGAACAAATAAAAGCATATGGAATAGATTGTATTGGAAAAGAGGTAATACCTCCATATGGAGAAATGACACCAGATGTTTTAAGAAAAGCTATATTTGGGAAAACAAATGATACTATAGAATATAAAGCTGAATTAGTAACACCAAGACCACCAAGTTTCTGTGCAGGATGTCCACATAGAGGATTCTTCTATGAACTTGGAAAGAGAAAAAATTTAATAGTTGGTGGAGATATAGGATGTTATACTCTTGGATTTGCTCCTCCATATAATGGAATAGATTATGTTGTTTGTATGGGTTCTGCTTTTGGAACTGCACATGGTGCTCAAAAAGTTCTTAATATGAAAGAAGGAAATGAAAAGAGATTAGTAGGTGTACTTGGAGATTCAACTTTCTTCCATACAGGAATAAATGGTCTTTTAGATGTAGTTTACAATAGAGGTAACTCTATATCAGTAATACTAGACAATAGAATAACAGGAATGACAGGACATCAAGAAAATCCAGGCTCAGGATATACTTTACAAGGTGATAAAACTAAAGATGTTGACATAGAAGGATTAGTTAAAGCTTGTGGAATAGAACATGTAAGAGTTATAGACCCTAACAATCTAAAAGAAGTAAATGAAGCATTGGATTGGGCTTTGGCTATAGAAGATGAACCATCTGTAATAATCACAAGATGGCCATGTGTACTTAAAAAATTCTCTAAAGAAGATATAGAAGAGTTTAATAATCCATTTAAAACTAAGTGTAAGGTTGACCATGATAAGTGTATAGGATGTAAATTATGCTTAAAAACTGGATGTCCAGCACTATCATTTGATAAAGAAAATAAATTATCAAATATAGATAGAAATCAGTGTGTAGGATGTGGAGTATGTTCACAAGTTTGTCCAAAACAAGCAATAGTTAAGGAGGAAAAATAATATGACTAAGAGTATACTTTTGGTAGGTGTAGGAGGTCAAGGAACTATACTTGCTAGTAAATTATTAACTATGGGATTGATGGAAGCTGGATATGATGTAAAAATGAGTGAGATACATGGTATGAGTCAAAGAGGAGGTTCAGTTTCTTCACAAGTTAGATATGGAGATTGTGTTCATTCTCCAGTTATAGAAATCGGAGGAGCAGATATCTTAGTATCTTTTGAAAAAATGGAAGCGTTAAGATGGTTTAATTATCTAAAACCAGAAGGAAAAGCTTTGGTAAATAATCATAGAATAGATTCTATGACTGTTTTAATCGGAGGAGCTGAATATCAAGAAAATGATATAGATGCGGAATTAAATAGATTAAATGCAAAAGTGATAAATGCAGCAGATAAAGCTGAAGAGTTAGGAAATGCAAAGATAATGAATGTTATTTTATTAGGATGTCTAGTTAAATCTATGGAACTAGAGTCTATTGATTGGGAAAAAATTATAAGTGAAAATGTTAAACCAAAATTTGTCGAGCTAAATATAAAAGCTTTCCATGAAGGTATGGAAATGGTTGGCAAATAGTTTATAATATACATAAGATAAAGTATAGAGATTAATGTGAAAGGAAGAAAAGTATGACTTATAGAATATTAGCCATAAATCCAGGTTCTACTTCTACAAAAATAGGAGTATATGATGGAGAAGAACAAATTCTTGTGAAGACGATAGACCATCCAGCAGAGGAGATTGCAAAATATAATACAATTCAAGACCAATTTGAAATGCGTAAAAATGCAGTTTTAAGTATTCTTGAAGAAAATAATATAGATTTAAAATCTCTTAGTGCAATAGTTGGAAGAGGCGGAGTTTTGCCACCAGTAAAATCAGGCGCATATTTAGTGAATGAAGAAATGATTGATGTACTTAGACATAGACCAGTACTTGAGCATGCTTCAAATTTAGGAGCAGTTGTTGCACATGCAATATCAGAACCGCTTGGAATAAACTCATATATCTATGACTCTGTTGCAGTAGACGAACTTATAGATATAGCAAGAGTATCTGGACTTTGTGGAATGGATAGAGCAAGTACAGGGCATGCATTAAATACTAGAGCAATGGCTTTAAAATACGCTAAGGATAATTGTAAAGATTATAAGAATTTAAACTTAATAGTAGCTCATATTGGTGGAGGAGTAAGTATTTATCTTCATGAAAAAGGAAGAATGGTTGATATGTTATCTGATGATGAAGGACCATTTTCACCAGAAAGATCAGGAAGAGTTCCTGCTACAAAATTGGTAGCTGCTTGTTATTCAGGTCAATACTCAAAAAGAGAAATGACTAAAAAGATAAGAGGTAAAGGTGGTATAGTTTCATATTTAAATACTGTAGATGCTAGAGAAGTTGAAAAGATGATAGCAGAAGGAAATGAAGAAGCCAAAATTATTTATGAAGCAATGGCATACCAATTGGCAAAAGGAATTGGAGAATTAGCAACTGTAGTAGATGGAAAAGTTGATGCTATAATTATAACAGGTGGAATTGCATATTCTGAAATGTTTACTTCAATGGTTAAAAAGAGAGTTGAGTTTATAGCACCAGTAGAAATTATGGCAGGAGAAAATGAGTTAGAATCACTTGCTTTTGGAACTCTTAGAGTGCTAAATGGAGATGAAGAAGCTAGAATTTATAGTGAAAATTAATCAAATCGACTAAAAATGTTTAAATATTAGAAAAGTGGTATATCTACTTTTACACTAAAGCTTAGAATATAGGTGAAGACGTGTAAAATATGGATTGCCACTTTTTTTATGATTGAAATTCTATATTAAAATGATGAAAAATTTTGTAAAATTTTGTACTTATATATATATTTTATTGGTATTTATTGTTATTATTATTATGAGGAGTGATTTTTAATGGGAAAAATTAATTTAAAAAGTATGCTAAGGTTATTTTCAGGTTTTTTTATATTTGCAATTTCTTCTGTGCTTATGATTAATGCACATGTTGGCCTTATGCCTTGGGATGTGCTTCATCAAGGTTTATCTATAAAATTAGGTATAACTATAGGTCAGGCATCCATAATGGTAGGTGTTATAATCGTTATATTGGATGCGGTTTTTGGTGAAAATATAGGATGGGGTACATTGCTAAACATGACATTTATAGGAATCTTTATTGATTTAGTAATATTTTCAGGAGTGATACCTCATGCAAGTAATACTTATATAGGAGTATTCATGGTTGTTATAGGAATCATCTTAGCTGCTATAGCGAGTTTTTTGTATTTAGGAGTTTGCCTTGGAAGTGGGCCAAGAGATGGTCTTATGATTGCCCTTCAGAAAAAAACTAATAGGTCTGTACGTCTTGTTAGGACAGTACTTGAGATATTAGCACTTATTGTTGGTTGGCTATTAGGTGGTTCTGTAGGGGTTGGGACACTTGTAAGTGCTTTAGGTTTAGGATATGTATTACAAATAGTGTTTAGAATATTTAAATTTGATACAAAATCTCTTAAACATAGATTCATTATAGATGATATAAAAGAATGGAAAGAAAAGAAAAGTGATGAACATAAGTGTAAATCAAGTGTTGTAATAAAAAATGAACAAAATTAATTGCACTAAAATGTATCTATATTTTAGTTAACTTTATAATGAAAGTAAGGCGATTGAAAGTGGAATTATGGGATTTGTATAATGCTGATGGAATTAAAACAGGAAATATTGTAGAGCGAGATAATTCTATTGAAGAAGGATATTATCATTTAGCAGTTGAAGTGTGGATTGTAAATAGTAATTCTCAGATTTTAATTCAGAAAAGGTCTGAGAACAAAAAGACACTGCCAAATATATGGGGAATGACAACTGGATGTATTGTTTCTGGAGAAGAAAGTTTAGATGGTGCAATTCGTGAGGCTAAGGAAGAAATAGGAATTGATATATTTAAAGATGAGGTAAATATTTTTAGAAGTATGATTCATGGAGATACTCTTTGGGATGTATATTTAGTTAAAAAAGAGTATGACATCTCAAATGCAATTTTACAAAAAGAAGAAGTAAGTGATATAAAATGGGTAAGTACAGATGAAATAAGGCAATTGTTAAAAGAGGGCTTATTTTTTGAATATCCAGAGATATATGATTTACTATCTGATATAGATAATAACGATTTAAATATATAATGTAGGCAGAATTAGATATAAGTATGTATTACTTAAAATTATCTTCTCTAAAACTTACTGTTTTATTAGGAAGAACTAATACATTATCTTTAATGTTCTCCTAATTAAATTTTAGAATTAGAGTAATAAGTTTGATTGTTAATTAGTAAAAATTTGTGGAGGATTATGCTGTGGAGAATAACAAAGAATTGACATCTGATAGTTCAAAATATAAGATTGTTTCTATATCTGTGGTAGTGATTATTTTAATTACATTTTGGTATATGTTAAATATGGTACTTTTAACATTTATAATGACTTTTGTTTTTTATAATTTATTAGTTTCCATAAGAAAAAGAGTTAGGAAATTATTTTCTTTTTATGTTCCTGATTCATTAATAATTATAGTATTATATTCATTGTTTGCTATATTATTAGTATTGATTAGTTATGCAGTTGTGCCAATAATTATAGTTCAACTTACAGAGTTAAGCAGGATTTTAAGTAATTTTGATGTAAATCAATTTGCTCAATCCTTAGGGCCAAAGATTTATCCTATTGTTTCAAAGTTGGATTTTAATAAATATATTTCACAGGCAGGTTTGTTAGTAGCATCAGCAGCAACTAAAGTTGGAAGTTTTGGGATAAATATATTACTAGGTTTTTTACTGAGTTTACTACTTTTACTTGAAAAAAATGATATTAAAAAATTTGGAAATAAACTTGCAGAAAGTAAGATTTCTTTTATCTATAATTCTCTTGTATTTTTTGGAAAAAGTTTTGTGAAAAATTTTGGTGATGTAATGAAAGTACAAGTAATGATTGCATTTATAAATGCTATTGTTTCTATGATTTTTTTAGGATTTATGGGTTTTCCTCAAATATGGGCTTTAGGGCTTATGATTTTTGTTTTGGGTCTTATTCCTGTAGCTGGAGTTATAGTGTCTCTAATTCCATTAACAGTAATAGCCCTTAATATAGGAGGGATAGCAAAAGTATTTGGCGTTTTGGCTATGATTTGTATAGTGCATGCAGTAGAAACATATATATTAAATCCTAAGTTGATGTCAAACAGAACAAAACTTCCAGTTTGTTTTGTTTTCATTATTTTACTTGTGGGAGAGCATTATTTAGGAGTATGGGGATTATTAATTGGAGTTCCAATATTTATGTTCCTTATGGATATATTTGGTGTAAAGTTTACCTCAAGATGATAATTTATATGACATTAATTTACTAATACATAATGATTTAATTGTAAAAAAGAACCTATAATAGATATCTTTTAAAAGGTGTCTGTTTTATAGGTTCCATTTTATTTTTTATAAACACTATATAGTTAAGTATCAATGAAATTATTTCATTTCAAAAGTTTCACAGCTTGCATTTCCTGAGTTTATATGAACTTTTTCAGCTTTGCAAAGTTCATTTTTGTTGTATTTACATTTTACAGCTTCACAATGAATATTATCTGTATCAACTTGGTTAGTGTCGTTAGAACGACTAGTTATACCAGATGTATATTTGTCTTCAAAAGAAGCACAATAAGTATTTCCTGTAGTAGTTGCTTGCATTCCATCTACTTTTATGCTACCAGCATAGCAATATCCACTAGTATTATAAGCACAGTTAGTAGCGTCACAATTTAAATTATTATTTTTCATAAATAACCTCCTAAGTTTTTTATTTAAACTTATTATGTGAAGTTATTTAAATTTTATACACTTATTTACAATTACATTTCTTACATTTAACAATTACATCTTCAGAAGTTTCTCTTCCTAAATTTTTATTAACATGATACACATCAATATTTTCAGTTGAACCACAGATGGAACATTTAAAGTTGTTTTCTAGTAAAGTTCTTTCTCTAAACAATTTCCAGTACATAGAATTAATATAATCATTATAGTTTACTTTAAGGCATGTCTCAAGAAAGTTTATGTATAGATTGTCTAAATCTCCTGTATTTAAGTCTGTATATTCTGGCTCGAAATATTCACAGCATTCTCTAAAATCAGGTTTAGTATCTGAAATAACACATCTAATATCATATCTGTAATCTAGGCTAGGCCCCTTCAATGAAAGATGTGTACAAAAAGAACAAGATGTTTCTGGCAAATTTTTTTCTAGTTCATGTAATTTATTATTCATAAGTATTCCTCCAAAAAATTATTTTGAGTATATAAACAAGTAGATTATTTTAAATCTTTTATTTATTTATATTAGATATATAGGATAAATATTCCAATAAAAGCTAGCTGTTTATTAATGTATTTAATAAAAAAGAGGCTAATCTCTATTGTGAGACAGCCTCTTTTTTATTGAGTTATTTAAAATTAAAAGTTTTAATAAAATTCTAATAATATTTATATTTAGCTAGCTAGATTTGTATCCGTTTTGTTTTTTAGTTTTCTGCCATAGTATACAGTTGAAACAGCATATAAAACAGTAAAAATTGTAGCTAAAATATATGATATGTTTATACTCAGATTGAATCCAATTTGAGCATTGAATATATAACTAGAAATTACAAAAGAATAAAACATACCTGGGATTAAGCTTATGATGTAATTTTTTTCTTTTATTATAAGATAAACTGTAATCATAGCAAAGGCGAATATAGCAATAGTTTGGTTACTCCAAGAGAAATATCTCCATAGTATATTAAATCCAGAAGCACTAAGTTTTGCAAATATAAGGATGGCTATAACAGGAACAAATATACAGATTGATAATATAACACGATGTTTCTTTTCTTTTTGGTCATAATGGAAGTAATCTGCAAGCATTAATCTTAAAGATCTTAAAGCAGTATCTCCAGAAGTTATTGGTAAAACAATAACACCTATTATAGCTATAATACCACCAACAGAACCAAGTAAGTCTCTAGCAACTAAACCTATTACATCAGGAGAACCTATCAATTCACTAGGGATTCCTTTATTGTAAATGCCCATAGCAGCTGCAGCCCAAATCATTGCAATTAAACCTTCTAAAATCATCATATTATAAAAAGTGCTTCTACCTTCTTTTTCATTTGAAACTGATCTTGCTATAAGAGTAGCTTGAGTTGAGTGAAATCCAGAAACAATACCACAAGCAACTGTAACAAAGAATGTAGGGATAAGAGGAATTCCATTAGGATGGATGCCTTTCCAGTTTGCTAGGCTTAAATTAGCTAAGTCATAACCTTGTGTAAATATTCCAATTCCAACACCAGCAGCAGATAAAAGTAGAATAGCTCCAAATACTGGGTATATTTTTCCTATTATTTTATCAATTGGAAATAGTGTTGCACATAAATAATATACAAAGATGATTCCATAAACTATCCAAACAACTGGATTGTTGATAGTTGATTTCATATTTAAAATTTGAGTAACTACCAAATCGCCAGGTGTATAAATAAAAACTGCGCCAACCAAAAGCATTAATAAGCAAAGGAAGACATTATAAACTTGAAAGATCTTATTACCTAAAAATCTGCTGATAAGAGAAGGCATCTGTGCTCCTTTTTCTCTTATGCTAATCATTCCACTCATATAGTCATGTAACGCTCCCCCCAATACACAACCAATAGGAATGAGTATAAATGCAATTGGACCAAATAAAATACCTTGTATAGGTCCTAAAATCGGTCCTGTACCAGCTATATTAAGCAACTCAATAAGACTATTTTTCCATTTTTTCATTGGAACATAGTCTACTCCATCACTCTGAGCAAGTGCAGGTGTTTTTCTGTCATCTGGGCCAAATACTTTTTCACAATAAGCACCATATAAAGCACCTCCTATTAGTAAAATAGCCAAGCCAATTAAGAATGTTGTCATAACATCACCCCATTTATAAAATTTTTTGGATTCTGTATACATATTGTCTGAATGTGTAAGTTTTTATAAGATTTCATCCTTAAAGTGCTTACAAATTCTATAAAGTATTAAAACTAATATAATTTCAGAAATAAATACATATACATAATCATGTACTTAGTATACATGTATTTAAGAAAATTTTCAATATTATAGCAAGAAAGAATATAAAAAATATTCTGATAATATTCTACAAAAAATTAAAAAATACAAAAAAAATAATTTAAATGGATATACAAAAACGATAAAGTAATTGATTGTGTAAGTGTCTATATCTTAACAATATTAAGAGGTCTAAAATTCTTGAAGAAAAAATAGTCAAGTGATATAATGAATTTACAGGTGTATATACACTAGTACATATAGAAAGCGGTGCAATTATGGATAAAGATTTAACATATCAAATCAAAGAGCTAAAGAAAGAAAAAAATGCAATAATACTTGCTCATTTTTATCAACCACCAGAAATACAAGAATTAGCGGATGCAGTTGGAGATTCGTATTACTTAAGTGAAATTGCTAGAGATTGTAAAGAAGAAGTGGTTGTATTTTGTGGTGTGAGATTTATGGGAGAAAGTGCTAAGATATTATCACCTGAAAAAACTGTATTGATGACAGTGAGTAATGCTGGATGTGCTATGGCAGATATGGTAGATGAAGAAGGCGTGATAAAACTAAAACAACAGTATCCAAATGCTTTGGTTGTATGTTATATAAACTCTACAGCTAAAGTTAAAGCACATTGTGATGTTTCAGTTACATCATCTAGTGCAATTAAAATATTAGAAAACATAGATAATAAAGAAATTATATTCCTTCCAGACAAGAATTTAGGAGGGTATATTGCAGAAAAATTCCCTAATAAAGAATTTATATTTTGGGATGGATATTGTAAATATCACAACAATATAAAAGTTGAAGAAATAATTGAATTAAAAGAAAAGTATAAAGATGCAGAAGTATTGGTACATCCAGAATGTAAAAAAGAAATAAGAGACTTAGGGGATTATGTAGGTAGTACATCAGGAATAATAAAATATGCTACTAACAGCAAAAATACAGATTTTATAATAGCAACTGAAGAGGGTATCCTACATGAATTAAAGAAAAAAAATCCTAATAAAAATTTTTATATTCCTGGTGGAAGAATACTATGTACAGATATGAAAAAAACAACATTAGAGAATTTGTATAGTACTCTTAAAAATATGGAAAATGAGGTTATTGTAGAAGATGAAATTATGGAAAAAGCTTTAAATTCACTGCTTAATATGCACAGATTAGCAGAAGGATAGAGGGATAGACTTATGAATTTAGAACAAGATGTTTTAATAATTGGAAGTGGTGTTTCGGGATTATATTGTGCATTAAATTTGGATAAAAATTTAAATGTGCTAGTAGTATCAAAATCTACAATTGAAAACAATAATACATATCTTGCACAAGGTGGAATTTCGACTGCTAGAAATATTGATGATATAGAATCTTTTGTAGAAGATACAATGAAGGCTGGACAGTATAAAAATAAGGTTGAAGCAGTCAAAGTTCTTGCGGATGAATCTATAGAAAATGTAGGCCAAATAGTAGACTATGGTATGCCATTAGACAAAGAAAATGGAGAGATAGATTATACAAGAGAGGGAGCTCATAGTGTAAATAGAATAGTTCATAGCAAAGATAATACAGGAGAGGTTGTTTTTAAGACTCTACTAAAAGAAGCTAAAACTAGAGAAAACATAACTCTTATAGAAGATGCTTACCTTTTGGATATATTAAAAGATGGTAATAAGTGTGTAGGAGCTAGAATTTTTAAGTCTCAAAAAGAAATTCATATTTTTTCAAAGGTGGTAGTTTTAGCTACAGGTGGAATTGGTGGACTTTTCAAAAATTCTACTAATCAAAGACACCTTACAGGTGATGGAATTGCTATAGCATTAAGAAATAATATTAAGATAGAAAATTTAGAGTATATTCAAATACACCCAACAGCTTTCTATGAAGAAAACAGTGAAGGTAGAAGGATGCTTATATCTGAATCTTTAAGAGGAGAAGGGGCTAAGCTTTTAAATAAGAACAAAGAAAGATTTGTAGATGAACTTCTTCCAAGAGATGTAGTTTCAAAAGCTATTTTTGAGCAAATGGAAAAAGATGATTTACCTTATGTGTATTTAGATGCAACACATTTAGATAGTGAATATTTAATAAATAGATTTTCTTTTATATACAATGAATGTTTAAATAGAGGAACAGATATAACCAAAGAATATATAAAGGTATCTCCTGCACAACATTATTTTATGGGAGGTATACATGTTGATTTAGATTCAAAAACATCTATGGAGAACCTATATGCAGTAGGTGAAATTAGCTGTACAGGTGTTCATGGAGCTAATCGACTAGCAAGCAATTCACTACTTGAAGGTCTTGTGTTTTCAAAAAGAGCAGCTAAAAATATAAACTCAGTTATAGGGAGTATAGAAGTGCAGTTTATAGAAGTATCAAATATAGATGTAGATGTAGAAAAAGTAAAGGAAGAGAATAAAATATTAGTCATAAAAGAAATAGAAAGAACAAGTGAGGATTTTGGCGATGAATTATTTGATTATTGATAAAATGATACAAGAGGCTTTAATAGAAGATGTTCCAAGTGAAGATATAACAACTAATTCTATTGTAGATGAAAATTCTAAATCTACTGTAGATTTAATTTGTAAACAAGAGGGGATAATAGCAGGCTTAGGTGTGTTCAAAAGAGTTTTTGAAATACTTGGAGATGTAGATGTAGAGTTGTATAAAAATGATGGTGATAGGGTAAATAATGGCGAAAAGATAGCTATATTAACTGGAAATACTAGAAACTTACTTGTGGGAGAACGTGTAGCGTTAAATTATTTACAAAGAATGAGCGGAATAGCTACTACTACAAGTATGTATGTGGAAAAACTTGAAGGTACAAATACTAAACTATTGGATAGTAGAAAAACAATACCTAATCTTAGAATTTTGGATAAATATTCTGTAAAAGTAGGTGGAGGAAGCAATCATAGGTTTAATTTATCTGATGGAATATTACTTAAAGATAATCATATTGGGGCCGCAGGTGGTGTCAAAAATGCAGTTGAATTAGCTAGAAAAAATACATCTTTTGTCAGAAAAATAGAGGTAGAAGTGGAAACTTTAGATATGGTAAAAGAAGCTATAGAAGCTAAAGCAGATATAATAATGTTAGATAATATGAGTTTGGAGACAGCAAAAAAAGCTGTAGAAATGATAAATGGGAGAGCAGTTGTAGAGTTTTCTGGAAATGTAAATTTAGATACAATAGAGTCTATAGGAAAAATTGGTGTTGATGTTGTCTCTGTGGGAGCGCTTACACATTCAGTGAAAGCGCTTGATATAAGTATGAAAAACTTAAGAAATATATAAAGATGTATTAAAATAGATTTAATTAATATAAATAATTAAAATAGAATCCTTAAATTTACTTTATAGATTTAGATTTGAGGATTCTATTCTTTAGTTCCTAAAATTGATTAAAATAAAAGTAATTAACAATTAAATATATACAAATAAATGATATATACACTTTCAATAATGCAATTATTTTCTATTTTATATACTTCTACTTTATATACAAAGACTAACGAATTTATAATATAATTATATGAATAAAATTTTATTCAAAATTTATATAGCCTTATTAAGTATATATTTGTTTATAACCTTTGCAACTCCATTTTCATTGTTGGTATCAGTAACATAATCAGCAATTTCTTTTATGCTACTACGTGCATTTCCCATTGCCACACCAAGTCCTGCATATTTTATCATATGTTGGTCATTTTCTTCATCACCAACAGCAATAGAATTTTCTATAGGTATATTTAGATTGTTACATAATGTTTGAAGTGCAGTACCCTTATTAGTAGTTTTACCTAAAAACTCTAAATAAAAAGGGGCAGACCTTACTATAGTATATCTATTGAATAAATCCTTAGGAAGTTGTTTTATAATTTCTTCTAATCTTTCTGGTTCATCAACTATCATAACCTTACAAATTTTAATAGATTTATCAATTTTATCTTTGTGTATATATTTAACTTCTATATCGTTTAATTTAGCTTCATGAAGTGTGTACTTACCAGGAGTTTCGTTTGGTGTGATTAAATTTGTCATTGTATTTATGTGTATTTTAGTATTATATTTTTTACAAACATTGTTATATATAAAATCGAAGTCATCTAAAGTCATCTCTACATCATGTATTATTTTTTCACTTTTAACCTCTTGAATAATAGCTCCATTGAAGCATATAACATAATCACCTTCGTCTGTTAGATTTAATTGGTTTAAAAGTCCCTTAACACCAGGAAGTGGTCTACCTGTTGTTATAACTACTTTAGCCCCAACCTTCTTTGCTTCTTGAATAGATTCAAATACTTCAGGAGTAACTTTTCTTTTTGTATTTAATATTGTTCCATCAATATCTAGCGCGATTAATTTGTACATATCAACCTCCAATAAATTATATCCTCAATTTTCTGATGAAAACGTTGACACAACTAGTGTTGAACAAAATTTCAATAGAAAATTTAATGTGTATATTATTATACCAAGAGATAAGCAATTTATAAAGTTTAATAATATTAATTTTTTGATAAAACTATTATTCATAAAAGATAAAATATTACATGAATATATTATATAAGTAATAGTTTCAACTTTTATGAGTGTATAAATGTTAATTATAAAAAATGGTATCGTTTGCATTTTGATATAGATAGAAGCTTCTATTATAAGGAGTAATATTTTTATATGAAAGTTTTATTAAAGATTTGTACAATAATTAGTTTTATCTTATAAAAGATTGTAATTAGAATAATCATATGTTATTATTCAACATGATTATAATGTAAATGTTACTCAAAATAATGATTTATAAAGTCATAGTAGTATGTAATACATGTAAATAGTATCATGTATTACATATAAAACTATATTTACGAATATAAAGACCAAATTTATAAAGGAGAGTTTTAAATGAAGTTTTCAGAGTTCAACTATGAAAGACCAAATTATGATAGTATAAAAAAAGAGTTTTTAAAGTGTGTAGAAGAAATAGACAATTCTTGTTGTTATGATGAACAACAAGAAAATATACATAAAATTAATTTTTTGAGGAATAAAATAGAAACGTTGTCAAACATAGCATCTATAAGATACAGTATAAATACTCTTAATAAACTCTATCAAGAGGAAAAAAATTATTGGGACGAATACATGCCTTTATATGAAGAATTAAATTCATATTTTTATAATGCTATAGTAAATTCAAAATTTAAACTTAATTTAAAAAAAGAATTTGGAGAACAATTTTTTACAATAGTGGATTATTCTTTAAAAAGTTTTTCCAAAGAGATAATAAAGGAATTACAAGAAGAAAATAAATTGTGTTCAGAGTATACTAAACTTTTAGCATCTGCACAGATAATGTTTGAAGGAAAAGAAAGAAACTTATCTGGTATGGGAATATTTATGAGTTCTAAGTCTAGAAAAACAAGGGAATTAGCAAATAAGGCGTATTATAATTTCTTTGAAGATAATGAATCTAAATTTGATGATATATTTGATAAATTAGTTAAACTTAGAGATAAAATAGCAAAAAAGCTAGGTTTTAAAAACTTTGTAGAACTTGGATATATTAGAATGAAGAGAAGTAATTACAGAGAAGATAGGATTGAAAATTTTAGAAAACAAGTACTAAAATATATAGTGCCACTAGCAGATGAACTTTATGAAAAGCAAGCTAAGAGAATAGGCCTAGAATCTTTGAGCTACCTAGATGAAGACTTAGAATTTTTAACAGGAAATGCAACTTTAAAGGGAAATTCAGAATACATAATTGAAAATGGAAAAAGAATGTATGCTGAATTATCCAAAGAAACTGATGAATTTTTTAATTTTATGTTAGAAAATGAACTTATGGATTTAGAAACAAAGAAAGGGAAAGGTGCTGGTGGATACTGTACTTATATACCTGACTATAAGTCACCATTTATTTTTTCTAACTTTAATCAAACATCTGATGATATAGATGTATTGACACATGAGGCAGGTCATGCATTTCAATTGTATATGTCAAGATGGATTGAAATGCCAGAGATTAATTTCCCTACACTGGATAGTTGCGAAATTCATTCAATGAGTATGGAATTTATAACATGGCCATGGATGAAGTTATTTTTTAAGGAAGATACAGATAAATACAAGTTTACTCATTTATCATCTGCAATTAAATTTATACCTTATGGAGTAGTTGTTGATGAATTTCAGCATTATATTTATAAAAATCCTAATATCGACAAATCAAAAAGAAAAGAAATATGGAGATTTTTAGAGAAAAAATACTTACCACATAGAAAGTATGATGATAATTCTTTTTTAGAACGAGGTTGCTGGTGGTTTAAGCAAGGTCATATATTTAAAAATCCTTTTTACTATATAGACTATGCATTAGCTCAGATTTGTGCATTACAATTCTGGAAAAAAATGATTAAAGACAAGGAATCTGGATGGAATGATTATATAAATATCTGTAAAGTAGGTGGAACAAAGTCATTTTTAGACATTGTAAGTATAGGAAATCTATATTCTCCATTTGATAATGAGTGTATAAAATCTGTTATAGATGATGTAAAATCATGGTTTGATGAAATAAATGACATCAATTTGTAAAAAATTATGAGAAATTTATTATGTAAGAGCAAAAATTTAAAAAAAATATATTTCTTACAAAAATGGTTATATTTTTAATCAATCTGAAATAATAAACCAAAAAAGATTTGTACTTAAAAAAAAAAGAAAATACAGGAAATATGTAATATCAACATTTGGAAAAAAAAGTAAAAATGTATACAAAATACATATAAAAAAACTATTGCAAATTTTATAGAATGTTTATATACTTAAGTCAACAGAGATAGAAAAAAGCTATTTATAAAAATAAATGATAAATTGCTAAGTTTTCAATTTTCTGAAAAAATAATAATCCGGGCGAAGAGTATGGGAGACTGCTTTATAAAAAAGCGACCGAAGGGACAAATTTAATCTTACATACCCAGAAGATTAAATGAAATTCTCAGGTAAAGATGACTGTATTTGGACGGGTCTCTGAAAATGATTTTAACAGGGAAGACAAATTGGGAGATTTGTTTTTCCTGTTTTTTATTTATCGAGTAATAAATAAAAGTTTGAAAGAGAGTAAAAAAATGATAATAATTACAAATAATCCAAAAGTAAAAGAAGAAGTTCAAGACAGAGAAGTTTTATTCAAAGATACAACTTACATTGGAATCTTAGAAACAAGTAGAGATTTGATACATGAAGGATATGAACTTTTATCTCATCCACTATATGGGAGTGTAAAACCAAATGAAACACCTTACAGAACAATTATACTAAAACAAGGAAATCGTTTGGATGTAAACTCTTTAACCTTAATTGAAGAAGCAATCATCACTGCAAGTAAATTTCAGAATAATAAAAAGACTCCAAGATGGACAGAAAGTGTTCAAGATGACTTTAGAGTAATTGACTATGATATATTTTATAATACAATACAAAGAATGCAGTATGAATAAATGAGTTTGTTAAAAAGTTATTAAAAAGTCTAAATATTAAATTTGATTTAATATTAAATAAAAGTAAGAAATTTAATTAGGGAGGATAAGTCAAGATGGAAAATGTGTATGACTTAGTAATAATTGGTTCAGGACCAGCAGGACTTGCAGCAGGTCTTTATGGAGCAAGAGCAAAGATGAAAACTCTAATCCTAGAAAAAGATAAGACTGGTGGGCAAATTGTAATAACACATGAAATTGCAAATTATCCAGGGTCAGTTCCAAATGCAACAGGACCAAGTCTAATAGCTAGAATGGTTGAGCAATGTAAAGAGTTCGGAGCAGAAATGTTAAGAGACAACATTGTAGATACTGAACTAGATGGAGATATAAAAGTTTTAAAAGGACAGAAGGCAGAATATAGAGCAAAGGCAGTAATAATAGGAACAGGAGCAACACCAAGAAAAATTGGTTGCCCAGGAGAAAAAGAGCTTACTGGTAAAGGGGTTTCATATTGTGCAACTTGTGATGCAGATTTCTTTGAAGACTTTGAAGTGTTTGTTGTAGGTGGAGGAGATAGTGCATTAGAGGAAGCAATGTATTTAACTAAATTTGCTAGAAAAGTAACGATTGTACATAGAAGACAAGGATTTAGATGTGCTAAAAGTGTTGAAGAAAAAGCAAAGGCTAATCCAAAGATAGAGTTTTTACTAGATACAGTAATAGAAGAAATAAAAGGTGATGGAATATTAGAATCAGTTGTATTTAAAAACAAAGTTACTGGGGAAACTCATGAATATTTTGCAGATGAAGAAGATGGAACAATGGGAGTATTTGTTTTCGTTGGATTAGATGCTCAAACTGATTTATTCAAGGGTAAAGTTGATATGGATGAAAAAGGCTATATAATAACTGATGAAGATATGAGAACTAATATACCAGGTGTATTTGCAGCAGGTGATTGTAGATCTAAGACTCTAAGACAGGTTGTAACTGCAACTAACGATGGAGCAATTGCATCTATAGTAGCTGAAAAATACATTGATGAAAAGTTTGAAAGCTAAAAAACTATAAAGTAAAGTCAATAAATAATATTTAAAATATTAAAATAAAATAAAAATTTCAAGGGGGAACATGAAAATGTTAGATTTAGATAAAAGTACTTTTGATGAAGAAGTTTTAAATGCAGAAGGTTTTGTATTTGTTGATTTCTGGAGTGAAGGTTGTGAACCTTGTAAAGCTTTAATGCCAGATGTTCATAAATTAGCTGAAACTTATGGGGATAAAATAAAGTTCTGTAAAATGGATACAACAAAAGCTAGAAGATTAGCTATAAAACAAAAAGTATTAGGACTTCCAACTATGGCTATATACAAAGATGGAGAAAAAGTAGATGAAGTTACTAAGGATGATGCTACAATTCCTAATATAGAAGATATGATTAAAAAATATCTTTAATCTGTTGATATAATATTAACAACAAAAGAAAAAAATCTGTTTGAGTCCAGAAGTAGAGTAAAAAGGATTTTTATGTCTCAGTTTGTTAAAAAAATAATTTTAGATAAAATATTTTTTTTACGGTAAAGAATTTTTAATAATAAAATAAATTATTAAGACATAAAAAACAACATGAAAACATCTTTAAAATTAAGTTAGAAAATATTGATATAACTTTGAGAAAAACTCAAATGCATATATACAAAATTAAATAACAGGAGGTGCAAGTATGCGTCTTGAATTAGGGAAAATCTTTATAAAAGATATTCAATTTGGTGATGTAACAGAAGTTAAAGATGGAGTATTATTCATCAATAAGCAAGAGATGCTACAAGAAATTGGTGGAGATGAGCATATTAAGTCTATAGATATAGAATTAGCTCGTCCAGGTGAAAGCATAAGAATAACACCTGTAAAAGATGTTATTGAGCCAAGAGTAAAAGTTGAAGGTAATGGGGGAATATTCCCAGGTATCATGTCTAAGGTTGACACTGTAGGAGAAGGAAAAACTCATGCTTTAAAAGGTGTAGCTGTTGTAACTACTGGAAAGATAGTAGGTTTCCAAGAAGGTATAGTAGATATGACTGGAGAAGGAGCTAAATACACTCCATTTTCTAAATTAAATAATGTAGTAGTAGTAGCTGAACCTATTGATGGTTTAAAACAATACGCTCATGAGAAAGCTGTTAGAATGATAGGATTCAAAGCAGCAATGTATTTAGGTGAAGCAGCAAGAAATCTTACTCCAGATGAAGTTTCAGTATATGAAACTAAACCTCTTCTTGAGTCCATCAAAGAATATCCAGAACTTCCAAAAGTAGGATATGTTTACATGCTTCAAACTCAAGGATTATTACATGACACTTATGTATATGGTGTAGATGCAAAACAAATAGTGCCAACATTATTATATCCAACAGAATTAATGGACGGAGCAATTGTAAGTGGTAACTGTGTTTCTGCATGTGATAAAAATCCAAGCTATGTTCATATAAACAATGGAGTAGTTGAAGAGTTATATGCACAACATGGTAAAGAGATAAACTTTGTAGGTGTAATTATAACTAATGAAAATGTTTACTTAGCAGATAAAGAAAGATCTTCAAACTGGACTTCTAAATTATGTAAATATTTAGGATTAGATGCAGTTATAGTTTCACAAGAAGGTTTTGGAAATCCAGATACTGACCTTATTATGAACTGTAAAAAAATAGAAATGCAAGGTGTAAAAACAGTTATAGTTACAGATGAATATGCTGGACGTGATGGAGGTTCTCAATCACTTGCAGATGCAGATGTAAGAGCAGATGCTGTTGTAACAGGTGGAAATGCTAACCAAGTTGTAGTGCTTCCTAAGTTAGATAAGGTAATTGGACACTTAGAAGTAGTAGATGTAATTGCTGGTGGTTCTGATGGAAGCTTAAAAGCTGATGGAACTATTGAAGTTGAAATACAAGCTATCACAGGTGCAACTAATGAAACAGGATTTGGTCATTTAACTGCCAAAGAATATTAAGAATTATTTCATTAAACGATTTAGTAATATTGCGATTGAGTAATATCAATTAAAAAAATTGTAAATAAATTTATCAAAACATAATGAATGTTATGGATATATAAATAATTAGAAATATAATAAGGAGGATTATTATGAGTTTACTTAGTAATAAAAAGGTTCTTATAATAGGTGACCGTGATGGTATACCAGGACCTGCAATAGAAGAATGTGTAAAAACAGTAGAAGGAGCAGAGGTTGTTTTCTCATCTACAGAATGCTTTGTCTGAACAGCTGCTGGGGCTATGGACTTAGAAAATCAAAACAGAGTTAAAGAAGCTGCTGATAAATTCGGAGCTGAAAATGTTGTGATTTTACTAGGTGCTGCTGAAGCCGAAGCTGCAGGTCTTGCAGCCGAAACAGTAACTGCGGGGGATCCAACTTTCGCTGGACCACTTGCTGGAGTTGCCTTAGGATTAAATGTTTACCATGTTGTAGAAGAACAAATGAAAGAATTATTTGATGAAACTGTATATGAAGATCAAATAAGTATGATGGAAATGGTTTTAGAAGTTGAAGAAATAGCAGAAGAAATGTCTGGTATAAGAGAAGAATTTTGCAAATTTTAATGCCTAAAAGCAAAAGGGGTGAAACTAAGAGATGGGAAAACTAAGAGCAGTACATTATATTAATCAGTTCTTTGCTGGTATAGGTGGAGAAGAAAAAGCTGATACTAAGCCACATGTGGCAGAAACTTTACCTCCAATAAGTTTACAACTTGATAAATTATTAGGTGAAGATATTGAAATAGTTGGTACAGTAGTGTGCGGAGACAGTTACTTCAATGAAAATATAGATAGTGCAAGTGAAGAAGTTTTAGCAATGATAAAAGGTTTTGAACCACAACTTTTCATAGCTGGGCCTGCATTCAATGCTGGTAGATATGGAGTTGCTGCTGGAACAATAACTAAAGTTGTAAAAGACGCTTTAGATATACCAGCTTTAACAGGTATGTACATTGAAAATCCAGGTGCAGACATGTTCAAAAAGGATGTTTATGTAGTAGAAACTTCTGATTCTGCAGCAGGTATGAGAAAAGCACTTCCTAAGATAGCTAAACTTGCAATAAAACTTGCTAAAGAAGAAGAAATTGGAACTCCTAAAGAAGAAGGATACATAGCTAGAGGAATAAGAGTTAACTACTTCCATGAAGACAGAGGTTCTAAGAGAGCTGTTGACATGTTAGTTAAGAAGATAAAAGGTGAACCATTTGAAACTGAATATCCAATGCCAAACTTTGATAGAGTTGACCCAAGTAATCCTGTGAAAGACCTATCAAAATGCAAAATAGCTTTAGTTACTTCTGGTGGTATAGTTCCAAAAGGAAATCCAGATAGAATAGAATCTTCTTCAGCTTCTAAATATGGAACTTATTCTATAGCAGGAGTTATGGATTTAACAGAAGAAACTTATGAAACTGCACATGGTGGGTATGACCCAGTATATGCAAACTTAGATTCAGATAGAGTTTTACCTGTTGATGTGCTTAGAGATTTAGAAAAAGAGGGTGTAATTGGAAAATTACATGAAACTTTCTATACAACTGTAGGTAATGGTACATCTGTTGCAAACTCTAAAAAATATGCTTCTGAAATTGGAGCAGCATTGGTAGCTGATGGTGTAGATGCAGTAATTTTAACTTCTACATGAGGTACTTGTACTCGTTGCGGTGCAACGATGGTAAAAGAAATAGAAAAAACTGGACTTCCAGTAGTTCATATGTGTACAGTAGTACCTATTTCGTTAACAGTAGGGGCTAACAGAATAGTTCCAACTATAGCAATACCTCATCCACTTGGAAATCCAGCACTTGACCCTACAGAAGAAAAAGCCCTAAGAAGAGGCCTTGTAGAAAAAGCATTAAACTCTTTAACTACAGAAGTAGATGGTCAAACAGTATTTGAAAAATAAAAATAACACACACATATATTATATAGATAAAAGTATAAACACACACTAAAAATAAAAAATAACTATACACAAAAAAATAATATAGATTTCATGAATGGGTAAATGTGAGTTATTCATTCATGAAATCTTAAAAAATACCAAAATACATAAAAAAAGAATAAAATAAAATATACAATACAATAAAAATACAATAATTGAAGTCTTTAATGAAATTAAATTTAGGTGTTCATAAAATTTATGGAGGTGCACAAAATGACTTATCCAGTTTTAAAAGGGGCAGGCTATGTACTTATTCATACTCCAGATATGATAGTGCAAAATGGAAGTACTTGTACAGTTGAAAGAGCAACAAATCCAGATTCAGAATTTTTACAAGAAGTAGGTAATCATATAAGAAGTTACGAGGATGTAGTTAACTACATGCCAAATCAAGTTTACATAGGAAATAGAAGACCAGAAGAATTAAGAGATTTACCAATGCCTTGGTGTGAACAAAAAGTTGAGGGAACTAGAAATGGTAAGTTCGGTGAAATAATGCCTCAAGATGAGTTTATAGCTTTAATGCAAATAAGTGATGCATTTGATTTAGTAAAGTTATCACAAGAATTTATTGATGAAGTAAAACCAAAAATCGAAAATAACTACCCTGAAATTGCGCCATTTGTAGGGAAATTAAAGGGTGATGATATAGAAGAAGGTAAGGAATTAGTAGCAACACACATAGCAGAAGGATTATACCATGATGGAAAATTCGTTGGCTATGTAAAAAGAGCACATGATGTAGATGTTAACTTAAATGCCCATACAATGTTTGAAAATTTAGTAGTAAAAGCATCTGGAGTTTTATCTGCTATTCAAATGCTAAGACATAGTAAAATAGACCCTGCTGAAATAGATTATGTTATTGAGTGTTCAGAAGAAGCTTGTGGAGATATAAACCAAAGAGGTGGAGGAAACTTTGCTAAATCAATAGCTGAAATAGCTGGACTTCAAAACGCAACTGGTTCTGATACAAGAGGATTTTGTGCAGCACCAACACATGCATTAATTCAAGCCGCAGCTTTAGTAAAATCTGGAATACACAAAAATGTAATGGTAGTAGCAGGTGGTGCAAGTGCTAAACTTGGAATGAATGCTAAAGACCATGTTAAAAAAGGTCTTCCTGTACTTGAAGATGTTGTTGGAGGATTTGCAGTACTTGTATCTGAAAACGATGGTGTAAATCCAGTTATAAGAACTGACTTAACAGGTAAGCACACAGTGGGAACTGGTTCTTCACCTCAAGCAGTTATGACAGCACTTATAACTTCAGGTCTTGATAGAGCTAATTTAAAAATAACAGATGTTGATGTATATTCAGTTGAAATGCAAAATCCGGATATAACTAAGCCAGCAGGAGCAGGAGATGTTCCAGAAGCAAACTACAAAATGATAGGTGCACTTGCTGTTAAGCGTGGAGACTTAGAGAAGAAAGAATTAAAAGATTTTGTGGCTAATAAAGGATTACCAGGATGGGCACCAACTCAAGGACATATACCATCAGGGGCACCTTATATAGGATTTTTAATAGATGATTTAACTACAGGAGATAGAAATAGAGCTATGATAGTTGGAAAAGGTAGTTTATTCTTAGGAAGAATGACTAACTTATTTGATGGAGTATCTTTTATAGCTGAAAGAAATACAGGTGTTACTGAAGAGACTTCAGGAATATCTAAAGATGAAATTAAGAAGATAATAGCTGAATCTATGAAAAAACTAGCATTAGATATGTTAGAAGAATAGGGGTGAGGATATGTCAAAAAAAGTAATCGCAGATGTATTCTTAGAAGTAGCTAATGCAATAGAAAGTGGCGAATTTGGCAAAAAAATAAGAATTGGTGTGACTACACTTGGAAGTGAACATGGTGTAGAGAACATGGTTAATGGTGCACATTTAGCAAAATCCAATTTATTTGATATAGTACTTATTGGACCAAAAGTAGAAACTGACCTTGAAGTAGTTGAAGTTAATGATGAAAAAGAAATGCATGGAAAAATGGAAGAATTATTAGATTCAGGATATATAGATGCCTGTGTTACTATGCATTATAATTTTCCAATAGGAGTATCTACAGTAGGTAGAGTAATAACTCCAGCAAAAGGAAAAGAAATGATACTTGCAACAACAACAGGAACAAGTGCTACTAATAGAATAGAAGCAATGGTAAGAAATGCTATTTATGGTATTGCTACAGCCAAATCAATGGGAAATAAATGCCCAAAAGTTGGAATACTTAATGTTGATGGGGCTAGACAAGTTGAAAAATGTCTAAAAGAGTTAAAAGATAATGGATATGATATAGAATTTGCAGATTCAATTAGAGCAGATGGTGGATGTGTTATGAGAGGTAATGATTTACTTGTAGGTGCACCTGATGTTATGGTTACTGATACATTATCTGGAAATATATTCATGAAAGTATTTTCTTCATATACTACAGGTGGAGACTATGAAGCTCAAGGCTTTGGGTATGGTCCTGGAGTTGGAGAAGACTATGATAGAAGAGTGCTTATAGTATCGAGAGCATCAGGTTCTCCGGTAGTAGCTAATGCATTAAAATATGCTTATGATGTTGTAAAGGGAGAAATAAATAATATTGCAAGAAGTGAATTTGCAAAAGTTAAAAGTGCAAAATTTGATGATATTATAGCTTCTCTTACTAAAAAAGAAGTTAAAACTGAAAAAGTAGAAGTTAAAATGCCAGATAAAGAGGTTGTTACTCGTCAAATAGCTGGTGTTGATATAATGGATTTAGAAGATGCAGTATCTGAACTATGGAAAAACGGAATCTATGCTGAAAGTGGTATGGGTTGTACAGGGCCGATAGTTCTTGTAAATGATGCTAAAGGTGATTTAGCTGTTGAAACTTTAATAAAGGCTGGATACACTGCAAAATAAATATAAATTATACATGTAAATAAAGAACATATAGTTATAGCATTTTAGGCTATAACTATATGTTCTTTTTGTTACTAAATTTATATTATTTTTATTACCAAAGTGAGCATATAAAGATAATTAAATATTTATAATTAACAACTGATAAAACAGAGATATCATGAGTTTTTATAATAATAATATTTTTTTATTTATTTGTTGTTACTTATACTAAGTAAAAAATCAGTGGAAATGTATAAATAATATTAATAATGTATGAAAAAATTTTAGAAGTAAAGCATCTATAAGATAAAAAATAACATTATTAGTGATATAATATAGCTAAAGTAAAAATTATTTTTTGGAGGCAAAATCATGAGAAAAGTAGAAAAAGTAGTAGAATTATTAGAGGCTAAAGGACTTGATGCATTATACTTAACAAAAAAGACAAATGTAAATTACATAAGTGGCTTTCCTGATGAAGAAGCATATGCAATTATTTGTAAAGATGGAAATTTCTTAGTTACTGATAGTAGATATATGGAGCTTGCAGAAAATGTTTGTAAAGGTTTTGAAATTATAAACTGGCATAATTTTGATAGAAGTGTAGCAAAAGCTGTAAAAAGTGTGTGTGATAAAGTAGGTATAAAAAAGCTTGGGTTTGAAAGAACAAATATCGTATTTGATAAATATGAAGAACTTAAAAATCTAGTTGAACAAGATAGAGGAGAATTGATACCTACAGAAAATATTGTAGAGACACTTAGATATGTAAAAGACGAAGAAGAAATTAAAAATACAAGAAAAGCTTGTGAAATAGCTGATAAAGCATTAGAAGAATTGGTTCCACATATAAAAGCTGGAGTTACTGAAATAGAATTAGCTACAAAACTAGAATATTTTATGAAAATGAATGGAGCACAAAATATAGGATTTGAAACTATATTGATATCAGGAGCAAAAACTTCATTACTTCATGGTAAACCAAGTGACAAGGTTATAGAAAAAGGTGATTTTGTACTTGTAGATTATGGAGCTATGTACAATGGATATATTTCTGATACAACTAGAACTTTTATAGTTGGAGAAGCATCTGAAAAACAATTAGAGATTTATAATTTAGTTAAAGAAGCGCAAGATGTTGGAGTTGAAAATATGAAGGTTGGTGTACATGCTACGATTCCAGATGCAGAAATAAGAAAAGTTGTTAAGAAGTATGACGATTACTACTATCAAGGGATAGGACATGGAGTTGGAAGAGATGTTCATGAAGAACCTTTTATTGGTAATTATGGTGATAAAACAATAGAAGAAGGATGTATAATAACAATGGAACCAGGTATTTATTTCCCAGGATGGGGAGGGGTTAGAATAGAAGATACTGTTTTAATTACAAAAAATGGACCTGAGAGACTAACTAAATTCCCTAAAGATTTGATGATTTTAGACAAATAATTTAATTTTTATATGATTTTTTACAAAAAATAATATTGTAATATCACAATTAAGCCCTCTTTACATATCTTAGTAAAGAGGGCTTAATTGTGAGGTGATAATGTCTATGGACAAAAAACATAAATTTATGAAGAGTATAAAAAAAGCCTGGTATAAAATTAAGTTAATAGATAGATGTCTT
The DNA here is from genome assembly GCA_024919175.1 of Clostridioides difficile. Lineage (NCBI taxonomy): Bacteria > Bacillati > Bacillota > Clostridia > Peptostreptococcales > Peptostreptococcaceae > Clostridioides > Clostridioides difficile. The sequence goes on from CP103804.1 coordinate 1,962,783, forward strand.
ATAATTGTCATGGCAATACTCATGTTTGAATCTATATACAATTTGTTTGTCAATGAAGTTAATTCACAAGATACTACTACTATTGATGTAGTAGTGAGAACTACTTCAGCAGCGATATTTGGATACTTTTTAAGTGCTAACTTTATAAGTAGAGCTTCAAGAAAAGTTACAAATACGGATGCATATTCAAATGTTTTTATAGATGATAATTCTTCTAATAAAAGTCACGAACCAAGCCAAAACAATATAATGAATGTCAAAAATACTATTGGATTTGCTTTAGAAAATGATGATTATCAAAATAATGATAAAAAAATATTTGTCAATAATGGTGAAGAAGTTGAAGAAGGAGAAACTAGTGAGTTACAAATTGTTATAGCTACTGTGATTTGTGTAGTAGCATTGGTAGTACTTTTTATTGTAAGAAATTTTACAACGCCAGCAACAGCATCTCTAGGAACTATTTCACAGATGAGAGACTTTATCTCTGGATGCGTGGGTTTTTTGCTAGGTTGTCCAAGTAAACCTAATTAAAACATGAGTATTAAAATAGGTAAACTTAATATTAAAGGTATCAGTATAATAATATTTAAGTTATGAATGTATATCATTGTAATTCTTTTGAGATAATATATTTTATTGTTATACTGATACTCAAGAATACTTATAATATTTATCAAAATATGTATAATTCTGTATTTACACAATATGTAGAAATATTAACTTATATGAATAGAAGCCATATATTCAATAAAAAGTTTCATACTATGAGATATATATTGATGTTTTCTCCAAAGAACACCAATATTAGCAGTAATTGCACGTTCTAAAGGAATTGAACAGAGATTTTCGGTATTTTGAAATATTTCTTTATACAGTATCGTTGAAGCTAAATCATTTTCTAATAAATAACGAATAGTAGAAAGCTGATTTGAGTGTAAAATTATATTTGGTTTAACCTTCTCAAGTCTTTTTGTAATAATTTTGTAGTGATAAGAACCTTCAGACAATATAACAAAAGGAATATTTTTCAACATATAGTTTGAAATAATGGACTGTTTTGCTAATTCATTTTTAGGATTTGTAACTAAATATAATTCTGTTTTATAGATTGTTTTTGAATCTATATCATCATAAATATCACTATCAATTATACCAATACAAAAATCAAGTGTAGATTCTTCAATCATTTTAGCACCAACAAAGGTTGGAACTTCAAAAATTTTAAGCTCAATATCTGGATAAATTACATTAAATCTAGGTAGTATCTTTGAAAGTAAAAAAGTACCTAAAACTGTAGGAATTCCTATTTTAAGAGATGCTTTTCTTTTTTTCCCTAAGTCTAGTGCATCACTTTGAAAATCTTCAAACTGTCTCGTGAAATTTTTTGCCTTATCTAAAAAAATCGTCCCTTCAGGAGTTAAATCTATTTTATTACCTATTCTAAAAAAAAGTTCAAAACCGAGTTCTTTTTCTAATTCTTTAATAGCTAATGTTATAGAAGGCTGAGAAATATGGATACTTTCTGCTGCTTTAGTCATGTTTTTATATTTACAAACTGTTTGAAAATAATATAGATAATTTATGTTCATTGGTTAATAGCTCCTTTCATTTAAGTAATTCATGACAAGTATATAATTAACAATAATATAAGTTTTGTATATTATTGTAAAAAAATAGAATAGTTTTAAACTATCATATCATAAGTTTTTGATATTTTCAATCTATTGAGAATAGTGATATTATTAAATTAACAAAAGATAATAGCTGACATGATTTAGTGAAAAAGTATTTGAAACGTAGCTATATCAATGAATATTAAAAATTTAACTATCTAAAAATAATTAGTATTTATGTAATTTAACTATTAATTAAATTGTAACATAAAAAACTAATATTAGAATGATGAAATTTTTTTAATTAGAAATGTTAATTTAATAACAAAAAATAATTTTGCGAAGTTTGCAAAGAGGGGAGAGATATATTTTTTAATAAATATCGTTAATTTAATAACAAAATATGAAAGGGAGTGGTTTGGTGAAGTTTGAGTTGATGGATTTTTTAATGAACCCTTTTGTCCTTATGTTTGCTGCTGTAATTACAGGAATATTATTTGGAAAAATTAAATTTGGGAAGTTTAATTTTGGAGTATCAGGAGCATTATTTACAGGATTATTTATTGGATGGCTTGTGTATAGCTTAGGAAATTCAGTAATAGCAAAAGGAGAGACAGCAGCAGGGTATAAGGCGGCAACTATCATGATGGGTAATGGAATTATTTCTTCTGATTTCTTTGATTTTTTTCTAATTATATTTGTTGCAGCAGTTGGTTTATTAGCTGCCAAGGATATGAAAGCCGTACTTAAGAAGTATGGAGCTAGATTCGTGGTTTTAGGTGTTCTTATAACTTTTATAGGAGGCTCTATGACTTATGCAATGACTTTATTATCAAGTAATAAAGGAAGTAGTGCATATGAGGTTTCTGGTGTTTATACAGGAGCACTAACAAGTTCTCCTGGTTTAGCTGCTGCTTTAGAAACAGCTGGTAAACATGCAGAAGATGTATCAAAAGAGTTTGAGAAAGCATCACTAGAAGATAAAAAAGAAATATTAAAAGTAGTTGACCCAGAAGGTAAATTGGATGTAGCTAAAACTACATCACTAACTCAAGAGCAGATAGATAAGTATATCGCATATGCTGAGGCAGGTGTTGGTATAGGGCATGCAGTTGCATATCCTTTTGGAGTGTTAATAGTAATATTAGGAGTAAATTTCCTTCCTAAAATATTTAGAATGGACCTTAAAGAAGAAAGAAGAAAATATGAAAAAGAAATGAAAGAAGCTAGAGATAGTGTTGGTGGTAAAACGATACCAGAAGTTCCATTTAATATAATAACATTTTTCTTAACATGTCTTGCTGGATATTTAGTTGGAGGAATACATGTGTTCATGGGCCCATTAGGATACTTTACATTAGGGGCAACTGGTGGTTCTCTAATTGTATCTCTAATACTTGGATATGTAGGTAAGATAGGTGTAGTAAATTTCAGAATGGAAGAAAAAGTATTAAATATTCTAAAACAAATAGGGCTAGTATTTTTCTTAGCAATAGTTGGATTAAGATATGGTGGTAAAGTAGTTGATTCAATTATGACATCTGGTATGCATCTAGCTCTAGTAGCTATAGTAGTAGGAATTACAGCTATGATGATTGGATTTTTGGTTGGTAAGTATGTATTCAAACTAAATTGGATTTTGTTATCTGGAGCTGTCTGTGGTGGTATGACATCAACACCAGGGCTTGGAGCTGCTGTTGATGCTCTTGATAGTGATGACCCAGCAGCGGGGTATGGTGCTACATACCCATTTGCACTGTTAACTAAAGTTATATTGGTTATAGTTTTACACAAACTTCCAATGTAAATAAGATTTTATATGGGGGGATATTTATGAATAATGAAGGAGTATTTGAAGAACTAAGTGAAAGATTAAGAAATAAAAAGTTATGTGATTTAATTATGAATGCAGATGAAGCTGCTAAACTTATAAATAATGGGATGGTTGTTGGACTTAGCGGATTTACACCTTCAGGATATCCAAAAGCAGTACCATTAGCAGTTTCAGAAAGGGCTAAAAGTGGAGAGAAGATAAAATTGACTGTATATTCAGGAGCATCTTTAGGACCAGAAGTAGATGGAGCATGGGCAGAAGCAGGTATAATTGAAAGAAGACTTCCTTATCAAACTAATTCAATACTTAGAAACAGTATTAATAAAGGTGATGTCAATTATATAGATATGCATCTAAGTCATTCTACTCAATTTTTAAACTATAAAACTATACCTAAAGTGGATGTAGCAATAATAGAAGCACTTGCCATAACTGAAAATGGAGATATTATACCAACTAGTGGTATAGGAAATTCTCCATCTTTTGTAAAAAGTACAGACAAAGTAATTGTTGAAATAAATCTGGCAAAACCAATGGAGATGGAAGGTATGGCAGATATATATATTACAGAAAATCCGCCAAACAGAAAACCAATAGAAATAAATCATCCTAAAGATAGAATCGGAACGACATATATACCTTGTGGTTTAGATAAGATTGCAGGAATAGTAATCACTAATATGCAAGATAAAACACGTCCATTGGGTATTGTAGATGAAGCCTCAAAAAAGATATCAAATAATATTATTGCATTTCTTAAAGAAGAAGTAAAATCAGGAAGATTGTCAAAGAATTTGCTTCCTCTTCAATCTGGTGTAGGAAGTGTAGCAAATGCAGTTTTATATGGACTATGTGAATCTGAATTTGAGAATTTAACTTGTTATACAGAGGTTGTACAGGACTCTATGTTGGACTTAATAAGAATGGGTAAGGTTACAATGGCATCAACTACATCTGTAAGCCCATCGCCAGAAGGATTAATAAAATTTGAAAATGATATAGATTTCTTTAAAGATAAGATTATATTGAGACCTCAAGAAATTAGTAATAACCCAGAAATAGCTAGAAGAATTGGTGTAATTGCAATGAATACTGCAATTGAGGTTGATATTTATGGAAATGTAAACTCAACTCATATCATGGGTTCAAAAATGATGAATGGAATCGGTGGCTCTGGTGATTTTGCTAGAAATGGAGCAATAACTATATTTAGTACTGAATCAATCGCAAAAAATGGTGATATATCATCAATAGTACCTATGGTGTCTCATGTAGACCACACTGAACATGATGTAATGGTAATTGTAACAGAACAAGGATATGCTGATTTAAGAGGTCTAGCACCTAGAGAAAGAGCTATTAAGATAATAGAAAATTGTGCTCATCCAGATTATAAAGAACAACTTATGGATTATCTAAATAGAGCATGTCAAAATGGAGCAAAACAAACTCCTCATATATTAGATGAAGCTTTATCATGGCATAGTAAATTTATGAGTACAGGTACAATGAAGAAGTCAGAAACTTTTAAAAGTGCATTATAAAAATATTTAATAAATTGGAGGAATATTAAAAATGGAAAAAGCAGTAGAAAACTTTGAAGATTTAAGCAAAGAATATATTAATGGATATATTGAGAGAGCTAGAAAAGCTCAAAGAGAGTTTGAATGTTATACTCAAGAACAAGTAGATAAAATAGTGAAGATAGTTGGGAAGGTAGTATACTATAACGCTGAATATTTAGCTAAACTTGCAGTAGAAGAAACTGGAATGGGTGTATATGAAGATAAAGTAGCTAAAAATAAAAGTAAAGCGAAAGTGATATACAATAATTTAAAAGATAAGAAATCAGTTGGTATAATTGACATAGATAGAGAAACAGGAATAACAAAGGTAGCCAAACCAATTGGAGTTGTAGCAGCAATAACTCCTTGTACAAATCCAATAGTTACACCTATGAGTAATGCTATGTTTGCATTAAAGGGAAGAAATGCAATTATTATAACACCACATCATAAAGCAATTGGATGTAGTACTAAGACTGTTGATATGATTAATGAAGAATTAGAAAAAATAGGAGCACCAGAAAATCTAATACAAATACTTGACCAACAATCAAGAGAAAATACGAGAAATTTAATTTCATCAGCAGATGTAGTAATTGCTACTGGTGGAATGGGAATGGTAAGAGCTGCATATTCAAGTGGAAAACCAGCTCTTGGTGTAGGAGCAGGAAATGTCCAATGTATCATAGACAGAGATGTGGATATTAAAGAAGCAGTGCCTAAAATTATAGCTGGAAGAATATTTGACAATGGTATAATTTGCTCAGGTGAGCAATCAGTGATAGTTGCAGAAGAAATGTTTGATAAAGTAATGGATGAATTTGAAAGTAACAAAGGTTTTATAGTTAGAGATAAGACACAAAAAGAAGCTTTTAGAAATGCAATGTTTGTTAATAAATCTATGAATAAAGATGCAGTAGGGCAATCAGTTCATGCAATTGCAAAAATTGCAGGAGTTGAAATACCAAAGGATACAAAAATAATAGTAATAGAAGCAGATGGAGCAGGTGAAGAAGATATACTTGCAAAAGAAAAAATGTGTCCAGTGATATCTGCATATAAGTATAAAGACTTTGAAGAAGGTGTAGCTATTGCAAAAGCAAATCTAAATGTAGAGGGAAAAGGACATAGTGTATCTATACATTCAAATACAATTAAGAATATAGAATATGCAGGAGAAAATATAGAAGTATCAAGATTTGTAATTAATCAATGTTGTGCTACAAGTGCTGGAGGAAGCTTCTTTAATGGTCTTGCACCTACAAACACTTTAGGTTGCGGTTCTTGGGGAAATAACAGTATTTCTGAAAATCTTGATTATAAACACTTAATTAATATTTCTAGAATTGCCTATTATATGCCAGAAAATGAAGTACCCACAGATGAAGAACTTTGGGGATAAAATTCGAGTGTAAAAAAGTATTCATTATAAATCAAAGTAGAGATGTATTTTGATTTATAATGAGTTTAAAATATAAAAAAATTTATAACATAATATGAAAGATTCAAAAAAATTAGAGAAATACAAAATGAGGAAGTATTATAATTTAAATAAATAAAAATTTTTATAAAAGAGAAGGAGTGGTTTTATTATGGCATTAATGACAGGAGCTCAATATATTGAAAGTTTGAGAAAATTAAATACTAAAGTTTATATGTTTGGTGAAGAGGTTAAAAATTGGGTTGACCATCCAATGATTAGACCATCTATAAATTGTGTAGCAGCTACTTATGATTTGGCACATGACCCAGAATATGCAGATTTAATGACAGTTACTTCAAATATTACAGGAGAAAAAATAAATAGATTTGGTCATCTTCATCAAAGTACTGATGACTTGATAAAAAAAGTTAAAATGCAAAGACTATGTGGTCAAAAAACAGCTTCTTGTTTCCAAAGATGTGTAGGTATGGATGCTTTTAATGCGGTATATTCAACAACATTTGAGTGTGACAAAGCACATGGAACTAATTATCATGATAATTTTGTAAAATACTTAACTTATATACAAGAAAACGATTTAGTAGTTGATGGAGCTATGACTGACCCTAAAGGAGATAGAGCATTATCACCTAGTGCTCAACCTGACCCAGATATGTTCCTTCATATAGTTGAAAGAAGAGAAGATGGAATAGTAGTAAGAGGAGCAAAAGCACATCAAACTGGCTCAATAAATTCACATGAACATCTTATAATGCCTACTATAAGTATGACTGAAGCAGATAAAGACTATGCTGTATCATTTGCAGTTCCTTCAGATGCTGAGGGTGTGTTTATGATTTATGGAAGACAATCTTGTGACACTAGAAAATTAGAAGAGGGAGCAGATGTTGATTTAGGAAATAAGGAGTTTGGAGGTCAAGAAGCTCTAGTAGTATTTGACAATGTATTTGTTCCAAATGATAGAATTTTCTTATGTGGAGAATGGGATTACTCTGGTATGTTGGTAGAAAGATTTGCTGGATATCATAGACAAAGTTATGGTGGATGTAAAGTTGGAGTAGGTGATGTAATAATAGGGGCAGCAGCTTTAGCAGCTGATTACAATGGAGCAAACAAAGCTTCTCATATAAAAGATAAATTAATAGAAATGACTCACCTTAATGAAAGCTTATATTGTTGTGGTATAGCATGTTCATCAGAAGGACATAAGACAGAGGCTGGAAACTATCAAATAGATTTACTTCTTGCAAATGTGTGTAAACAAAATGTAACTAGATTCCCTTATGAAATAGTAAGACTTGCAGAAGATATAGCTGGTGGGCTTATGGTTACTATGCCTTCAGAAAAAGACTTTAAGTCAGATGTCAAAGTTGGAACAAGTGGAATGACAATTGGTGAAGTATGTAATAAATATTTTAAAGCTTCTTCAGTAGCTTCAACAGAAGAAAGAATGAGAATATTAAGATTCTTAGAAAATATATGCCTTGGTTCATCTGCTGTTGGTTATAGAACTGAGTCAATGCATGGAGCAGGTTCACCACAAGCACAAAGAATAATGATTTCAAGACAAGGAAACATAAATCAGAAGAAAGAATTAGCTAAGACAATCGCAGGAATAAAAAAAGAGAAAGCTCTAAATTTATAGAAAGTTGATATATAAATGGGAAAATATATTGACTTATACTAATTAATGAAAAAATATATCGTATAAAAATAAGCATGAAATAGTAGTTTGAACTAAAAAAAGAGACTTTTAGAAGGAGAATTTACACATGACCTGTGGAGTTAGATTTTGTGGGGGCTGTAACCCTAGATATGAAAGAGGGAAGGCTCTTGCAATAATCAAAGAGCACTTCAATGGTAGAGTAGATTTTAGTGTAGCAGAAGAAGATGTAGAATACGATTTATTACTTATAATTGGAGGATGCACAACTTTATGTGCATCCTACCAACAATATAAAGTTAAAAAATCATATATTAAAATTTGGGATTTTAGTCATATAGAAAGAGCTATAAATATAATAGAATCAGCAATTTGTGAGGCTTAAATAAGAGTTAGATGGGGTGATTTCATTGAATTGGCGAGAATTGTATCAAAGTAAGTTATGTACTGCTATAGAGGCTGTAAAACATATTAAAGATGGGGATACAGTAGTATTTGCACATTGTGTAGGGGAGCCTCCTGCACTAGTAGAGGCTATGATTGAAAATGCAAAACAGTATAAAAATGTTGAGATTAAGCATATGGTAAGTCTAGGGAGTGGTGGATATACTGGAGAGGGAATGGAAACTCACTTTAGAGTAAATCCAATGTTTGTAAGTGGAAATGTAAGAAAGGCAATTGAAAATGGAGATGGAGATTTTACTCCTGCATTCTTTCATGAAGTACCAAAATTAATTAGAGAAAAAAGATTAAAATGTGATGTTGTTTTAGCACAGGTAACTCCACCAGATGAACATGGGTATTGTAGCCTAGGGACATCAGTTGACTATACCTACGAAGCTATTAAAACTGCTAAAACAGTAATTGTTCAAGTAAATGACCAATTTCCTAGAACTTATGGTGAAGTAGTTCATGTATCAGAGTTTGATTATATAGTTGAAAAGTCACAACCTTTATATGAACTGCAACCTGCAAAGATTGGAGAAGTAGAAGAAGCAATAGGTAAAAACTGTGCTTCTCTAATTGAAGATGGCTCTACTTTACAACTTGGAATTGGCGGGATTCCAGATGCAGTTATGCTATTTTTAACAGATAAAAAAGATTTAGGAATTCATTCAGAAATGATTTCAGATGGAACCTTAGCTCTTTATGAAGAAGGTGTTATAAATGGTAAATATAAAAATTTTGATAAAGAAAAAATGACAGTTACATTTTTAATGGGAACTAAAAAATTATATGACTTTGCAAATAATAACCCAGTAGTTGAAGTGAAGCCTGTAGACTATGTAAATCATCCAGCAGTTATAATGAAACAACATAAAATGGTTTCTATAAATTCTGCTATACAAGTTGATTTGATGGGACAGGTAGTTGCAGAGGCAATGGGTCTTAGACAATTTAGTGGAGTTGGAGGTCAAGTTGACTTCATACGTGGAGTATCTATGGGAGAAGATGGAAAGGCAATTATAGCCATGCCTTCAATAACAACAAAGAAAGATGGTACAGTGATTTCAAAAATTGTTTCAATTGTTGATGAAGGTGCTCCTATAACAACATCTAGAAATGATATTGACTATGTTGTAACAGAGTATGGAATAGCAGAGCTAAAAGGAAAATCTCTTAGAGAAAGAGCAAGAAACTTAATCAATATTGCTCATCCAAGTGTAAGAGAAAGTCTAGCACTAGAGTTTGAAAAAAGATTTAAAGAGAAATATTAATAGTAGAGGGGTGTTAAGAATGGAAGCACTTAGAGTAGTTCCAAAAATATTTTATTTTGATACATTTAAAGAATTCAATGAAGAATTTAAAATCGGAAAAAATGATTTAGTAATTACAAATGAATTTATATATGAACCATATATGAAACCTCTTGGAATAGATACCAATCTAATTTTTCAAGAAAAATTTGGAACAGGTGAACCATCTGATGAAATGATAGATTCTATGACAAAAGAAATGAAGAAATACAATTTTGATAGAATTATCGCATTTGGAGGAGGTACAATAGTTGATATATGCAAGATATTAGCACTTGATGTTCCAGAGAAGTCTATTGACTTATTTGAAGGAGAAGTAGCACCTAAAAAAGTAAAAGAATTGGTGGTAGTTCCTACAACATGTGGTACAGGAAGTGAAGTAACAAATGTAGCTATTGCAGAGTTAAAAGCTAAGCATACTAAAAAGGGTCTCGCAGTAGAGGAAACTTATGCAGATTATGCAGTATTAATTCCAGAATCAGTAAAAGGATTGCCTTATAAATTTTTTGTAACAAGCTCAGTGGACGCTCTTATACATGCTATTGAGTCTTACCTATCTCCAAAAGCAAGCCCATTTACAGAGATGTATTCTTTACAGGCTATAAAAATGATTATGGATGGCTATAAAAAGATTGTGGATAAAGGAGAAGAAGAGAGATTTAATCATCTTAAGGACTTTGTGCTTGCATCAAATTATGCAGGAATTGCTTTTGGAAATGCTGGTTGTGCAGCAGTGCATGCTTTATCTTATTCGATAGGGGCAGCTTTCCATGTTGCACATGGTGAAGCAAATTATCAGTTTTTTACTGAAGTATTTAAGATGTACTCTAGAAAAAATCCTAATGGTAAGATTACACAATGTACAAAAATTTTAGCAGATGCTCTAGAATGTGACTCTGATTGTGATGTTTATGGAGAATTAGAGAAATTCTTAAATAAATTAATAACTAAGAAATCTTTAAAAGAGTATGGTATGGTGGAAAGCCAGATAGATGAATTTACTGATAGCACAATAGCCAATCAACAGAGATTACTTGCAAACAATTATGTAGAACTTAGTAGAGAAGAAATAAGAGAGATATTTGCAAATCTTTATTAATATAAATTTTTTATTTGTATTAAGTATATATGATATAAATAATGATAATTATATCAATATAAAAAATAAGAGGACTTAAATTTACTTAAAATTAAGTTCTCTTATTTTTGTATAGCATTAAATGTAAGTGCATTTTAGTTAGAAAATGTACTTACATTTAAGTCTATTACCTTATTTGAAATAATTTGTAGAATTTCAAATTCCTTGACAGTAATAAGTAAGTAATTGTATAATCAAACTGAAATATAATAATAATATTAGTAAAAATGAAAGGATATAAACCATGTATAAATCAGAGAATTTTTCTAAAAAATCTGTATTAATAAATTCGTTTTTAAGTAAATTTTTAAAGATAGTTGGATGGGGTTTAGTAGGCCTATTTACACTATCAGCGTTAGTGTTGTCAACTATTTCCATTATAATTGGATGGGCAGTTATACTCCCTATTCAAGTATGTGCTTTATTTTTAATAATAGGTGGGGTTTGCATTTTTAAAGGTAAAAGATTGGGAGACCAAATTTCTCGTTATAAAAAATACTGTACAATCATAAGCAATAAAAATATTATTCCAGTAGAATTTATTGCAGAAAGTACATCAAAACCATTAAAATTTATAATAAAAGATGTACAAAAGATGATAGATAAAAATTACTTTATAAATACTTATATTGATAAAAGAAACAATCAAATTGTCTTGACAAATGAAGATGGAGTTCCACCAAAATATGAAGATGTAGTATATGAAGTTGAAGAAGAGGAAATTGAGAATAGTAATGAAGTTGATACAATTATTAAAAAAGGAATGGACTATTTGAGACAAATAAAGGAAGCTAATGAAAATATTAAATCAGAATCAATGTGCAGTAAAATTGTACAAGTAGAAGATGTTACAAGTAAAATATTTGATGTTGTAAAACATGACCCATCAAAACTTATTCAGATACAAAAATTTATGGATTATTATATTCCAACTACTTTGAAGCTTTTAAATTCGTATCATATATTGGAAGAACAAGGAATAGATAGAGAAAATATAACAACAACTATGGAGAGTATTGAAAGTACAATGAGTACAATTGTAGTGGCTTTTGAAAACCAATTGGATTCTCTATTTGAGGATGAAGCTATTGACATATCTACAGATATTACTGTTTTAGAAAATATGTTAGTTCAAGAGGGATTAACAGGTGGAAAGTTTTAACTATAATATAAAAAATATTCTGTTATTTTTGAACAGTTAATTAGCTATAAAGGACAAAAATATACAAGATATAAGTATATAATTAGTACTTTATGAAGGAAGAGGAGAGAAGTATAGAATGAATAATTTAGATGATATACCAGTTATGCCAACACTGACACTTGACCCATTTGGTGAAGAAACAAAAACAAATGATATAAATAATTCTGACCTATTAATGAAAAAGAATGAAAAAGACCCAGAAGAAGAAAAACTATCAGAAGCTGAGCGTAAAATGGTAAAAGAATTTGCAGAAAAAATAGATATTACAAATACAAATATGATTTTGCAATATGGAGCTGGGGCTCAAAAAAAGGTGGCAGGATTTTCGGAAACCGCTTTAAAGAGTGTTAAAACTAGAGATTTGGGCGAAGTTGGTGATATGCTTACAAATCTAGTTACTGATTTGAAATCATTTTCAGCTGATGAAAAAGAACAAGGTGGCTTTTTAGGAATTTTTAAAAAGGCAAATAATAAAATTTCAAATTTAAAAACTAAGTATGATAGTGCAGAAGTAAATGTAGACAAAGTAAGCAAAGAACTTCAAAAGCATCAAGTTAAAATATTGAAAGACATAGCAATGCTTGATAAAATGTATGAATTAAACTTAGCTTATTCAAAAGAGCTTACGATGTATATTATAGCAGGGAAACAAAGGCTAAAAGACATGAAAGAACTTGAGATGCCAAAATTAAGAGAAAGAGCAAGCTTATCTGGTTCAACAGAAGATGCTCAATCTGTAAATGATATGGTTTCACTTTGTGACCGATTTGAAAAGAAGATTCATGACTTAGAATTAACTAGAATGGTATCACTTCAAATGGCTCCACAGATAAGATTGGTTCAAAATAGCAATAATCTAATGGCAGAAAAAATTCAATCTACTATAGTAAACACTATTCCATTATGGAAAAATCAAATAGTACTTGCCCTAGGAATATCTCATTTGAATCAAGCTATGAAAGCACAGCGTGAAGTTAGTAATATGACAAATGAACTTCTACTAAAGAATGCAGAAACATTGAAGATGGGAACAATAGAAACAGCCAAAGAATCAGAAAGAGGCATTGTAGATATAGATACAATTAAAAAAACTAATCAATCTTTAATATCAACTATTGATGAAGTAGTTAAGATACAAAATGACGGTAGAATAAAGAGACAAGAAGCAGAAGTTGAATTATCAAAAATAGAAAGTGAACTTAAAAGCAAGCTTCTTGAATTTACAGTTAAATAATAACTCATAAATAATAGCTTATATTAAAATAAAGAGTATTAAAATAAAAAGTGTAGTTGATTGTAAAACAATCAACTACACTTTTATTTATATTATAAATTTCTATTATCTTTTAGCATAACATCATGAGCTCCACCTTCAACTATACTAGTAGAAGATACAAGTGTTAGCTTAGCATTTTTTTGAAGTTCAGGAATGCTAAGAGCACCACAGTTGCACATAGTAGAACGAACTTTACTTAGAGAAAGAGTTACATTGTCTTTTAAAGAACCAGCATAAGGAACATAAGAGTCAACACCTTCTTCAAAAGAAAGTTTCTTATCTCCACCAAGGTCATATCTTTGCCAGTTTCTAGCACGTGCAGAACCTTCTCCCCAATATTCTTTCATGTAACTACCATTTATATTAACCTTATTAGTTGGACTCTCATCAAAACGAGAGAAATATCTACCAAGCATTATAAAATCAGCACCCATAGCTAAAGCTAAAGTTATATGATGGTCATAAACAATACCACCATCAGAACAAATTGGAATGTAAATACCTGTTTTTTCAAAGTATTCATCTCTAGCTTGAGCAACTTCAATTATAGAAGTAGCTTGTCCACGTCCTATACCTTTTTGTTCACGAGTGATACATATAGAACCACCACCAATACCAACTTTAACAAAGTCAGCACCAGCTTCAGCAAGGTAAAGGAATCCTTCACGGTCAACTACATTCCCAGCACCAACCTTAACTGTGTCACCGTATTTTTCACGAATAAAATTAAGAGTTATCTTTTGCCACTCAGAAAAACCTTCTGAAGAGTCTATACATAAAACATCAGCACCAGCTTCAACTAAAGCAGGAACACGCTCAGCAAAGTCTCTAGTATTGATACCAGCTCCAACTACATATCTTTTAGAAGAATCTAAAAGTTCAAGTGGATTTTCTTTATGAGAAGAGTAATCTTTACGGAATACCATATATACAAGGTTACCATTGTCATCAAGTACAGGAAGAGAATTAAGCTTATGGTCCCATATAATATTGTTTGCTTCTTTTAAAGTAACATCTTTGTTAGCATAAACTATGGATGACATAGGAGTCATAAATTCACTAACTTTAGTATCTAAGTCCATACGACTTATACGATAATCACGACTTGCAACAATACCTAATAATTTTCCAGTTGAAGTACCATCTTCAGTAACAGCAACTGTAGAATGTCCAGTTTTTTCTTTTAGTTCAAGTATGTCTTTTAATGTATTGTCAGGTTTAATATTTGAATCACTCACAACAAATCCAGCCTTATGAGATTTAACACGTGCTACCATAGCAGCTTCACTTTCAATAGTTTGAGAACCATATATAAATGAGATACCACCTTCTTTAGCAAGCGCAATAGCCATCTTATCATCAGAAACAGATTGCATAATAGCAGAAGTTAAAGGTATATTCATATGAATATCCGCTTCCTCGCCCTTTTTAAATTTAGTAACAGGTGTTTTTAAACTTACATTAGCAGGTATACAATCAATAGAAGAGAAACCTGGTACAAGTAGGTACTCACTGAAAGTATGTGATGGTGTATCAAAATAAAACGCCATTTTTTAATCACTCCTTAATATTTTTATACTTTATTATAATTGATAGTATTAATTATAACTTATTCTTTAATTTTATTAAAGTATTTTGTCAGATATTGAGATTTTTGAAAAATTTAAACTACTTTAACTGAATTTGTTTAATATATGTTGCTTTACACAGTCAAACTGTATATTAAATAATGTTTTATTTAATTTAGTAGCTAATTTGAAGTTAATTATTGATATATAATATCCTACATTGCACCTATATACTTATATTCTTAACATTGAGCATAAAGTATTTTTTATTAAAAGTTTAAATTAAGTCTATGTTAGTATGTCCAAAAGTATCCTTAAAAAATTTATTTCATTAAATTCTTAGTCATTTTTTATGAGATTTTATGACATTCAATTAAATACGAAAGTATTTTATAAATATAGTATTATTTGTAAAGATTGATATTCTAAAATACTACATAAATAAAATTAAACAAAAACTAAAATGACAAATGTCATTATCTTAAGTGACATAGAAACGATTTCTTAAAGTTGTTACTATAAAACATAAACTCTATAATAAAAGTATAACAAAAGGGAATCATATCGATATAGAATATAATTCAAGTGGAGGTAAAATTATGAGCAGTTCTAATCAATCGACAATAAAGACATCTATACAGCGAGTAGGTAAATTTTTAAGTGGGATGGTAATGCCAAATATAGGAGCATTTATAGCATGGGGTCTTATAACAGCATTATTTATACCAACAGGATGGATGCCAAATGAAAAATTAAGCACTATAGGCGATCCAATGATAAAATATCTTTTACCACTATTGATAGCATATACTGGTGGTAAAGCTATAGCAGGACAAAGAGGCGGAGTAATAGGTGCAGCAGCAACGATGGGAGTAATCGTTGGAGCGGATATACCAATGTTTATTGGAGCAATGATAATGGGGCCATTTGCAGGATGGGTAATCAAGAAATTTGATAAATTCGTAGATGGAAAAATACCAACAGGATTTGAAATGTTAGTAAACAACTTCTCAATCGGTATAATAGGTATGCTTCTTGCAATATTAGGTTTTTATGCAATTGGACCAGCTATAGTAGCAGGTACAGCTCTTATAGAATCAGGAGTACAATTTATAGTTAGTAAAAGCTTATTACCTTTAGTTTCAGTATTTATAGAACCTGGAAAGGTACTGTTCTTAAACAATGCAATAAACCATGGTATATTAGGTCCTATAGGTATAGCTGAAGCAAAAGAAGCAGGGAAATCTATAATGTTCTTACTAGAAAGTAACCCTGGACCAGGGTTAGGTGTTCTATTAGCATATTGGATGTTTAGTAGAGGAAGTGTAAAACAGTCAGCACCAGGAGCAGCAATAATACATTTCCTTGGTGGTATTCATGAAATTTACTTCCCATATATATTAATGAATCCAGTTTTAATATTAGCTACAATGGCAGGTGGAGCAGCAGGAATACTAACTTTTTCAATACTAGGAGCTGGACTTGTAGCAGCACCATCACCAGGAAGTATATTTGCACTTATGGCATTAGCACCAAAAGGAGGATTACTTCCAGTATTAGCAGGGGTTGCAGTTGCGACAGCTGTATCATTCTTAGTGGCAGCACCATTTGTTAAGAGAGCTTCAGCAAATCAAAGTGAAGAAGATGGTACTTTAGAAGAAGCTAAAGCAAAGATGAGTGATATGAAATCTGCAAGCAAAAGTTCAGATAAGAAAGTTGAAGAAAAGCAACTTGAATTAAATGAAATTAAGAAGATTGTATTTGCATGTGATGCAGGAATGGGTTCTAGTGCAATGGGAGCTTCTAGATTTAAAAATAGAATAAAAAACTTAAATTTAGATATAGAAATTACAAACTCATCTGTTGATAATCTTCCAGGTGATACTCAGATAGTAGTAACTCACAATACATTAGTTGAAAGAGTTGCCAAAAATAATTCAAATGTTGAGATAGTCTCAATAAATAACTTTTTAAATGACCCAAATTTAGATATACTGTTTAAAAGATTAGAATCTAAATAAAAAATAAAAAGTACCACTGATTGGAGTGGATAATTTGAAAAAAAAGAAGATTACATCTAGACAAAAAAAGATAATACTCATGATAGTAGAAAATTCTAAGAAGAATATTCCAATAACTGTTTCTGAGATTGCAGGAGAGTTAGAGCTAAGCTCAAGAACTGTACTTAGAGATATGTCAGGAATTGAAAAATGGTTTGATGAAAATGATTTTAATTTTGTAAAAAAACCAGGTGTAGGTTTAATTTTAGAAGAAAATATAGAAAATCAAAATTTTATCATTGAGTTATTAGAAGAAGAAAAAATAGAAAAAGAATACAGCAAAGAAGAAAGAACTTTAATTATATTATCAAAGCTACTAGTTTCTAATGAGCCAGTTAAATCTTACTATTTTGCAAAAATATTAAAGGTATCTGAAGGGGTACTAAACAATGATTTTACATTAGCAGGTGAGTGGTTAGAAAGATTTAACATTGAGCTTATTAGAAAACCAGGGCTTGGTGTGTATCTCAAAGGGCAGGAAAAAAACTTTAGAGAAGCCTATGTAAACCTTATATATGACTCATTCAATGAAAAAGAAATATTGGATATGGTCAGAAATATAAGTGAGAATATACAAACTGATAAAGCAATAGAGATTTTAAGTGAAAATAGACTTTTAAATTTAATGGACAAGTGCATAATAAGAAAAGTTGAAAGTACATTAACAAAGAAGCTTTCGGAGTTAGATGTAAATTTAGCTGATAGTGCATATATAGGACTTGTAGTTCATATTTCATTAGCCTTGCAGAGGATAAAAAATGGTGAAAATATAACTATGGAGAATGATTTTCTACAGGAATTATCTTTAACAGAAGAGTTTAAATTAGCTCAAGAAATTGTAAAAGGTATGGAAACTGATTTTAGTATGAATATACCATTGGATGAAGTTGGATATATAACTATGCATATTAGAGGTGCAAAGCAAAGGTCATCTTCAAATCATAAAGCTTTAAACTTGGATGATATAGAAGTAATGGATATTACAAATAAAATGATAGATTTAGCAGAAGATGAATTTAAGATAAGTCTTAAAAATGATGAAAGATTATTTAAAGACCTAGCAAATCATCTAGGACCTTCTATAAACAGATTGAATATGGGGCTAGAAATAAGAAATCCACTTTTAGATGAAATAAAAACTAAGTATTCGTATGCTTACAATGGAGTCGAAAAGATTTCTAAAGTCATAAAAGACAAGCTAAATATAAATTCAATACCTGAATCTGAAATAGGATATATTGCAATGCATTTTGCATCAGCCATAGAAAAAAATCTAATGATGCATGCTAATATAAATATTGTTGTAGCATGTCCTACTGGAATAGGTACTTCAAGGTTCTTATCGACTAAAATTGAAAATAAATTTCCCAATCTAAACATACTTGAAACTATTTCAGCTTTAAATATAGATGAAGAATATTTAAAAGAAAAAGATGTTGATTTAATTGTATCTACAGTGGAACTAAATACAAACTTAGATTATATATGTGTAGGGCCATTTATGAGTTCAGATGATGAGCTAATAATCAAAGAAAAAATAAAGTCTATAGCTCAAAACAAATTAATGGATTTAAAAGTAAAAGATGATACTAAAAATAAAGATAAAGTATATGAACAGATAACAGAAAGTATGAATATAGGAAGAGATATTCTTGAGTTTTTAGATGAAATTCAATTTAAAAAATTTAAAAGTAAAGACTTAGATGAACTTATTATGGATTCATCAAAAATATTTGTAGAATCTAGTGAAGACGTAATATCTATAAAAGAATCCTTAGAAGAAAGATTAAAAATATCAATTCCATATATAGAAGAATCAAGAATTTTATTATTACACTGTATGAGTGAAAGAATAGATATTATGAAGTTAGCAATAATAAGATTAGAAAATAACATAAAACTAAATTCTAAGGAAGAAATTGAAAATGTAGTTTTTATGTTACTTCCTAAAGATGCACCAAGTTATCAAAGACAAATAATGAGTGAAATAAGTGGCTCATTAATAGATAATTTTGTTTTTACTAATAAAATAAACAAATTTTCTATACTAGAGATGACATTAGAAATAAAAGATATAGTTTTTAATTTTTATACAAATAAATTAAAAACATTAATAGATAAATAAAATTTATATTAAAAAAGGAAGGTTGATATTATGAGTAAAGTATTAAATGAGAATAATATATTTTTAGGATTAGATAGTGTTTCAAAGGAAGAAGCTATAACTTTAGCAGGAAGAAAATTATTTGAAAATGGATATGTAAAAGAAGAATATATACCAGCAATGTTGGAAAGAGAAAAGGTAATGACTACATATATGGGAATGGGTGTTGCTATTCCACATGGTGTAAATGAAGCAAAAAAAGAAATATTATCTTCTGGAATAGTTATACTACAATTCCCTAATGGTATAGATTTTGATGGAGAAAAGGCATATTTATTAATAGGAATAGCTGGTGTTGGAGATGAACATTTAGAGATACTATCTAATATAGCAATAGTTTTAGATGATGATTTAACAGAGAGATTAAAAAATTCAAATGACAAACAAGCTTTTATGGAAGCTTTTGCCAACTAATCTTAGGAGGAACTTAAAATGAAAAAGGCAATCCAGTTTGGAGCAGGAAATATTGGAAGAGGATTTATTGGAGGTTTGTTAGTTAAGTCAGGTTATCATGTTGTATTTGCTGATGTTAATGAGGAAATATTAAATTCAATAAATAAAGATAAAAAGTATACTATACACATAAGAGATGTAGAATGTGTAGATGAAATAATTGACAATATAAGTGCAGTTTCATCTATAAAAGAAGAAATAATAGATGAGATTGTAGAAGCTGAAATAATAACTACAGCAGTTGGTCCTTTAGTTTTAACTAAAATAGCTCCTACAATTGCTAAAGGTATAAAAACTAGAAAAGAAAAAGGATTAACAAATAATTTAAATATAATAGCTTGTGAAAATGCGATATATGCAAGTTCTTCTTTAAAAGAGGAAATACTTAAGTGTCTAAATAAAGAAGAAGTAGATTATTTAGAGAAATATATTGGATTTCCTAATTGTTCAGTTGACAGAATAGTTCCTCCTGGTAAAAATGAGAATCCTCTTGATGTAACAGTTGAAAATTTTTATGAGTGGAATGTTGAAAAGCAAGGATTTAAAGGAGAGATACCTAATATAGATGGAATGAATTTAGCTGATAACCTTATGGCTTATATAGAACGTAAGCTGTTTACACTAAATACAGGACATGCTATAACTGCTTATATAGGGTACTTAAAAGGATACAAAACGATAGAAGAAAGTATAAATGATGAATATATTTGTAATATAGTGAAAAATGCAATGACAGAAAGTGGAGAAGGATTAATTAAAAAATATAATTTTGATTCAGAAGCGCATTATAAATATATTGATAAGATTTTAAACAGATTTAAAAATCCATATCTTAATGATGATGTAGTCAGAGTTGGAAGAGAGCCACTGAGAAAATTAAGTGATAAAGATAGATTGATTAAGCCTCTAATGACAGCAAAATCATATGATTTAGCAGTTGATAACTTAATTCTTGGAATAGGTGCAGCACTTCATTACAACAATAGTGAAGATGCTCAAAGTGTAGAATTACAAGAACTAATAAAGTCTAAAGGAGTAAAAAAAGCTATTGCTAAAATAGCTAATATAAACAATGATGAAGTGCTTCTAGATAATATAGAAAAAAGTTATATCTGTATGGAAAATCTATAAGTTTACTTAAAAAAGTTGGATTTTGTCAAGTAACTAATGAACATTTTATTCTACATAGTCTGAATTATTTGTTGAATAATAGAGAATTATAATATATAATTAAAAAGAATAAATTAATATGTTTACCTGTATACTTTTGATAATATGGTTCAAATGTTTCTACTAAGCTACCAATAATAGCTTAACTACAGGAGTGAAGATGATATAGTTTATACTTATTTTAAATTATATATTAAGTTGGTTACTTTGAATTTTAAGCTCCTGTCTATGATATAGACAGGAGCTTTTTTAGTATTCTAAGATAAAATACAAGTAGTGCAAAGAGTAAAATTAAAGAGAATATAATTTTTTTTTATTAAGATTAATATAATTTAGAAAGGTTTAGGTGGGAGTACAATGAAGGCTTTAGAGGAAAAGATATTAAGAGAAGGTAGTGTTTCAGGAAATGATATACTAAAAGTCGATAGTTTTTTAAATCATCAAATTGATGTAGCTTTTTTAAATGAAATAGGAAGAGAATTTAAAGAGAGATTTAATGGAGAAAAGGTAGATAAAATATTTACAATAGAGGCTTCAGGAATAGCTATAGCATCAATTGTTTCACAATACTTTGACAATGCACCTGTAGTTTTTGCAAAAAAATCAGAGTCTAAAAATTTAGATAAGGATGTGTATGAAACTAATGTGTATTCATTTACTAAAGCAAAAGAATATGCAGTAAAAGTTTCTAAAAAGTATATAAACGAAGGCGAAAATATATTGGTAGTAGATGATTTTTTAGCTAATGGAAGAGCAGCTCTTGGGCTTAAAGATTTAATTGAGCAAGCAAATGCAAACTTAGTTGGAGTAGGGATTGTTATTGAAAAAGGATTCCAAGCTGGAGGAGCACTTTTAAAGGCCAATGATGTAAGATTAGAATCTTTAGCAGTAGTTGAATCTATAGATAATGGAACTGTAAAATTTAGATAATTTATGATATTATATACTTGTGTTTAGCACATATTCTAATTATGGAGGATTTTTTAAATGAGATTTTTTATAGACACAGCTAATATTGAAGAAATAAAAGAAGCAAATGATTTAGGTGTAATATGTGGAGTGACTACAAATCCATCTCTAATAGCTAAAGAAGGTAGAGATTTTATAGAAGTAGTTAAAGAAATCAGTGAGATAGTAGATGGGCCGATAAGTGCAGAAGTAATAAGTTTAGAGCACAAAGGTATGATAGAAGAAGCAGAAAAATTATCTAAAATACATAAAAATATAGTTATAAAAATACCTATGACAGCAGAAGGCTTAAAGGCAGTAAAAGTATTATCTAGTAAAGGTATAAAAACTAATGTTACACTTATATTCTCTGCTGGACAAGCTCTTTTAGCTGCTAGAGCTGGAGCTACATATGTAAGTCCTTTTGTTGGAAGATTAGACGATATATCACAAAATGGTCTTGATTTAATTGAAGAAATTGTTGACATATTTAGTGTAAATAGTATTGAGGCTCAAATAATAGTTGCTAGTGTTAGAAATCCAATACATGTTTTACAAGCTGCTAGAATGGGAGCAGATATAGCAACAGTTCCTCTTAAAGTTATAAATCAAATGATTAAGCATCCTTTGACAGACAAAGGAATAGATAGCTTTATGAAGGATTGGGAAGGTGCTTCTTTAAAATTATAATTATATAATTATGATTATAAGTATAAGAGAAGCCTTATGGAAATTCTAAGCAATAAGGCTAGGCTATTTTGCCTAGTCTTATTTTGGTGTATAATATATTGAAATAAACTAAAATTTAAAGTAAGGAGGCGAAATATGGATAAAATATTAAGAGAGATACAAAGAGAAGACAAAAAAAATCCATACACTGACCAAGAACTTGCTGAAATACTAAATGTAGCTAGGTCTGAAGTAATAGCAGTTAGAAAAAAAAATAATATTTTAGATTCAAGAGAAAGAAGAAAAAAAATCTTAATAAAAGATATATCTAAAATTGTAAATGAGAATCCTCAAATGTCTGAAAGAAAAATAACTGAAATTTTAACCGAAAATGGCTATAATATATCAAGAAGTGCAGTATCAAAATTACTAAAAGAAGAAAACTTAAGTCAATCAAAAGGTGAAATTAAAGACAAAGAGCTTGTATCATCTGGAAAGCATGTAAAAGTTAGTAAGGCTGTAGAAGAAGATGGATTTGAAGAATTAATAGGTATAAGAGGCAGTTTAAAAGAGAAAGTAAACCTAGCTAAATCAGCAATAATGTATCCTCCTAATGGTCTTCATACTATAATATATGGGGAAACAGGTGTAGGTAAGAGTGAATTAGCTACATGCATGTACAAATATGCTGTGAAAAATAATATCAAAGAAGAAAATAGTCCATTCATAGTATTTAACTGTGCAGATTATGCAGAAAATCCTAACCTATTGATAGCTCAGTTATTTGGAGTAGTAAAAGGTGCATACACAGGAGCAGATGCAAATAGAGAAGGTCTTGTAGAGCAAGCTAATAATGGAATTTTGTTTTTGGATGAAATTCATAGATTACCTGCTGCTGGTCAAGAAATATTATTTTCTTTGATAGATAGAGGTGAATTTAGGCGATTAGGAGAGAGTAGTTCTAATAGAAAGGCAAATGTTCTCATAATAAGTGCTACAACAGAAAATCCAGATTCTAATCTACTTCAAACATTTAGAAGACGTATACCAATGGTAATAAATTTGCCTAATATGAGTGAAAGACCAAAATCTGAAAGATATGAAATAATAATAAAATTCTTTGAAAGAGAAGCAAAAAGAGTAAATAAAAACTTTATAATAACTAAAGAAGTTATGTGTGCACTTATGAATTATAAATGTACTGGGAATATAGGGCAATTAAAGAGTGATATACAAGTAACTTGTGCTAGAGCTTTTAGTAAGGCAATATTTTCTAGTGACAAGGTAATTATAGATTTAGATAGCTTAAGAGATTATATAAAAAGTGGATATTATGATTGTAATTGTGAAGATGAAAAGTATTCTGAGTTTTCAGTTGAAGATATATATATAGATATTAGTGAATTAGTAAGTGGAAAAAATAGGATTTTGTCTGATAATGAGATAAGTGAAATATACAATTATGCAGAAAAAGAATTGAAGGTTTTAGAAAGTAAGTGTTTTTCAGAAGAAGAATTAAAAAATGCATTTATAGAAAAGTTAGATAATAAATTTAATGCTATTAAAAACAATAAAAACTTGTCTGATAGGAGAAGTAGAATAGACTGGGGTGGACAATTAAAAGAATCCACACTAGAGATAATGGACAAAGTAATTGTATTTATTAAAGAGCAATTTAAGCATGTAAATCAAGGGCTATATTTAGCTTTAGCAATTCATATTGAACATGCTATAGACAGAATAAAAGATGGAAAAACTATAATAAATCCAAGTTTGGATAAGATAAAAGCATCAATGCCAATGGAATATGAATTATCCAGATATGTAATGGGAATAGTGGAAGATTTAACACAAGTTACATTTCCTGAGGATGAACTTGGATATTTAGCTTATTATATAAATAAATTTTGTTACAATGAAGAAAGTATAAAAGATAAAGTAAAGGTAGTTATAGTTACACATGGTAAAGTTGGAATTGAAATGTCTAATGTTGTAAATCATATTCTTGGTATAGAATGTACATTGGGTATAGAAATAGCACTTACAGATTCACCAACAGAAGGCATAGAACACGTATTAGAAGAACTTAAAAAGATAGAAGCACAAAAAGGAATCTTAGTTCTAATTGATATGGGTTCTTTAGTAATTCTTGGTGATGAGGTTGAAAAAAGACTTGGTATTAGATGCAAAACTGTAAACAGGGTGGATACGTTATTAGCAATGGAAGCAGGAAAATTGGCTACAATTGAAGGGAAAAGCTTAGATGGTATAATAGCGGATTTAAAGAAAAATAAAAATTATGCTATGGTAAACACAAATAAATTTAGTTATAGAAAAAATGAATATGGAAAGAAAAATGTAATTATTACATTATGTTTAAGTGGAGTAGGTACAGCTTTAAACTTAAAGGAGCATATAGAAAAGCAAATTGAAGAATATGATACTTCAATTGAAGTAAAGCCAATTGCTTTTTTAAATAATAATTTAGAAGATGAATTAAATGACATTGAATCTGAATATAATATTATTGCTATTTGTGGCACAATTGATATAGATTATAAAAATGTACCTTTTATTTCTTATAATGAGGTACTTGGAAAAAATGGAATTAACAAGGTGCTAGAACATTTAAATAATAAACAACCATCTTTGAGTAGTGATAATCAATTGAATAATTTAATACATGAAGATTTGATTTTATATGATTTTGAAGGAATTTCAAAGGAGTATATAATCGATACTCTTGTATCAAAGCTTGAAGAAGGTGGGTATGTGGACTCAAAATATATACTAAGTGTGTATAAGAGAGAAGCTATGGGAAGTGTTGTAATGGCTTCAAAAGTTGCTGTACCACATGGGCTTCCAGAAAATGTTATAAAGCCAGCAATAGCTATAGCAAGATTAAATAAACCTATAGTATGGGACAATAAATTTATGGTGGATTTAGTGGTTTTATTAGCACTTAAAGAGAATAATAAAAAAGAAATACGAAGCTTATTTTCAAAGATTAATGACCAGCATACATTGGAAATTTTATTAAATACTGAAGATAAAAATGAAATAAAAAAGATATTAAGTTAATTTTCAATATGAAAAACGATATAAAAAATTAAACAGAAAATTTGTTTTAGTACAAGTTTTAAGGAAAGTTTAATTGATAGATAGTTAATTGTTTAGTATAAGGTTAATACCATAAAATTGATTTATTTGATTTTATAGTGTTAGCCTTTTTTATTTGTAGATAGTAAACATGTAAAATAATAATTATTAATGATTTTGTTATTTTTCATAGGCTTGTTATAAATAATTAAAAAATAAATATATTACTAAAATACAGGTATATATAATAAGCATTTTTTATATGTTAAAAGATATATGCCACATAGATTTTTTAAACATAAAGACATTGTTATATAAACAGAAAAAATATCTAAACTATTCCAAAATTAATATATAGAGGCTATAATAAGGATAGGTTATTTTTTTTAAAAGTGCTATTTAATTATTTTTAGTAATTAATAGAATATTAAACTATATTTAATAAATTATAACTATTAATCTTTTTATTTTTTAGCAACTGATTATTCTAAGATTAGTAATCAATACATTAATTTCTTATTTTCTTAAGTAATGGAGGGTAGTGGGAAATAACGATTTTTGTATAAATAAATGCATTAAATTATTATTAATCTAAAATTGTATTATACAATAATTTACTTGTTAAGTTTAAATTAAAGTCGAAATTTTTTAATTGTTCATACATATTTAGATTTAATTATTCAAGGGGATATTATATGAGTGTAAAAAGAAAAACTTTAAACAGTACACAAATGGTTAGAACAATAGCAATAGTATTCATAGTTATATGCTTTTTTATGGGGATAGTATGCTTTAAATATTATTGTAAATTGCGAAATACTGTGCAAGAGGAAAGTAGTAACTATCTTCAAGAAATATCTAATAGAATAGGTAGTAATGTAAGTAAAATTATTGATGATAGTTACTCTATATTAGATACAATAGCATCAATAATAAAAAATACGAATATTGATTCTTTTCAAAAAGCAAAGCCTATAATGGATTCTCAAAAAAAATACTGGGATTGCCAAGATATTATGATGATTGATGAAAATGGAGTTGCATATAATTCTGATGGTAAATCAGTATCTCTTAGTAGTGATACATACCTTCAAGATGCTGTCATAAATAAAAAAGAATCTATGTCTGTATCACAAATGATAGACAATAAAGAATGTATAGTTTTTGCCATACCACTAGATAATGTGAATGTTGACAATAAGAATATAGTTGCACTTGCAATAAGTTATTCTCCTGAATCATTTGATAAAGTACTGTCTATGACTTCATTTAACAATCAAGCATATTCACATATTATTAATAAAGATGGTACTGTTGTAGTTCGTTCATCATCTGTCATTGCTGAAAAAACAGGATATAATATACTTAGTACTATAAGTCAATCTCAATTAGACTCTAACAGTGACTTCAATAAAATGAAGAATGATATAAATAATAATATTAGTGGGCAAATAGGATTTAAATTAAATGGTTCACATGAATACATGGTATATATTCCTATTGGACAGGAAGATTGGTATCTATTAACTTTTGTACCAGTATCTGTAGTAAATGCAAAATCCAATTTATTGTTAAAGATTACATTATTATTATGTGGTTTTATAACACTAGCATTTGCAATTCTTACAATAGTTTTGGTAATATCTTTTTATCGACATAAGAAGAATCTAGAACAGATTGCATATGTAGATACTGTGACTGGAGGAAATACAATACAACGATTTTATAATATTTCAGGTGATTTATTGAAGCAATCAACTGAACAATATGCGCTTGTATATATGAATATTGAAAAGTTTAAAATGCTAAATGACCAGTTTGGAAGAGAAGCAGGGGATTCTATATTACGTGGAGTATATGATGGTATAACATCTCTTTTAGCTCCTAATGAATGTATGGGAAGGTTATTTGCAGACAATTTCTGTGTACTTATATCATATAGTGAAGATTTATCTCTCACTAAAAGATTTGAAGATTGGTATAATGCTATCATGAAAAATTCTGGAAAATATGGATTTGAATGGGCTTCTCTTTCTATCCAGTTTGGTGTTTTTATAATTAATGATACTTCTATGGAATTTCCATACATGACTGACCGTGCAAAACTTGCACTTCGTGATTCCACAAAAGATTTTAAAAACAATAAGATAAAGTACTCTATTTATAATGAAAAAGTTCGTCAACAATTAGTACGTGAAAAACAATTAGAAGATATGATGGAAAAGGCTTTAGAAGATGGAGAATTCCAAATATATTTACAGCCTAAATATATGACTGAAAATGAGAAAATAGGAGGCGCAGAGGCATTAGTACGTTGGATTAGTAAATCAGAAGGTATGATTTATCCAGATGCATTTATCCCACTGTTTGAGAAAAATGGCTTTATTGTAAATATAGATTTATGTGTATTTGAAAATGTATGTAGGACTTTACAAAGATGGATAGATGAAGGAAAAGAATTGATAAAAATCTCTGTAAACTGTTCAAGGATTCAGTTAAAAGATGAGAATTTTCTAGATAAGTATTATGAGATTTTCTCTCATTATAGTGTGCCTGCACAGTATATTGAAATTGAGCTGACAGAAAACATGGTATATGAAGATACTGAACGTTTATCTGATATTATAGATGAAATTCACTCAATAGGATTTGGATGTTCTATGGATGATTTTGGAAGTGGGTATTCTTCACTAAATCTTATACAGGATATACCTGTAGATACATTAAAATTAGATAAAATATTTTTTAGAAATACTAAAAACAACTATGATCGTACTAAGTCTGTAGTAAGTAGTATCATTAATATGGCAAAATCACTTTCTATGACTACTGTGGCAGAAGGTGTTGAAGATTATAATCAAGTAAAAATGTTAAAAGAAATTGGTTGTGACTATATTCAAGGATATGTATTTGCAAAACCAATGCCAATTTCAAATTTTGAAGAACTTTTATTTGGGTTACCAGAAAATAACGAGGAGTGATACTATATGCTACAATGTTTGAAGCTTAAATGTTTAAAACACTTTTATAAAATCAAACTATCCTTGGTATTAATTTTACTTAGTATTTTTGTGACTTTTATAACTTGTGGATGTGCAAAAAATGAAACAGAAGATATTTTAACACAAAAAGTAACCCAAGATAATCGAACTCCTATTACTATTTTGGTGAAGTATGCTTTTTCAATTAATAATTTTGAAAAAATTGTTGAAGAAAAATTTCCTAATATTGATATTGTCCAAGTTGGAAACTATACAGCTAATACTACTCTAGCAGAGGAATATAAAATACGTCTAGAACATGATGATTTAACTGATATAGTTATGACTTGGCCACTAGATGTAGGAGAGGAATATTGGGATGACCGACTTATTGATTTGTCTGGTATGACATTTACCAGTAAATATAATACATCTATGCTTAAGCCTATTACTAGAGATGGAAAACTTTATTATTTACCAGGTCCTGCAACTATACGTGCTATTGTCTATAATAAAACGTTATTTGAAGAAAATGGTTGGGATGTTCCTAAAAATTATAATGAGTTTGTTGAACTATGTCAAAAAATTGAGAAAACTGGTATACGTTCATTACAATTGAGTCTTGGCAATGAGGAAGTATTGGATACACCATTTATTGGTTTTAACTATGCAAATAGTTTTAGTAAACCTGAAGATGCAAAGTGGCTTGATAATTATAATAACGGAAATGGAAGTTTTGGTGACCACTTTAAGCCTTCTTTAGATGTTTTTCAGGAACTTATCCAAAAAGGTATATTGAAGAAGAATGATTTGAATCTACATTATCAAGATAGTCAAAATATGTTATTTACTCGTCAGTGTGCTATGACAGAAGACTCCAATTTATTAGGACATTCAGCTTTTGCTCAAACTGGGTCTACTGATGAATTTGCTCTTATGCCATTTTTTAGCCCTGGAGAAGATGGAGATTGGGCTAGACTGTATATGGTTTGTTATATTGGTCTTAATAAACACTTAACTGAATCAAAAAATAAAGAAAAATATGATTTAGTAATGCAGTTGATGGATTATATTAGTACACCTGAAGGTCAAAAAGCATTATCTAGTGATGCTGGAGGTATGTTTTCAAGCTTAAAAGGTATGGCACTGCCAAGTGAACCTGAACTACAACCTTTATTACCATCTTTAGAACATGGACGATATGCTATTTTTCCTACTTTTAAAAATATTCAAAGCTCATTACGTAATGGTCTTGCTGGAATGATAAATGGAACATTAGATAAAAATGATGTCATAAAAATGGTTGATAAACAGAATACATCTTCTTCAAAAGTTATAAGTCCTAAGATAATTGGAAATGCTACAAATGATTTTTCTATGATTGAAACAGGGAATCTTATAACAGATGCTATGCGTGCTAAAAGTGGGTGTGAAATTGCATTGTTTTTAGATAATGGTAAAGATGGACGCTATAATGGTAAGGGTGTTAGTGCTAAGTTTTATAAAGGTGATATTACTACAACAGATATACAGCGTGTATTTCCAGATTTAAAGCATGGAGAAACTGGAACACTATGGAAGATAACTATGACTGGTAAAGACCTTCTTGATACTTTAGAACATTCTATAACTGTGGATAATAATAGTAGTGGATGGTTTTATTATTTTTCTGGTCTTAAAATGGATTACTCTCCAACAGATAAGCCAGGCAAACGAATTAAAAAAATTACAACTGCAGAAGGAGACTCTATAGATTTAAATAAATCATATTCAATTGCTGTTATGGACTATAGTGTTCCAGAAAAATATATTAAGAAGTGTGATAAGACAAACATTAAAATTACAGATATTATAACAGAATATATAGAAAAACAAAAAAATGTTTCTCCTAGTGAAGACAAGAGGTTTGTAGTAGTGAAACCTTAACAAATTAAATGAATATATAGGTGTAAATAATAATTCTTTTTTATATTAATTTATAAAACTTTAAAGCAGGTGTTATAACAACATAAAAGTTGGCACCTGCTTTTTATATTAAAATTAAGGAATAGAATAAATTAATATATTTGTATGGTAGAAATGTTCCTACAGGTGTATTTTAAGTAAAGGTTAGTGAAAGTAGGACATATAAAGTTATTGTAACAGGGAAAAAAGCAGTGTAAGTTTTTTATTTAATTTTATAGCATCTATACATACTTTCACCACTCTTAAAGGAGAATCTAAAATAAACTTTATCATTAGTGAAATCTTTTTCCATAGCTACTAAATCTTGCTTTTCTCCAGCTTTTCCACCAGTTCCAACTAAGAATACATCTTTTTCACTATCTATTTCTTGAACTGAACCCATATATTTATAGTAGTCATTTATGTCATATGAGTGATATTCAGTAACTTTTTTATTTTCTTCATCTAATTTTATTTTTACGATTCTTGTAGATTTATTTTTTACACCATTATCATACAAAGTTATATATCCATCATCTGTAATTCTAGCGTTATGTTGTCTTGAGAACTTTTGATTATCTGTTAAATTGAACTCATCACCCAATCCTCCTAGAGTCCAAATAATTTCTCCTGTTTTTCTATCTAATTTAATAACTTCATCTAAATTTCTAAATGAGCAGATTAGATTTCCGTCTTTTGGGTCGATGGTCATAGAATTAAAATGTACATAATCTAAGGATGTATCACTTTTTTCGCTAAAATTATTTTGTTCAACGCTTTCTGCATATAGATTTTCATGGTCAATGCTTTCCCATTGCCATACAACTTTTCCATCTTTTATTTCTTGTAGGACACTATTTACTACATAAGGTGAGTTTCCTTTACTCAAGTTTAAAGGAATATTTGTTGCCTTAGTTTTTTGATAACTAGAAACAATATAGTGATTATCATCTATGTATATAAAGTCATGGTTTTCTAACTCAGTACCAGATTCTATGTTTTTATTTTTCTCCATAGTAATTTTGTTTATTTCATTATAATTTTCATCTAATATCACAAGATATGTTGGGGAGTATCCAACAGCACTTATTCGCTTTGTTGAGTCCTTATCTTGAAGTAAATATCCATATCTAATTTTGCCATTATCTGTAGTTATCTTCTTAAAATCAAAAGGATTTGATTCGACTTCCTTGTAAAAAATTATATTTCCTTGGTTATTTAATTTAAATACAAAGTTATGTTCTTCATTGTGTGTAGTAAGATAATAATCACCATCATAAGAGCTGTTTGCAGTAACAGTATACTTTGGAAAATTTTTGGAAAGAGAATTTATATAATAATTTCTATATGAGTTTTCACCATTATACATTACAGATATTTTTATTTTAGAAGAGCTATTGATTTCTTTCAACTTAAAAGTAGATTTATTATTTACATCAATTTCTTTATCATCTATTTTGACATTGTTTACACTTTTAGGATTTTTTATTGTTATACTATTTTGATTTGTTGAATTAAGTTGCTTTACGTTTTGACTATTAAAAATCCCTTCCTTAGATAGTGTTACATCATAACCATTTATAGTCATATTAAGTGTTTTTTTTGATTTACTTTGAGATGCAAAGACTTGTTTTGCGAAAACGCCAGAAACAAATAAAATACTACATAAAAATACTATCTTTAATAAATTTTTTCTTTTCATTTTTAATCTCCTTTTCATATTAAGTTTTTTATATTTTCATATTGATTTTATTATATAAATAAAAACATACTGTGAATTTAATTATGCGTAACGTGAATTTTGCTAGACAATTATGTGAAAGTTCATTCACACTAAAATAACTAAACAATAAATACGGAAATTAATGCTATTTAGATTGAATAATTTTATAAAATAACTAACAAACAGAAAAAACCATCCATAAAAAATAAAAAAACCATTTCTATAACAAAAAAAACCACAAAAATATAAAAATGTATGGCTAGTTAAGTGATTAACAAGTAAAAATTAAAATAAAAATTAAAAAAAATTTATCTATGAAAGTTGGCTAAAATCCTACAATTGAACATTATTTCAAGGAAAACATTTTCTCTTATTTCACAAAAAAAACCACTTTTTGGCACGGCATATGCTTTATATAAAGACAAGAAAAACAAGATATGAGATAAGAGTAATTAGGAGGTGCAAATATGGAGTTTATAAATTTTGTAAATGATAAAGTTATAAACCTTAAAATGGATTGTAAAACAAAAGAAGATTTCTTTAAGGAAATACATAATAAAGTTTTTGAATTAGGCTTTGTAAAAGAAGAATTTGGAGAAAAAATACTAGGAAGAGAAAATGTATTTCCAACAGGTTTAAACTTAGGTGATTATGGAGTAGCAATACCACATACAGATGCAGAATATATTAAAGAACAATTTATAGCAGTCTGTACTTTTAATGAACCAGTAGTATTTAGTTCTATGGAAGACCAAGATGAAAAAGTATCTGTAAATTTAGCTTTCGTTTTGGGGCTTAATCAACCACATAGTCAATTATCTGTATTAACAGAATTAATGGGCATTATGCAAAATAAAGAATTAGTTGAGAAGTTAATAGATTCTACTGACAAAGAAGAAGTTTTAAAGACAATAAAGTCTTTATAAAAATAAAAGAATAAAAAGTACTAACAATAAAAATAAGAAAATAAAAATTATTAGGAGGAAATAAAAATGAAAAAAATATTAGTAGCATGTGGAGCAGGAATAGCAACATCAACAGTAGTTTGTGACAAGGTAGAAAGATTAGTTAAAGAAAATAATATACAAGCAGAAGTTATACAATGCAAAATAGCTGAATGTGCAGCAAAGCAAGATGGGGCAGATTTAATAGTATCAACAACTATATTGCCAACAACTTATAATATACCAGCA
The DNA here is from genome assembly GCA_024919175.1 of Clostridioides difficile. Classification (NCBI taxonomy): domain Bacteria; kingdom Bacillati; phylum Bacillota; class Clostridia; order Peptostreptococcales; family Peptostreptococcaceae; genus Clostridioides; species Clostridioides difficile. Next base: position 1,996,252 of record CP103804.1, read on the forward strand.
ATAAAAGCAACAGCATATATAACTGGAGTAAATACAGCAGCATTAGATAAAAAAATATTAGATGCTTTAAAATAATCCTATCATAAATAAATTGAAATCATATTTAAAAAACAGAAAAAGGAGGATTTATAAATGGATAAATTATTAGCAGTAGTACAGTATATTTTAAACATGGGACCAACAGTAATACTACCAATAACAATTGTAGTCTTAGGAATGATATTCAGAATTAAGTTTACAAAAGCTTTAAAATCAGGTCTTACAATTGGTATAGGTTTTGTGGGTATAAACTTAGTTGTAAACCTATTAACTTCAACACTAGGGCCAGCAGCTCAAGGAATGGTTGAAAGATTTGGACTTAACTTAACAGTAATAGATGTTGGTTGGCCAACAACAGCATCAGCAACATGGGCTTCACCAGTTGCACCAATATTAATACCAGTTTGTTTATTAGTAAACTTACTATTATTATACTTCAATAAAACAAAGATATTAAACGTTGATATATGGAATTATTGGCACTTTATAGTAGCAGGTGCAGTTGGATATATAGTAACAGGAAGTTATATTTGGGCTATATTCTGTGCGATATTAATGGAATTATTAGTACTATTTATTGCAGAAAAAACAGCCAAAAATGTTCAGGAGTTTTATGATTTAGAAGGTATAGCATTACCAACTGGTTCAACAGCTTCGTTTGCTCCACTTGGATATTTAGTAGGTAAATTTGTTGAAAAAATACCAGGAATAAATAAAATACAAGCAGACCCAGATTCTATACAAAAAAAATTCGGTATATTTGGTGAACCAATGATGATGGGGATTATACTAGGTCTAATACTTGGAGCGCTTGCTGGATACGATGTAGCAGGAATATTCAATGTAGGTATATCAATGGGTGCAGTAATGTTACTTATGCCTAGAATGGTTAGAATATTAATGGAAGGTTTAATTCCAATTTCAGAATCAATAAGAGATTTCTTACAAGCAAAATATGGAGATAGAGAACTTTATATAGGTCTAGATGCAGCAGTAGCAACTGGACATCCAGCAGTTATATCAACAGCTCTTATACTTGTTCCTATAACTTTATTCTTAGCAGTTATATTACCAGGAAATAAGGTTTTACCATTTGGTGACTTAGCGACAATACCATTCTATATGGCGTTTATAGTATGTTTTAGAAAAGGTAATATAGTTCAATCAGTTATAACAGGAACTATAGTAATAGCTATATCACTTTATATGGCTACAAATTTTGCAGATGTTCATACACAATTATTACAACAAGCAAATATGATGCCAGAAGGAACAACAATGGTTACAAGTATAGATACAGGTGGTAACTTACTAAAATGGGGAATATTGAAATTATCTCAATTAGTTTCTTCACTTGGAATATTCTAATATTTAGTTAATAGAGATTACTCTTTTTTAGTAAAGTATGCGAAAATTTAACATTTAGCAGCTACTAGAAAAGAGTAATATTTTTTATAAATTTTTTAAAAATACAAAATACAAAAGGAGGAGATTTATCGTGAAAGCAGCAGTATTACATGGCACAAATGATATGAGATTTGAAGATATAGAGATAAAACCATGTGAAAGTGATGAAGTAAAAATAAAGGTTATGGCAGCAGGAATATGTGGGTCAGATCCTCCAAGAGTATTAAAACATTGGAAATATCCAGTTCCAGCTATACCAGGACATGAATTTTCTGGAGTAATTGCAGAAGTTGGTAAGGATGTAAAAAATGTAAAAGTTGGAGATAGAGTAGTTGCAATTCCTTTTATACCTTGCAATGAATGTGAATATTGTAAGAGAGGGTTATTTTCATTATGTGATGACCATGGTATGTTAGGAGCTAAAACTTTTGGAGCTTTTGCAGAATATGCAAACATAAAAGCTACAAATGTTTTACCAATAGGAGACATGGATTTTGAAGATGCCGCTATGATAGAACCACTTGCAGTTGCTATGCATGGAGTACTTAATATAGGTATCCAAGTTGGAGATACTGTAGCTGTAATGGGTAGTGGAACAATGGGTCAACTAGTAATACAAGGACTTAAGATAGCAGGAGCTGGAACAATTATAGCTGTTGACATATCTGATAATAAATTAAGAGAATCAAAAGAATTAGGTGCTGATATAATAATTAATGCTAAAGATGTAAACCCAGTAGAAAAAATAAAGGAACTTACTGGTGGAAAAGGTGTTGATATAGCACTTGAATGTGCAGGTTCTAAAATAACTCAAGAACAATGTTTACTTATAACTAAAAAGAAAAGTAAAATAGGATTTTTAGGAATAGCATATTCAGATATAACTTTATCTGAGGAAGCATTTGAAAATATATTTAGAAAAGAACTAGAATTAAAAGGTTTCTGGAATTCTTATTCTGCACCATTCCCAGGGCAAGAATGGACTAAAGGAATCACTCTAGTTAATGAAGGAAAAATAAAATTAAAAGAAATGGTATCTCATAGATTTTCACTTGAAGATGCTTATAAAGCATTTGAAATGATAAGAGATAGAAAAGAAGAATTTAATAAGATATTAATTTTACCACAAGGGGTTGAAAAATAATGAAGGCAGTAGTTAAAACTAAACCAGGCTATGATAATGTAGAAGTATTAGAAGTAGAAGAGCCAAAAGCTACAGGAGATAAAGTAAAAATAAAAGTAGAATACAGTGGTATATGTGGTTCAGATATACATTCATTTAAAGGTGAATATGCAAATATAAAAGCTCCAGTAACACTAGGTCATGAATTTTCTGGAATTGTTGTAGAAATTGGTGAAGATGTTAAAAATATAAAAGTAGGAGATAGAGTTACATCAGAAACTACTTTTGCAACTTGTGAAAAATGTATATATTGTGCAACTAAGGACTATAATTTATGCCCAACTAGAAAAGGTATTGGTACTCAAGCAGATGGAAGTTTTGCTGAATATGTATTATCAAGAGAAGAAAGCATACATGTACTTCCTGAAAATGTATCTTTATTATCAGCAGCTCTTACAGAGCCACTAGCTTGTTGTGTTCATGCAGCTCTTGAAAAAACTACTATAGAAAGTGATGATACAGTATTAATAATAGGACCAGGACCAATAGGTTTATTATTAGCTCAAGTTGTTAAATCTCAAGGTGCTACAGTTATAATGTCTGGTGTTACAAAAGATAAAGAAAGATTAGAAATAGCTAAAAATCTTGGAGTAGATAGAACTGTAAATGTAATGGAAGAAAGTCTAGCAGATGTAGTAAATGAAATGACTGATGGAAATGGAGTAAATAAAGGATTTGATTGTTCTGGATTTATGCCAGCAGTTAATGAAGCTTTAAGATTACTTAGAAAGAAAGGAACTTTCGTACAAGTTGGAATATTTGCCAAAAAACTAAATGAAATGGATCAAGAAGCAATAATCCAAAGAGAGTTACAATATATTGGAAGTAGATCACAAAAACCAAGTTCTTGGATTATAGCATTAGATTTAATGGCTAGTGGAAAAGTAAATACAGAAGCATTAGTTACAAAAACTGTTGGTTTAGACGAATTTAAAGAGGGTATTACAGCTTTAATGAACGGAGAAGAAATAAAAGTTGCAGTAAAATCTTAAAAAAACATTTGTATTATTTTAAAAAAAATTGTAAAATCTACTGTAGGATAAAAAAATGTAAGGTCTTAAAAAATAACAGGAGGAAGAAAGTATGAGCACTCTTAGAGATCATTCTAATAATATTAGAAAAAACATAATAAAAATGGTTGCAGAAGCTAAAAGCGGGCATCCAGGTGGTTCATTATCAATAGCTGATATGTTAACAGTGTTATATTTTGATAAAATGAACATATGTGTAGAAAATCCAAAAATGGATGATAGAGATAGATTTGTTCTATCAAAAGGTCATGCAGCACCAGCATTATATGCTACATTAGCAGAAAAAGGATTTTTCCCAGAAGAAGAATTATTAACACTTAGAAAATTTGGTTCTAAGTTACAAGGACATCCAGATATGAAAAAAGTAGCAGGAATAGATATGTCTACTGGTTCTCTTGGACAAGGTTTATCTGCTGCAAATGGTATGGCACTAGCTGGAAAATTGGATAATAAAGACTACACAGTGTATACTATATTAGGTGATGGAGAAATCCAAGAAGGTCAAATATGGGAAGCTGCAATGACAGCATCACATTATAAATTGGATAACTTAATTGCATTTGTTGACTTAAATGGATTACAAATAGATGGTTCTAATGAAGAAGTAATGAATGTTAGTCCAGTAGACGACAAATTCAAATCTTTTGGATGGAATGTAATAGTAATAAATGGACATTGTTTTGATGAAATAGGAAATGCAATAGATGAAGCTAAAAAAGTTACAGGAAAGCCAACAGTAATAATAGCTAAGACTGTAAAAGGTAAAGGTGTTTCATTTATGGAAAATAATGCTGCATGGCATGGAACAGCTCCAAATGCAGAACAAGCAGAACAAGCATTGAAAGATTTAGAAGGAGGTCTATAGGAATGGGAATAGCAACTAGAGAAGCTTACGGACAAGTGTTAAAAGAACTTGCAGAAAATAAAGATATAGTAGTATTGGATGCAGACTTAGGAAAAGCTACAAAGAGTATATCATTTAAAGAAGTTGCCCCAGATAGATTTTTTGACATGGGGATAGCAGAAGGTGACATGATTGGTACAGCGGCAGGTCTTGCTACTTGTGGGAAAATACCTTTTGCAAGTACTTTTGCAATATTTGCAGCAGGTAGAGGCTATGAGCAAATAAGAAACTCTGTAGCATATCCAAAATTAAATGTTAAAATAGCAGCTACTCATGCAGGAGTAACAGTAGGAGAAGATGGAGGAAGTCATCAAGCTATAGAAGATATATCTTTAATGAGAGGTATACCAAATATGGTTGTATTAAATCCAGCAGATGCTTTAGAGGCAAGACAAGCAATATTTGCATCTATTGATTATAATGGACCTGTATATATAAGATTAGGTAGAGCTGCAACTCCAGATGTAAACAGTGAAAACTATAAATTTGAAATAGGAAAAGGAACTGTTTTAAGAGAAGGTTCTGATATAACAGTAATAGCTACAGGAATAATGGTAGCAAAAGCATTAGAAGCAGCAGAAGAACTTGCTAAAGAAGGTGTAAATGTAGAAGTTATCAATATAGCTACAATAAAACCTTTAGACGAAACATTAATAAAAGAAAGTGCTAAGAAAACTGGAAAAGTAGTTACAGCAGAAGAGCACAGTATAATTGGTGGTTTAGGTTCAGCTGTATGTGAAGCTTTAGCAGAAACTAAAGATGTAGTAGTTAGAAGAATTGGTGTTAAGGATGTATTTGGTCAATCAGGTACACCAGCAGACTTATTAAAACATTACGGATTAACTGCTGAAGATATAGTAAAAAATATAAAAGAATTATTATAGATGTAAATATCATTGAATAATAAATTGATTTGATATAAATCAATTAAAGCTGTCTTAAAAATAGAAAGAAATTTCTACAATGAGACAGCTTTATTTTTACGATAATTGTAAAATATTATATAAAAAGGGGTGCTTTTTAATGAAAATTTCTATTGGGTGTGACCATGGTGGTTACGAATTAAAGGAATTTATAAAAGAAAACTTAATAAATAAAGGTATAGAAGTTGAAGATGTAGGAACAAATTCAAAAGAAAGTGTAGATTTTCCAATATATGCAAAAAAGGTAAGTCAAAATGTTCAAAGTAAAAAATCAGATTTAGGGATACTTTGTTGTGGTACAGGAATAGGTATGTCTATTGCCGCAAATAAATTTAAAGGAATTAGAGCAGCAGTTGTGTCAGATTGTTTTTCAGCTCAAGCTACGAGAGAACACAATAATACGAATGTACTTTGTTTAGGGGAAAGAGTTATTGGAAAAGGATTAGCTATGAGAATTGTTGAAGAATGGTTAAATTCAAGTTATAATGGAGAAAGACATGCAAGAAGATTACAAATGATTGATGATATAGAAAATGAGAACTTATAAATAATGAAAATTTATAACTAAGGAGGAGAGTTATGTCTATTATTTGTGCTTCAATAATGTGTGCAGACCAAATGAATTTAAAAAAAGAACTAGAAGCTCTTGAAGAGGCTGATGTAAAATTGCTTCACTGTGATGTTATGGATGGAATATTTGTCAAAAACTTAGCTATGGGACCAGAACTATTAAAATCAATAAGCGAAAATACAACGATACCTTTAGATATTCATTTAGCTACAGAAACTCCAAATGAGTATATTGATATGATGTCTTATATAAAACCAAAGTATATTTCTTTTCATGTGGAATCAAGCACAGATGTAAAAGCGGATATACAAAAGTTGAGAGATTATGGAATAGGGCCAGTGTTGGCAATAAGTCCTCAAACTAGTGTAGATAAAATAGAAGAATATATAGGTTTAGTTGAGGGTATCTTAGTAATGACAGTAAATCCAGGATTTGCAGGTCAAAAATTTAATCTCTCTGTTTTAGATAAGTTAGATAAGCTTACAGAGATATTAAAAGATTATGATAATCCTCCATTTATAGAAGTCGATGGAAATATAAATAAAGATACTATTAGACTTATGAATGGTAAAAAAGTCGATATATATGTTGTTGGTACTTCAGCTTTATTTAATGACAAACCTCCAATTTCATATAAAGAGAAGATAAAAGAGCTAAAAGAAAGTATAAAATAGTTAATAATAAAATTATAAAATTTGTATATTTAGATAATGTGAATTTTAAATAAGTTAGGAACTTTATAATCTTTAATAAAAATTTTAATTGAGTAAGGAGAATGTTTATGGGTGACATATACAAACTGCAAAACGGGACAGATATTAGAGGAATAGCATATAAGAATGATTCTAAGGAAGTTAATTTAACTGTAGAAGAAGTAAAAAAAATAGCTAAAGCATTTCATATTTGGTTAAAAGAAAAAACTAAAAAAGATAAAGTGACTGTTGCAATAGGAACTGATTCTAGAATAACAGGGAGTCAATTTAGAAATACTGTCATTGAAACTTTGATTAATGATAATTGTGATGTAATTGATTGTGAGATTGCTACAACACCAGCAATGTTTATGACAACTATCATGGATGGATACCACTCTGATGGGTCAATTATGATTACAGCTAGCCATTTACCTTACTACTATAATGGATTAAAGTTTTTTACAGAAAATGGTGGTCTAGAAAAAGTTGATATAAAAGAAATGTTGGATATAGCTGTTAAAAATGATGGTGTACAGTCTGAAGAAGTAGACAAAAAAGGTACAGTTGTAGTAAAAGATTTAATAGAAGATTATTCTAATTTATTGATAGATAAAATTAGAGTAGGTGTAAATTCAAGTAAAAACTATGAAAAGCCTTTTTCTGGACTTAAAATACTAGTTGATGCAGGAAATGGAGCTGGAGGTTTTTTTGCTGAAAAAGTTTTACACATGCTGGGAGCAGATACAACAGGTAGTCAGTTTTTGAACCCAGACGGTATGTTCCCAAATCATATACCAAACCCTGAAAATAAAGAAGCAATGGAAAGCATCTGTAAAGCCGTATTGGATAATAAGAGTGATTTAGGAATAATATTTGATACAGATGTAGATAGAGCTGCTATTGTAGGTAAAAATGGTAAACCAATAAATAAAAATGCTCTTATAGCTGTTATATCATCAATAATATTAGAAGAACATCCAAATACAGCTATAGTAACTGATTCTATTACTTCAGAAGGTCTTGCTAAATTCATAAACGAATTAGGAGGAAGACACCATAGATTTAAAAGAGGATATAAAAATGTAATAAATGAAGCTATAAGATTAAATAGTGAAGGTGAGGAGTGCCATTTAGCTATAGAGACATCTGGACATGCTGCCTTAAAAGAAAATTATTTTTTAGATGATGGAGCATATTTAATAGCTAAAATCTTAATAAAAGTTGCAAAACTTTCTTTAGAAGGAAAGACTATAGAGGAATTGATAGAAAATCTTGAAGAAGCAAAGGAAGAAAAAGAAGTCAGAATAGGCATCAATAAAGAAGACTTTAGACCATATGCAGAAGATATATTAAAAGAATTAGATTCTCATGTTAATGATGTTGATGGATGGTCTGTTGCACCAAATAACTTTGAGGGTATAAGAGTCAATTGTAATGAAGCAAATGGAGATGGTTGGTTTTTACTTAGAATATCATTACATGAGCCATTACTAGCTTTAAATATTGAATCAAACAAAATTGGTGGAGCAGAAGAAATTTACTCTGAATTAAAACTTTTCTTAGAAAAATATGATTTAAAAGGTCTTTAGGGTTAATAAAAAACATATACTATATTAAAGAATAGATGTAAATTTATACCTGAGATTACAAATATTACAAAATTGTAATCTTAGGTAACAGAGATGTAACTGATTATGGAAACTCTATGTGATATTATAAATACAGAGAGATGAAATACATGATGATTTATAGAGAAATATAATTTAAAATGTATTAATATCGCACTAAAAGGTATAATCAAATAAATATGTAAATATAAACCCCAACATTTAGAAAGAGACCTCCAAGGAGGTTTTTTTCTTGTTTACTCCTAAAAAAGTATAATAAATATAATATGTATAGATATAAATTTTTTTTCTTTAACCAAATACACAATGTCATGATATAATAACTTTATTAGAACGATAAGGGGATTAATATTATGTTTAAGAACAAATATGTTGAACGTGTTGAGGAGTTTATAAATGCATATTTTGTAGAGAGGGATGTGAAAAAATGTATGTCTTTTTTTCACAAAAATATATGTTGGATTGGTACTGGAAAGTTTGAAGTAGGAAATAGTATTGAAGAAGTAGAGTATTTATTAGAAGAGTATGTAAAACAATCACCAGACAGCTTTAGCTTAGAAAAATTATGGCTAGATAGTAGAGAATATTCAAAAAATTTATATACTGTATTTGGAGAGTATTTAGTTGGTAAGAAAACTAAAAAAGGTTATAATTTTCAAGTAGAAATAAGAATAACATACTTATGTGTTGAATGTGAGGAAGAAGTATTAATAAGTAGTGTTCATACTTCTGTTGCAAATGATTTACAAAAAATAGGAGAGTATTTTCCAATAACTTTAATGGAAGCTGAAAACAATAGATTAGAGGCCATTATTAATGAAAAAACAAAAGAAATAGAAGAACAAAAAATTATGTTATTAGAGGCAAACAGAAAGCTTCAGCAACTAGCTATTACAGATGAATTAACTGGTTTGTTAAATCAAAGAGCCATTATGGGAAATATAAAATATATGGTTAAAGATAATCTTAAAAATTATGCAATAATGATAATTGACATAGATAATTTTAAACATGTAAATGATAATTATGGTCATTTAGTGGGAGATGAGGTTATAAGAGTGATGGCTTATATCATCAAATCATTTAATGATTACTATTTATTTGCTGGTAGATATGGTGGGGACGAATTTATTGTTTTGACAGAAAATATAGAAAAAGCAATTCATATTGAATCTAACGTTCATAATAGTCTACTTAAATATAATTTTAAAAATATTGACTATAAAATAACTGTAAGTATCGGAATTTCTGAATGGATAGACTTTGATTCTTTTGAAACATTTTTAAGTGAAGCAGATAAAAAATTATATAAAGCTAAGAAATCAGGAAAAAATAAGACTGTATATTAGAGTGAGTATATATGTATATTAAAACAAGTGTATATGTATATTAAAAATAGTTTTATGATTTTAATAAGGTTGTAAATTGCAAGTTAACCATTTATAGCACATAATTTAAAATAAAAATTATTTTGCAATTTACAACCTTATATATTTAATGTTAATTAATTTTTTTAAAAGAAAGGGTTACCTTAAATAAATCAGCATCTATAATTATTTCCATAGTTGCATTTTGTAATTCAATTATATTTTGAGAAATTGATAAGCCAAGACCAGAGCCATCTGTATTTCTTGATATATCACCTCTTCTAAATCTTTCTATTAATTCTTCTGGTTTTAGATTTAATTTATCATTTGAAATATTTTTAAATGTTACTATTATGTCTTCATCTTCTATAAACATATCTATGTAAACTCTAGTATTTGGCATAGAGTATTTTAGTATATTGCCTATTAGGTTTTCAAATACCCTCCAAGTTTTTTTTCCATCTATCATAGTAAGTACAGATTCCTCTGGTGTTTCTATTATAAAATCTAAATTACTGTTTTGAATTTTATCTTCAAGTTCTACTATACTTTGAATTAATAGTTCTTTTATATCAGTTTTTGTTATATTAAATTCTACATCACCACTACTAAGTTTAGAAGCTTCAAATATATCTTCTATTAATAATTTTAATCTTTGTGATTTTTTATCTAAAATATTTATATAGTCGTTTATAGTTTCTTTATCAAAGTCATTATTTTTTAACATATCAACATAGTTTAATATAGATGTAAGTGGAGTTTTTAAGTCATGAGATACATTTGTTATAAGTTCTGTCTTCATTCTTTCATTTTTTATATTAGTATCTACAGCAGCTTCAAGACCATCTGTTATATTATTTATGCTTTTAGATAAATCAGATATCTCGTCATCTCCTATTACTTCTAACTTATATTTTAGATTGCCATTTTCAATATTTTTTATATTTTTTGAGATATTATTTATGTAATTAAACTTAGTAGATAAAAAGTTATATATAGAAGAATGAGCAATTACACTTACAAGTGTAAATAAAACCTCTATAACTATTGCATCAGCATAATATATACGCATAAATAATACTAAAGCTATGTACTGAATAACTGCTTGTATAACTATAGAGATTAAAAAGGTTATAGCTAGTTTCTTATTTATAGTTTTTTTATTATATATACTAACAAGGTCTGAAAATAATCTATATGTTATAGACATATCTTTTGGATTGTAGCTACCATGTTTTATGTTTTCATATATTATATAAAACACAGATAGAATAATAAAATTAAATGCAATTAAATTAGCATTATAGAATATTTTAGTATTTGTACATATGTAAAATCGTAATGCTAAAAGTATTAAAATTAATATAAGTATGAATTCAATTTTTAATTTAGAAAAGAAAGATATAGTATTTTCTAAGATTTTAACTTTCTTATGTTTATTTCTTTTATATAATATAAGAAATAATATAGCCAATATGCAACTTAATAATGCAATACCTTCAGAAACAAATTTAAAATTTGTTTTTTCTAAATACAAAGGAGGCCCAAAGTAGTAGAAACAAGGTATAGATACCTCATTGTATAAATATTTAAATTCATTGATATTAGAAAAGTTATTATTTAAATCGTATATTGCTTCAAATAATGTAGAAAGCGATAGAAATAATAGCAATAATAAAATAAATTTTGCTCTTGAATCATTAGTAATTAAGTTTTTCAATTTTATAACCAATTCCCCACACCACCTTTAAATATTTTGGTTCTTTTGAATTTACTTCAATCTTTTCTCTAATTCTTCTAATATGAACAGCAACAGTCCTTTCACAGCTATAAGCATCTTCATTCCAAACTTTTTCATAAATCTCATGAGAGGAGAATATTTTTCCTTTTCGTGATAGGAGGAGAGCAAGTATTTTATATTCAAGAGGTGTCATTTTAACTTCTTCGCCATCTAAAGAAACTATTTTTGTATCTGTATTTAGCTCAAGACCTCCACTTTTTAAAATATAATTAGTATCGTTTGAGCTATTTGTATTACTAAAGTCTCCTAAGTTTATATATCTTCTAAGTTGAGATTTTACTCTTGCAGTAAGTTCTAGTGGATTAAATGGTTTAGTTATGTAGTCATCAGCACCCATATTAAGACCTATAATTTTGTCCATATCTTGTGATTTTGCAGATAGAAGGATTATAGGAATATTCTTTTTTTCTCTTATTTTGAGTGTAGTCTTAAGACCATCTAAATTAGGCATCATTACATCCATTATTATTAATTTAATATCATTTTCAATTAATATGTCCAAAGCTTCTAAACCATCATATGCTTTTAAAACGTTAAGATTATCAGGTCTTAAATAGAATTCTATAGCATCTACTATTTCTTTATCGTCATCTACGACCAATATATTTTGATTCACTTTATCATTCCCCCTCGAAATTTTATTTTTAATCAATTTTTATTTTATACTAAAAACTGATTTCAGAAAACAGTAAGTATATCAATTGCTTAGCTCTAAAAATATATTAACAAATATAAATAACAAAGGAGCTTCATAATTATTAAGAATTTATAACAAATATTTATTTTAAAATAAATATTTGTTATAAATTAGGTGTGTGGAGTATGGCAGGAACATTTTTATCACTTAATAATTCATCAAAAGACTTGTGGTCAGATTTATAACCAATACCTTCTCTACATTTTGATTCGTCAATAAGTTTATATTGCTCACAAGCATTTTTAACTTTTTCATAATCCTCAATAGAATGAGCTTTATAAACTATCTTATTGTTAAAACTTATTTCATCAGCAAACTTAGGTTTTACAAAGTATTTGGCATCTTTGATTTGACCAGAGTTATACAGACCTTGAATGACAGACCCATTTTTTATATGTTGTAAATGGTCATCTAACTTGTAAGTATGTGCTATATGGGTTACATTTTTAAATTTTTTTTCAAAAGTAATTGCAATTTCTTCCATAGAGTTAAAATTAGTAGTACCATTTGCATTTTTTTCTGGTAAGATTATTATATTTTCTCTTTTTACTCCTAGATTATTAAGAGAAGCTAAAAATTCTCTATTTCTATATTCTGATTTTTGGCTATCTGTAAGAGTTTCATATTTTTTATATCTATCAAAAACAGATATACCACATCCAGTCGATACTAAAACTACAAATACATGATTTTTTCCTCTTTCTTTTACAGCATTTACAATAGCACTGCCAGCCCACAATACTTCATCATCTTGATGTTGAACATAGAAAACAACATAATCTTTAAATTTCCTATGACTATAATTAATATAGCTATTAAAACCTGTTAAAATCAAGCATAAAACTAAAATGATAGATAAAATTCCATACTTATTTATAGTAAATTTCTTGTTTTTAAGAGTCATTTAATCATCTCCTGAAAAGCTGTCTTAGTTATATTATCAATCAAATTATTAAAAATTATTTCTTAAAAATTAAAAAATATAGAGTAGATTAATGGAATAAATTTTTATTGTTAGTTAAACTAAAATTAAAAAATTTTATATATAAGTAACAAAAAAGAAAGGATTGTTTATTGGAATCAACATATAGATAAGCTAAATATCTACTTGAAGTTTTATGTTAGAGGTAGTTTCAATTATTATAATTTTTATTGTTATAAATTATATAAGTTATAATAACTTAACTATAAATAGAAGAAGCACATAATAATTCTTATGTGCTTCTAATTGATACAGTAGTCATTTACTACAAAAACAGAGTCTATCAAGACCTAAAATTTTTGATGCACCAGCTATTGTAGTTCCATAATAGTAAACTGGTTTATCTAATGATATAAAATCAATAATTGAGTTGTTACATAAAGTACTTCCTGTACAAATCACTATATCAGCCCAAGATATAACATCTATATAATCTTTTATGCCATCTTCAATTTTAACATTGTACTGAATAGTTCCTACAAATTCAGGGTTTAAATCTAATACTCTAGTTTCAAAAGAATCTTTAATATTATCAATTATAGCTGGTTGATATCCTATGATTGCTACCTTTGGATTATCAAATTTATTTTTTATAAATTTAGGGAAAATTTTTGCACATATTTCTGGGTCATTATTTTTACAATGAATAGTTCTATCTGTTATATTTAGATATCTCATAACAGCATTTAATGATGCTATAAAAAGGCTTCTATCATGAGGATTATTGTATAAATCTAATGACAATATGTCCTTTAAAGAACCTTCAAACATAGATGGAGTAGAAGTGAATGCTTGTCCTTTAGCTCCTTTAAAATCAGCTTCAAGCATTATCTCCCTACCAACTATAATTGGAAAATCTTTACGTTTAGTATTTCCTATTGCTTCTTCAGCAGTTAGAGATTTAGATACAATACTTATCATATCCATATTTAAATTATTCTTATCAACTTGTTCTAACATATAATCTCTTAACGTATCAAATATATTCATAGAAAAAAGATTCTCCTTTCTGTTTTATCTCTTCATTTAACTCAAAAATATGATTTATTTTTCCATTGTTCATTATTCCTATTTTGTGAGCAAAAAACATTGCTTCAGAGATATCATGAGTAACATGAATTACTGTTGGTTTATACTTGAGGTAAACTTCCTTTAGTATTTTACTTATATGTTTTTTTGTAATATAGTCTAATGAACTCATAGGTTCATCTAAAAGTAATATATCTGGCTCAGCTACTAATGCACGTGCAAAAGCAACTCTTTGTTTTTCACCTCCACTTAAATTTTGGGGATATCTCTTCTTTATATCATCTATCTGCATCAGTTCAGACAAGTGATTAACTTTTGAAATTTGTTCACTCATAGATACTTTTCTCAATTTAAGTGGAAATCTTATATTATCCTCAACATTCATATTTGGAAATAGTTCAAAATTTTGATATACAAATCCTATATTTCTGTTTTCTGGAGGTAAGTTTGAAATTAATTTTTCTTTGTATAATACATCTCCCTTTGCATATGGGTATCTTCCTGCTAATGTTTCGAGAAATAGAGTTTTACCTGATCCACTAGAACCTAATAAAACAAAATATTCATGATTATTAATATATAAACTATTTTCTCTCAATTTAAAACAAGGTAAATCAAGGGATAAATTTTTTATTTTTAACATATTAACTTTTATTCACCTCTTTATTAAATAGTATTTCAAAGATAGTCAGGCATGTAAGTGAGATAAATATTAAAATTACAGCTATTCCAATTGCAATATCTATATCACCTGTTGACATATTTAAATATATTGATGTAGGAATAATTTCTGTTTTCATTCGTGTAGAGCCAGCTATCATAGCAACTGCGCCAAATTCACCAAGTGCTCTTGACCAAGTCATTACAGTTGCAGATATAATTCCAATCTTTAAATTTGGAAGAATTATAAATTTAAAAGCTTCCCAACTATTACATCCAAGGGTACGTGCTACAAATACCATTTTTTCATTACTCTCATTTAATGCTGTGTTAAGTATTTTAATAGTAAGTGGTAGATTTACAAATACCTGTGCTAAAACTATACCTTGTTTTGTAAATACAAAATCAAGATTAAAAAGTTTATAAACAACATCTCCAATACCCATTTTTCCAAATAAAAGTAAAAGAGCAATTCCTGATACTAGATGAGGAAGAGACATAGGTAAATTGATTATTTGTACAAGTAGTTTTTTAAAAGGGAAGCTAGTAATATGTAAAAAGTATGCTGTAGGAAGAGCTAATAAAAGACATAATATAGTAGATAGTAAAGATGTCTTAATACTAAGTACTATTGCAGACTGTACTTCTACCAAGCTTAAACATCTAGGAACATAGCTCAATCCTTTAATGATCAACATAAAAAGTGGAGATACGATAAATAAAAAGACTATCACAAAAAATCCTGTGAGTGATATAGTAAAAAATTTATTTCTCAAGACTAATCACTACTTAACTGGTTCAAAACCATATTTTTTAAATATCTGTTTACCCTCATCTGATGCTATATAATCTATAAATTTATTAGCTAAATCTTTTTTACCACTGTAACTTACAGTTCCTGCTGAAATAATTTGGTCTATATTTTTATCTGAAGAAATTTCTATAACTTCTACATCATCATTACCAAAAACAGAGTCTTTTGTAGCTATTGTGGCGTCTGCTTTACTTGCAATTAACTGTAAAATCATTTCATTGACAGTTGCAGCAGTAGAAATAACATTATCATTTACCGATTTTAAGTTATTCTTTTCAAGTATTTTTTGAGTAGTTTTACCTATAGCATTAGATTCCTTGTCACCAAAGATAATCTTAACACCATCTTTATTTAAGTCTTCTAGTTTTTGAATATTAGCTGGATTGCCTTTAGGTACAACTATTGCAGGTGTATGATGTGCTACGGTTTTATGTTCACCTACAAGCTCTTTTTCAAATGCTTTTGAGTAAATTGGTTCAGAACCAACAATAAATACATCTCCTTTATGACTTGTTTCTACTTGAGCTATTAATTGTGCAGAACCAGCATAACTGTATTCGATTTTCACATTGTTTTCATTTTTAAATTTTTGAGCTATTTCTTCCATTGGTTTTTTTAAACCTGCCCCTGAATAGACAAAAAGAGTTTCTTCTTTATCTTTTGAGTCATTAGTCGATGTAACTTTAGCATTAGATTTATCATTTACTTTATTTTCTTTAGAATTACATGAAGTAATACCTATTGAAATAAGTAGAGCTAAAGTTAATATAGAAATCTTTTTTAACATAACATATTCCCCCTTATTAAATTGTTGTAAATTCTTTTTTAGTATACCATAATAAGAAAACGATGTCTAAGTTTTTGTTATGTTTTATTATGTTTTGTCATGTTTTATTATGTTAAGTTAGAGAAATCTACTTGAAGAGTCAGATAGTCTAATTTTAAAAGAAGATATTTTATTAGTGGTTATACTTGTATTAAAATGATTAAATTCTATAACAAGAATAGAAACTAAAACTTTAATAATGTATAATCTGTTAGTAGATAGATAGGTTTTATTATGATATTATCTATATCAATAGTTGTTATTATATTTATAGAAAACTTCAGAAGAAAATAGCAAAACAAATAGAGAGCATTTTATATGATTTTAAAAGTCATACAAAATGCTCTTTTTTTTAAATAAATAATAAAAGTTTTACTTTGAAGATAGTTCTTATATTAAGTTAAAACGTATATTGATTTATGCCACATACTACTGAAGTAATATGCATATTAATTACATATTGATTCTAATTTTGCTTTTAAGAATAATGTTATATTTTTGAATATTGTTCTTTTATCAAGTGCATTTACATATATATCTTCTATACATGCACTTACAACAAAATCTTCACATAAGTCAACATTTATACCTAAAGCAGGGTTATATCTGTATCCATTTATAGTAACTACAGGTTCTCCAGGAGCTGAAACTACTATTCCTTCTTCATAAGTTAAGCCTTCAAATTTAGCATAAGGAATTATATATGCTAAGAAAGGTATTTCATAATGTGCAGAATGAACAGATTGTTCATCTACTAGTGCTGTATATACAATCTTTTGCTTTAATAAACCTTCTACTATTATTTTTCTTCCAGTTAAGCATGTTCCTTCAGCATTTGGTATTATTTCAAATGCCATAGTAGTATTACAATCAATTATTATTCCACTTAGACCTTGAAGTAGTACAGTTAATGCCCCTGTTGCTCCAATTAATAAATTAAATGCAGGTGTAAGAATAGTATTAATTATTGTTTGTAAAGTTGCTATCAATGCTGCTACTAATGGTCCTCCAAGTGTACCAATTGCAGCAAGTATATCATTGATAAGGTCTTGTACAGATTCTAGTAAGTTAATTAAAGTAGTTGTTATACTTATTACTAAATTAAGAGCTGTACATACTACTTGTGCTGTTCCAATTTGAATTGCAGCTAATAATCCATTAACAGCTGTTAAAAGAGAATCTACTGTTGGTTGAATTAAATTTAGTAATCCTTGTAATTCAGTTAATAAAGGATTGACAATTGCCCCTAAACCAGGAATTAAAGGTATTGCTGCTTGAATTGCTGAAATTATATCATTTATTCCATCAATAATTGTATCAATTGTTGTTTGTATATTTACTGCTAAAAAAGTATTCAATATTGTTTGTATTTCATTTAATATATCTAAACTAACATATAAATTATATGATTTATATGCAAATGGAGTTTCTATAAGTTTTGTAGAGTTGATTACTGCATTTGCATAAACTTGATCTATATCCTCTATATCAGGTTTTAATATTGGAATAGGAAGTATTTCAGGAACTGAAATTTCTGTCCAGTTTAAAGTCTCTCTTTTGCTTCCATCCATATTTAATTTTGTTACATCACATATACCTATACTTTTAATATTAAAATCACATTCACAAGTTTTTTTATTGCATTCCATTTTTATTCCTCCTCATTTTATTTAAATCTCTTAGCATAATTTTGATGCTTTTATAAATATTGTTGTATTTTTAAATACACTTCTTTCTGATAATGCGCATGCATAGATGTCTTCTATATATGAAGTTATCTTAAACTGCTGATATAGTGGAGTATCTTTGTCTATTATTATAAATACTGAAAAAGGTATATTAAAGTGAGCAGAGTGAATTGATTGTTCATCTACTGCTGCCGTATATATTATTTTTTGTTTTAATATTCCTTCAATTATTAACTTTCTTCCAGTTAGATTTGTACATTCTCCATTTGATATATCTTCACCTGCTATTGGACTTTGGCCTACAGGAGTATATCCATTTACTAGAGGTGTTTTTATTACTCTTTGAGATATTATATCTACACAAGAGTGTACCTCTACTATATCTTCTATATCTGGTTTTTGTGATGGTATATCTACTATTTCTGGAACAAAAAACTCTGTCCATTTATCTGTATCTTCATAACATTGTAATGCTTTTTCTATTTTTAATTCTGGATAAACACCAACAGTATTTAATATTTTATTTTCACCACAGCATTTATCATAGAATTGATAGCTTGTTCCATTTGTATAATTAGAATTTAACATATTTTCCACTCCTTATTTTTTTATAGATTTTATAATGGTTGTGTTGGTACTGCATATAATAATAATGTTGTATGCTTTAATATAGTTCTTTCATCTAATGTGCTTATAGATAAATCTTCTATACAAGCATTTACTTGATAGTTTATATCAAGTGAATCTAGTGTTAGTGGTGGAGTTACGTCATTAAACGTAATCTCTTGTGGCACAACTATATAACTTGAAAATGGTACATAAAAATGTGCTGAATGAACTGATTGAGTTTCTTCATTAGCTGTATAAGATATCTTTTGACATAATTCACCTTCAATTATAAGCTTTCTTCCTGTAGATATTTTTCCTTCTAAATTTGCTATAAAATCTCCATTAGCATCTAAAGGTGATATAGGTGTTTTAACAACTTTTGTTCTTAGTATATTTACTGATACGTTTACTGAGTTTATTTGCTCTATATCTGGTTTTTGTGGTGGTACATTTAGGGTTTCAGGTATATACATTTGAAACCAATAAGGGTATTGACTTATAACGCTTGTAACATCATCTGCGTTACATAAGCCACTTACATCAATTAAATCCATATTACAAGTACATATATTACTATTCATATTTATCTCTCCTTATATAATTTATTGAAAGTTTTTAGCTCTCAATATAATCTATTTAAATTTCGACTTTTTGTTACCTATTTTTAAATATTTTTCTTTTTTTAGCTTTTTTATAACAATATATGATTTTATATCATATATAAAATGTATATAGAAACTTTAATCTCTATATAATTATAAAATTAAGGAGATGTTTATATGAATGAAAGTATTTCAAAAACTGGAATTACCCCCTTAGAAGATTATCCAGACAACAAATGCATAAAATACTATAAAGAATTTATAGAAGATGACATACTATGTGTTCCAACACAAAAACCGGATATAGAATGTATTAATGAAGTAAGTGTAAATATTTGTGTTGAGGATAAAGAGATTATTAACACTATACTAGGGCCAAAATTGGTTATAAAAGGATTTAAAAATATTAAGATTATATATACTGCAGATAATTGTCAGCAGTCTCTTCATTCTGCACATTGGAGTATTCCATTTTGTCAATTTATCTTGTTAAAAGATTTGAAATATGATAAGTGTGATAATATTATAGAAACTATTTTTATTGGAATAGAGAATATTTGTGTAAAACACTTTGATTGTAGAATGATTGATTTATCACTATTATTTATAATTTGTCCACAAATTCGTAATTGTAATAACTGTAAATGCTGTAGAAGTTATTGTATGCATAATCCAAATTTATGCTATTACGATAATGATACTTGTTCAGATAACTGTAATGATGCTACACAATGTAAATATAGTCTTGGTGATAAATATAATAGTAGAATGAGATATAAATAAATATTTAAATAAGAGACAATAATTATATTTATTGTCTCTTATTCAATTAAAGTAAGCTTTTATAAGAGGAGATATAATAGTTACATATAAGTAGACATGTAGTAAATTAATATAATATAGTATAGTATTATCAAATTTTATAATTGTTACGATTTGAATTAAGATGTTGAATCGACTTATATATTAGTAAGTTTAAAATAAGAAAAAAAGACCTCAATGACAACTAAAAAAAGGAGGTCTTTTTATGGGTTTCAAAAAAGTAAAAATATTATAGATTTTTACTTATACAAAAGAAGTTATCTCTTTTAGATTTTTAAATCTATCAAGATAACTTCTTCTGTATTATAATTTGCATATTATTACAAAATATTTCAAATAGCTAAAAAATTATAGTGTTTATATTATTCTATATATTTAGCCATTCAAATATCTTAGATTAAAATAACATGCTATATTATACTTAACAGGATTTTTGAAAGTTTTTGTTTTTTATAGAAATAAGATTTTTAGTAATTTTTATTACATTTTTTTGTACAATCTTGTTTTTTGTACTTATCAAAATATTCTTGTAGACTGTCTTCACAGCTATTTATACAAGGTTTTTTTTCACAACCAATATTGCAATAGTCACATTCATTACATTTATCATGTTTACAGTTACATTCATGATGTTCCTCATATTTACAGTCACACTCATTATAGTCATCATGTTTGCATTTTTTTGAACCACATTTTATAAATGAAATAGCTAATTTAATTAGTTCATCAATTAATTCTTCTATTTGATCTAGTTCTTTTTCTAAATCACAAATTAGACAATCACAGAAAGAAGATTTTACGTCTTTTTTATCATTACATGAAATGCAATCACTACAGAATATTAATAGTATAATTATTTTAGCTATAATAGCTATTATTAAAAGTATAATTTGTACTAATAAGCAAAATAATTTTCCTACTAAAAATTCACATTTATCATTACAGTTTATTTGTTTTATAGCTTCAGCTAAACATTCACATAGTTTTAAAGCTCTTTTTAATGCTTCTCTAAGTTTGCAATTTTGAACATAATTAGAATCTAGTAGCTCTTCTAATTCTTCACAAAGCTCATTTAATATCCCATTATCTAAATTGAAATTTAATTCTTCCTGAAAATCTAACTTAATTTTTGTAGCAGATAAATCATAACTTTCTCCAACTAGAAAATATTTTATTATTCTCCATATTGTACAAGGTGTTAAATAAGCTCTTGAATTTGTATTTAAATATTCCTCTTGTGTCAATCCAGTTACTAATTTCATTAAATCACTAGAATGTGATTCTAAATTATTTTTATAATATTCTAAATTTTTTGCGTTATCCACTCTTTACCACTCCTATATTTTTATTAGGATAAATTAAATATCCTAATATATATATATGAACTTAGTACACTTATGATACAAATAAAAACAAAATTTTACATTAATATATATATAAGTACTATTTTTACTTGGATTATATAATTTTTATATATCTTGTGTAAACATATGAATAAATTGAATGAGTATGTGAAAGAACTTTTTCGTAATAAAGGTATAATAGGATTCTAGAAAGTAGATAAAAAGAATTTTTACATAAACTAAAAAATCGTCCTAATGGCAATCAAGACGATTTCAACGAATAAATCATTACTTAAGTTATTTTGAATTTGAAACTTCGCTCTAAGCGAATAGATTGTAGTTTCTTTTTATTTTTAATACAAATTTACATTTTCACTATATTGTATTTTAACAAAAAATAAAACTGTGAATGTTAGAAATATATTTTAATTAATTTTTTAACATAATGCTATTTAAAAGTAGATAAAACTAAAAAGGTGTTCTAGAAAATAAGTTCTATTTAATTATACTTACTTACCAATACCATCACTTGATGCAAACAAGATTCTACTACATTTTCTCCGTACTCTAGTATAAAATCATCTAACTGTGTATCTATAAAATCACAATAATCATATGAACTACCAATATAAGCAGTTAAGATATGTGTACATCTATCCATTTTATCTCTAAACATATATTATTATCCCCCTAAAAAACTTTCATAAAAACAAAAAGAAAAATATCTTTTTGGCAACTGGCTGACATAACTTATAAGATATTTTACAAGTCTTAGTCCCTATAGCTTTGCGTCACTAAATTTCTCTAGTTTTGCCGATTTAGTTTTATTCTACAACTACAATAATACAACAGAATTAGTTATTATTCAACATGATTGTTTGAAAATTGGATAAATTTATAAATATGAACGTTATTTTACTTCAAAAAAATAGACTAAACATATAAATCATATGGTAAAAATTACCTGTATCAATTGTGGTTAGAAGCTTCTATTATTAATTTGGGCTAGACAGAATTTGAGGGAGTGACAAAACGTGGAAGAAGAAATATTAATAGAAGGGTTAGTAAGAGCAGAATTTGTGGTAATGAAGTATATATGGGGAAAAAATTCATTGACATCTAAAAAAGAAATAATAAGAGACATAAAGCAGATGTATGGATGGCACAAGAATACAATAAAAATAGTATTAAAAGGATTAATTTATAAGGGTTTTTTAGCTAGAGAGATTATAAGATTCCAATCATATTATAAAATAATAATAGCTAGTGAAGAGTATGATACTTTTAAGAAAAAAGTATTAAAATCTACTAAAAACAGAAAAATTATATGTTCTCTTACGACTATACATAAGACTATAAGTAAAGAACAACTAGATTATTTAGAAGAGTATTATAGGAATTTAGAAAAATAGTTTGGTATAAATTGGAAAGATTATTTACACAAATTCTCTTGTTTGGAAAACTTTATTGAGATGGACTTTATCTATATATAAATCAATAATTTAAAAGATGAAAATGGGAGATAATTACATAATAAAAGCAGTGAAGGTATGAAAGTATAACTTTTTGTACCTTTATTTTATTTATTATTCTGAACATATTTTAAATTATTGGATAGTTTTACTTTTGATAAATATAAATTTTATTAAAGTGTTTATAAAATATATATTTATGGGTATAAAAACAAGACTTGGATAAGTAGACATTATCATAGTAAAATAAATGCTTGCAATTATATTTGGCTAGAAGAATGGTGGAAGGAAATTAGTAAAATATAATTTTTCCACCATTCTTCCACCTATAAAATAAAAACTACTCAATAAGAATTAATATACATTAATTCAGGTTAATCTAATAAAAACACTTAAATTAAAGTAATTTGAAAACCGCATAATTTAAATCAATTAATTCAAATAAAGCTTAATTTAATGCAAATCTTAAGAAATATTTAAGATTTAGGATAATATTTTCTTAAGATTTATATTCTATTATATAAATATAAAGAAAAATTATAAAAATGTAAGATAATACAATATAACAATTTAGTCATTATTGAGAAAGGAAGTGAAAGATATTGTATAATAAACATAAGGACTATTATACAATAGAGGAAGTGAAAATATGTACAATATACTAGTAGTAGATGACGATAAAGAGATTGTTGATTCAATAGAGATATATCTTAAATCAGAAGGATTTAAAATACATAAAGCATATGATGGAATGAAAGCATTAGAAGTAATAACAGAAAATGATATCCATCTAATCTTAATGGATATAATGATGCCTAAATTAGATGGAATCAAAGCAACTGTAAAAATACGTGAAGAAAGAAATATACCAATAATTTTAATTTCGGCAAAAAGTGAAGATACAGATAAAATAATGGGATTAAACATTGGAGCTGATGATTATATAACAAAACCATTTAATTTATTAGAACTTGTAGCTAGAGTAAAATCCAACTTAAGGCGATATGTAGCTTTAGGTAATTATGAAGATACATGTAAAGAAATTTTAAAAAGTGGAGCTCTAGAGCTAAATACACTGACAAAAGAAGTTAAGATTGATGGCGAAAATATAAAAATGACACCAATTGAATATAAGATAATTGAACTTCTTTTAGAAAATAAAGGACGAGTCTTCTCAATAGATGAGATATACGAAAAAGTATGGAATGAAGAGAGTTTTAATTCAGAAAATACAGTAGCAGTACACATTAGACGAATAAGAGAAAAGATTGAAATAAATCCAAAAGAACCAAGATTTTTAAAGGTGGTGTGGGGAGTTGGTTATAAGATTGAAAAATTTTAGCGGAAAACTTATGAAAGAAAAGAGTTTAATATTTAATTGCATTTTGATTTTAGTTGTTTTTACTTTTACACAAATATTAGGAATTCTTATATGTTTTAACTTTTTCTCAAGTAGCTTAATGTACTCTATGGGAATTATGCTTGTATTGAATTTTATTTTATATAAGATATTGACGATGTAGATGAGGTGAACAACTTGGAGAAATATAGAGCATTAAAGTTAGTAGCATTAATAATAGTATCTATTTCGTTTCCATTAGCCATACTATTTGCGTCAATAGGGCTTGCTGAGCCTAAACATAATATACAAAAAACTTCTACAAGTAGTGGAATTATTCGAATATCTGATGATTTTTATGACAGTAATATGTTTGATGAAAGTACAGTGCAAGATATATTGTACAATTTGAAACCATTTGTAGATAGTGGATATAGCAACGTAGAAAAATCACAATTAAATTATCAATATTCTAAAAAAGAAGGAGAGGGGAAAAACATTACTTTAAGTAATGATTTTAATAATTATGATGGCTTTGTAAATAATAAACTATCACCTCAGGAATATTTAAATTCTTTGAAAAATATAAAAGTGTATATTAAAAATACATATACAGGAGTGTTTTATACTAACACACTATATGATGATTTAGATGAATTTAAGCAAAAATCAAAGGGTTATTGTGATGTAGAAATAGTAGCAGGAGCAGAAAAAAGTTCTTATACTAAAAAGCTAAATGGGAAAAAATTTAAATTAAATAATATCGATTTAAAACTAAATAGTATAGATGAGGCATTTGAAGCTTATATATCCTTTCCTAAAGAGCTAAGTATTGATGATGGAATTGTATACAATAACTTTGAAACATTTAATCAGGCTACAGAAAAAGTGAAATTATTTTTTGTAGCTAGTTTAATTTTAGCTATTATATGTTTATTGTCCATGATATTATGTAAACGAATTAAATGTGAGGCATTAAAAAAAGATAATGTATTGTTATTGATATACAATAAAATACCCATGGAATTTAATGCAGTAATAATAGTTATCTCAATAATACTTCTATTTCTGTATGTTATTAATACATCCTATGATATTTATATTATATTACTAATTTCTATAGCATCATTAATAATTTCAAATAATATATTTTTTATAACTGTTCAGTTAAGTCATTTGGAAAATAAAATGTGTATATTTAAGTCAAGTATTATAGTAAGAGTGATTTTATGGTTAATAAAAACTGTAAGGGAGGTCATTAACGCTATAAAAAAAATATCTTTAGCAAGAAAAGTTATTGGTATAGTAATAATATCCTTGCTTTTAATAATTGTAATCAGTGCTCAAAGTGTAAGCCTAGGATTGTTGCTTTCTATATGTATATTTTTAGGTTTTGCACTTTATATAACCAAAAGACTTTCTTATTTGAGTTATGTGATAGAAGGCACCGAAAAAATAAAAGAGGGTGAATTAGACTATAAGATAAAAATTAGTGGAAATGATAATTTTACATCTTTAGCAGAAAATATAAATAACATTGGAGAAGGTCTAGACAAAGCAATAGAAGAACAGGTAAAAAGTGAAAGGATGAAATCTGACCTTATAACTAATGTATCTCATGATTTAAAAACTCCACTTACCTCTATAATAAATTATGTAGATTTAATTAAAAAAGAAGACTCTATACAACCAGAATATATAAACGATTATATAAATGTATTAGAATCAAAGTCAAAGAGGTTAAAATTATTGATAGAGGATTTATTTGAAGCGAGTAGAGTAAGTAGTGGTAATATAGAGTTACAAGTTAGTAAAATTGACTTGGTGCAACTCTTAAGACAAAGTATAGGTGAACTAGAAGAAAAGTTGTCTGTAAATAATCTAAGTATAAGATTAAATGTTCCAAATGAAAAAGTGTATATATGGGCAGATGGAAGAAGAATGTATAGGGTTTTTGAAAATCTTTTGTCAAATATAGCTAAATATTCTTTAGAAAGTACCAGAGTATATCTCGATGTTTATGAGAGTGGAGATGATGTGAAGATAGTTATGAAAAACATATCTTCATATGAATTAAATTTTGACCCAAGTGAGATTATGGAAAGATTTAAAAGAGCTGATGAATCAAGAAATACTGAAGGTAGTGGATTAGGACTTGCTATTGCAAGAGATTTAGTAAATTTACAAGGTGGAAAATTCTATATAGAAATAGATGGGGATTTGTTTAAAGCAAATTTAGAATTTCAAAGATATGAAGAAGAAATAAGGATAGATTAAAATAAAAGAAAATTTCAAGATATAATATGATTTTTATAGAAAAAGTAAAAAAATAAAATGTTTTTTATAAAATAATTATATAAAATATTTTTAAAGCAAGGAATGCTTTTAATTCATTTTATGAGAATATAGATAGATTTGTGTAAATATATTTTTTCTTACTAAATATTACTGGAAATTTTGATATGCTTTCTTTATAGTAGATAGTTGAAATAATAAAAGCTAACGCTATGAAGGGAGTATATTTTTATGTCACGAAAATCCAAAACAAATTTTGAGACAAAAACCAAAGTGCTTGACATACATACTGTATGTATGTTATATTGATGGTACAAAATATAAAGGAGATTATTTTTATGAAAAATAGTTTTTACCCCGTACTAATGTGTAATGATATAAGAAAAGAAGCAGATTTTTTTATAGAATTATTTGACTTCAAGGAAACCTTTAATAGTGACTGGTATATTAGCTTAAAAGACAATGAAGAATTTGAGTTGGCATTTATTGATAGTTCACATGATACAATACATAAACTGTATAGAAAACAGTGTGAGGGTATTATTCTTAATATTGAAGTTGACGATGTAAATACTGTATATTCAGAAGTAATTAGTAGAAAAAAATCATCAATCTTGTTAGATATAAGAAATGAAGAATATGGTCAAAGACATTTTCTTATTGAAACTCCAAGTAAAATTTTGGTTGATATTATTCAAATAATCCCGCCATCAGATGAGTATCTTGAAAATTATAAGAAATCAAGTGATGAAAATGACTAAAAATAAAAAAGAATTAGCATCTATAAATACTACAAAAAATTTGATTGATATTGCACGTAATCATTTTTCAACTTATGGCTATGAAAAGACCTCATTAGAAGCTATAGCAGAAGAAGCTAATATGACTAGAGGTGCAGTATATCACCATTTCAAAAATAAAAAGAATCTATTTAAAGCAGTTTTGAATCTTGTTCAGTATGAAGTTGGATTAAACGTAGAAAAAGAAGCTATGACATCTGAAGATATATGGGAACAGTTAATTTTAGGTTGTGTTGGATTTGTACAATCAGCTACTTTAGAATCTAACAAAAGAATATTATTAATTGAAGCACCTAATATTATAGAGTGGAGAGAGTGGAAAAAAATGGATAATGAGAATTCTGTTTTACTTTTGGAAGAACAACTCTTAATTGCTCAAAAAAATGAAAAATTAATAGAGTTTGATATTCATATAATTTCACATATGATTTCTGGTGCATTAAATGATTTATCTATTTTTCTTGCAGAAACCAATACTTTAGATAGAAATCAAGTTTATAGAGCTGTTTATCATTTATTGAAAGGATTTAGAAAAGATGGCTAAGAAAGTGAAAGACTATTATGACATTGAATATGTAAACTTCTTGGCTGAAAAAATAAAATCAGTATATCCAGAATTTATTATTAATAAGTTCTTTTCACTGACAAAACCAACTATTGAATTATTAGAATTCAATCAAAGACAGGAGTTATTAGCAAATGCTTTAAAAGAGTCTATTAATTTAAATTATTCGGATGCTATTAATGTTTTTGAGAAAATATTAGGTCCAGAGTTAGAAGGCAGTTTAGGCATGTTTACAGAAGGTTATTGGTTATGGCCTATTGGAAAGTATGTTGAGAAGTTTGGGGGAGAAAATTTTGAAGTAAGCACAACTTTCAGTAAGGAGTTGACAAAAAGATTTACTAGTGAGTATTGTATGCGTACCATAATAAATAATTTTCCAGAACAGTCTATGGCTTTGCTTTTGGAGTGGAGTAAAGATAGTAATAAAAGAGTTCGTAGATTAGCCAGTGAATGTATTAGAATACGATTGCCATGGGCAAAAAAAATGTATGTTGCCTTAGAATATTTTGATAATTATTTTGAATTATTGTCTAATCTAAAAGATGATACAGATAAAACCATTCAAAAGAGTGTAGCAAATAATCTAAATGATTTATACAAAGAAGAGCAAGAAAAATTTGAATTAATTATTTCTCGTTGGCAAACAGAAAATATAACAAAAGAATGTCAATGGATTATTAAACATGCTTCAAGAACAAAAAATAAAAAGCAAGAATGTATGTAGTACTTATATTCAAAAAGAGGTCTAAAAATGAAGCAATTAAATAATTAAAAATTACAATCATTAGAGAGCCAGCCGCAAAGACTCAAAGCCTTGTTCTATAGGCTTTACGGGCATTTATACTATTGGTAGATACTTCACGTTTCTTCTCATAAATCCTTATGTCTTGCTTTTGGAAAAATGACCCGTCAGCTTGTTATCAAGTGCAGGACTGTGTCTGCCCATTCTTAACGCCGTCATGCCTAAAGGCACGGATAAATTGACTCAAGTGTCCCAACGATAGAGGGATTTGAGGATTTTGAGGAATAGTCCTTTTCCTCTTGCATGAAGATACAGCAAAGTAAAAAGCCCAGTCAAGAATGCTTGGCACCATTTATGGTGACAGGTTCTTGACTGGGCTTTTTAATTCCTGTGGTGGTTAATAAAGAGGATAAAGAGAAAAATTGTTCATTTATGAGCGTGCTGTGAATGTTCCATAACTTCCGTAATAATATTTACCATATCCTTAAAGCCCAGCAAATACGCTATTTCCTCATAGTCTGCATTTCGCATACAATATCGGCTGAAAGGTTCAATGTATCTATCATATCGGTCAGTTCATTAATCTTCTTATTTAAAAAGTGATAAAATTGTGAAATATGCAACCCATCTACCAACGCATGATTACACAGTACAGATACAGGAATTAATATTTTTGAATCTTGCTCAAAATATCTTCCCCATGTAATTCTAGGATTACTATCTGCAGGAGTGGGAACCGGATTGATAAGTGCCGTATAGGAAAACCATGGTAATGTTGATATAAAAATCAGCTCATTTTGGTCATCAGCATGGTCCTCTGTATTCTTAGCCGTTTTTGCATTTTCCTGTGCCTGAATAGCATAGGGTAAATAATCTTGAAATTGCATACTACAATCGAGCGTACAATAGCAATATGTCCCATCTTCTAAAGATACCGTATGCGAAGTTTTACAAACTTCATATTCTGCTATTTTATTGTCCATAATCCTTTGCCTAAATTCCGGAACACAATTAGCTGATTTTGCAATGCAATAGCAAAATGAAAGAAAAAATGGGAGTTTCTTCTTCTTTATCTGTGCAATAAATTTTGTGATATCTACATTAACTGTTACCCCGACGTAAGGGTATGATAAACTGCGAAAATAATCAAAATGACTTTTTCTTTTGTACTGATTCATATCTAAATATTGAAGATTCATAGTTTACACATCCTTTCACTATAAGTTTTCTGTTTTCTCCTTGTCTGCCGATTTGTAGAAAATATAAAATTAATCTGCATTATTTCATGCTACCCTTGCGCGTGCAAAACAAATATAATTCTGCACATATTTTATAAAAAATAATACCATAAAATCCCACCCAGTTCAAGCGATAAACTTTAGATTTTGATAATGTTTGTACATGAGCAATCCTCTATTATTGCCATTACGTCTATCAATTCTTGAACTTTGACAGTTTGATTTTGAGCACTACTCAAAAAACTTAGAAACCTTTACACATTTTGTCATATCAAAGCTCTTTCGTAAATGGTAAATTCAATTCTTAAAGCTTAAATTATTGATGATAAATCTAGTATTTAAGCAATAATCTGAATTTCTATTTTAAAATTATCATAAACTTAAAAAAGAGTTTAGAGAAAATGTTAACATCACCAAATTAAAAAATAATTCATTATGTTTGAAAAAAAAATTTGAATAACAAATGGCAATGTATTTTAAAAAACTAGATACTAATGATACTATAGAAATAAATATAGGTAATTATTCTTTATATATTGAGAATATAAAGAATAATTAAAACTCTAATTTTAATGTGATGTAAATAAAAAGGAGAGTGTGATGAAAGTTAAAACAAACATAAGCTTAATTGTTTTTGTAATTTCGATATTGGCTATCCTATACTTTTTTGTAATTGTATCTCCCTTTATCAAAATGTATGATTTACTTAGTGAAAATACTATACCATCAAAAGCAACGAAAATATCATATTTCTGTTTGACTACACCAATATTTATCGCATATACTGGGATAATATTGTATTACTTTCGAAGAATAACTTTTTTAAAATGCATAAACTATCCCCTTATTATCATCAATGTTTACTTTGGAACATTTGCTTGTCTAATGGTATTTGGAGGAAGTGTTTTGTGGTTGCTGGTAGCAACTTTTTTCTTTTTTATATTGTCGCTCTTTGGAAGTTTTTTTGTTGGAATTTTTAAGGATATTCATTATTTTAGAAGATGGAAATTCTCAAAATGAGCAATTAATAAAAAAATAAATAAAAAATGATATTATGTAAGTAAGAAGATGGCAAGATGATATCTTTCTAGTGAAAAAAGAGTAATTATAAAAAAACTCTATAAGAAAATTGTATTTTTTAAAATATTTTCTTATAGAGTCAAACGTATATTGTATATAATGCTAATAGTTTTCTATTATTTGGAGTAATTACATATATTATGAAGAGTAAAAAACAGATTTACTAATATTGATGATAAATTTGAACTTATAATCAACCTAATATCTTAAAAATATATTGGATTCATAAATGGTATTACAAGTTCCGCGACCTCTCCATCTGAATCAAATCCCCAATATCCGCTG
Organism: Clostridioides difficile; assembly: GCA_024919175.1. Classification (NCBI taxonomy): domain Bacteria; kingdom Bacillati; phylum Bacillota; class Clostridia; order Peptostreptococcales; family Peptostreptococcaceae; genus Clostridioides; species Clostridioides difficile. The sequence continues at coordinate 2,027,689 of CP103804.1, forward strand.
TAAATACCATCACCCATACCACTTGTGAACATAATTAATCTGTAGGATGTTTGTGGTAATTGCCAAAGTAAGAAATTGCCATCTTTATTTTGTATATTTGGGTGCATTTCATGACTTTTTTGAAAAAGTGTTGCAAAATAATCATTATATTTGTTTTTGCCTGGATTTTCATTTTGCCATTTTGTTATAAAATTGCTGTACTCTTTTGCGGTTTTTGCATCTGAAAAACAGGCTAATCCTGTATCCACACCAAAGAAAGTCCATGCTCCTGATTTTCCGAAATCTTCGCTTTTCTTTCCTTTTGGCATTGCAATTTCATATTTGATAGGTTTTTTGTCATTGATAATTAATCTTGCTGCTGCAATTCTAAGTCCTGCAATTTTAGAATGGCAGATAGAAATTTCTACTAAATAACTTCCAACAGGGATTTTTCTTTCTAAATAAGTCATATATTCGCTACCTAAATACGCAAGAGGGTCTGCAAGGACAACTTCTCCACTTGGGAAATCTGTTTCTCCTATTATGAATTGTTCCAGTTTATTACTTTTTTGAAACAACCCTTGAAAGAATTCTATTGAATAGTTCTCATGATTTAAAAATTTTAGGTTCTTTTCAAATGCTATTTGTGCAGGATGTTTAACTTGTTCTCTAATTTCTTTTCCTGTATTTGTATCAATAAAATATTTTCCACTTTTATCAGAGTGAAACTCTAAATCAGTTCCTACTGGCATATAAAAAATATTCAAAGCAGTTGGCTCAATGTCAATAAGTGTATTGAAATCTACAATTGCCATATTCTTAGGATTATCTACATATTCCTGTGTATCTTTATCACCAAAAGCAATCCATCCATTTCCAAACTCACTATACTCTCTAAAAAACCACTTAAGTTTTGATGTTCCACTGAGAATCGATTTGCTGACAATACAACCACCTGCACCAGTAATATACTGTTTTATTTCTGTATCTTCGACTTTTGTTTCCTTTTTATTTTCGCTACACAGTTCCATAAGAATTCTCCTTACTTTCAAAAATTTTTTGATAATAAATATAATAGACATTGACATTATTTTATTTGATGCTAAATTTGTTATCTTTCAATTTATTTATTAAATATATCGTATCATACCTGTATACTAAAGTCTGTGTTTTTCTGATTCTAGTAAAGATACTTATTTCAATCTGTATGGTAATAATTGTATTTGATTGTATAAAATCATTACAGTACTATTTATTTAAGTAGACATGATTTAGTTTTTTTTATTCAGTATAGCTTGTTTTTTGAAAAAAATATGTGTTACTCACATATTTTTTTCAAAATATTTTTTAGTATCGTTTATCTTTTGGATTAGAGTTAAACTGTGCAAAATTATAGAATAAGGTAAAATCATGTGCAATTATTTGGTATGGCACTATGTATTTAAAATATAGATAATAAAATTAAGGAGGCAGTATGAAGGAAAGGGTTAAAAAAATATTAGATTTTATTATTAAAAATAACAATGTAACATCGCAAGAGCTACAAGAAAAGTTCAACGTATCAAAAAGAACTGTTTATTACGATATCCTATCTATAAATGAAGAATTAGGAAAAAGAGGCAATATAAAAAATATAAAACACAAATTTATATTTGAAGGTAACTTAGGTAATGTAAGAAAAATAATTTCAGCTGAAGAAGATAAATTTTTAGATAGTGAATATAGAAAAACTTTTATATTGAACAAAATATTACATGATGAAAAAATATCAATAGAAAAACTGACAAATGAAATGTTACTTTCAAAAAACACAGTAGTACAAACAATAACTGATATAAAAAAGTATCTTCAAACAACAGGACTAAAATTAGAATACAAGGGGAAGTACAAAGTAATAGGTGATGAATATGTTATTAGAGAACTTTTCTTGTTACTTACCCAAGAAAATGTATTAGAAATTAATTCTATAAGTAAGGAAGTAACTAATTTTGATACAAAGGGATGCATAAACCTTACAGATTACTCTTTATTAAATTTAACTAAGTTTACAGAGTTTCTAAATAAAAGAATAAGAGATGGGAAAACCTTGTATTCTTATAAATATCTAAATGAAGCTAAAAAAATTAGTTACTTTAATAATTGTAAAGAGCTTTTATGCGAAGAAGCTAATGAAAATGAACAAGCCTATGTGTGTGCTTATGTAAGTTCACTTCCTAGTTTAAATAGTGAAGTTAAGGAAGATGTTGTTGAAAAATATGTGGATAAACTTATAGACAAGTTTGAAGTAAATACAGCAATAAAATTAGAAAGTAAGCATGAGTTTAAGAAAAATATTTTAAGGCATCTTCATTCTTCTTACAACAGAATAAGATTTAAGTTTCCTATTAGCAATCCTATGTTAGATGAAACTAAGTATAAACATAAGTCACTTTATAAGATTATAAAGTCAATCATAGAAAATGAAGAAGAGTTTCCTGTGTTTGAAGGTATAAGGGAAGAAGAAATAGGATTTATAGCATCATATTTTGGAGGATACTTAAGAGGTTCTAGAGATAATGGTCTAAGAAAAAATAAAGTCTTACTAGTTTGTCCTAATGGTCTTATGGTATCAAAGAGTTTGGAAATACAGCTATACAAATACATACCAACTATAGAGATAGTAGGTATAGTATCTATTAAGCAACTAAAAGAAGTAAATATGTACTATGATTACATAATTACAACCATAGACATACAAAATGTAAGTAATGTAATAGTTGTAAATCCTCTTTTAACAACATCAGACATTCAGTTACTTATGAACAAACTCATAAGTGTAAAAGAAAATGAGAAGTATTTCAATCTGGAACTAATAATACAGGCTATAAGAAAAAATGGAGTTATTAATAATGAAGAAGCACTGAAAGACGACTTATTAAACATAATACATAAGATAGATGAAGGAGAGATGTATCAACCAATGTTAAAGGAATTAATTAATGAAGATAGAGTCAACACGATAAGAAGTGTAAAAGATTGGAAAGAAGCAATAAAAATAGCTTCAAAACCCTTGCTAGAAGATAACTCTATAGAAGAGTTATATGTAAAAAATATGATAAAGTCAGTTGAAAAGTATGGACCTTATATTGTTTTAGCTGATAGATTTGCTCTGCCACATGCAAGTTCTAAAGAAGGCGTAAATAAACTTGCCATGTCCTTACTTATAGTGAAAGATGAAGTTGATTTATTAGGAAAGCCAGTAAACATCTTTATGGTACTGGCTGCTATAGATAACACTACTCATATTAAAGCATTAGCATCATTGTCAGAGATGATGTATGAAGAAGAAAATATAAAATTAATAGTCAATGGAGACAAAAGTTCAATACTAGAACTTATAAATAAACAAAATTAGGAGGAATTTAAAATGAAAATATTAGCAGTATGTGGATTTGGTGTAGGTTCATCAATGGTATTAAAAATGACTATACAAAAGGTTCTAAAGCAGTTAAGTATAGAAGGAGAAGTAGAAAATACAGATATAAACTCAGCTAGAGGAGCTGATTGTGACTGTATATTTACAAGCCAAGAATTATTAAATGAATTAAAGGGAACTTGTAATGTACCAGTATATCCAGTTAAGAAGTATATGGACTTAGCGGAAGTTACAGAAGTTGTTCAAGCTTTCTTAAATGATAAGAAATAGTCTAAATTTTAGAAAGTAAATTTAAGTTAACCGACATAAAATAAAAACTTACTGAAATTAAAAATCGTAAGAAAGAGAGGGGGAATTTAGTGATAGAAAACTTAAATAGTTAGTTTATCACTAGAAAATATAATGCTTGATTTTATTTCAAATAATATTTTACGTAATCCATCTATGTTAATTGGATTAATAGCAGCGTTTGGCCTTATATTACAGAAAAAGAAAGCATCAGACGTTATAAAAGGGGCATTACTTGCAGCTTTCGGCATCATAATTATGGAAACTGGGACAGGTATGCTAGTTAGTTCAATAGCACCAATTAATGGAGCTTTCCAAAGTATAAGTGGTGGTGCAGTAACAAAAGGTTTAAGTGATGTTACTTTTACTGCAAGTTATGGGGGTATTATAGGTTTAGCAATGTTTGTAGGTCTAGCTCTTCACCTAATGATAGCAAGATTTACACCTATTAAGACAATCTTTTTAACAGGCCACATGCTTTACTGGTTCCCATTTATATTTGTAGCATCAGGAGTTGAAGCAGGATTAACTGGAGGAGTATTGATAGTTTTTGCAGCAGTATTATCAGCACTTTACTGGTCAATAATGCCATGGTTATTAAGAAAATATGTATTTGATGTTATTGGAGATGAATCATTTACACTAGGACACCCATCTGGTTGTTTAGCACTTATATCAGGATTTGTTGCTAAGTTAGTAGGAAATAAAGAAAAATCTACAGAAGATATAAACATACCTCAAAGTTTGTCATTTTTTAGAGAAATATCTATAAGTGGTGGAATGGCAGTATTTCTAATGTTTATAGTTGTTGGAATAGTGATACCAGATGCATTTAAAGACGCTAATGAGTTTATTGGAACATATGCAATAAAGCAAGGTCTTTCTTTTGGAGCAGGTCTTATAATAATGCTTCACGGAGTAAGAATGTTAATAAATCAAATAATGCCAGCATTCCAAGGTATATCAGAAAAAGTTGTACCAAATGCACTACCAGCTTTTGACTGCCCAATACTATTCAACTATAAGCCAAATGCTGTATTAATAGGATTCTTAGTTGCCATGTTAACATCTACAGCTATGATTTTAATATGTAACTATTTTAATGTATTTAACATGTTACTTATACCACTTGTTATAACTTCATTCTTTGAGTGTGGAGCAGCAGCTGTAATAGGGGAATCACAAGGTGGTATACGTGGTGCTATAATAGGTACAGCTGTAGCTGCAATATTTATGGTAGCTTTAGTAGGAATATCTGCTGTAATTTACTCAGGAACTATTCAAAACTGGATACTAATATTTGGTGGAAACGACCTTTCACTATTTGGTATAATCAGTAAGCTTATAGGTTCATTATTTGGAGGAGTATTGTAAACATGGAATTTAAATACATAAATGAGATAAAAAGATTAATTGATATAATAGAAACTGAAGAAAAACCCAATATGGAAAAAGCAGTGCAAATGCTTGTTGAGGCAATAAAAAACAAAAATGCTATATTTTCCTTTGGGGCTTCACATGCAGGAATACTGACAGAAGAATTATTTTACAGGGCGGGTGGCTGTGTTCTGATAAATCCAGTATTTGCAAAGTCTCTAATGTTAGACACAGCTCCTATAACTCACACTAGTAAGATGGAAAGATTAGAAGGATATGGTGTGGCTCTAGCAGATAAGACTCCAATTAAAGAAGGTGATGTAGTTATAATTCACTCAGTATCTGGTAGAAATCCAGTAAGCATAGAATTTGCTATGGAAGCTAAGGAAAAGATGGCAACAGTAATATGTATAACTAATTTAAGCTACTCAAAAAGTGTATCTTCAAGACATTCTTCAGGAAAAAATCTTTACGAGGTATGCGATTTAGTAATAGATAATCATGGTCAAAAAGGAGATGCCTGTATAGAAATAGATGGTCTAAACCAAAGAGTTAGCCCAACTTCCACTGTAATTGCAACTACTGTGATGAATTCTATTATAGCTCAGGTTACTCAAGAGTTAGTTAATAGAGGATTAAAGAATCCACCAATTTTTTATAGTGCAAATATAGATGGTGGAGATGAGTTAAATAAGAAGATTTTTGATGAGTATAAAGATGTAATTTATTATGAATATTAAGGAAAAGAAAGTATTTTAATACTCTCAAAAAGTCTTAATAATATAAAAAATAAGTAGCACCTAAAAAAGCTGTAGACAAAACCTACAGCTTTTATTATTAGGTAATAGTAGAAGAATGAAGATAATTAATAATCCTTCTAAAAAGAGGCAGTAGGTAAATTTGTTTTTGCACAAATCTACTTACAGCCTCTTTTTTATTAATTAAAAGCCCTCCTCATTTATTTTATAATATAAAATATTAAACTATTTAATTTCTATAATAAATATATCAATGTTTTCAATTACAATGGTATGTAATTTATGTTTGTGAATTAATCTTTTTATTTGTTAGTTCTAGCTCCAAGCTTTTTATAAAATTATTAAATTCATCTGGTTGTCTTTTTCCAAATAAGATTCTTACAATAACTGAATTAATTTTTCCAAATATATTTCTATCGCTTTCACTTTCAGTGAAAATAAGTTTTGTATTTTCTAAATCAATGTGTATAAGTTCATATCGAGTAACAAAACTTTCTCTGTTATTGCTTGTTTTTATCTCATATATTCTATTCTTTTCAAAATTAGTTATTTCAACCTTAAATCTTTTATTATTTTTTTGTTGAACAAATGTACCTATAGCTCTTTTCTCATTAAAATTAGGGAAATTTAGCCTTGCAGATTTTATAAATATATTAAATATATCCTTTGCAGAGTATTTCAATAAAGCTTCAGATTTAAATGTTTTCATAATATTTTCCTCTCTGTGTGTAATTTTAATACTTGTAAATTATTTTTATAAATAAAATAGTATAATATGTCATATAAAGTCATATCTAAGTTAGATATGTAATTAGATTACTGTGTATATGAGTGTTCAATAAGATACTATTATATCGAATTAAAATTTAAAAACAGAAAGTGTTAAAAGCATAAAGTATCATAAATTTTATTGTTGAGTAGATACATAATATTATATCTAATTAAATAAACTTTTCAATCATAATTTTATAACTAATTTATACGATAATCTATATTATGAATTATAATATCAGCAATCAAAACAGTTAATACATTTAGTAAATTACTAAATGTACAAAAAGTAAATGTTTATCAAAATGTATGAATGCTTATGAAAACGTAGTCATTTACAAGTGTTGCAAAGAAAAAAAGTATTAAAATAAGTATGGCACGATAGTTGCTTATATATTTATCAAGAAAGGAGTTATCAAGCATGGAGTTGAGAGATAAACTTGTAAACATCATAAATACAGAAAATAAAAAAGACCCACTAACAGATGTTCAAATAGCAAAATTTTTAAATACAACTAGAGAAAATATAACTAATCTAAGGAAAGAACTCAATATAAGTAATTCGAGACAAAGAAGGTATCCTTATTTAAAGTCAGCGATTTCAGCAATATTGCAAAACAGCAAGGATATTTCTATTTCAGAAATTACCAGAGAGTTGATGACAGAAGGATTCAATATATCAAGAAGAGTTGTAGAGGAAATATTACCTAAGGAAAGTTTAGAAATGGAAATAGTAGAGGTAATTGAAGAAAAATCAAGCGACCCATTTGAAACTTTGATTGGAAATAAGGGAAGTCTTAGAAATGCTGTAGAACAAGCAAAGTCTGCTATATTGTATCCTCCAAAAGGTCTTCCTACTTTAATTGTAGGAGAAAGTGGAGTTGGTAAGAGTTTATTTTCTAAACATATGTATGAGTTTGCAAAGAAAAAGAAGGTAATAAAAGAAAATTCTAATTTTGTTGTATTTAACTGTGCTGATTACAGTGATAATCCACAATTATTGTTATCTTTATTATTTGGATATAAAAAAGGTGCATTTACAGGGGCTGAATATGATACACCAGGTCTTGTAGAAGAAGCCGATGGAGGAGTTTTATTTTTAGATGAAATTCATAGATTGCCTCCAAAAGGTCAAGAAATACTATTTTCTATTTTAGATAGAGGAAAATTTAGAAGATTAGGTGAAACTAATGCTGAAAGAAAAGTAAGCATGATACTGATTGGAGCAACTACTGAAAACGTAGAGACTAATCTATTATTAACATTTAGAAGAAGAATACCAATGCTAATAACATTACCATCATTACATGATAGACTGTTAAAAGAAAAAATAGACCTTATATACAATATCTTTCAACAAGAGTGTAACAGAATAAATGCAAAAATATTTGTAGATAAAAATGTAATTGAAATACTTGCATTAAAAAAGTTTAGTGGAAATATAGGACAGTTACAAAATATGATTCAAGTCCTTTGTGCAAGAGCTTTTATGAAGTTTATAAATTCTAAAGATGAAGATTGTGAATCAATAGTAGTGGTAGATATAAATGAAGTTTTAAAACTTAAGGATTCTTTCAAGGATGCTGCTTTTCAAGAGGTTGAATATACAGAAATAAGAAAGTATTTAAAAAATGCTATATTTATACCATTTAATTTAGAGGAAGTCTCAATAAAAGAAAATATTGTGAGTGATGAGTACATATTACCAGAGGATATATATAAAACAATTGAAAAGAAATATTATGATTTAAAGTCTCTGGACATTGAAGATATTGACATAGAAAATATTTTATGGACTTTTGTTTTAAATAGATTTGCTGACATAAAGTTTAATCTAGAAAACGATGAAGAAATATTTTCAATGAGTGATTTAAATAGCTTTGTAAGTGATAGTCTGGTAAAACTGGTAAAAGAGCTAATGAATAATATAATTGAAAAAAATACTAATTTAGAAGTAAATAAAAATGCATTTAAATATCTAGCAATACACTTAGAAGAAGCATTAAAAAGAATTAAATTAAATCAAAAGATAATAAATGTAAACTTAGAAAAAATAAAAATAGATTTTTCAAAAGAATATGAAATAGCAAGAAACTTTGCAATAAAAATTGAAAATACAAATGAAATTAAGATTCCAGAAGATGAGATTGGATTTATAACACTTTACATAAAATCAGCCTTAAAGAATGAAGTAAAGAAAGATAAAGTCGGATTAATAATAATCTCTCATGGTCGTATAGCTACAGAAACTGTAAATGTTGTTAAAGAGCTTTTAGGAGTAAAATTCCCTGTAGCCATAGATATGCCTTTAGATGAAAAACCGATGAATATATATAATAAGGCAGTGGAATTATCAAAAATAATAGACCAAGGAAAAGGAATATTATTTCTAGTTGATATTGGGTCACTTACAAATATAGGACAAATAGTAAATAAGAGAACTAACATAAATACTAAAACTATTGATAGAGTAGATCTTTTAATGGCATTAGAAGCAACTAGAAAAGTTTCTATGGGAGATGAAGAACTCGATGAAATGTTTTTTTCTCTTGTAAAAGATAGAATGGGGTATAACTATGAACTGGAAAAACATATAGACAAATCCAATGCAATTGTAACTTTATGTCTTACTGGAGAGGGAACAGCCAAGTACATAAGCAAGACATTAGAAGAAAAGTACAACAATACTAAATGCTATCAAATGAGTGCTTTGGATGAGAATCTTTCCTATAAAATTGAAAAATTAAAAGAAAAAAACAATATATTAGCAATTGTTGGAACAATAAATCCCAAAATACCAGGTATAAATTTTATTCCATACAATAAAGAGGTTTTTAAAAACCTAGATATATATCTTTCAAAAAAACAAGATGATAGTCAAATCAAAGGATATGGAAGAATGCTTGATGATGATTTAGTAATATTTGAGCCAGATATATATTTTAAAAAGGATTTACTAGAATATGTGTGTTCAATTCTTATCAATAAGGGATATGTGGAAAAAGATTATTTGGATTCAGTTTTGCATAGAGAAGAAATGCTTCCAACATATTCTAAAGGGGCTACAGGTGTACCTCATGGAGATTCTTCTACAGTAAATAGTACAAGATTTGTTTTTATTAAATTAAAAAACCCTATTGACTGGGGTGTAGGCAATGTAAACTTTGTATTTATGCCTGTTTTTAAGACTAATGATAAAGATATTGTTAAGAATGTTCTTGAAATTTTAAAAGATGAAAAGTTTATGAGTAGTGCTAAACAGTGTTTTGATAAAGACAGTTTTAAGAAGATTATATTTGATAAATTTAAAAATATATAGATATAGTAATAATTTGAGAGGAGTTAGAGTAATGAATGTAGATTTAATATCATTGGGGTTAGAAGCTAATGATTATGAAAGTATTATTAGAGAATTAGGAAATAAAATGTACCAAAAAGAGTATGTAAAAAATACATATGTAAATGCTGTCTTAGAGAGAGAAAAAACATTACCTACAGGTCTTAACATTGGAGAAATGTGTGTTGCAATTCCACATACAGATTCACAACATGTAAATGAATCCAATGTAGCTGTAGGAATATTGAAAAATGCAGTAAAATTTAATTCAATGATAGACCCAACAGATAGATTAGATGTAGAGCTTGTATTTTTACTAGCGGTAAAGAATCCAGATTCTCAAGTAAAATTATTAAAAGATTTAATGTCAGTTTTTCAGAATATAAAGCTATTAAGAGATATAAAAAATGCATCAACAAAAGAAGAAGTAGCTGAATTATTGAATTTTATAGAAATATAATGAAAAGATGTTTTAGAAGTAAAGAATAAAAAATTAGAAATTCAAAAACAGTATTAACTTCTGAACAATTTAATTTATATAAAATAAAAACTAAAATTATAACATTAGGAGGAAATTATTATGAAACAATTTAATGTATTATCAGTATGTGGTTCAGGAACAGTTACATCATCAATGGTGGCAGGTAAATTAAAAGAAGTCTTAGGTGATAAAGGAATATCTATTACAACAACAGAGGCTAGACCAACAGAAGCATTAAATTTGGCACAATCAGGAAGATTTGATTTTATAACATTTACAAGCCCACTTCAATCAGGTGATTATGGAATACCAACTATAAATGCATTTGCTTGTCTTACTGGTATAGGAGAAGATGCATTCTTTGAAGAAGTTTTAAAGGTTATTGATAGTTTAAGTAAATAGTGTTTAAAGTATAAATTATAGTATTTAAATCAATAATTTAGATACTATAATAGACTACTATCCAAATAAATTTAATTAAAGTGGCATCATTTAAGAATTTATTAGAATAAAAAATGACAACGAAAAGATATTTATTTAGACATATTTAATTAATTTGATAAATGTTTAGAAATAGGAGGATAAAAGATGTTAACATTTATGAAATCTATAATCGATACATTTGGTTCTGCAATTATAGTTCCAATTATAATATTCATAATAGCAAAAATATTTAAAGTTACTACGAAGAAATCGTTTCTTTCAGCTGTATATGCAGGTGTTGCTTTACAGGGTTTTACATTAATACTAAATTCATTTACACCAATAATAACACCAGTCATTAATAGAATGGTAGATAGTACAGGAGTAAATTTACCTGTGTTTGATGTTGGTTGGCAAGCTACATCATTAGTTGCATTTTCAACAAGTGCAGGTATGATATACTTAGGTCTTGGAATATTATTACAAACTATTTTATTTTTAGTAAAGTGGACAGATGTATTCCAACCATCAGATTTATGGAATAATTATTCTTATATGGTCTGGGGAGCAATGGTAATAGGAGTGACAGGCAATTTTCCTTTAGGTATAGGATGTATGGTCTTGTTAAACTTATACAGTTTATTAATATCAGAATTAGTTGCAAAGAGATGGTCTAGTTATTATAGATATCCTAATTGTACAATAATAGCTATGCACAATGTTGAAGCGTCTATATTTGCAGTATTTGTAGACCCTATATATAACAAACTTGGACTAAATAAAATAAAATTAAACCCTAAAGAATTAGAAAAAAAATTAGGATTTTTAGGTGAGCCGATTACTCTAGGTCTTTTCTTGGGTATGTTTATTGGTATACTAGGTAATATGACTAGAATAACTACTATGGAAGCTTGGGGAGAAATAATGAAAGTTGGTATATCTACAAGTGCTGTTATGGCAATATTCCCAAAAGTAGCAAGTATGTTTGCTCAAGCATTTGCACCTATAACAGAAGCAGCTAGAAAGATTATGCAGAAAGCTGGAAATCGTGAGTGGTATATAGCAGTAAATGATGCTGTAGGATATGGGGAACCTGCAACTTTAATATCAGGTCTTATCTTAATTCCAATAATGCTTGTAGTGGCTATGATACTTCCAGGGAATCAAGTATTACCAGTTGTAGACCTACTTGCAATTCCATATATGGTACAAGGCTTAGTTGCAGTACATAATGGTAATATACCAAAAGTAATAGTTTCAGGTATAATATGGTTTGGATTAGGATTATATATATGTACATCTACAGCTCCATTATTTACAGATATGGCTACAAGTGTAGGTGTTGCTATACCAGCTGGAGCTATGCTTATAACAAGTTTCAATATACTAGGAAAACCTTTGATGGGGTTAGTGTTCTTTGCATTCTTAAGTGCAAATCCAATTTATATAGGATTAGCAGTTGTAATTTATTTTGTCCTATGGGCATTATTTAGAAAGAATAAAACAAGTATACTTGAATATTTAGAGAAACAAGCACTTAAAAATGTTGCAGAAGAACCTGTAGTAGCATAGCTTAAGTTCATTAAAATATAAGAATACAATAAATTAAGAAATCTATAGTTGATTTTATAGAAGTATCAGAGATTATCTGAAAAACTATAAATGAAATGTAGATTTCTTTTTATTTTGACAAATATTAGGATTCTGTTTTATTACATTCAACTATTATTTTATGAATTTTATTTTGTTGTTTAAAACATACTTTTTTATATTTATACAATAATGTAATTTGATTTTATAAAATGTATTATATACTGTCAAAATGCTTTGTATATAAGGTATTTGCAGAGATAGATTATTTGTTTTTTGTATGGCATAAATATTGCTATATATAAGTGTATAGCATGAAGGGAGAGGTTTATATGGCAAATAAGATGAGAGCATCAGTACTATACAATATAGGTGATGTTAGGTATGAAATGGTTGATATACCAGAAATAACAGATGGAGAAGTACTTGTAAATGTTAAATATGTTGGAATATGTGGCTCAGATTTACCTAGGTCTATGGTTAGTGGATTAAGTGGAGGGGCAGCATATCCATTAATTTTAGGACATGAGTTTTCTGGTGAAGTTGCTAAAGTAGGGTCAAAAGTAAAGAATATTAAAGTAGGAGACAGAGTAGCTGTTGCTCCATTAGTTCCTTGCGGAGAATGTAGTTATTGTAAAGAGGGGAATTTTGGATTATGTAATGACTATAATATAATTGGGACAAGAGTAAATGGAGCTTTGGCAGAGTATGTGAAAGTTCCTGAAGAGCATATTTTAAAATTACCAGATACATTAGATTATGAAACTGCTGCTGGGATTGAACCAGCAACTATAGCATATCATGGGATTGCAAAAGCAGATATTAAGGTAGGAGATAGTGTAGTTGTGCTAGGATGTGGTCCGATAGGTCAGTTTGCTTTACAATGGGCAAAGGTTTTTGGAGCATCTAAAATTATAGCTGTTGATATTTTTAATGAAAAGTTAGAACTTTCTAAAGGTTTAGGAGCAAACTATATAGTAAATTCAAAAGAAGTAAATGCAATTGAAGAAATAAAAAAAATAACTAATGGTGGTGCTGATGTTGTCATAGAGACTGCTGGCAGTAGGTTTACTCAAGAGCAATCTCTACTTATAACAAAAAAAAGAGGCACTATAGTATTTGTAGGTATTTCGCACACAGAATTACCACTTAGTGCAAAAGCTGCTGAGAGTATATTACGTGGAGAACTTACTTTGAAAGGTTCTTGGAATTCATATACAAGCCCTTATCCTGGAAGAGCATGGACAGCAACCTTAGATTTTATGGGAAAAGGAGATATTATTTTTACACCAATGATTTCACATAAAATAGGCCTTAATGAAGTAGGAGAATTTCTGCATAAAATGGCAAATAGAGAAATAAATTTTAATAAAATCCTAGTAGAAATATAAAATTTAAGAGGTATAAAAGATGAATAAAAAATTAAAACAAATAGCTAAAAATATAAGAATAAGTATTATAAAAAGTATAACAGAAGCGAAGTCTGGACACCCAGGAGGTTCACTGTCAATAGTAGATATCTTAACTGTATTGTATTTTGAAAAAATGAATATAGACCCTATAAAGTTTAATGATGAAAATAGAGATAGGTTTGTATTATCAAAAGGACATTCTGCACCAGCACTATATGCAACTTTGGCAGAAAGAGGTTATTTTGAAAAGAACGATTTAATGAGTTTAAGAAAATTTGGTTCTAAGTTACAAGGACATCCAGACATGAAAAAAGTAGCAGGAATAGATATGTCTACTGGTTCTCTTGGTCAAGGATTGTCTGTTGCAAATGGTATGGCATTAGCTGGTAAATTAGATAATAAAAGCTATAAAGTATACACTATTTTAGGAGATGGCGAGATTCAAGAAGGGCAAATATGGGAAGCTGCAATGACAGCATCACATTACAAATTAGATAATTTAATTGCATTTGTTGACTTAAATGGATTACAAATAGATGGTTCTAATGAAGAAGTAATGAATGTTAGTCCAGTAGATGATAAATTTAAATCTTTTGGATGGAATGTAATAGTAATAAATGGACATTGTTTTGACGAAATAGGAAATGCAATAGATGAAGCTAAAAAAGTTATAGGAAAGCCAACAGTAATAATAGCTAAGACTGTAAAAGGTAAAGGTGTTTCATTTATGGAAAATAATGCTGCATGGCATGGTTCGGCACCAAACAATGAACAAGCAGTTGAGGCATTAAAAGATTTAGAAGGAGGATTAAATTAATGGGAATAGCAACTAGAGAAGCTTATGGTCAAGCATTAAAAGAACTTGCAGAAAATAAAGATATAGTAGTATTGGATGCAGACTTAGGAAAAGCTACAAAAAGTATATCATTTAAAGAAGTTGCCCCAGATAGATTTTTTGATATGGGAATAGCAGAAGGGGATATGATTGGCACATCAGCAGGTCTTGCTACTTGTGGGAAAATACCTTTTGCAAGTACTTTTGCGATATTTGCAGCAGGAAGGGCTTATGAACAAATAAGAAACTCTGTAGCATATCCAAATTTAAATGTTAAAATAGCAGCTACTCATGCAGGAGTAACAGTAGGAGAAGATGGAGGGAGTCATCAATCTATAGAAGATATATCTTTAATGAGAGGTATACCAAATATGGTTATCCTAAATCCTGCTGATGGAATAGAAGCAAAAAAAGCAATATTTTCTGCTGTAGATTACAATGGGCCTGTATATATAAGACTTGGAAGAGCAAATACTGAAGATATACATAATGATGATTATAATTTTAAAATTGGAAAGGGCGAGATTCTTAGACAAGGTTCTGATGTAGCTATAATTGCAACTGGGATAATGGTTTCAAAAGCTATTAAATCTGCTGAATTATTAAGTGAAGAGGGAATTGAAGCTATGGTAGTTAATATATCAACTATAAAGCCAATTGATAGTGAACTAATAGTAAAAGCAGCTAAAAATACTGATAAGGTGGTAACTGTAGAGGAGCACAGTGTAATAGGTGGATTGGGCTCTGCTGTTACAGAAGTTTTAAGTGAGAAATATCCTGTTGTAGTAAAAAGAATAGGTATAAATGATGAATTTGGTCAATCAGGAAATCCAGAATCTCTATTAAAATATTATGGATTGACTGTAGAAAATATAGTTAGTATTGTAAAAGAATTTTAAGTAAAGATAATCAATAATAAAAGTAAATTAAACATAAATTTTATCAATAAAATATAGGAGGAATCAAAATGTTAGAGGCTCTAAAAGAAGAAGTGTTAAAAGCAAATCTAGAATTACCTAAAAAAGGATTAATCACTTATACATGGGGAAATGTAAGTGGAATAGATAGAGAAAAAGGGTTAGTAGTAATAAAACCAAGTGGTGTTGAGTATGATAATATGACTGTAGAAGATATGGTAGTAGTTGATTTGGATGGGAATATAGTAGATGGTAAATTAAGACCTTCTTCAGACACTCCAACTCATCTAGTTTTATATAAAGAGTTTGAGGAATTAGGAGGGATAGTGCATACACATTCAAGCTGGGCTACAACTTGGGCTCAAATAGGTAAATCTATACCAGCATGTGGGACTACTCATGCAGATTATTTTTATGGAAGTATACCATGCACTAGAAAAATGACTAGAGAAGAAATAAGTAGTGAATATGAAAGAGAAACTGGCAATGTAATTGTTGAAGAATTTATGGGGAAAAACCCAATACACTGCCCAGGAGTAATTGTAAATGACCATGGTCCTTTTACTTGGGGAAAAAATGCAAAAGAGGCTGTTCATAATGCAGTGGTGTTAGAAGAAGTTGCAAAAATGGCATATTATACAGAATTAATGAGTCATGAGAATACTATGGATAGAGTACTTATGAACAAGCATTTTTCAAGAAAACATGGTAAAAATGCATACTATGGTCAAAAATAACTGTCTGGAGGTAAATTATGCTAGAATCTTTAAAAGTTAAAATTGTGGAAGTAGCAATTAAAGCAGAGCGTTATGGCTTGTGTAAAGAAAAAGCTGGTAATTTTAGCGTTAGAGATAAGGATACTGGATATATACTTATAACACCTTCAGGTATAGGAAGAGAAGAATTGAAAACAGAACACATTTGTGTATTAGACTTGGATGGGAATGTAATAGAAGCTGAGAAAGGCATTAAACCCAGTAGTGAGGTGCTAATGCATATTGAAATATACAAAGTGAGAGCAAATGTAAATGCTGTATCACATACACATTCTCTATATGCAACAGCATTTTCAGTGGCAAATAAACCAATTATACCAATTGTATATGAGTCAGTTAATTATGGTGGTTATGTAGACATAGCTCCATATGAAAGACCAGGAACTTTAGAACTAGCTAAAAGGGTTTCAAAGTTATTATTAGATACGGATGCATGTTTATTAGAAAGACATGGATTGACAACTGTAAGTAATGACCTTGAAGATGCTTTGTTAAAATCGAGATATGTAGAAGAAGTAGCAGAAATATACTATAGGTCTTTAGTATTAAATCAATTTAAAGAACCCAAGACAGTGGATATTGATGAATTTAAAGCATGGAAATATCCAGAGGAAATAAAATTTTAATTAGGATAATATAAAACCCTAAATCGATTCTTATATTGGTTTAGGGTTCTATATTTTTTATTTATACATTTCTACTTATGCATTTCTTTTTAGTTGATTTTCTGGAGAATTTATATATTCAAAGTATTTCTTAGTTTCAGATACTATTATAGGTGATAGTGCAAGTAAAGCTATTAGGTTAGGTATTGCCATAAGTCCATTTACAATATCAGCAATTATCCAAACTACTTCTAATTTTAAGAATGCACCTAATAATACCATAGCTACAAATACAGTTCTATATCCATTCATACCTTTTACACCAAATAGGAATTCAAAACATCTTTCTCCGTAATAACTCCACCCCAAGATTGTAGTGAATGCAAATAGTGTTAAGCTAACTGTAAGTAATATTGGTCCAAATGTAGGAATAGCACCGTTAAAAGCTGCTTGAGTCATAACAGCACCATTTAAGTCTGAAGACCAAACTCCTGATATTACAAGAGAGAATCCAGTAAGTGTACAAATTATAATAGTATCTATAAAAGTTCCTGTCATAGATATAAGCCCTTGTTCTGCTGGCCACTCAGTTTTAGCTGCAGCTGCTGCTATTGGAGCACTACCTAAACCAGATTCATTTGAGAATACACCACGGGCAATACCATTTCTAATTGCTAGTGACATAGTTGCACCTAGAAAACCACCAGTTGCAGCAGTAGGTGTAAATGCACTTTTAATTATAAGTAGAAAAGTTTCAGGTATTTTATTCCAATAAGATATTAAAATGATTCCACATATTACAATATATATAACTGCCATGAAAGGTACTATTTTAGTAGCTACATTAGAGATACTTTTAAGACCTCCAAATACAACTAAAGCTACAAATACTGCCAGTACAACACCTGTAATTCTAGGGTCCACTCCAAAACTACTATTGATAGCGTCTGTTATTGAATTTACCTGAGTAAAAGTACCTATACCTAAAAGTGCAACTAATATACCACTTATAGCAAAGAATATTGCAAGAGGTCTCCATTTTTCGCCCATACCATTTACTATGTAGTACATAGGCCCACCAGATACTTGACCATTTTTATCTTTAGTTCTGTATTTTATTGCAAGTACACCTTCTGAGTATTTAGTAGCCATCCCAAAGAATGCAGCTATCCACATCCAAAAAAGTGCACCAGGTCCACCAGCTTTAATAGCTGTGGCAACACCAACAATATTACCAGTACCAACTGTAGCAGCTAATGCAGTACATAAAGCTGCAAAACTTGAAACATCACCAGTACCTTTATTTTCAGCAGAAAATATTAATTTAAGAGCACGTGGAAGTTTTGTTATTTGAACAACTCCAAGTCTAACAGTAAGTAATATACCAGTACCAACTAGTAGTACCAATAGGGGCGGTCCCCAAATAAAAGCGTCAACTTTGTTTAAAATATCAATTAGATTCATAAAAACACTCCCTCATTTTTTTGCTTTACACAATCAATAGAATTTTTAATGAAGTAATTGACAGGAAATTAGTATAATTTATTAATAATTTCTAGTGTAATAAAAAAAGCTAAATCTAAAATAGATTCAGCTCTGGATATACACTAATTAGCAACCAAAATAAAAGTATTAATAATACTAGTTTTGGTAGATAATCCCTGTCCTTTTGCCTGAGAGATTGAGCACAAATGCCTTGCCCCTTCGGCGCCCATAATGGGTCTCTCCAGAGTTCCGTAAATTTTACAGTCCTACTTTAAAAAGTACCTGAGAGTGTTACTCCTTCGGTGTGCCATATGGCAACTCTTCTATAAAATCTTAACCGGATATTGATTTGTCATAGCTTATTGTATTAATAATAGTAATATAAGTTTTTGTGTTTTGTCAACTAAAAAATTTAAAAACAGGGAAAAAATATAAAAACATAAGCCTAATTACGAATTATAAACTTATAAATATAAAAAATATACGTGAAAATAAATAGAATAGTAGGTGTGTAAATTAAGTGAAATATAAGTTTAGGATAAAAAAATAAGAAAATACTAAATAATTAATTAGAATTGATTTAATTATGGTAATATTATAGTTACGATATTAAGAAAAAGTCTATTTATTTAGCTTTTAAGTGTAGTGTAAGATTGAAGAAATAGAAAGGAAGTATTTTAAAATGGGAAAAATATTAGTACTAGCAGAAAAACCTTCTGTGGGAAGAGATATAGCAAAAGTTTTGGGTTCAAAAAATGAAAAAAATGGGTATATAGAGGGACCAAAGTATATTGTTACTTGGGCGCTAGGTCATTTGGTTACACTTGCTGACCCTGAAAGTTATGGAGAAAGATACAAATCATGGAGTTTAGAAGATTTACCAATACTTCCTAAGTATCTAAAGACGGTTGTAATAAAAAAAAGTGGAAAGCAGTTTAATACAGTAAAGGCTCAAATGAACAGAAATGATATAGATGAAATAGTTATAGCAACAGATGCAGGGAGAGAAGGAGAACTTGTAGCAAGATGGATAATAGAGAAATCTCAAGTAAAAAAACCTTTAAAACGTCTTTGGATTTCTTCAAGTACAGATAAAGCAATAAAAGAAGGGTTTGCAAAATTAAAAAGTGGTAAAGAATATGAAAATCTGTACTATTCAGCAATAGCACGAGCAGAAGCGGATTGGATTATTGGAATAAATGCAACTAGAGCTTTGACAACAAAGCATAATGCACAACTTTCTTGTGGAAGAGTGCAAACTCCTACTCTTGCTATGATACTGAAAAGAGAAGAAGAAATAAGAAATTTTAAGCCTAAAGAGTATTATGGATTGGAGATAATTGCAACAAAGGGCAACTCAGATATAAAGTTTATTTGGAATGATAAAAACAGTAGTTCCTCAACTTTTAGTAAAGAAAAGATAGAAGGTGTATCAAAAAAAGTAAAAGATTTAGATATTAAAATATCTGAAGTAAATAAATCATATAAGAAAAAATATTCGCCTGCACTTTATGATTTAACAGAATTACAAAGAGATGCAAATAAAATGTTTGGATTTTCAGCAAAAGAAACATTATCTATAATGCAAAAACTATACGAACATCATAAGGTGCTTACTTATCCTAGAACTGATTCTAGGTATCTAACTTCAGATATTGTTGGAACATTAAAAGATAGAATAAAAGCTGTAAATGTTAGTGATTACTCAAAGGTTTGTAATAAATTATTGAAAAGTAATATTACAGCTAATAAGTCTTTTGTCGATAATTCAAAAGTAACAGACCATCATGCTATAATACCAACAGAGCAAAAAGTGTTTATGAGTGACTTTACAGATAAAGAAAGAAAAATATATAATCTTGTCGTAAAAAGATTTT
Source organism: Clostridioides difficile (assembly GCA_024919175.1). Classification (NCBI taxonomy): domain Bacteria; kingdom Bacillati; phylum Bacillota; class Clostridia; order Peptostreptococcales; family Peptostreptococcaceae; genus Clostridioides; species Clostridioides difficile. Next base: position 2,048,015 of record CP103804.1, read on the forward strand.
TGGCAGTGTTAAGCCCTCCTTTTGAATATGAACAGACAACTATAAATGCAACTATAGAGGGTGAGACATTTAAAGCTAAGGGCAATAAAGTAATAAATCTAGGTTGGAAAGAAAGCTACAAAGATATGGATGATGAAGATGATTATGAAAGCATTCCAAATATGTTGGAAAAAGACATTCTTAAAGTTAAAAATTTAAAGGTGACTTCAGGAAAGACAAATCCACCACCATACTTAAATGAGGCTACACTTTTAACATCTATGGAGAAAAGTGGACTTGGTACAGTTGCTACGAGAGCAGACATAATAGAAAAATTATTCAATTCGTTTTTGATGGAAAAGAAAAATAAAGATATATATATAACATCAAAAGGAAAACAACTATTAGATTTGGTTCCTGTGGACTTAAAGACACCAGAACTTACAGCATCATGGGAAAAGAAACTGCTGGATATTTCAAAAGGTAAGCTTAATAAAAATACATTTATAAATGATATGAAAGATTACTCAAAAGCTATTGTGTTAGAAGTAAAAAGCAGTGATAGCAAATTTAAACATGATAATTTAACTAAAAATAGATGTCCAGAATGTGGCAAATTTATGTTAGAGGTAAATGGTAAGAAAGGTAAAATGTTAATTTGTGAAGATAGAGAGTGTAATACTAGAAAAACTATATCACAAACAACTAATTCAAGATGCCCTAATTGTCATAAAAAATTAGAGCTTCGTGGTGAAGGAGAAGGAAAAATTTTTACTTGTAGCTGTGGATATAGAGAAAAATTATCCTCTTTTAATAAAAGAAAACAAGAAGAAAAAAAGAAAGCGTCAAAGAAAGATGTTAATCAATATATAAAAAATCAAAATAAAAATCAAGAAGTATTTAATAATCCATTTGCAGAAGCCTTAGCTAAGTTAAAAAAATAAATAGCTTTCATGGTAATATTATACACAATCACAACTTTAACTATATATTAGTTATATGTACTGATATAATATAGGATATAGTTTAGACATGAAAGTAGGGATGTCAAATGAGATTAGATTATATGTTTAAATACTATTGTGATGAATGTAAAGATATATGGAATAATTCAAGTATTGAATTATGTAAAGACATAGAAACATATAGTGAAGAGTCACAAAAAAAGTGTGAAAGCGAATTAGATAAATTGATAGATAAAGTGTCAGTTCACTTAGACAAGTATCCAAGTGATATTGTTTTAAGAAAAATGTGGATAAAAAAAGGTGAAGCTTTTTTGCAAAAAACACTAGAAAAAGAGAATATTTTTAAATTAGAAAAAATGAATGTAGAAGATAGAAAAAAATTCTTAGAAATAACAAAACAATTTATCAGAGATGCTAGAGGATTTGATGATGATTTACCTATAGAAGATATTATGCAGGCCATGAGGAATGTATGGATTTCAAATGCACTGCAATTATTATTTGGAAAAGATGTCTATTATTCAAAAGCAAGCTTTGCATATAGTATGTTATATCCATATACAGACAATTATTTAGATAGTACAAAGACAAATGAAATGGATAAAACTTTATTCAATAGTTGGTTAGAAAAAAGACTCTTAGGAGAAAAAATTAAACCTAATAACTGTCATGAAAGTAAAGTATCTCAGATGGTAGATTATATTGAAGAGGTTTATCCTAGAGAAGATTTCAAAGAAGTATATGAGTCATTGCTATTAATATTTGAAAGCCAAGTAAAGAGTTTAAAACAACAGAATAAGGAAACTTATTTGTCTAAAGACGAAATATTATCTATTTCTGCTGAAAAGGGCGGTTCATCTGTTTTAGTAGATGGATATTTAATAAATGGGATTATGACAAATGAAGAGATAAAGTTTTGTATTGGTTATGGATTTTTATTGCAAATATCTGATGATTTACAGGATATAAAAGAAGATTTAAAGTATAATCATAATACTATAATGACAGAGATGTCAAAAGAAGGTTTATTGGATGAAGTTGCAAATAAATTAATAAACTTTACTATTGAATTAATAGATAACTTTAAAATTAACAGTAGAAGTGAAGCTATAATAGATATGATAAAAAATGATTGTTTAATGTTGATTTTGTTTTCTATAGCTTACAATACTGAATTTTTTTCTGTAGAATATATAAAAAAAATAGAGAGATTTCTTCCATATACGATATCTTATTCACTGGAAATTAAAGAAAAGATGCGAAAAAAATTTAAAAATATTGATTTCTTAAATAATGAAAATGAATATAAAGAAATGATTGATACTATATGTGCAAAGTAGAAAAATAGTGAGATGTGTAACACATATCTCACTATTTTAAGTTTAAATAAAAATATTGATGTTAAGTTATTTAAATGCAGTAATAATCCCATTATCATGTAGGTTTTTTATGATTGTAGCGGCTATAGGAAATCCAAATAGTCCAGCTATTCCAAACAGTTGAGCACCAACAAACATACACATTAGTGTTATTAAAGGATACAGACCAATTTGTTGTCCTACTACTTTTGGCTCTAATATTTGTCTAACAACAGTTATGATGATGTATAGTATTAAAAGTCCTACTGCCAAATGTATATTTCCATTGATTAATGAAATAATCATCCAAGGAGTTAGGATACTTCCTGTACCTAATACTGGTAAAATATCTACAAGTGCAACGATGACAGATATAGTAAATGCATTTTCAACTTGTAGGAGATTAAGACCAATAAGAAGTTCCACAAATGTTACTGATAGTAGTATAGCATATGCTTTTAGCAATTTTAAAATAGCATTGACACTGCTATTTTTTATATTGATTATCATCGACTGACTTTTTTCTGGAAACTGTCTTAAAATAAAGTTTACTATTTTTTGATAGTCAAATGTAAAGAAAAAAGAAGCAATTAAAGTTATAATAAGTTTCAACATAAATGCAGGTGTTTTACTTGCAATACTTGCAATAGCATTAAGTGCATTTGTTGAAATAGAGGCAACTAAAGACATCATAGATTGACTGATATTATCCCAACCAAGTATCAATGCTAGATTAACATTAGGAGTACTAGCATCTATCTTAGAAAATAAAGTGTTTAGTGTTGGCTGTATACCTGATTTGTATATGTCAGGAAGTCTAAAAAATATATCACTTATACTAGCAAATATTTTTGCACCAAAACTAACTAATAAAAATATTCCTAATCCATAAAAGGCTAAAAGCACTACCGCAGAAATAAATGTACGGTTTAAGTTTGTATTATCTGTAATAAGTTTTATAATAGGTCTTAAAATAAAGGCAATGATAAAACTAATCACAAAAGGCATTAATAATGGAAATAAGAATTTTAACACAACATATATAATACTTGCTATTAAAACTACATATGTAAATTTAATTATAAAGCCCTTTTGTTTTTGAATGTCCATAATATAAAACCTCCAATGTATTTGTTATTATTCTAAATATAGTCTTTTTTATGTAAAATACACTACTGTATATTGATTATAAACTATAAAGCTTCTATGTAGTAAATAAATTATGTAAAATTTAGGTTAATTTTGTATAAAGATATACTTTTGTATTTTTAAATTATTAAGTAAATACGAAAAAATATTTTAAATAAATAGCATAAAATTGTGATAAAATTAATTTATAATGTTTGAGCTAAATATAGTAGATAACTTATCATATGATAGATAACTTTTAAGAGGTGGTAAGATGAAAAACTTTAGAGATTTAGGTGGAAATAGAACAGAGGATGGTAGAACTGTAAAGTATGGTTTATTTTATAGGTCTGCAAAGTTGTCAAATTTGAGTAAGAATGATATAAAGGTTTTAAAAGATTTAAATATCAAATATGTATTTGATTATAGAAGTGATGAAGAGGCTCGTAAACATCCATCAACAATAATATCAAATATAAAAAATATAAGAATTCCAGCGATGAGAGAATTAGAAGAATCAGGAGGTCGTTTTGGTTCTATCGAAGATATGATTGATGGGTTATTTGAAAAAGATGGTGCGTTTAATATGCTAAATAATAGCTATTATAATCTACCTGTAAATAATCCTTCATATAAAAAACTAGTAGAACTTATAAAAGATTACTCTAATTTGCCAATACTAAATCATTGCACAGCTGGTAAGGATAGAACTGGTGTAGGAAGTGCTATAATTCTTATGATTTTGGGTGTATCAAGAGAAAATATAATGAAAGATTATCTAAAAAGCAATGAGTTTGCAGACAAGGAAATAGAACGGTTTATAGAATATAAGCCTAAATTTAAAGATATTCCAAAAGAAAGATTAAATTATATATTTGGTGTAAATGAAGAATATATAAAGACTGCTTTTAGAAGAATTGATGAGGAATACAATAGTGTAGAAGAGTATCTATATGGAGAATTTAAGTTAGATAAAGAAGAAATAAAAAAATTGAGAAATCAATATCTAGAGTAAAAGGTGATTTTATGAGTTTAAATATAACAGCTAGACAGATAAATATAATAAAGATACTGTTAAATTCAAAAGAAACAATGAGTGGACTTGCCCTAAGCCAAGAAATAGGGTGTTCTTCAAAGACTATACAAAATGAAATAAAGGATATTAATAGACAGCTTAAAAATAGTAAAATTTTATCAATAAGAGGTGTTGGTTATAAATTAGAGGGAAGTTTTAATGAAGTGAATTTGAATAGCAATCTTTATGATGATGTGGATAGAGTAGAGTATATAATCAGAAAAATACTAACTTTAAGTAATGAAGAAAAAAATACTATAAGGCTTGAAGATTTAGCTGATTCTATGTATGTAAGTGTTTCAACAGTAAAAAATGACTTAAAAGAAGTAAAGAGGATATTGGATAAGTATTCAATTTCCATTAAATCTAAACATAAACAAGGTATATGTATTTCTGAAAATGAAGATAAGATACTAAATTGTATAATTGATTTAAGTAATAAGAGAGACAATCAACTCAGTCTAAATGATTTTTTAAATGACGATATAAAAGAAAAAAAATTAATAATAAAAAAAATATTATTAGATGTATTAAATGAAAATGGATTAGTACTAACTGATATAGAATTTAAGAATGTATTAAATAATATATTAGTTATTTTGAGTAGGCATAAGTATGATGAAAAAGAATTTATAAAGGAATATGTAGAAACTTATAACAATAAGAGAAGTTCAATATTAGAAAATGAACAGAACAAAGAAATTATAATAAATTCAATAAGAACGTTTTGTAAAAATTTAAAGCTAGCTACATCAATAGATATAAGTCATGATGACATATTTGAAGAGTATTTATATAAGCATATAAGTAGCTTGTGTAAGAAAATAAAGTTAGGCATGAATCAATCGCCTATAATAGCACAAGATATTAAAATAAAATATCCATTTGCATTTGAATTAGCTAATATAGCTAAAAAAACAATAGAGCAAGATTTAAAAATAGAAATTAACGAAGATGAAGTTGCAAATATAGCTCTACATATAGGAGGGGCTGTTGAGAGGGCATCTTATAATAATAAAGATAAGGTTTTCAAAGCAATAATAGTTTGTACATCAGGTATAGGTACATCAATGTTAATAAAAGCTAAATTAGAGAATATATTTAGAGAAAAGCTAGAAATATTAAAAGTTATTCCTTCATATCTAGCCGAATATGTAAAGGTTATAGATGTTGATTTTGTAATATCTACTGTACCTATTGAAATAGGTGATATACCAGTAATAAACATATCTCCAATGTTGAGTGAAAAGGAAATTAAATTAATTGAAAAATATATAGAAACAGGAAATGTATATTTGGATTTAGAGATAAAAAACTTATTTGATAGTGAGTTGTTTTTTACTGATTTAGATTTTAAATATAAAGAAGATGTTATAGATTTTATGGCAAGTAAACTTGTACAAAAAGGTTATATAGATGGCGATATGAAAAACTCTTACTTTGAGAGAGAAAAAATAGCAACAACAGAAATAGGCAACATGGTATCTATACCACATGGAGCTATTGGAAAGGTTTTTGATAATAAAATAGCAATTGGAATACTAAAAAAACCAATTGCTTGGGAAATATCAGATGTGCGTTTAATAATAATGTTAGCACTTGATAAAGATAAAATATTAGATTATGAAACTATATTTTCAAACATATACAAAAGAGTGGACTCTATAGCAAAAGTTATAAGCATATGCGAAAATAGTAATTTCGAAAAATTTGTAAACATGTTTAAATAGAGATATATGGAACATGGTGTTGTATATACACATGCGAATTTGGATAATATAAAACTAAATAAGATAAAAACGATAAATTTCTCTTTTAATTAAGAGAAATTTTTTGACTTTCAGGGATATTAATATGGAGTTAAGATATAAACATAAGATAAATAAATAAAAAGAGGTGGCAAAATGATTTATACAGTAACATTAAATCCATCAATAGATTATATAGTTAAATTAGATGAATTAAATACAGGAAGTACAAATCGTGTAAATGAAGAATACGTTTATCCAGGAGGAAAAGGTATAAATGTGTCTTGTATACTTAAAGAACTTGGACATGATAACACATCATTAGGTTTTATAAGTGGTTTTACTGGTGAATATATAGTAAAGACATTGGAGGAAAAAAAATTAAAGACAGATTTTATAAAATTGAAAAACGGTTTTTCAAGAATAAATGTAAAAGTAAACGTGTCAGAGGAAACCGAAATTAATGGACAAGGACCCAATATAAGTGATGAATACATCAATCTATTATATAAAAAACTTGATAAATTAAATCAAGAGGATATTTTAATATTGGCAGGTAGTATACCATCTACTTTAGATGAAAAATTATATGAAAATATAATGTCTAGACTAGAAGAAAAAAATATAAAAATTGTTGTAGATGCAACAAAAAATCTTCTTCTTAATGTATTAAAATATAAGCCTTTCCTAATTAAACCTAATAATGATGAATTAGAGGAAATGTTTAGTGTCAAATTAAATTCAAATGAAGATATAGTAAAATATGCTAGAAAGTTAAAAGAAATGGGAGCTGTAAACGTTTTAGTATCAATGGGTAAAGATGGAGCACTACTAATTACTGAATATAACGAAGTATTTATAAGTGATGTACCAAAAGGAACTGTAAAAAATTCTGCTGGAGCAGGAGATTCCATGGTAGCAGGATTTATATCTGGATACTTAAGTACTGGTGAATATGATTATGCTCTTAAATTAGGTGCAGCTTCAGGGAGTGCAACTGCTTTTTCCTATGATTTAGCTGAAAGAAAACATATTGATAAATTAGTAAATGAAATAGCTGTTAAAAGATTTTAAAAATATCATACAAAATAGATAGAGAGGAAATGAGAATTTATGAAAATTATAGACTTGTTAGATGAGAAATCGATTAAATTAAATTTAGAGTCAAAAAATAAACCAAAAGTAATAGAAGAACTAGTTGATTTAGTTGCAAATAGTGGTAATTTAAATGATAAAGAAAATTATAAAAAAGCAATTTTAGCTCGTGAAGAGATGAGTACAACAGGTATTGGAGAAGGTGTGGCTATCCCCCATGCTAAGACTACAGCAGTTAATAAAGCTTGTATAGCAGCAGCAGTATCAAAGGAAGGTATAGATTATGAGTCTTTTGATGGAAGTTTATCAAACTTATTTTTTATGATAGCAGCACCAGATGGAGCTAATAATACACATCTTGAAGTATTATCTAGATTATCTACAATACTTATGGATGAAGATTTTAGAAATAAACTTATAAATTCAAGTTCAGCAAGAGAGTTCAAAGAAATAATAGATAAAAAAGAAAGAGAAAAGTTCAGTGATGAATATCAGGATGAAGAAATTAGTAAAGAGGATATTGTAAATAATAAAGATAAAAATATTAGTAAATATCCTCAAATTTTAGCAGTAACAGCATGTCCAACAGGAATAGCACATACATTTATGGCAGCTGAAAGTTTAAATAAGATGGCTGAAAGTAAAGGTATCTCTATAAAGGTAGAAACCAATGGTTCAGCAGGAGTGAAGAATAGACTTACAAAAGAAGAGATAGAAAATGCTACATGTATAATAGTAGCAGCAGATAAAAATGTTGAAATGGCTAGATTTGATGGAAAAAAAGTTATAAAAACTAAGGTTGCTGATGGCATACACAAAGCGGAAGAACTTATAGAAAAAGCTGTAAATGGAGATGCTCCAATTTATCATGGTGGAGGAGAAGGAAGTCACAACGAATCAGGTGAAGAAAGTGAAAGTGGATTTAGAAAAGTATATAAGCATTTAATGAATGGTGTATCTAATATGTTACCATTTGTTATTGGTGGAGGTATACTTATAGCTTTAGCATTCTTACTTGATGATTACTCTATTGACCCTTCACATTTTGGGTCAAATACACCAATAGCAGCATTTTTTAAGGGAATTGGAGATAAAGCATTTGGATTTATGTTACCTGTACTTGCAGGTTATATAGCATATTCTATATCTGATAGACCTGCATTTGTTGTAGGTTTTGTAGGAGGAGCACTTGCAGGAGATGGTGGTTCAGGTTTTTTAGGAGCATTACTTGCAGGATTTATAGCAGGATATTTAGTAGAAGGGCTTAAGAAAATATTTAATGTATTGCCAACTTCATTAGAAGGAATAAAACCAGTATTATTATATCCTTTATTTGGTACTCTTTTGATGGGTGTTATAATGACATTTCTAGTAATACCTCCAGTTACAGCAATTAATGATGCTATGGTTGGGTTTTTAAATAGTTTAGGAGGGACTTCTAAAATAGTTTTAGGATTAGTGTTAGGTGGAATGATGGCTGTAGATATGGGTGGACCTGTAAATAAAGCAGCTTATGTATTTGGTGTAGCATCACTTGAATCAGGACAATTTGAAATAATGGCAGCAGTAATGGCTGGTGGTATGGTACCACCGCTTGCTATAGCACTTGCAACTACATTCTTTAAAAATAGATTTACAAAAGAAGAAAGAGAGTCTGGTAAAGTTAACTATGTAATGGGATTATCATTTGTAACAGAGGGAGCAATACCTTTTGCAGCTGGAGACCCACTTCATGTTATACCAGCTTGTGTTGGAGGTTCAGCAGTAGCAGGAGCACTTAGTATGTTATTTAATGCAGCTCTTCGTGCACCTCATGGAGGAGTCTTTGTTATACCTGTAGTTACTCATCCTATTGGATATATAATGGCTATAATTGTAGGTTCTATAGTTGGAATGATGCTTTTAGCACTGTTTAAAAAACCATTGAATCAAAGAGCATAATAACTAAAATCTATTTGATAACTAAACATACAATTTTTTATAAAGTTTAAAGTATTAAAAGTGGTGATTTTAGATATACTTAAATGAAATTATTATAAAATAACTGACTGTCATTTAATTGATTAAATCTGTTTTTTAGATTTTATTGACACTTAACTGACAGTCAGTTTTTATTATTTAAAAAGAAGTTTACTTAATCTAATAGGATATTTAGTAAACTTTACACTTATTAAGAGTATAATACTTTCAATTATCATGTTTTACAAGTTAATTGATGTTAAAAAAACAGTTTAAATCAAGGAATAAAACTTTACTCTATATGTTCTAAATTAACATTATACTTTCTTTCACCCTTTGTAACTTTGAATTTATCATTTTTATTAGGATAAATAGTCACAACATTATTTTTATACTCTGATTCATCACATTTTATATTAAATGGCATAAGCTCTGATTCTCCATATAGATAAGTAACAGGTTTATTATTGTTCATAACAACAATTTGTACCATATCTCTATCTTTTGGAGAAGATATATTTCTCCACTTATATCCTACAGTTTTATATATATCGTTTGCGGATGTTCCAGACTTAAAGATAAATATTTTATCCCATTCAGGTGGCATTACCTTTGCTAGTCTTATTTCATTGCTGTTTTCACTAGCTTTCATAAGTGAAGAAGCAAATTGTCCAAATTTCTCATCTTCTTCATTTTTTTCAAATTTAACTAACTCACTGGATTTGTCAACTATATTCCATTTATCTTTATTTTTTTCTAGTTTAAAATTAATTTTAGAAATACATTCTCCATGTTTTCCTGGTTCAGTAACTATAACATTTTCTCCTAAGTTATTTTTATAATCATGTTGTTCAATTTGAACATGATTATGACCTGCAACTATAGCATCAATGCCATCAACTTGTTGAGCCAAATCCTGTATTCTATTTCCTGGATTTTTAGGTTTCTTAGGTTTTTCACCTGTGTGTGCAACAGCTACTATTATGTCTGGTTTTTCTTTTTCCATAATTTTCACCCATTTTTTAGCATCTTTTACTAAATCATTCATATATAGCTCACCATTATAACCTTCTTGGTCTTTTAGCTCTAAAGATTTAGAGTCCACAAGTTCTCCATTTTCATTTCGTTGTTTTCTTTCACCAACTTCTTTTATAGTAAGTCCTAGAATTCCTAGCTTTACATTTCCTTCTGGTGTATCAACATTTTTTATTATGTATGGTTTTGTGTAGCTATCACCATTTTTCTTATAAGTATTAGCTGATAATACATCTATTTTTTGTTTTTCAAAATCAGATATCATATTATCTAGATGAAATTTATTAAGGGATATAAATTCATGATTACCAAGAACTACAGCATCATAACCTACTTCTTTCATGTCCTTTGAAATAGGAGTTTCAATATAGCTTTCAGTCTTATTGTTGTTATCTTTAAGCATAGCGTCAGTATAATCATCCATGCTACTACCTAAACCTACTCCCCTATCAAAGAAGTCTCCAGCATCTACTAAAGTTATATTTTTCTCTTTTTCTCTTTGTTCCCTTACATAAGAAGTTAACTCATAAGGTATATTACCATGTAAATCGGTAGTGGCTAATACATTTATTTCTGTTGTATGTTTTGAAGTGCATCCAGACATTAGCAATATAAATAAAAAAGTAATGCCTATAATTATTTTATTTTTCATAAATCCTCCATTTTATTTTTCTGAATGTTTGTTTTAGTGTCATTAAATAAATAATCCTCCTATAATATAAATGGTAATATATTACTATATAAAAATCAACTATATATTTCATAGACATATAAATTGAGAGAGATAAAAATAAAATAGATACATAAATTGGATAAGCATAACTTTAATTTAAATAATTATTTAATTTGTTTTTTGTATTATTTTTTATATTATTTATAATAAATAAACTCTATGATGGAAAAACTATTATTATTTAACATGTAAAGGAGTATTTAAAATGAATGAATCGTATTGGGTTATAAATTCAAGTCCAAAAGAATATAAAAATTTAGGTGAGAATATAAAAGTAGAATGTCTAGTAGTAGGTGGAGGAATAACTGGCTTAACAACTGCATATCTATTAGCAAAAGAAGGTAAAAAAGTAGCACTTGTTGAAGCTGATAAAATAGGATATGGAACTTCAGGAAGAAATACTGGTAAAGTTACTTGTCAACATGATATAGTATATTCTAAAATAGAGAAAAAATATGGATTAGATAAAGCTAAATCATATTATAATGCAAATAATGAAGCTTTAAGATTGATTGAGAAAATAATCAGTGAAAATAATATAAAATGTGATTTTCAAAGGATTCCATCTTTTGTTTTTACAGAGAAGGAAGAATCTATAAAGGATATCAAGGACGAATATCGTACATGTAAAAAAATAGGTATAGATTGCGAATATCATGAAACTATAAAGGATATTCCATTAGATGTAAAAGGAGCTATTCATTTTTCTAATCAAGGTCAATTTAATCCAAAGCAATATGTTGATGGTTTGGCAGAAGTAGCAGTAAATTTAGGTCTAGAAATATATGAAAATACGCCAATAGTAGACCTAGAAAAAGGAGATATATGTAGAGTTAAGACTAGCGATAATAATATAATAGAAGCTGAAAATGTTATAATTTCATCTCACAGTCCATGGTATGATGGATTGAATTTTTATTTTGCAAAGGAATATGCAGAACGTGCTTATTTAATGGTTGCAGTTCTACAAAATGAATTGCCAGAGGGTATATTTATAAGTATAGATGACCCAGCAATAACCTTTAGACAATGTAATGATGAAAATAACAGCTTATTAATCTTTGGAGGAGGAGACCACAAAGTTGGTCAAGGTGGAACTGAAGAAGAAATATTTGATGATTTAGAGTGTTATGGTAAAGAAGTCTTTAAGGTAGAAGATTTTAAGTATAAATGGTCTGCTCAAGACAATATGAGTTTTGATAATGTTCCTTATATAGGTTATATCAATAAAAGGGAGAATAATATCTATGTAGCTACAGGCTTTTCTAAATGGGGAATGACTAATGGAACTGCTGCAGGAATAATAATAAAAGATTTAATAATAAATAAAGCTTCTGACTATAAAGACACTTTCAATCCATCGAGATTAGGTAGTTATTTTTCGAAGGATTTTATAAAGGAAAATGCAAATGTAGCAATGAATTATGTCTCTGGAAAATTAAAAATAGGTAGTGGAGATATGCCAAAAAATAATGGTGAAGGAAAAATTGTTAACATTGATGGAAAAAGATATGGTGTTTATAAAGATGATAGAGGAGATTTTTATATTGTAGATACTACATGCACTCATTTAGGATGTGAGCTTAATTTTAATAGCGAAGAAAAAACATGGGATTGTCCATGTCATGGCTCAAGATTTGACTATAAGGGAAATATACTTGAAGGTCCAGCACTTAAGCCATTAAAACTTTATGGTCATGGTGATAATGATGTTAATCCCAAGTTATTATAGAATATAGAATGTTTTGGAAAGGTAAATTATTAATGAATAAACTTTTAAAACCAATAACCATTTTACTTTATATAGTATACGTTTTATGTGCCATATTTTTTGCTACAAATAGAGCTTTTGGAAGTGTAGGTTTAGTAGCAATCAGCTTAATTGGTACTTTTATATTAAGTATCTTAAATAGACAAAATAAAAGACTTTTGAGCAATGAACTATATATTGTACTTGCATTATTTATAATGTTTGCATCGCTATTAGGGACTTGTTTTAATTTTTATGACATAAATTATTATGATGATTTTTTACATCTATGGTCAGGTATAATATCATGTATTGTAGCATTTTCTACAATTAAATATTTTTATATACAAAAAGATGTAAGCAAGATGAGTAAAATATTTTTAGTTATATTTGTATTTATGTTTAGTATGGGAGTAGCTAGTTTGTGGGAAATAGGCGAATTTCTAATGGATACTTTTATTGGGACTACTACACAAGCTGGAGGACTAGAAGATACTATGATTGATATGGTAGATGCTTTAATAGGTACAATTATAACTATTCCCTTTATAATAAAAAAATCAAATGCATAGTTTAAAATTGATTGTAATGGATTTAATTTTAGTCATATTAAGTTTTAAGAAATTATATGACAAATTAAATCCATTTTTTATTGTGTATACTTGTATAATAGACTATATAATTTCCTATATCATGAAAATTAATTTTAATGGTACGAAAATTAGTCATTGTATACTTATATATAAATAAATTATGGAAGCTATTATGCCAAAAGTTGATTGTGGAAAAGTTATTAATGAGGATTTTGATATAGAAGATTTATCAATAAGAAGAATAATGCTTACACTTGGAATAACTATAGATTATATTATGTGGAAAACTGATTTAGCAAAAAAATATCAAGAAAACAGTATTAAGTAGTTATATACCAAATAAGAGTTTTGACAAAGTAATATTTTGTATGGCAATATAAAGAGTAGATAAAGTATTAGGAGGAACATTGAGTGTTAAAAAAGTGGTTTGGTATTATGAAAAAGAGACAAAAAGTTGAGGAAGCAAAAGAAGAAGGTGAAATAATATTAAAAAATGAAAAAATTTTGTATGAAGAAAATTTAATTGATAAAGAGAAAAAGGTATTATACTGTAAAGAAGAAGTTGTAAGTAAAGAAAATGAGTCTTTAAACCAAGAAGAACATACATCTGATAAAGAAGATAAAATATTAAATAAAGAAGAAATGGTATGTGATAATAAAAACAAAGCATTATCTGAAGAAGAACTAATAATCAATAATGATAAAGAAGAATTAATAGTTAATAATGATGATACAACTTTAAATAAAGTAGAAATAATAATTGATGATACAGAAATAGCAGAGGAAAGTATAAATAGTGAAGAAAAACAAGTAAGCGATACAAATGAATACTTGACAGAAGAAGATTTAAATTACATAAAAGAAATAAAAATAAGAAGAGGAAGAAGTATAAAGGCAATAAATTTATATACTAAAGAAGAGAAGACTTTTGATACCCATATTCAATGTAGTAAAAATCTAAAAGTACCACTTGGCTATATAAGAGAAAATTTAAAATATGGATATATGGATTATTTTGGAGAAGCTATAAATTATTTAAGTAAAGTGTTAAATGTAGAAGAATACTGTAAAAATGAATGGAGCTATCTAGAAAACAGTAAATCTCCATCTGAGATATTTAATATTCTTAATGACAAAATATTTAGTACAAGACTTTCTGATAAAAAGAGAAATGAAATTTTAACTAATGATAAGATTGAAACAATAAAAATGAATTATAAGTTTGAGTGTATTGATGAAGAATACGATGAATATTTTAAAAAATATAAGTCTATAATCAAAAGAGGTGGAAAGAAAAAGATTGAATTAGTAAATAAAAAAGGCGAAGTACTAGAGATATTTAAGTCTTTAGAAGAATGTTCTATTTATTTGCAAAAAGAAAAAAATGAAGTTATACAAATGTTAAAGTATGGAGACACAAAAATAGGAAGAAATTTCATAAGATATAGTTTAAGAAATATTTAATTTCATTTTAAATTCATGAGAGTTTCATTTCTGATTCACACATTTAATATTATTTTAATGTAAAATAATAAAAGTGAAGTATTGTACACTTAAAATTAAGGAGGATATTAATGTCTGAAGAAAAAAATTCAAAAGAGAATACATTGAATGAAATTAAAAATTCAGAAAATGTAAGTTCTAAACAAGATGATGTGTCAGGTGAAAAAAATACTGATAACAAAGTCAAGAAAAGAGAAATAAAACTAAGTAGTAAAAAACTTAAAGCAATTATAGCAATTGTTGCAGTAGGGGCAATTTGCTTGGGTGGAGGCTATGTCTCTGGAAAAGAAGCTGGAAGAAAATTACCCGCTACTTCAAAGCGTTATAATAGTAATGAAGTAGTAGCTACTATTGGGGATAAGAAAATTACAGGGGAAATGTTAAGAAAAAGAATGGAGCCATTATTTTATTTAAATGCAAAAAATACTATGAGTGATGATGAAATACGTTCATATGAATCAAATATGATTGAGACTATGATTACATCAGATATATTATCCTCAGAAGCAGCAAAAGAAAAGATAAGCATAACTGATGACGAACTAAATGCTCAATATGACAATCTAATGTCTAGTATAGAATCTGCAATGAGTATGACAAAAGAAGAATTTCTAAAGCAATTTGATTTGACTGAGAAATATATAAAAGATGATATGAAAAAAGAACTAATAGCATCAAAATACTTAAATGAAGCATCAGAAGTAACAGATAAAGATGCACAAAGCTATTATGATAAAAACAAGAGCAATTATTTACAAGTTAGAGCTTCACATATTTTAATAAAAACTGTTGATGATAAAGGTAAACAAGTCAGTGATAGTAAAAAAGCTGAACTTAAAAAGCAAGCAGAAGAAATACTTAAAAAAGCTGAAGCTGGAGAAGATTTTGCTACTCTAGCTAAAAAGTATTCTGAAGATAGTAGTGCAGAATCAGGTGGAGACTTAGGATTCTTTGGGAAAGGTCAAATGGTAGAATCTTTTGAAAAAGCTGCATTTGCTTTGAAAAAAGGAGAAATATCTAGTAAGCTTGTAGAAAGTGATTATGGATATCATATAATTGAGAAAACAGATGAAAAATATCAACCATTTGAAGAAGTAAAATCAGATTTAGTAAGTACTTTAACATCAGAAAAGCAAAACTTACTTATAAATGATTTAAAGGAAAAATACAACGTAAAACTTACAGACAAATATCAAATGAAAGCAAAGCAATAGACTAAGTCAATTTATTAATAAAGAAGAAAATATTAATAGATATATCTAAAAGCTGTTTTTGTTCTTAAATAGAGAACTTAAACAGCTTTTATTATTTTATCATAAAATTAATTTGCTCAAAAATGAAATTATAAAAAAATAACATGCATAAATTAATGATAAAAACATATTTTGAATTTAAATTATTTAATTAAAAATAGCTATAAAATATAAAAAAAATAAATAAAAAAATTTAAAAGCTAAAAAAAGACTATTCAAATATATATACTAAAGCTATTCTTTAAAAATACTTAAAAAATAATATTTTTCATAATTTTAAAAATAATAATAAAAAAATGAAAATATTAACAATAATCTATTGAGTAATATAAAAAAAGATGCTATTATAAGTATGTGTTAAAATGATTAAGCTAATCTTAGTACTGAATTTAACTATAAAAATAATAAGGGGGCGTTTTTTTATGTCAAATACTGAAAGCGTATCTAAAAAAGCTAGTCATCCGAAGAGTTTTTGGCTTGTTTGTATGACGATTTTATGGGAAAGATTTAGTTATTATGGATTAACAGCTTTGTTGGTATTATTTTTTACAGCGAGTGTAGCTCAAGGTGGTCTAGGACTTTCTACTCAAGAAGCAACTTCAATGTTTGGTTTGTTTACAGGTCTTATATATCTTACACCATTAATTGGTGGCTGGTTGGCAGATAAAGTTTTAGGCCAACAAAAATGTATATCTATAGGTGCACTTTTAATAGCAATAGGTGACTTTGTTTTGTTTGCATCATCTACATCTATTAGTATGGTTTGGGTAGGCCTATCAATAATCATTTTAGGAAATGGTTTTTTTAAATCAAGTTGTTCAAATATTGTTGGTGATATATACCCTAAAACTGAGGTATCAAAAAAAGATGCAGCATATAGTTTATTCTATATGGCAGTAAATGTAGGTGCATTTATAGCTCCAATCATATGTGGATTGCTTTCTGATAATGTATTTGCAGTAAGAGGAGTAAATGGAGATATAGTATCTTATGGATATAAGATGGCATTCTTAGTTTGTGGTATAGGTATGATGCTTGGTATGATTATATTTACACTTCTTGCGCCAAAGCTACTAAAAGAAGTTGGAAAACATCCAGTTACTAAGGGTAATAAAGGTGAAAAAATTGAATACGGTCCACTTACTAAACTAGAGAAAAATAGAATAATAGCAATGGTTGTGTTATTCTTATTTGTAGTTTTATTTTGGACAGCATACTATCAGACACAAAGTTCATTTATGATTTATGTAAGGGACAATGTAAATAGAACTCTATTTGGATTTGAAATGCCAGTAGCATGGCTTACATCATTAAATGCTATATTATGTGTAGCTTTATGTCCTGTATTGGCTGCTTTGTGGGTTAAATTATCTAATACTAAAAGAGGAGACTTTTCTATTCCAGTCAAAATGGGATTAGGAATGATAATAATGGGTCTTGGTTTTATAGTTATGGTATTGGCCACATTAGCTAATGGTTCAGATGGCACAATGAAGGCAAGCATACTTTTTATAGTAGTAACCTATATATTTACAACTGTAGGGGAGTTATTTTTGTCTCCTATAGGTCTTGCAATGTTTAATAAACTAGCTCCAGCTAAATATGCTACATTGTCTATGGGTGCATGGTATCTAACAAGTTTTTTTGCTAGTTTATTATCAGGAAAAATTGCTGGATTTACAGCTACATTAGGTTTTTTGCAAATCTTTGGAGGAATAGCAGGAGTCTTAATAATCTTTGGTTTAATATTACTTGGATTAAGACATATATTGACAAAATTAATGGCAATGGATTTGTTAACAGAAACAAAATAATCCATACTTAATTAGTGAAAATAAAGGAAATTACATTTGAATATAAAATCAAACGTAATTTCCTCTTTAATTATGAAAAAAAAGCTTTACACAAATAGATATTGTAATTAAAATTATAATTGTGATAATTATAGTGTATAAGATTTATATAAATTATATAAAAGGAAAATTTATGTAATAAACTTTACATACTTATATATTTAGTTATTCAAACTATTATTTTGAGGAGGTCTTGTTGTGACTATAAAAGACAAAGTAAATGAATTAAGAAGACTTATGGAAGAAAAAAATATTGATGCTTATATGATTCCGTCTTCTGACAATCATCAAAGTGAATATGTAGGAGATTACTTCAAATCAAGAGAATTTATATCAGGATTTAATGGTTCAGCTGGAACAGTTATTGTTACTAAAGATGAAGCTGGATTATGGACAGATGGAAGATATTTTATACAAGCAGAATCTCAATTAGAAGGAAGTACAATAAAATTATTTAAAATGGGACAAGAAGGTTGCCCAACTACTGACGAATATTTATATACAAATATTCCAGAAGGTGGAACTTTAGGTTTTGATGGTAAAGTTATATGTGCTAAAGAAGGAGCTACATTAGCTGAAAAATTATCTAAGAAAGGCATAAAGGTAGAATACCAATATGATTTAATAGATAGTATATGGGAAGATAGACCAGCTTTATCAGATAGTAAGGCGTTTTTATTAGATGTTAAATACTGTGGAGAAAGTTTTAGTTCAAAGTTAGCTAGATTAAGAGAAAAAATGAGTGAAAAAGGTACTTCTACTCATGTAATAACCACTCTTGATGATATAGCATGGTTATTTAACATAAGAGGTGGAGATGTTAAATACAGTCCAGTTGTACTTTCTTATGCAGTGATAACTTTAAAAGAAGTTTATCTATTTGTTGATGAAAGTAAATTAAATGAAGAAATATTAAATGAATTGGCTAAAGAAAATGTACAAATAAAGCCATATAATGATGTATATGATTTTGTAAAAAATATAGATGAAGATGAAAAAGTTTTAGTTGATGGAACTAAAATTAACTACGCAATTTATAATAATATACCTTGTGGAGTTGAAAAAGTGGATGAGTTTAACCCAGTAATGTTCTTTAAGGCTCAAAAAAATGAGGTAGAATTAGAGAATATAAGAAATTCACATGTTAAAGATGGTGTAGCTTTCACTAAATTTATGTACTGGTTAAAGAATAATGTAGGTAAGATGGAAATAACTGAAATAAGTGCTACTGAAAAATTAGAAGGGCTAAGAAGAGAACAAGAAGGATTCTTTGAACCAAGTTTCAATACAATTGCTGCATATAAAGAGCATGCTGCTATGATGCACTATAGTGCAACTCCAGAATCAAACTATAAGTTAGAAGCTGAAGGTTTATTCTTAGTAGATTCAGGTGGACAATATTATGATGGAACTACTGATATAACTAGAACTACAGTATTAGGACCTATAAGTGATGAATTAAAATTACACTTCACTTCTGTAGCAAGAGGTATGATAAATCTTTCTAAAGTTAAGTTCTTACATGGTTGTAGAGGGTACAACCTAGATATATTATCTAGAAGCTGTATGTGGAATATGGGAATAGATTATCAATGTGGAACTGGACATGGGATAGGATTTGTATTAAATGTTCATGAAGCTCCAAATGGATTTAGATGGAGAGTAGTTCCTGAAAGATTTGATAGTGCAGTTCTTGAAGAAGGAATGGTAACTACTAATGAACCAGGTATATATATAGAAGGTTCTCATGGTATAAGAACAGAAAATGAAATAGTAGTTAGAAAAGCTGAAAAGAATTTTTATGGTCAATTTATGGAGTTTGAAGTTGTTACATTAGCTCCTATTGATTTAGATGGTATAGTTCCAGAATTAATGAATCAAGATGAAAAAGATTATTTAAACTGGTATCATAAATTAGTTTATGATAAAATATCTCCTTTCTTAACTGGTGAAGAAAAAGAATGGTTAAAGGTTTATACTAGAGCTATATAGTTTTGTAACTTAATACTATAAATAAGAGAGTGTCTCAAAATGAATTTTTTAGTTCATGAGGCACTCTTTTTGTATGAAATCAAATATATTTTCGTCATTTAAACAACGAAAAAGAGGCTTATCTCTATTTTGAGATAGCCTCTTTTAATACTTTTGCCACTAAACGTAAACATAGTTTTTACTTTGATAATTCTACGAGTTTTTTATTCATTATAAGTAATATAATTCCAAATAGCAATAAGAATGAAGGGATTACTATAAATACTTGTAACATACCAAGGTGGTCTATAATAGCCTGTGTATAACCAGACAATTTATTTGCTGCAAATTTACCTAAGAACCAAACACCCATTAGGAATGAAATATATTTTTCTGGTGAAAGTTTATTTACCATACCATATCCAACTGGAGAAAAGCAAATCTCTCCTATACTTTGAAATGTTAAAAATCCAATTACCCAAAATACACTTGCTTTCTGAAGGGAATTAGGGTCAGTTCCTGTTTGTATAACTGCGACTATCATAAATAAAAATGCCACAGCTAATAATATAAATCCTAGACTCATTTTTGAAGGTACACTTAAATCACCTTTTTTAGTTTGAGATAATTTTACCCATACTAGAGCAGATATAGGTCCAAGGATGACACAAAGAAGACCATTATATGAATCTATCCATGAAGTTGGTATTTGAAAATTACCAACAGTCAGGTTTATGTGTTCTTTTGTATACAAAGCTATAGACATGGAAGCTTGGTTATATGCTATCCAAAAGAATACTGTAAAAAAAGCTAATATTAATATTACTATTATTCTTTTTTTCTCAACTGAAGTTAATGGTTTTGAAGCAAGCAATTTCTTATATTCTAATGATTTCTTTATAGTTTCTTTTTCACTACTAAATTCATTGTTTGAAGATTTATAAAATCTTTTGTGGCCAAATATAAAGAATAACAAACCTATTAAAACAGTAATTGATGCAAATAAAAATACATATCTGTAACCATACATATTTATATAGGAGCCATTTTTCATAGCAAACCATTCATTAGCGACCAAACCACAGATTAAAGGACCAAATAATGTTCCTAGATTAGTAGCCATATATGTAATAGAAAAAGCCCCATCTTTTCTCGGGTCATCATTAGTATATAAGTTTCCAACTAAGGTGTGTAAGTTTCCCTTGTAAAAACCTATTCCTAATCCAGACAAGAATATCATGGTGTTTACATCCGTTTTACTATTTGCCATATACCCTAAAAAGTAACCAATTGAAACCATTATCATGCCAAGTATAATACAGTTTTTGGGGCCTAAAAATCTATCACTAACCCATCCTCCAATAACTGGAGAGAAATAAGTCCATGCTAAAAAAGATGCAAGCATTGATGCAGATTCTGCTGGTGTTAATCCTAAGCCACCCTTAGATACTTGTTCAGCTAGAAATAATAATAGTACTAATTTCATACCATAGTATGCAAGTCCAACAAATGTAAATATTGAACAACAAAAATATAAATCCTTAGGCTGTTTAAGCTTTTCTTGAGTTTTTAAAACTGACATATGTCGAGAACCTCCAGAACAATAATTTAACAAAAATTTTCCATACTATATGAGTATATGTTTTTTTTATAAAGACGTCAACTTATGACATAAGAAAACCAAGTGTTAATAATATGTAAAAAGAGTATTATTTTATAGATTCAGTAATATTTTTTTACAAGAATATATGTTATTATTATATTAAAATATAACATATTTATGGAAAGGATATGCCAATTTAGTAGTTAGATTGATTGTTTGGCAGGTGGGATGAACTATGATAAGAAAGAAATCTGAATTACAAGTAGAAGTAAAAGAAAATTTGAATGATGGTATTGGAAAAGTTAAGCTTGAAAATATATTACAAGTTGAAGAACTTAAAGGAAAAGGAAGATTATTTAAAAGAGTAACTTTGCCAGTAGGAAGTTCAATTGGTGTGCATGACCATACAACTGATTTTGAGGTATATTATATATTAAAGGGAAAAGGTAAAGTATTTGATAATGGGGAATTTGTAGAAGTAAATGAGGGTGATGTAATATATACTGCTGATGGTGAAGAACATTCTATAGAGAATATAGGAGAAGAAGAACTTGAATTTGTAGCAGTAGTTTTATATATATAAAATATGGAGGAGGAGTCATGACAAGCAAGATAGAAGAAATTAAAGACAAGATAAATAGATTTTGCAACTCCAATTTAAATCAAGAATATAAAGATATAAGTTTTAAAATTTTGCAAGACCTTTTAGATAATAATAAAGAGATAATTCATTCTTCTAGAGCTGATATATGGTCTTCAGCTATACTAAACATAGTTTTGGAGCAAAATCTCTTATATAATAAGAAACATCCATTACATATAACAAAAAAGGAATTTTCAAAACAAATAGGTGTTTCTTTAAACACTATAAATAATAAATCATCATTAATAAAGGAAGTCTGTAATATTGACTTTTTAAATCAAGATACTATTGCTATATCTAATATTGAGTTTTGGATAAGAGAGAGTAACTCTAAATCTAAAGACATAGATTTAGAGTTAGAAAAGAAAAAAATACTTTATAAAAGATATATTAAACTATCACAAGAGGCTAAAAATCATATTGAGTCAATTAGATATATGGAAGAAGCTGTAAACATTGGAAAAAGCATGATTACTAAAGAAGATAGACAACTTGGTTTTTGGAAAGGTATATCTACTAGAGCTTATATGGTAGCACTTGAGTCTCTTGCTAGGAAGTTAGAGAGCATTGATAATTTAAAAGAAGCTAGAAAAGTATTAGAGTATTTAATAGAAATCAATCCTGATGATGAGCAAGGGATAAGGTATAAATTGCTTAATGTATTAATTAGGTTAAATGATAGAACAGCAATAAATAATTTATTTGAAATGTATAAAGTAGAAACGTCTGCTACCTGGATGTATAGTAAAGCTCTTTATTATTTTAAAAATAAAAATATGTTCTTAGCAAGTGATGCTATTAAAAGTGCTAAAAATAAAAACAAATATATTGGATTATATTTAATAGATTGGAGAAATGCCTTTGGTAGGGAGTTTGTTACAGCAGAAGAAAAGGGAGAAGCTGTCTATTACTATGATGAAAATATAGTACTTTGGAATGAAGTTAAAGGTTCTATGGATTGGCTATTGAAAAAGATGTTGGAATTTTCATAAAAAAAACTACTCCTTATTACTTATAAAAAGTAAGGAGTAGTTTTTTATTTATACATCTAATTTTAAATCGCCTGGTTTTATCATACCTTTTTTTCTCATAAATTCTGATATTATTAGTGTTACAACAGCAGGAAGTACAAAGTTAAGTAAAAGTATACCAACCCACATAGTTATGCCACCTTTTCCAGCACTTTGCATGGCAGTTACTGTTCCAAATTGTCCAACTAATCCGCAAGTTCCCATACCAGAGCCAATAGGTATATTTTCCATTTTAAATATTGTTGTAGATAATGGGCCAAGTATTATTGAAGCTATTGTAGGTGGTATCCAAATTTTCCAGTTTTTTATTATATTGGGTACTTGAAGCATGGATGTACCAAGTCCTTGAGCTACAAGACCTCCTACTCCATTTTCTCTAAAACTCATAACAGCAAAACCTATCATTTGGCAACAACAACCAACAGTTGCTGCACCACCAGCAAGCCCTCCCAAGCTTAACATCATGCAAATAGCTGCACTACTTATAGGTAGTGTAAGAGCTATTCCAACAAGAGCAGAGACAAGAGCGCCCATTATTATAGGTTGCATAGTTGTTGCTTGCATTATTATGTTTCCAAATGAAGTCATAAATGCAGAAACGGCTGGTCCAATAAGTTCTGCCACAAGTACTCCTATTAGTATTGTTACAGCAGGTGTGACTAATATGTCTACCTTTGTTTCTTTTGAAACTAATTTTCCAACTTCTACTGCAAAAAGTGTAGCGACAAATGCACCCACAGGTCCTCCTAATTCATTACCACAAGCACCAACAAGTGCACAAGAAAATAGTACAAGTGGAGGAGCTTGAAGTCCATATGCAATAGCTACTGCAATAGCTGGACCTGTAACTTGCTTAGCAAGAGGGCTTATAACCTCAGTAAAAAGAGATATGTTAAAGTTATCTCCTAATGTGTTAAAAATTGTTCCAATTAAAAGGGAAGAAAAAAGGCCGAGTGCCATATAACTTAATGCATCAATAAGATACCTTTGAACAGAAATTTCAATGTTTTTACTTTTAGCAAACGATTTAAAATTTCTTTTTTTGCAATTGATTTCCAATTTAAAATCCTCCTCATATAATACAAATATAATTTCTTTTTAATTAATTATATAACTTTTCAGCTGACAAGACAAATGTTATTTCACTAATTTAAAAGCATTTTAATAGCAATAAAATAACAGTAATTTTAGTTTTAAATTTTAAATTTATGGTTTATAATTAGTATAGGGATATTCTGAAATATAATAATTTTCCAGTTTATCCCAATATTTAACTTAGGTAGATTGCTTACAAAACAAATGATTATATACTAGGCTAAAAGGAAGTGGATAGATGAGATTTGTAGAAAATAAGAAATACAGAAAAATTGCCATAATTATATCTATTCCTATATTGCTTGTTGCGCAGTACTACCTTTTTAAATTTGGAATATTTAGACCAATGGTAAAAGGAGTAGAAATTGAAATTGTAGATGGGGAATATGTTAAAGATATAGATAAATATGTAGTAAAATTAAATGAAACAGTTACCTTGTCTACTGGTGAATATATTAAAGTTCCCTCATATGCGAAAGATCCAAATATTTGGTTTAATGTTTTAGATAATTCAGGGACTCTAAAAATAGAAGGAAATAAGATGACAGCATTAAAGGTTGGGTATTCTTCTGTTGGTATTATGAAGAATTCGAGAGTACTAAAAAAAGCTACTATAAAGGTAGTAGACCCAGAAGTAGAATCTTTAGATATGGAAATTAATGGAGAGTTAAAACATGTTGGTGATAGTGCCACTATAGAGAGTACAATAGAGGTTGATTATGAGAAGTTTAAAAAATCATATAAACCAATTTACAAAAGTAGCAACGAAGATGTTTTAAAAATTAAAGGGAACAAAGTAAGTGCAGTTGGAGTTGGAAAAGCCGTAGTATATGCTAAGTGTGGAAATAAAGAAGTTGAGAGAACCTTTAGAATCCAAGCTAGAGTTGCTGACATAAATATGAATGATATAAAAATAGAAGTTGATCAAAATGAAAAACTAAAACCAGATATAATAACTTCTCCACCAGGCTTAGAACCACCAAAAATACACTATGAGTTGGCTGATTCAAAATTACCTGTAGAAAGAGCTATAAGTTTAAGTAGTGATGGAAGTGTAGTAGGACTAAGAGAAGGTAAAGAAAGAGTAAGGATAACTTGTGGAGATAAGTCTAAAATAATAACTGTAACAGTAGTCAAAGAAACTATAACTAATGATTATATACAAAATTTAGTAGGTTCACATAAAATAGTAAATAACAAAGTTATTATTAAACTTGAGTGGGATTATATGAAAGATGTTTTTGACTATGATATATATCTTAAAGACAAATTATCTGGAGAATCATTTAAGAAAATTAAATCTATAACTATAAATGAGGGTGATTTAGGCAAATCCCAAAAGATATATGCTACTATAGAAATTGATGTAAAAGATAATCAGAGTATAGATTATGATATTTATGTTATAGGTAAGAAAGATTCAGATACAACCAAGCCAAGTAATGTAATAAACATTACTAATGTGAATGGTAATGGCAACTCAGATAATAATGATAACATACAAAACATGAAGGTTGAAAATATATCAGCCAATGTTGATAGAGATAACAATGTTATTAGAGTTAACTGGAGTAGTGTATCTCATAAAGAATGTACCTATAGTATATATATAAAAAATAATACTAATGGAGATGGAGAGTTTACTTTGTATCAAAGTGACATACAAGGGAATGAACACACTATAAGTATTCCTGAAGGAGATTTAAATTTAGATATCTATGTAGTTGCAAATTACAATGGACAAAATTCTAAAAATAGTGATGTTATAAATGTAAGATAAATTTGTACAAAAATTTATAAGTGTTAGATTTATGATTTATTGATAAATTAAATCATTATAAGAAAAGGATAGTATGGGGTAATCATACTATCCTTTTTATTTTATTGAAACATATTGATGTTAAATTTTTAGTTAAAAAAATATTTATTACTAGTTAATATCATCTACAATTGAATCTAATGCCGCTTGTGTTGCATGTATTAGAGTTGTATCAAGTAATGGAACAGAAGTGTCGTTTTGTTGAATTAGAAGACCTATTTCTGTACATCCTAAGATAACGCCTTCTGCTCCCTGGTTAACAAGTTTATCTATAATAGATAAAAAAGATTTTTTAGAGGATTCAGATACAATTCCTAAACAAAGCTCATTGAATATAGTGCGATTTACTACTTCACGTTCTTCTTCACTTGGTATTAAAACCTCAATTCCGTTGTTTATAATTATATTTTTATAAAAATCTTGTTCCATTGTATACTTAGTACCTAATAAAGCTACCTTTTTGATTTTCTTTTCTTTTAAGTCATTAGCAGTTACATTTGCGATGTGTAAAAGCGGAATAGATATATTTTGTTGAATTTTATGTGCAACTTTATGCATAGTATTAGTACATATAACAATAAAATTTGCTCCTGCATCTTGTAAATTAATTGCAGCATCAGATAAGATTTTGGCACTTTTTTCCCAATTTCCACTAGATTGACATTCTTCAATTTCTTGAAAATCTACACTATAAAGTATACATTTAGAAGAGTGTAATCCTCCCAATTTTTCTTTAATTACTGTATTTATAACTTGATAATATGTAATAGTACTTTCCCAACTCATTCCCCCAATTAAACCTATAGTCTTCATATTAATCACCTTTTCATTATGTTTATTTTGTAATAGCTATTTACAAATACAAGTATAGCATCTAAAATATAAGCATACAATGATAAAATTGTATGGAGGACAATTATCTTTAAAAGGAGTAATTATATGCCAATAAATTCACTTGAAAATTATCCAATGACATGGAAACCAAAATTAAACAATCGAAAGCCACCAATATATAAGACTTTAGCAATGTTATTAGAAGAGGATATTGGAAAAGGAAATTTAAATCCTGGAGATAAATTACCTCCACAACGAGAATTGGCAGATTTTCTTGATTTAAATTTAAGTACAATAACACGAGCGTTTAAACTTTGTGAAGAAAAAGGATTAATATGTGCAAAAGTAGGAAAAGGAACTTTTATTTCTTCTGATGTAAATGTAAGTAATACTTTGCTTTATCAAACAGAATCAAAAGATATAATTGAACTTGGTACAGTACATCCTCCTTATGAACAAAATACATACATTATCGACTTTATTAAAAATGTACTAAGACAGCCAGAAATGGAAAAATTTCTTCAATATATGTCTCCATCAGGTACACATATGCAAAAGAAATCAATTGCAAAATGGTTAGAAAGAAACAATATATATACTAAAGAAGAAAATGTACTTTTATCTACAGGTGGACAAAATGCTATATGTGCAACTTTGTTAGGATTATTTAAAGCTGGAGATAGAATTGCAACAGATTCATTGAGTTTTTCTGGAATCAAGTCAATAGCTAAAATGATAGGTATTCAATTAGTTCCAATTCCCCAAGAGAATAATGAAATGTCAATCGAGTCTCTTGAAAATTATTGTAAAAATGAAAATATAAAAGGCATATATATCATGCCAGATTATCATAATCCAACAACATATTCTATGTCTAACCTATCACGTAAGAAAATAGCAGAGATAGCAAAAAAGTACAATATAATAATTATTGAAGATGCTATAAATAGTATTTTTAAACCTGATTTGCAAACTCCAGTATTTTCTTTAGCTAGTAATAATACTATATATATTTTTAGTACATCTAAATTTATCTGTGCTGGCCTTAGAGTAGCATTTGTAGTTGCTCCAAAATGTTATATAGAAAGTCTAGAGAATGCATTATATAATATGAATCTGATGGTTTCTCCATTTAATGCAGAAATAGTACATCGTTTACTATATTCTCCTATTATAAATAAGATTATTGAAGAAAGAAAAGATGAAATTATAAAAAGAAATGAAGCTGCTGATAGGATTTTATCTGATTATAATTTAATTGGTGATAAAAATTGTAGTTTTCGTTGGCTGATTCTTCCAGAGGAATGGGATGGAAAATCATTTGAGATATGTGCAAAAAATTTAGGTGTTCAGGTATATTGTGCTGAACGTTTTTCAGTTGGCAATTCTATTGTGCCAAAAGCTGTTCGTATTTGTGTAACAGCCCCAAAAGATGTAGAAGAATTAGAAAAAGGGCTGAATATAATAAAGTCACTTCTTAAAAATCAGAGCGATTTTCCTATAATTTAATTAAATAAATAAAAATGCGGAGAAATTTATTATAATAAACCTCCGCTTTTATTATTTAATGAAATACTTTACTTTCTATTAAAATTTTAACTTTAATCATCTTGAAAATATAATCGTTTTATGGTAAAATAATTCTTAAAAATAGAAATAATTAATCATTTGTTAAAAAAAATGCATAATAAATTGTAATTTATTGACGATAGTGGGAAAATATTCATAAATGTATAAAATAACAGAAAAAATGCAAAAATAAAATCAATTTCATATGTTATAAAATCTATATGGCAAAATTAAATTTGCCTATCAGAATGATATAAACACATCAGAAAGGAGGATGCTATCAATAATGGAAATTAATTAATTTTGGTAGCTAAAAATTATGAATGAACAAACTAGAATATCCTTAGAGAGAGCTGCTGAACTAAAATCAAAAATTGATGATTATATTCAGGCTAGGAAAACAATTAACAGAGGTCTTGAAAAAGAAGAAGAGATAAATAAACGAAAACAAAAGATATTAAGCATATTAAATGGAACAGAAGAAGACTGGAATAATTACAAATGGCAATTATCAAATAGAATTACAGATGTAGATACTTTATCAAAGATTATCAATCTAACTAAAAAAGAAAAAGAATATATAAAAGAAGTTGGAACTCAATTTAGATGGGCAATATCTCCATATTATCTGAGTTTGATAGACCCAGATGATATATGTGACCCTATAAAATTACTTTCTATACCAACACATATAGAGTTGGAAGATGAACAAGATGATTTAGACCCCATGGGAGAAGAGTATACAAATCCAGCTGGATGTATAACTAGAAGATATCCAGATAGATTAATAATAAATGTAACAAATGAATGTGCTATGTATTGTAGACATTGCCAAAGAAGAAGAAATATTGGTCAACAAGATTCTCATAAGTCAAAAGCTGTTATACAAGAATCTATAGATTATATTAGAGAAAATGAAGAAATAAGAGATGTATTAGTAACGGGTGGAGATGCTCTTACATTAAAAGATGATTATTTGGAATGGATTCTTAGTCAACTTAAAGAAATACCACATGTTGATTATGTTAGATTAGGAACTAGAACTCTTGTTACAATGCCACAAAGAGTTACAGATGATTTTTGTAATATGCTAAAAAAATATCATCCTATATATATAAATACACACTTTAATCATCCAATGGAAATAACTAAAGAATCTAAAGAGGCATGTGAAAAATTAGCAAATGCAGGTGTACCATTAGGAAATCAAGCTGTGTTATTAAATGGCATAAATAATGATAAATTTGTAATGAGATGTTTAAATCAAGAATTACTTAAAATAAGAGTAAAACCATACTATATATTCCAAAGCAAACATGTAAAAGGAACAAAACATTTCAATACATCAGTAGATGATGGTCTTGAAATAATGGAATATCTAAGAGGATATAC
Organism: Clostridioides difficile; assembly: GCA_024919175.1. Taxonomy (NCBI): domain Bacteria; kingdom Bacillati; phylum Bacillota; class Clostridia; order Peptostreptococcales; family Peptostreptococcaceae; genus Clostridioides; species Clostridioides difficile. Next base: position 2,077,999 of record CP103804.1, read on the forward strand.
ATCAGGAATGGCAATACCAACATATATAGTTAATGCTCCAAAAGGAGGCGGTAAGACTCCATTACTTCCACAATACCTTGTATCAAAAGGAACAGATTATGTTATGCTTAGAACATGGGAGGGAAAAGTTATAAAAATGGAAGATGAGCCAGCTGTAGATATAAAGAAACTTATAAAAGAGCAAGCACAGGATTAATAAAATATTTAAATATAGAAAAAGAAACAACTTTAAAATAAAAATAAAATGGATGCTAAATTTATATCAATTTGCATCCATTTTTATATTAGTTATTTATTTTATTTATTATTCTGCTGTTGATTAACCAATTCAAGGTATCCACTTGGATGGAAGTAATATATCTCAGAAGTATTTTCATTTACAAAGTAACCAATGTCACCATCTGCATCTGGTAAAAATACATATCCATTAAGATTTTTAGCTTTTAATGCTTCAAAATCGCTAGCATTTCCTTGATATATGTAATCAACTTTATTGTTGTATTTTACTAAAAGTTCTTTGGCTTGTTCTTGAGTCAATTTAGTATTTTGACTTACAGAAACATTCTTTTGAGAATCAGCATAAGAAGATTCATTTACTGGTGCAGTTAATAACAAACAAGATAAAACTAATAAAGATATAAGTGCTTTTTTCATACTAAAACCCTCTTTCGTAATTAATTATATAAGATATTTATTACTTAATAATATTATATGTTTTCTATAATTAAATATTACCATTAAAGAGGATAATATTACAGTTACACAGCTGTAACTTTTGATTACAAAATCGTAATCAAATTGTATTTTTATTCCATTTGTATTTTGTCGTGTCTATGATTAACAAACTCACAAAAGTATATTTTTATGACACCCATAACAGGAGCTGATAGAATCATACCAGGTATTCCAAAAAAACCTCCACCAACAGTAACTGCTAGTATTGTAAAAAATGGGCTAAGTCCTAGTTGTCCACCTACAATTTTTGGTTCTATAAATGCAACTTCTACTTGTTGAATTATTATTAAGTAAATTAAGCAAGTTAATGCAGTTGTTGGATTGTAGAATAAGTTGATTACTACAACTGGTGTCATACCTATTACTGGACCAAAATATGGAACCATATTCATAATACCCATCAATGTACCAAACAATAGTGCATATTCAGACTTTAAAAAGTATAGACCAATTCCAGAAAGTACTCCAACCACAAATGAATCTAAAATTTTACCTGTAAAGTATTTCCCAATGTTTAAATTTAAGCTTTGACACAATTCTATTATAAAGTCTCCATATTTTTTACCTAAAGAAATATAAACAATCTTTTTTGTAAATTCTAAGAATTTTTCTTTTTCTAATAATATATAGAAACAAATTATAAAACCTAAAACAAATTGTACTATAAATTTTCCAACAGAGAAGGTAGTACTAAATATTCCTCCAAGTGAACCAATAAGTAAACTACTAAATTTAGGCATTACACTCATAATTTTATCGCCATATTCTTTTAATGTATTAGGATCTACTGATTGTAAGCTTTTTCCTAAATCAAATAAGAATTGTTCTGTCTTGTCTATATACATAGGAACCTGAGTTACTAAATCAGCCAGACTATTTACTATTGATGGAACTGTAAATAGTATAAAAGATATTAGTATAACTATTAGAACACCATAAGTAAGAAGCAAAGAATATATCCTTTTAAAATTAAGTTTATTTTCCAAAAACTTTACTAGTGGATTAAATACATATGCTAATACGAATGCTATTATAAATGGAGTTAGTAACGACATCAGCAAACTTATTACTCCAAAAAAATATTTGTAATTATCAATAACTTTAATCAAAATATATGAAATAACTACAGTAAGTATAATATTTAAATAAATTTTTTTATCTTGCAAAATAACACAACCTTTCTTATATTTATTAAGTTTAGATTTACTTAAATTTAAAATCAAGTTAATATTTATAGCTTATTATACAATAAAAAGTAGTATTAATATAGTATGATTAATATTAAATTTGACAAGTGTACAATATTTTGTAAGTTTTATCTAAATAGTATTTTTATTTTCTTAAATTTGCATATTACAAATAGAAACAGTTATAATTTGCTTCTAATTTTCTGTACATTTCTATTTATATAGTGCCTTCCAATATATTTATATAAAAGACTTTTACACCATCCTATTTTTTGGCTATATTTATTGAAAAAATTATCTGGAGTATCAAAGATTCCCAAATCATCAATTATTCCTTCCTTTTGAATAAATGTATTGTTTAGATTCCAAGATATTTGAGGATTCTGCAAATCCTTAGTGGCAATGCCCCATCCTAAAAACAGGCCTTGACAGTTATTGTATTTTTGTTGAATACTTGTAAGATAGTTTTTGTCTAAAATAAGACCTTCTAATTGATACCATTGTTTTTCATAGTATACTTCTATCCATGTGTGAATGATTTCTGTAGGAGTAATTTTATCAAGAATTCCTAAAAGTTCTAATTGAACTCTTTTGTCTAAAGTAAAACCATGAATCCTACATGGAATGTCAACTCCTCTTAAAAGTGCCATAGCAAGTATAGTTTTTGTATTGCATTGCCCATATCCATCTTGTAATATTTTACTTGCAGGAATATTGTCACTTGCATTGAAACCAAATTTGATGTCATCTCTAATAAAGTTATAAATTTGTTTGATTTTATTAAAATTATCTACTTGACTCCATTTATTTTTGTTAATAAGTTCTTGAATATTTTTTGAACTAAAGTCTAATAATGTACTTTCTGATAAATATCTTTTCATAAAATGTAATTCTGCTACTCAAAATATGGTCAAACATATCCATATCGAGATTTTTCCTTCTTCATTGAACCTCGCCTTGCCTAAGCTACTACGATTTGGTATAGTTCTCCAAAGGCTTAAATTCCGAAGTTAGCCCTCCGTACATATATAAGTGCTTTTAAGCCACGTGTGGGCGAATTACTTTATATTTAAGCTATCTTATATTTTTTAGCATTTTTAAGATTAATACTTGCATTTAAATCTCTATCAATAGATAAACCACAACTACATTTATAAATTCTATCTTTAAGTTTTAAATCCTTATTAATCTCTCCACACTGGCTACAAGTCTTTGATGATGGATAAAATCTATCAACAATTCTAAGTTCTATATTATTTTGCTTACACTTAGACATTAGTTTAGTTTTGAACTCAAAGAACTTCTGACTTGCTATAGCTTTTGATAAATGCTTATTTTTCATCAAATTAGAAACTGCTAAATCTTCAATAGTTATATAGCTTGGTTTTTGCTTTATAATCGAAGATACAGTTTTATTAATATAATCAGTTCTTATATTAACTAATCTTTGATGGAGTTTTTGTACTTTGACTACTTGTTTTTGAATATTTTGACGAGTAGCTCTCCATTCTTCTATCTTATTCTTTATTTTTAAACTTTCATATTTTCTTGAAAGTTTTCTTTGTTCTCTTTTTAACTTCTTCTCAACTTTCTTAACTGTAGAAGTTTTATTTATATTTTTAAACTTCTTTTTATTTGAACATATTGCAAAATCTTTAATTCCTAAGTCAATACCTATTCCTTCATTAGTACATTTAGATACTCGAATATCATCTTCCTCAACTAATATAGATGCATAGTATCTATTAGATTTTTGACTTACTGTACCACTTTTAACTATTGAATTTGTTGTTATATATCCAAATTCTTTTAATCTTACCCAACCAAGAGTAGGTATTTTAACTCTATGTCTTTCAATAGTCCAATCAGTCTTATTATTCTTAGGGAAATATGCTTTTACATCTTGGTTTTTCTTTTTCTTGAACTTAGGAAAGCCTTTAGCACCTTTAAAAAAGTCTTTAAAGGCTTTATATCCATTCATAATAGCTTGTTTGGTAGCTTTAGAAGATACTTCTTTAATCCATTTCATATCTTGATTATTAGGTATATATTCATTATTTAGCCATTTAGAAAAATCAATTCCACTGATAAACTTTCCTTCTCTTTCATAAAGTTCTTTATTATGAGCAATATAGAAGTTGTATATAAACCTTGATACACCAATAGTTTTGTGTATTTTAGATTTTTGTTCATCAGTGGGGTTAATCTCTATCTTGTATGCTCTTTTCAACATCTTCATCCTCTCTAATCTTTTTCTTGTATTTTCTTAATCCATATATGCGACAACTAAAAATATGAAGTATTGATATTATATCTTGAACTAATTCTTCTTGAGGTGAAAGACTTTCATTATTTACAACTATAATCTCTACATTGAATTTAGTTAAAAATCTTTCAAACCAATCATATCCAAAACGAATAAATCTATCTTTATGAGTTATTATAATTGTACTTACTTCATTAGTCATACAACTATCAATAAGTTTATTCTATTTTTTGCGATTATAATTTAACCCACTTCCATAATCCTCAATGACTTCATCTACTATTATTCCTTTAAAATTAGCATATTGTCTAAGAAATTCAACTTGATTTTTTAAATCATCTTTTTGATTAGAGGTTGAAACCCTTGTATAAATAACTATTTTTCTATTATCTGTTTCTTTATGTATTCCTGTATACTCTAGATTATGATACTATATTTGATTATATTTTTATTTTCTAATTATAACTCCTTTATTTAGTGTAACTATATTTTATACTTTAGAGTAATTTGAAACTTTCAAAAACTTGCTGTTTTTTAATACGCCAGAAATATTCATACCAGTCATACATTTGTTGGTATATGCTAGATGTGAAGCACTGTCAAAACCTGCCATCATAGCAGCATCGGTTATAGCGTATTTACCAGATAAAAGTAAAAAATAAGCTTTTTGAATTTTATGTAGGAGAATATAGCTCTTTAAGGGCATTCCTGTTTGCTCTTTGAATATATGGGACAGTCTGCTTGGTGAAAGAAATACCATATCAGAAATATTTTTTATGGAATGATCCTGACAGTCACACTCATTAAGCTTTTGCATTATTTTATGAATTCTTTTATCAACTACTGTGTAATTGGTTTGAGTAATATCAAGATATTTAAACACAGATTTTATAAAATTTAAATAACTTTCTTTATCATGAGTTTTGACAAAATTAACATATTCTTTTTGTATATGTTTAGTATTATGAATATCTATAATTCCATAACCCTTAATTTTGTCAATATATTTTGACTTAAAACTCAATGCAAGTGATGATGTTGGTTCAATTAACATGGTAAAACATATTTTTTCTCCTGTTGAAAAACAATGTTCTATATTACTATCTACAATAATGCATTTGCCTTCTATATCATTTCCATCTATATTTATATTTAAACTATCTTCAATTCCTATAAACAATTGCAACATCCAATGCTTATGCTTCTTTGATTGAATTGAATTTGTAAAAGAAGAAATATGATTATTTGACATAATTATATAATTAATAAAATTACCTCCAAACATTTTTCTTATTGAGGAAATACAGGTTAATTGTACAGTATTTTTCAGTAAGATTAGTGAAATTTTTATTTTATTATACTTTAGATTTTAATTTTGTTCAATTATTTTAAAGTTAGATTACTTTTATAATAAATTAATTTTATTTTACATAATATTGAACCTATATTAAGGTATTTTAAAATATAAATTACCTATGGTAAAACTTGCATATAAAAAATAAAAATTTTATAATTATATTACAGATTATATAAAATAAAAAATCAAGTTATAAGTTGAAGAAAAGAGGATGTCATGAAGTTATTTCAGCAAAAAACACAAGTTCATAAATTTAAAAATTCAAAAGAATTTATAGAAGAATTCAAGATTTGTGAATCAGATTTTATATTAACAAGTAAAAATGCATATGATACATATTTTAAAAGCTTTGGTTTGGATGCACATGTAGAGTATAAAAGTAAGTATGGAACTGGTGAACCTGATGATATAATGATGGATAAATTACTGGATGATTTTTCAAAAACTAATTGTACAAGAATTATTGCTATTGGTGGAGGAGCAGTTATTGATATGGCAAAGTTGTTAGTACTTAAAGATGGAAAGAAATCAAGTGATTTATTTCAAAAAAAGGTTTCTTTAGAAAAAGTAAGAGAATTAATAGCTGTTCCTACGACTTGTGGAGCAGGTTCAGAGGTGTCAAATATTTCAATTGCAGAAATAACAGAGATGAATACTAAATTTGGATTAGCTGTAGATGAATTATTTCCAGATTATGCAGTTTTAATTCCAGAGTTACTATTAGAGCTTCCATATTCATTTTTTGCTACAAGTGCAATTGATGCTTTAATACATGCTATAGAATCTTTTGTATCTCCAAAGGCGAGTATTTATACAGAAATTTTTAGTACCAAAGCTATAGAAATGATTTTAAATGGATTTCAGAAAATTGTGTTAAATGGAAAAGATTATAGATTTGATATTATAGACGATTTTTTGGTTGCAAGTGATTTAGCTGGTATTGCTTTTGGAAATGCTGGCACAGGAGCAGTACATGCACTTTCATACCCATTAAGTGGAGTTTATCATGTTACTCATGGTGAAGCTAATTATCAGTTTTTTATAGAAGTATTTAAAACATATAATAGATTATCACCAGATGGTAAATTATCAAAAATAAATATGCTTTTAAGTGAAATAATGAATTGTGAAATATCAGAGGTATATGAAAAAATGGAAGAGCTACTTAATAAAATTATTACAAGAAAACGTTTAAGAGAATATGGAATGAAAGATTATGAGATAAATAGTTTTGCAGACAGTGTCTTAGATAGTCAACAAAGGTTATTAAATCAAAGTTATGTTAAACTTAATAGAGAAGAAATGGTAAATATATACAGAACTTTATATTAATAACTCAAATCTAAAAGTTAATTGTTCTATATTTAGCTATAACTCAAATTTATGAAAAGCGATGGTTTTAATTAAATCATCGCTTTTTATGATTGATATTTTTATAAGATAATGTATCTTGTACTTATTAAAAAATATATATTTCATTTAATTATGACAAATAAAGATAAAATTTAAATATTTTAGAGGTAATTTTATTTAGATATAGAATTTTAGAGTAATGATATACAAATGTATTATATTGATATGCTATATTAAAAATACTAATGTAGTATCTAGATACATTTATAAAATTTACTGTTTAAAAGGAGCAGAACTTATGATAAAAAAAGAGATGGGTAATTTTAAAGGAAGTAGTGATTATGTAGTATCACCAGAATTAATGGCATCAGTTAATGTTGCTATAGCACTTGAAAAACCACTTTTAATTAAAGGAGAACCTGGAACAGGAAAAACTATGCTTGCACAAGCAATTTCAAATCAACTACAAAAAAACTTAGTAATTTGGAACATAAAATCAACTACAAAAGCACAGGATGGACTTTATGTATATGATACTGTTCAAAGACTTTATGATAGCCAATTTGGAGGTGAAGGAGTAGATGATATTGGCAAGTACATAAAATATGGTAAATTAGGAGAAGCATTTAGTTCAAAACAACAAGTAATTCTTTTAATAGATGAGATAGACAAGGCAGACTTAGAGTTTCCAAACGATTTGCTATGGGAATTAGATAAAATGGAATTTTACATAAATGAGACAAAAGAAACTATAACAGCAAAACAAAGACCTATAGTAATTATAACTTCGAATGCAGAAAAAGAGCTTCCAGATGCTTTTTTAAGAAGATGTATATTTCATTATATAGAATTTCCTGATAGAGATATGATGGAGGAGATAGTTAAAGTACATTTTGATAAAGTTGAAGAACATTTATTAGAGCAAGTGATGACGACTTTTTACTGGATTAGAAGTTTAAAAGAGATACAAAAGAAACCTAGTACATCAGAATTAATAGACTGGATACAAGCATTGACTTTGAGTGGAATTCCAATTGAAAAAATAGAAAAAGAGGTTCCTTTTGCAGGGATACTGCTTAAAAATAATGAGGATATTGAATCTATGCAAAAACGTTTGTAGTCAATAGGAGCTGAATAATTATGTTTATTAAATTTTTTTATTTATTGAGAGCAAGAGGTCTAGATATATCTTTAAATGAATGGATGACTTTGATTGAAGCACTAGACAAAGGTCTTTGTTATTCAAATTTTTCAAATTTTTACTATCTTTGTAGGATGATTTTAATAAAAAGTGAAAGTGATTTTGATAAATTTGATGCAGTGTTTTTAGAATATTTTAAAGGTGTAGAACACAAAGAAGAAATTCCAGAAGAGATTATGAACTGGCTTGAAAAGCCAAATGTGGATTTAGAAGAATTTGAAAGATTGGAACAAAATCCAAATATAAACCTTGATGAATTGAGAGCTAAATTAGAGGAACGTATAAAAGAACAAGATTCTCCACATAATGGGGGAAATTACTGGATAGGAACAGGAGGCACTTCTGAATTAGGTCATTCAGGTAAAGGTCAGACTGGTATACGTATAGGTGGAACTTCGACTTATGGAAGAGCTGTTCTTGAAGTTGCAGGAGAAAGAAAGTATAGAGATTTTAGAGATGATGAAGTTTTAAATATGCGTCAATTTCAAGTTGCATTAAAAAGGCTTCGTCAATTTTCTACTAGAATAGATGCTCCAAAGACAGAACTTGATTTAGATAAAACCATTGAAGAGACTTGTAATAATGCAGGATATTTAAAACTGTTTTTTGAAAAACCAAGAAAAAATACAGTTAAGCTTTTGCTACTTATAGATTCAGGTGGTTCAATGAGAGGGTATAGTACTTTATGTAATACATTATTTCAGTCTGTAAGTAAATCAAATCACTTTAAAGATGTAAAAGTATATTATTTTCATAACTGTTTTTATGATAGATTATTTACAACACCAGAATGTTGGTTAAGTAAATCTATTGATACTGAATGGATATTACAAAACATAGATAAAAACTATAAAGTTATAATCGTTGGTGATGCCTCTATGGCACCTTCTGAGTTACTTCATATTGGTGGCAATTATCGAGGTCCATATAACGATACACCTGGAATAGAGTGGCTTAAAAGATTCAAAAGAAAGTATAGTAAAATTGTGTGGCTAAATCCGGAATTGAGAGATGGATGGGATTCAATCAGTTATTGGTATCAGACTCAAAGGTTAATACAAAGTGAGTTTAATATGTATCCATTAACTGTAAAAGGATTAGAGAAGTCGTTGAAAAATTTAATGATTGCGAAATAATATAAAAAATGATGGTACAAATTATCTAAAAGAAGATGTACCATCATTTTTTATATTATAAATTGTATAATCGAAATTTAAAAATTATATAGCCTAATACATTTTAGACTTACAAAAAACATATACATTAATAATAATTTTAGAAATTGAGGTGATTATAATAAATTATGAATTAATCGTAAAATACAACGGAGATATATTAAGATTAGAGCAAGAATTAGGTGTTTCAGTAGAAATACTTAATGCTTCATATGCAATAATAACATCAAGTGATGAAGAAGATGTAAATAGATTATTGACTTATCCAGAAATAGAGTTTATAGAAAAACCTTTTATATTACAAACTCAAGATATACAAAGCTTTTCAAGCACAGGGATAACAGGTTTTAAAAATAGAACAGGATTAACTGGAAAAGGGACTATAATTGGTATAATTGATTCGGGTATAGATTATACTTTGCCTGTATTTAGAGATAGCGATGGAAGGTCTAAAATATTATACTATTGGGACCAGTCTATACAAGGAAATCCTCCAGATGGTTTTAAAGAAGGAACATTATATACTAATGAAGATATAAATAATGCAATAGCTGGAAGTACATATATACCTATTTCAACAACTAGTCTGCATGGTACACATGTTGCAGGTATTTGTGCAACTATTGCAAGTGATGCTAGGATAATAGTGGTAAGAGTTGGAAATATACAAACAGATGTTTTTTCAAGAAGTACAGAGTTTATGAGGGCAATTAAATTTATTTTAGATAGAGCATTAGAATTAAGAATGCCTGTTACATTAAATATAAGTTATGGAAGTAATGAAGGCTCACATAGAGGAACTTCTTTATTTGAGCAGTATATAGATGATATGTGTTTATTTTGGAAAAATAATATAGTGGTAGCAGCTGGAAATAATGCGGATAAGGGTGGTCATAAAAGGATTAGACTTCAAAATAACACTACAGAAGAAGTCGAGTTTGTAGTTGGAGAAGGAGAACGTATATTAAATATAAATATATGGCCAGATTTTGTTGATGATTTTAGTGTACATTTAGTAAGTCCATCAAATACTCAGACACAATCAATTTCTCTAACTTCAGGTGAAATAAGAAATACTTTAGGAGAGACAAGAGTTAATGGTTATTTTTATCCTATAGCACCATATTCTCTTACTAGGAGAGTTACTTTGCAGTTAAGCTCAAACACACAGATAAATCCTGGTTTATGGAGAATTGTATTTGAGCCTATAGATATTGTAACTGGCAATGTGAATATATATCTACCAACTTCTGAGGGATTAAACAGAAACACGAGATTTTTGATTCCTACCCAAGAACTTACTGTTACAGTCCCTGGAACAGCAAGTAGAGTTATAACTGTAGGAAGTTTTAATTCAAGAACAGATATAGTATCCATATTTTCTGGCGAAGGAGATACACAATTGGGGGTGTTTAAACCAGACTTACTAGCTCCAGGTGAAGATATAATATCTTTTTTACCAGGAGGTACCAGTGGAGCATTAACTGGAACTAGTATGGCTACTCCTCATGTTACAGGAGTTTGTTCGTTGTTTATGGAATGGGGAATTGTAAATGGAAATGATTTATTTTTATATTCACAAAAGTTAAGAGCATTACTTCTTAAAGGAGCAAGAAGAACAAGTAACCAGCCATATCCAAATAATTCATCGGGATTTGGTTTTTTAAATTTATCAGACATAGATTTGTATACTTTATCTAGTATAAATCAAGATTTAGAAACAGAAGGTATTGGATATAGAAGTATTAATAAGTCATTTAAAGATGAAGAAAATAGTTATAAGATTATAGAAAATTATAATAATCAAAGAAATGATGATTTAAATTTAGAGAATTTTTTAAGTGAAAATATGGATAGACAATCAGGAACATTGGCAGGGATAAATGTAATTCATACTCCTGAATTTGAAGAGGAGTTAGCCATATTGGGTATGAGTCAAGAATTCCTCAAGTTAAGTGACTCATTTGGCGTACTATCTATAAACACTACAGATTATAATAGTATACAACGAGTTTTGGAACTTCCATCAGTTATAAGGACAGAATCAACTATAAAGATGACACTACTTGGAGAGATTAATCAAGGGACTTTTGGTGGTGTAGTTGCAACAGAAGAAATAGGTGTAAATTTTTTCAAAAATAATCCCAATATAACAATAACAGGAAGAGGTACTCTTATAGCGATTGCTGATACAGGAATAGACTATCTACATAAAGATTTTATATATGCAGATGGTACCTCAAAAATAGCTTTTTTATGGGACCAAACAAAGGATGGAACTCCGCCTGAAGGTTTTTACATTGGTACAGAATATACACGAGAAGATCTTAATAGAGCAATTGCAGAAAATGATGCTAGTCTATCTCAAGATGAAGTTGGGCAAGGGACTATGATAAGTGGTATATGCGCAGGACTTGGTAATGTAAATAAGGAATATGCAGGAATAGCTGAAGATGCTGAATTAATAATAATAAAAATTGGAAAGATAGAGGGATTCTATAATAGCGCGATGTTATTTGCTGCATCTCAGTATGCATATAAAAAATCTTCTGAACTTGGGAGGCCATTAGTAATAAATATATCTTTGGGCAGCAATAGTTTAGTTGGATTGACTAATAGAAGTAATAGTGAAAAAGCATTTTTTACTAGAGGGTTATGTTTAACAGCAGGAGCAGGAAATGAGGGAAATACTCAGACACACACATCTGGAAGAATACCAAATGTAGGAAGTGCTGTTGAAGTTGAGTTGGAATTAAGTGAAGAAGAGGAAGAGTTATCAGTAGAACTTTGGCTGAATAAGCCAGATAAGGCAGATGTAATAATAGTATCTCCTACTGGTGAAGAAAGTAAAAGTGTTGGAGTATCAAGTTATAATAGGGTAACAGGTTTATTTGATTTAGAAGGAACTGAGTATTCTGTAACGTATGTATATCCAACTACTTTTTCAGGTCAGCAGTATACTAATGTTACTCTGAGAAATGCCAAAAGAGGAGTGTGGAAGATTAGATTAGTTGGAGTTTACATTGTAAATGGAATATATAACTTGTATCTTCCAAATAGAGTTCTTTTAAAAAGTGGAACTAGATTTAGAGAGGTTGACCCTTTCTATACTATAAATTATCCAGCTGTTCAGGACGATTTAATAACTATAGGAGCTTACAATACTATTAATAATAGTTTGTGGCAAAGTTCATCAAGAGGGCCAACTATTGAAGATAGATTAAAGCCAGACTTAGTAGCACCAGGAGTTAATATAATAGCTGCATATCCAGGAAATACATATGCAACTATAACTGGTACAGCAGCAGCTAGTGCACATGCCGCAGGAGCCGCAGCAATGTATTTTCAATATACTTTTGTTGATAGGAGATATCCAAACCAAGCATATGTCCAAAAAATAAAAACTTTTATGCAAGCTGGAGCTAGAAAAAATCAAACTACACAGTATCCAAATACGAGTATTGGATATGGAACTTTAGATGTTAGAGGTATGTTTGATGTGTTAAGATAGGAGGGATTTATGGAAAAATCTTATTGTATAATTTACCAAGGTGATATAGAAACTGCACTTCAAGAAAATGGAATAAATAAATACATGGTTTTAAATAGCCAGCTTGCAGTAATATATGTACCTATGGATTTTGATGAAACTATTTTAAATAATATACTAGAGGTTGCTTGGTGGGAAGAATCTGCTCCAATGAGCAGTTTAATTGAAATAACTAATAATGTAAACAATGGAGAAACTATTACAACAGCTGCTGAAACAGAGTATATTTACGAAAATCCATATAATGATATAACAGGAAGAGGAATTTTATTAGCAGTTATAGATTCTGGTATAGATTATTTACATCCTGATTTTGTGAACTCAGATGGAACAAGTAAGGTTTTACGATTATGGGACCAAGAAGAAAATACAAATCCGCCACCAGAAGGATTTATTTTTGGGAGTGAATTTACAAGAAGTGAATTAAGTTTAGCTATAAGTAGAAATGATGGAAGTCTAAGTCAAGATAATATAGGTACTGGAACTTTGGCTTCTGGTATATTAGTGGGAAATGGAAGAGTAAATTCACAATATAGAGGTATAACTACAGAGTCGGATTTGATAGTAGTTAAATTAAAATCATATACAGACACCTATTATACTGGAAGAATAAATTATAGTGTTTCAGATTTTTTAGCAGCTATAACATATGTTACTAATATAGCAAAAACAGAAAATAAACCTATAATAATAAATCTGACTATTGGAGTTAAGTCAGGTGCTGTGGCAACGACTTCTATACTAGATACATTTAATATATTAAGTAGTGCTGGTGTTGTATTAGTAAGTGGTGCAGGTAATCAAGGTAATACAGATATTCATTATGCTGGAAGATTTAGTAGTTTAAATGAAATCCAAGATGTAATAATCCAAGATGGCGATGATCATGCACTTGATATAACACTGAATACAAATGGTCCTGATAAAATAGGTGCACAAATAATATCTCCCTCAGGTGAGGTTAGTCATGATATAAGATATTCTCCAGATTTTTATGTATATAGAGGAAAATTTAATTTGGAAAATACTACTTATTCAATGAGATTCATCTATCCCTATATTACCTCTGGGAATGAAAGCCTAGAGATAAGACTGAGAGATATAAAACCTGGAGTGTGGACTTTAAGACTAACTCCAGAACTCATAATAGGGGGAGAGTATGATATATATTTACCAAATAAAAACTTGATAGCACCAGATACAAGATTTTTAGACCCAGACTCAGTGGCTACAATAACTATGTATGCTGCTGGGGATGACGTAATAACAGTTGGTACATTTAATAATAAGACTGATAGTATGTGGATTGGTTCATCAAAAGGCCCAATTAGGGGAAGAGGAATTAAGCCAGATATAGTAGCCCCAGGAGTAGATATAATATCTACATATAAAAATGGAACATATAATACAGCAACAGGTACAGGAGTTAGTAGTTCTATAGTTTCTGGAGTCTTGGCCTTATTAATGGAATACTTAGAAAAACAAGATAATATCCCAAGGTTATCATTGTTCACACAAGTTTTAAAAACATATTTAATATTGGGAGCTACGAAGCTCGATATATATACATATCCAAATGTTTCACAGGGATATGGTATTTTAAATTTAAAAAATACAATTCAACAGATGGCAAATACTTTGTAAATAAAAAATATGTAAATAATGGTATTTTATTTGTTATAAATTTTACCTATGAATTTAATTTGAAAAATTGCTAAAACTATTACAAAATAAATATATAGAGGTGATAGTTTTGGAAAGTAAAAAAGCAAGAGCATTAAAAGGTAAAGATAACAAAAGACTTAGAAGTCCACTTCTAGTTGGAAATGAATCAACAGCAGCTTGGGCAGATGTTGAAAAATTAAAACCTCATAGTAAAGTTTCAATACCTTCACTTAACAGTGTTGAAGAAGCAAAAGATTGGGTTGACAATGGAAGTAAACTGTAAAAACTTCTATACTTGATAAGAAAAATAAATAATTTATTGTATTTAAGTAAAGTAGTATTAGTTTAAAAAGCTTAAAGTTAAACCTAAGCCAATAAACAGTATACTACTTTACTTTTTTATAGATGCCAGAAGACAAAATGTAGTTTATAAATATCTGAAAGGGAAATATAAGTTTTTGTTTATAGATGTTTGTATTATAGATTATATAAGACTAGTAAATATCAATTGTATAAACTTATTGACTAAAAATTTATAAATTGGTATAATTTTGTTAATTAGCGGAAATAATAAAGATAAATACTGTGAAGAGAAGAGTAGATGTGAAATGTAGTTTTAGCGAGTTGAGGATGGTGAAAGCTCAATACGAGTTTTATATTGAAGAACATCTTGGAGTTTCTAACCGAAAGCTTATTTAGCAAGTAGACTTAGACGGAAGGCACCGTTATAGGCTTTAAGCATTGCTTAACTAAGAGGTCATTTATGACAACTAGGGTGGTACCGCGAAAGTAATAGTCTTTCGTCCCTTTATACAGGGATGAAGGGCTTTTTTTAATTGAATTATATTTAGAAAAAATTACTAAAAATTAAATTAGGAGGCTTTAAAATGCAAAAGGAATTTATAACAGTAAAAGAATTGTACAGAGATAAAGAACAGTACATAGGAAAAACTGTAAAAGTAGCTGGATGGATAAGAACATCTAGAGTATCTAAAAACTTTGGATTTATAGAATTAAATGATGGAAGTTTCTTTAAAAATATGCAAGTAGTATTTGATGAAAAAGTTGAAAATTTTAAAGAGATAGGTAAATTGGCAATAAGCTCATCTATACTTGTAGAAGGAGAGTTGGTATCTACAGAAGGAGCTAAACAACCAGTAGAGATACATGCAAAAAATATAGTTGTAGAAGGTGAATCAGATAGTTCATACCCACTACAAAAGAAAAGACATACACTTGAGTATTTAAGAACAATTGCACATTTAAGACCAAGAAGTAATACTTTTTCAGCTGTATTTAGAGTAAGATCAATAGCTGCATATGCAATACACAAATTCTTTCAAGAAAGAAACTTCGTATATGCACATTCTCCAATCATAACAGGTAGTGACTGTGAAGGAGCAGGAGAAATGTTTAGAATAACAACTATGGATTTAAATGATATTCCAAAAACAGAAGATGGAAAAATAGACTATACACAAGATTTCTTTGGGAAAGAATCTAATTTGACAGTTAGTGGACAATTAAATGCTGAAATAATGGCACTTTCTTTTAGAAATGTTTATACTTTTGGACCTACATTTAGAGCTGAAAACTCTTACACAGGAAGACATGCTTCAGAATTTTGGATGATAGAGCCAGAAATAGTTTTTGCAGACCTTGAAGATAATATGGAACTTGCAGAAGATATGATAAAATACGTTATAAACTATGTTTTAGAGAATGCTCCTGAAGAAATGGAATTCTTTAATAGCTTTATAGATAAAGGATTACTAGAAAGATTAAATAAAATAGTAAACTCTGAATTTGTTAGAATAACATATACTAAGGCAGTAGAGCTATTACTTGAATCAGGTCATGAGTTTGAGTATCCAGTAGAATGGGGATGTGACCTTCAAACTGAACATGAAAGATATATAACGGAACAAATATACAATTGTCCAGTATTTGTTACAGATTATCCAAAAGATATAAAAGCTTTCTATATGAGAATGAATGAAGATGGTAAAACTGTTAGAGCAATGGATTTATTAGTTCCTGGTGTTGGAGAGATAGTTGGAGGTTCTCAGAGAGAAGAAAGAGAAGATGTACTATTAGATAGAATTCATGAAATGGAATTAAATGAAGAAGATTACTGGTGGTATTTAGAACTTAGAAAATTTGGTACTGCTACTCACTCTGGATTTGGTCTTGGATTTGAAAGAATAATTATGTATATGACAGGTATGTCTAACATAAGAGACGTTATACCTTTCCCAAGAACTCCTAAAAATGCTGAATTCTAATAATTATAACCTAATAATATGATTATATAATTTTTAGATATAATAAATAGCTTGTGTGCTATCTGATTTAGATACATACAAGTTATTTTTATTGTTTTTATAAAATATATGTAGTTGGATTATTCATGCATTGAGATACAATGTAATTATAAGTTACTTATATTAGGAGGATAAATAATGGATAATTTTTGTTTTATTAAATTTAATGTGAATGATATAGATATATTTAATCGAATAAAAAATTTATTTTCGTACATAGCAAATATAAAAAATGATTGTATACAAATTGAAGATTTAGAATATTATATTTTAGAAAAAGTAGATGAATTTTATCATAAAGAAGAATTAGATTATTTTTGGTGGCCAATAGAAGAAGAAAATAAAATGTTTTGGGATAAATATAAACTACTAGATGAAGAGAATCGACAAGAATTTGTAAAGTCTGTTCCATGGGATTTTGAAACTGTGTTTTCTGAAATTGGACTTGGAGATTATACAATAGAAGGTTGTGAAATGGTTAGAGAACAAACTGCTAAACTTTATTTTAATCCTACTGGATATCCTTATGGTGGAAGTGAAGTGCTTCAAGAGGCATTAAAAGCTTTTGGAGTGAGAATAGTGAGTGTGCTTGGATAACGTTTATTGTGCTATACTATAACCAGTAGAGTAATTTTTTGGAAGTCTAAATATAAATTATATTTAAGCATTATCTTTATGCAAATAGTATAAAAATATATAAGGTGGTTTAAATCTAAAAAGTTATTGAATAGTATATTTATTACACAAAAAGTTTTATCATTATCATGAGGGGGAGTAATAATGTTTAAGAAAGGGTTGTTTATGGTTTTAAGTTTGGCACTTATATGTACAGGTTGCAGTTCAAAAAATGATTCTAAAGGTCAGCAAGCAGACAGAGATAATTCTCTTATAATATTAAAAAATGATGAGAATAACTCGGACGATATGACAGATGTATACATAAAGACAAAAGGTAAGGAGGAAGAAAAAATAGCATCAGATGTACCTACATATACTAAAAAAGATTATATAAATGGAGAACAATCAATATTAATTCAAGATAAAGAAAATAATTTATATAAGTATAATCTAAAAAAAGAAAAGGAAAAAATAGCATCAGATTTATCCTCTGATGAAATTAATTCATATGAATTTACACCTTCTTCAAATACTATAGCATATATATCATCAGAAAAATCCTTGTATGTAAAATATGATGGAAAAGATAAAGAAAAAATAGCTAATGATGTTGTATTATACAGAATATCTCCAGATGGAAATTTAATATACTATATGAATACTGATGAAGAACTATATCTATATAAAGAAGATGGAAACAAAGAAAAAATATCTACTGACATACAGAGCTTTGATATTATGAATAATAAAGGTGATGTACTATTTATAAATAATGATGATAATTTATATTTAAAAAGTGCAGATAAAAATGATAAAGTAAAAATTAGTTCAGATGTATCAAATTTATGGGGTGTAAAATCTAATGATGAAGAAGTCATGTATATAAGTGAGTATAATTATAAGGACTTGAAAGGTGAATTATATTTGTACAAAAATAATGCTAGTGAAAAAATAGCATCAGATGTTAGGTCTTACAAATACAGAGATAATAAATTTTATTTTATAAACAGTGATGATGAATTATATGAGAAAGAAATAGGTAAAGAGGAGTCTAATAAGATAAAATCAGATGTTAATTAT
The DNA here is from genome assembly GCA_024919175.1 of Clostridioides difficile. Lineage (NCBI taxonomy): Bacteria > Bacillati > Bacillota > Clostridia > Peptostreptococcales > Peptostreptococcaceae > Clostridioides > Clostridioides difficile. The sequence continues at coordinate 2,096,510 of CP103804.1, forward strand.
GTAAGCTTCATTAAAGATGGAATTGTATTTACAAATTCTGATGGAGATATATATATTAAGAAAAATAATAAAGAAGACGAAAAAATAGGAAATGATATGAAAGAAAACTCTAGTGTATCTATTATTAATGATGAGAAATTACTTTATATAAAATCAAGTGGTGAGTTATTTTTAGATAAAGAAAAGATAGCAAGTGATGTCATTGGTTATTCATTTAATTCAGAAAATATAGGATATTCCACGAAAAATAAGGAAATACATTTTTATAATTTAAAAACTAAGAAAGATAGTATAGAAATAAACAATGTAGAAAAATATTCAGAAGTCTATTTAGGGAATAAATTGATTTATTCTAAAAATTTGGATCCAAAAGACTTAAATGGTTTTTGGAAAGCTGATGAATATAATATATTTGAATTTGAAGAGCCAGATAAGATAAAACTTTATAGTAAAAGTGAAGAAGAAAATAATTATACAGTTAAATATGAAGTAGAAAGTTCAGATAGTAATAGTATAGTATTAAAAGGGAAAGATACTTTATCAAATGAAAAATTCACTATAACTAAATTTAATAGTAATGAAATTTCATTACAAGCTAATAATGTAAGTGGCACACTTAATAAAATTTCCAAAGAAGAAGCTGAGAAATTTATCAAGAGTATAAATAACAAGGAAAATAGTGAAAATACTGAGAAAAAGAGTACTAAAAGTGATTCAGGTTCAAGTTCTAATACGAAAAATAAAGAAGTAAGCTATGATGATGATTATATTATATATGATAGTGATTCTAGAGTATTAACTAAAGATGAACTTGAGCTTTATAGTAAAGATGAGTTAGCCTATATAAGAAATGAAATATTTGCAAGATATGGATATGTATTTAAAGAAGAACCTTATAAAAGTTATTTTAGTAATAAGTCTTGGTATCAGCCAGATTATAGTATAGGAGCTGATACAGATGCTTTGAATTCTGTAGAGAAGCAAAATGTATCATTGATTAAGGAAATGGAAAATTAAGTAATAAGAAATTTTAAAATACATGTCTAAATGCAATATTAGATAGTTCATAAACATTAAAATTGAAATGTGGATTAATTTCAAACATGAATTAATTATACAAAATTATTAAATCTATAAGTTAGACTTAAGTATAACTTATAGATTTAATAATTCATGTCTGAATCTAAAAAACTAATGTATAGGTTTGCATAATATTATCTAAATGTTTTGAACAAAGTAAATTTCTTATTAAGAAAATATAAATATAAGAATTAATACTTTCATTTCTATATTTTTAACAAAACGCAACACAATTACGACCCTCTTCTTTTGCAATATATAAAGCTTTATCACAATAACTTATAAATTCATTTAAAGTTATTAATTCTTCAACTTTCTTTGTATGAACTCCGATGCTAACCGTTACACATTTTGAAGGAATGTCATCACGTTCAAAATTACAATACTCTATAATCTTACGTAGACATTCGGATTTAAGTTTAGCATTCTCCTCATCACAATTGAAAATACATATAAAAAATTCTTCACCACCATAACGGATAGCATGTGCATTTTCAGAATTTGTAAAATCTAAAATTACTTTAGCAATATTTTGTAAACAGTAGTCACCCTTTTGATGTCCATAAGTGTCATTAAATTGCTTAAAATAATCTATATCTATCATCATTCCTGTTATAGGTTCTTGGTTTGTATAAGTACTTAATTTTTTTTGGAGAACATCTTCTAAATACCTACGATTATTCATTTTAGTTAGGTCATCCGTCATAACTTTAAGATTTAATAAATTATTCATATGTGAGATTTCTTCGTATTGTTGATGGATTAGCATTTTATCATAATAAGTAAATACACGACTTCTATATAACATTGTAGAAACAAAAATAGCAAGTGATGTTATAAAAAATGTGTTTACAATATTACTGAACTCATTACCTGATACAGTTTGAATTCCTGGTAAGAGTAAATTAAGAAATAAAAAACACCCTCCAAAAACTACTATTGATTGACCTAATTTTAATACTGAAAAAGCAGCAGCAGTTAACATTATATAACTGAATACACTCAAATCGTTTCCTCCTAGCTGGTCAAGCAAAGTAATTACACAACCCCATAAGCAGAAAAATGTTACATAAATCACCCATAAGTTTATATAACAAGTACAATGTTCCTTTTTTTTATTCCAAAGATAAGAAAAAACAAACATAAAAATTAAAGAGATACAAAATAGTATTATATACATACAAAAATACCACTGACGTCTTGGGGTGGCAAAAGGGCCACCATCTCTAGCTGATATTGATATCATCATAATTAGTTGAGATATTATTATGATGATACAAATAATTTTGCCTGTATGATAAAGATAATTGCAAAGTTCCCGTTCAACATTTTCTTTGTGTTTTTTATCTAGAGGGAATCCAAAGAATTTTTTTAAATTTTCTAAGTTCATATAAGCCTCCATTAAAAATAAAACATAAAAATAAGTATTCCACTTCTTTATTTAGATACTTGGAATACTTTGTTTACAATTTAATTATAGCAAAATATGCTATATGTAACAATCTAAATTTATAATAGATAGCGTTTATTAGTTAAGATTAAATAAATTTTTGTATTAGTATTTTATTATAATTAAGATTAGTAAGTTATTTATTTTAGAATATTAGAGAAATATAAAGAAATACTAATATAAGACAAACAAAATAGATAAATATATCCAATTAAGGTATAATTAAGTTCTATTAGTTAGATTTATAATTAATATGTTATATGAATTAGAGTTGCTATAAAACTGAAAGTGTTGAAATTACAACGATATAAGCGATTGTATAAAGTTAATTACTTTAGCTTTTAAAATAGATAAATGAGAGTTTGCCACCCATTTGCCACCGTAGTATATTTTTGGGTGGCAAATTAGTTTGTAATTCTTTCAAATATATCTACAGTTTCATTTTTCATCTTATCAGTTACATGTGAATAGGTATCCATTGTAGTTGATAATTGACTATGACCTAGACGATTTTGTATGTCTTTAATGTTAGCACCATTTTCTAATAGTAGGGTAGCATGTGTATGTCTTAGACAATGGAAATGGAAGTCATTGTTTAAGGCTTCTCTAATTTGTCTTACTATAGTATCCATAGTGTGAATAGTTACTTGTTGACCATTTTCTTTAGTACATACCCAATCACTATCAAAGTAAAATTCTCCATATTTTAATTTCATTTTCTTTTGGTATAGTTTATGTTCTTTTAATGCTCTTACTAAGGTATCACCTGTAAATATAGTTCTACAAGAGCTTTCTGTTTTTGGTTGGCTTAATTCAAACATTCCATTCTTCTTTTTAATCAGAGTATGTTTTACTGTGATAGTTTTATTATCAAGGTCTATATCATCCCATGTTAATGCAATAATTTCACCTCTTCGCATACCAGTATAAAATCCAATTAGTAAGACTATACGCTGAAATGAATCCTGAGGAAATATATTTAGTGTTTGATTAAATTCTTCCAGTGTAATAGTTTTAACTTTTTTAGTTTCTGTTTTAGTTTTAGTTTTTGGTATGCTTACATATTGCATAGGATTTTCTCGTATGTGCTTGTAAGGGTAGACTGCTGATTTTAATGACCTATGTAATATAGCTTTTAATACTTGTAATGTACTTTGAGAATAGTCTTCTTTGTACTTTTTGTTTATGAAGTTTTGTAGTATTGCTGGTGTTAGAGCTTTTACTTTATAAACTCCTAGCTTTGGTTTTATATGTTTTTCTATGTTTATTCGGTAGCTTTCTTGAGTGTTGTATTTACAGTTAAGTAAAACATATTCTTTGAACCAAAAGTCGAGATAGTCTGATAAACTGATGTTGCTTTCTTCAAATACTATGCCAGAGTTTTCATATTCATTTAGTGCTTCTCTTAGTGCTTTTTCTGCTTCTTTTTTTGTATTGCCACCAACTCTTTCTACTTTTTTTCTTTTTCCTTCTACTATACCTAGGTCAAAGTAGTAATACCACTTGTTGCTTCTTTTTCTTACTCCACCTTTCATAATAGTACCCCCTTTTTAGAATGTATGTTTGTTTTGTGTTTATATAAAAGAGCAGATTAACTGCTCTTTATATACTTTTTTGTTATGTATAAGATAACTTTAAGTTTATTTGTTTAATTTAAACTCATTTATTTTCTTAATATTCTTATAATTTTTTTGTTTTTATGACAGTTTATTACAATGATGTTAAAATATATAATTATTAAATTATAATCTATAAAAGTAGAATAAATGAGTTTAAAAAATATCTTCATATATGTAGAAATTTGGTAAATTAGTTAATACTAAAAATCTATTGTTTCCTAAGTCTAACATGTTTTTCTTTCTTGATAGAAATTCTAATCTTTTTAATAAGAATTCGATACTAACTTCTAGCATTTCAGCCATTTCATATACACATGTTATCTTAGAGTTTATAATATGTATAATCTCTTCTTCTGTTATAAGAAATTCACATGCCCATCTTAGAGCTTTGTTTTCAGTTTTATCTATCAAGATTTTATTTTTGTGGATGTTTTTTGATGATACATAATTTCCAACACTGGTAAAATGATGTCCTAATTCTTCTGCTAATACTTCTATTAGCTTAGTCTTGTTTTGCTTTAATGAGTTAAGTAATGATATAATTTTTAGCCCTTGTTTGTTTATATACAATCCTTTTATGTCATCTGCTATTTTGTCAGTGTAGTAAATTTCTATTTCTTCATTATTTGCTAAGTCTAAAAGTACATTTAATTTGTTCATTGAAATCCCCCTATAAAAAGAATGTATGTGTTAATTTTTTATATTTAAAGAGCAGATTTTAACTGCTCTAAATATTTATTTTTTATACTTATTCATTAGAAATTCAATATAATCGTTAAGTTGCTCTTGTGCTTCTTCTGGTAAATCTTTATGAGGGTTAGCTTTATGTGCAGCTACAGTATCTATATAATTTCTAACAAGTGTTGTACCTAGAAGATAATCTGTTGTAACATCAAAATAATGAGCAAGTTTTACAATATCATCACTTTTAGGTGAAATTATATTGTTTTCATATTTAGACAATAAATCAGTGCTTATTTCTAGTATTTCGCTTAATATATTTAATGCAATACCTTTTTCTTTTATTAATTCTCTTAATCTTTTTGAGAAAATAGGATTTAAAGGTTTTACTACTTGATTGGGATTTTTTATGTCTGTTTTACCAAGTAAGTAATCTGTTGATACATCAAAATAGTTTGAACAGTCTTCAATAAAAGATTGCTTTGGCTCTCTTAATCCATTTTCAATCCTAGATAAAGTGGATTTATTTACATTTAAATCCATACTTAATCTATCTAAAGATATCCCTTTTTCTTCTCTCAATTCTTTTAATCTAAACATATAAAATCATCCTTTATCGTAGTTTTCATTATAGCAACTTTTATTTACATTATAGCAACTTTTTTTGTTATTACAATCTATATTGCTAAAAAAGCAACAAAAATATTGACTTTTAACATTTTTGTTGCTATTATATAAACAAGAACTTGCTTATATAGCAAAGAAAGTTAGAGGGTGAGTAAATGTATATTAATAGATTAAAAGGGTTAATGAAAGAAAATCAACATACACAAAAATTTGTTGCAGATTTATTAGGACTTAGTCTGTTTGGATTTAGGTTAAAGCTTAATGGTAAAAATGAATTTAAGGCTAATGAAATAAAAAAAATGTCTGAGCTGTATGAAGTATCAACAGACTATTTTTTTTCAGAAACAGTTGCCAAAATGGCAATAAAATGATTAGCTTTTAAATTTAAAGAGTAAAAATCCTTTTAGAATAAATATTTCATGAAATGAATTTAAACTAGAGTTAAGATTTGCAACATCTTATAGAAGAAGATAAACAGTATCAAGGTAAGGATCTACTCATTCAGAAACAATAGATATAACTAAAAATGATGATATATCTGATGTGAAGATAACAATTAAATGGGCATAAAAAGAAAGATTATTCTTATATAATCTGCTTAAAACAAATAATAGTCAATAAGAATTAATTTTAGGTTAATATTTTGGAAATTAAATACAGAATATTTTGATAATAATGAGGTGAATTAAATAATGGAGAACTCAAATAAAATAGTTAAAAGATTGAGTGATAGTCTAAGAGATTTAATAGAAATAGAGATAAATAAACAAGAAATTGATAAATTTAAGAATCAAACTATTGAACAAAAAGTGAATGTATTAGAACCAAAAGATATAGTTGTCTTGATAAAAAGAGGGTATCCCAATTATTTGATAACAATAGACGAAGCAAGGGGAATTTTAAAATTAGATACAACTTTTATGCGTAGGCTAGTAAATGCAGGTTTGATAAAATCACTAGTTAGAGGAGATGGTAGAAAAATTTCAAGATACGAGGTTGATGATTTTATTGAGAGAAGTCAAGGTAAAAATTTAGACAAGCTTTTAGAGAAAGTAGAGAAAGGAGGATAAAATTGTTGAGTCTTGATTTAAATAAGAAGAATATAATGATACTGAAAAGAGACAATAAGGTTTTAGCATATATAGTATTCAAGGATATTAAAACTGGTAAAAAAATATCAGTTGGAATATTAAACAAAAAAAGTGTTGGTCAAAGTAACCAACACAAGTAAAATTCAATTACTTAGGAGGATACCATAAAATGAATAAAAATTCAAGTCGTAGAAGGTATTTAGATGCTTTTGTAGTAACTGATACTAAAAATATAGATAAAGTTGATTGGCTTAAAAATAGACAATTAGGAATAGGAGGAAGTGATGCATCAGCAGTAGCAGGGTTAAATCCTTGGAAAACTTATGTTCAAGTATATATAGAAAAGAAAGAAGAAATACCAATAGAAACTAAAAGTTTCAGAATGAAATTAGGTAATAGATTAGAGGGATTAGTTGCAGAATTTTTTACAAAAGAAACTGGTCTTAAGGTCCGTAATGTAAATGGAATATTGAAAAATAAAAAATATCCTTTTGCAATAGCTAATATAGATAGAGCAATAGTTGGAGAAAAAGCTTTTCTGGAATGTAAGACAACTAATAGTTTTTCTATAAAAGAATGGGAAAATGGAGTTCCGCTTCATTATGAAATACAGTGTTTACATTATATGGCTGTCACAGGAGCTACACATTGTTATATAGCTGCACTTCTTGGAAACGAAAAATTTGTATGGCACAAGATAAATAGAGATGAAGAAGTAATTGAAAATCTAATGAAAATAGAGAATGAATTTTGGGAAGAGAATGTGTTAAAAGACATATTACCAATTCCTGATGGTTCAGATGCTTATAGCGAATTTCTAAAAACAAGATACAAAAACTCAGTAAAAGAGAAAGTAGAACTAAATCTATTTGAAGATGGTATTTCGAAGTTAAAAAGATATGATGAAATAGTTTCACAAATGAAAGAACTAAAAGGAGAGAAACAACTAATAGAACAAGAAATACAAAGCGAAATGAGAGAGTTTGAGTTAGCTACATTAGATGAAAGAATAATAACTTGGAAAGGAGCTACCAAAAGGTCCATTGATACCAAAAAGCTTAGAGAAGAAATGCCTGATATAGCAGAGAAATATACAAATATAAGTTCATACAGAACATTCAAAATAAAATAGGGGGTAATATATATGGCTAGCGAAAAAGCAAAAGGAGCATTAGAAAAGAAAGTTTCAGGAATAAGTACAGTTAAAGTAAGTCCAAGCAAAGGTATGGAACAACTTATGAATAAAATGGCAAGCCAGATAAAAAAAGCTTTACCTAGTATGGTTTCAAGTGATAGGTTTCAAAGAGTTGCCCTAACAGCTTTTAGTAACAATCCAAGGTTACAATCATGTGAACCTATGAGTTTTATAGCAGCAATGATGGAATCAGCTCAATTAGGACTTGAGCCTAACACACCTTTAGGTCAAGCGTATTTAATACCATATGGCAAGAAGGTACAATTCCAAATTGGGTATAAAGGTCTTTTAGAATTAGCACAAAGAAGTGGAAAGATAAAGACTATATATGCTCATAAAATAAGAGAAAACGACAAGTTTGAGATTAAATATGGACTTAATCAAGACTTAGTTCATGAACCTAAGTTAAATGGTGATAGAGGGGAAATAATTGGATATTATGCAGTATATCATTTAGATACAGGAGGTTATAGTTTCTCTTTTATGACTAAAGAGGAGATTATAGAGTTTGCAAAGAGTAAAAGTAAAAGTTATAGTAGTGGACCATGGCAAAACGATTTTGATTCAATGGCTAAAAAGACAGTTATAAAACAGTTATTAAAATATGCACCACTTAGTATAGAATTACAAAAAGCTATAGTGGGTGATGAAACAATAAAAACTGAAATAGACGAAGATATGAGCATGGTTTTAGATGAAAGTGAAAGTTTAGAAGTTGATTTTGAAGTAAAAGAGGATGAAAAAGAAGATACAGATTGTCAAATAAGTATGGAGGAAGATGTAAATGCTGATTAAGTAGGTGAGCTATATTGGATAAAGATAAGTTAATTATAGAAAAGTTAAACATATTAAGTGGTGGGTATGGACTTATGCCAAGAACTGTAGCAAGAGATAGATGGTTAACTGTTGGTGCTAGAATGCTGTATTCATATTTAACTAGTTTTGCAGGTACAAATGGAATTTGTTTTCCAGCTAGAGATTTAATTTGTTATGAATTAAATATATCAAAAGATACATTTACAAAATATAAAAGAGAATTAGAACTTAGTGGATATATAAGGATTCATAAAAAGAAATCTAAACAAGGTAAGATGCAAAATAATATATATGAAATTGTATTTGATAGAACTTATATAGATGAATGTATATCTAAAAGAGGATTAAAAGAAGATAAAAAAAAGAAAAAGCAATGTCATAAAAATGTAGACATGGAACCATGTCCTACTTTTCTGGATACGAATCAGCCGGACATGAAAAATATGGACACTAATATTAATAGTATTAATATTAATAGTTCTAATAGTATGTATATAGAAAAACCTGTGTATGATTCTTTAAAAGAATTTAAGAAGCTGTATGAAGAAAATATAGGAGTCCTATATCCAGTTACAAATGAATGGTTATTAGAAATATCTAATGAAGTAGAAATAAGAGTGTTTAAAAGAGCTATAGAAATATGTGCTGAAAGAACGAATATGAATTTATCATATTTAAAAGGAATACTAAAAAAATGGAAGGATGCAAATATAACTACATACGAACAATTAGAATTATATAGATTTAAAGATGAAAATAAGAAGTCAATAAAAGTTAATAGTAAATCAAATAAAAATAAGTTTGCCAATTTTGAACAGACATTTACTCAATATAGTAATAAGGAATTAGATGAAATTATAAAAAAAAGTCAAAAGGCTAAATTTAAATAATATTAGGAGGGTATAAAAAATGAATCAAGTTGTATTAGTTGGGAGATTAACTAGAGATCCAGAACTAAAATATATACCAGGAACAGGTACAGCAATATCATCATTTACAATAGCTGTAGATAGAAACTATGTAAATAGAGATGGAAAGAGAGAAACTGATTTTATACCAATTGAAGTAATAGGCAAATCAGCTGAATATTGTGCAAACTATATAACTAAAGGGAAACTGGTGGCATTACAAGGGAACATAAGAGTTGATAATTATCAGACTCAGTCATGTGAAAAAAGAACTTTTACAAAAGTTAGTACTAAGGAAGTACAGGCATTAGAAAGAAAAAATAAATTAGATAGCTTATATCAAGAGAATATACAAGCTGGAGCAATAGGATTAGATTATCAAGAATTTGAAATTATAGATAATGATGAATTACCATTTTAAAAAGTTTAAGTATGGGGTGAAATAAATGTTTAAGGTAGAAAGATATTTTAGTGGTTCGGTAAGAGATAATCTTATTGAAGATGATCTTACATGTAGAAACTACTTAGCATTGTATTGTTGTTTGTTTGGAATTATAAGAAATGGGAAAAAGGTCTATCCAAGACCAGAAAGAATGCTGTCTGAATTTGGAGTGAAAAAGGAACGAAAAATAAAAAAAGATGCACCAGTAAGAATAAAAAATGTTAATACAAAAGAAGTAATGGAATTTGAATCTATAGATAGTGCAGCCTGTTTTTTAAGGTTAAAATATCAAGCCGTTTATCAAGCAATTAAAAAGAAAAGTAAAACAAGAAATGGTTGGAAAGTTGAATATATTGAGGAGGGATAATGGAAATTTCAAGAACAGAGTATACAATTAAAAGAGCAAAAGAATTATATGATAATGGAGAAGATATATTTATTGCAATAGATAAAGCCAGAGGTGAATATGAGGATATGCTGAAAAATGAATATTTTAATTAGTTTTATAATTATAATAATTACTTTTATTATTGACAGAGTGTATGAGTATATATTAAAACTTAAAAAATTGTCAAAATTGCAACAATAAGTGTTGCGAAAAATGAGAAAGAAGTGATTTTATGAATAAGAGGATAATTTGTAATTGGTGTGGTAAATTATTTTATATTCCAAAAGAGTCTAAAAAGATTTACTGTTGCAAAAAATGTGAGAGGAAATCTAATAAAACAAATAAATGACATCAAAATTAATTTTAAATTAATAAAATTACAGTAAACAACAATAAGTCAAAAGATAATTTTTAAAATAAAATGGTGAGGTCATCTATATAGATATGAAAGATAAAGTACATCACAATATAAATTAAGAAAAGAACTTTTGACTATAAATATCAAGATGAAATGATTAGATGAGTTGATAAAAGTAAAAAGTATAGAATAGATAGTTAGATATAATATTAGAAATTTAATAAAAAGAAAACAAGAAGGTGGAGTTTAATTAAATAGGGGTGATGTTATGACAAGTAAAATTAAAAAGGAATTTTTTATAGCAACTAAGAAACATCTTGAGAACTATAAACAACTACATACAAACATAGAGAGTTTAAAAATTCAAATAAAATATCTTAGAGAGTATCATTTAGGTGATTTTATGCAAGGTTTGAGCTATGATAGAATTCCTATAAGTAAGACAAATTCTGTAAGAAATCAAGTTGAAATTAAGTTGATTGATCTTGAAGAAAAGATAATGGAAAAACAGATTGAATTATATGAGATGGAAGCACTAGAGCATACAATAGATTCAGCTATAAATAACTTAAAGCCAATACATAAACAAATTATAAAATATAGGTACATTGAAGGTTTAGAATGGAATTTAGTAGTTGATAAAGTGTACTTAGAGGAGAGACAATTAAGAGAAAGAGCTAACCAAGCTATTAGTTCAATATCAATAGCTTTGTTTGGCAAGAAAGCACTAATAGAACAAGAACCATTATTCAATATGTTAGATTTATAGGCAGCTAATAGCTATCTATTTTTTATGAAAATAAATGCACAAATTGGATACTATGTAATAAAAAACTAAATTAAATTCCAGATTTTTTTGCCGATTTTCTGCCGATTTCCTAATTTAAAATATGAGATAATAGTACTATGGAAATGAATATTTTTATCGCAAAAAATAAATATGTACCAGATTAATAAATTTACTTAGTTTACATCAACAGATTAGGAATGCATGTGTATGTTGTAAATTTAATTTTTACTATGTCCAAGGTCTTTAATATACTCTATTTAGATATATTGAACTAAAATAAAGTTTAATATAAATATATAAAAGAGTTGATCTTGATAGCAGCATTAAAACTGTAAGAATTGGTGTATAAATTCTAAGTTTGATTACTAGAACTTGCTCCTTTAATATAATAGAGATTTACTAAAATAAGACTTTAGATTAAATTTAAAGCCTTATTTTTTATTTATAAAATAAATAAAGAGGTGGTGGTATGGTAAATTTGACTGAAAAACAAAAAAGGTTTTGTGATTATTATATTGAAGTTGGTAATGCCACAGAAGCGTATAAAAAAGCATATAAAAGTATTAATCAAAGAACGGCAGAAAGTAATGGAAGTAGACTGCTGAGTAATACTAAGGTTAAAAACTACATTGAAGAAAGATTAAAGCAGCTTGAGTCAAATAGAATAGCTGACGCTAAAGAAGTTATGGAGTATTTAACTAAAATAGTAAGAAATGAAGCAAAAGAAGAAGTGGTTATAGTTTCTGAGAATGGTGTTGAAAGAGTTAAAAAGGATGTAAATATAAGAGATAGAAATAAGGCTGCTGAATTATTAGGGAAGAGATATAGACTATTTACAGATAAAGTAGAAGTTGAAGGCAATATTCCTATAGTCATAGTTGGAGATGATGAAATTGCAGATTAAGAAAGTAAATGTAGCAAAACTAATTGGCAAAGGATACAAGGATTATTGGAGATTTAAAGGTCGTTATAGAATTTGTAAAGGATCAAGAGCTTCTAAGAAATCAAAGACAACAGCTTTGTATTATATTACTAAGTTAATGCAGTACTCAGAAGCTAATTTATTGGTTGTAAGAAAAGTCTTTGGAACACTAAGAGATAGTTGTTATAAGGAACTTAAATGGGCGATACATCAGTTAGGAGTAGATAATTATTGGGATAGTACAACTAATCCACTTGAAATTACATACATTCCTACAGGACAAAAGATATATTTTAGAGGTTTTGATGACCCACTTAAAATTGCATCTATAACTGTTGATGTTGGAGTACTTTGTTGGTGCTGGATTGAAGAAGCTTATGAAATAACAGATGAGAATAGCTTTAATATGTTAGATGAGAGTATAAGAGGTAAAGTTCCAGAGGGATTATTTAAGCAAATAACAATGACATTTAACCCTTGGAATGAACAGCATTGGATTAAAAAAAGATTTTTTGATGTAAAAGATGAGGATATACTTTCAAAAACGACTAATTACATTTGTAATGAATTTTTAGATGATGCAGATAAGAAAGTATTTGAAACTATGAAAAAAAACAATCCAAGGCGTTATAAAGTAGCAGGACTTGGTGACTGGGGTATTGTTGATGGATTAGTATATGAGAATTGGGAAGAGAAAGAATTTAATATAGACATTATTACAGAAAGAAATGTTAAGTCAGCTTTTGGTATGGATTTTGGTTATACTAATGACCCATCAACTTTATTTTGTGGATTAGTTGATGAAGCTTCAAAAAAGATTTATGTATTTGATGAAATATATAAACAGGGTATGTCCAATGAGAAAATTTATAAAGAAGTTAATAGAAAAGGATATTCTAAAGAACATATAACAGCAGATTCAGCTTCTCCAAAAGATATTGATCATCTTAGAGAGTTAGGATTAAGAAATATAAAAAGGTCAAGAAAAGGAAAAGACAGTGTAAATAATGGTATCCAGTATATTCAGGATTATAAGATTATAGTACATCCTAAATGTGTAAGTTTTTTAACTGAGATAAGTAATTACACTTGGGATAAAGATAAGTTTGGAAACAAGATTAATAAACCTATAGATAATTTCAATCATCTAATGGATGCTATGAGATATGCACTTGAAGATTTTATAAAAGGTGATGTATTTAGTTTTGACTAAGTAAGGGGTGATATAAGATGTTTAATTTGGTAAGAAAGGGGGTAGCTAAGCTGAATAATATTTTAAATAAACCACTCATACAATCAGAAAGAAATTTGGAATATATAGAGTATGAGATATATAAGTGGAAAGCATCGGGTACTAGAAAAGAGCAATTACAAGGAGAAAGATATTATAAGGGTGAACATGATATTCTGAGGAGAAAACGTACTGTTATTGGAGAAAATGGAAAATTAGTAGAAATTGATAATCTACCAAATAACAAAATAGTAGATAATAAATATGCTAATTTAGTAGATCAAAAGGTTAATTATTTATTGGGTAAGCCCCTTACATTTCAAACTCAAGATGAAGTTTATGATAAGCTATTAAAAAATATATTTAATAAAAAATTTCTTAGGACATTCAAAAACCTATGTGAGGATTCTTTAAATGGTGGGATGTCATGGTTACATCCATACTATAGTGAAGATGGTAAACTAAGCTTTAAGAGGTTTCCATCATATGAGATATTACCATTTTGGAAGGATTCAGAGCATACAATGATAGACTTTGTAGTAAGACTATATGAGGTAAAATCATGTAATGGATCAAATGAAAAGATAATTGAAAAAGTGGAAGTTTATTCAAAAGAAGGCCTCAAGAGATATATTTTGCAAGGAATGACTTTAATACCTGACCTAGAAAAGCCATATTCTTCATACTTTGTAGTTGAATCTAATGATATTCATAAGGAACTTAATTGGGATAAGATACCACTAATACCATTTAAGTACAATAATAAAGAAATACCCCTTATAAAAAGAGTTAAGAGTTTACAAGATGGTATAAATATTATGTTATCTGATTTTGAAAATAACATGCAAGAAGATGCTAGAAATACAATATTAGTACTTCAAAATTATGATGGTCAAAATCTAGGAGAGTTTAGGAAAAATTTAGCTCAATATGGGGCTGTTAAGGTTCGAACTGTAGATGGAGCTATAGGAGATTTAAAAACATTAGAAATAAAAGTAAATTCTGATAACTACAAATCTATATTAGAAGTATTTAAGAAGGCTTTAATTGAAAATGGAAGAGGATATGATGCAAAAGATGATAGAATAAGTGGAAATCCAAATCAAATGAATATACAAAGTATGTACAGCGATATAGATCTAGATGCTAATGGTATGGAAACTGAATTTCAAGCTTCTTTTGAAGAACTGTTGTGGTTTGTAAATATGCATCTTTTAAATACTGGTCAAGGAAATTATGAAAATGAAGAAGTGCAAATAATCTTTAATAAAGATATACTAATAAATGAAACAGAAAGTATTAATAACTGTCAAAATTCAGTTGGATTATTATCAGATGAAACTATTGTATCTCAACATCCTTGGACTGTAGATGTCAAGAAGGAAATAGAAAAAATAAAAAAAGAAAAAGATGATAATCAACAAGAATACAACAATATTATTCCTAATAATAGTGGTGTTATAAATGAAACCTAAAGATTATTGGAGAAATAGATTTGAAGAATTAGAAGAAGTTCAGAATAATAAAAGCATAAAGTACTATCTTAAATTAGAAAAGCAGTATAACCTATCTGTAGATAATATAGAAAAAGACATACTTGTATGGTATAACAAATTTACTCAGAATAAGGGCATATCTTTGTTAGATGCTAAGAAATTACTAACTACAAAAGAATTAGAAGAATTTAAACTAAGTGTAGAGAAGTATATCAAGTGTAGTAAAGAAAATCATATAAATCAAAGATGGATAAAAGAATTAGAAAACGTTAGAGTTAGAGTTCATATTACTAGGATTGAAGCTTTAAAATTACAGTTGCAACAGCAAGTGGAAGTTCTTTATGGGAATAAACTTTATGATACTGATAAACTAATGAGAGAAATTTATGCAAGTGAATATTATCATACAGCATTTAGTGTTCAACAAGGAATTGGTGTTGGGTGGAATTTAATGTTGATTGATACTAACAGAATAAATAAAATTATTTCCAAACCTTGGACCAGTGATGGATTAAATTTTAGTAAAAGAATTTGTAATAAGTATAAATCTTCTCTAGTAAATGAACTACATACCAAGCTAACTCAATCAATTATTAGAGGTGAAAATCCAAAGAATTTAATAGGCGAATTTGATAAGTGCTTTAATGTATCTAAATCTAAAACTAAAAATCTAATAATGACTGAAGCAGCTTTCTTTGCATCAGTTTCAAGAAAAGATTGTTTTAATGATTTAGGTATAGAGAAATATGAGATAGTTTCCACAATGGATTTAAGAACTTCAAATATATGCAGAGAGTTAGATGGTAAAGTCTATAGAATGAAAGATTACGAAATTGGAGTTACAGCTCCACCATTTCATTGCCATTGTCGTACAACAACATCTCCTCATCTTGATAATGAAGAAAGTTATGTAGTAGCAATAGATAAAGAAGAAAAAATATATTATATTCCACCTAATATGAAGTACAATGAATGGCATAAAAATCATATTAAGGGTGATTTAAGAGAAGAAAAAACTTACTCTCTTAGAAGCATGAATATAAATGATAGTAAAGATAGAAGAGAGTTTGAAGAGTATAAGACTATATTAGGAAATGAAATGCCTTCCAAATTTGATGAATATCAAAATATTAAGTATAATAATAGTGGCGAATGGGATTTAATGCAAGACTATTATAAGGCTAGAAAAGCAGGGAATATATCAGTTTTTTCAAGTTTTGCAGATTATAAATATTATAATGATAGAATAGAAAAAGAATTGGTTGGTGTTACAACTTCAAATGGCATGAAAATTGAAAGTTATTCAAAGCATTTTATTGATAGAGTTTTAGGTACTAGTAATGATTTAAAAACAAATAGACCTAGAAGTGGAGTAACTATAGAAGATATAAAAGATGCACTATTAAATCCATTAAAAGAAAAAGATGAAAGAAAAAAAGAAAGCTATAAGTTTATAGGAGAGAAAGTAACTGTAACTATTAATCCTAATACAGGTAATTTAATTCAATGTAATCCTACTGATAGTGATGTAGTAAGGAGGTTAAAAGATGTACAATATAGAATTAGAAAATAAATTGTTCTATTATCTTATAGACTTATTATCTAATGAAAAGGAAGAGTATTTTGATATAGATGATTGTCTAATAGACTTAGAAAAATTGAAGGAGAATATTTTAAATTCAGTTAAGAAAGAAAATGACTATATTAAATTTAAACTAACTATAGAAAATAAATTAGATTTAATGCAATACGTGGAAGACAAACAATTTTTAATAGGATTTGTAAATCAAGAGTATTTAAATGAAGATGGTAAAAAACTTCAATTGATTTATGATGAATTATATTTTCAATCAGTAGGACAAATATAAAGCACTTACTAATTTAAGAATAGTAGGTGTTTTTATTATGTTAAAATAGCCATTTTGGTATTTTGGGCGTTAACTACAAAGACGAATAATCGTTGACTGAACAACGTAAAAAATGTATTTGAAAGGATTGATGTATATGAAAAAAGAAACTTTGTTAAATTTAGGACTAGAGGAAGAAGATGTTAAAAAGATACTATGTACTTTAAGTGAAGAATTGAAAGGATATATACCTAAATCAAGGTTTGATGATGTAAACAATATAAAAAAACAGTTAGAAAAAGATATAAAGGAACGCGATACTCAATTAGAAATGTTAAAAAATTCAACTGGAGATATAGATGAGTTAAAGAAACAAATTGAAACATTACAAACTGAAAATGAAACAAGTAAAATTAATTATGAAGCTCAGATAAAGCAGATAAGAAGAGATTCTATTGATGAAAGATTGCTATCAGAAAGTGGAACTAGAAATAAAAAAGCAATAAAGGCATTACTTGAAGATATTGGTGAGAAAGATGATAATAAATATGAATCTTTAAGATTAGAACAGATTAAAAAGCTACAAGAAAATGAAGATAGTAAATTTTTGTTTGAAGAAACTCAAGAAACAAAATTTAATTTTAAAGGTGTAAATCCAGGAGAAAGTAGTACTATAGTAGAAAAAACACCAAGGGATTTTACTTATGAAGATTGGTGTAATCAATTAGAAAATTAAAGAAAAGAGGTAAATAAATATGGCAAATACAAAATTTGATGCAAAATCATTTAATGCAGAAGCATTTGGGAAGTATATGGAGTCAGCCCCAGCACTAAAGAGAAATGAATTAATAAAATCAAGAGCCTTAAAATCAAATTTAGAAATTAGAAATTTATTTAGTAGTCAAACAACTACTTCATATGGAAGGATACCTATGTATGGCAATTTAGAAGGTGATGCACTTAACTATGATGGTGTGACAGATATAACAGCAGATACTACTGTTACTTATGAAAGAGGTGTTGTAGTAATTGGTAGAGCTAAAGCATGGATGGAGAAAGACTTTAGCCAAGATATAGCAGCAGGGGCAGATTTTATGTCTAATGTAAGAAATAAAGTAGCTTCATTTTGGGAGGATGTTGACCAAGATACACTATTATCAATATTAAAGGGTATATTCTCAATGACAGGGGTTGAAAATAAAAAATTTGTTGATACTCATACATCAGATATAACTAAAAATAGTGATGGAAAAGTTTCTGCTGAAAGTCTTAATACGACTATACAAAAAGCATGTGGTGATAACAAAAATAAATTTAGTCTGGCTATAATGCACAGTAGTGTAGCTACTAATTTAGAGAATTTAAATCTATTAACTTATCTAAAATATACAGATGAAGAAGGAATACAAAGAGACTTAGGTTTGGCTACATGGAATGGTAGAACTATATTAATTGATGATGGTATGCCTGTAGAAAATGTTGCAGAAAGCACAAGTGGTGCAGATGATGGATATACAAAATATACGACTTATATATTAGGTGAAGGGGCCTTTGATTATGAGGATATAGGAGCAAAAGTTCCTTATGAAATGGATAGAGACCCTAAAACAAATGGTGGTCAAGATACTTTATACACAAGACAAAGAAAAGTATTTGCACCTTGTGGAATTTCTTATGAAAAGAAAAAGCAAGTTTCATTATCTCCAACAAAAGAAGAGCTTGAAGATGGCTCAAACTGGTCTTTAGTAAATGATGGATCAACAACTAAAACAAAGTATATTGATCATAAGTCCATTGCAATTGCTCAAATAATATCAAAAGGATAAACTTTATGATTGGTAATAGTGTTGATGATATAGAGAAAAGATTAGAATCTTTTGGATATATTTTAAAAAATGGAGATAAGTGGCTATTAGATTTTTTAAAAGAAAAGATAGAAAATATTATTAAACTTGATTGTAACATAAGTGAAATTCCAAAAGAGCTATATAATATAGACATAGATAGAATAGTTGGAGAGTTCCTATTTACTAAAAAAAATATGGGTCAATTAGATATAGAAGGTCTTAATTTTGAAGCTGTAGAAAAGTCAATATCAGAAGGTGATACAAAGGTAGATTTTGCTATAGGAAGTGGATCACAAACACCTGAACAACGCTTTGATGCTCTTATAAGCTATCTTACTACTCATGATAATAATAAAGTACTAGCATTTAGGTGCTTAAGATGGTAAATAGAATTAGAACATCAGTAGAAAGATTATATAGAGATAAATGTACTATAGTAGAATGCCAACCAGTTAAAGACCCTATAACTAAAAGAACCAACAATAAAGAAGTAGTTGTATTAGAAAATCAACCATGCAAGCTTTCATATAAAAATATTATGTCTACAGAACAAGGAAAAGTAGCAAAACTTACACAAACTATTAAACTCTTTATATCACCAAATACTGAAATTAAAGTTGGATCAAAACTTATTATAAACAGTAAAGAATATATAAGAAGTGGAGAACCTGCTATATATCCAAATCATCAAGAAATAATTTTAGAATTACTTAAGGATAAAGCATAATGGCTAGATGGGGTAGTGTTGATTTTAGAGATTTCAAGAGAGTTTGTAAAAAAATAGAGAAGCTTACAAAAACTGATTTAGATAAGTTTTGTAGAGATGCGTCAGGAGAGTTAGCAGCACAATTGATTGATAAAGTGATTAGAAGAACTCCCATAGATACAGGATTCTTGCAAGATAGGTGGAATGGAGTGGCTTATGCTAGGTCACTTCCTGTGTATAAAGAAGGAAGCACATATATTATAGAGGTTGTTAATCCAACTGAATATGCAAGTTATGTTGAATTTGGTCATAGAACTAAAAGTGGTAATGGATGGGTTAAAGGACAACATTTCTTGACTATTTCAGAAATGGAATTACAAGGTCAAGTTGATAAGATTATAGAGAAAAAATTATTAATATTACTTAAAGGAGTGTTTGATGCTTAATAATATTATAGATGGAATATCAGTAAAGTTAGATAAAACATTTGGAGAGAGTTATACAATTTACAGTGAAGATGTAGAGCAAGGGATTAATGAACCTTGTTTTTTTATTTGCCCTCTAAATCCAAGCAAAGTGTCATACCCAAGTGGTAGAACATTAAAGAAAAACTCATTTGATATACACTACTTCCCTTATTCAAGAGACAAGAATTCTGAAATAAATGAGATAGCTGAAATTTTACTAGAGGAATTAGAGTATATAGAAATTGATGGAGATTTAGTCAGAGGTACAAATATGAATTTTGAAATTATAGATAATGTGCTTCATTTCTTTGTTGATTATAACTACTTCACTTTAAAGAGTAACAATACAGATAAAATGAATAAGGTTGAATTATTTGGA
The DNA here is from genome assembly GCA_024919175.1 of Clostridioides difficile. NCBI lineage: Bacteria > Bacillati > Bacillota > Clostridia > Peptostreptococcales > Peptostreptococcaceae > Clostridioides > Clostridioides difficile. The sequence goes on from CP103804.1 coordinate 2,116,850, forward strand.
GGCTTAAAGAGGGAGGATAATTTTGAGTAAAATATTAAAAAAAGAAGATGATTATAAGTTTACTAAAGAACAAATAGTTAATGCTAAAAAATATATAGATAAGAAGGACTTACTAAATGCAATTCTAAAAGAGGATGAATTGTATTCCTTCTCAGTTGTGGATAATATAATAAGTAATTTTATGAAAGGAGTGATTTAAATGGCTTTAGGTGGAGGAACATTTGTAACACAAAATAAAGTGTTACCAGGTACTTATATAAATTTTATTTCAGCTAAGAGAGCAACTAGTTCATTATCTGACAGAGGTATTGTGGCAATGCCAATTGAACTTGATTGGGGAATGGATGAAGAAGTTTTCAAAGTCACAAGTGATGATTTTGAGAAGTATTCAACAAAGTATTTTGGATATGATTATACACATGATAAATTAAAAGGACTTAGAGATTTATTTAAAAATATAAGATTAGGATATTTTTATAAACTAAATAAAGGTGTTAAAGCTAGTTGTACTATTGGCACAGCCAAATACAGTGGAATAAGAGGAAATAGCTTAAAAGTGGTTGTTAAAGTAAATATTGATGATAACACTAAGTTTGATGTTGTAACACTTTTGGATAATAAAAAAGTAGACGTACAAATAGCAAAAATCATTACAGATTTAGAAGATAATGACTATGTCACTTGGAAGAAAGATGCAACACTAGAAGCTACAGCAGGTTTAACTTTTACCAATGGAACTAATGGTGAAGGAGTAACAGGAGCAGAGTATCAAGTATTTCTTGATAAAATAGAAAGCTATAGTTTTAATTCTTTAGGATGTCTAGCCACTACAACAGAAATAAAAAGCCTATTTGTAGAATTTACTAAAAGAATGAGAGATAAGGTAGGGGCTAAGTTTCAAACTGTTTTATATAAAAAGAATGATGCAGATTATGAAGGTGTAGTATCTGTAGAAAACAAAGTAAAGGATACTGGATTATTAGAATCTAGTCTGATTTACTGGGCTACTGGAGCTATAGCAGGATGTGATATAAATAAATCTAATACTAATAAAAAGTATGATGGTGAATTTGATGTTGATGTTAATTATACGCAAATACAGTTAGAAGAAGCTTTAAAAACTGGTAAATTTATATTCCATAAAGTTGGTGATGAAGTTCATGTGCTAGAGGATGTAAATACTTTTGTAAGTTTTACAGATGATAAAAATGATGATTTTTCATCTAATCAAATAGTAAGGGTGCTTGATCAAATTGCTAACGACATAGCTATTTTATTTAATACAAAATATCTAGGTAGAGTGCCAAATGATAAGGCAGGAAGAATAAGCTTCTGGAATGATGTTGTAAAGCATCATAAAGAATTAGAAAATCTGAGAGCAATAGAGGATTTTAAAACTGATGATGTTAGTGTAGAGCTTGGAAATGATAAGAAAACTGTTGTAGTAAGTGATGCTGTTAAAGTTATTAATGCAATGAGTAAGCTTTATATGACAGTTTCAGTAAGTTAGAGAGGAGAATGAAAATATGGCTCAAACAATAAATGCTAAAGATACAGTTAGTGCAAAGAAAGCTGAATGTTTTGTAATTATAGAAGGTAAAAGATATAATTTCATGCAAGCTATAGATTTAGAAGCTAAAATGGAAAAAAATAAAAGTGAGGTTCCAATATTAGGAAGAACAACAAAGGGAAATAAAACAACTGGTAGTACAAATACTGGAAGTGCAACATTTCATTATAATACTTCTATTTTTAGAGAGTTACTTTATAGATATAAAGAAACTGGTGAAGATATTTATTTTGACATACAAGTTACAAATGAAGATCCTACATCTGCTGTAGGAAGACAGACCGTAGTACTTAAAGATTGTAATATGGACAGTGGAATAATTACTAAATTTGATGCTGATGGTGAATATTTAGATGAAGACATGGATTTCACTTTTGAGGATTGGGAACTAGTAGAAAAATTTAATTTATTGGCAGGAATGGAGTAAAATACACATTTATAAACTATAGATGTGTATTTTTTATGAGAAAAATTAAAATAAAAGGAGATTAGAGTAATATGAGTAATTTAAGTGCTTTTTTAGCTCAAAATGCAATAAAGGTTGATAATGTAAAATATATAGCAAGTGATAGATTCGTAGATGAGGATGGAAAACCAATAGAATGGGAACTTAAAGTTTTATCATCTGAGGAAGATGAAGCATTAAGAAGAAAGTGTACTAAAAGAGTAAAAGTGATTGGTAACAATGGTAAACCAACTGGACAATATACAAGTGAAATTGACTACAATAGCTATGTAGCTGAATTATGTGTAGCGTCTACTGTATTTCCAGATTTAAAGGATGCTGATTTACAGAATAGTTATGGAGTAATGGGAGAGGCACCGTTATTAAAAACAATGTTAACAGCAGGAGAATATGTAAATTACACAGTAAAAGTTAATGAAGTTAATGGATTTGATACATCTTTTGAAGATAAAGTAGAAGAAGCAAAAAACTAATTCGAGGTGGCGACTTTGATGCTGGTATTACTCATTACTGTATTCAAAAGCTAAAGTGGAAACCTAGCGAATATATGAATTTAGAAGTTAATGAGAGAGCATTAACAGCTGCCTCAATACTTGTGAAGATAGAAGATGAAGAAGAAGCTATGAAAGAGGCTGAAAGAGAGAAAAAAAGAGGTAGAAGAGGATAGAGAAATATAAAATAAATATAGAATAGGTAAATTATGTGAGAATTATATGCTATAATATTTTAGCAAGAAGATGTAACCTACAATTTATAGAGTGGAGTTCATGTATCAAAAAATTATCCTCCCAACGTTAAGAAGGGAGGTAAGATATATGGATAATTTTTTACTTAATGTATTAGCTAGTCTAATAGCTAGTTTGATTGAATACATATTTTGTATTTGTATCCAAAAAGTAAAAAGCCACTCCGGCAAGAGTGACTTTAGTTTTGAACTAAAGATTAAGTTCAAAAGAAATAAACAATAATTTTTAGAACTTCACTCTATGGGTAATAGATTGTAGTTCTTCTTGATTTTATTATACCATAAAATAGATGAAATATGTAAATAAAACATATAGATAAGATACTTTAATTATAGAGTGGTATATTTGTCAAGAGAAAAAAGAAGCTTTATTGTATTTACAGAAATTAAAAAGATTTGATACTAAGAAAAAAAGAATTATTAAACTTACAGTATAAAAAGTGCTTACTAAATTAGTGAGTACTTTTTTATTTAAAATAATAAGGGAGGAGGTTGAAAAATGGCAACAATACAGACGTCAATTCGAATCTTCGATGGCATGACTCCCGCATTTCGACATATGACTAATACTATGAACATAGTTATTAGTTCATTTGAACAGTTACAAAGAACTTCATCAAATGCAGTAGATTCTAGTAGTATAAGAAGAGCTAGAGAAGAGTTGGCAAGGGCTGAGGCTGGATTTGATAGATTAGAACAACAGATAAGAGAAGCTGATGAACAGCAAAGAAGATTTAATGACGACATTGGAAAAAGTTCAACTGGAACCAATAAGTTAGTAGGAAAAGTTAAAAGCCTTATTGGAAGTTTTGTGAATTTGCAAAATATTGGTGCATTGATTAATTTAAGTGATCAGATGAGTAGTACTAATGCGAGACTTAGTATGATAAATGATGGTCAACAATCAGATAGTGGACTTAATAAAATGATATTTCAATCAGCTGAAAGGTCAAGAGCATCTTATTTAGATACTGCAAATATAGTTTCACGTGTGGGAATGAATGCTGGCAATGCTTTTGCTAATACCAAAGAAATAGTTGGATTTGCTGAACAGCTTAATAAAAAGTTTGTAATTGCAGGAGCAAGTACTGAAGAAATGAATTCAGCACTTTTGCAGTTGACTCAAGGATTGGGTTCAGGAGTATTAAGAGGTGAAGAATTAAATGCTGTGTTTGATTCAGCACCCAATATAATTCAGTCAATTGCGGATTACTTAGATGTTGATATAGGAAAAATAAAGGGCATGGCATCAGAAGGAATGATTACAGCTGATGTTGTAAAAAATGCTTTACTTTCAGCAGCAGAACAGACTAATGCAGAATTTGAGAAGATGCCATATACATTTGGGCAAATTTGGACATCGATTAAAAATAATGCAATAATGATATTTGGTGTTATACAGAAAAAAATAGAACAATCTATGTCTAGTAAGGGATTTAGAACATTTATAGATAATTTTATAGATGCATTATATGTTTTAGGAGCAGTTGCATTTAGTATTTTTAATGGAATTATAAATATATTAGGAAGTCCATTTTTTCAAACATTTGCAAATGCGATTATTGTAGGTGTTAGTTTAATAGCGCAGGCACTAGGTTGGATAATAACACAGGCTTTGAATGTTGTTAATATCTTTGCACAAAATTGGAGTATTATTGCACCTATAATTTATGGTGTTGTTGCAGCTTTGGGAGCATATAAGATAGCAACTATAGCATTCTCAGTAGCAAATTCAATAGCTTTATTATCTGAGAAATGGTTTAATTTCCAATTAGCTCAAACAGCTATTATGTATGATTTAGCTACTGGTTCGACATGGAGACAAGTAGCAGCTCAATATGGTCTAAATACAGCATTATATGCATGTCCAATAACATGGGTAATATTAGGTATTATAGCATTTGTAGTAGTAGTTTTTGTTGCAGTAGCAGCGGTAAACAAATTCGCAGGCACATCTTTGACTGTAGTAGGTGCAATTGTAGGTGCAGTATTTGCAGCAGTAGCAGCAATACAAAACGTAATGATTTGGCTACTGAATGGATGTATAACTATAAATGAAGGAATTGCAAATGGATGGAATCAATGTGTATATCTTATGAAACAAGCTATTGCAAAGGGTGTAATCTTTATAATCGAGAAAATGGCATCTCTAAATGATTCTGTAAATTCAGCAGGGAATGCACTTGGGAAAGCTTTTGTTGACGGAGCTAATATAGCAATACGAGGTGTAAACAAACTAGTTGATTTATTAAATAAAATACCTGGAGTGAATATTGGAAAAGTTACAGAAGCGACATTTACACCTGTTAAAGCGGATAATAGTACAATTAAAAAACAAATTTCAGACTTAAACAAATGGGTAGGAGATGCACCAGAAAAAGTTAAATTGGAGCGAATGGGATATAAAGATATTGGGGCAGCGTTCCAAAAGGGAAATGCTTTAGGTGAAAAGTGGCAAAAATCTATAACTGATAAATTTAAAGATACTTTTGATATTAATAAGATGATAGAAGATGCAAAGAAAAAACTTGGACTTGATGACCTTTGGGATGATAAATATGGATTAGGAGATGGATTTGGTTCTGGTGGACTTAATTCTCCACTAAATGAGGCTGCAAAAGGAGCAAAAGATACTGCAGGTAACACCGCTAAAATGGCTAAAACGATGGACAAAAGTCAAGAAGATTTAAAATACCTAAGAGACATAGCTGAGCAAGAGGTAATTAACAGATTTACAGGAGTCAATATAAAAATTGATATGAATAATACAAATAATATAAGTAAGGATACTGACTTAGATGGAATAGTTAATGTTCTGACTGAAAAATTAAATGATGCAATGGTTGTATCAGCAGAAGGTGTAGTTTAGGAAGGAGTGATATAAATGGCTTATGATTTTTATTTAGATGGAGTACAGTTACCAATCACACCTGGTAAACTTGAGGTGAAGGTAACGAATAAAAATAAAACTGTAGATTTAATAAATGCTGGTGAAGTAAATATATTAAAAACTTCTGGTTTATCAGAATTTTCATTTGAGGCAGAATTTACACATAATAAATTGCCATTTTATCGTGGTACTTTTAAGGATGTCCAATTCTTTTTAAGTAAGCTAGAGTTATTAAAAACTGATTGTAAGCCATTCCAATTCATAATTTCAAGAGAATTATGTGGGAAAGTATTATTTAATACAAATAGAAAAGTTTCTTTAGAAGAATATAATATTGTTGAAGATGCAGAAAATGGTTCAGATGTGAAAGTTGCTATTAAGTTAAAGCAATATAAAGATTACTCAACTAAAAAGTTAGTTCCTGCTACACCTAAAAATGAGACTGGTAGGCCTAATGTAAAAATAGAACCTAAGAGAGTAGATTCAATCAATGCACCAAATTCTAAGACATATACAGTAAAAGCAGGGGATAGTCTTTGGTCAATTTGTCAAAAGCAGCTTGGTAATGGTTCATTATATAAGAAAGTATATGAACTAAATAAATCAATGATGGATAAGGCAAATAAAGGTAAAAATTTAAGTAAATATACTATCTACAAAGGGCAGGTGTTAAAACTTGGCTGATGACTTAGTTCTGGCAAATGATAGAGATATAAGGCTAGTTATTGCACATTGGGAGGATTTTTATGAGCCTGTAGTTTTAGATGGAATTACATGGGAAATAGAAAGAAGAGGGGTACCTTCTAAACTAGAATTTACAATAGTAATGGATGACATTTTGCAGTTTTGTGAAGGCAATTCAGTAAGATTATATTATAAGGGAATAGGTATATTTTATGGATATATATTTCAGAAGAAAAGAGATAAAGAAAATCACATTAAAATTGTTGCATATGACCAATTGAGATATTTTAAAAATAAAGATACCTATGTTTTTAAAAATCATACAGCAAGTGAAATAATAAAAATGTTGTCTGATGATTTTAAACTAAAATACAAAGCTATAGAGGACACTAAATATAAAATATCTAGGATAGAAGAAAATAAAACACTCTTTGATATGGTTTTAACTGCCCTTGATGACACTCTAAAAGAAAAAAAAGAAATGTATGTACTATATGATGATTTTGGTAGGCTAGTATTAAAAAATGTTGCATCAATGAAAATTGATATAATTATGAATAATGATATTATAGAGGATTTTGATTATAATTCTTCGATTGATAGTGATACCTATACTCAAGTAAAATTGTTAAAAGAAGATGAAAATACAAGTCAAAGAATTTCTACTACAGTAAAAGATTCAATACATATAAGAAGTTGGGGAGTGTTACAATTCTTTGATACAGTAGATAGTAATATGACAAAAGCAGAAATGGATAAAAAAGCAGAAATGCTCTTAAAATTATACAATAAGAAAACTAAATCACTAAGTTTAAAAAATGTACTTGGAGATACTAGAGTAAGAGCAGGTTGTTTAGTACCTGTTTTTTTAGATTTAGGAGATATTGAGTTACAAAATTATATGTTAGTTGAGAAAGTAAAACATACCTTTGAAAATAATAGTCATTTCATGGATTTAACACTTGTTGATGGAGACGAATTTGCTTCCTATTCTTCATCTTCATATAGCAGCGGAGATAGTAATAATAAAGATGAAAAGAAAAATGGATCTACACAAAGTACTATAAGTAAAGAAGATACTGAGATGGCTAATAAAATTAATAAACTACTTAAAGGTAAATTATCAAATACAGGAAATATATTTGTTAAATATTCAAATGCTTATAAAGTTAATCCAGCACTTATGGCTGCTATATCTATGCACGAATCAGCTAGAGGAACTTCAAATATTGCAAATACTAAAAATAATTTCTTTGGAATGAGAGTAGATGGAAAGTATTTAAATTTTTCTAGTGTGGATGAAGGAATAAAAAGAGGTATAAGTAATTTATCAAGAAACTATATCCATATAGGAAGAAAAACTTTAGAAAGCATTAGAAATAAATACTCTTCAAGTTCAGACAAAGAATGGGCAAAATGTGTAGGTGCATTTTATAAACAAATAACAGGTAATAGTTATGATAATTCAAGTGGTGCAGGGGTTGGAAGCAATGAAGAAGCAGAAAATAATTTAAAAGATGCAACTTATCAGGTTCAAAATAATAGTAATGCTAATACATCAACAAATAATAGTTCTAAAGCAGATAAATTAATTAGTATAGCAAAGAGTAAACAAGGATGCAAATATGTGTATGGAGCAGAAGGCCCTAACACATTTGATTGTAGCGGACTCACTCAATGGTGTTATAAACAAATAGGTATAAATCTTCCTAGGACTGCTTCTTCGCAAAGTAAAGCAGGTAAGTCTGTAGATTTAAAAGATAGAAGTAAATGGAAAGCAGGAGATTTATTGTGTAGAATTGGTGGAGGAAGTAATAACCATGTTGTAATGTATATTGGGAACAATCAAATAATTCATTCCCCTAGAACTGGTGAAGTGGTAAAAATACAGTCAGTTGATTCTTATTATAAAGGTAAAGCATATACACATGTAAGAAGATTTATATAAGTGAGGTGATAAAGTGTCACAAGATTTATTACAAATAATAAAAAAAGCTGCAATGGATGCAGTAGAAACAAGTAATCCGATGAGAGTTGTATTTGGAACAATAGAAAGTGTTAGTCCCCTAAAAGTTAAGATAGAACAAAAATTATCTATTGATGATTTTTTCCTAATACAGACAGATACATTTAAAAGGTATACAGATAAAAAAATAGGAGATAAATTAGTATTAATTAGGATGCAAGGAGGACAGCAATATTTGATTTTAGATAGGATGTGATAGAGTGTTACCAAGTGATAATTTAGATTATGATATTGAAGATGTATCAATAATTAATTTTGATATAAGGCAAGAACCAAGTAAGACCTTTAAACTTCATATGGAGAGAAATAAAGTAGATGGTATTTGTGATGATGTGGAAGCATTAAAACAGACCATCTTTTTAATTTTAAATGCTGAAAGATATCAGTATTTAATATACTCACGAAATTATGGAGTTGAGTTAAATGACTTAATTGGAGAACCTATATCGTTTGTAATACCTGAACTTGAAAGAAGAATAAAAGAAGCATTAGTGCAGGATGATAGAATTGAAAATGTAGATAGCTTTGAGTTTGAAAATATAAAAGAAAAGGTTCATTGTAAATTTATGGTCCATACCAAATATGGAAATATAAAGGCAGAGAAGGTGGTGAATATTTAGTGTTTGAGTTAATGACGTTTGAAAATATAATTAAAAGAATGTTAGATAGTGTTCCAGATACTCTTGATAAAAGAGAAGGGTCTATAATATATAATGCCCTTGCTCCTGTTGCTATCGAGTTATCAGAAACTTACATTGCTATGGATGAATTACTAGACCAAACCTTTGTAGATACTGCTAGTTATTACTATTTAGAGAAAAGATGTAAAGAGAGAGGAATTACACCACTCGAAGCCACTAATACGATTGCTAAAGGAGTTTTCAATATAGATATTCCACTTGACTCTAGGTTTAATTTAGGAGAGTACAATTATACAGCAACTGAAAGGGTTAGTGAAGGAATATATAAGATGAAATGTGAAACTGTTGGACCTATTTTTGAACTTGGCCAGTTGATTCCAATTGAGTATATAGATGGTCTTGAAACTGCTGAACTAACTGAAATACTGATAAATGGAGAAGATGAAGAATCTGAGGACAGTTTAAGACAAAGATATTATGATAGTTTAAATTCTCAGAGTTTTGGAGGAAATATCCAAAACTACAAAGATGAAGTTAATAAATTGCCTGATGTTGGAGGTGTTAAAGTTTATCCTGTTTGGAGTGGTGGAGGTACTGTTAAGTTAGTAATAATTAATTCAAATTTTAAAGTACCAAGTACTGATTTAGTTAATTTAGTACAAGAAGAAATTGACCCAATTGGACGTAAAGGAGAAGGTATTGGATTAGCACCGATTGGACATCGAGTAACTGTTGAAGGAGTTACAAGCACAATAATAAATATATCGGCAGAAATAACATACAAGAGTGGTTACACTTGGGAGAATATAAAGACCATAGCAGAGGAAGCAATTGACGACTATATGAATGAACTTAACATAAGTTGGGAAGATGAAGAAAACTTAATAGTCCGTATATCTCAGATAGAAACCCGTTTATTAAGTATTGATGGAGTATTAGATATTACAAATACTATGATAAATGGTGTTGCATCTAATCTTAATGTTGATAAAGATTCTATAGTAGTAAGAGGTGAGGTAGTTGGATAAAGAGATTAATCTAATAAATTACTTACCACAAATTCTGCAAGATAAAGAAGAGTATATAAAAATATTTAATGAAGAAAACAAAGAAATAAAAACACTACATGAAAAATTAAAGGACCTATCAAATGACCAATTTTTAGAGGACTTAACTCCAATCGGAATAAAAAGATGGGAAAAGATAATGTCTATAACCCCAAAATCAAATGAAACTTTAGAAGATAGAAGATTTAGGGTTTTTAGTAGGTATATAAGTAAATTACCATATTCAGAGAGGTTTCTTAGGAACTGGTTAGATTCAATTGTTGGAGAAGGAAATTATAAGTTAACTATCAACAATTCTACTTATAATATACACCTTGAGAGTGATGCTAGAAACCAAGAATGGTTCAGTGAAGTTCATACATTTGTGAGTAGTATTAAACCATGTAACATGAGTCTTGATTACACTAGGGTGCTTATAAGTAAAGACAATTATATAAATTTTGGTATAACAACCCTAATGGGTCAAGAAATAACTATATATCCTTGGAGTCCTCCAGATATAGAAACTTATGGAGAAATTGATATATTGGCAGGGAATGGAGTTGGATACCAAGAGATAACAATATTTTAGGAGGTGATATATTGGCTGTAAATAAAAGTTATTACACTATAATTACGGATATAGGAAAAGCAAAGATAGCAAATGCAAGTGTTACAGGCAATAAAGTCGGATTTGTTAAAATTCAACTTGGTGATGGTGGAGGTAGTGAATATACTCCAACTGAGAGTCAGAAAGCACTTAAAAATGTGGTATGGGAAGGCAATATAGGAAATACAACTACAGATGAAACTGCACCAAATTGTATAATATTAGAGAGTTTAATACCTTCAAGTGTAGGAGGGTTTATGATAAGAGAGATAGGATATTTAGATGATGAAAATAATCTAATTGCCATTTCTAAATATAAAGAATGTTATAAACCTTCTATAGAACAAGGTGCAGTAGTAGATATGAAGGTTAAAACTGTGCTTATTGTATCTAATGTAAATAATATAGAGCTTAAAATTGATCCTACAATAATTTTTGCGACACTAAAAGACATACAAGAATTGGATACTAAAATAGGCATACTTAATACTAAAATTGATACAACTAAAACAGAATTAACAAATGAAATAGAAACTTCTAAAACAGAATTGAATACTAGAATTGATACAGAAAATGAGAAGCAGAATATTAAAATTGACCAACTTATCGCAGGTGGTTCAAACGTGGCATATACTCAAAAAGTCACAATTGATGATTGGGTGGATGATACAGCTAGCGCATTTAAAGCAACTGTAACACATAGTTTGTTAACACAGAGAATTGTTGTGAATATTATAGATGCTACTACAAAAGAGAGTGTAGTTCCAAACTTTAAAATAGTTGATGACAATTCAATTGAAATACGAAGTGAAACTAAGGTCGAATTAAATGTTTATGTTATTAATGGGAATGCTGAGACTCATTTTATAAATGCAACTGTTGATGATAACAGAGTGTCTGAAATGACTACTTATTCATCTAAAAAAATAGAGGATTCTATTGGTAGCATACAACTTGTAGATACCAGTATAACTATTACAGATGCTAATGACAGATTTACAAGTGATAAGTTAGATGGGGTATTAGAGGAAATAATGGTAGAAATAAGTGGTCAAAGGGCTAAAGGAATAACTATAGTAAATAATTTAATAGATATGATTTAGTAAAGGAGAGTGAAAGATGGCTATAAAATTAGAAGAAAATGCAAAATTAGAAGAAGTTATGAGCACATTAGAATCTGTAGAAAATGATTTACAGGCTGGAAAGACTAATATAGCTAACATTTTAGGTTCTCCATTTACAGGAAATGACAAGTTAGATACAGCTAAAAATACATTAAGTTCAATTAGAAGTACTTTTGTTTCAAACTTAAACAAAAAAGGTGTGTCAACAATTGCTAATACACCTTTTAAAATTTTAGCTGAAAATGTTGGCAAAATAGAGCAAGGCAACATGATTGTTCCACCTTGGTATGTTCCTAAGAATGTTTTTATCGAAGCTTTGAGTACTTCAGCTAAAAATGGAGTAGCATGTGTTTCAGCAGAAAAAAAGATTTACTTTATAAATGGCTTTACAAATGGTTCAAGTTCAAATAATCTTTGTTATGATACTGTTTTAAACGCAACGACAAGTAGAAATGTCCCTGCTTATTTTGTAGAATCAGCATTATATTTTTCTGATGGATATATCTATAAATTGGGTGGTTTTGATAGTTATTCAAAACCTGTAACTTTTTGTCAAAAATATAATATTTTAACCTCTTCCTGGACTACTATAACAAATATGCCTACAGCAAGAGGCAGTGCTTGTTGTGAAATGTATTCAAATCAGATACATGTTCTATATGGTGGAGAAAATTCTTCTTCATCTCAAGCAGTTAAAGTGGTTGAGTATTATAATACAACATTAAACACTTGGTCTACAAAAGCAACTATAATAGATTCAAGGCAATTACATTATTTTGTTTGCGCTAAAGTCAGTACTTATAAAATTGTTGTGTTTGGGCTAAGAAGTTCTATTTCTTCTCACTATCTTTCAACGATTAATTACGACCCTGTAAGTGGAACTTATAGTTATACAGGAGAAGGCTTTGATAGTGATACTTTTGCTGTACCGCTGGGTTCAACTTTATATGTATCAGACTATGGTTATAAAGCTGGAAGCGACAAATGTGGAGTTGTTATTTTTTCTAATAGTGGAATTAAAAAACTAACTTTTGATAAAAGAGCTGTTCCCGATTATAGCTATTTTGGAGCTTCGGTTAATGATAGGCATATATATTTTATTTTAAATGGTAAGATTACTTGTTTTATACCAGAATTATAAAAAAGGAGAAAATAAAAAATGATAAAAATATGGGATAAAAAAGAAAAAATAAATGGAGTTTCAGCAGAAGAAATTTTAAAAAGTAATTATGATTTTCAAACTAGCGAAGTATTTTTAATACTTGATGATTATAATAGAGTTACAAATATAGAGTCAGTTAATACAATTAAATCTATATATAAACTAGATAAGAATTTGACAGCTTTAGAAACAGCAGAGAAATATTTAGAAATGCATAAGAGACAAGAAGAAGAGATAAAAGCACATGAAGAATTAGAAGAGAATTCTAAAAATGCAACTATAGCTATAAAAGAAGAAGTAAAAGCACTAAGAGAAGAAACAGCAACATTAACTTTTGCGATGATTGAAAAGGGGTTGATTTAAATGTGGTACAAGATAATAAAAAAATACTATGAGGACGAATTGTGGACTAAAGAGCAAGTTAAAACAGCAGTAATAAAAAATAAGATAACAGAAAATGAATATAAAAATATTACTAGAGAGGATTATATTGTATAGTCCTTTTTTGATTTTATATAGTAACTATTTGTCAAGAAAGAGCTACTAAAAATCTTTAAACTTGTTTATTTTGCTTGCTTTTCTATTAAAAATAAAATTATTTATACTATATATGTTTTGTAAAAATTGTTTAACTTCAATCACTTTTCTATTTTGTAAAGTAACCATTTCTTGACAAATGGTTACTAAAAATAGAAAGGCGGTATTTTTATGATAGAAAAGTTAAACGAAAGTGCGAGTTTAGAACAGTTAATAACTGCTTTTGAAAGTAGCACAAACGAATTTAAAACAAGCAAAGATAATTTTACAAATTTACTGGGTAATCCATTTTATAGTAATACTAGATTTTCAGAATTTGAGGATAAAATGCAAAATCTTATGAGTACTTTTAAAGAAAATTTAAAAAGTAAAGGTGTAAATAGTGGGAATACAGAGTCTTTATTGTCTTTAATTAATAAGGTTGCAAGTATATATATACCTACACCAATATATACAGCAAGTGGTGAGTGTACTCTTGATAGCAGTGGAAAATGTAAAAGTTATACAATTAGTACTTCTAGAGATGTTTATTTTACTAAAATTAATTTGAATTTTTATCCGAAATTTATTCTTATATATAATACTGGTGGGGCTAAAGAATATTTTACAACTAGCTATTTTTGCAATTATGTCCCCTTTATAGCTTCTACTGTTGAAAGTTATACTACTTATTTATTAGATAGAAATGATAGTCAAATTCAAATTCAAAAAGGTACATGTGTTTTACCTATATCTTCTTGTAGGTATGCAAGTTCTTCTTTTTATTTTTATGCTATAGGTTAAGGAGTGATTTTATGAATGATTATATAGAAGTAGGAAGAAGAATATTTTTTGATGAAGATGGAGAAATAATATTCTATGAAGGACAATCAAGAGGAGATATTCTTGAAAGAAAAAATATTAAAAAAATAGAATATATAGATTTACCATATGATTATATTGATTATGATAAGTATAAAATAATACGAATAAATACAGAAACTAAACAGCCTATTACAGAAGAAATATCAGTATATATAAGTAAAGAAGAAAAGGAAAAACAAGAGTTAGAAAATCAACTACTTTTAATGACAGATAAAGAAATAAGAGGAGGTATTTTATAATGAAAATAAATGAAATAGTAGTAAAAATATTAGCAGAGAGGATTATAAATGGAGGTTTAAATCCTTTAAAAAACAGAATTTTTTAATTAGAGGATGTGACTAACACAGAATATAGAAAAGTAGTAGAGGATTATATAATTGAACGAAATGTAGAAGGAGCAGAGCCAACTGTTTAAAAAAGGCTATTTTTTTATGAAGAGAGGTGGTTTAATTTGAAATACAAAGAGTTGCTTAAAAAGGTTGATGATATAGAGAACTTTAAAGAACTTGACAATATAAAATGTAGTACTGATACAGGTAAATATACTATAGAAAACAGCAAGAAGGGCTATCTAACTAAATTTAATATACAAGGTAAGACTCTAATTAACTTAGCTAATTCTAATAATATTTACACTACAGATGGAGTTAGATATAATAACCCTTTTAAATACATTAAAAGTGGCAATGAATACACCTTTATAAATATATGTGATAAGCAAATAAAATATACTTATGGAGGTATAGGAGATATAACAGTTCCAGCTAATAGTAAAGTACTGTATACTATTCCAGATGCTAACATTAACACAACAGAAACTATGTGTTATGGTCATACTTCTGATGGATGGGGAGAAACAGATTCAGATAAACAAAAAATATCAAAAGCTATGTTAGTGTTAGAAGGTGATTA
This sequence comes from Clostridioides difficile, assembly GCA_024919175.1. Lineage (NCBI taxonomy): Bacteria > Bacillati > Bacillota > Clostridia > Peptostreptococcales > Peptostreptococcaceae > Clostridioides > Clostridioides difficile. The sequence goes on from CP103804.1 coordinate 2,132,127, forward strand.
TACAAATGAAGACATTTCTTATTTTGAAGGTATGCAAAGTGTAGGACAAGGAAATAATATAGAACTTCTGAGTTATCAAGGTGAAAATCTATTTGATGGGACTTATCAAGATGGATATTTTGATGGGAATTCATTAGATGAGGAACTTATACAGGGTATGCCTTGTATAACTACAAATTGGATTGAGTGTAATCCAAATATAGAGTATTATTTTTTAGGTGGTAATAGAAAGCAAATTCAATTTAAGAATGAGAAGAACATATTTAAATCAGCTATATTAAATTCAAATAATTTTGAAACTCCTACTGATTGTACTCATTTTAGATTGTATTATGCACGAACAGACCAGTTTTATCCTCCTTTGAATATTTATAAAAAAGGTGATATAAAAATAATACCTTATGCATTAAGAAGTTTATCTAGTGAAATTAAAGATAGGATAATTTACAAAAATAATGGTTATAAATTAGTACAAAGCTGCAAGGAAATCACTTTAAATGGAGATGAAACTTGGGGAATTCACACAAGTATAGAAAAAACAAATACAATGGTATTTGCAACTTCTAAAGGAGTAATAACTTCTAATGGAGACACATGTATATTAAATTCAGATAAATTTAAGCCTGAGTCAGCAAATATTCTTGCAAATTGTGATTATGAATGTGTTGCAAATGGTAGAAATGCAGGTTATGAAACAATGATAAGAATATCTAAGACAAAAGCGGATAGTTTAGAGACATTTAAAACTTGGTTAAAAAGCAATAATATTACAGTTATACACCCATTAGAAAGACCAAGAGAGATTGAACTTGTAGATTTAAGTATGCAAGCTTTTGAAGGTAAAACAAAATTTTTGTTAGCTACAGGAAGTATAATACCAAAAGTAAGTTTTGAGTCAACTCAAAATTTAGGGAGTCATATAGAAGTTATTAGAAGTAGCATAGCAAATATAAGTCATATACAATCTAACTTTAGAGTTGCAGATTTATCTAATAAACTATTAAATGGATGGAAGGGAACTGTTTCAGATAATGATGGTTTTATGATAAGTAAAAATGGCAATCAAGTTAGTTTTCACATGCGTATAACTGGTGGAGCAATTACAGAAAGTACAGCATTACTAAAACTTCCAGATGGATTTATACCTAATAATTTCTATATATTTCCAATATTCACAACTCAAACTAATCAATTAGTTCGAGGTTTTGTGTATTTTAATTTTTCAAATGGATACATTCAAATTACAGAATTATCAAGTAATGTAGATATATACAGCTATGGAACTTATTTTATTGAATAAGAAAGGAGAATTTATATATGAATATAGAAGAAAGGAAAAAAATTTTAATTTTATATGGACTTGAAAATGATTTAAATAATATAGATAATTACTTTATTACAGAAAATAAACAGCTATTTACTCCAGTAATAAAAAATGGAGAGGTGACTAAAACAGGAGAGCAGGTTTATTGTGAATGGTTAGAACTACAAAACAGTACAGCTGAACCAGAACAATCACTTGATGAAACAAATGCAGATAAAATTACAATTTTAATAGAAAATCAAAAGGATCATGATAATCTATTAATAGATAATGCTTATAGAATTGCTATGTTAGAACTTAATACAAATAATGCATTATAAAAATTTGGAGGTAAGAATATGTACAATATTTTAAAAAGAATGATTGAACAAAAAAATTATGAAACTAAAGAAGAGTTGCAAACTAAGTTGGATGTATTCTATGCATTAAATAGAATTAAAGAAAATGAATACAAAGAATTAACAAATATGATAAACAAAGAAGAATTATCAATAGAACCGATTATCTAAAATATAAGGGTTCTTTTTTTATATCAATTTTAGCAGGAGGTCATCATGGAGCAATTATTAACAGAACTAAGCAGTCTAGGAGCAATAGGAATACTATGTGCTTTACTATTCAAAAACACTATGCAGGAGAAAAAAGAAGATAGAGACATGTATAAAAAAACAGTAGAAAACTTTATTGAGCTATCGACACAGCAACAAGAAATTAATAAAAATATACTTGTTGAAATGGGAGCAGTGAAAACTGATGTAGAGGAAATAAAAGAAGATGTAACAGATATAAAAGTTATGCTACAGAAAGAAGGTGATAAATGATGAAAGTAGCAATAGTACCAGGGCATACACTAACAGGAAAAAGAACTGGAGCAGTTGGTTATATAGATGAAGGAAAAGAAAATAGAATACTAACTGATTTAATTATAAAATGGTTAAAACAAGGTGGAGCAACTGTATATACTGGAAAAGTAGATAAATCTAACAACTATCTAGAAGAGCAATGTAAAATAGCTAATAAACAAAATGTAGACTTAGCAGTACAAATTCATTTCAATGCAAATAGAACAACCCTAAATCCTATTGGAACAGAAACGATATATAAAACTAATAATGGCAAGTTGCATGCGGATAGAATTAATAAGAAATTAGCAACAGTATTTGAAAATAGAGGTGCTAAATCTGATGTAAGAGGTCTTTACTGGCTTAATCATACAAAAGCACCAGCAATATTGATTGAAGTATGCTTTGTAGATAGCAAGGCAGACACAGATTATTATATTAGATGTAAAAATACAGTAGCAAAATTAATTGCAGAAGGTATATTAAATAAGGATATATATAGTGAGGTAGTGAGTAAATTGATTAAACATACAGTAATTTATGATGGAGAGGCTGACAGAATACCAGCTGAAGTAATTAGTTGGAATTACAAAGAAAGTGACTGTAGGGTTTGTGATATAAAAGATTATAAAACATATCAAACAGAGAATTTATATGTTGTAGGATCAGGAGCCTGTGATAAGATAAGTTCTATGACTAAAGAAAACTTATACTATGATAAAAGGTAATGATAGATTTGAGACACTTTATAAAGCGTTAGATTTTATAAACAAATAAACAATAGATTGCTAAATGGATCTTTTTTTATTGAAAGTATGTAAATAATGAATTTAAATTCACTAACATATATGATAATGATACAAGGTGATTTTGCAGCTTTATTTTTTCTTCTTTCTATTCTTACTCACTTTTTTTGACCTCCTTTTTTAGGTTTTTATTTTCTCACTTCTTTTATATATTTATATTATATTTACATGTGATGTGAAAATTAACAAATATTCCATATTTTTCAATAAATTTATATTAATGAACTATATTTCTTACAAATAAAAATAAATGGTGGCAAAACCAAACTTGCCACCATCTTGCCACCGAAAATAAAGAATAGAATAAATTTAAATTAAGCATAATAAAACATAAACAACAAAACTAAACTTAATAAATTATTGAAATACCAACACTTGTGAAAAAATAACAACAATAAACAAACAAAATAGATAAATATATCCAATTAAGGTATAATTAAGTTTTATATGATATAGTTATATTTGATAATTAACAATGGTAAAACTTGGAGGGAAAAAATGGATGAAAAAAAAATAGATAACATGAATTATTCATATAGCAACTATTCTAAAAAAACAGGTAAACCAATTAGAAAAATGAAAAATAATAACCTTACACTTGAAACTAAACAAGATAAAATTTGTTCTAGTTGCAACAAAGAAAATAATCCTAAAGATAATTACTGTAAATTTTGTGGAAATGAACTTTATGAAATAGTATCATTAAAACCAAGTGAAACAAAACTTGACTTAAAATCTAAAATAAAAGAACTCTCATATCACGCAAATACAAGAGGGATATTTTTAACGACTTTTTCAACCATATTTATATTGCTTGTTATTTCGTTAATATTTAAGGCTATAATTACTATTCAATTTAATGATATCAGTTATATGATAAATCCAGCACATATAATTTTAGCTCTTAACCTAGGGCAAATCAGTGTATCTATGTCTACCATGATGGGTTCTGGATTTATAAGTGCAAATATAGGCTTGTTAATATTACTTATAATCCCTGTTTTAGGATTAATTATATCAAATTTAATTTTTATGAGAAAAAGATGTAAGAATTCAAAAACTACATTAGCTAATTCTCTTGGAGTTGGAATTTTATATGGATTAATTTTAGCTATTTTATGTACTTTTACTAATGTTAAAACTAGCTCACATAGTATGCTAGAATATGGATATGCTTTAGAGTATAGTTACGAATTTTTTAGTGCGCTTTTAAATGGATTTGTATTAGGTTTTATATGTACATATATAACTAACTATAGAAAAAGCTATGAAAAAGAAAATATGTATATGTCCCTTTTTTCAAATGCTATTAAAATATTTATATTAGGATATGCTTTAGTTTTAGCGATACTTTTTATATTAACTATATCTGATAGTAGTTATTTAAATGAATTGAATATGAGTAGTTACTCAAGTGGCATGGATTTATTTGCTATCTTGCCACAAATTGCGAGCTATATGTGGGCTTTTGCAAATGGAATTTCTGTAACAATAATAAATTCAACATTGTCAATATTTAGTTTAGGTTCATCATCTTTATTTGGAGACACTAAATTAATGTTTTATGCAATGGGAGCTTTGTCTGCATTAATAATTTTATTAAATGGATATAAGTTAAGATTTAAATACGAAACACATAGTATTAAACCTGTAATAATATTTAGCATATATTATGCATTTTTAATGGGTATGTTAGCTTTGTTTAGCACATTTATACTTGATAGCAATATTAATTTCTTTAATACAACTAGTTATGGAACAACTCTAGTTATGCAATTTAAAGTGTTCTCAACTATTATAATTTCATTTATATACAGTTTTGTGATATCTTTAATAGGATATAAACTAAACTCAGCTGACTAAATATGATTGGAGGAAACTTCTATGGAAGAAAATAATAAAAAGACAGTAGATGATAAATTTTCTAAGGTTAAAAAAAGATTTGGTAATGGAAAATTTAAAATTGAATTATATAAAGAAAAATCAAAGATAAATAGAGAAATTGATGATATTCAAGAAAAGAAGAGTAAGCTCTTTTTAGAAATGGGAATGTTGACTTATCAAAAAATTAGAGAAAATTCTATTGATGATGAGTGTTTTGATAAATTCTGTGATGAGTTATTAGAACTTGATAAGATCATTTATGAAAAAAATATGGAAATCAATGATATGGAAATTGCAGAAAGCAATGTAACTTGTGAATGTGGTTATGTTGGAAATATAAATGACAAATATTGTGCTGAATGTGGTAGAAAATTTGAGTTAGATAATGATTATGATGATTTTATAGTTTGTGGTTATTGTGAAAGTGAAATAGATTCGGAATCTGAGTTTTGTCCATGTTGTGGTAGAAAAATTATTATGGATTTAGAATAGTATTGGGGAACCTATGTATTGTATACATGGGTTTTTTTATTGAAATTATTTGTATCTATATTTAAATGAAAATAAAAACCAAAAAAATGAAATAAATTTTCTTAAAATCATGAAATACAAGGAAATACTTGGAATAAATCTATAAAAGAATAGAGCTAATAAAAAAATATGAAAAAATATTGCAAAGAAAAAGTTTTCATGTTATTATTAATACATAAATTAAGAAAATAAATTTCAGAAATGAGGTAATCAAAAAAATGCTAGATAAAGTAAAGGGAAGACTAATAGTATCATGCCAAGCTTTAGAAAATGAACCTCTTCATAGTTCTTTTATAATGGGTAGAATGGCTAGAGCTGCTAAGGAAGGTGGAGCAGTTGGAATTAGAGCTCAAGGAGTTGATGATATTATTGAAATAAAAAAAGTTACTGGGCTTCCTGTCATAGGTATTATAAAGAGAAATTATGAAGATTCAGATATATATATAACACCAACTAAAAAAGAAGTAGATGAACTTTTAACAACAGGATGTGAAATGATAGCACTGGATGCTACTAATAGAGTTAGACCGAATAACGAAGATTTGAAAGAAATTATAAATTATATAAAAGAAAATAATGTTTTAGTCATGGCTGATATTTCAAATTATGATGAAGCTGTAAAGGCACAAGAATACGGTGTAGACTGTGTTTCAACTACATTATCAGGGTATACTCCATATACAGAAGTTTTAGATGGTCCAGATTTTGTGCTGATGGAAAGATTGGTTAAAGATTTAGAAATACCTGTAATAGCAGAAGGAAAGGTAAATACTCCTCAAGACTTAAAGAAAGTATTTGAAATAGGAGTTCATTCATCAGTTGTAGGCTCAGCAATAACAAGACCACAATTGATAACAGAAAAATTTGTCAAAGCAATTGAAATTAATTAAAAATTAATTTATAAATTAAAAATTTATTATATTTAACTATATTTGAAAATTAAAATTGGAGGTAAAGATATGAGAACAACAGATATGAAAGGAATTTATTCAGCATTATTAGTTTCATTTGATAAGGAAGGAAATATAAACGAAAAAGGGTTAAGACAAATAATTAGACATAATATAGATGTTTGTAAAATAGATGGTCTTTATGTAGGTGGAAGTACAGGAGAAAACTTCATGCTTTCAACTGATGAAAAGAAAAAAATATTTGAAATAGCTAAAGATGAAGTGAAAGAAGAAATAAAGTTAATAGCTCAAGTTGGTTCAGTTAATTTAAAAGAAGCTGTAGAACTTGCTAAATTTACAACTGATTTAGGATATGATGCTATAAGTGCGGTTACACCTTTTTACTATAAATTTGATTTTGAAGAAATAAAACACTATTACAATACAATAATAAACTCTGTAGATAATAGATTAATAATATACTCTATACCATTTTTAACTGGTGTTGATATGAGCTTAGATCAATTTGGAGAATTATTTGAAAATGAAAAAATAATAGGTGTTAAGTTTACAGCAGCAGATTTCTACTTATTAGAAAGAATGAGAAAAACATTCCCAAATAAACTAATATTTGCAGGATTTGATGAAATGATGTTACCAGCTACAGTTTTAGGTGTAGATGGGGCAATTGGTTCTACATTTAATGTAAACGGTGTCAGAGCTAGACAAATATTTGAACTAACTAAGAGTGAAAAAATATCAGAAGCACTTGAAGTACAACATGTGACAAATGATTTAATAACAGATATATTAGGAAATGGTCTATATCAAACAATTAAATTACTACTTGAAGAGCAAGGTGTTGAAGCTGGATATTGTAGACAACCTATGAAAGAAGCAACTGATGAAATGAAATCAAGAGCGAAAGAAATATACAGAAAGTATTTTTAATAATACTTTTAGTATGGGAGGATTAGTCAAATGGTAGGATTTACTTGGATAGATTTTGCAATATTAGTAGTTTACTTATTGGCAGTTTTATTTGCAGGATTATTATTTTCAAAGAAGGAAATGAAAGGAAAAGAGTTCTTCAAAGGTGATGGAACTATTCCATGGTGGGTTACATCAGTGTCAATATTTGCTACATTATTAAGCCCAATATCATTTTTATCACTAGCAGGTAATTCTTATGGTGGAACATGGATTTTATGGTTTGCACAATTAGGTATGTTTATAGCTATACCTTTAACAATAAAATTTTTCTTACCTCTATATAGTAGATTAGAAATAGATACTGCATATGAGTACTTAGAAATGAGATATGAAAGTAAAGGTCTTAGAGTGATTGGAGCTTTAATGTTTATAATATATCAAATAGGACGTATGTCTATAATAATGTATCTACCATCAGTAGTTTTAGCAGGTCTTACAGGAATACCTGTAAATGTGTTAATAATAGTTATGGGTGTAATAGCAATAATTTATTCGTATACAGGTGGATTAAAAGCTGTTTTATGGACTGATTTTATACAAGGCATGGTACTAATAGTGGGTGTTACAGGTACATTATTCTATCTAATATCAAGTATAAATGGCGGATTTGGAACAGTAATGGATACTCTTACAAGTGGTCATAAATTTTTAGCAACAAATGAAGTTATGTTTGATAAAAATATACTATCTACAAGTGCATTTATAATATTTGTTGGAGCTGGTCTTAATACTTTTTCATCATATGTATCAAGTCAAGATATAGTTCAAAGATTTACTACAACAACTGATATAAAACAACTTAATAAAATGACGTATGGAAATGGTGTTTTATCAATGGGACTTGCAACAGTATTTTATCTAATTGGAACTTGTTTATTTATATACTATACTCAAAATCCAGACTTAGCACAAACCGTTCAACAAGACCAAGTATTTGCATCATATATAGCTTATGAATTACCAGTAGGTATAACAGGAATACTACTTGCAGCAATATATGCAGCATCGCAGTCAACTTTATCAACAGGGCTTAATTCAGTTGCTACAAGTTGGACTTTAGATATACAAACTATTATAACAAAAGATATGAGTATGGAAAGACAAACTAAGGTAGCACAATATATATCATTAGGAGTAGGTATACTTTCTATAGTTGTTGCAATAATCTTAGCAAATGGAGAGATAAAGTCAGCATATGAATGGTTCAATAGTTTTATGGGTCTAGTTTTAGGAGTTTTAGCAGGGATATTTGTACTTGGTGCGTTTTGTAAAAAAGCAACTAAAATGGGGGCATATATTGGATTTGCAGTATCAGCAATTTTAGTTGTTTATCTAAAATACAGATTACCAGAAGTAACTTCTTGGGCTTATTCTCTAATAACAATAACTACTTCTGTAGTAGTAGGAACTGTATTTAGTGCAATAGAAGCAAAAGTTAAAGCAAAAGTATATTCACCAAAAGCTGAAACTACAGTTTATTATGAAAAGTAATATAGATTTTAAATAAGAAATTATCTTATAGAGTAGCTAGATGAGATTAGATACATAAATACTCTAGTTACTCTATAAGAATGTATAATGAACTTTATAGGTAAAAAATTGAAAGTAGAATGTATTTAAAATTATATAGGGAGATAGTGCTTATGATATTTGGAAGTATAAATCATAGTAAGACATATTCAACATTACATGAAGATTTACTTAAGTGTTTTGAATATGCTAAAGAAAATTCATTGGTAGATTACGAAAAAGGGACTCATACAATAGATGGTGATGACATCTTTGTAAATATCGTTGAGTATAAAACTTGTGAAAAAGAAGAAAGATTCTGGGAAGCTCATAAGAAATATATAGATGTACATTTAATGCTAGATGGATGCGAAAGAATAGATTTAAATTTTATAGAAAATTTAAAGCAAAAGACATATGAGGAAGATAGTGACTTTTTACCTCTTGATGGGCAAAATAATGGATATGTTGAACTTAGAAAAGGTGATTTCTTAGTATGTTACCCAGAAGATGCACATATGACAGCAATAAAAGTTTCAGAAAAAGAAAATATCAAAAAAGCTATTTTTAAGGTTTTGGTTAGATAATGAAAATTTATATAACCACTAAGGCTGAAAATAGTGATTTAACTTTCAGCGATTAGTGAGATTTCGTAAATTTTAGTTAGATTACTATTTTCAGCCTTAGTTTTTTATAGGAAAATTTAAATAGACATTAAAAAGTTTATAATTATATAGAGGAGTTAATTTATGGACAATATAGATGTATTTTTATTAATAGGACAAAGTAATGCGAGAGGCTTGGGAAATTCAAAAGACAGTGTTATTCCAAATGAAAATTGTTTTGAATATTTAAGTACTGGCGAGATTATAAACATGAGATGTGAATTAGAGACTTCTGAAGGGGATGGAACTATAGCACCTGCATTTTCAAATGAGTGGAATAGACTTACAGGTAATAAAGTTTGTTTTATACACAATGCAAAGGATGGGTCAAGAATAAAAAATTGGAATCATGATAATAACTGGTTTTTAAATGATACTATAGAAAAATTTAATGCAGGGTGTAATACTTTAAGCAAGGATTATAAAATATCAAATAAATATGTTATTTGGATTCAAGGTGAAAGTGATGCAAAATATGGTAGTGATGTTTTATACTATAAAGAGAGTCTAAAAAAAATTGCATATAGACTTAAGGAAGAATGTATGATTGATAAAATGTTTGTTAGTTTAACTGGTTATTGGCTTGGAGAAGATGAATATTTTGTTAGAACAAGACGAATTGCAACAGCGCAAGAATTTGCTTGTAATGAATGTGATGTATTAAGTATAGGTAGTAAAATCGCTATGAAATTTCATGACCAAGGTCTAACTATTGATGATGTACATTATAGTCAAGAAGCTCTTAATATGCTAGGAGAAGATTTATGTAAGAATATTTATAAATATAATATAACTGAGGAAAAAATTATATTAAAGGATACTATTGATTTATCAGAAGCTAGAAAATATATCTGTGAGTTGGAAAAAATAAATAAAAAATTCATGTAATATAAAATTTTAATTAGTAATATTGGTTATAAAAATAATTTGTATGGAGATATGTTATGAAAAATTACGTTTGTATAGATATTGGAGGTACTTCAATAAAATATGGATTTATTAGAGAAGATGGACTAATAATTGATAAATCAAGTTTAGATACTGAAGCAAAAGAAAAAGGTGGACCAGGAATATTATCTAAAATAAAGAAAATAGTTAAAAAATATATAAAAGAAAATGATATTGATGGGATATGTATATCAACTGCAGGTATGGTTGACCCAATTGAAGGTAAGATAGCATTTGCTTTAGAAGAATTAATTCCAAATTATAAAGGTATGGAATTAAAGAAAGAGATAGAAAAAGAATTTAATATAAAATGTGAAGTTGAAAATGATGTTAATTGTGCTGGTCTTGGTGAAATGTGGCTTGGAGCAGGTAAGGAAGCAAGTTCTTCTATATGTATGACAATAGGTACTGGTATTGGTGGTTGTGTTATAATAAATAATAAGCTTATAAATGGATTTAGCAATAGTGCTGGAGAAGTAGGATATATGAATATGAATGGTAGTACTTTTCAAGAGTTGGCATCAACTAGTAGCTTGGTGAGAAAAGTCGCAAAAATAAAAAATATGGATGAAAATGACTTAAATGGAAAAATAATTTTTGATTTAGCAAAGAATAATGACGAAGATTGTTTAAAAGAATTGGATAATATGATAAAATCATTAGCAATTGGTATTGCAAATATATGTTATGTAATAAATCCAGAAGTTGTAATTTTAGGTGGGGGAATAATGGCACAAGAAGAATTTCTAAAACCTAAAATAGATAGAGCATTAAAGGAGATTCTTATAGAAAGAGTTTATAAAAATACTAATGTAGAATTTGCAAAGAGACAAAATGATGCAGGCATGCTTGGGGCATTATATAATTTTTTAAACAAAATATAGAGAATAGAAGGTTTTTTAATGAGTATTTTAGAACAATTAGAATCACCAACTTTTAAGGTCACAAAGTCAGATAAACTATTGATAGCTTATATAAAAGAAAATATAGAGGATGTATTTTATAAACCAATATCACAAATTGCTAAAGAGAGTAATATTGGTGAAGCAACTATAACTAGATTTGTCAAAAAAATGAAGTTTAATGGCTTGCAAGACTTTAAAGTTACTTTAGCACAAGAAATATCAAGTAGTAATAAAAAAAACATCATAAATAAGAATATACAAAATGATGAGCCAGCATTAGATACAGCCAAGAAACTTTTAAACTCAAATATAACTACTTTAGAGAATACTGTTGAAATAATCAATAGTGTGGATGTTCATGACTGTGCGAGACTTATAATAAATGCTAAAAAAGTTTATTTTATAGGTATTGGATATTCAGGAATAATAGCACAAGATTCAAACTATAAGTTTATGAGAATTGGACTTAATTGTGTAAGTTTTGATAGTAGTCATACTATGATAATGATGTCTTCTATAATGGAAGAAGGAGACTTAATAGTTGCAATTTCTCACTCTGGTGAAACTGAAGAAATTATAAAAACTGTAAAACTTGCAAGAGCTAATAATGCTAAAATTATATCTATTACTGAAAATAAAAATTCTGAATTAAAGGATATTTCAGATGTGCACTTATCTTATGTATCAGGAGAAACTGTATTAGAAACAGGTTCAATATCTTCTAAATTGGCACAATTTTTTATTATTGATTTAGTATATACACAAGTAGTAAAAGAGCTTTCAAATGAAGCTATTGAAAGAAAAATCAAGACTACAAATGCTATAAAACTGTTTAAAAATGAATAAAATCAGATATTTGTAATACTTTATGTGGTTTTCTTAAAAATTTAGTAATGGGGAGATTTTACATGTCTAAATTAAAAGACTATAATATTGACAAAGTAATGCTTTTTAATAATTTATGTAGTGAAACTAAGAATCAACTTAAAGAAAAAGCTAAACTAAAAAGATTACAAAGAAAAGAAATTTTATTTTATGAAAAAGAACAATTAGACAGAGTATATGTACTTTTAGATGGGAAAGTATCTATTTTTAAGATAAGCGAAAATGGTGAGAGAAAGGTAATTTTTATATTAAATAATGGAGAGATTATAAATGACATTACCTTTGATTTTACTAAGAATTCTGCTGTTGGGTGTGAGGCATTTGAAAACTCAATTGTGTCTTATTATAGTATTGAAGAATTTACAGAAATTATGAAAAATGATTTTGAACTTACAAAAGATATTATTTCTTATATGGAGAGAAGGACAAGACGTTTATATAGACAGTTAAAAAATTCAATATCTATAAAAGTAGATAAGAAATTAGCAGCAAAATTATATAGATTAAGTAAAGAATTTGGAGTTTGTTGTGGAGAGTGGACATTATTAAATGTAAATCTTACAGTTACATATTTAGCAGATATGCTTGGCTGTAAAAGAGAGACAGTTTCTAGAATGATAAAAGTATTGCAAAAAGAAGAACTTATAAAGATTGACAATAAAGGTTTTTATGTAAAAGAAAGAGAGCTATCAAAATACTTTAAAAACAATTAATTATAATTAAATAAAGACATTATTAAGAGAATCTATTTATAGATTCTTTTTTATTTATCTAAAATGGTAATATTTACCTTAAGTTTATTGAAACAGCTGAGTTCTGATAGTATAATTAATTTAATATGAATAGTAAATATACAGATGTTGACACAGCTTCTATACGCAGAAAGGGATGTATCAAAATGAAAAATAAAAAATTCATAGGTTATGCTTTAGGTTTGATTTTTATATGTGTATTTGTGATGTTTTCTCTTTGGGATTTTACCTATAATGTTAATTCATTAGTAGAAAAAAGTAAAAAGATGCATTTAGAAGAGTTATCATCGCAAAGTTCAAATACTATAAATGTTAAGCTTAACTCATTGACAAAGTTTATAAATAGTATTTCTAAAGTTATTTCAGAGTCAGAGAGCATGAAGAAAGAAGATATAATGAAATTATTAAATGATGTATCAAAGGAATCTGATTTTGAAAAAATCTACATTGCATATCCAGATGGTACAGCCTATACAGGTGATGGAAAGGTACATAATATATCTCAATATAGCTATTTTAAGAAAGCAATGAAAGGCGAAAGCAATATATCAGAAATCATAAAATCATCTGCTGACAATGAAAATAGTTTTATAGTAGCATCTCCTATGTACAAAAATGGTGAAGTAATTGGAGTTCTGTATGGTTCTTATTATACAAGTAAATTAGGTGAATTTATAAATGTGACTAGTTTTAATCGAGAAGGAAGTACATATATATTTGAAAAGTCAGGAAATCTTGTCTTAAAATCTACTCCAGGAAAAACTAATGATATTATAGATAATGTTAGCGATTTTTTTGATTTTATTTATATTGGGGAAGATTACAGTTATAAAAACTTTATTGAAGATATATCAAATAAGAAAAGTGGATTTTTAGAATATAAATTTAACGGGAAAGAGGAATATGCCACATATACTCCAGTTGGTATAAATGATTGGTATGTATTGTCTTTTATTCCAAGGACTTTGATAGTAAAAGAGATTTCTAAGATAAATAAACTTGCAATTATATTAACAATTAAAAACTTCATAGCACTTTCAATTTTAATTTTAATTGTATTTTATAAAGAGAAAAAATCTAAAGAAAAACTTGTAAAAGCAAATTTAGAGATATCTTCACTCACTAACAATATACCAGGTGGTGTTTTTAAATGTAGTTTAGGTGAAAAATATGAATTTGTGTTTTTAAGTGATGGATTTATTGACCTTTTTGAATATACAAGAGAAGAGATAAAATCTATGTTTAATAATAATTTTTATGATGTAATTTATAAAGATGATATAGATAGAGTAAAAAATGAATTTGCACTTCAAATATTAGAATCAAAAGTAGTTGAAATAGAGTATAGAATGATTACTAAGAGTGGGAATTTTGTGTGGGTTGTAAATAAGTGTGAACTTATAAAAGATTCTGATGAAAAAGAGTATTTTTACTGTGTGTTAGTTGATATAACAGATTTAAAAAGAGCAGAAGAAGAACTTAAGATTAATGAAGAAAGGCTTAGAATAGCCTTATCTAAGACTTCTAACATAGTATTTGACTATTATGTACATACAAAATCTATACATGTTTCTAGTGATGTTTCTTCAATATATGGATTACAAAAAAATATTGAAAATACAATAGAATATTTTATAGATTCTGGTATAATACATCCTGACTTTGTTGATGTATTTAAAGAATCTTTTAATAAAATGGAAAAAGGTGAAGAAAGTGTAGTATCTGTAATAAAAACAAAACTAGTTAATGGAAAATATGTATGGAATAGAATGACTTTAACTAATCTATTTAATGGAACAGATATTCCACTTAGAGCGATAGGTTTATTAGAAGACATAAATGAGCAAAAAAAAGCTGAAATGCAATATAATCAAGAAGAGCAATATAGAAAAGCTATGTTGTCTGAAGCAATTGCTATATATGAAGTTAATTTTTCTCAAGATAAATTTATATCAAGTAATATAAAACCTAATAATAATTTGGGTTTAAGACCTGCTGGAAAATATTCTGAAGTAATGGAGGCTATTGTTGACGATATAGTTTTTATTTCAGATAGGGAAAATTTTAAAAAAGTGTTTTATTATGAAAATGTCTTAGATTCATATAATAAGGGAGTAAATGAGTTAAAGTTAGAGTATCGAAGATATGACATTGATGGGAAGCTTCTGTGGGAACTTTGTACAATGCATTTACTTAAAGACCCACAAAGTAATCAACTTAAAGGATTTGCGTACATTAAAGATATAGATAAACAGAAAAAAGAAGAGATTGAACTTAAGTTTAAAGCTGAACGTGATATATTAACAGGAATTTATAATAAAGGTACAACTGAAACTCTAATAAAGAGATTTTTGAGTTTAGACAAGGCTAAAGAAAGTAGTCATGCATTTTTTATTATTGATTTAGACGATTTCAAAGCTATTAATGATAATTTAGGACATGTCTTTGGCGATAAAGTTTTAGTTGAAGTTTCAAAAAAATTAACTTCTATTTTTAGAGAAGATGATATAATTGGACGTATTGGTGGAGATGAGTTTGTAGTTTTCATAAAAAATATGAAGAATATGAAATTTATTGAAAACAAAGCAATTGAGTTATGTAATGCATTTAGAAATTATTATACTGGATTAAATAAGTCATATAAAGTTTCTTGTAGTATTGGAATATCTATTATGCCAAATCATGGGACATCTTTTATTGAATTATATGAAAAAGCGGATAAAGCTCTTTATTATTCAAAAAATCAAGGAAAAGATAGATTTATTATATTTAATGACTCTATTTAAAATTTAAATGAATGATTTAAGTTTTAAATTAAAAGGATATTAAATTCAATAAAAATACTTTAACTATCTTGAAATGATTTAGTTATAAATGGAGGAATACTATGAATGGAAAATATAGATTTACTATTACTATGGTTATTTTTTTACTTATATTGAATACATCATTTGTTTTAGCCGCTTCTGAGAAAGAAAAAGTGAGAGTTGGATATTGGCCTAGTTATGGAATTTCTGTTACAAAAGATGGTCAGTTATATGGATATACATATGATTATATGAATGAAATAGCCAAAATAAATAATTGGAAATTAGAATATATACCTTGTGGATGGGGTCAAGGTTTAGAAATGCTTAAAGAAGGAAAAATTGACATATTTGGAGCATTGCAAAAAAGTGAAGAACGTGAAAAATACTATGATTATACGAATTTAAATTTTGGATATGAATATGGAGCGTTGTATGTGAATTCCAAAAACAAGGCCATATCTTATAATAATCTAAAAGAGATTGATGGAAAAGTAGTAGGTACAGTTTCAGATAACCATTTTAAAAGTGTATTTGATGAATACTGTAAAAAAAATAAAATATCTGTAAAATATAAGTACATAGAAGGTGCAGAAGAACTTCAAAGAGAACTTGAAAAAGGAACCATTGATATGATACTTACAGGAAGCATTAGAGATATACCAAATACAAAAGTAGTATTGCGTTTTTCATCAGAGCCTATCTATTATGCAACAACTAAGGGGAATAAAAAAATACTAGATGGTTTGAATTATGCATTAAATGAGATTAAGCGAGAAGATATATATTATGATGGCAATTTATTTAATAAACATTATAAGGATAGTGCAATAGCCACAGAAGTATTTACTTTGGAGGAAAAAGAATATATAAAGAAACATCCTATAATAAAAGTTGTATCAGGTCCTGATACATCACCACTATCTTTTTATGATAAAAATACAAATTCATACAAAGGTATATCAATAGATATATTAAAATCAATTTCAAATAACTCAGGTCTAAAGTTTGAGTATATAAAGGTAGATAATTTTTCTGATGGTTTAAAAATGGTTGAAAATGGTGAGGTGGATATTTGTGCAAATATGTTTATGTCGCGGAGTACTGAGTTAGAACATAATATTGTATTCACTGATGGATACCTTGAAACTACTATGTTAGGTTTGGCAAAAAATGATATTAGAATGAATGAAAAAACTAAAGTAGCAATGATTAAATGGACAGGTATAGAATCATTCGTAAAAGAATATTATCCAAATCAAGAAGTAAGTTTTTATCCAAATGCTAGTAAATGTACTGAAGCTGTCAAGAAAGAAGAATGTGATGTATTTATAGGAAGCAACTATATACTAAACAACATAATTAATACTGAAGAATCTGATGAGCTTATGTTTATGCCAATAAAAAATCAAGTTGTAGATATTGGAATAGGGGTTTCTGGAAAAGCCAATCCTGCATTATTGTCAATACTTAATAAGTCTATTAATAGAGTTACAGAAGAAGAGGTTGCAATTGCAGTTACAGGTAGTACAAAGTATTTAGAACATAAGGTTACTTTATTAGATTTTATACAACATAATATTATGGCATTTATTTTGATAATATTATTTCTTATATTTATAGTTTTTGGAATATTTATTGTAAATTATAAAAT
Organism: Clostridioides difficile; assembly: GCA_024919175.1. Lineage (NCBI taxonomy): Bacteria > Bacillati > Bacillota > Clostridia > Peptostreptococcales > Peptostreptococcaceae > Clostridioides > Clostridioides difficile. The sequence continues at coordinate 2,149,522 of CP103804.1, forward strand.
ACAAATGAATAAATTAAAAAAGATAGCATATATTGATGAAGTAACAGGTATAAGGAGTTTACTGAAATTTAAAATTGATGCTAACAAGCTTTTTGAAAAATATGGAACATATAACTTTGTTATATATTATATCAATATAGATAAATTTAAATATATAAATGATATGTTTGGTTTTGAATTTGGAGATAATATTTTAAAATATATAGCAAAAAAAATAGGTGAAAGTGTTTTTAATGATGAAATATATGCAAGATTATCAGATGATAGATTTATTGTAATGACTAAAAAAAGTAACATAGAAAATTTAAGAAAAAGAGCAAATGATTTTTTTGAAGTTGTCAATAATGATAAAGAAAATACATTTAAAATAGATATAATACTTAAATGTGGAGCATATTTAATTGATAAAGATGATATAAATATTGATGTAATGATTGATAGGGCTAAAATAGCTTGTCAGACAATAGAAACTAATTATAAAAGTAAGCTTGCTTTTTATGATAATGAAATAAGGATTTCTGTACTTCGTGAAAAAGAAATTGAAAATAATATGGATAATGCACTTTTAAATAAAGAGTTTGTAGTGTATTTGCAACCCAAAATTAATCTTATAACAGAGGATATTGTAGGTGCAGAGGCTTTAGTTCGTTGGATTCATCCAATTAAAGGAACTATACCTCCTAATGATTTTATTCCATTGTTTGAAAAAAACGGATTTATAGAAAAACTTGACTTGTATGTTTGGGATAATATATTTAGTACAATGTCAAAATGGATAAAAAATGGAATAAAGCCACCACCAATTTCTATAAATGTATCAAGAATTCATTTAAATAATAGAAATATAGTAACTAGCTTAAAATATTTAATAAATAAGCATAATATACCAGCACATCTAATAGAACTTGAGTTAACAGAAAGTTTGTTTTTGTCAAATATAAGTATGATTTTAGACATTCTAAATGATTTACATAATATTGGGTTTATTGTATCTATGGACGATTTTGGAAGTGGATATTCTTCCCTCAGTCTTTTAAAAAAATTGCCAATAGATGTATTGAAAATTGATAGAGAATTTTTAAATGAAACGATTACATCTACACGTGGAGAAAAAGTTATAAAGAATATAATTACACTAGGTAAAGATTTAGATATGCTAATTGTAGCTGAAGGAATAGAAACTGAAGGTCAATTAAATTTATTAAAAAATGCAGGTTGTGATATTGGACAAGGATTTTACTTTGCAAGACCTATGGATATAGAATCATTTGAGAAGCTTGTATTTAAAAGAATAGATGTTTAATTTAAAGTTATAAATGTTATAAAAAATATTACTAGAGCTTAATAAGCTCTAGTAATATTTTTTTTATTATTTTTAAAACTGTGATAATTATCACGGAAGTATCTAAAAGAAAGTGTTAAGATTTAAACAAGATAATAAGTAAGCAAAACTAAAATATAAGAAAGGTGATAAAAATGAAATTAAAATTAGATTCATCCAAATTCAATGAAGGTCTGAATTCCCTAAAAAAAGACTACAGAATATTTGCACCAGTCATGATACCATTTAAAGGTACTTTTTCAGATACTGACATGATAAGATACAAAGAAGTAAGCACTTTTGAAGAAATGGAATTTGCTCAAAAATCAAACTTTTCACCAAAAGAAGTAGTGCTTTCTATCAATCAAGTCTTATTTTACTTTACTGAAAAAGAATTTAAGGAAAGCGATTTAGACAATAAAAAGATTTTAATTTTTCTAAGAGCTTGTGACATAAATGGAATAAAGAGACTAGATGAAATATATTTAAATAATGGAGAAGAAAAAGATTATTTTTATAAACATATTAGAGGAAAAATAAAATTTGCACTTGTAGGATGTAAAGAAAGTTTTAGAAATTGTTTTTGTGTAAGTATGGATTCTAATAAAACTGATAACTATTCACTTGGATTGAATATAGAAGGAGAAACATTGTACTTAGATATAAAAGATAATGAATTTGAAGTATTCAATGGAGAGGTAGCAGAATTTAATGTCAGTCATGTAACGGAAAATTTAATTTCTGTAGATGTACCAGAAAATATTGATTCTAATGAGATTATAGGAAATCCAATATGGGATGAATATGATACAAGATGTATTGGATGTGGAAGATGTAACTTTGTATGTCCAACATGCTCATGCTTTACAATGCAGGATATTTTTTATAAGGAAAATGAAAATGTAGGTGAAAGAAGAAGAGTTTGGGCTTCATGTCAAGTAGATGGATATACAGATATAGCAGGTGGAAATTCTTTCAGAAAAAAACAAGGAGAAAGAATGAGATTTAAAACTATGCATAAAATAAATGATTTCAAAAAAAGATTTGGATATAACATGTGTGTTGGATGTGGAAGATGTGATGATGCCTGTCCGCAATATATATCATTTTCAAAATGTATAGAAAAAATAAATGATTTAGTAACTAGTAAGGAGGAGATATAAATGAACTCATATATACCAGTGAGTGCAAAAATACTAGATATAGTTAAACATACTGATAAAGAATGGACATTTAGAGTAAATTGCGATACAAAAGGTGTACTGCCTGGAAAATTCTATGAAATCTCTATACCTAAATATGGTGAAAGTCCAATATCAGTATCAGGATATGGAGAAGATTATATTGATTTTACAATAAGAAATGTAGGTAAAGTTACTAGTGAATTATTCAATTACAAAGAAGGGGATTCGTTTTTTATAAGAGGTCCTTATGGAAATGGATTTGATGTATCTTTATATGAAGGAAGAGAAATCGTAGTAGTAGCAGGAGGAAGTGCATTAGCTCCTGTAAGAGGAATAGTTGAATATTTTTATAATAACAAAGATAAGTGTGAAAAGTTTAAATTAATAGTCGGATTTAAATCACCAAAAGATGTTCTATTTGCAGATGATTTAAAAAGATGGAGTGAAAAACTGGATATTTTAGTTACTGTAGATGGAGCTGATGAGGATTATAGTGGAAATGTAGGCTTAGTAACAAAATATATTCCAGATTTAGATATAAAAGACATAAATAATACTTCTGCAATTGTAGTTGGACCTCCAATGATGATGAAATTTACAGTAGGAGAGTTTTTAAAAAGAGATTTAGAAGAAAAAAATATTTGGGTTTCTTATGAAAGAAAAATGTGTTGTGGAATAGGAAAATGTGGACACTGTAAGATGGATGATACTTATATATGTTTAGATGGACCAGTATTTGATTATTCATATGCTAAAAATCTTATTGATTAGGGGGTGGAGTTTGTGATAAGAGATTTAAATACTAAAAAAGTAATGAAAAATGCTTACAGAATTACAAAAACAAAATATAAAACTTCTTTAAGAGTTAGAGTACCAGGAGGTCTTATTGACCCTGAAAGTTTAATCACAGTTTCTAAGATTGCAAATGAATATGGCAATGGTCAGATACATATAACTACAAGACAAGGCTTTGAAATCTTAGGAATAGATATGGAAGATATGGAGGAAATAAACAATATCATACAACCTGTTATTGAAAAGATGAATATAAATCAAAATGAGAAAAATGCAGGCTATCCAGCAGCAGGAACAAGAAATATAGCTGCCTGTATAGGTAATAAAGTCTGTCCAAAAGCACAGTATAATACAACTGAATTTGCAAAAAAAATAGAAAAAGCAATCTTTCCAAATGATTTGCATTTTAAAGTAGCATTGACAGGATGTCCAAATGACTGTATAAAAGCTAGAATGAATGACTTTGGAATCATAGGAATGACATTGCCACTATATGAAAAAGATAGATGTGTAAATTGTGGAGCGTGTGTAAAAAAATGTTCAAAACTATCTGTTGGAGCATTAAAAACAGAAAATAATAAAGTAGTGAGAGATGGAGATAAGTGCATAGGCTGTGGAGAATGCGTGCTGAATTGCCCAACAAATGCATGGACTAGAGATGAAAAAAAATACTATAGATTAGCTATAATGGGTAGAACAGGAAAGAAAAATCCAAGACTAGCAGAAGATTTTCTTTTATGGGCAGATGAAGACAATATAATAAAAATAATACTTAATACTTACAAATATGTGGAACAATATATAGATAGAGATGCACCAGGAGGGAAAGAACATATAGGATATATAATTGACAGGACTGGATTCATGGAATTTAAAAAATGGGCACTTGAAGGTGTACAATTTGAAGAAATAACTAAAGTACATGAAAATATATACTGGAGTGGTGTTAAATATCTGTAAATAATAAGAATATTATATTTAAATAAATTATAAATTTAATAGAAGGAAGAGGGAATTATGCATAAAGAAACTTTGGATAAATTAACTAATGCAGCTATAAATAAAATAAATTTATTAAATACAAGTAAGATAAAATATTTAGTGTCTTCTGCTTTTGCAGGACTTTATGTAGGTATTGGTATACTTTTGATATTTACTATTGGAGGGATTTTGACAGATGCAGGTTCTCCTATGACAAAGATAATGATGGGGTTATCGTTTGCAGTAGCACTTAGTTTAGTTGTAATGACAGGAACAGAACTATTTACTGGAAATAATATGGTAATGTCTGCAGGTATGCTAAATAAAGGGGTAAGTATAAAAGATACTTCTAAAATATGGATATATAGTTGGGTAGGAAATTTAATAGGAGCTTTAATTTTAGGTATAATGTTTGTAGGAACTGGTTTAGTAGATAAAGGTCCTGTAGCAGAATTTTTTGCAACTACAGCATCAGCTAAAGCATCTATGCCATTTATGTCTCTTTTCTTTAGAGGAGTTTTGTGTAATATCTTAGTTTGTGTTTCAGTTTTATGTTCATTTAGAACTAATAACGATAGTGCAAAAATAATTATGATATTCCTATGTTTATTTGCTTTCATAACATCAGGTTTTGAGCATAGTGTGGCAAATATGACAATCTATAGTGTTTCATTATTTTCTCCAACAATTCAAACAGTTAGTATTGGAGGGGCTATTTATAATTTAGTAGCTGTAACACTTGGAAACATTGTTGGAGGAGCTTTATTTATGGGGCTTGGTACTTATATACTAGGTAAAGAAAAAATTAAACAAGTTTGCTAGATAAATCTTATAACTCTCTCAATAAGTACAAATATTGTATTATTGAGAGAGTTGTTTTTAATTTTTTGAAAAATATTTGAAAGAAAAAAAGTATGAGGGCATATGAATATATATAATATACATTGTCATAAAAGTTCAACAATATATGAATTAAAATTAGAATTATAAATAAAAAGTTAGAATCCTCACGTAGAAAAGACGATTTTGAATACGATAATAAGTGTGATAAAATTGACTTTGTTGAAATTTTTAAGGGGGTATTTGATGACAAAAAAATTAATAATATCAAAAACTAAATTGTTTATTTTTATAATAGCATTTATATCTGCATTTATAGCTTTCTTTGGAAGTAAAAATACACTTATAGGTGTGGCTATAGTAACAGCTATGCTAATGCTTTTGGAAAGGGATTTAACTATTTCTCCAATTAAAAATTTACTAAAATACTTGGTAATAAACGTGATGTTAGGAATACTATCATTTTTTGCAGTACAAAATATGTATTTAGGAATTTTATTAAATTTTATAGCATTATTTATAATAGGATATTTATTTAGTTATGACTTGAAAAGGGCTGTATATGTACCTTTTGGTCTTATGTATATATTTATGATAAGTATACCTGTAGGATTAAGTGAACTTCCTATAAGATTATCGGCTTTAGCTAGTGGTTCACTTGTCATAATGATTGCCCAATTTGTTATGAATAGAAATAGAATGAAAAAAATTGGTGATAAAGAATTAATATCTATATGTGATGAGTTGTTGGAAAAAGTAAATCTTTTAAAAAATATTATGAACAATGATAATTCTGTAAGCAAGTCTAATATGAGAAAAATAGATAGCTGTAATTACACAATAAATTCTATATCAAAAGGTCTTAAAATGGTTATATTTGATAATAGAAAAGACGACTTTTTTATTAGTATTAAAGGAATGGATATAATAAATATCTTATTTTCATTAGAAAGAATAAATTTAATATTAGATAGATATAAAACAGATACTAAGGAATTTGAGGATGAAGACATAAAAAATATCTTAGAAGAAAGTAGTACAAATAGTAAAGAAGATGTTTTAATTGTAGTATCTAAAGAAGTAAATTATATCAAGATGTGCTTAGAAAATAAAGATAAGATAACTGATAAAGAAATACTTGGATTTAGAGATTATGTTGTCGCTCAAGATACTAAAAATATAAATCTGAAAGAAATTTACAGTGTTTTAGAAAATCTATATGAATTTTTATTAGAGTACAAAAAGGTAAAATCAAAAAAAGAAAAAAGAGTTGAAAGAAAAATAAAGATACCACGTGAATTTAAAAGAATATCAATATATAAGCAACATTTTAATTTAAAATCTATAAGATTTTCTTATGCAATAAAAATCGCTTTGGCTACAGCAATCTCAGGTTTTATTATGGATTATTTTCACTTAAAAGATGGAAGATGGATAATGTTAACTGTGTTTTCATTAACACAACCTTATGCAGAGAATTGTTTGCAGAAATCTAGAAAAAGAATAGAAGGTACACTAGTAGGAGCAGTAATATTTATTGTTTCATTTTCAATAATAAAGGATAACACATTAAGGTCATTAATAGTACTTTTAGCAGGATATATAAACTCATATGTAGTTGATTATAGAAAACTGATAGTGTGTGTAACTGTTTCAGCTCTTGGTTCAGCAGCAGTTATGGGAGACCCAAATGTTTTAACTATGAGTAGAATTTCATATGTGGTATTAGGTGCAATTATTGCATTAATAATAAATAAATTTATTTTACCATATGATGCAAAAATGGGGTATCAACATGTTATAGATGTGTATAAAGGTATAGTTAAAAATATAATTAATGAAGTTAATAAATCTATTGAAAACTCAACCGATGTTCATTATATAAAGAATCTATTATTAGTACCATCACTTATTGAAGATAGACTTATGTTGATAAATACTATATACAAAGATGAACATCAAGATGCTTTCTTAGACAATCAACAATTACTAATAAGTAATATGTATAATTTATATATAAATGTCAAAAAGAATAATGTTAGAGATGAAGATGTAGAAAGAATATTGAGAGATACTAGTTACATCTCAAATTATGATGCTGATAAATATGATGAAGGAAGAAGTGTAATTTTAGATAGTATTGAAAATACAGTAAGTTTGGGCGATAAAATAATTTGTCTAAATTTACTTCAAACTTTAAACGGTGTAAGAGAAATGTATAGAATAAGTGATATCAGTAAAATATTAGTGCAAGAAGTTGCATAGTTGTCTAATCTAATTAAATTATGTAATAAGTCATAGCTTTAAAACAAAGTATATGACTTTTTCTTTTATACAAGGTTAAAAGAAAATAGTATATTAAAAACAAGAATCATATATTTATGAATTTTGTGTGAAAAAGGTTAAAATATTGATTTTTTTCATTAGTTGAAAAAACAATTTACTTAGGATAAACTATAATAGTATTCAAATATTATGGGGGTTAGATTTATGAGTAAAGATGTAAAGGTAAAGCGTAATAAGAAATATGATACATTTAGTATAACTATGGAACTTGAAAGACCTTTACTTTATGATGAGGTTGAAAACGAAGATGATAAAAATGATAATAGAAAATTTAATATAAAAAAGAAAATATTCATGGGAATAGGTATACTATTTGTATTGGTTCTGCTTAGTTTTTTCATATGGATAAACAAAACATATGAACCTCAAAAACTAGCAAAAGAAGCATTAGTTAGTAATAGTAAAGTAGAGGTAACCATAAATGAAAATATTTCATTTACACCTAAGGGTAGAAAAGTTTCTAAAGGTCTAATTTTTTATCCAGGAGCTAAAGTAGAAATTGAATCATATGCACCACTTGCAAGAAAAATAGCAGAAAGTGGATATGAAGTGGTAATTGTAAAAATGCCATTTAATCTAGCTATACTTGGAACTAATAAAGCGCAGAAAGTTATGGATTCTTACAATAATATAGAACATTGGGTAATAGGGGGTCACTCATTAGGTGGAGTTGCTGCATCTAATTTTGCACGTGACAATAAATTAATTGATGGAGTTGTATTTTTATCTTCTTATCCAATGGGCAATGAGCTAAAGCAGTTAGGCAAAAAGGTTATATCTATATGGGGAAGTAAAGATGGAGTAGTTAATTTTAAAAACCTTATAGAAGCAAAAGAAAAACTTCCTGATGATACAACTTATGTTGAAATTGAAGGTGGAAATCATGCACAATTTGGAGATTATGGAAAACAAAAAGGAGATAATGATGCTATTATAAGCCAAGAAAAACAGCTTAAGATTACTACAAATAGTATTATTAAATTTTTAAAGAATATATCTTAAATAAAAGCTTGAAGTTTATAATATATATAAAGTATTATTTTAAGTAAAGATTATTAATATAATAAAATTAAGAGTTGATTACAAGGGGGATTTTAATATGGAATATGATATGCCACTTTATAGACCACCAAGTGAGGCTTATAGTCTTATAATACAAGTCACACTAGGATGTTCTCATAATAAATGTACATTTTGTAGCATGTACAAATCAAAGAAGTTTAAAATAAAACCATTAGAAGTAATAAAAAATGAAATTGATATATTTAGAAGACATTATAAAAATGTAGACAGAATATTTTTGGCAGATGGAGATGCATTGATAATACCAATGGAAAAATTAAGAGATATAATATTATATATAAAAGAAGTTTTTCCAGAATGTGAAAGAATTACTCTATATGGTTCTCCTAAGTCTATAGAGAAAAAAACTGATGATGAACTTAAAGAGTTAAAAAAGCTTGGTGTTAAGATGATTTATTTAGGACTTGAAAGTGGAAATGATGAGGTATTAGAAGACATTAAAAAGGGATTTAGCAGTGAACAACTGATAAAAGTTGGTAGAAAAGTTAAGAAAAATGGTATCAAATTATCAGCTACTGTAATAGCAGGCCTTGGAGGAACTAAAAAAACACATCAACATGGAGCTGATACAGGAAAAATGCTAGGAGCAATTTCACCAGATTATGTAGGTGTATTGAGCTTAATGGTAGAACCTAATACTGAGCTTTACGATTTACTTCAATCAGGTGAATTTACAGTATTGGAAGATAAGGCTGTGTTACAAGAAATTAAAGAAATGATAAAAAATATAGATACCAATGAAAAAGTTGTATTTAGAAGTAATCATGCCTCTAATTATGTTAACTTAAAAGGAATATTACCTGAGGATAAACAACGTCTGATTGATGAGATAGATTATTATCTAAGTAACTTAAAATTAAAAAGAGAAGAATATAGAAGACTGTAAAATTTAAATATTATTAATATATATGTGTAGATGTAAAATATTTAAATTATATAGATTTTAAGTAATCATGCTACATTAATAGAGTATCACTATTAATGTAGCATGATTTTTTTGTTAAGGCATATAATCATAAAATCATAGAAAAAATCTATCAATAATGATAAAAATATGCACTGGTTTAATAGATTTCTAGACATTATAATAGAGACATAAATTTAAATTACAAAAACTATAAACATAAAATGTGTGGAGGAATAGAAATGAAAACATATCAAAATATTTTTGAACCATTAATTATAAAAAGGATGAATGTAAAAAATAGAATAGTTATGCCACCAATGGGAACCAATTTTGGTGGTGAAAGTGGAGAATTTAAAGATGAGCACATTAAATATTATGAACAAAGAGCTAAAGGTGGAACTGGACTTATAATTGTAGAAAATGCTTGTATAGATTTTCCTTTAGGTTCTAATGGAACTACACAAATAAGAATAGACCATGACAGATACATACCTGCTTTATATAAGCTAACTGAGAATTTACATAAACATGGAGCATGTGCAGCTATACAAATTAATCATTCAGGTGCTTCAGCTATGCCAGATAGAATAAATGGATTAACTCCAGTATCTTCTTCGAATATACCTTCAAAAAATGGAGGAACAATACCTAGAGAACTAAAGAAAGAAGAAATACTAGATATCGCTAAAAAATATGGAAAGGCAGCAAAAAGAGCTCAAATAGCTGGTTTTGATGCTGTAGAGATACACGCTGGTCACTCATATCTAATAAGTCAATTTTTATCCCCAATTTACAATAAGCGTACAGATGAATTTGGTGGAAGTCTTGAAAATAGAGCGAGATTTGCAAAACTAGTAATTGATGAAGTTAGAGACGAAGTAGGAGCATTATTTCCTATATCTTTAAGGGTAAGTGCGGATGAATTTATAGAGGGAGGAAATACTTTAGATGATACTCTAAAGCTTCTTGAATATTTAAATGAAGAAGTAGATATATATAATGTATCAGCAGCATTAAATGATTCCATACAATTTCAAATCGATACTATGACATTAGAAGATGGGTGGCGTTCATATATGTCTAAAGCAGTTAAAAAAAGATTTGGAAAAGCAACAATAATAACTGGAAATATAAGAAACCCAGAAATAGCATCAAAAATACTTGAAAATAATGAAGCAGATTTTATAGGTATGGGAAGAGGGCTTATAGCTGAGCCTAATTGGGTTGAAAAGGTACAAAATGGAAAAGAAGATTCAATAAGAAAGTGCATTTCCTGCAATATAGGATGTGCAGGTAATAGGATTGGAGCAAATAGACCTATAAGATGTACGGTAAATCCAGACTTAATAAATGGAGAAGATTATAAACAAAGAAAAGTAAATAAGAGAACAAATGTAGTTGTTATAGGTGGAGGAACAGCTGGTCTTGAGGCTGCAGCTACAGCGGCAGAAGTGGGATGTAATGTATTTTTATTAGAAGAAAAAGCAGATATAGGAGGGCTTGCTGAGACAATATCGACTTTTCCAGATAAAAGTAGAATAAATGACTTTTCGAGGTATTTAAAACAGAGAGTTAATAAATTAAAAAATTTAATTGTTTTTAAAAATACAAAGGCTGATATTGAATTTATAGAAAATTTAAAACCTGATATAATTATAAATGCGACAGGTTCAAAACCATTACTTCCGCCAATAACTGGTTTGTTGGACAGGGTAGACAAAGAAAATGGAAAGGTGAGTTCAATATTTAAGCTATTTAATGATATAGAATATTTTAAAACAAAAGACTTAGAAAATAAGAAAGTAGTAGTTGTGGGTGGTGGAGCTGTTGGATTAGATGTTGTAGAATTTTTCTCAGAAAATAAGGCTAGAACTTCTATAGTTGAGATGTTGCCAGTGGTAGGAAAAGATTTAGACCCTATAACAAAGGTGACAATGATGAAGATGTTAAAAGATTACAATGTTGATGTTTATACAGATACAGCATTATTGGAAGTTGAGGATGATAATTTTAAAGTTAAGAAGGATAAAGAAGAGTTTTTGCTAAATTTTGATTATGGATTTATATGCTTAGGGATGAAATCTAATAATCCAATTTTAAATGATTTAAAGAAACACTTTGAAGCTAAAAATGTGGAAGTTCTAAATATAGGAGATAGTAAAATGGCTAGAAGAATAATAGATGGAGTTAGAGAAGGAAGAAATATAATAACAACTTTAGAAAAGTTAAATCTTTTATGATAATAAATAATGTAGATTTAAGGGAACTCCTAAAAAGAGTTCCCTTAAATCTCATTTTAAGATAAATTAGCCATAAAATATTAAACTAATTTATCAATATCTCCTGCTTGAATGTGTTGAATATTTAATTGGATTTTTTCATATGACCAATCCCACCACTTAATTTTTAATAATTTTGAAATTATATCATCATTAAATCTTTTCTTTATAATTTTTGCAGGTATTCCTCCTACAATAGAATATGGTGGGACATCATTAGTAACTACAGCTCTTGTTCCAATAATTGCGCCATCACCAATTTTTACACCTGACATAATTATAGCATCGTAACCTATCCATACATCATTTCCAATTACAATATCACCCTTATTGTCCCAAGCATCTGTTATATGATTTATGTCTAAACCCCATTCTTCATAAAAGATTGGAAATGTATAAGTAGAGTGTGATTTCATTGTGTGGTTTCCACTAGTCATTAAAAACTTTGCTTTACATGCAATTGAACAAAATTTTCCGATTATTAATTTGTCCTTGTTTATAGGATACTGATATAGTACGTTATTTTTTTCAAAATCTCTTGGGTCATTATAAAAGTCGTTATATATTGTATATTCTCCAACCTTTATATTGTCTCTTGTAATCACATTTTTAAGATATATAGTTTGATAATCATTACTTCTTGGATATATTTTATCTAAATTTGGAATAGTCATGTTTAAATCTCTCCTTTATATTTTGTTATTTTTCTGACTATCCCATTACTACAATGCATCTCTTCACAAAACCACTCCTTATATATTACTTATTTATTTATAGTTTATTATTTTATTTCCAATAAAATATTTTTAACTAAGTTGTATTTTATGACAATTGTCTATTTATTTGATTATATCAAAGTGATAAAAAATTACAAGCATTTAAGATATACTAAATATAAATCATTTTTTATTAAGATAAACAACGCTAACATTGCATTTAACTTTAATTTTCAATAGCGATTTGACTAGAATATATTGGGTATGATAGAATTATGCTTATATAAATATTTATATAGTATTTATGTAAATTTATTATCTATATTATATAAATAGATAGTATTTATATGTATTTATTTTTAGGAGGTTTTATTATGAGTCGACTAGAGAGACTCGAAATGAAGAAAGTAGAAACTAAGCATTTACAACAATTCAATCAATTATTACGTTATGTATTTCAAGTGACAAACCATGATTTACAACAAGTAGGTTGGGAGGAAAGAGAAATAACTCTTGCTAAACTACCTGTATTAAGACAAGCAGATGTATTTGGATGGTTTGATGAGGATAAATTAGTATCTCAAATAGCTGTTTATCCATTTAAAATTAATATATTTGGTCAAGAGTATGATATGGGTGGACTTACTGGTGTTGGAACATATCCAGAATATTCTAATTTAGGTCTTATGGATAAATTGATGAGACAAGCATTAACAGATATGAGAGAAAGAAAACAATCTATATCTTATTTATTTCCATACTCAATTCCATATTATCGTCGTAAGGGATGGGAAATAATATCAGATAAGATATCTTTTGAAATTAAAGATACTCAGTTACCAAAACCTAAAGAGGTATCAGGAGAAGTTGAGCGTGTAAGTATAGAACATGAAGATGTCAGAAATGTTTATGAACGCTTTTCTAAAAAGAGCCATGCGTCTATGATTAGAAGTGAGTTGGCATGGGAAGAATACTGGCGTTGGGATTTAGATGACTTAACATGTGCAATTTATTATGATAAAAACCATGAAGCACAAGGTTATGTATTATATTGGATTTCTGATGAAATATTCTATATTAAAGAAATGGTATTTGTAGAAGAAGAGGCACGTACAGGATTATGGAATTTTATAAGTGCTCACTTTTCAATGATAAATAAAGTGGTTGGGAATACATATACAGATGAACCATTGGCATTTTTACTTGAAGATGGAGATATAGAAGAAAATATAAAACCATATTTTATGGGTAGAATTGTTGATATAGAACAATTTATAAATCAATATCCATTTAAAGAACAGGAAAATGAAGTGAAGTTAGTCTTTCAATTAAAAGACCCTTTATTAGATTGGAATACAGGAGTGTTTACACTAACTGTTTCTAAAGAGGGTAAAGGTATGTTAATTACTGGTGGTGATAAGTATGACTTGAAGCTTGACATACAAACGCTTACAACTATGTTACTTAGCTACAAAAGACCAACTTATCTTCATAGAATAAAAAGAATTATTTGTGATAAAGAAGTAGTAGATTTATTAGAAAATCTTATTGAACGTGAAAATCCATATTTCTCAGATTATTTCTAATAAACTTTAATAAATTTTAAAATGTATCTGGGATTGTACAAAGTATTTACTTTGAAACAATCCCTTTTTAACGTGTTTTTATTCAGTTTTATCAATTAGATTGTTGCTTTTACTATAATTAATAACAAAATTTTTAAAACTATTAACAGCAGGAGTTAAATATTTATTTTTCATTGTAGCTAAATATATGTACCTTTCATGTATAGGATTTGTTATTGATAATACCTTTACATTAAAATATTTAAGAGCAAAAATATTTGGAACAACTGCTATACCATAGTTAATAGAAACTAAACCTGCAACAGCTGTATCTTCTTCTGTTTCACATACAATTTGTGGTTTTACATTGACTTTTTCAAAGAGATTATCAATAATTGGTCTGACACCACTATCTTCACTAAAGAATATAAAAGGATAATCTTTTGTATCTTTTAAATCTATATTTTCATTTGAGGCTAAAGGATGGCTATATGGTACTATTACAACCAATTCTTCCTGAAGTATAGCTGTGAAATCTATGTTGGGTTCATTTGGAACAAAAGAGCAAAATGCTAAATCAAACTTTTCATCTTTTAAACCCTGCACAATCTTTTTAGTGGTACCTTGCCCAAATGAAAATGAAATATTTTTATTTGATTCTTTTTCTAAAAATTTACCAAGTATATCTGGAATGAAGTAAGCTCCCAATGTATAAATAAATCCTAAGTCTATAATACCTTTTGATATACTGGTATATTCTCTAAGCTTTTTTTCTCCCCTTTCTAATTCACCTAATGCTTTATCAACATAAGTTAAAAAAAACTTACCATATTTAGTTAAACGAACATTTCTACCTTGTTTTTCAAATAAAAATGTTCCTAGTTCTTTTTCAAGAGCAGATATAGCATGACTTAAGCTTGGTTGAGTTATAGACAATTGAGTAGCTGCTTTTGTATAATGCTCAACTTTGGCTAAAACTCTAAAGTAATGCAAATGATTTAGGTTCATTGATATTCAATCCCTTCATAAGTAATGAAATTCGAGTAATTTCTACATAATTATACCATAATTTATAGATTAATTCTATTAATGTTAAGAATAATATGCATTCTATTAATAATACTTAAATAATTATGATTAAATTACAGGAAAGAGCATAAAAAAGTTAAATGTAAGTATATTTAACTTTTTTGAGTATTCCTATTATTGTTTATCTACTATAAGAATTGTTGTTTTAAGAAGTTAAAATAAATATCATTATAGAATTAGTATTGTTATGACTTATAGTATTTTTACGATATAATAATATTGTAAAGCAAATAATATGAAATATGACAAAACTTCTATATGTGTGGAGGAGAAATATGAAAAATATAGTACAAATAAAAAATATTAGCATAGGAGAAGGTATACCCAAGATTTGTATACCAATAGTTGGAAAAACTAAAGAAGAAATTGTTGAAGCAGTTAATGACTTAAAGGGACTTTGTTTGGATATTGTAGAATGGCGTGTTGATTTCTTTGAGAATGTAGAAAATATTCAACAAGTTAAAGAGGTTCTCAATGAACTAAGAAAATATATACCAGATACACCTCTATTATTTACATTTAGAAGTATAAAAGAAGGTGGACAAAAATTAATATCAAAAGATTATTATACTATTTTAAATAAGGAAATTTCTAATACAGGATTAATAGACTTAATAGATGTAGAGCTATTTATGGGAGATGAAATTGTAAATGAAATAGTCGAGTTTGCTCATGGAAAAGAAGTGAAAGTAGTTATGTCAAATCATGATTTTAATAAAACTCCCCAAAAAGAAGAGATTATATCTCGTTTATGCACAATGCAAAAATTAGGTGCAGACTTACCTAAAATAGCTGTTATGCCACAAAATGAAAGAGATGTTCTAGTGTTGCTTACAGCTACAAATGAAATGGTTCAAGTTTATGCAGATAGACCAATAATAACTATGTCTATGGCAGGAATGGGAGTTATAAGTCGCTTGTGTGGAGAAATATTTGGCTCTTCATTGACTTTTGGAGCAGCTAAAAAGGTTTCTGCACCAGGGCAAATATCAGTTGAAGAACTAAATTCAATACTAAACGTATTACATAAAAGTATTAATTAATTTAAAAGTATTGAGTATATATGATAAAAGTTGATGTTGTACTATGAAATATGACTTTGTAGATTTAGTAGATAATATTCTAAAAGAATTAAAAAATCCTAGGTGTGGCAATATAATAAGAGCTAAAGGCTTTATAAATTCATTTGATGGATATTTAGAGTTTAGTTATTCCTCTGGTAAAACTAATATTTTTAAATATAGTGGAGCTAAGGATGGAAAAGTAACTATAATAGGCTTAAATTTAGATAATAAAGTTTTAAAAGAATTATTTAATTAAATAACAAAAATATATAATTCTAATTTTGATTATTAAAAGATTTGTATAGTAGTCTTTACTAATATAACTAATATGTGAAATTATGGAAAAATAATAATTTTATAAAAATAGATGATAAATATAAATTAAATTATATATGTATATATTGTAGTCTAATAGTGATATAATAATATAAAAAATTTTTATAGAGAGTGAGATTACATATGCGAAAACTTGAAGAGATATTAGAGTATAACAAATCATTTGTAAAAAATAAAGAATATGAACAGTATGCAACATCAAAACATCCAAATAAAAAAATAGTAGTCCTATCTTGTATGGATACAAGATTGACAGAACTTTTACCTAAAGCCATGAATCTTAAAAATGGAGATGTCAAACTAATAAAAAATGCAGGTGCGACTATAATGCATCCGTTTGGAAGTATTATGAGAAGTATTTTAGTTGCAATTTATGAATTTGATGTGGATGAAGTTATGGTTGTAGGACACCATGGATGTGGTATGTGCAATGTAGATACAGATAAATTACTAAATAAAATATTAGATAGAGGAATATCAAATGATGTAATACTTACACTTCGTAGTGCAGGAATTGATACAAAACAATGGCTACATGGATTTGATTCAGCAGAAGATTCTGTAAAAGATAGTATTAATTTAATAAAAAGTCATCCTCTAATTCCAGAAGGAATTATTGTGCATGGTTTGATTATATCACCAGAAACTGGAAGATTAGATGTTGTTGTAAATGGATATGAGGATAAATAATATATTGTTATAATATATAAGTAATATATTATTAAATAATAGGTTGTTTCAAAATTTATTTTGAGACAACTTTTTTATTTGATAAATTTATGAAAAGGTTTATCTTAAGGTTTTAATAAAAAATATAAGTAGTTGGCTAATTAAAAAACTTACTATTAGCTATTAAAATCATAACTAATCAATAGAAAAATATTTAATAAATGAAATTTATATGAATTTTTTATAAATATATTGAAAAAAGATATCTATTATAGTAAAATAATCATTAGCCGACTAAGTAATATAAAAATAAGGAGGGTAAGTATGAATAGCAATTCTGAAGAAAAATTAAATGATGTTTTCTTGCAATTGATGCGAATATATTTTATAAGAACTCATTTTTATTTTGATAAATTAGGCTTGTATCAAGGTCAGCCACAAATACTTTTTTCTCTTAGGATGGAAAATGGTCAAAGTCAAAAAGAATTAGCAGATAAAAGAAAAGTAAAAGCATCTACAACGACAGTTATGATAAAAAGAATGGAAAAAACTGGGCTCGTAGAAAGAAAACAAGATGAAAAGGACCAAAGAATTTCTAGAATTTTTTTAACAGATAAAGGCCTAGAAGTATGTAAGAAAGTTGAGGAGTTTAACCTAGAGTTAGAAAGAGAAATCTTTTTAGGATTTAGTGAAGAGGAAAAAATAGTACTTAGAAGACTTCTAATGCAAGTTAGAGACAATTTAAAAGCAGGATGTCATAAACATGAGCATGAAAAATATTTCTAAAATTTAAAACAATGTTTTTCAATTAAATGCTATCAGACTAATTAATATTACAGAAGGGAAGAAGTGTATGTTTAAATTAATTAAATATTTAAAGAAGTCAGCCTTATCAATAGTAGTAATAGTATGCTTATTGGTAGTTCAAGCAGTATGTGACCTTTCTTTACCAGCATATACATCCAATATAGTAAATGTAGGTATACAGCAAGGTGGGGTAGAAAACTCAGTTCCATCTATAATTAGAAAGAGTGAACTAGATAAGATTACTTTATTTATGGATAAAAGTAATAAAGATAAAGTATTAGATAACTACACTTTATTGAATAAGGAAGATTATAGCAAGTATAAAGATAAGTATCCGAATTTAAAAGATAAATCTCTTTATGAGTTAAATACTAAAGACAAGGATACTATAGATGAATTGAATACTATTTTTGGTAAAGCTATTTTAATTGTATCAGGGCTTGAAGGAGATAGTAAAGAAGTAAAAGCAATGAAATCTCAGATAATGAGCCAACTTCCTTCACAAGGGAGTGAAGGTGTAGAGGTTGATATATTTAAGGTGTTATCAATGATGCCAACAGAACAACTAGACAAATTAACTGAAGAGATTAGCAAAAGCTTTGAAAGTATGCCAGAGAGTATGATAACACAAAGTTCAGTATCATATGTAAAAGCAGAATATGAAAAAATAGGTATTGACACAGAAAATATGCAAAATAATTATATATTACTTACTGGTGCAAAAATGCTTGGAATAGCTATGATTAGTATGATAGCTACGATTACAGTAGGATTTTTAGCAGCAAGAGTAGCAGCAAGCGTAGGAAGAAATTTAAGAAGTGGAGTTTTTAGAAAAGTTATGTCATTTTCAAATAGTGAAATGAATGAGTTTTCTACAGCATCATTAATCACTCGTAGTACAAATGATATTCAACAGATACAAATGTTGATGGTTATGCTACTTAGAATAGTTTTTTATGCTCCAATAATGGCTGTAGGGGGCATAATAAAAGTTTTAAATACTAATACTTCAATGGCTTGGATTATAGCAGTTGCAGTAGTAGCTATTTTATCTTTAATAATTGTACTATTCTCAGTTGTTATGCCTAAGTTTAAATTGGTTCAAAAGCTTGTTGATAAGTTAAACTTAGTAAGCCGTGAGATAATTACAGGTATTCCAGTTATCAGGGCTTTTAGTACTGAAAAACATGAAGAAAAAAGATTTGACGAAGCAAATAAAAATTTAACTAAAACAAATCTTTTTGTAAATAGAGTTATGACATGTATGATGCCTGCTATGATGCTTATAATGAACCTTATTACGGTTCTTATAGTTTGGAGAGGTGCATATAGCGTTGATTCTGGAGCAATGCAAGTTGGAGATATGATGGCATTTATACAATATACAATGCAGATAATAATGTCATTCTTGATGATATCAATGGTATCTATTATGCTTCCAAGAGCATCCGTTTCAGCTACACGTATAGATGAAGTATTGGTATCAGATATAAGTATTAAAGACCCAGAAAAATCAAAAGTACAAGAATTTAAAGACGATAAAAAAGGTCTTGTTGAATTTAAAAATGTTTCATTTATGTATCCAGATGCAGAGGAACCTATATTGACAGATATATCATTTACAGCAAAACCAGGAGAAACAACAGCATTTATAGGAAGTACTGGTAGTGGGAAGTCAACTCTTATAAATTTAATTCCTCGTTTCTTTGATGTTACTGAGGGAGAGATATTACTTGATGGAGTTAATATAAAAAATGTTTCTCAACATAATTTAAGAGAAAAAATTGGATATGTACCTCAAAAAGGAGTATTGTTCTCTGGTACAATAGAATCCAATCTGAAATATGGTAGAAAAGATGCAACAGATGAAGAAATGAGAGCGGCGGCTGAAATAGCTCAAGCTACAGAATTTATTGACTCTAAACCAGAAGCTTTTAAAACTGAAATTTCTCAAGGTGGAACAAATGTCTCTGGAGGTCAAAAACAAAGACTTTCTATTGCAAGAGCAATAGCAAAAAATCCAGAAGTTTATATATTTGATGATAGTTTTTCGGCTCTTGACTTAAAAACTGATGCAGCTCTTCGTAAAGCTTTAAAATCACAAACTGCTGAAAGTACAGTATTAATAGTTGCACAAAGAATCAGTACCATCTTGCATGCAGAACAAATAGTTGTTTTAAATGAAGGAAAAATAGTTGGAATAGGAACACATAAAGAGCTTCTAAAAAATTGCGAAGTTTATGAGCAAATAGCTTTATCACAACTTTCAAAGGAGGAGCTAGCTAATGAGTAGAATGGGAAAAGGTCCTATGGGAAAATCTATAGGAGCAGGACAAAAAGCAAATGACTTTAAGGGAACCATGCGAAAACTAATTGCATATTTATCTAAATTTAAAGTATCAATAATTTTGGTAATTGTATTTGCTATTGGTAGTGCATCGTTTTCTATAGTAGGTCCAAAAATTTTAGGTAAGGCAACCACAAAGATATTTGAAGGATTAGTGAGCAAAGTCTCTGGAGGTAATGTAGGTATAGATTTTGATGCAATTGGAAAAATTTTAGCATTATTGCTTTGCCTTTACTTGGTAAGTGCACTATTCTCTTTTATACAAGGATTTATAATGAGTGGAATTTCTCAAAAAGTATCCTATAATTTAAGACAAGAGATTTCAGTAAAATTAGACAGATTGCCAATGAAGTATTTTGACACTAAAACACATGGTGAAATACTATCAAGAATTACAAATGATATAGATACTCTAAACCAAAGTTTAAATCAAAGTATGACACAACTTATAACATCAGTAACAACTATGATAGGTGTTTTGATAATGATGTTATCTATAAGTGGTATTATGACATTAGTGGCACTTTTAATATTACCAATATCAATGTTTGTAATTTCAAGAATAGTAAAGAAATCACAAAAATACTTTAGATCTCAACAAGAATATTTAGGGAATGTAAATGGTCAAGTTGAGGAAACTTATAGTGGTCAAACAATAGTAAAAGCATTCAATCGTGAAGAAGAATCGATTAATGAATTTGATAAATTAAATGATAGTTTGTATAATTCAGCATGGAAATCTCAATTTTTATCAGGGATAATGCAACCACTTATGATGTTTATTGGAAACTTAGGATATGTAATGGTGTCAATCTTAGGAGGTTGGCTTGCAATTAAGAAAACAATTGAGGTTGGAGATATACAGTCATTTATACAATATGTAAGAAACTTTACACAACCAATGACTCAAATTGCACAAGTTGCTAACTTACTACAGTCAACAGCAGCAGCTTCTGAAAGAGTATTTGAGTTCTTAGAAGAGGAAGAAGAAGACCAAGTTGTTGAAAATGCAGTTTCAATAGATGGTTTAGAAGGTAAGATTGATTTTGAAAATGTTAATTTTGGATATAATTCAAATAAGACTATAATAAATGATTTCTCAGTAAATGTTAAACCTGGTCAAAAAGTTGCTATTGTTGGACCTACAGGAGCAGGAAAAACTACTATAGTTAAGCTTTTAATGAGATTTTATGATGTTAATAGTGGTTCAATACTAATTGATGGTCACAATATTAAAGATTTTAATCGTAGTGAACTTAGAGAAATGTTTGGTATGGTTCTTCAAGATACATGGTTATTTAGTGGCTCAATTATGGAAAATATAAGATATGGTAAACTAAATGCTACAGATGAAGAAGTTATAGAAGCAGCTAAATCAGCACATGTTCATAGATTTATTAAAACATTGCCAGATGGATACAAAATGAAATTAAATGAAGAAGCAAGTAATGTTTCTCAAGGTCAAAAACAATTATTGACTATAGCGCGTGCCATTTTAGCAGACCCTAAAATCCTAATATTGGATGAAGCTACAAGTTCTGTTGATACTAGAACAGAAGTATTAATTCAAAAAGCTATGGATAATCTTATGGAAGGTAGAACAAGTTTTGTTATAGCACATAGATTATCAACTATACGTGATGCTGATATGATTCTTGTTATGAATGAAGGAGACATAGTTGAACAAGGAAATCATGAGGAACTTCTAAAGAAAGGTGGATTCTATGCTAATCTTTACAATTCTCAATTTGAAGAAGACGAAGCAATGTAGTAAAAATTTACTTTAAAATATTAGTATCGTTATGAGATAAACATAAAATAAACTAGATAGATAAGATTATATTTTGTAAGGTATAATCTTATCTATTTTTTTATGTATTTACAAAGTATCTATTTTGTTATAATATATAGTAAGGAAAATGTTGGAGGTGATTATCAAAATGTATATTTAATCGTATTCTTTAAATTTTATTAACAATAAAATTTAATTTTAATAGTTAACAATTATGTAAAGTTATGTATTTTAGTTACTTTTATTAGTTGTGTAAAAAACTACTTAAATTTAAGAATTGGGTTAAATATAATATAATAATCACATATAAGCTAACTAGATTGGCATATTTTTAATATATATTTAGAATTTTAATCCTTCTTATAATGTAAGTAGTTCGTTTTGTATTACTTAGATTTATAAGGAGTTTTTTTATTGAAAAAACTACATAATATAATGAGAAGAGGTGTAAAAGAATGATTTTTTATATAAGATTAAGAAAATAACGCACGATTATGGTTATTATAATATTAAATTAGAAGTATTATTTAAGGATAAAATTAAACAAGCAAATTCTTAATGAATTTAATTATAGAGCCATAATCTCGTGCTATTTATTAAATAAAAAATAGTATATAAGGAGAATATGGATATGACAAAAAAAGGAATAACAGTAGGATTAAACATAAACAATAAACCTGAGGATTTTAATGAATTAATGATTGAGCTTGAAAACTTATGCTCAGCATGTAATATTGATGTTGTAGGAAGTATAACTCAAAATGCAAAACAGGTTAATAGAGCATTTTATATTGGTACAGGTAAGGTTGAAGAATTATCAAATATAATAAAGCAAGAAAATGCAGATATAGTTGTATTTTATAATGAGCTTTCTACATCACAGCTTAAAAACCTTGAAGAAAAATTTAACTGTGAAATTATAGATAGAACAGCATTGATACTTGATATATTTGCACAAAGAGCAAAAACTAGAGAAGCTAAACTACAAGTAGAGGTAGCAAGTCTAAGATATATGTTACCAAGGCTTATAGGTTCAAATGAAAATTTAGGTCGTCAAAGTGGTGGAGTAGGTACTAAAAATAGAGGTTCTGGTGAGAAGAAATTAGAACTCGACCGTAGAAGGATAGAAGAAAAGATAACTTCTCTAAATAGAGAATTAGATGATTTAAAATTCCAACGAGAAACTCAAAGAAATATGAGAAAAAAATCTAATCTTCCAAATGTAGCACTAGTTGGATATACAAATGCTGGAAAATCTTCAATAATGAATGAATTAGTTGATATATTTAAAAACTCTGAAGAAAAGAAAGTATTTGAAAAAAATATGCTATTTGCGACATTAGAGACTTCTATTAGAAATATAGTTCTTCCAGATAATAAAGAATTTCTATTGTCTGATACAGTTGGATTTGTAAGTAATCTACCACATGATTTAGTAAAAGCATTTAGGTCAACATTAGAAGAAGCATGTGAAGCAGATGTATTGTTGCATATTATTGACATTTCAAACCCAAGTTATAAAAATCATATTAAAGTAACAGAAGATACTTTAAAGCAAATTGGTGCAAATGATATTCCTATAATAAATGTTTACAATAAAATTGATTTAGTCGATGAAGAACTATTAAATGATATTGTAGATGATATAGACAAGGAAGGTATCTTTGTTTCAGCCAAAAAAAATATAAATATAGATAAAATGATAAAATGTATTTGTGATAGCATATTTAAAGACTATATAAGATGTAAGCTTTTGATTCCATATGGTGAGGGGCATGTAGCTTCCTACTTTAACGATAATACAAGTGTCATAAATACAGAATATATGGAAGATGGAACTCTTTTAGATGTAGAATGTAGTAATATAGAATATAACAAGTATAAAAAGTATGTTTTAGAATAAATTTTGTAAAAGGCATTGTAATCTAGGATTTACTTAAAGAAGTTAATTTAGACTTAAGTTATAAAATTATTATAAATTATGATTTGTATAAAGCGGTATAGTTATTTAAACTATACCGCTTTATTATATATGATGAAAAATAAGATTATTGACATAAAAGTAATTAATTACTATAATATAGGTAACTAGTTACTAATTATAATTGCTATCAAGATTATATACATTAATATAAATTTCAAGTTGTATGTGATAAATTAGAATTAAAATTTATCACAAAACAATGATTATTTTTAGTAATTGTAGAACCTGTAACTGATGTATTAGCATTAACTAAATTTGGATAATTTGTGGGTTAATCAAGATAAAATGAATGAGTATTGTGAAAAATTGACTAATACATAAATTAATTTTCCAAAATAGTAAAAGAAGGAGATAATTGACATGAAAAATACAGTGATAATTTATAAAAGTAAGTATGGTTCAACAAAAAAATATGCTAAATGGCTTTCAGAATCATTAGCTTGTGACATTTTTGAAATTAAGGATATTAATCTGGAAAAGATTATAGATTATGATACAATTATTTTAGGTGGAGGTCTTTATGCTTGTAATATAGCAGGAATTTCTTTTTTTAAAAAACATTATGATAAATTAGCAAGTAAAAATCTAGTTGTTTTTGGTGTAGGAGCATCTCCATATGATGATTCAGTAATAAGAAAATTGAGAGAAGTTAATTTTAAGGATAAGATGAATAATATTCCTTGTTTTTACTGCCGTGGTGAATGGGATGAAACAAAAATGTCATGGCTTGATACTACTCTTTGTAGTTTTCTTAAAAAGTCAATATCTAAAAAGCAACATCAAGGTCTTAATCCAATAGAAGCACCTCTATTATTAGGAGAAGCTTTTGATTGGTGTGATAAAAAGTATCTAAATCCAATCCTTGATTATGTGGGTAATCTTCAAAACACAAACTTATAACTATGTTGTAGTTTATGTAATAATTAATTACTAAAAATACAATTTTTTTATTAGTTCTCCTGTATATAAAGGGGGGCTTTTTTTATTTGTAAATTTATGTTATATTGATATGAATTTATTATTATATAAAAATGATACTAGTAAAAATTTAAACAATTTGTTTGAAAAATAGAGTAGTCTAAATTCTTAAATAGGGGGTTTTAAATAGTGGATATAAATAAGCTAGTAATGATGCAAAGAGAGTACTATAATACAGGTAAAACAAGAGATGTATCATTTCGTTTAGAACAGTTAAAAAGGCTAAAGTCAGCTATATTACAAAATGAAGATAAAATACTTGTAGCATTGAAGCAAGATTTAAATAAATCAAATTTTGAAGGGTTTATGACAGAGGTAGGTATTTTATATAGTGAATTAAATTTTGCTATAAAAAATATAAAAAAATGGAGCAAAACTAAAAGAGTTCGTTCAAGTATGGTTAATTTTCCATCTATATCCAAGGTGATTCCTCAACCTTATGGCGTTACACTTATAATGTCACCTTGGAATTATCCATTTCAATTAGCTCTTATACCATTGGTTTGGTCATTATCAGCAGGCAATTGTGCAATAATAAAACTTTCTGAGTACTCTGTATCAACTTCCAATATAATTAAAGACATACTTGAAAGTACATTTTCAAAAGAATATATTACAGTAGTTCAAGGAAATCAAGAAGAAAGCGAAAAAGTACTTTTAGAAAAATTTGATTATATATTTTTTACAGGAAGCACTGCTGTAGGTAAAGTAGTTATGAAAGCCGCATCAAAGCACTTAACTCCTATAACTTTAGAGCTAGGAGGAAAAAGTCCTTGTATTATATTAGAAGATGCAGATATAAATCTTACTGCAAGAAGATTGACATGGGGAAAATTAATAAATGCAGGACAAACTTGTGTAGCTCCAGATTATGTTTTAATACATGAAGATAAAAAAGATGAGTTAATAGAGAAAATAAAATATTATATTGAACAGTATTTTGGAGAAAATCCATGTGATAATGAACAATTTCCCAAAATCATAAATGAAAAGCATTTTAAGCGTATAATATCCCTTATTGATATGGAAAAGGTAGTATATGGTGGTAATTATAATAATGATACATTAAAAATAGAGCCAACTATAATACATAATGTTAGTTGGGATGATGATATAATGAAGGAGGAAATATTTGGACCAGTATTCCCTATTTTGACATATAAAAACTTAGAGGAAGCTATGCAAGAAATTGTCCAAAGAGCAAATCCACTAGCTCTTTATATATTTACCAAAAATAAGCATCTGGAAAATAAAGTTTTAGAAATGATTCCAGCAGGAGGATGTTGTGTAAATGATACAATTATCCATATAGCTACTAATTATCTACCATTTGGGGGTGTTGGTGAAAGTGGTATGGGCTCATATCATGGCAAGGCAGGATTTGATACATTTACTCATTATAAAAGTGTATTAAAAAAATTAAATTTAGATATTCCTATTAGATATGCACCATATAATGATAAATTAATTAAAATTCTTAAAAAAATAATGTAAATTATATTGTAGGAAAAATACAAATCAAATTAAAAATATATATTTTAATTATATTTTATGCAATTAAAAATTTTAATTTGGCATATTTGTTATAAAAGTAGTAATTTTGTGATAAAATTTAATTATATAGAAATAAGGAGGAAAAAATGAAAATTAATTGGAATACAAAGTACACGACAATAGCAATTTATACATTTATAATAGCTGCTTGTAGTATTATATTCTATCTTATATCATCGCAAATTGATGTATTCTCTAATAATTTAGATATTATGTTTACAACATTACAGCCATTTATAATAGGGTTTGCTATTGCATATCTTCTGAATTTTATTTTGAAATTTTATGAAGAAAGACTTTTTATCAAAAGTGAAAAATTAAAAAACCTAAAACAAAAATCAAAAAGAGGATTGGGTCTTTTATTAACATATGCAACAGCTGCATTGATACTTTACTTATTTATGCAATTCGTATTACCTCAAGTTATTGAGAGTATTGTTGGATTAGCAAATGATATACCTATGTATGTAAACAACGCAACTAAGCTTCTTGATAAATTAATGACTGATTTAAATCTTGATGAACAATATTTTAATTTAGCAGTAGATAAATGGAATGAATTTGTTACATATATTATAAAGTTTGTAACAGACTTAATACCAATATTAGGAAACATGTTGAAGAACGTAGCTTCTAGTATATGGAATATTGTACTGGGATTGATTGTTTCAGTATATTTACTAATTGACAAAGAAAAATTCTATGGATTAAGTAAAAAAATAACTTATGCACTTTTTACAGAAACACAAGCTGCTAAAATTCTAGAGTTAACTCACAGAAGTAACTATACATTTGGAAGATTTTTAGGTGGTAAGATATTAGATTCATTTATTATAGGTATTTTAACATTTGTAATACTTACAATAGTAAAAATGCCATATACATTGTTAATATCAGTAATAATTGGTATTACAAATATTATTCCATTCTTTGGACCACTGTTTGGTGCAATACCATCTACTATAATAGTAATGTTCGTTTCTCCAATACAGGCACTATGGTTATTGTTAATCATATTGATAATACAACAAATAGATGGAAATATTATAGGTCCTAAAATACTTGGAGACTCAATTGGTATATCTGCATTTTGGATTTTATTCTCATTATTGGTTGCGGGTAAATTATTAGGATTTGTCGGAATGGTAATAGGAGTTCCGCTATTTGCAGTTATTTACTCTATAATTAAAGATGTTATTGAGGGTAAATTGGATAAAAAAGGATTACCAACAGATACTTCTGATTATATGTAGTTAAAAATATATAAATTAATAAAATATTTAAAGCACTGAGACAGTTAAAATCTTGGTGCTTTTTAGATAATAAATTCATTGTAGAAGAGGTGTTTTTTGTGGCATTTATAGAATGTAAATTCAAATCAAAATATACAGGAGGAGAGACTGATATAATCGTAGTTTTACCTGTAGCAAATGGAAAAGAATTATTTACTGGTAAAGAAATATATGACTTTGAAGGTAAGTTTAAAACATTGTATTTATTTCATGGGCTAGAAGATGACCAAAGTTCATGGATTAGATACACTAATGTAGAACATTATGCCAAAAACAAAAATATAGCTTTAGTAATACCAAGAGTAGAAACTAGTTTTTACACAGATATGTTATATGGACATAAATATTTCACTTTTGTAAGTGAAGAGTTGCCTAGATTTGTTAGGTCTATATTTCCTTTATCAGATAAGAGAGAAGATAATTTTGTAGCTGGAATGTCTATGGGAGGGTATGGAGCTTTAAAATTAGCACTTTCAAAACCAAACGAATTTTCAGCTGTAGCAAGTTTTTCTGGCTCACCTGATATGATTCACGAGTTGGAAAATCAGCAAATAGAAACAAATGCTGATATTCTATTTCATGACTTTGGAAAACCAGAAGATGCTAGAAACAGTGAAAATGATTTACTTTACATACTTAAGAATCTTAAACAGAATAATAAAGACATTCCTAAAATTTATCAATTTTGTGGTGATAGAGATTTTTTATATAAAAATAATAAAACATTTAAAAAATATGCAGAATCTTTAGATGTTGATATTGTATATGAAGAGTGTGTTGGTGGCCATGAATGGCGTTTATGGAATTTGTGGATAAAGAAATTTATAGATGTAATTGGATAAGAATTTTATTATAATTAGGACAAAATAGACAAAATAGTATAAGGTATTTTTAAACGTAATAAAGACTGAAATATTAAAATGCAATTATGATTTCAAAATTTCAGTCTCTAAAAAATTCAATAAAGTTTTATTAAGTTCTTATGCGAGTTATTATTGGAGTAAAATTATCAACTATATCTATATAGTATTTGCTCAATTCTTCTAAAATATCTTCGCATAAATCGGTGCTGTGACCAAGATTAATTAGAAACTGTTTTGTAAAATACTTTATTACAGATTGAGAAGATATATCGTATTTATGTGAAGTATAGACCCTAATTATCTCAGGTTTCATAGCGAGTATACCAATACAAGAAAGTATTAACTCGTCATGTTCTATAGATTCTTTTTCATTAACATATCTTTTCATGACCATTTCAGTTACACTTCGTTGATAGCTTAAGATAGCTTCTTCATAAGCTATATCTAAATAAAAGTTTCTATATGCTTTATTTTTTAAAAGAAAACAAAGGTCAGCATTCATAGCAAGAAAGAACATCATCATTGTACCTTCTTCATGATAGTTATAGATTAAAGATTGCATTTCATCCCTTATATCTTCATATATTATAGCACCTATTTCACTTTTACTTGAGAAATAATAACTTATTAAGCCTAGATTTATATTGGCTCTTTCTGCAATTTGTCTAGTTGTTGTCTTGTGATAACCTTGTTCAAAAAATAATTCTCTAGCAGCACTTATGATACTAGCTTTTGTTTCTTTACCTTTTTCTGATTTTGACATGTTTACTGTGTATACCTTTCTTTTCAATCTTTTTTTGAAAATTTGCTAACTATAAATATCGTAACCGAACCACCTATTATAGGTACTAGAATTCTGTCAAAGACAGTAAGTATGCCAATCATATTTAAAAATGCTAATATTGCACTTACTATAACAGCACAGATTGCTCCTTTTTTTGTAGCACCTTTCCAAGAAAGACCAATGACAAATGGTGCAAATATTACGCCTGTACATAATGGTGCTGGCCAAAATAATAGTTCTAATAAACTGTCAAACTTGAGTGCTATAACTGCTCCTATTATAGCTGTTAAAGCTGAAGCAATTTGAGAGTATTTAAGAGCATTTTTTAAATCATTAAACTCTACATTAGGATGTAATAATTTATTGTAAATATCTCTTGATATTATGGCACTCATGGAGGTCATTAATGAATCAGCAGTAGACATTATGGCAGCTAATATAGCAGCTAAGAATAATATAGAAATTAAAGGAGGTAGAGTTGTTGATATCATTTGAGGTAAAACCTGAACAGATGATATATTTGGAAATAAACTACCACCAATAGCTCCAATTATGCCTATAGGGAAAGCAAGAAATAATAGTATAAATCCTGCAATGACACTGCTTTTAACTGCATTTTTAGCATTATCAGCACATTGGTATCTCAAAAAACTTTCATAAGAAAATATTGAGCCTAAAACCAATGGTAAAACTGTATACATAAAATCACTAAGCGACTTATTTCCTGGGAAGAATGGTTCTTTTACCATTGATTGTAACATAAGTAAAGGGTTGTCGCCAACTAATTTTAAGCTTATATAAGCCACTATTGGTAAAAATACTACACAAATAGCAAGTTGAATAAATGCTGACACTGCAACTCCCCACATTCCTGATGCATAAGTATATATAATGATTACTATGACTCCTACAATTACTGCTATATCATAGGGAATACCAAATGCAGTTGATACAGAACCAAAAGATATTAATTGACTGCCCATGATAGCCAATATTGATATTGGTGTTACAAGACATTGATAAGCTCTTAAGAATATACTATGGCCATATCTAGTTTCGATATAATCAGCAGGTGTTATATCACAGGATAGACTTCTTAATTTTCCTGCAAAAAATGCATTTATAAAACAGGCTAAAGCCGCACCTATAGTAGAGTACATACCAACCCATAGTCCTCTTTCGGCTCCCCACTGAACTCCACCAACCAAGCATCCTCCACCAAAAGATGTAGCAGCAATAGTTGCGGCGAGTATGGGCAAAGGAAGATTTCTACCCGCAATTAAGAAATCAGATGCTGTTTTAACTTTTTTAGAAAAATAAAAACCAATCCATATGTACACTGCACACGTAGCAATTAAAAGTAACATAATTTTTTCTCCTTATATAATATTTTTAAAATAAAATTTATAAAATATATTTAAAATATATTTTATATAAAAATAAAACAATATTGTTTTTAACTGGTTTTGGATTAGTGTAGCTACAATAATTTAACACATGATGTTGTGTAAAAGTTAGATAAAATGAGAAAATTGAAAATTCTGAATTTAAAATTTATGATAATGTTTATTTGATATATTCTTTTTGTAATTGTAACATGCTTTTATCTTTAAATCAATAGTACATGTATAAAAATAAAAGGAGTTTAAAATCTAAAAAGTTATTTTTAATATCTTATTGTAGTATAAAAATAAAATGTAAAAATTATTCTTGAATAAAATTATAATAATTTAAATAGACTTAGAATTTGATAAAATAATTAAAAATACATAATTTAATGACATTTTACAGGTATTTTCTAATAAAAAATGGATTTAAATTAAGTAAAAATAGCTTTTTAATTTATCTAAATAGTAAAAAAATAAAAACAAAAAGTGTTTGACAATTGCGAATTTTGAGAATATAATTAAATTAAAATTATACACATATAAAAAAATAACTCGAATCACATAAAATATAAAATTGGATTCGAAACTTAAAATATTATACGTGAATAATAAAAAAGATTCTATTAAGGAGGGGTAGATGTGAGTAGTCAAGAAAGCAAACCAAAAGGAAACCTTATATCAAACTTTAGAGATGATATGAGAGACCCTAAAAAGAGAGCAGTATATACTTACTCAGGTTCTATAAATTTGGCATATAATTTTATAGGCTACTTTGTATCAACAGTAACAAATATATTTTTAACTGATGTAGCAAAGCTTGGGGTAATTATGGCAGGTGGTATGCAAATTGTACAATCTTTCATAAAAATGGCTATTGCTCCTATAACAGGGACAGTATTTGACAAACAGCCATTTAAAAAAGGAAAATATTATCCTTGGCTTAGGTATGCACCTGCAGCATTAGCACTAACATATGGAGTATTTTTCATAGTTCCATTAATGAAAATAAGTCCAACATTACTTTTACCTTTAATGACAGCATTGTTGTTAATAGCATCTTGTGCTCAACAAGTAGTTTTCACTATAATCTATGCTATTTACCCTGTGGTTACTAAAACACCTAGAGACAGAGTTATAGGTTCAACTACTACAAATATATTCAAAGAAGTTGGTAAATTTTTAGTAGGTTTTTCATATCCGTTATTATTAGTTTTATTTGCAGATGTACTAGGTGGAGAAGGAATGGGTTACTTAGGTACTTATTTATTCTTTGCAGTAGGTTGTCTTTTAGTATTTTGGTTTTCTTCAACAGAGATAATAAAGTCTGGAGCAGAAGCTGAAGTACTTCAAAAAGAAGAAAAACCAAAAATTAAATCAAGTGAAATGCTAAAAGCTTTATTTACTAATGTACCACTTATGATGGCATTCTGTTTAGAGTTTCTTATATGTATAAGATCTATAGGGCTAGGACCTTTAGCTCCTTATTACTTCAAGTATGTAATAGAAGATGAACGTGGTCTAGCAGTATTTTTAGCAATAATGCCTTTGGTAAGTGTAGGATTTATGTTTTTCGCACCAGTATTTATAAGAATTTGTAAAGAACAAAAATTAGCTTCAATAATTTCTTTCTCTATATGTGCATTATGTCACTTGTTAGTTGCATGGACTCCTTGGGGAAGAACAACTTTAGGTGTAACTATGCTACTGGCAATTGGTGGAGGTTTCTCAAATGTAGTGTCAATAATAAATCTTAACTTCTTTGCAGGTTCTTGTGATTATGGACACTGGAAATCAGGGAAAGATTTACCAGGTTTAAGTATGTCACTATATCCAGTTGCAATACAAGTAGGTGTATTACTTGCGACTACTATAAGAACAATTTTGATGAATTCAATGGGATACCAAGCTGATATGGTAGTTACAGCGGCAGTTAAAACAGGTTTTATAAATATGATTTCTTACTCTATGGCAATACCTTTAATAATAGCCATTGTTATAGCAATCTTATATCCAGTAAGTGATAAAAAGTTAAATCAAATAAGAGAAGAATTAAATCAAAGAAATGCCTAATAAAAAATTTGAATAAATGACTGAGTTTAGTTGTTAGGGCAAGTAGACGCAATAGCGTTTATATAAATGAAAATACATATACAGAGGGGGCTTTTAAAAATGATAGAAAAATTATTGAGAAATACAGTAAAAGAATTACATCAATATGTTCCAGGTGAACCAATAGAAAAAGTAAAAGAAAAATATGGTGTAAAAGAAATAATAAAACTAGCTTCAAATGAAAATCCTCTAGGTCCATCACCAAAAGCAATGGAAGCTATGATTGAAATGTTAAAACAAGGTCAACTTTATCCAGAGCCAGAAGCTAATGAACTTAGAAGAAAATTGGCTGAAAAATTGGATTTAAAACCAGAAAACTTTATTGTTGCTAATGGTGCGGATAACGTTATCACGCTAATAGGTGAAGCCTTTATAAATAGAGGAGATGAAGTTATATACTGTGACCCAACATTCCCATCTTATAGAACAGCAACTGTTAAAAATGAAGGGATACCAGTAGAAGTACCTTTAACAGAGGATTATAAGTATGATTTGCAAGGTATATTAGATAAGATTACAGACAAAACAAAATTAATATGTGTATGTAATCCTAATAACCCAACAGGAACAATTGTAGATGATAAAGAGTTAGAAGAATTTTTAAAGAAAGTCCCTGAAGATATTATAACTATATTGGATGAGGCATATATAGAATTTTTAACAGTGCCTAATTATGTAGATGGTCTTAAGTATGTAAGAGAAAATTACAATGTAATAGTAACAAGAACTTTCTCTAAAATATATGGTCTTGCAGGGCTTAGAGTAGGATATGGTATTGCTAAAGATGAGATAATAAGAACTTTATTTACAGTAAAAGAACCTTTCTCTGCTAATCGTGTTGCGATAAGTGGAGCAACAGCAGCACTTGATGATGAAGAATTTATAAAGAAAACATATGAGTTAAATAGAGCTGGAATGGCCTATTTCAAAGATGAGTTCACAAAAATGGGATTTGATGTTGTAGATTCACAATCAAACTTCCTTTATGTAGATATGAAAACAGATATACCTAAATTATTTGAGGATTTAAAACAAAGAGGTTTTGTAATAAGACCAAATGCTACACATGCACGTGTAAGTATTGGAACTATGGAAGAAAACAAGAAGTTTGTAGCAGTTTTAAAAGATATATTAAATCTTAAAGAAGAGCCAAGTATTGGCTAATAGATAGAAATATTACGAAATGGGGTGTAACTATGAGTTTAAAAATAAACGCAGAGAGATGTAAAAGTTGTGAATACTGCGTTATATCTTGTAAAAAAGGAGCATTAAAAATATCCGATAATATAAACACAGAAGGATATACTCATGTAGAAGTCGATGAAAGTAAATGCATACTTTGTGGAATTTGTTATCAAGTATGTCCAGATAATGTATTTGAAATAATTAAAGAAGAAGCATGTCAAGAAGCTTAAAAGGAGTTGGGAGAATATGAAAAAAATGTGGAAGGGGAACCACGCCATTGCAGAAGCAGCTCTAAGAGGTGGTTGTGAATTTTATGCAGGATATCCAATCACACCACAAACAGAGGTAATGGAATTTTTATCACATAGAATGTCTGAACTTGGAAGAACTTTTATACAATCTGAAAATGAAATGGCTGCTATATACATGGTATATGGAGCATATGCAAGTGGAATGAGGTCTATGACTAGTTCTTCAGGACCAGGAATATCTTTAAAACAAGAAGGAATCTCATATTTATGTGCAAATCACTACCCTTGTGTAATTGTAAATGTGCAAAGATGGGGGCCTGGTCTTGGTTCACTAGATTCAGCACAAACAGACTATTTAAGAGATACTAGAGGGGGAGGAAATGGAGATTATCATTTAATAGTTTATGCACCAAATAGTATTCAAGAAACTGTAGATTTAATGTATAACTCATTTGATGTAGCGGAGAAATATAGAGTGCCTGTTGAAATTTTGACAGAAGCAGCTTTAGGTCAAATGATGGAGCCAGTAGAGTTTCCTGAATTTAAGAGAAGAGAAGAAGACTTAGGTTGGACTTATGATGGAAGTAATAGAGACCATGCAAAAGTTCCAGATAATCAAAAACCAGCTTTTTGTATGGAAAAGCGTATGAGAATAACTGAAAATGAACAACAATGGGAAGATTATCAAGTTGAAGATGCAGAATATGTGTTTGTAGCGTTCGGTATACCATCAAGAACAACTATGAATGCTGTTAGAAGACTTAGAGAGCAAGGCGAAAAAGTTGGAATAATAAGACCAATAACAGTGTGGCCTTTCCCATATAAAGCATTTGAAAAGGTAAATAAAGATGTAAAAGGATTTATCTCAGTTGAGTCAACTGATACAGGTCAGTTAGTAGAGGATGTTGCATTAGCTTCAAAGAAAATATGCAAAGAAAATGTACCCGTTTATGGATTATTTAGTGGAAATCATATACCAAAAACACTACAAGTAATGGACACTTACAGCAAAATAAAATCTGGCGAAATTAAGGAGGTGTTCTAATATGGCTACAGATAGATTAACACCTAGCATTGTTTCAATACCAAATAAATTTTGCCCAGGTTGTGGTCATGGAATAGTAAACCGTATAATAGCAGAAGTGATAGAAGAGAATGGATATGAAAAAAATCATGTATTAACTTTAGGGGTTGGCTGTGTTTGTAATATGAATTTTAGCTGGAATGGTGATAAGATGCAAACTGCACATGGTAGAGCTTCATCTACAGCTATAGGAGTTAAAGTAGCACGACCAGATATGTTAGTTATGACTTATCAAGGTGATGGAGATGCATATGTTATAGGTCTTTCTGAAACATTAAACACTGCATATAGAAATCATAATGTAACTGTATTTGTAATAAATAACAATAACTTTGCAATGACTGGTGGTCAAATGTCATGGACTACCATGCCAGGTCAAGTTACAACAACAAGTGTAAATGGAAGAGATATAAAAACTACTGGTAGCCCATTAAAAGTTCCTGAAATGGTGGCAAATTACTTTGATGTAGCCTATGTAGCGAGAGGTTCAGTTCATAGCCCAAAAGAAATAATTAATCTAAAAAAATATATAAAAAATGCTATAGAAGCTCAATTAAATGGAGAGGGATATTCATTGGTTGAAATATTAGCACCTTGTCCAACCAATTGGGGTGTATCATTAGAAAAATCTATCCAGTGGATGGAAGAAGAAATAGTGCCATATTATGCTCTTGGCGAATTTAAGCAAAGGGATGGTGAATAGTTATGGAAAAAGAGTTAGTATTTGCAGGATTTGGTGGTCAAGGAGTCTTAACTTTAGGTCTAATTGTGGCTGAATCAGCACTTGAATTAGGAAAACAAGTTACTTGGATGCCAGCATATGGTCCAACTATGAGAGGTGGAAAAGCATATAGTGTGGTTAAGTTTTCTGATGAGAGTATAGGTGGACCTGATATGGAAGAAATAGATGTTTTAGTAGCAATGAATAAACCATCCTTAGATTATATGAATTTAGTAAAAGAAGGAGGAACAGTAGTTATCAATACATCTGCGATAGATGAAAATATCGTATTAAGAGAAGATGTAAATGTAGTTAAAATAAATTGTCAGGAATTAGCTCAAAAGGCAAACAATCCAAAAGCAGCAAATGTAGTAGTTCTTGGAGCATTGATTGCAAAAACAGGATTATTTGAGAAAGAGTTAGCTATAAAAACTATGTGTGATTTCTTTGAAGAAAAAGGAAAAGGCAAATTTAATATTCAAAATGAAGCAGCATTCATGGAAGGCTATAATAACGCCATTTAATAAATTACCCTTATCTTAAGTGATTCATCTCAAGATTTAACAAATCTTAAGTGCCAAGATAAGCTTTATCTTGAGATAGAATTCACTTAAAATCACAACTATAAACATATAGGAGAGTGAATTTATGAGTTTGGAAAAACTTATTAGACCAAAGAGTATTGCTATAGTAGGAGTTACTGATAAACTTGGGTTTGGTAGAAGTGCAGCACTTAGCATAGTAAAAAGTAAAGATACAGATAGAGTATATTATGTAAATCCAAAAAGAGAAGAATTATTTGGAAGAAAATGCTATAAGACAATACAAGAAGTTCCAGAAGTTGTAGACTGTGTGGTAGTATGCACACCTAGAAATGTGGTTCCATCTGTGTTAAAAGATTCTGGAGAATTAGGAACAAAGGCAGCCGTGGTATATGCTAGTGGATTTGCAGAAGAAGGGACAGAAGATGGAATAGATTTAGAAAATCAACTGATAGAAATATCTAATACATATGATATGAAAATATTAGGTCCAAACTGTATGGGATTACTAAACTGCATAGACAAAGTTAATCTATGGGCTGGTGGTTCTAAGTGGGACTTGGATACTAAAAAACCAGGTATAGGAATTGTAGGGCAGAGTGGATTTATAACTGCAGAAATTGTTTCAAGTGATTATTTTAATATATCTTATGGTTTTTCAACAGGAAATGGAAATATAGTTACACTAGAAGATGCAGTAGACTTCCTTGTAGATGATGATTATGCATCAGTAATAGCTATTTATCTTGAGGGACTAAAAAATCCTCAAAAATTTATAAATGCACTAAAAAAAGCAGCTCAAAAAAGAAAACCAGTAATAATCTTGAAATCAGGAAGGTCAGAGAAAGGAGCTATATCTGCTGCTTCTCATACAGGAAACTTAGCTGGTTCAAGTAAAGCTTTTGAGAGTATTTTTGAAAAGTATGGAGTAATTTCTGTAGAAAATTTAGAACAATTTATGAGTTTAGCTCAAGCTTTTAGTGTCTTAGATGGTAATTTACCTAAGAATTCTAATTTTGCAGCAATAAACTTCTCAGGTGGAGAAAATACTATTTGTGCAGATTTAGCAGAAGAAAATTGTGTAGAACTTGCAGAAATATCTGCTGAAACTAAAGAAGAGATGAAAAAATATCTTCCAGGATTTGCAACACCTAAAAATCCATTAGATGCTACGACTGCATTATTTCATGAAAAAGATATGATAGTAGGTTTATTACACACATTTGATAAAGATGATAGTGTTGGATTTACTATGATAGGTGCAAATATAAGAGATGAAGAAAATGAAATGCATGAGACTCTTTGTCAAGCTGTAAGTGAAGCTAGAGAACAAGGATTGAAGAAGCCTGTATTTGCGGTTCCTACACTTGAAGGAAATAGATATCTAAATTATAGAACTAGATTAGAAAATAGCCAAGTACCTATAATGTCATCAGTTGGGACTACATTTACTTGTTTTAATAAAATGGCTAAATTTGTAGATTATGATTATTCAAAGAGAACTTTAGATTTTGAAGCTGTTAAGAAAAGAGACTCAAATAATGTAGTAGCCTTATCAGAATTAGATAGTAAAATTGAAATGAAGAAATATGGAGTACCAGTGCCAGGTCAAGGTATTGCAAAAAGTATTGATGAATTAGATGAAATTTTGAAGTACATCAACTATCCTGTTGTCCTAAAAATAAACTCTTCAGAGATATTACACAAATCTGATGTTGGAGGAGTTAAAGTAGGAATTAATAATAGAGAAGAAGCAGTAAGTGCATATAATGAGATTTTAACTAATGTAAAAGAAGCAAAACCAAATGCCAAGATTGATGGTATATTAGTTCAAGAAATGGTTGAAAGTGGAATAGAAATAATTATTGGTATAACTAATGATGACCAGTTTGGACCAATGCTATTGGTTGGTTTAGGTGGAGTATTTGTAGAAGTATTTAAAGACACTACTTTATATCCATTGCCTATAAATCATGATGAAGCTATAATGATGCTTAAAAAATTAAAATCATTTAAGCTTTTAAATGGATACAGAGGTAGCGAACCTTGTGATGTTGATGCTCTTGCGGATATGATGGTTAAATTAGGTAAATATGCTTATGAAAACAAGGATGAAGTCAAAGAAATAGATTTAAATCCTGTGTTCGTATATCCTAAAGGAAAAGGCGTATGTGCAGTAGACGCTTTAATAGTTAAATATAAATAGTTAACAAGTTTTGGTATTCAACCATAATCAAAGTACTGATTGAAAATCACACTAATTTATAGCTTGTGATTTTCAGTCACCCCACATTTAATTATAGAATACTTTAAAGTGAAAATAGATTTTTAAGTAGGATTGTAAAATAGTAATGTATAAAAAATAAAATACTACATGCAAGACAACTCATAAAGGGTGTTTTAATGAATAGAATCAATATTGATTTTCATTAAAACACCCTTTATATTATACTAAAAATTTTGAAGTTAATATTTTTATATCGTTACAGGTGGATTTGTTGGTGCTGAATATGTACGAGTAGCCAATTCTTGGTCTACAAAGAATAATCCACCTTCTCCAGCAAGTTTAACTCGTTTTATATTGTCTTCGCAAGTTGTCTCTTCTTCTGCTTGTTCAGATATAAACCAAAGTAAGAATTGAGAAGTTCTAAAGTCTGCTTCAGAATTTGCTACAGTAGCTAGATTATTTATTAAAGCAGTAACCTTTTGTTCATGAGCTAATGTACGTTCAAGAATATCCATTGCAGAAGTGAAGTCTGCATCTGGCATTGGTATAGCATCAAGTTGAACCTTTCCTCCTACATTATGTAAATATTTGTAGAAATACATAGCATGGTCTGTTTCTTCTTTATATTGAACATAAAACCAATTAGAAAATCCTTTAAGTCCTTCTGCTTCAAGGTAAGAAGACATAGAAAGGTAAAGATATGCAGAATATAATTCATGGTTAATCTGTTCATTAAGTAATTTTTCCATTTTAGCTGAAATCATTTTTATACCTCCAAATTTTAAACGTTCTTATAAGATATAATAATATTAAATGGAAAAATATTCAACAAAAGTGATTAAATATTTTACATATTTAATCAAAGTTTATACTACCATTAAAAAAATTATAGCTTACTATGGCTACAGAGCCAATTAGTGGTGCATTTGCTCCAAAATTTGAATGTCTTACACTTATCTTTTTATATTTAGAAAAACTTGCTGAAGCAGTCAATTTTTTTAATAATGTATTTTCTATAAATGTTCCAGGAATATTAAAATCATAACCTATTATTATAGAACTACAATCAATTAAGGTAAGTGTATTTACTAATGCATATGATATATATGTACAAAATTCATCAAGTAAAAACATACCAAGATTGTCCTTGTTGTTGGCTTCATCTATTAACTTGACTAGAGAAAAATCTTTACAATTAATTAGTGGAGAATCTGGATAAATATGACTTAACGATTCAATTCTTTTAATTAACTTACTCACACTTGTATAATAGTCTAGACATCCATTATTGCCACAACTACATACTGGACCACTAAAATTAATAGAGGTATGTCCTATTTCTCCACTTTGACCTAAATTACCAGTGTGAAGTTTATTTTCTAATACTAAACCAGCTCCAATTCCATTCATTATATGTAAATATATATAATTTGGAATATCTTTGCCTAGACCATACATTTTTTCAGCCAAAGCACCTGCATTAGCATCATTTATCAAAAATATAGGTAAATCAGATATTTCTCCTATAAAATTTACTATATTTAGGTTTGATACATTTCCAAAGTCTGGAGGATTTAATATTATACCATTTATATTATCAACAGGACCTATTGAAGAAATTCCAATTCCAATTATATCCCTTTTGTTATTTTTCATTATTTTAGTAAACATTCGCTTTATTATATCTTTTAAAACATCATTTGACAGATACTTAGGGTAAGTTTCAAAAAGTTGTTTGACAATATTACCTTTTAAATCTGCAATGACTACCTTACAAATATTTCTTCTTATTAAAATGCCACAAACACAAGGAGATATATTAGAAATGTCTAATAAAATAGGTTTACGACCTGATGAATGTGCATTTAAAGTTGATGACTCTATCTCTCTAATCATGTTTTCATTAATAAGTTCAGTGACTAGGTTTGATAAAGTCATTTTAGTAAGACCTGTAGATTTAGCTAAATCAACTCTAGACATAGGAGTATTTGTAGAAAGTAGTTTCAATATTATTAACTTATTTTTAATTTTTACATCTTTTATGTTAGAACCTTGTTTGTTGCTCATCGTAGATCTCCTTAAAAAAGTTAAATATTTTATGTATTTTCATATATACTATGACCTTATAACAGAATAACATTTGATTAAATTCGAAAATACCATTAACTAGAATATATCATATTATATATTAGAATGGCACTA
The DNA here is from genome assembly GCA_024919175.1 of Clostridioides difficile. Taxonomy (NCBI): domain Bacteria; kingdom Bacillati; phylum Bacillota; class Clostridia; order Peptostreptococcales; family Peptostreptococcaceae; genus Clostridioides; species Clostridioides difficile. The sequence goes on from CP103804.1 coordinate 2,190,807, forward strand.
AAAATATGCTATAATTAGGATGAAAAAATATTAAAGTAAATTAAGGTGTACAATAATAAATTGGAATTTGAGGTGAAATACTATAGATAAATATACAAAAGAAGAATTGATGGAAACACTGAGAGTTATATCTTCAGTTATCAGTAGATGTGAAAAAGCACAACTAAAGTTTATGGAAGGATCTTCTCAACACTCACTTCTTAAGAATAGGATAAAAGCGATGTATATTTCAAAATCATTAATAACAGATGAAAATGTAATGGATAAATATACAAAAGAAGAATTAATAGAAGCACTACGACCTGTATCTTCAAGTATCAATAAATGTGAAAAAGCACAGTCAAAATTTGTAGAGGGTACTACAAATTACAAACGATTTAGAAATATAATAAAAGCAATGCATATTTCAAAGTCATTAATAACAGGTGAAATTAGTAGAAGAAGTTAAACTCTAGGCTTTTTAAGTTATTAGGAGTTTATTTTTTAGGTTATTGTGAAAAAATAATTATTTCTATTTATTAAATGAAAAAGTCACTTTGTATAATCAATTGAAATAATAGAAAGCCACTTAAATGCTATATTTTGTGGCTTTTTTATTTTTAATGCTTCGAATTTCCTAATAAACTTGTCAAATTATCTACTTATGTTAAGTTTTAATTTTTATAATATATTTATTCAATAATGAAAGCATTATATAATTTGTGATAAATTTTTATATGCAATAAATTTCATTATTGTATAATATTAAAATGAATATAAAGTGTGTTTACTAGTTTTTATTACAAATTGTTACCAAATTGGTATAGATTAGAACTAAAATATGGTAAATTGTAACTAAAATGTAAATTTTTTCTCTAATCTATCTAATATTATGGAAACTTTTTGTAATTTATGATATAATAAGAAACATATAATTATTAAATTATAATAAATGACTATAGCGTAGATGTATTACTATGTTATAGTCATTTTTGGATTAAACTTGATATATCAAGGGGGAAGAATATGAGAACAATTAAAAGAGTTTTAGCATTAGGTTTAACATTAGCTATATTTCTAATGAATGCACCTAATGTAAGTGCATTAACATCAGATACCATTAAAGGTAAGAACATATACGAGACAGCTGGATTAATAGCAGATAAAACTAGTTATGATACAGCCATTGTGGTAAATATGGATAGTTCTATAGCAGATGGACTTTCGGCGAGTGGTCTTGCTGGTGCTGTAGATGCTCCAATTTTACTTGCTCAGAAAAGTAACATACCAAATGAAACAAAACAAAGATTAAAAAATGTAAAAAAGATATACATAATAGGTAAAGAGTTATCAATAAGTAAGTCAGTAGAAACTGAGCTGAAAAATACAGGAGCACAAGTAACTAGATTAGGTGGAGATGATAGAATAAAGACTAGTTATAGTGTTGCCAAAGAAGTAAGTACTATTAAAAAAGTTGATGAAGTTATATTAACTAATGCATATAAAGGAGAGGCTGATACTATAAGTGCTGCACCTGTATCAGTAAGAGATGTAGCTCCTATAGTACTTACAGATGGAAAAAGTGTTCCTTTTTCAACAAGTGATGTAAAAACATATGCTGTAGGTGGAAGTATTTCTATGAGTACTAGTTTAGTTAACAAGACTAACTCTAAGAGACTGGGTGGTTCAGATAGATATGATACAAATAAAAAAGTTATAAAAGAATTTTATCCAGATTCATCAGAATTTTATTTAAGTGATGGATATGATTTGGTAAATGCTCTTACAGGTTCTACAATTGCTAAAGACAATCCAATTGTATTGGTATCAGAAGATAGTGATAAATCTATACTAGCTGGAGCAGATAAGATTACTAGATTAGGTTCAATAAGCGATAGTGTATATAATAAGTGTGTTTCTGCTGCACAGAATAGTGGCGATTCATCTACAAAAGGAGATTCACCTATAAAAGATGAGACAAGCATATTAGGTGAACCAACAGCTAGTTTAGAAGCTTGTTTAAAATGGGCTAAATCTAAAAAAGCCAATGATTTATTTATAGAATTGATACCAATATTATATGATACAGCTGTTCAAGAAGGTGTAAATCCTGTTTTAGCTGTAGCTCAATCAGCAAAAGAAACTGGTTTCTGTAATTTTGGTGGAGTATTAGATGCATCATTTAAAAATCCTTGTGGACTTAAGACTTCTGTGGGTGGTTCTGATACTGACAAAAATGCACACTCAAGATTTGATACTTGGGAAGAGGGAATACTAGCTCAAATTCAACATTTATGTCTATATGCAGGACAAGAAGGCTACCCACTTTCAAATCCAGTAGACCCTAGACATGAAAAATCTTTGTTTGGAAAAGCTAAAACTGTTGAAAGTCTTTCTAATAATTGGGCTGGTGGTCAATATGGACAAGACTTAGTTAGAATGATGGGAGAAATTGAGGCGACAAAGTAATTAGAGTATTAATTTAATTGTTATATTTAATGATTTTCATTAAATATCCAATTTAAAATTATAAATAAGGAAAATTTATTATGAAAAAAAGTAATGTTTTTAGTATTATATTTCCTACAATAATAATGTTATTGATGTTTTTAACTTTCGCTACAGATATATTCAATATAGCAGATATTCATGCTAAAGGGATTTTTGTAATAGGGATGGTTTTAATTTTTCCAATTGCCTTTTTAATTCAAGGAATAGTTTGTGTGTTGAGTAAAACCAACTGGATTTTATCACTTGTAGTATCTTTAATAACTTATATAATATTAATGTATATATTTTTAAATGATTCAGCATATGTCTATGTTTTACTTTATGCCGCCTTTTATATGATTGGATATATAACAACTAAGATTTGTCAAAGAATGCAAATTTTTAAAAGATAAATCAAGCAAAATGTACCAATAAGGAAGTGTCTGAATTGATTTTCTAAAATCAAAAGATAGATGCTTCCTTTTTTGTGTAAAAATAAAAGATTTCTTTGATAGGAAGTATTGTAAATAAAATTTAACTATTATCATTTTCTTTTAACAATTGTATACAATAAACCTGTAGTATAATTAAGATAGATAAAATAAAGGGAGGGATAATATGAATTTAATTGATAATCATATTCATACTAATTTTTCAAGTGATGGAAAGGATTCAATGGAAGATACAATAAAAAAAGCTATAAGTATAGGTGTTAGATATTTAACTTTTACAGACCATTTAGAACATGATGAAGGGAAGGGTTTTTGTATAGATTATAACGACTATGTCCCAGTGTTTAATAAACTAAAAGAAAAGTATAAAAAGGATATAGAATTATTATTAGGTGTTGAAGTAGGATATAGAAAACATTTAAAAAATGAAATAGAAGATGTAATAAATTCACATCCTTTTGATTTTATATTATGTTCAACTCACACAATTGATGATGTACCTGTTCCATCAAAAAAATACTTTGAAGGACTTAGTAAAGAAGATGCATATTATAAATATTTTAATAGCATACTTGAAACTAATCATGAATTTAAAGATTATAATATATATGGACACTTAGATTATATATCTAGGTATGGGATATATTCAGATAACAGAGTAATATATAATGATTTTAAAGATGTTATTGATGAAGTCTTAAAGTCAATAATTAATAATGGAAGTGGAATAGAGTTAAATACATCTGGCTATAGATATGGATTAAATGCTATACATCCAAATGAAGATATCTTAAAAAGATATAGAGAACTTGGTGGGTTTATAGTTACTGTAGGTTCTGACTCTCATAGAGTAGAAGATATATGTAAAGATTTTGATGTGGCTTATAATATGCTTAAGTATCTTGATTTTAAATATGTATCATTATTTAAAGAGAGAGAAACTTATTTTTTAAACATAGAAAAAGTTAAATCTAATAATATAGCATAAAGAGCTAATATAGTGTATATAGTCTTTTTAAATAATTTAAAAGTTGGTATAAAAATTAATAGCATAATATTGTATCCTCTAGGAAAATACTAGAGGTTTTTATTTTGTAAAAAATAATAATAAAGATAAGATTTACTTTAATAAAAGTGATTATTATAACTTAGAAAACTATTACTATTATATCTTTTTATTATGATATAATAGTTAAATACATTAACCTATCTTTAAATCATGCAAATTATTAGAAAGAAGGGATAAAGTTGTCTAATAAAAATAAAGAAAATATAACTTTAAGAAATCAAATCACAGAATCAACTCAACAAACTTTAACAAAAGAAGCTATACTACATATACCAATGAGCAACTACGCTTATGGTTATGATAGAGAAACATTACATATAAGAATTAGAACTAAAAAAAATGAAGTAAAAAAAGTGACCTTAAGGATAGGAGACCAATATGTATGGGATAAAGGAGGTGCAGGAGGAGGGAATCTAAATGCATCTGGACTTGGTTGGTCTGGTGGGAAAAATATAATGATGAATAAAGAAGTAGAAACAGAATTATTTGATTATTGGATAGCTGAGTGTAAGCCTTTAAATAAACGCTCAAGATATGGATTTATAATAGAAGGTCAAGAAGAAAAAATTTTATTTACAGAAAAAAAGATAATAAAATTAGGAAATGAAAATGATGAGAAAGAGTTATGTGAAATAAGTAATTTTTTTGGATATCCATATTTGAATTATATAGATATACCTAAAGTCCCAAATTGGGTAAAGGAAACTATTTGGTATCAGATATTTCCTGATAGATTTGCAAATGGAAATCCATCTATAAATCCAGAAGGAGTAGATGTATGGGGAGCTATTCCAACAAGAGATAATTTTACAGGTGGAGATTTACAAGGTGTAATAGACCACCTAGATTATTTGAGCGATTTAGGGGTAAATGGAATTTATTTTTGTCCTATTACAGTTGGAAAAACTAATCATAGATATGATACGATGGACTATATGGAAATAGACCCTACTTTAGGAGATAAAGTTACTTTGAAAAAACTAATAGAAGAAGCCCATAAAAGAAATATAAAAATAATGTTGGATGCTGTATTTAATCATATAGGATATTATTCTAAACAGTGGCAAGATGTAGTTAGAAATAAGGATAATTCGAGATATAAAGATTGGTTTTATATAAAAGATATGAGTAAAGTTGATACTCCAATAGAAGAAATAGATGAAAAAAACATACCTTATGAAACTTTTGGGTGTGAAAAATACATGCCAAAACTTAACACAGAAAATTCAGAAGTAATAGAATATTTATTAAGTGTAGGTAGGTATTGGATACAAGAATTTGATATAGATGCATGGAGATTAGATGTATCAAATGAAGTAGATCATGTTTTCTGGAGAAAATTTAGACAGGAGATTAAAAGAATAAAACCTGATATATACATATTGGGAGAAATTTGGCATGGAAGTTTACCATGGTTGATGGGAGACCAATTTGATTCAGTTATGAATTATTTAATGTCAGAAGCTATGAAACAATTCTTTTGTACAAATGAAATAAATGCTGAAGAATTTAAATATATGATAAATGATGTAATAGTGAGCTATCCAAGGCAAGTCAATGAAGTTATTTTCAATTTACTTGGAAGTCATGATACCACTAGAATATTGACTTATGCAAATGGCAATATAGATAAATTTAAACTTTCCTATTTGTTTATGTTTGTACAATCAGGAAGTCCTTGTATATACTATGGTGATGAAATAGGAATTCAAGGAGAGCTAAGCCTAGTATCTGAAGGACAAAGAAAATGTATGGAGTGGAATGAAGAACAATGGAATAAAGATATACTTGATTTTATGAAGAAGATTATTAGACTTCGTAAATCAAATAGAGAGCTTAGAACTGTATCAAATGAGTGGATACTAGCAGATAAAGAAAATGGAACAATTATATTAAAAAAAGAATCTATTACAATAATGATAAATAATTCATCTAAAGATTTAACCTTAAAGTTACCAGATTATCTGATTAATAGAAAAGTAAAAGATTTGTATGAAGAAAAGATAATTGATTTAAAGGAAGAAATAACATTAAAAAAATACAAGTTTATTATTTTAAAATAATGTAACAATGTGATTGATTTAAAATTGACTATAATTTTTTGTATTATTTAAGCAAATTATATTATTTAAACAAAGTATCCTTAATCATAATAAATGAATTCAGTATAATTTTATATACAGATGATTTGTAATAAAACTTATTAAGAAAAATTTTTATTTAGATGAAAATGAATATTTGAGTTTTTAATTATTTTGTAATTTAATGAAAAAGACAATTACTGAATAAGTAGAGGGAAGGTAAAATATGAATGACTATAAAGAATATATAGTTACAGTAAAATCTAGTATTGTAAATTTAATTTTAGGTTTGATATTTTTATCAATTGGGATTGTATTAAGTGTATTTTTTGTATATATTAAGCAGTACTATCTACTAGTAATTGTTTTTTTACCTACAATATATGGATTAGTTTCAATTTTAAATTATAGAAGAAAGCAGATTATTTTTGATTTATATAATATTAAAGTTCGTAAATGTATAGGAAGGGAAAAAGAGTATTCATATCATGATATTACTAAAATTTCAATAAATAATAAAAAGCAGGAATGTCCAGTTAAAATATATGTGAATAAAAATAAGATTGCAACTTTTTTTGTATCTGACAAAAACTATATGCATGCTATAGCTGAAATGAAGAGAAGAGAGTTACCATTTGATGACAAGAGTATAGACTATCTATCAGATACGCCACTTTGGATTCCAATTCCATCTAATGAAATTAAAGAATTTTGTAATGAAGCTTCACGAAAGCTTGAAAAACAGGTTAAAGAGAATTTGTGTAAAATAGAAAAAGAGTTTGGAGAAGATATATCTTTTTCTTTTGGTATAGATATTGAAGAAAATCCGTTTGTATGTGTATTTTTAGTATGTATTATGAAGAATGACAACTATACAAAAGTTATAAAAAAATACAGAGGGGAAAAGGCATGGGCTATGTTTCCTGTATATATAGTGGGACCAAAGTTACATAAGAAAGAAATTGAAGAGGGCAAATTTATTTGCAATATAAATTACTTAAATGCTTTTTCTGGAAATATGTGGTTAAATTTTTCTAGAATGGTAAAAAAATATGGTGTGCAAGAGAGTGAAATAGACATAGATTTTAAGTTAAAAGGTGAACTGGAATAATTAATTCTATAAATAATATCTAAAATATAATTTGAGTTTATAGGTAAGATGTAAAAGAAATTGATTATTGGTTTAATAATACTTGTATAGAAAGAGGTATAAGAATGCTTGAAGCATTTATATTTGATTTAGATGGAGTGATTACAGATACAGCATATTATCATTATTTAGCTTGGAAAAAACTAGCTGATGACATTGGTATATATATAGATGTAGAATTTAATGAATCTTTAAAGGGGATAAGCAGAATGGAGTCATTAAATAAAATATTAGAATTTGGAAATAAAAAAGATTCATTTTCAGAAGAAGAAAAAATGGAAATGGCTGAAAATAAAAATAACTATTATGTATCTTTAATAAACAAGATAACTTCAAATGATATTTTACCAGGTATAGGAAGTTTGATTGATGGTATAAAATCTAATAATATAAAGATAGGATTGTCTTCTGCAAGTAAGAATGCTACAAATGTATTAAAACATCTGGGTATAAGTGATAAATTTGATTTTATAGCAGATGCATCAAAATGTAAGAACAACAAACCATATCCAGATATATTTCTCATGTCAGCAAAGGGGCTTGGTGTAAATCCTAAAAATTGTATAGGTATAGAAGATGCAAGTGCAGGTATTGATGCTATAAACTCAGCCAATATGTTTTCTATTGGAGTTGGAGATTATAAAAATCTAAAAAAAGCAAATTTACTTGTAAATTCAACAAGTCAGTTAAATTTTAAGTATATACTAAGTGAGTATAATAAGTATATGGTTAGGAGTGTTATATGAAATGTTTGTTTAATAATATAAATGAGTGGAAAATTATACAAGACAAGATTGAAGTCAAAGAAAATAGATTAGCAGAGTCTATAATGAGTATAGGTAATGGGTATATGGGTATGAGAGGAAACTACGAGGAGAACTATAGTGGAGATAGCCATAGAGGTTCTTATATAGCTGGTGTATGGTTTCCTGATAAAACTCGTGTTGGATGGTGGAAAAATGGATATCCAGAATACTTTGGTAAAATTCCTAATTCAGTTAATTATATAGGGATAAGAATTTTTATAGATGATGTAGAATTAGACCTTGCAAAATATAATGTTGAAAATTTTTATAGAGAATTAGATATGAAAAATGGTATTTTAAAGCGTAAATTTACTGTGAATATTAATGGTAAAAAATTTGAAGCTAATATAACAAGATTTTTAAGTATATCAGTTAAGGAATTAGCTGTAATAAAGTACGATATAAAAGCTTTGAATTCTAGTGCTAAAATAAAATTTATTCCATACTTAGATTCAAATGTAAAAAATGAAGATTCAAATTACGAAGAAGACTTTTGGAATGCAGTTTCTTCAAGTTCTTCAGAGTATAGAGGGAAGATACTTTCACGTACAAAAGAAAATACATTTAATACACCAATATTCACAGTAGGTGCAATGATGCATATTAAAGCAAGAGGTAAAGTAGAGGATATGTCTTTTCTAAGTGCTGAGAATTATTGTGAAAATTCAATAACAATGGATATCTTAGAAAATGAAACTATTGGTGTAGAAAAATATGTAACAATAGCTTCTACTAGAGATTATGATGAAAATGAGTTATTAAAAAAATGTGAGGATATCTTAAATGTAGAAATATCTAAAGATTATGAGGATATCTTAAATGAACATACAAAATTGTGGAATAAAAGATGGGAAAGTGCAGATATAAAGATAGAAGGAGATAAGAGTAGCCAACAAGGTATAAGATATAATCTATTTCAACTATTCTCAACTTATTATGGAGAAGATTCAAGATTAAATATAGGGCCCAAAGGATTTACTGGTGAAAAATATGGTGGTGCTACTTATTGGGATACGGAAGCATATTGTCTGCCAGTGTATTTAGGTGTGGCAGATAAGAGTGTAGCAAGAAATCTTTTAGTATATAGATACAATCAGCTAAAGCAGGCAAAAGATAATGCAAAAAAGCTAGGGCTTAAGGGAGCATTATATCCAATGGTTACTTTTGATGGAGTAGAATGCCATAATGAATGGGAGATAACATTTGAAGAGATTCATCGCAATGGAAGTATAGTATATGCAATATATAATTATACAAATTATACAGGTGATTTTGAATATATAAAAGAAAAGGGAATAGATGTAATCATAGAAGTGGCTAGATTTTGGGCTAGTAGAGTACATTTATCTACAAGAAAAGATTTGTATATGATACATGGGGTTACAGGTCCAAATGAATACGAAAACAACGTCAATAATAATTGGTATACTAATTATATAGCTAAGTGGTGTTTAGAATATGCTATAGAAAATGTTTTAAAGTTAGAAAAAGAGCATAGTGAATGTATTGAAAGAAATAGTGTAAATAGAGATGAAATTGAGGAATGGAAAATAATATCAAAGAAAATGTATTTGCCATATGACGAAGAATTACAAATAATAGTTCAAAATGATAATTTCTTAGATAAGGAATTTATAGAGGTGAATGATTTGCCAGAAGAGAATCTTCCTCTTAATCAAAAATGGTCTTGGGATAAGATTCTTAGGTCATGCTTTATAAAACAAGCAGATGTATTACAAGGAATTTACTATTTTGGAAATAGGTTTACTAAAGAAGAGAAAAAGAGAAACTTTGATTTTTATGAGAGATATACTGTACATGAATCTTCCTTATCTTCTAGTATTTATTCTATTATTGCTTCTGAAATAGATAACCTAAAAAAAGCTTATGAATTATACTCAAGAACAGCTAGACTTGATTTAGATAATTATAATAATGATACTAATGATGGTCTTCATATAACTTCAATGTCTGGCTCATGGCTTTCTATTGTACATGGATTTGCAGGGATGAGAACATGGAATGAAACTTTATCTTTTGAGCCTAGATTGCCTCAAGAATGGAAAAATTATTCTTTCAATATAAATTATAGAGATAATAATATCAATGTTTATGTAGATAATAATTTAATTAAGATAGAAAACTTAAAGGGAAAATCAATAAAAATTATTGTATATGGAAAAGAGTATATACTAGAAAAATCTATAGAAATTGATAGAAATAAATTTAAATAATGTTTTTACTGTATAAATAGTTAAAATAAATTTATCTAATTTTAAATTTATTTTAACTATTTTTTATTTAATGCAAACCTATATATTATAACAATAATCGTGCTTTAAATTAAATATATTACATAAATCTTCATAAAATCGTCATAATTTCGTAAAGAATATGTAACAAAAGTAGGGTATATTGTATTCTGTAGAGAATATAAGGGAGGAAGTAATTTATGAAGAATAAGAAGTTCATTGTAGCAATACTGATAATAATAGTTGGAATAGGTGTATTAGTAAAAGAATATTCAATTAAAGAGATAAATAAGGATGATATAGATGTTAGTAAGTATATAGAATATGCTGATTTGGCAAGTGAAAATAATGCACAAGTTAATTGGAAGTATGTAGCTTCTATCGTTGCTGTATTAAATAAAAATAAGTTAGAAAAAGTTAATGATTCACAAATAAAAGAAGTATCAGATTTATTTGTTAAAAACTTCTCTAAAAATAATAAAGTAGAAAATCTAAGTAGTGTTTTAGAGGGGTTAGAGTTTAATAATAAACAAAAAAGATTGGTTAATGATTATATAGATGATCTTAAAGATTATGGAATAAAGCCAGAAAGATTAAAATCTGATACACAATATATGAAATTTATTAATGAGATTGAGACATCAGCTATACAAAACTATAAAAATTATAAAATACTGCCATCTATAACCATTGCACAAGCAATAATTGAATCTAGTTGGGGTAAATCAAGTCTGGCAAAAGATTATAATAACTTATTTGGTATAAAGGCTGATGCCTACTGGAAAGGAAAATCAGTTACTTTAGAAACAAAAGAACATTTAGATACAATTATAGATGATAAATTTAGAGTATATGATGATAAAAGTGAATCTATAAAAGACCATGCAAAATTTTTAGCTACAAATAAAAGATATAAAGCTAATGGTGTATTTGATGCAAAAACATATATATATCAAGCTAAAGCATTAGAAAAAGCAGGTTATAGTACTGCGAAAGATGAAAGTGGAAATAACATATATGCAAAGCGTCTAATAGAATTAATTCAACAATATAATCTTCAATTAATTGATAGTGAAATTCAAAGTAAATTGTAACCTTGACGTAACATAAGGATGATATATTTATCGAGGAGGTGGTTTTTATGAAAAAAATATTCTCGGTATTTACAAGTTGTATAATTGTTGCAACTACTATTACTGGATGTAGTAGTAGTGAGGTGATTGATGGCACATCATCTATGTATAATGTCAAAAATTTGGATTTTAATTTTGAAGTAAAACCAGAAACTTTTGAGGTATCAGTAGAATCTAATGGTTTAAAGGAAAAGATATCTGAACCATTAAAAGAAAGGAAAGTATCAAATTTTAAAAAGACTAAGACAGAAACATCATGGACATATCCTGATGAAAACATAGACATAAATATAAAAAAAGAAGAAAGTTATTTAGATGTAGATATTAAATCTAATTCAGAAAAAGAAGCTAGTTTTAATTGGCCAAGAGTTGAAGGTGAAAGTTATGTGTTACCACTTTATGAGGGAAAATTTATACCAAGTGATGATAAGTATTGGAAAGAACATTTAAATGAATCAGCTTATAATGTCATAGAATCCTTTTCAATGCAATTTTTTGCAGTAAATAAGGCAAAGTATTCTGTACTTTATATTATTGAAAATGAATTTAATAATGAGATTAAATTTAATTCTAAAGATAAAATTAATTTTACGTTTACACATGAATATCCAAGTATAAATAAAAATAAAGAGTATGGATTTAAAATATATTTGACTGACAAAAATGTTACAGATGTAGCTAAAACCTATAAAAACTATATAGTTGATAAAGGTGAGTTTAAGACATTGGAAGAAAAATCTAAGGACAATAAAAATATTGAAAAGCTTTATGGAGCTCCACAGATTTATTTTGCAGATAAATCTATAATAACAGTAAATGATATTAAATGGGATAAGTTAAAGGAAAATTTATCAGACGATTTGATTAATTGGATGAAAGAACTTTTAAGTAAAAAACCTGATAATAGTGAATTTATAACAGTGCTTAATCAGATAAAAAATCAAAACTATATAGATAAATATCAAAAAAATCAAATAGTTCAAGCATTTAATCAAGTTATGCAACTAAATACTTTTTACAATAGTAAGGTTTTTGATAGTAATGACAAAGAAATAAAAGAAGTATTGGATAAAGGAATATCTAAATTAAATAGAGTAGAACTTATAGAGTTTAACAAGAAGTTGTTAAAGTCAAAATTAGGGGATAGTGTGAACAAAATTGATACATGGGCAAGATATAATACAATTGATGTAATTAATGATATGAATAAGTCTGGTATTGATAATGCTTGGATAGGGTTTGATGATATGGAAGAAGGTTATATATCACCAGAGATAGTAAAAAGAGCTAATGATTTAGGTTATCTTGTAGGACCATATGATTCATATCATTCTATACACAAGCCAGGGGAAGAAAAATGGAGTACGGCATCATTTAAAGATAAATCACTATATGAAAATGCTACTATAGAAAATAAAAAAGGTGAAAAAGAATCTGGATTTCAGGGAGAAGGAAGACAACTAAATCCTACATTGTCTTTACCAAGTGTAAAAGAGAGAGTAAAAAGTATATTGGCTGAAGGATATGAATTTAATTCTTGGTTTATAGACTGTGATGCTACAGGAGAAATTTTTGATGATTATTCTCCAAATCATATAACAACACAGTCACAAGATTTAAAGGCTAGACTTGAAAGAATGTCTTATATAAGAGATAATGCAAATATGGTTATAGGTTCAGAAGGAGGAAATGACTTTGCAAGTAGTACTATAGCATTCGCCCATGGGCTTGAGACACCAGCATTTGCTTGGGTAGATAAAGACATGAGCAAAAATAAAGAAAGTGAATATTATGTTGGCAGATACTATTCTCCAACAGGAGGAGTGCCAGAAGTCTTTTCAAAGCAGATACCTGTAAAAGAAAAATATAAAAAAATATTTATAGACCCAACTTATTCTTTACCTTTATTTAGATTAGTTTATAATGATTCTGTTGTATCTTCTCATCAATGGTTATGGGGAACTTTCAAAATTAAGGATGAAGTTGGAAGTAGAATGATGAAAGAAGTATTATATAATACACCACCTATGTATTATATAGATAGAACTGAATGGGAAAAACATAAAGATGAAATAATTTCTCATGATAAAGTATGGTCAGAGTTTAATAAAAAGGCTATTAAAAGAGAAATGACAGATTTTAAGTTTATCTCTGATGATAGATTAGTTCAAATGACTAAATATGGAGATGATTTAAAAGTAGTAGCTAATTTCTCTGAAAAAGATGTTAAATATGAAAATGAAATTGTAAAATCAAATTCTTTGGTTATATATGATAATAATAAGAAAGTTATGTATAAGCCAGAACAATAGATTTAATGAAAATAAATTCTATTAAATTCATATGCAAGATAAAATGATATTTAATTAGAGTATATAAGATAGTGACTATATTAATTTTAATAATTAAGATAGTCACTATTTTTATAGCATTTTTAACATTGAAAACCTTCCTCTCGTAATATTAAATATCCGAATTATTAAAACCGTATACCCTAACCATTGTACCTATTAATAAATATAAATTTCATTTTATTTTTTTGATTTAGACAATATATTGACTTTTTGAATTAAAAATAGTATTCTTAAATAAGACATCATATTGTCTATTCGGAGTGATATTATTTTATGAAAGAATCAAATTTGAAAAGCTTAATAAACACTAAAAGCAAATACTGATTCATAGAGAAAGGAAAGTATTAAAGAAAATGAATACAATAATTAAAGTTCAAGATTTGGTAAAAGTATTTGATAATCAAGAGGTTATCAAACATTGTAATATGAATGTAGAGAAAGGAAGTATTTATGGATTTTTAGGTGCAAATGGAGCTGGAAAAACTACAGTACTAAAATTGATAGCAGGTTTATTAAAACCAACCGCTGGGAATATAATGATTTCTGATATGAATATATCAGAAAATCGTAATAATATTTTAAGAAAAATTGGATGTATTATAGAAACACCGATTTTTTATGAACATTTATCAGCTGAGGAGAATTTAAAGATACATAATGCTTACATGAACTTTTCTGGCGCGGATATAAATGCTGTTTTGCAAAAAGTAGGACTTGAAAATACAGGAAAGTTACAGGTGGGTAAGTTTTCTTTGGGTATGAAGCAAAGGTTGGGGATTGCTCGTGCAATGATACATAATCCAGATATTCTTTTACTTGATGAACCTATCAATGGTCTTGATCCTATGGGAATAAAACAAATGCGTGATTTATTCAGAACACTTGCAAAAGAATATGATATGACACTTATTATTTCAAGTCATATATTAAGTGAAATAGAGTATATAGCTGATACAATAGGTATTATTTCAAATGGAAGTATTTTAAAAGAAATGCCTATGTCTACAGTAAAACAAGAATTTCCTAATGGTTTGGAAGAGTATTTTTTTGAATTAATGAATGGAGGAAACAACTGTGTATAAGCTTATAAAATTAGAACTTAAAAAAAATAAAATTCGCCCTTATCTTCATGCTATGGGTATCATTACCTTATGTGTATTAGGATTTTTATATATGTTTGCTATGATTGCTTATGTGGGAGTGGATACAGATTCTGCTGAGTTTTATAATTACCATAATATTTGGGTAATCACTAACGTTTTACAAATGGCAGCTTATGCTATTTTATCAGCTGTATTGTTTTCCACATTTGTTATAAAAGAATATTCTGGAAAAAATGCAATTTTGATTTTTACTTATCCAATAAATCGAAAGACTTTATTGAACTCAAAGATTGTATTGATAGCTACATTATGTTTTAGTTTTATGTTGCTTGGTACCATTATTTCCCTACTTATATTTATGCTTACAGAAGCTATTTTTCCTATGATTTCTGATAATTTTACTCTTGGATTGTTTTTTAAGATTATCATTGAAACAATTTTTTGTGCTGTATTCTCTTTATTTATAGGTGTAATTTCTGTTAGCATTGGATTTCGAAAATATTCTATTCAAACAACGATTATAGCCTCTGTTATTCTTGTCTCATGCGCTGCTAACATTGTATCAACCATGATTCATACATATATTCCTTTTATTATTGTCTGGATAGTAGCAGCAGTGTTAGCTGGATTTTCGTATGTATGGCTTATCTCAAAAGTTGAAGACATAGAAGTATAATTGTATATTTAATAAAGGTAGTTTTAATGAATAAAGCAACAGATAATAATGTGTCATACTTTTTTATCTGTTGCTTTTTAACATTTTGTGAATGATTAAAGTATGTTTTCCAATCAGCTTGTATATTTAAAAATAATTATTTTATATTTTATGCTTTTGATTCATTCTTATATAGATACTTAGCAAGGATTGAGATTAATAGCATAATTATGAACATACATACTATAGGTATATAAATTTTAGAACTGAAAACTTCAAATAATTTTCCATGCATAATCTGACCAACTGGAGCAACACACTGCGATACAGCTGTAATAGTAGCCATTACTTTCCCCAATAATTCATTGGGAGTTTGTTTTTGAACAATAGTTAAAACGAATACAGTTATAATTGTCATAGATATGGCTATAGGTATAACACAAATAAATAGTAATATAAAAGATGGATAATATCCTAGTCTAAGCATTGAAGGTGAAATAGAAATAGCCATTGGTATCATCAAAATACTAATTAACATTAACCAACGATACAATGTACTCATTTTCATTTTTTTAGCAAATAGACCTATTGAAAGAGCACCTAAAACACTACTAAATTCAATAATTCCTATCCCTATGCCGTACATATTATTACTACTGTGCATTGTTATACGTAAAATATATTGTATTCCTACAAGTAAGAATGGAGTCAAAAATAAATTTAAAGAAGCAGCTAGAATCATGGCTTTACTAATATAAGATTGTTTTAGAACATAAGAAAAACCTTCTTTCATATCACCAACTATTGTTGATACTATACTTCCATTAACTTCTCTTTTATCAAAAGGGATATGAATAAACATTTCCATTACTGCAGATAGAAAAAATGCAATACAACTTATAATAAGAAGCATCTTAATTCCAATAAGACCATACAATAAACCTCCAAGAACAGGAGCAAACATACTTGAAAGAGAGCCTATTCCATTTACAATTCCATTTGCTTGTTCTAAATCTTTTTCATTTACTATTAAAGGTATACTTGCTTGCACAGTAGGTTGATACATAGAGCTAATAATTGACAATAGTACCATAATAACTCCAATTAACATAATTGAATTGTTTAGAGAGGAAAGAAGAAAAATAAAAGTAAAAATAATAATTGAACTCATAAAATCAAATATAACCATTAGATTTTTACGATTAAATCTATCAGCTATTGCACCTCCAATTGGAGAAAATAAAAGAGGTATGTTTGATATTGCATATAAAGCTGCAAATATGTCTGCACGTCCTGTCGTATCTAAAATATAGGTAGAAAGCCCAAACCTTAATAAAGATGAGCCAAGTATAGAGATAATTTGACCAAGTACTATTAGATTAAAATTCTTATTAAAACAACTATTCATTTTATTTAAATCTTGCATTTTTAGAACACCTCACTTTCAAAGACTGACCGTCGGTCTATAAAAATTATAATCAATTATAAATAAAAAGTCAATATATATACTTAATTTATAATTTTAAAATTATATTTTTAGTTTAAATAAAAGGTATGATAGCTATCAAAAATATGTAATATCTTATGAACAGACGATATTTATTTGATGCTAAATCAAAAATAGTAATTTGAAATAGTTATAATGAATAGTATTAATATATAGATATAGGGAGATTGATGAAATCATGTATGAAAAAGATAAGGTTATATATAATTTGGAAGAATGTGAAAGTATAGAAAGCACATCTTACTTTTCTCAATTTAATACATATAAAAATTTTAAACTCGTTTCTAAAAAATCTGGAGTAAATTTATTAGATACATCTGTTTGTGGCATGAATATCCACGACATAAAATTGATTGATACAATAGAGTGCATGTCTTTAGATGATGAACAGATGACTGGTAAAAAGTTGATTTTAGTTGGGGATATAGATACTAATATAAGATTAGAAAATGCAGGTAATTCAAAAAGAAATAGGCGTTCTACAAAGAAAAATATACTTGAATTAAAAATACCTTTTAGTACATTTATACAAATGCCTAGAGGCGTAAAAAATAACGATAAAATTAATTTAAAGTATCTTATACAAGATATAACATCATCTACTTTAGATGACAATAATTTATTTATAAGCGTAACTACAATTATAAGTTATGACAATAATTTTAAAATAAGATAACATTTAAATTATAGAAAGGTGGATGCAATGAAAAATATCAATGAATATGAGGGAGATTTTAGTTATAAGTTATTATCTAGAAGCCCTATAATAACAAAAACTACTTTTAGTAATATGGTTTCAAATGATATGAGTGGAAATATTTTAAAGGTAGAAAAATATGTTGATAAAGAATGTGCATCTGTATTTGATATTTTAACATATACTATTATTGTTACAAATATAAGTAATCGTAAAACTGGAAATATATTTTTTAAAGATTATATTTCTAAATATATAAAGTTTATAAATAATACTGTAGAAGTTAATGGTATTAAAAAAGGTGGATTAAATCCACAACAAGGTTTTTACATAGGTAGAATAAATGGAAATTGTAAAAAAATAATATCTTTTAAAAGTATAGTATTAGCAAATTCAGCATGTAGGGTTATAGAAAACCACGCTAATATATATTATTATTATAAATATGATATGGAAAAATTTCCAATGAAAATATCAATAGAAAGTAACCGCGTTCATACAAGCATTAAAAAAGCTGTATTTAAACAATTAAATATAAGTAATACTTTGAAAGCACCTAAAAATCTAAAAGACATATTAAAAGTGGATACAAATAGCAAAATACTCAATGTAAAACTTATAAAAAATCCTATAAATAAAGAAAAAGATTTGAAACTATGCAATTTAATAATCGTTGGAAGTATAGATTTTGAAATGGATTATAGTTGTAGGGATTATAGTAAAATTAAAAAAGTAACTAAAACTTTTGGTTTTTCTTGCTTTATTTGTTCACCTGTTGGAATAGTTTATGAAGATGTAAAAAGTATAAAGATAAAAACTGAGCAGGTATCAATAAATGAACTGAATAATGGTGAATTATTTATAAATACATCACTTTTATTATACTATTAACTAGTTGTACATAAAATTTAAAATTACTAAAATAACTATATAGTTTAATGTATATAAATATTATTATAAAGTATAGACAAGGTGATAATTGTTGTTAAAATAGTATCAATTATAAAAATTAAGCATCTAGCTTTATGCTAAAATAAGACAAATATGTTAAAAAAATGATAAGTTATGAGAACTTTTGCCATCTTCAATTAATATATTATTACTAGTAATAACTTTAAAATCATATTACTATTATACAAATTTTAGCTTTAAAAGAAGGTGACAAAAAGTAAATGAAAATATGCATAACAGTAGGTCATAGTATACTAAAAGGTGGAAAAAGTACAGGTGTAAATGCAATAGTTGATGAGTATAGTTATAATAAAAAATTAGCCTCTATGCTAGCAGAGATGCTTATAAGTCAAGGTAATACAGTAGATGTAATAATTTGTCCAGAAAGACATTTTGTAGCAGAAAAGGAAGAGTTTTTTTATAGAGTTCCAAAAGTAAATAGTGGCAAATATGATTTACTAGTAGAGCTACATTTAAATAAAAGTGATGGAAAAAGTTTTGGTGCAGAAGTACTCTATTATGGTAATGAAGGATTAGAATATGCTAAAAGAGTATCTAATAAACTTGGAGAATTATTTGAAAATAGAGGAGCTAAAAAAAGAGAAAATTTATATATATTGAGAAACACCAATCCAGTTGCAATACAAATTGAAAGTTTTTTCTGTGATAATGTGGATGATTGCAATAAAGCTAATGAAGCAGGGTATGACTATATAGCACGATTAATTACAGAAGGTATTTTGGATAAAGATATAGGTATGTGAGATTATGGCAATTTAGGTATTGATTAATACCTTTTAATCTTAGATATAAATTGAAACAATGTATAGAAATATAAATTAAACCTATAAAAGGTATACTAATTCAGTTTATCTAAATAGATTTAATTATCTAAAAAAATACCCCTTGAAAATATTGATTTATCAATGTTAATAAGGGGTATTTTTTGTAAGATTTTATTTTAATTTAAGGGTTAGTTTATAATTTCTTGCTGTAAAATCTATAAATATAGAATAATAAAAAGTATAAAAATATAGATGTCTTACATTATAATAATATAATGGAGAAAAATATAATTGATAAAATGAAAATAAACATAATAAGGTGGTAATATATGAAATATACATTTGAAAGTTTTAAATTAGATAAAAATATACTTAAGTCATTAAAAAATTTAGAATATAATGTGCCTTCTAAAGTACAAATGGAAGTTATTCCAGAATTATTAAATAATAAAAATATAGCAGTAAAATCAAAAACAGGAAGTGGGAAAACAGCAAGTTTTGCAATACCTATATGTGAAAATATTGATGTAGAGTACAATAGTATTCAAGCACTCATAGTAGTACCAACGAGAGAATTAGCACTACAGGTAAAAGATGAGATATCAAATATAGGAAGGTTAAAGAAGGTAAGATGTAGTGCTATATTTGGTAGACAATCTATAAAAGAACAAATAGCTGAGCTAAAGCAAAGAGTTCATGTAGTTGTAGCTACTCCAGGTAGAATAATTGACCATATAAATAGAGGTACTATTAAGTTAGAAAAAATAAAATATTTAATAATAGATGAAGCTGATAAAATGTTTAACAAAGGTTTTCTTGAACAAATGGAAACAATATTAACAAATATACCTAAAGAGAAAACATTAGGTCTTTTTTCAGCTACAATAGGTGAAGAAATAAAATATATATGTGAAAAATATATGCCAGATTACAACATTATAAATGTAGAGGAAAATGAAAGTAATACTAATGAAGGATTAAGACAAATAGATGACAAAATAATCAAGTCAAAGGAAAGAAATAAGTATGTAGTTTTAAAAGAATTAATATACAGCGAAAATCCAAGAAGTGTAATAATATTTTGTAATACTAAAGAAAAAGTATCTAAACTATATAATAAAATGAGTAAGGAAGGTTTTTTGGTAAGAGAGTTACATGCAGATTTATCACAAGAAAAAAGAATATTTGTGATTAAGGATTTTAAAAATATAAAGTTTAATGTATTAGTTAGTAGTGATGTAGCATCTAGAGGAATACATATTGATGATATTTCTTTAGTGATAAACTATGATGTTCCACAAGATAAGGAAAACTATATACATAGAATAGGTAGGACTGGTAGAAAAGGAAATAGTGGAAAAGCTATTACTATAGTAGATGAAAAGGATGAAAAATATATAGATAATATAGAAACATATGTAGGATATAAAATCAATGAATTAACTAATATAGAACAAAGTAGTATTATGCAGGGTAAAGTTTTATTTGAAGAATATTCAAAAGAAATTTTGAAAGAAGTATCGAAAAGAAAAAAAATGGATAAAAATTCACACAAAAGTAAATGTATAGGGCCAAATCTAGAAAATGAAGTTGTTAGATTATATCTAAATGCTGGTAAAAAGAAGAAAATAAGGGTTTTAGATATAGTTGGAGCATTTAGTAATATAAAAGGTATTACTAATGATGATATAGGTGTAATCGAAGTTCAAGATTTATGTTCATATATAGATATATTAAATTATAAGGGAGACTTGATATTAAAAAAATATAAGGAGATACCTATAAAGAAAAAAATGGTTAAGGTAAAAAGAGATGTACGATAATTCAGTTATCATTATTAGTTAATTATTACAATAAAGTGAATTTGTTTTATATTTTCTAAGTATAATGAGATTATAAAGGCTCGATAAAATAAAATTAAAAGAAAGAAGAATTTGATTAAAAAATAGCTACGCACACTCGTGACTTTAGTCATGAGTTAGTTGCTTAGGAGGTATTATATGAAATATTTTGGAAATGGATTAAGTGAAGTACACAAAGAATTAAATAAAATCATACGCAAAGAGGAAAAAATAGAAGAGGCAAAAACACTACTTTTGGAAATACATTCAAAATTACACCTCTCAGAAGTATCAAATACAGAAAAAAATGAAGTGGATAAACTTATTCATGACTTAAACAGAAATGAATATGCTATTATGCAAACAAATAAAGATGAAACTATTGCATGGGTTTTGTGGCACATTTCAAGGATTGAAGATTTAACAGTAAATATATTGATTGCCCAAAAAGAACAAATTTTTAATGAACAATGGAAAGAGAGATTGAATGTTTTTATTACAGATACAGGAAATGCTTTATCTGATGATGAAATTATGAATTTAAGTAAAAGTATAAATATTGATGAACTGCTTTGCTATCGAAACGAAGTTGCAAAAAACACAAGAGAAGTTGTTAAGAATTTGAAAGCTGAAGATATGAAGCGAAAGGTTGAGCCAATTGATTTAGAAAGGATTTTGGTAACTGGTGGAGTAACAAAACATGAAGATTCTATTTGGTTATTGGACTTTTGGGGGAATAAAGATATTGCTGGTATTTTGCTTATGCCTCCTACTCGCCATGTTATACTCCACTTGAATGATTGTTGTAAATGGAAAGAACATTTTCGTACAAAAAAGAAACTTTATAGAAGTTAAACTACAATAAATTAAGTAAACAATAAATCAACTAAAGGTATTATTGATTTTAGCGATATTCTAAGATATACTATTTTTAAGTGTTTATAACAATAGTCATTTTAAATGTAAGTCATAAACATATATTTATAGAAATATTAAAGGGGGGGAAATATATGGCATATTTTAACTATAATAACAAACAGTGCTACTATAATGAAATTGGAGATGGCACACCATTACTTTTATTACATGGAAATACAGCTTCTTCTAAGATGTTTGATGATATAATCGATTTTTATAAAGATGAATATAAAGTAATATTAATTGATTTTGTAGGTCATGGTAAATCTCAAATGGTTGATAAGTTTTCTGAAGATTTATGGTTTGATGAGGCCATGCAAGTTATATGTTTTTTAGAAACGATGAACTATAAAAAAGTAAACATAATTGGTAGTAGTGGAGGAGCTCTTGTTGCATTAAATGTTGCACTTGAAAGACCTGATTTAGTTAATAAAATAATAGCAGATAGCTTTGAAGGGGAAGCTCCTTTAGAATCATTTGTAAAAAATGTAAAGTTAGAGCGTGAAGCATCAAAGCAAGATGATGATGCAAAAGCTTTTTATGTTTATAATCAAGGCGAAAATTGGGAGCAAGTAGTAGATAATGATACAGAAGCTATTTTTGAACATTATAAAACTATAGGCAAATTTTTTCATAAGCCTCTACAAACTATGCAACCAGAAGTGCTTTTAACAGGAAGCAGAGAAGATGAGTTTGTATCTTTATTATCTCATGATTTTTTTGAAAATACTTTTCCATCACTTCTTGAAAAAATTAAAAATGGAAAAATGCATCTGTTTAATAAAGGTGGGCATCCAGCTATTTTATCAAATGGATTAATTTTTTCAAATGTAGCAAAAAAATTTTTAAAAGAATAATTTAATGATATAATTTGAGCATGGAATAGAGTGTGTTATGGAAATAAAGAATACTTTATATTTTATAAAAATTTATCAAATATATTTTAACAACATATAAATTAAATTTTCAACAAATAAATTGACACTAACGTAACGTAATAGTATAGAATGAATTAACAAAGGGGTATAGTAATGAAAACTGTAAAGGAGATTGCAGAGCTTACAAAAGTGAGTGTACGTACACTGCATTATTATGATGAAATAGGTTTGTTAAGACCAACTGAGACTACCGAATCTGGTTATAGATTATATGATGATACTGCATTAGATGCATTATATCAAATACGAGTATTTAAAGTTTTAGGATTTACATTAAAGGATATAAGAGAAATAATACTGAATCATGATTTTGATAAGAATAGAGTTATTAAATGTCAAAAGAAATTGTTACTTTTAAAAAGAAATTATTTAGATAATCTTATAACGAAAATAGAAGGTATTGAGAATAATGATAAACTCATAGATATTAAACAATCAGATATGAATGAAATAGAATGGGAGTTAGTCTGGAATGAAATATATAAAAATAATAGAAATATAGAACAAGGTATTTTATCAACTGTTATAATGGCTAAGGATGTATTCAAGAAAAATAAAGTAAAAAAGGTATTAGATTTAGGCTGTGGAACAGGAAGGCATGCAATATATCTTGCAGAAAAAGGTTTTAGTGTTACAGCGACAGATATTTCTAGTGTAGCTATTGAAATAACAAGAAATAAAGCAAAAAAAGCTGGAGTGAATATCACTACTTTATGTCATGATATTAGAGAGTTGCCCTTTAAGGATAATGTATTTGATGCAGTGCTATGTACTTGGGTAGCTGGACATGGAAAGTATGATGATGTAAAAAAACATACAAATGAGATGTTAAGAGTAACCAAATCTGGAGGTATTATTTTTTCTGATTATCAATCTAAAAATGATAGACATTTTGGTATTGGTGTAGAAATAGAAGAGGATACTTTTTTAGAAAATATGCCTAGAGAAGATAAAATACCACATCATTACTTTGATGAAAGTAAAATAATGAAGCTCTATACTGGTAATATGATAAAAGTAACTCCTTATACATACCCTTATTTAGATAATAGTAAAATCTCATCTGATGTGGAGTCATACATAGTTGTTTGTAAAAAGAGATAAATTTGTTTAAAATTTATATTTTATAAAGGAGTTGGAATATATGAGATACGTACATACAAATATAATAGCAAGAGACTGGGAAAAGCTGTCTGAATTTTATAAAGATGTATTTGAATGCAGAAAAGTACCACCACAAAGAAACCTAAAAGGTGAATGGTTGGATAGATTGACAGGGATAAAAGATGCTCATATTGAAGGTGTGCACTTAGCTTTACCTGGATATGATGATTGTTTACCAACATTAGAAATATTTTCATATAATTTATATGGTGAAGTGCTTCAAAAAAATATAAATAATTATGGTTTTTCACACATCGCATTTGAAATTGAAAGTGTTGAAGAAACCCTAAATAAAATAAAAAGTGCAGGTGGAGGTCAAGTTGGAGAAATTGTTAAGACAAAATATCCTAATGGACAAGTTGCTACATTTGTATATGCAACAGATATAGAGGGAAATATTATTGAATTACAGAGCTGGAGTTAAATAATAACACAAACAAATTTTTATTTATATTACAAAAAATTTAAAAAGGTGTTATTAAAATATATAATTAGACATATCTATTATGTATTGATAACACTTTTTTAATAAATTGGTCATCCTGCAATTTTATCAAATGGTCTTGCTTTCTTAAAAATAGATAAAGGTTTTCTTAAGAAGTAATTTAAAAGGTTTTTGTATATAATAATGAATAACAAACAATGGAAGAGAGACTTATAAAAAATAACAAACATTGTTTAAAAAGGATACTTGAGTATCTCATAGAATTTATCAAATATACTTTTAAACGCTAAATCAATTGACATAGCTTTTCTAATGAGGCAGATTTATACTTATCTTTATTTATTACTACAGTAATATCATTAAAAAGTTTAAAATCAGGAATAAATATTTGTATAAGGTTTCCTTTTTCTATTTCTTGATTAACTAGAATTTTAGGAAGAATTGAAACACCTAAACTATTTTTAGTAGCTTCTATTAGGGATTGTGAATCTACACTTTCCCAGCTTGCATGTACTTTGTAACCTTGCAAGGTTACTGCGGATTCAAAAGTTTCGCGTACAGCACTTCCTCTTTCCCGTAATAGTAAATCCATACCCAACAGTTGAGATAAACTTAACTCGGCAGCACTGCAATAGTTTGGTGAAGATACAATACATAATTCATAAGAAGAAAATTTTCTGATTTCTAATGAGCCCTGTATGATTTTACCTTCAATAAAAGCTATATCAACCTTTCCTTGTTTCAATAATTTTAATGCTTTTAATGCACTATGAACTTCAACATTAATCTTAGTATTTGGAGATATTTCTTGAAATCTCTTTATTAACTGAGGAAGCCATATTTGAGCAAATGTAATACAAGAAGCAATATGTATGGGAGTTTCATACTCTAAGTTTTTAATCCTTGATTCAACATTTTCTAAATTTTCAAGTATTGGTAAAATTTCTTGTAAAAGAAGTTCTCCAGTTTTTGTTAATTTAACACTTTTATGTAATCGCTCAAATAATTTGGTTTCAGCTTCATTCTCAAGTTCTCTTATTGCATGGGAAACTGCTGATTGTGTAATAAATAAATTATTTGCAGCTTTAGTAAAATTTTCTACTTTTGCAACTTCTCTAAAAATAATGCAATGTTTAAAATTCATAATCAGACTCCTTTACTCATGAATTAAATTCATGTCTGCAACAATATTTTATCATTTTACAAATAGCAGTACAACATTTATAATATGTCCATGTGCACATAGAAAGGAATGTTATGAAAAAAAATCTTAGATTGTATTTATGGCTTTGCTATATAAATTTATTTATAAGTGCCTTTACTTTTGGTGGAGGGTATGTTGTTGTTCCTATGATAAAAAAGTACTATGTTGTGGATAAAAAAATATTTAGTGAGTCAGAGCTTATGGAAATGGCTACAATTGCTCAATCTTCGCCTGGAGCAATTGCAATCAACTTAAGTATTTTAGCAGGTAAAAGAACAGCTGGATTTATAGGAGTAGCTATCAGTTGTATTTGTTCAATTATCCCTCCTATAGTAATTTTAGGACTTGTTTCAAGGTGGTATGTTGCGTTTTCTTCAAATATTTATATAATTGCAATCTTAAAAGGTATGCAAGCATGTGTTGCTGCATTGATTGTAGATTTGACTATAGATATGTATAAAATGATTCTTAATGAAAAATCAATGCTATTAAATCTATTAGTACCATTTTCATTTATTGCTTGTACTTTCTTTAAAATTAATGTAATATTTGTATTACTTTTAAGCTGTTTGATTTGCTTATTTAATATATATATTCAACTTCGAAAAAAGGAGGAGAGTATATGATTATAAAGTTATTTTTTACGTTTTTGAAAATAGGAATGTTTAGTATTGGTGGTGGTTATGCTATTATTCCACTTATACAGGAACAGGTAGTTTTTAAGCAAGGATGGATAACAGAAAAGGTATTTACTGATATTATTACAATTTCTCAAATGACTCCTGGACCATTAGCAGTTAATACTTCTACCTTTGTTGGTATGCAAGTGGCAGGAGTTGAGGGTGCTATATCAGCAACAGTTGGTTGTATAATATCGGGAATAATTATTTCTATATTTTTATATGAATTTTTTAAAAAATATAAGAGTTCGAAATTTGTTTTTGAAATTTTAAATGGACTAAAAGCATCATCTTTAGGATTAATCATTTCAGCAGGATTTACAATTATATTGTTGACATTTTTTGGAACTTCAAATTATTATAATACCAATATTTTCAAAAATATAGATATTGTAGCTGTTATTTTATTTTGCTGTTCACTATACTGTTTACGAAAATATAAGATTGGACCTATACTTATGATGGTATTATGTGGATTGTTTGGATTAATTGTATATTTGTAAAAGAGATTAATAGATAAGTAAAGAAGGGTTAACATATGTATAAAGTTTAAGATATTATGGAGTCTCCTATATTTTAGGAAACTCCTGTTTATCAACTATAGATAACATAGTAGCATTTTATTTATCATATATATCACTTTCAACTAAATAAGTCCATTATCTCATTATCAGATAGACTTCTTAATACACCTTCATTAGAAAGCTCTCCATTTATAAATTGATTTATAAGCTCTTTTTTACTTTCTTGTAATTTTATTATCTTTTCTTCTATAGTGCCTTTAGCAATTAACTTTATAACTTGTACTACATTTTTTTGACCAAATCTATGAGCTCTGTCACTAGCTTGATTTTCTACTGATGGATTCCACCATGGGTCAAAGTGAATTACGATATCAGCAGTTGTAAGATTTAACCCTGTACCACCTGCCTTTAAAGATATTAAAAAAACTTTTTTTTCAGTACTCTTATTAAATTCATCTACAAGTTCAAGCCTTTCTTTAGCATTAGTTTTACCATCTATATAGTGATATGCAATTTTACACTTATCGAGTTCCTTGCCTATATTTTTAAGGACAGATGTAAATTGTGAAAATAATAATATCTTGTGATTTTCATTTATACTATCTCTAAGTATTTCTAGACATGTTTCTATTTTTGAACTTTTTTTATTATAATCTTTTACCACTATACTTGGGTCTAAACAAAGCTGTCTTAGTTTAGTTAAATAAGAGAAAATAACTATTTTATCTTTCTTAAGATTCTTATCTTTCATTTTATCTTGTATATCTTTTGCATATACACTATATATTTTTTTCTGTTCCTTATTTAATTCAACAAAAAAGTTTTTCTCAATCTTATCTGGAAGCTCTTTCATGACTTCTTTTTTACTTCTTCTAAGAATAAAAGGCTTTATAAGTCTTTTTAAATTCTCAACATTATCTTCTTTATTTATAAATAACTCTTGAAATTTTCCTCTACTATATAAATATCCAGGCATTATAAAGTCAAATATTGACCATAACTCTATTAAATTATTTTCCATAGGTGTGCCAGTAAGTGCAAATTTGTTTTTGGCATTTATATTTTTTACAGCTTCTGTTACTAAAGCCACTGGATTTTTAATGTTTTGAGCCTCATCTATTACACAATAATCAAAAACTATTTCGCTATATTTTTCTAGGTCATTTCTAAGAGTACCATATGTTGTAAGAATTACATTAAAATCATTTATTTCTTTAAAACATTTTTCTCTATCTTTTTTATTTCCATGTATCAATAGAACTTTTATATCTGGAGCAAATTTTTCAAATTCATTTTTCCAATTATAGATAAGTGATGTTGGTGTAACAATAATACTTTTTTTATTGGATAAGGATAATAAAAATGTGATAGTTTGTATTGTTTTTCCCAGCCCCATTTCATCAGCTAATATACCACCAAATTTATAAAAATCTAAAACTTTAAACCAATTAAAGCCATTTATTTGATAGTCACGTAGATTTGCTTTTAAATTACTTGGAATCTCTGGAATTATAGCATTAAAGTTTCTAAACTTTTCACATGTATTTTCTAATTCTTTTTCACCATTTATAAACTTTAAGTTTTTACCCTTTATCATTTCATTTATATATAGAGCTTTATTATTATGAATTTTATTATCTTTTGATTTGTCAATTACATCTAAATTTTCAACCAGTTCAAAAAAATCTTTAGTTTCTTTTTCTGATAAATCTATAAAACTTCCATCTTTTAGTTTGTAAAAAGTACGTTTTTCTTGAAGAGCTTTTAGAATATCTTTGTACTCTTTTGGATTTATATCAGATATATTAAAATTAAATTCTAGATAATTTTGATTAGTTTGATTAATAGAAGCTTGAATTGATGAAGAATTATATATTTTCTTCAATTTAAACTTCTCAGAATAATAGATATCTCCAAATTCCTTTAAATATTCTAACTGTAAATCTAAAAATGTAAATAGGTCATAGTCATTTCCTTTAAATGTATATCTGTTATTTTCTTTTGCAAATTGCGAAGAAAGCATTTCATTTTCAATTTTAGCCTCCTTTTGTATATTGGGAAGTATAAATTTTTTACCATCTTCATCATCATAGATATACTTTATGTCACAACATACATTTCCATTAATTATATCAAAGTAAAACTCTGTTTCAAAATCGTTTGCGATATTATTTTTTATGTTTTCATCCAAATAAACTTCTTTGGATATCGACTTTAATTTAGGTACTAATAATCCTAAAACATCTTTTGAGTCTTCTTTATCAAATTTTAATTCCTTCGACTTTGATAATATTTGATAGATTTTTGAATAATCTCGAGAATTTTTATGAGACAATAAGTAGAGATTATTATCATATAAAAGTACATCATTTTTTCTAGTAAGTGGAACTGGTAGTAAGTCCTTGGAAGATAAGACAATTTTATCTTCTATATTATTAAAATTAAATTTTATTGGTAAAATATCACTTAATACTTTTGGATGATATTCTTCCTTAGAAAAAATAAGAGTAAAATCCTTGTGTTTAAGAGCATCTAAAAATTGTTTTAGAGAACTCATATTTATTTCCATGAACTTTTTTGAGTATGACGAAGAAAAATTATATGAAAGATTTGTGCCATATTCTTCTATCATATCTATCAACTTCTCATCTTCATCAGCAAAATAATGAATGTTAGGATTATAAATAAATTTTTTTCCGAACTCCAATTCATATCCATTGAGTTTTGAATATGCAAATTCAGTAATATTTTTTAAAACATACATTTTATCGATTCCAATTTTAAACTCAGCAATTGCTTTATTTGAGTCAATGCTTAATAATACATCTAAATTGACCCTTTCTTTTTTAGTATCATTTAAAAAAGAAAGTAGTTGTTTACTTAAATCCAAACTGACTTTAGAATCAGTATTAGAAAGTTTATCCTTATCATCATCTAATATTTCTATTAGAACAGGAGGAATGTCATTTTTACTTTTTATTTGCTTTAGGCTTTTTATTACTATAGCAACTAGATGTTTACATATAAAGATGCTTCGACTTGTAATATTTGATTGACAATCAACACAGCTACAGTCACTTTCAATTATTTTAAAGTGTTTTATATCTATTGTTATTGAATTAAAATAAAAGCTATAATTATCCTCAGAATTGACTCCACCACGAAATGTTAGCAAGTTATTTTGTAAGTCATCAATATCAATATCTATATAATCAACTAGTTGATTATTATAGTATTTTATACCTCTTGACCATCTTGATGGTTCTGTATTTCTTTTGATTAATTTATATATCATATCTATTTTCATCTTATTCACCTTACCTCACTGTATATATTATAATCTAAATCTATTCAATTTACACTCTAAATACAGTGTTTAAATTAAAGCATATGTAAATAGTTTTTATCTATTGCGAAATATACATAAATAACAATTTGCTATTAGATTTTTATTGTAATATCCTGTAAACTAGGAGTGAAAAATAATGATTTAAGTAGTTTATTAATGTATATAAAATTTAATTATTAAAAACATAGTTTAAAGTAAGAGAATGTATAAAATTAAAAATATGATATTTAAATTAAAAGAATGTATAATAATTATAATGCTTTATATTTATCATTGGGAAAGGAAAATATTGATATGGATAGTTATAAATTGATTAAGGCCAAAATACCATGCAAAGAGACAGGAATAGAAATAAAGAGGACCTTATGTGATATTTGTTCTCCAGGAATTCATTGTGGAATTGATGCATATGTCAAAGATGGCAAAGTAATAAAAATAGAAGGTACAAAAGAGCATCCAATGAATAAAGGGTTGTTATGTACAAAAGGTCTTTGTAATAGAGAATATATGTATAGAGAAGATAGAATAAAAACACCACTTAAGAGGATTGGAAAAAGAGGTGAAGGAAAATTTAAGCCAATATCATGGGAAGAAGCTTATAGTGAAATAGGGGAAAAATTAAACAAAATAAAAGACGAATATGGAGCAAAACATGTAGCATTTTTTACAGGTTATGGAAAGTGGTATAGACCGTTTTTACAAAGGTTTGCATCTTCATTTGGTTCTCCTAATTATGGTACAGAATCAAGCTCCTGTTCAACATCAGCACAAATGGCTGGAAATGTTGCAACTGGAAGAAATTTTACAATGCAGGATATGGAAAATGCAAAGACTTATTTAGGCTGGGGATTTAATCCATACTACTCTAAATTTTTAAATAGTGTAAATCTAAGTAAGCTAAAAGAAAAAGGTTTAAACTTTATAATTGTAGACCCTAGAATAACACCAACAACTCAAAAAATAGCAGATTTACATTTAAGAGTTAAGCCTGGTACTGATGGAGCCTTAGCCCTTGGAATGGCTAATTTATTTATAGAAAAAGATTTGATAGATAAAGAATACATAAAAAAACATGTACATGGATTTGATGAATATAAGGAATATGTAAAATTATTTGATTTAGAGACTGTCAGCAAAATTACAGGAGTCTCTAAAGCTGATATAGTAAAAGCTGTAGAGATGTTATCACAAGGTCCATTTTGTATAAATGAAAGTGCGGCTCCAGTAGTTCATCATCAAAATGGATTTCAAAATTATAGAGCAATGATGTCTCTATCTGCTATAACAGGTAACTATGATAAAATTGGGGGTAATATACCAAAACAAGATTATTTTGCTGGTAAGGTAGGTGGATTTCAAACATTAGAAAAGGAGTTTGTAAAAGAAGCTCTACCTAAAAATATAAATGAAAGGATTGGTGGGGAACGATTTCCTCTTTGGAATGAAATGGTCACTCAGTTTCAAGCTATGGATTTAACTCGACAAATAGAAGAAAAGACACCTTATGAAATAAAAGCATTATTTTGTCATGGTATAAATGTTAGGATGTTTCCTAATTCAGGTAGGCTTTTTAATGCATTAAGCACTGTAGATTTTTTTGTCAATATAGATTTATTTATGACAGATGCATCAAAATATGCAGATATACTTTTACCTGCATGTACATCTTTTGAAAGAGAAGAATGTAAGAGTTATCCAGGTGGATATATTACATATACTGAAAAAGTAATTGATACATTATATGATTCAAAATCAGATGTAGAAATACTTTCTGACTTAGCAAATGTTATGGACATAGATGATGATTTGCTAAAATCAGGTTATGAAGCAAGTATAAGACATATGTTTAAGGAAACCTGTGTAGATGTAGATGAGCTTAAGGAAAGTGATTTACCACTGAAATGTAAAGATTTTAAACCATATGAAGTAGGTTCATATACAAGAGAAGGATATGATACTAATACATCCAAGTTTGAATTAAAATCTACAATTATTGATAAATATAAAGCTTTTGGATTAGATTCATTACCAACATATAAAGAATTTAATGATGATATATATGAGTATGATTACCTATTAACATCAGGGGCAAGAATTCCAAATGCATTACACTCAAGACTTCATGATGTTAAGTTTTCAAGAATATTAAAAAATGAAGCTAGTTGTGACATTTCTAGTCTAGATGCAAAAGACTTAGGTATTAATAATGGAGATTATATAAAAATAACTACTAAAATAGGAAGTTTGAATGTAAAGGCCAATATTACTGATAGAGTTTTATATAAAAATATACATATGTATCATGGATATAGAGAAGCTGATGTAAATAGTATCATCTGTGATAATTTTGATCCTTATAGTGGATTCCCTGCATATAGAAGTTGTAAGTGTAAGATTGAAAAAGTGAATAAATAATTGGGGGGGATATAATGAAAAGTTTATTTAAATTTAATAAAGAATTATGTACAGCATGTGGAGCTTGTTTACTTGCTTGTATAGACCAAAATGATAATGATATAGATAAGGGTGAACTTTTTAGACGTGTATTTACAATGGAAGAGGGAGAAAGGGTAGACTATTTTTCATTATCATGTGTTCATTGTGATGAAGCAAAATGTGTAGATGTATGTCCTAAAGATTGTTTTAAAAAAGAAAATAAATTTGTAATATTAGATAATCAAAACTGTATAGGATGTAAACTTTGTGAAAAAGCTTGTGAATATGGAGCTTTAATTTATGGAAATGATGGTAAGGCAAATAAGTGTAATGGTTGTGTTGAAAGAAATGAGTGTGGTATGGAAGCACCTTGTGTAATGGTATGTCCTACAGGAGCATTAAAGTTTAATATAGAAGTAGATTAAGTATAAACTATAATTTATGCTTAGATGTAAAGTGGATTTTGTAAAAGAGTATATTAAATTTATATAAAAAAATTTAATATACTCTTTTTTATGTACATATTTATAAAATAAAAAATTAGGGTAGCTATAAGCTTAAATTTTATTTTATGGACTACTAATCAAGTAATATATTTAAGAATTTTTCTTTATGATTTAAAAAATCTTGAGTAAGTTGATAATTTATTTTTTAAACAATAAAAATATATCTTTTATTATAAAAAAATTATTGAAAAACGATATTATATGATGTAATATATGATTATAAAATATTTTAAAGGGGTTGATATAGTGTCTGATAAACTTATAAAAAATCTATTAAATGGTATATTACAAATTTTACTTTTTCTTTTAGGATTAGCACTTTCTGTAGGAGGAGTTAAAGGTTTTAGCTATCTTTGTTTTAGTGGTGAAGCAACTATACAAGGTTCTATATATGGAATATTAATGTTTGTTTTTGGTGTATCATATTTTATTATAGTAAAGTTATTGTTAGAAGTATTAAATAGCTCTGAATATAGCTTATTCATAAATGAAAATGCAAAAAGGTTTAGACTTATTGGCTATCTTTTACTTTTAAATTCTGTTATAGAATTTATTTCAACTTTTGGTACTACTGGAACAGGAATGAGATTCCTAGATTTAGGATTCGGATTTTACTTTACAGTTCCAACTCTTGTGTATTTTGTGGTGGCTCTTATGAGTTTTGTAATTTCAGATGGATTTAAGAAGGCAATAAAGATAAAGCAAGATAATGATTTAACTATTTAGGTTGCACACTCTGTCAATTGTAGTAAATTTAGATGTAATGATTGCTAAAAGAAAATATCTCTTAAAGATTTATCAGAAAGAAATCTATATGTCAGTTGTTAAGCCTGTTATATTTATTGATATAACAGGCTTTTATAATAATTAGATTTCAATAACTTTATACTTATGTTTAGTATATGGTAATAAAATATTTAATATATATTCAGTTTTTATTTTCATGTATCCAGTATTTGTTCCGTCACTACATCCATAACAATCATTTTCTAGAACTTCTTTATCAAATATTACTTGGATAGTTCTATTACAATCAATAATTGTGCTAAAAATTGTTGCAGCACCTATTTTGGTTCCCAACATGTTCTCGAATAATTCTTCTGAAGCAAATGATACACGAGATATATTTAATTCTTTACTAAATTTTTTCGTATCAAATTTTTTGTCTCCAGTTGTAATGAAAAGATAAAATAAGGTCTTTTTCTTGTTACATAAAAATAAAGTTTTCACCATATTCATATCTAATTTTTTATTGATTAATACACAGTCTTCCATAGATATTGCTGTATCTGTATCAACTCTTTCAAAAGGTAATTTAAGATAGTCTAAAGTTTTATAAACTTCCTCTTGCAATTTAGTTGAAAAGATTTTTGGTGCTGTAGCAAAAATATCACTTATATAGAACATAACTATTTCTCCTTTTAAATTAATATTGAATGAGAATGAGTATTTTATACAATACCTAAGTGAGTATTTTGCATATCTTTAATTAAATGCTAAATTAACAGGCTTGTATCTAATACTCTATTATAAATGGCGGTTGATTTGCATTTTTTCTAATAATAAAAATATTCATACATGACTCCTTTCTGCATTTTATTTTGCTTGTCCAATGAAATTTTCTTTCACTATAAATAACTATCAATTTTCAATTTCTAATATTGCTTTTTTTACTATATTTTTATTATAACAGATTAATATGTAAAAAATAGCATTGAGATTTACTCTAAAGAACATATTAGAGATTGTACAAATACATAAACTGATATCTTATAAATATATTTTAAAATAATATGTGATTTAGAATTAAAAAAACTTGTGAAAATGAGAAAAATAACTCCATAATATCAAAATTATATTAAATAAATTTGATATTAAAAATGGCTATATAAGTAGATGAGGAAATAGTTTTTTTCTATTGGAAAAATAAAGAAAATTCTATTATAATTGAACATGTGACAAAAGTTTGCAAAAAACAACATTAAGTGAGGGGGACTTATTTTATGATTTTTAGCATGAAATATTTTTTGGAATTATTTCCAATAATAATGAAATCATTCAATGTAACTGTGATTTTAGCAATAAGTTCACTGGTATTTTCATTAATTATAGGAACGATAGTAGCGTTATCATCTTATTATAAAGTCAAAGTATTAAATCAAATATGCAAAGTATATGTATCAATATTTAGAGGTACACCTCTTATGCCACAGTTGTTCTTCTTATATTTTGGTTTGGCTTATATGAGTGATTTTGTAAAAAATATGGACCCGGTATTTGCAACATCTATAGTACTTAGTTTGAATATGGGGGCTTATATGTCAGAAACGATAAGAGCATCTATACTTTCAATTGATAAGGGGCAGATAGAAGCGGCATATGCGATGGGATTAACAAATTTACAAACAATGAAAAGAATAGTTGTACCACAGGCAATAAGAGTTGCACTACCATCATTATTCAATAATTTTATAGATTTAATTAAAGGTTCTTCTGTAGCTTTTGTTGTTGGAGTAAATGATATAATGGGTGCTGCCAAATCACAAGGAGCATTAAGTTTTAAGTTCTTTGAGGTGTATGGAGCAGTTATGGTAATTTATTGGTGTATAATAACTCCTTTAAGTTGGGGACAAAAAAAATTAGAAAAGAAAATTGGCAATTATTGATTCATTAAAAAATACATAGAAAAGTATTTTATATAAAAAAATGTGAGGAGAAGAGACATGATAAAAAGAAATATTATAAAATGTTTGGTAGCAGTTTTGTCGTTAACAATTTTAGCCACTGGTTGTACAAAAAAGGAAGAAGCAAAGGATGAAAAAATTGTAACTGTAGCTTCATCTAATTCGGCTGATCCATATTCTTATGTTGACAATGGGGAACATAAAGGGTTTGAAGTTGATATGTGGAAAGAAATAGGTAAAAGAAGTGGATATAAAATAAAAATGGAACCAACAGGTTTTAGCTCTATATTTGGAATGTTAGATTCAGGTAAAGTTGATGTAGCAGCGAACTTTTTTGGAATGTCTAAAGAGAGATTAGAAAAATATGATGCTTCTGTTCCTTATGGCTCTGATTCTGTATGTATAGCTGTAAAAGATGGAAACAATGAAATAAACAAGCTTGAAGATTTAAAAGGAAAAGTAGTAGCAGTGTCAGAAGGTTCCCAAGGTCAACAAGTTGCAGCAACTGTTAATAAAGATAATTTATTTGAAGAAAAGGTTTATGGTGATGGAACTAATGGTATTCAAGATTTAGACTTAGGAAGAGTTAGTGCATGGATTGATGCAGAGCTTACTGTTGTAGGAGATTCTAAAAAAGCTAATATGAAAGTAAGAGTGTTAGATGAAAAACTATCAGTTACTAATATAGCTTATTTCTTTAAGAAAAATGATGAAAAATCAAAAGTTATAAAAGAAGATGTAAACAAGGCAATTGAAGAGATGCTTGCAGATGGAACAGTGAAAAAGATATCTGAAAAATGGTTTGGAATGGATGTAAGTGTTGATATACAAAAATAAATATTTTAAAGATAAATTATAAAGTTGTGATAACTATAGATAAAATTATGAAAATGTAAATTTATCTATAGTTATCTGTGTATTATAATGTATTTAGATTAGTCCTTATAGATTAAAATAAGTTATGGAGGTCTTATAAATGATTGAAGATAAAATAAAATCTATTGCACTAAAAAATAATGAAGAGGTTATAAAAATAAGACGACAAATACACAGAAATCCAGAATTGGCATTTAAAGAATTTGAAACATCCAAACTTATAAAAAAAGAGTTAGATAAGCTTAATATTGAATACATAGATGTTGCAGGTACGGGAGTATTAGCAACTATAAAAGGAAATAATGATGGTAGAAAAACAATACTACTTAGAGCTGATATGGATGCACTCCCAATAAAAGAAGAAAATGATTTAGAATTTAAATCTACAAATGATAATATGCATGCTTGTGGACATGATGCACATGTTTCATGGTTATTAGGGGCAGCAATGATTTTAAATGACATAAAAGAAGAACTATGTGGAAATGTAAAATTACTATTTCAACCAGGCGAAGAAAAAGGTGGCTCTGATATCGTAATTAAGGAAAATGTACTTGAAGGTGTGGACGTATTAGCAACTGGTCATTGTTGGCCAACTATTGAATCAGGGAAAATTGGAATTGCTAGAAATTGTGCTATGGCAGCAACGAATACTTTTGAAATAACAATAATTGGTAAAGGTGGCCATGGAGCAGAGCCTCACAATTGTATAGACCCGATTGCGGTTGGAAATGCAGTATATTCATCCATACAACAGATAGTTTCAAGGAAAATTGACCCAGTTGTGCCAGTAGTAGTATCTGTTTGTTCTTTTAATTCTGGTATCTCTAAAAATATAATACCAGATATATGTACACTTCAAGGAACTATTAGAGCTATAAGTCAGGAAAAAGTACTTGAAATAAGTGAAGTACTGGAGCGTATGGTAAGAAATATATGTGAAGCTCATGGAGCGGATTGCAAGTTTGAAAAGAGTGCAGGAGGAGACGCTGTCATAAATGATAAAAATATGATAGAACTAGGAAGAAAAAGTGCTTTAAAAATACTTGGAGATGAAAATATTGAAATGATTGATTTTCCAGCAATGACAGGTGAAGATTTTGCTATTTATATGAAGGAAAGACCTGGTTTATTTATGTATATAGGTGTAGGTAATAAAGAAAAAAATATAAATTATAAACTTCATAATAACAAGTTTGATATAGATGAAAAATGTCTAAGTACAGCATCTTCATTATTTGCACAACTTGCAGTAGATTATCTTTTTCAATGTTAGACTATAGTTATAAGAATATATTTTATTTAAAAATAAAATGACTAAGTTATTTTAGATTTGAAATTAACATATTAATTTTAGTGTCAAATATGTGATTAGTCTATTATATTTATTAAAAAGGTGGATAATAATGATAAAAGTAGAGAATTTGCATAAAAGTTTTAAAGGTACAGAAGTTCTTAAAGGTATAAATTTAGAAATAAATCAAAGTGAAGTAGTAGCTATACTTGGCCCATCTGGAACAGGTAAATCTACATTACTTAGATGTTTAAATTATTTAGTTGAACCTACAAAAGGAAAAATAATGATTGGAGATGTAAAAGTAGATGTAGAAAAAGCAACAAAAAAGGATATAGCAAATTTGAGAAAACATACATCTATGGTATTTCAAAACTACAATCTATTTAAAAATAAAACAGCATTAGAAAATGTAATGGAAGCGTTGATAGTAGTACATAAAAAGAGTAAGCAAGAAGCCAGAGAAATTTCTCTAAAATTAATAGAAAAAGTTGGTATGTTGGATAGAAAAGATTTTTATCCATCAAAGTTATCTGGAGGTCAGCAACAAAGAATAGGTATAGCTAGAGCGATGGCAGTTAATCCAAATGTAATATTATTTGATGAACCAACATCTGCACTTGACCCAGAACTTGTTGGAGAAGTTTTAAGTGTTATAAAATCGCTTGCAAAAGAGGGAATAACAATGCTTATTGTGACTCATGAAATAAATTTTGCAAAAGAAGTTGCTGATAAAATTATATTTATGGATAATGGTGTGATAGCTGAAGAAGGAACTCCTGATGAAATATTTAATAATCCAAAAAATGAAAGAACAGCAAAATTTTTAAATATTATTAAGAAAGAAGAAGTATTTAATTAAAAACATATAATGAAAGTATTTATTAAAATATATAAGATACTTTTATAAAAGTAAGCTAATTAACATACAAAATTAATAGACATCTTAATTATATAATTAAGATGTCTATTAATTTTGAGTAAAAATATAAATTCTAGATTTAGATATAATGTCTATAATTTGAATTAATTAAA
The DNA here is from genome assembly GCA_024919175.1 of Clostridioides difficile. Lineage (NCBI taxonomy): Bacteria > Bacillati > Bacillota > Clostridia > Peptostreptococcales > Peptostreptococcaceae > Clostridioides > Clostridioides difficile. Next base: position 2,230,165 of record CP103804.1, read on the forward strand.
ATTATGTGTATTGGATTATATAAATTTAAATATCTAGTTTATTTTGGAAACAAAAGATTTCAAACTTATTTTTGTTAAAAGATAATAGACCTTCATCTCTCATTTTTCCAAGTTCTCTTGACATAGAACTTCTATCAACACATAAAAAGTCAGCCATTTCATTTCTTGAAAAAGGAATTGTAAACTTATAGTTACCCGTTCTCTCTATTTGATTTGAAAAGTACATGAGTAATTTTTCACGAGTTGTTTTACAAGAAAGCAGCTCTATTTTGTTGTGAAGTAAAATATTTTTTTCAGCTATTAATTGTAACATATTTTCAACAAGTCTATTGTGAAATTCACATGTAGATGAGCAAATACCAGTTACACTTTTAAACTTTATAAATAGAACTTCACATGAAGATGTTGTCACTACGGTTACAGTACTTTTATGTAGTCTAGTACAAGCAAATACCTCTCCAAATAAATCACCAGGTAAAAGCTCAGTTACAATATTTCTATTACCTTCAATATCTTCTTTTATTATGTGTGCACTTCCTTTAAGCATAATTCCAATAGAAGTCACTTCATTTCCTACAGAAAATATTATACTGTCTTTTGGATAAGTCTTATCAATAACACCCAAACATTCTAGCATTGCTTCAAGTTCATCATCTTTAATTCCTTCAAATAGAGAAATCTTTCTTAATAGATTTATATGTTTTTCTAAAAATTTTTTCAAATAATCACTTCCTTGTTGCATATGCAACCGATAATTTGTTTTTATTGTACTATACTAAATTTATAAAATCAAGGAGATACAAAAATCTAAAACAAAAAAGACCTATGTCTTAAAAATAAATATCTAGTAAAGTAGTATTTTAAACAAAAAAATTTTATGAGGTGATATAAATGATTAGAAAAATAATTAAAATTGATGAAGAAAAATGTAATGGTTGTGGATTATGTGTTGAAGCTTGTCATGAAGAAGCTATAGGTATGGTAAATGGAAAAGCAAAACTTTTAAGAGACGATTATTGCGATGGTTTAGGAGATTGTTTACCAACTTGTCCAACGAATGCAATTTCATTTGAAAATAGAGAGGCTGCAGAATATGATGAAGAAGCAGTAAAAGCAAACATGGAAGCAAAGAGAGCACAAAAAGAAAATTTAGCATGTGGATGTCCAGGTTCTCAATCTAAGTCTATAAAAAGACAAGATTTAGATACTATATCTACAAATAACAATATAGTAATGGATGCACAAGAGTCTCAGCTTAATCAATGGCCAGTGCAAATAAAACTAGTACCTGCTAATGCATCATATTTAAAGAATGCAAGTCTTTTAATAGCAGCAGACTGTACAGCATATGCATATGGAAATTTCCATAATAAATTTATGCAAAATAAGGTTACATTAATTGGTTGCCCTAAACTTGATGAAGTTGATTATGCTGAAAAACTTACAGAAATTTTAAAATTAAATGATATTAAAAACATAGTGGTAACACGTATGGAGGTACCTTGTTGTGGTGGTATCGTAAATGCAGTTAAAACAGCTCTACAAAATAGTGGAAAGATGATACCATGGCAAGTCGTTACTATATCTGTAGATGGAAAAATAGTAGATGGAGAAATCTAATTAAGTAAATCGTAAATAATTTAATAAATTTTAATAAATAAAATGAAATGGGAGGAATAAAAGATGGAGAATATGTTTTGTTTTCAATGTGAACAGACAGTTGGTGGTAAAGGATGTACTATAAATGGAGCTTGTGGTAAAAAAGGGGGAACAGCCAATTTACAAGATGAACTTACAGGGGTATTAATTGGACTTTCAAGAGCAACTGTTGGAAATAAAAATAGACCAACAAGAGAAACAGATAAAGTTATGATAGAAGGATTGTTTACTACTGTAACAAATGTAAGTTTTGATGATGAAGCTATAAAAAGACAAATTGAAAAAACTGAATTAGCAAAAAATGAACTTGTACCTAGATGTTCAGATTGTGCTACAACTTGTAATAGAAATGACAACTACGACATGATGAATTTATGGAATGATAATGAAGATATACGTTCATTAAAATCATTAATTTTATTTGGATTAAGAGGTATGGCTGCTTATGCTTATCATGCAATGGTACTTGGATATACAGATAAAGATGTGAATGACTTTTTCTATGAAGGGTTAATAGCAGTTGGAGAAGACTTATCCAGTGATGAACTTTTAGGATTTGTAATGAAAACTGGGGAAATAAACTTGAAATGTATGGAATTACTTGATAGAGCAAATACTGAAACTTATGGAACACCAGAACCAACTCAAGTACCTATGAAAATTGAAAAGGGTCCATTTATTGTAGTTACAGGGCATGACCTTTATGATTTACACAAATTGCTAGAGCAAACAAAAGATAAGGGAATAAATATATATACTCATGGAGAATTATTACCAGCACATGCATATCCAAAATTAAAAGAATATAAGAATTTAAAAGGAAATTTTGGTACAGCATGGCAAAATCAACAAAAAGAATTTGACAATATACCTGCTCCAATACTATTTACAACAAACTGTTTAATGCCTGTTAAGGATAGTTATAGAGATAGAGTATTTACTACAGAAGTGGTTGCTTACCCTGGTATGGTTCATATTGGAGAAGATAAAGATTTTTCTAGTGTCATAGAAAAAGCACTTGAACTTGGAGGATATAAAGAAGATATGCATATGACTGGAATCAATGGTGGTGATATGCTGACTACTGGTTTTGCAAGAGGAACAGTTTCATCTGTACAAGATACAGTAGTAGAAGCTGTAAAAAATGGAGCTATAAGACACTTTTTATTAGTTGGTGGTTGCGATGGTGCAAAACCTGGAAGAAATTATTATACTGAATTCGTAAAACAAGCTCCTGAAGACACTGTTATATTGACTCTTGCATGTGGAAAGTATAGATTTAATGATTTAAATCTTGGAGAAATAGGTGGGCTACCACGTTTAATGGATATGGGACAATGTAATGATACTTACAGTGCAATTCAAGTGGCTGTTTCATTGGCAAATGCTTTTGAATGTGATGTAAATGAATTACCTCTTAGCATAGTGCTATCATGGTATGAACAAAAAGCTGTTTGTGTACTTCTTACATTGCTTTACTTAGGTATAAAAAATATCTATATAGGACCTTCTTTACCAGCGTTCTTGTCTCAAAATGTATTAAATATATTGGTTGATAAATTTGCTTTAACTCCTATATCTACTCCAGAAGAAGATATGAAAAAAATATTAGGCTAAAAAGAATACTTTTGGCTAATAAATTATAAATTTTATAATCGAAATATTATTAAGAATACTTAGCATTAATAGAAATAAGGATTGGCTTTATATAAAGTTAATCCTTATTTCTGTTTTTATACTCTATTACTAAAGTAGATATTATTTTAATTAATTTAATATAACTCCTAATAAGTGATACTTTTAAACCTATAATGATTAAAAAATATATTATAGTATAAACAAATAAAATTTATGATTTTAATATTATAATATACTGAATTTAATTATAGGGTGAGGAACTTTGTAATATAGAATTTGCATAATATATATATACTATAGTGTAATTATTTTAACTAAAATCTAAAATGTATAAGGATTTTATATGGGGGTATGTGTATATGAAAAGTTCGAATTTTAATATATTAACGTTCGATGGTGGTGGATTAAAAGGAGCATTAAGTATATCCATACTTGAGAGAATCGTAGAGGAGTATCCAAGTTTGTTAAATAATATAAGTATGTTTGGAGGGACATCTACAGGCAGTTTGATTGCATTAGGGCTTGCATATGGTGTAAGCCCTAAAGAGATAAAGACACTTTATTCAATTGAAAATTCAAAGTATATTTTCCACAAAAGTTATGCAGAAATGCTTAGACCGAAGTATGAAAATAAAAATTTAAAGGAAATTTTGCTAAGTATATTTCCAGAGGACTTAGAATTGAAAGATTTAAATAAATTAGTCATGGTGCCAAGTTTTTATATAGGGAATGAAGAACATTCGTGGAAGCCTGTATTTTATAATAATATGCCAAATTCTCTTACCAAAACTAGCAAAGTTGTAGACGTAGCAATGGCAAGTAGTGCTGCACCAGTATTTTTCCCAACCTATAATTGTCATGTTGATGGTGGTATAATAGCGACTGATCCAAGTCTAGCATGTATAGTTTATTCAATTGACAGTGGGCTTAAGCTCAATTATAAAAATACAAGACTTTTTTCTATAGGGACTGGATATGTATATAATAGTATAAAGACAGATACAACTGAATGGGGAGCTATTGACTGGATAATTAATAAAGAGCCAGACTTACCAATTATATCTGTTACCCTAGAAGGGAACTCTCAAATGAGTCAATTATTTTCTCAGAAACTTCTTGGAGATAATTACTATAGGCTAAATCCTAAAATGGAGAGAGATGTAGCTATGGATGATTGTGATTCACTAGAATATTTAATATCTTTAGGTGAAAACTGTGATATAAAAGATGCATTTGAATGGATAAATAAAAAAAGTTTTTATAAAAATTAAGTATAGCTTTTCATTATATTTATAAGTAGAAAATTTTTATAGTTTATAACTTTGATAAAAGTTTTTGCAATCTTAGATACATTAATATCATATAGTATTTTCTAAATAAAGTAAAAAATAATAAAATACAAGATTATTAAGTTACTTCTTAGGGAATAAATAAAATATAATTTTTTTAAGGAGTGATGAAAATGATAAAACTTGCTACTTTTGCAGGAGGATGTTTTTGGTGCATGGTAAAACCTTTTGATAAATATGAAGGAGTTATAAAAGTAGTTTCTGGATATACAGCTGGTCATGTTGAAAATCCTACATATCAAGAAGTATGTTCAGGAGCTACTGGCCATGTTGAAGCTATTCAAATAACTTATGATGATAACATAATAAGTTATGATGAACTTTTAAATATATTTTGGAAACAAATTAATCCTACAGATGATGGTGGACAATTTGGTGATAGAGGAACTCAATATAAAACTGCTATATTTTACCACGATGAAGAGCAAAAAAATACAGCTTTGGAGTCAAAAGAAAGCTTAGAAAATAGTAAAATATTTGATAGTAAAATAGTTACTGAAATAATTCCAGCAACTAAATTTTACGAAGCAGAAGAAAATCATCAAGATTATTATAAAAAAAGACCATTAAATTATAATATGTACTATAAAGGTTCAGGAAGATATAATTTTGTAAAAAGCTATTGGGATGGAAATAATGTAGATAGAGAAGCGTTAAAAAAGACTTTAACTCCTATTCAATTTGAAGTTACTCAAAATGACATGACAGAAGTACCTTTTGAAAATGAATATTATGATAATAATGAAGAAGGTATCTATGTAGATATAGTAAGCGGAGAGGTTTTATTTTCTTCAAAGGATAAATTTGATGCAGGATGCGGATGGCCTAGTTTTGCAAAGCCAGTTATAGATAAGTCTATAATTGAAAGAAGCGATTTTTCACAAGGGATGTATAGGGTTGAAGTAAGAAGTGCTAAAGGAAACTCTCATCTAGGTCATGTTTTTGATGATGGTCCAAAGGAACTTGGAGGTTTAAGGTATTGTATAAATTCTGCTTCTCTTAAGTTTATACCTAAAAAAGATATGGAAGAACTAGGATATGTAGAATATTTGAAGCTTTTTAAATAATTAAAACTAGTTATATCATACATTAAGATTGGAGATGGAAATATAAATTTATGTTTTCATCTTTTGTTTTTTTGTCAATAATATGATAAATTATTAATTGTAATGTTATAATTTATATTTGTATGACTAAAGAATTTAATTTTTGAAAGAGAGAAAACAAATGAATTTAAAAGACTTTAATGGAAAAAGATTAAAATCAGCTAGAGTTTTTAGAGCTAAAACTCTAGAGCAGTTATCTAAAGAAACTAAGATAAATAAAAAAGATTTACAAGCCTTTGAAGAAAATAAGTATGTTCCAAATATTGAAAATGCATTAAAATTATCAAATATATTAAACTTCCCAAAAGAGTATTTTTATAAAAATGAAAGTATAAATGTTATTGTAGAAGATAGTCATTTTAATCCTCAATCTAAACTTCCTAGAGTAGAGGAAATTTCTTATAGAGAAAAAATAATAATTATCCATAAAATATACTCGTTTATGGAAAGTTATATAAAATTTCCAAAAGAAAACTTACCAAATAGAAAACTAATTAAGGATGTCAATATAAATGACATAGAAAGCCTTGCTAATAAGACTAGAGAGCTTTGGAATTTAAATAACAATCCAATAGTAAATATGGTAAGTTTATTAGAGGCTAATGGGATTATAATATCAGGAATGAATGTAGATAGAAAAGGCGCAACAGTATTTACTCAAAAACAGAGAATTGGTAAAGAAACTAAATATCTAATATCTCTTGGGAATGATAAAAAATCAGCATCAATTAGAAACTATGATTTAGCATATGAGCTTGGATATATAATATCAAGTCAATTGAGAATAGCAAACAAGCAATTCTTAGCAGATGAATATGCCTGTGCATTTTTGCTTCCAAGAGAGACTTTTTTAGAAGACTTGGTTTATCCAGAAGACCTAGAGTATTATGTAGAATTGAAGCAAAAATGGATTGTGCCTATATCTGTTATGATTTTTAGAGCATACAATTTAGGCGAGATAAGCTACAAAAAGTATAATTATCTTATGAGTGAAATGGATAAACGAGGATGGCTAATAGAAGAACCATTGGATAAAATGAAGAGTGTAAGTCCAGTATATTTAAAAAAAGCAGTCGAATTATTGATAGAAAACAAAATAATGAATACAGAGAATATAGTATCAAATTTAGGAGATATAGGAATAAGTCTTTATCCAGAAGACCTAGAATTGTTGATGGGATTAAAAAATGGACTCCTATCTCAAAATACAAAGAAAAAAAGTAAAGTTATAAAATTTGATGGGAAAAGATAAATTAATATTTTAATATTAAAAGATAAAAGCAGGTATTTATGATTTAAATTTAAGGTTTGTTAATATAATTTTTTATCATAAGAAATTTACCTGCTTTCAATATTAAATTTAAGATATACTTAAAATATGCTATTAATTTAAACATGTATTCTAATATGGTATTAATCTAAATGTCTTTAGCAATTTTAATGTATTCTTTTAAAACAGTACATGATTTATTGAATTTTTTTTGTTCATCATCAGTTAAATTAATTTCTACTATAGACTCAACTCCATTTATGCCAATTATAGCAGGAACACCAGCAAATACATCTTTTTGTCCATATTGACCATCTAATAAAGTAGAAACTGGAAGGATTTTTCTTTCATTATGAAAAATTGTCTTTACTATTTCTGTTAAAGCAGTACCAATACCAAATTCAGTAGAGCCTTTGCCATAAAGTACATCCCAACCAGCTTTGGCTGTTTTTTCAGTTAATTCATCTAAGTTTAATTTTCCATAAATGCTAGGATTTTCTTTCATAATATCAAATAATGGTTTACCACCAATTGAAACATGAGACCAAGGAACCATCTGAGAATCTCCATGTTCACCCATAGAATAAGCTTGTATTGATTGTTGAGGAAGATTTGTTTCCTCAGATAAAAGCCTTCTAAGTCTCGAAGAATCAAGTGCAGTACCTGTACCCAAAACTTTATTTTTAGAAAATCCAGAAACTTTCCAAATATAGTCAGCAATTATATCAACTGGATTTGAAATTACAATAAATATACCATCAAATCCAGATTTAACAATAGGTTTTACAATTGTTTTTACAACATTAATTGTAGATTCAAGAGTATCCAATCTAGTCTGATTTTTTTCAGGTAATGGACCTGCACTTATTACTATAATATCAGAATCCTTACAATCATCAAGTGTTCCATTTTTAATTTTTGTAGCATGTTTAAGATAGGAAATTGCATCTGACAAATCTAAAGCCTGAGCCTTTGCTTTACTTTCATCTATATCAATCATCAGTAGTTCATCACAAACTCCTTGAGTTACTAAACTAAATCCACAATGTGAACCAACATGACCAGTTCCTATTATTGATACTTTTCTTGGTTTTATTGCCAAATTTAACATCTCCTTATATTTTGTTTTATGTATACATATGAGAATACTCTATAATAATTATAGAGTATCTAAATAAGTTAATTAAAGAATGAATAGTATAGATTTAGAACTAAATAGTCTTTGAAAGTGCAATATGGTCTCTTAAAACAGAACAAGATTTACTAAATCCATCTTGTTCATCATCAGTTAAATTGATTTCAACAATTCCCTCAATCCCATTTTTACCTATAATACAAGGAACACCTGCAAATACATTTTCTTCATTGTACTGACCTTCCAATAATGTAGAAACTGGTAAAATCTTTTTCTCATTATGTAGTATAGCCTTTACAATTTCTACTAAAGCAGTTCCTATTCCAAACTCTGTACAATCTTTGCCATTTATTATACCTATACCTGTTTTCTTGTTTTTTTCAACTATTGATGGTAAGTCTAATTTACCATAAGTATCTGGATTATCCTTTATCATATCTAAAATTGGTTTGCCACCAATTGAAACATGAGACCAAGGAACTATTTGAGAATCTCCATGTTCACCCATAGAATAAGCTTGTATTGATTGTTGAGCAATTCCAGTTTCTTCAGATAAAAGCCTTCTAAGTCTTGTTGAGTCTAAAGCCGTTCCAGTTCCAATAACTCTATTTTTAGGAAAGCCAGACTTTTCCCAGATATAATTTGTAACTACATCAACTGGATTAGAAATAACTATAAATATACCATCAAATCCAGAATCAATTATAGGTTTTACTATAGATTTTATCATCCCAATAGTTGGTTTTAGTAAGTCTAACCTAGTTGTGTTTTGTCTGCGTAAAGGACCTTCTGAAGAATCTGCAACACTTACCACTATGATATCAGAATCCTTACAATCATTAAAAGTTCCTTTTTCTATATGTACTTTATGTGGAAGATAGGAAACCGCATCAGCTAAATCTAAAGCTTGAGCTTTTGCCTTAGCTTCATCAATATCAATCATAAGGAGTTCATCACAAACTCCTTGAGTTATCAAACTAAATCCACAGTGTGAACCAACATGACCTGAACCTACAATAGATATTTTTCTTGGTTTTATTGGCATTTTAAATCACTCCCCCTACAAAATAAAACGATATATTTATAATACAATGCTATATATTACTAAGTATATTTTTATAGATTGCAATATTCTATCATTTCAGAAAATTTATTTAATATGATTTTATACTAAAGCTTTTAAAAAAGCAATGTTAATATGCTTTATATTATTGAATATTTAAAATAATATATAATTATAAATTTGTTAACATTAATATCTATATGTTAAAATATAGTAGAAGATTACTATTAAAAAATAGGTTAAGCCTATCTGGTGTACTTAACCTAAAATATATGTATATTTAAACAATAAGGCAGTTTAGAATAAAGGAAATGGAGATAAAATCATAATGGAAAAGTTATACTATACAGATCAGTATATAAGAGATTTTACGGCAGAAATAATTGAGATAAGAGAAATAGAAAATAAGTTTCATGTTTTGTTGGATAAAACAGCATTTTTCCCTGGTGGTGGAGGCCAATTTGGAGACTTAGGAAAAATAGATAATTATGAAGTAATAAGTGTATATGAAGAAGATAAAAAAGTATATCATATATTAGATAAAAAGCCAATAAAGATACATAAGGTAAAGTGTAGTATTGATTGGGATAGAAGAGAAGATGGTATGCATCAACATTTTGGACAACATGTACTCTCAGGGTGTTTTTTTAAGAATTTTAATGCAAACACAACAGGTTTTCATTTAGGTAATGAGTACAGCACAGTGGACATAGAGGGTAATTTAGATGAAGAAAAAATTAGAGAGATAGAGTTGCTTGCAAATGAAATTATTCGTCAGAATATACAAGTAGAAACATTACTTCCAACTAAAAGAGAATTAAAAAAAATTTGGTTAAGACGTGCTTTGCCAAACACAAATGAAGAAATAAGGGTAGTAAAAATAGGTGACTTAGATACAAATGCATGTTGTGGAGTACACCCAAAATCAACAAGTGAGCTTAGAATGATAAAAATAAAAAAATGGGAGAAGCATAAGTCTAGTACAAGAATAGAGTTTTTAGCTGGTAAAAGAGCTGTAGATGAAGTATTAAAAAGGGATGTATACTTAACCAAAATCTGTAGATATTTAAGTTGTAGTGAAGAAGATGCTATAAATGGGATTATAAATTTAAATGAGAAGGTGGAAGATTCTCTAAGTAAAAAAAGAAAACTTGAAGAAATAGTAGCTAAGTACCAAGTTAAAGAAATGGTAGAAAATGCAAATAAGATTGGCAATGTTTCAGTTGTTAGAAAAACTTATGATGAAGAAGATTTAAAATATGTAAATAAAATTGCAAATAAAATTACAGAAGATGAAAATAATATTGCATTATTAGCTGTTAGATTTGAAGAAAAAATAAACTTGATTTTTGCATGTTCTAAAAATTTGAAAGCTGTCAATATGGGAAGTTTATTGAAGGATGCAATAAATCTTATAGATGGTAAAGGTGGAGGAAGCCAGGTTTTAGCTCAAGGTGGAGGAAAAAATAATGGTAACTTAGAATCTACCTTCGATTATGCATTTATGAAACTAGAAAAAATTTTATAATGTATTATTACAAAAAGATTAATGTAATACATAAAATAGATATGGGGGAATAAGTATGGAACAAAAGGACTATATAGAATTATATGAAAATGAAGAACTGATAGAGATAAGAGAAGCTCGTTTAGATGATTTGGATATAATAGCGAAATTTAATTATAATTTAGCTAAAGAAACAGAAGGAAAAGAACTTGACATGGATGTTTTAACTAAAGGTGTAAGGGCATTGTTATTAGATGAAAGAAAAGGAAAATATTATGTATATACAGTATTTGATAAGGTGGTTGCACAGATTATGTATACATATGAGTGGAGTGATTGGAGAAATGGAAACTTTCTTTGGATTCAGAGTGTATATGTAGAGAAAGAGTATAGAAGAAAGAACATCTTTAATTATTTATTTAATTATATAAAAAATATGTGTGATAGAGATGAAAATATTGTTGGAATGAGATTATATGTAGAAAAAGAAAATATAAATGCAAAAGCAACGTATGAATCTTTAAATATGTATGAATGTGATTATAATATGTATGAATATGAAGTAATAAACTAGTAATGTAAATATAAGAATTAATAAGCTAGTAATATAAGCTTATACTATTATTATATTAAGATTATAAGTTTATCTTGAATATATTGAGAATTGTATGAAATAAACCAGATATTATAATTAAAATTTTTAGGGGGTATAAGTATGGGCGTTTTAAAAGTCATGTTTTATGTATTTTTGTTTTTAGATTTAGTATCAATATTCTGTTTCTTTTTTAATAAAGGTAAGATAGCATCTAATACAATTGTATTTAATGCAATAGGGGTATATACATTTGTACTTTGTTTCATGCACTTTAGTTCTTATCCAAGTACTAATATTCTTGGTAAATTTATTGCATCTCTCTTTTTTATACTTGGAGTTGCAGGAATTATGCTTAAAGAAAAAAATTTTTTATATGCTAGATTACTTTTAACTTTGGTTATTGTTTGTTCTACACTTAAATTGTTTGTTATTTAATAAAATGTATATATAAGGAAATTTATGAAGGTCTATATTTTAAAGTATAGGCTTTTTTAATGTGTTTAAATTTAACACTTAAGGAAAATTTAAGAAAATTTTAAAAACATCTTAAATACTTGTTGGTACTATTAAAATATAAAAAGAGAGAAGGTGCTATTATTGAAAAAAGACATGTGTAGAACTTCAGAAAAATTATTATTATCAACTATATACACAATATTTTTTTTATATGTTTTAATAACTATAAGGATAATTTTATTTAAAGATGTACCAATTTATGCTATTTTCAAGGGTGGATTTAGGTCTGTCAACTTAATTCCATTTTATACAGTATGGGAATTTATAACAGATAGTAATATTAGTTTTACAAGAGCTATTGCAAATATCATAGGTAATATTGGTATATTTATTCCAATGGGAATTTTTCTTCCTGTAGTATTAAAAAAATTAGATAAAAAAACTATAATTACAATAATTTCTCTTATTAGTTTAGGATTTGAATTAATACAATATATTTTGGCTATTGGAAGCAGTGATATAGATGATGTGATTCTGAATTCATTAGGTGGAATACTTGGTATTATTGCTTATACAAAGATGACCAAATTGTTTCCAGATAACATTAAAAAATTACAAGCTATAATAAGTACAAGCATGATTTTGGGAGTGATAGGACTGGGTGTCATTGTCACAAACTACCAAAGCTTGTTAACTTTTAAACTTAAGCCAGATAAACAAGTTTCAAGAATATTAGTTGAAGAAAATAAGGAAATAGTTAAAGATATAGATAAAAATGAGGGAGATATAATTGGTTCATTTGAAAGTTTTAAAAATGGTGTATTAACTATTAAGACAGCTTGTAATAATAATGTAACTTGTAATAACAATGTAAAGAGTCCAGAAAATTTAATGGACAAGGATGGCTATATAAAAGTTTATCTAAGTAAAAACACAAAATTAATATCTTTTGTAATTACTGAAGAAGGGAACAAAGACATAATTAGATATGGAGAATTTGATTCTAAAAATTTACCTCTGTTAAAGAAATCTGATACAGTTGAGATTTGGATTGATAAAGACAATCAACCAAAAGATGAGCATGGAATCACAGCTACTAGATTATTAATTGGATTAGGTGAATAGAATATCCAACAAAAAAAGAATAACAAAAGTAAAAAACGAAAAAACTATTTCTATAATTATTTTTACATTATACACAAAAATATATCAACGATTGAAGGAGTAGAGATAAATTATGGAGATAATAAAATATATTCTGTATTTTTTTATATATTCATTTCTAGGATGGGTAGTAGAAAGTGCAGGATGTTCTATAGCAAGCAAAAGGATAATTAATAGAGGTTTTTTAAATGGTCCAATATGTCCTGTTTATGGTTTTGGAGCAGTACTTGTGATATCAATATTGGGAAGATTTGACAATATAATTATTTTATTTTTGATAGGAATGATTTTGACTACAATACTAGAATATTTTACAGGATTTGTTTTAGAAACATTATTTCATGCTAAATGGTGGGATTATTCTGACCAAAAATTTAATGTAAAGGGAAGAGTCTGTTTAAAAAATGCAATATATTTTGGTATAATGTCTGTTGTAATAATAAAATTTATACATCCTTATATAGAATATATTGTAAATACTATTCCGTATAATATATTGATTTCAATAGTGGTAATTACGACTTTATGGACAATTGTGGATTTAATTATTACTATCATATCACTTAAAAAATTAGATATGAAGCTCAATTTATTAGATGAAATAATTACAGACTTAAATGGTATAAATATGAAGTTAGATAAGTTTGATAGAAGAGAAATACAAGCTTTATTTAAAACAATAAATAGTGAAGAATTAGAAGCTAGAGAAAAATTAAACAAAATAAACAGTAAATTAGACCGTATAGAATCCAATATTATATTACAAAAAAGAATTATCAAAGCTTTCCCAGATATAAAACATAAAAAACAACAAGAGCAATTACAATACTTTAAAGAAATAATTAATGACAATAAAAGATGAAAATATGATTCAATTAAAAATAAATAGAAAAATAGTATTTATAAAATAATTTGCAAAGAACTCTATGATAATAGAATAGAGTTCTTTATTTTTGGGAGAAATAGAGTTGATTTGCTGAAAACAAAATATATTATCTCTGAATAACAAATATTTTGAAAATTATAAAAACATATATTGACAATTTGTGTCAAAAATACTAACATTAGTATATAAAGAATTTTATATAAAAATATCTTTATAAATTGCAATAATTCTAAAAATATAAATTTACTTAAAGAGGGGAATGATTTGCCAATGAGCGAGATAACTAGTCAAATGATAAGTACAGAAGAAAAAAAATATGTTGCTAAAACTCAAAAAATACCTTATTATCCAGTAGCATTTAAATCAGGTGAAGGTGCAATGTTATATGATTATGAAGGTAATGAGTATGTAGACTTTTTAGCAAGTGCAGGCTCTGCAAATGTAGGTCATGGAAATAAGGAAATCTCACAAGCAGTTAAAGAACAAATGGATGATATCACACAATATACACTTGCATATTTCCATAGTGAACCTCCTGTAAAACTAGCTGAAAAGCTTGTGGAAATAGCCCCTGGAGATAATGATAAGAAAGTATTATACAGTGCAACAGGTTCTGCTTGTATAGATGCTGCTATAAAATTAGCAAGAGGATACACTGGAAGAACAAAAATAATATCTATGTGTGAATCATATCATGGAAGTACTTATGGAGCTATATCTATATCTGCATTAAGTACAAACATGAGAAGAAAAATGGGTCCATTATTACCAGAAGTTTATCACTTCCATTATCCAGATAAAAATAGAACTGCTAAAGAATGTTTAGATGAAATGGAATACGCTTTTGCACACTACTTACCAGTAGAAGAAGTAGCTGCAATATTTATAGAACCAATTGCAGGAGATGCAGGAATAATAGTACCTCCAGTAGAATGGATTCAAGGATTGAGTAAAATATGTAAAGAAAATGGAATACTACTTATAAGTGATGAAATACAACAAGGTATGGGAAGAACAGGTAAATGGTTTGGTATAGAAAATTTTGGTATTGAAGCAGACCTTATAGTTCTTGGAAAATCTGTTGGTGGAGGATTACCTCTAGGAGCAGTTGTTGGAAGAACAGAAATAATGCAAAGCCTTGATGCACCAGCACATCTATTTACTTTAGCTGGAAATACAACAGTATGTGTAGCTGCTTTAAAATCTATAGAAATAATTGAAAGAGAAAACTTACTTCAAAAGAGTATAGAAATGGGAGATTATATTAAAGCAGGATTTGAAAAACTAAAAGAAAAATACGATATAATTGGAGAAATAAGAGGATTAGGTTTGTCTATAGGAGTTGATATAGTTAAAGGAAAAGGTTCTACTGAAAAACATCCAGATGCTACAGCAAAGATATGCTATAGATGTATACAAACTGGTTTGATAATGATATTCTTAGGACAATCTACTTTAAGAGTACAACCACCTCTAGTAATAACTAAGGAGCAAGTAGATAAAGCAATGAGTATTATAGATTCTGCAATAGATGATTATTTAAATGGTAGAATTGGTGACGAAGTTTATGAAGTAACTCAAGGTTGGTAAAATAAATATTAAATAAAAAAGAGTTATCTCAATTTTAGAAAATGATTTCTGAAATGAGATAACTCTTTTAAGCTACCCACAAGTAAGAAGATTAGCCGATTCATTAAAGGTTATGTTTTGGGTATTACTTTTGTGAGTATCAGAAACAGTATTACGAGAATAGTTACCCTTACTCGAACTATCTGTCAATTTTGTTATAATCAAAATTGCTAAAAGAATAAAAATTACTGTGTATAAAGCAATAACATATGGTTTTCTTTTATATTTGTATTTGTTATTAAAAAAAGAATGTCCATAATTATCTTTATTGACCTTATGTTTGTTTATATTCGTATTCTTTTTTTTGTTATTTTTCTTTTTATCATCCTTTTTTTTATTTTTAGGGTAAGGAATGACTTTGTGTGTATCATCAAGTTTGACATTTTTATTTTTTTGAATATTGTTTTCTAGGCTAGCTTTTTTTTCTCCAAATTGAATAGTTTTATTGGTATTGTTGTTATCTTTCAATGTTAATCTCCCTCCCTTAAACTTTCCCTTTAGATAATATTACTACTAACCTATAGAATATACAATAATAATATACAATGAATAAAATTTTATAAGTATAAATCTCTTTCGCCACGTTCTAAGGCAGTCATATTGTTAGATACGATGTTTCTTATGTCTTCTCTTTCTATCTTAGCTATTTCTTCAGTAATAAGCTTTTTACCCATAGCTTTAAGTTCTTCATCGCCATAATCAATTAAGAATTCATTTAATGTAGTAAGTGCATTTGGTGTACAGACATTATGAATTTGACGACTCTTAGCTAAACTCATAAATCTATCTCCAGTTCTACCTTTTCGATAACAGGCTGTACAGTAACTAGGTATATATCCATTAGTGATTAGTTCCTTAAGTACCTCTACAGGGCTTCTGTGGTCTCCAACCTCGAATTGATCTGTATTGTCACCATCTTCATATGCTTTATATCCACCAACACCTGTTAGAGAACCTGCACTAACTTGTGATACACCATATTTTAGTAATTCATTTCTCATTTCAGCCGTTTCTCTAGTAGACATTATAATTCCAGTAAAAGGAACAGCTAATCTAGTTATAGCCACGATTTTTTTAAACATATCATCAGAAACTAAATGAGGGAAGTTTTCTAAACTCATACCCTCAGCCTTTTTTAATCTAGGGAAAGATATGGTATGGAATCCTACACCAAATTTTTCTTCTAGGTGTTCATTATGCATCATAAGTCCCAAAACTTCAAATTTAGGGTCTGCTAGACCAAATAAAACTCCTGCACCAACATCATCAACACCAGCCTCCATGGCTCTATCAAAAGCTGTTAAATGGTAGTAGTAGTCATTTTTTATAGATTGACCATGCATCTTTATAAATGTTGGCTTATGGTAAGTTTCTTGGAATAGTATATAAGTTCCAATTCCTTTTTCTTTTAGTAGTTTATATTCTTCTACATTAGTAGCTGCTATGTTAACGTTTACCCTTCTTATGTTACCATTTTTATTATATGTTGAATAAATTGCATCTAAACAGTCCAATATATAATTTATATCACAATTTTTAGGGTCTTCACCAGCTTCTAAAGCAAGTCTTTTATGACCCATTTTTTCAAGTATTTTAACTTCTTCTCTTATTTCGTCCATAGAGAGTTTTTTTCTTTTAAATTTATTACATGTATTAAAACCACAGTAAACACATTCATTTACACAGTAGTTTGATACATAGAGAGGGGCAAATAAAACCACTCTATTACCATATATTTCATTTTTTATTTGCCCAGCTATACTAAATAACCTATCAAGTTGTTTTTTATCTTCTACTTCAAGAAGTATAGCTATATCTTTGTAGCTAAGTTTTTCTCTTCTATCAGCCTTATCAAGTACTTTTTCAATATCATCAGAAGTTGAATTTTTTGCATCCTCTAATAAAGAATTAATAAGTTCATGTTTTATGAACATTTACAAACGCCTCCATTCAATATTATCACCACGAGAGTAGTCAACTTTAAGTCCTAGAGACTTGATATTTTCCTCTAAACTCTGGTGATATTCACAAGCTTCTTGACCAGTAAATGCTTTGTTATCATAAAGAGAATATTGTTTTCTAAATTCTTGAGGAGAAAGGTTTGGCATAATTACATTACAACCAGCTAAAAGACCTGCATTTCTACCACTAGGGTTTATAGATGCAAGAGCTGTTGTAGCAGGTAATAAGACTTTTGGAAGTAGAAGTCTTGTAATTGAAAGCATAAGTAGTGTTTTTTCTAAATCACCATGTTTATAATCTTTAAAGATTGTATCATGATGTGGTATAAAAGGTCCTATACCAACCATATGAGGATTTAACTCTTTTAGGTATAATAAGTCACGAACAAGGTCCTCATTGCTTTGGAATGGTGACTCAACCATAAATCCAGCACCTACCTGATAACCAATTTCCTTGAGGTTTTTAAGGCATTCTTTTCTAGTTCTAAGTTCAATGTTTGGCGGATGTAATTTTTTGTAATGGCTATCTGTAGCAGTTTCATGTCTTAAAAGGTATCTATCTGCACCACTTAAAAAGTATTTTTTATAGGAGTCATAGCTTTTTTCTCCTAATGATAATGTTATAGCACAATTCTCATATTTATTTTTTATACTTGAAACAATCTCACATATCTTATCATCAGTAAAATATGTGTCTTCACCACCTTGTAAAACAAAAGTTCTGTATCCTATCTTGTAACCTATATCACAACATTCGAGTATTTCATCTAGTGAAAGTCGATATCTTGTAATATTTTTGTTAGAAGATTGTATACCACAGTAGTAACAATTGTTTTTGCAGTAGTTTGTAAGTTCTATAAGTCCTCTTAAGTATACTCTATTTCCATAATGTTTATTTCTCATATCGCTAGCTTGCTTGTAAAGATAGTTTCTCAAATTTTGTTCAAAGTTATATTCTTCATTGTCGATATTTTCTATTAAGTATAGTAGTTCATCAAAGCTTAATGAATTAGTGCTGTAAAGTTTATCTATAAAGTATTTAATCTTATTTTTAGTCATATCTAAATATGTATTTATTAAATATAGTTAAATTTTTAGTAATTGAAAAGTTCAAGTGATCTTTCCAAAATACCTTTTGTATATGCTATTAAAATACCATAGTTTACAATAGGTACATTGAAAGATTTTGCCTTTTCTATTCTAGATAACATTCCAGCTCTATTCATCATACAAGCTCCACAATGAACTACAAGTGCATATTCAGTTATATCTTCAGTGAAGGATACTCCAGAACTAAATTCAAAAGTAATATTTTTACCAGTTTTATTTCTAATCATATTAGGGATTTTAACTGTTCCAATATCATCAGTTTGTCTGTGATGAGTGCAACCTTCAGCCATCAAGACCTTGTCACCATCTTTTAAATTTTCTAAAGCATAGGCACCCTCAATTAATTCTTTAAGGTCTCCTTTTTGTCTAGCGAATAATATGGAAAAAGATGTAAGAGGAATGTCTTTTGGAGTATCTTTTTCCACTTGTGGAAATACTTGAGAGTCAGTAATAACAAGCTTAGGTTTTTTACTTAAATTAGATAGAGTTTCTTTTAAGTTATCTTCTTTTGTAACTATAGAAATTGCTCCAGTATCTAAAATATCTCTTATAACTTGCTGTTGAGGAAGTATAAGTCTACCTTTTGGAGCAGCCTTGTCTATTGGAACGACTAAGACAACTAAATCATTTGGATCAATTAAATCTGATACCAATTTAAACTCATTACTATCTTTAGGTAAAACCTTTATTATTTCATTTTTTAAATTTTCAATTCCAATTTTATCTGTTGATGAGACAGAAACAACTGGACACTTAACTTTATTTTTGGTTAAGTTTAAAATTTCAGATTGATTTTTAATTGTATCAATCTTGTTAAGTACTAAAATATGAGGTATATTTTTATCATCAAACTTTTCAATTAGTGATAAATCTTCTTTTGAAACACCAATTTGGCAATCCACTACTAGTAAAGCTATGTCTGTCTTTTCTAAAATATCTAATGATTTGCTTATTCGAAGCTCACCAAGCTCACCAACATCGTCAAGACCAGCAGTATCTATAAGAACACAAGGTCCTATAGGAAGGATTTCCATTGGTCTAAATACTGGGTCTGTAGTAGTTCCAGCAATATCTGATACTATTGCAGCACTTTGATTTGTTATAGCATTTATTACACTAGATTTACCTGCATTTCTTTTGCCAAAGAGACCTATATGTACTCTTATTGATTGTGGAGTAGAATTTAGACTCATTTGTACTCACCACCTTAAATTTCTTTTTTTGATATACTAGTTTTTACAGATACATGAGGTATATTTCCCAATTTACCAGTCAAACTATTGATAATATCCATTTCGCCAACAACTGCTATACATACAATTGAGACACCTTCTTCTTCACAAGGAATTCCCATTCTACCTTTAATAATACCTTTAAAAGTTGATACAACTTCATTAAATTTAAGCTGACATTCTTTTGGTTCTTCCAAAATAGCACTTATAACCGCAACCTTTTTCATAAATATCCTCCTAACTCAGAAAATATGTTCTTAAACAAATCCAAAATCAAAAAACTTTTCTTTTTAAAGAAAAGTTTCTACAAAAGAAAAGTTATTAATTACACAATTATAATGTGCTATATTAAACTATTTCCTTACAGATTAGATAGCTCTTTTCTGGTAGGGTTAGCTTGTAAAATTTATTTTAACAACAATTAACTAAAGAAAATTTTTATATAGTTTGTGTGAATCATATAAAAATTAACTAAAGAAAATTGAAGTTACTTATATAATAGTAGTAAATCTAGATTAAGTCTATAGAAAAACCAATTTTTGTATAAAAATAAAAATAAAAATTGGTTATTTACAAAGAAATGACTTTAATAAAATATATAGTTAATTATTTTTTTAGCATATAGTTTATAAGAAGTTTTAGAGTATTTTCAATTGCTTCTATATGAGTTCTTTCATAGTGGTGGCTATTATTTGTTCCAGGGCCAACACAAGCTATTTGAACATCTTCTCCCCAACGAATAGCCTCTGAAGCATCTGAACCATAAAAAGTAAACACATCGACAGCATAATCTAAATTATTATCTTCTGCAACATCTACAAGTTTATTTCTTAAATTAAAATCATATAGAGATAAGTTATCTTTTGCAACTATAGTTACACCATGTTCACTAGATGTTTGACTTGGTCCAGTAGGTGCTATGTCTATTGCTACAAATTCTTTAGTTTTTTCAGGTAAAGCTTTAGAGACACCATGTCCAATTTCCTCATAATTACTTATATAAAAGTTAGTAGTGTGCTTAGGCGCTAAGTTGTTGTCCTTAAAGTATCTAGCTATTTCAAGAACCATTGCTACAGCTGCTTTATTGTCTATATATCTAGATTTTATAAACCCAGATTCTGTAGCTTCAAAACGGTGGTCTAGACATACAAAATCTCCAACACTTATTCCTAAATCTAAGACATCCTGTTTATTAAATACTTTTTCATCAAGTCTAATAATCATTGTTTCTTCATTTCTTTCAGATGCAGCTTTTGTCTGTCCATATATATGAGTAGAAGCGTATTTAAACACAACACTTCCTCTGATTTTTTTACCTTTTCTAGTTATAACAGTACAATTTTCACCCTCTATAGCGGCCCAACAACCACCACCAACTTTATGGTATTTAAGAGTACCATCTGGTGATATTTCTTTTATCATAGCACCAAGTGTATCCATGTGTGCAGATATTGTTATTTGATTTGAATCATCATCACCAGGAAGAGTAGCTATAAGTGCACCTTTTTTTGTAAGAGTAGTATTAAGACCTAAAGTTTCAAAATCCTTTTTGCTTTCTAAAACTGCATTTTCAGTATATCCAGCTGGACTTGGTATATCAAGATACTTCTTCATTAAATTTATAGTATTAGTTAAATTTAAATTCATATTATTTCCTCCTAAAAAATATATATTCATACAAATTATAACATAAATACGAATGTTCTGAAAACTATATTTGAAAGAAAAATTTCTAAATCTATTAAAAAAAAAATAATATATAAGGTGAAATTAATTTATATTATATGGGTTTAATTTAAAAATAGTTTGATTGTATAAATAATAAAAATAAATAAAAAACAAATAAACAAATAAAAACAAATAAATAAAATATTTAGTTTAATTCTCTTTACAAATAAAGATTTTAGTAATAAAATAATTGTTGGAAAAGATTTTAAATTCAGACTATTCATTTTTAAAGTAATTAATCTGTAAACCTTTATTAATATATGTAAACAGTTGGTTATATATGTATTTAATTAGTTAAATATAGATAAAAAAGTTTATTTTAATTATTTGTATTATTTGAAGAAAAATTTTTATTAGGAATTATAAAAAAATCTGAATCAATTAGGAAAAGAGAGGGTGTGTATAATGTGATTGAAAACGGATTTGTATTTTGTAGTTTTTTAGTTGTATTTGTAGGTGGAATTTTTTACATGGTTGATAAATTAAAATGGAAGATATTTGATGTTATTAATCCAATGCTTTTAATTTATTTAGGGGCTGCTATACTTGCATCATTTGGCTTATTTGCACAAAATGAAGAAGTTGGTATATATCAGAATATAATAACAGTAAATTTTTTACCATTAATGTTAGTATTCCTGTTAATTCAATGTGATTTAAGAAAAATATTAAAAATGGGGCCTAAAATGTTATTATCATTTTTCTGTGCTACATTGACATTTATGCTTGGATTCGTTATAGCTTTTATAATTTTTAAAGGTTCAATGGGCGCAGATTCGTGGAAAGTTCTTGGTGCAGCATCTGGATCATGGATTGGTGGTTCATCAAATATGATTGCAGCAGCTAATGCTTTAGGAGTTGCAGAAGAAGGGCTTAGTTATGCAATACTTATGGGTTCTATAGGATATACAGTATGGATGTCTGTTTGTCTAATGTCTGTAAAATTTGGATCTAGATTCAACAAATGGACAAAATGTGATACAAGTTTTATAGATGAGGTTACAGCAAAGCTTGAGAAAGAAAATAAAGATAATACAGCACCTACATTTGTGGAACTTATGACTTTATTGTCTGTTGGATTTGGAGTTGCAGCATTTGCACAGATTGTATCTAAGATTCTTCCAACTTCAGGTATACTTAATGAGACTATGTGGGTAGTGCTTGTTGCATCTACAATATCAATACTATTAGGTATGACTAAGATATCAAAACTTAAAGGAAGTACATTAGTAGGAAATGTATTTATGTACTTGCTTCTTGCAGCAACAGGAAGTAAAGCAAATTTCTTCGGATTATCAGAGGCTCCTGTTTACATAATGTTTGGATTAGTAGTAGTTCTTGTACATGCTGTTTCATTTATAGGACTTGCAAAACTATTTAAATTAGACTTATTTACTTGTGAGGTAGGAAGTATAGCCAATATAGGTGGGGTAACTACAGCACCTATGATTGCTGGGGTTCATAATCCAGTATTAATCCCAGTAGGTGTACTTATGGGGCTTTTAGGAAATGTTATAGGAACTTATTGTGCTCTTATAGTAACTCAAATATTACATATGTTAGCTTAATTAAACTATAGTATAAAGCTAAATAATTCATATTAGAAAAGTTATTTCAATTTAAGTGTGAGCTTTTATCGAAATAACTTTTTTTTATTTGACAAGATAAGTCATTTTAAAAAGTTGTTTTGACATATTTAGTGAATAATATTGTAAAATTTACCAATAACGATATATATTTAATTTTTATATTGAATCGAACGTTTGTATGATGTATAATAAATATACAGAACGAATGTTTGCAGAACGGATGTTTTTTGAAATTATTTTAATAATTTATGAATATATATCACAATGCATAAATATATTTAAATATAAAGATTAAAAGAATTTAAAGGAGTGTTGATAACTTATGATAATTCCATCAAGAAAAATACAAGATATAACATTAACAAATTTAAAAAATGGTGAAGTGACTTTAATTGAATTAGATGAAATATATAAAAAGATGGGATTTTTATTTGTTGTAAGTGAAGGCAAATTGAAAAAAATAAAAAAGGAGAATCATCATTAAAAATGCATGAAATTATAAATACTATAAAATTTTGTAAAACCTAACTTATGTAGAATATAAATACTTAAGTTAGGTTTTTTTGTGATAAAATCTGGGAGTACTTGAGTTTTAGAAAGAGTACAGTATTTTATAAACTAAAAAATAAATGAGTTTAAATCTCAAGGGCATAATATTGCATAAGAGGTGATATTAATGAAAATAGTGACCTACAATATTCATAAAGGTATGGATTCAAATAATAAATTGACATTACCTAAAATGGGAATGTATTTAAAAAAATTAAATTGTGATGTGATTTGTTTGCAGGAAGTACTATATCCTCAATTTTTGGCTTTAAAGACTGTTTTAAATATGGATGGCGTATTTGCCACAAATGTAAAAAAGGTAAGTATGATATATGGAATTTGTACATTTACAAAATTAAAAATGCTAAACAATAATCATTTTTTTTTAACTAGTAAAAAAGAGCAACGAGGAGCACTTTGTATAACTGTAGATGATTATGGAAGAATTATAAACGTTATAAACACCCACTTAGGTTTAGATAGAGAAGAGAGAGCAAAGCAACTGGATGAAATAATAGACTACAGAAATAGATTAGTAGGAGAGGTTGTTTTATGTGGTGATTTCAATGAAAAAAATATATCTTTAGATATGTTCAATGATATGGCTGTTTGTCTAAATAAATCTCACTTAGCAACCTTTGAAAAGTCAAACTCTAGGATAGATTATATTTTTGTTGATAAAAAAAATGAGCTAAAAGGATATATAGTAGATAAAATTTATTTATCAGACCATTATCCAGTAATAGGATATATTTAATTTTTAATGTAACTTAATCAATATTCGTAAATAAGGGGTAAATTTTTTATTAAGCTATAATTAAAAAAATATAATTAAAAAGTGTCAAAAAGAAATCTAATTATAAGACATAAATTTACAATAAAGTTACATTTGCTTAAATACCTTGTTTAAAAAAAGCTATTCAAATATAATCTAAAGTAGTTTTGAAAGGGAAACTTTAATAAGCAAAATTAAGATAAATTAAGTTAGTGTTAAAATGAGGTGAATTTATGAGCAGAAGTACAACAAGGGTTTCAAAATTAGGAAAAGAAAAAAAACGAACTTTCATGATAGTATTAGCAGTTTTAGCTGTAGCAATAGGTGTGTCTACTTATTTTTTTAACAACAAAGTTCTATATAATGGGAAAATAGCTAAAAATGTATATATAGAAGATATAAACGTATCTGATATGACCAAAGAAGAAGCATTAAAAGCCATAACAGATAAGTATACTCCAGAAGATATGAATCTTACTTATGATGGAAAAGATTATAAAATATCTCCAAATGATATTGATTTAAAATATAACACAGAAGAAGTTGTAAAAAATGCTTATGAAAGTACAAAGAAAAGTTCTTACCTTCAAAACTTAAAAAAATATATTGATATAAGAATAAATAAGTTAGACCTAAAAATAGAATCTGGATATGATGAGGCAAAACTGAGTGCTCAAGTATCTTCAATAGCAGACAGTATCAATGTGAAAATGAAAAATGCTTCAGTTAGTGTTGGAAATGGTGGATTAAATTACACAGAGTCTGTTATAGGTAGAGAATTTGACCTAGCATCAAATAAAGAATCTATATACAACATGATAAAAAATAAAGAGCATAAGCCTTTAGAACTCAAAGTAAATCTTCAAAAACCAGATATAACAACAGAACAAGTAAAATCTGTGAATTCTGTTATAGGTCAATATTCAACAACATATTCTCAATCTGTATCAGGTAGAGCATATAATGTGGCATTGTCAGCAAGAAAAACTAGTGATGTTTTACTAATGCCAGGTGAAGAGTTTTCATATAATAAGCTTACAGGGCCTAGTAATAAAGCTAATGGTTATAAAGATGCACCAGTTATAGTTTATGGGAAATTAGAGCAATCAGCAGGTGGAGGTGTCTGCCAAACATCTTCAACAGTATATAATGCAGCCCTTCTTTCAGGAATGGAAATAACACAAGTTACAAATCACTCATCTGCATCTACTTATGTACCAAGGGGTAGAGATGCTACAGTAAGTGATGGAGGATTAAATTTAAAATTTAAGAATCCGTATAACCACCCTGTATATATTAAAAATTATGCAGGTGGAGGAAGTGTATCATCCATAGTATATGGTAATTCTGGTGATAAACCAAATATATCTATAGAAGTAAAAACCACTGGAAAAGATAAATATTCTACATATAGAGTGTATAAGGACTCAAATGGAAAAGTCATAAAAAGAGAACATATAGCAAATAGTTCTTATAAAGAATTGAAAAAATAGATGATTTTTTAGATTACTATTGAATTGATATAAAAAACAAGAGAGTTGATAACTCTCTTGTTTTTTGTATCAGGGTAGAACAATTAATTGTCGTTTTTGTATTAGAGTCATTAATATATAGAAAATATTCCTATATATTGGTATAATTATAAATAGATTTAGTTATATAAAATGTATGAGGAGGTGACAGGGTTGAATTTTATAGGCAATAGGTATGAGGTAGTAAATTCTGATGACGTTTTAGAAATTAACAAAATCTATAAGGCTAGGGATGTTTTTTACAGAAAAAATGTGTTAATAAAAGTTATAAAACATAATAACTATATTTGTGAAGATTTTGTATCAAATTTAATTGATGAAAGTACTGCTTTAGATGAAATAAACTCTCCTTATATACTAAAAATAATTGATGTTGGGATTCATTGTACAGAAGAAGCAACATTATATTATATTGTAAGTGAAGACTTTGATGGTATTGGCTTAGATGAATTAATTCTAGGTAATTATCTTCATCTAGAAGCAATTATAAATATAATGATACAAGTTTTAAAGGCTTTGGAAATGATACATAGAAATTATTCATATCATGGAAGTTTAAAATCGAGTAGTATAATGGTGAATACAGAATATAATATTAAAATTTGTGATTTTGGAATTACAAAAGCAAATAATGGAGTAAATACAAGAAGTTATGGAAATAGAAAGTATTTATGTCCACATCAACTATGTATAAACTATACTGATAGAGAGAGTGATTTTTTTGCAACAGGTCTTATTTTATTTGAGTCTATATTTAAGAAATTACCTTTTGGAGAAGCAAATTCAGAAGAAAAAATGTTACAATTAATTGATAAAGGATTAGATTGGAATAGTATAAGAGCAATTAATGGGAATATAGAACTTATAAATGTTATAAAAAGACTACTTGGCAGAAATAATAAGTATACTAGAGCTAATGATATTATTGTTGACCTTAGCAAGGTAATGTATGAAAAAGCATATATAGAGGTTGAAGATAAAGTAGAAGAAGAACCAAAAAAAATTGTTCAGGTTAAAAAAGAAGATAAAAGCAAAGTGAGAAGAAAATTACATAAAAAAATAGTTGTTGCTGGTTTAGCGATAGTTATGATTTCAATGATTATTATAGGTTCTATAATATAAAAATTATATATTGTACATTTTAAAATAAATGTCTATAAATAATATACATATAGATTAAAATTATAGTATAATTTTAATTATGAGAGGAAGTGGTTATTATGTTAGCAAAGAATAATGAGGTATTAAGCATTTAAGAGTATTTTAACAAATAGCCACCTGCTTTTGTAGTTTAAAATAAAAAAGCTGTGGCTAAAAGTCACAGCTTTTTGCTACTTTTTAAAGGCAGGAGTATATTAAAAAGGAGCAAAGTATGAGTGAAATAAAAATAATAGCAAGTAATAAGTGTTGGATTGAAGATATAGCAAAGAGACAACTTGAAGATATTTCAAAATTAAATGGAATTTTAAGAATAGTAGGATTGCCTGATTTACATGCAGGTAAAATGCCTGTGGGTTTAGCAGTTGAAACTAAAGACATTATCTACCCACATATAATTGGAAATGATATAGGTTGTGGAATGACTTTATTTAAAACTGGAATCTCTAAAAAAAAATTTAAAAAAGATAGATGGATTAAGTGTCTTTCTGAAATTAAAGATTTATACGATATAAAAACAATAAATCCATATGAAGATGAATGCCCAATATCAAATTTAGGAACTATTGGAAGTGGAAATCATTTTGTAGAATTTCAATGTGTAAATGAAATTCATAATAAAGAAAAATTTGAGCGATTAAGATTTTCATGTGATGACATAATGATGTTGGTTCACTGTGGGTCAAGAAATTATGGAGAAACTATACTGAAAAAATTTTATAATAAAAATGGTATTGAAGTTGGAAGTGAAAAAGAAAGAGACTATATGATAAATCATGACAAAGCTTTAATCTGGGCAGAGCGTAATCGTGAAGTTGTTAGTAAAAAAATTATGCAATCAATAGGTATATCTAGAGAGATTGAAAAAATATTATCTATAAATCATAATTTTATAGAAAAAAAAGAAGATAAGTTCATACATAGAAAAGGTGCTGTTTCAACTGAAAGAGGAGCTGTAATTATACCAGGTTCAAGAGGAAGTTTATCATATATAGTTATGCCTACTGAAAATACAGAGCTGTCTTTATATTCTATATCACATGGAGCAGGTAGAAAATGGCCTCGTTCAATTTGTAAATATCGTCTTAAAAATAAGTATAATAAAGATACTATAAAACAAACTAAACTTAAAAGTCATATTCTATGTAATGATATAAACTTATTATTTCAAGAGGCTCCAGAAGCATATAAAAATATAGAACAAGTTATTGAAAGTTTAATAGAATATAAACTTATTCAAGTAGTGGCAACTATGAAGCCATTAATTACTTATAAAGGGTAATTTTAAAAATTATATTAAATTGTGAATAGCTGATTTTATTGAAGCATATTATGAATGCTTTGATACTATCAGCTATTTTGGTGTTTTTATTTTAATAGTGAGCATTATAGGTGTTTTTATTACGTTAAAAGATAAATAAATTTATTTATATTGACACTAGTATATAATTTATGAAATAATGTTAAAGTGACTAAAATAGTTAAGTAAAAATAGAAAAGGAGCAGTGTTTTATGAAAAAGAATACTAACATTAGTGAGTCCGGGGTTAGACTTCTTAATAAATAAGGAGTTTAATGCATAATAATTCCTTATTTATTAAGTTGATTACAAATAATTATTATAAAAGTAAGTGAGATAGTTATTTAAAATTCATGACTTATAAATAAAGGAGAAAGCAAAATAATGAATAGTAATACAATTGAAAGACTACAAGTAAATGAAGTTAAAGAATTAATAAAAATACATTGTGTAAGTTCACTTGGAAGAAATCTAATAGACAAATTAACTCCTAGTGGAAATATTGAAGTAGTAAGAAGAAAATTAAAAGAAAATAAAGAAGCTAGAAAAATAGTTGAAAATAGCAATCATATACCACTTGAAGGGTTGTTTAATGCAGGTTCTACAATAGATAAAATTGAAAAGGGAATGATAATAGAACCTATTGAACTTGTAAATATAGAGGATTTTTTAAGAGGTTGTAGGAAGATGAAAGCTTTTATGTTAGACAAAGAATTTTATTCACCTACATTAAGTTCTTATGCTTTAAATATAACAGAATGTAAAAACATAGAGGAAGAGATAAACTACTGCATAAAATCAAACAAAGTTGATTCTAATGCCAGTAAAGAATTAAAAAAGGTAAGACGAAATATAGAAATTACAGAAGGAAAAATAAAAGATAGGTTAAATAAGTTTATAACATCAAGTATAAATAAAAAGTATATACAAGAATTTATAATAAGTAAAAGAAATGATAGATATGTAATACCAATTAAATCTTCTTATAAAAATGAAGTTGATGGTACTATACTAGATACTTCATCAAAAGGAAATACTGTATTCATTGAACCAATAAGTGTATCAAATTTAAGTACAGAATTGACTATGTTAAAGGCGGATGAGGCTATTGAAGAATATAAGATATTATCTTATTTAACGGAGCTTATATTTGATAAAATAACTCAGATAAAGTTAAATATAGAAATACTTTCTGAATATGATATGGTATTTGCGAAAGCCAAATATAGTCAAAAAATAAATGGTATTACTCCAAAAATAAACAACAATGGATATATAAAAATAATCAAAGGGAAGCACCCACTTTTAACAGGGGATGTAGTACCTTTAGATTTTGAAATAGGTAAAAATTATAGGAGCCTTGTAATAACAGGACCTAATGCAGGTGGAAAAACTGTAACTCTTAAGACTGTTGGTCTATTAACTTTGATGGTTCAATGTGGACTTGATATTTCTGCTAAAGAAGACAGCGAACTAAGTGTATTTGAAAAAGTGTTTGTAGATATAGGAGATAATCAAAGTATTGAAAATGCTCTAAGTACTTTTTCATCACACATAAAAAATATTGCTGAAATTATGAATTCATCAAATAATTCCACACTTGTTCTATTTGATGAAATAGGTAGTGGAACTGAACCTAATGAGGGTGCAGGACTAGCAATATCATTGTTAGAAGAATTTTATAGTATGGGATGTATAACAATAGCATCAACTCATTATGGAGAGATAAAAAAGTTTGCTAACTTGCATCCAGAATTTGAAAATGCAGGTATGATGTTTGATAAAGAAACTTTAGAACCATTATATAAGTTAACAATAGGAAAATCTGAAGATAGTAATGCTCTTTTTATTTCTAAGAAGATGGGAATAAAAAATAAGGTATTAAGTAGAGCTAAAGAATATATAACTGATAGAAACTACAATTTAGATTTAATTAAGAGAAGTAGATTACAATCCAATACTGAAACTAAAAATAATATTGAATCTATTTCCCATTATACAGAGTATAATACAGGTGATAAAGTAAAATTATTGGATGAAAATGATTTTGGAGTTGTATATAAACCTAGAGATAAATTTAATAATGTAGAAGTATTATTTAAAGACAATTTTACTTTAGTAAATATAAAAAGATTAGAACTTAGTATAAAAGCAGAAGAGTTATATCCAGAAGGATATGATTTAAATTCATTGTTTACTAGTTTTAAAGATAGAAAATTGGAAAAAGATATTCAAAGAGGCTCAAAAAAAGCTCTTAAACAGATTCAAAAAGAAATTAGAGAAAATAGAAAACAAATATAAAAAATACAAATGACTATTTAAAATATAAATAATTATTTTACAAAACATGAGTAATAAATGCGATTATTTTTGCGTATTTTACTCATGTTTTTTTGTGTGTAAAAATTTATACTTTAAACATAGATGAAATAATATTATAAGGAGGTATAAATATGGATGTTTTATTATCTGTAAAAGATGTAACAAAGGTTTATAGTAAAAATAAAAAACCAAGTTTGAATCATGTTTCATTTGAGGTGAATTCTGGTGAATTTGTTGGAATTATGGGAGCATCAGGTTCTGGAAAAACAACTTTACTAAACGCATTATCTACAATAGATAGTGTAAATAGTGGTGAGATAGTAATTAATGGTGTAAATTTAAAAAAATTAAATAATAACTCTTCTGCGGATTTTATAAAGAATAATATTGGATTTATATTCCAAGAATACTTTTTGATTGATAGTTTGAATGTTTTTGAAAATATAGCTGTACCACTTACTTTAAAAGATATGCAACCAAGTGAAATTGAAGATTCTGTCAAGTTGTTGACAAAACGTTTTGGAATAGATTCAATTTTGTATAAGTATCCAAATGAATTGTCTGGTGGTCAATGTCAAAGGGTTGCTGCAGCAAGAGCGATTATAAAAAAACCATCTATAATACTTGCAGATGAACCAACTGGAGCACTTGATTCAGTATCAGCAAATGAGTTACTAAAAACACTAAGTGATGTAAATCGAGAATTAAAAACTACTATATTGATGGTAACACATGATGCTTATGTAGCTAGTTTTTGTAATAGAATTTTGGTTTTTAGAGATGGCCAAATTATAGATGAACTTCAAAAAAATGAAAAAAACCATAAAGATTTCTTTGAAGCTATAGTTACTAAGACTACTAAACTAGAAGAAGTATATTAGTATACATTAAAAGGAGGTAATAAAATGAACATATATGATATTGCTAAAAAGAATCTTAAGAAAAACTTTTCATTTTATTCATTGTATTTGTTTTCTGTAGCTTTTATACTCATGATATTTTTTAGCTTTGTATCTTTTTCTATGAATGATATTATAATGAATAAAATTTCATCTGATGGAAGAGTAGAAACTATGATAAAAACTATTTCAATTTTTATAATTTCATTTGTATTATTCTATATGCTTTACTCAAATAGATTTTTTATAAGACGTAGAATGAGAGAGCTTGGCATATATACCTTGATGGGATATAGAAAATCAAATATGTTAAAATTAGTTATGATAGAAAATGTATTTATTTGTATGATTGCTTTTATTATAGGTGTTTTAACTGGCTCATTGTTACATAAGCTTATTATATATATAATTGTACATTCATTAAATTTAAATATAGATAATTCAAAGATACCTTTTTTTAATATAAGTGCTATTATTTCTAGTCTATTGTTTTTAATTGTTATATTACTTGTACTATATTTTTCAAATTGGAAATTGATTCAGAGAAATTCTCTTCTTAACTTAGTTAAAATAGAACAGAATGAAGAAAAACAGATTAGAATAAAACCTTTGATAGCTTTTATAGGTATTTTTATGCTTGTATTGGGATATATACTAGCTTTTGATATGACTAGAGGAAGGGATTCTGTTTGGTATAGTATTGGTTTTTCTCCAATTGCTTTATTGACATTGTTTTGTGTAGTTGTTGGAACTGTCTTTTTTATAAATTCATTTTTACCTTATACTATTAGAATATTAAAGACTAAAAAAAATCATTTTTATAGAGAAATACAGATTATTACAATTCCTAAGTTTATTTACTCCATACGTTCTAATGCTAAAACCTTAATTTTATTAACTTTACTGTCAGCAGGGACATTATGTATATTTGCATCAACTGTTTTGTCAATTTATTATCCTGTAGTGGCAGTTTCTCGTATAGTACCTTCTGCTATTGAATTTAAAGTTGGAGAAAAAATTAATGTTGATAAAATTATTAATGATGTAAAAAATAGCGAACTAGTAGAAAACTTTAAATACAAAAAAATAAATATTATAAAGGTAAATTCTTTATCAAAGGATTTACCAATAGAATATTCTATTGGTAAAGATAAAGGAAGAATCTCTGGATTTGATTGTATATCAGAGTCTGATTATATAGAATTAACTAAACAGCAAGGTAAAAAGCTTGATTTTAAACATTTAAATTATGATGAAAGTGTGTTGGTAAAATATAGACCAAGTAAAAAGAATGTTGACAAAGGGAAAACCCTTAACTTAGATTTACATTCAGATAAAAAAGTAGATGTAGTTATAAAAGATACTACATTAGATAATCCAATTAGTTTTTCCAATAGTGTAGGGACACTAATAGTGTCAGATGGATTATATAATGAAATATCAAGTTACAATAATCTATCAAGAAGTTCTATTATAAGTATTGATGGAAAAGATATGAGAGATGATAAAGAAGTTTATGAAAAACTTAAAAAATTATTAGGTGATAATCCTTATTTTATAAGTGCTTATCAAAGAAAATCTGAAATTGTGCATGAAAGTAGTTCAACTTTTTTATTGATTAGTTTTCTTTCTGTTATATTTTTTATTGCTACAGGAAGTATGTTGTATTTTCACAGTATTTCTAATGCCATTTATGATAGAAATAGTTTCAATATATTGAGTAAAATAGGATATAGTCAAAAAAATATAAAGAAAATAATTAAGAATCAAATTTTAGTGTTTTTTTCTATACCATATGTATTAGGAATGTTACATAGTATCTTTGGATTAATTGCTTACAAGTCTGCTTTAATAGATAATATATTAGGAAGTAATACACCTATAATAATACCAATAGTATTTGCAAGTGTCATATTTACACTCGTATGTGTAGGATATTATGTCCTAACAAAGTATTCTTGTTATAAAATAATACTTAAAAAATAGTATTAAAAATTTTATAAAATATTTGTAAAATATAAGATAACTATCTTATGTAGAAATTAATTTACAAGTTATATAATGTTATCATATAATTAATTATCAGAAAGGAGTTAATATGTTGAAAGGCAGTTATAATAAAAGACAGATTATCATATTATCAAATCAATTATTGATAATATTATTTCTAATTTATGAATTTTTAAATAATAAAAATATCAAAAGTATTTCCATTTTCAATCTTTTACTTGTATCTATTATAGCTGTTGATATAATGTACATTGAATTAATTAATTTGAAACAAAATAGAGTGCTTGTACAATTCACAAACTTGCTTGTTTTGATTTCTTGGTACTTTCTATTTTTATTTGATAACAGTAAAATATCTTATGAATTAATTTTTTTACTAAGTCCCATTATCGTTTTTGAAAGTGTAAGATTTTTATTTGTATTTTTCTTTCAAGATTACAAATACAACTACCAGAAAAGCTTAGAATTTATATTGAAACTTATGTGTGTTTTGACAGTAGTTTCAAAATTTATTGATAATCATCTATTTGCACTACTTTACTTATTACAAATAATTATAAGTTTTATAAGCTTTATATTCTTAATTATCTTATATAAAAAGACTGTGATACTTGTTTTGAAGTATGAAAAAAGAAATTTTATATATTCAGCTATTTTATTATTTACATTTCTTGTATATGCTATAATTTTTGCTAAAAAACAGGAATATGTTGAGAATTTAGGAATGTATTTAATTGTATCATTAACCATATTCAGTATACATAATATTGCTATAAAAGATAAAGGTAATATAAAACAAAATACTATGTTAAATAGTAAAAAAAGACTGATTTTCTTCTCTTCAATAAGTGTATTTTTTATTGGGGTTGGAAAACTATTAAACTTTAATATAATTACATATTTTATAATAATACATTGTATATTTTGGTTTATTTTACTTTATTTTATTTTAATTTATACAAATATTGATGACATCATCTACAATAAAAATTCAGTAGAAAAATTTAATTTGCAAGAAAGTAATTTAATAAATAATCTAATGCAGATATATAAGGAGGAAGAGCTTAAAGAGGATTTTTCTAATTATCTACATGATGAAGTATTACAAGATTTACTATCTATTAAAAATATGATGAAAAAATCTGAAAAGCCAGATGTAAAATACATAATCATAAGTACACTAGAAAAATTGAACTTATCTATTCGCAATCAAATGCAAGATTACCATCCAATACTGTTAAAAACACTTACATTAAAAGAAAATATAGAAAATATGTTTGTCATGGTAAGAGGTAATTATTTATCTAAAAACATAGAGATTTGTTTTAAATGTGAAGATAATATATTTTTGGCTGAGCCATATAATTTTATTGTATATCGTATATTAAAAGAGCTAGTAACAAATGCTTTTAAACATTCAAATTGTTCTAAAATCGAAATTTCACTAATTCAAAAAAATAAATATATAATTCTTTCAGTATTAGATAATGGAGTAGGTGTGGAAAATGAATATGATTTAATAAGACATCAAAATAATGGGCTGTCGTCTATTCAAGAACAATTACATAGGCTAAATGGTGTTCTTAATATTGATAAGACAGCTTCTGGCTTAGGTATTAGTGTGAAAATTCCTATGGAAGGAGAGAATTATTATAAATATTTTATTAATAGATGACCATGTATTATTTGCAAAAAGCTTAGAAATTGCTTTAGAAGATTATACTGAAATAGAAAAATTTATTTATATTAAAGATATTTCCCAGGTAATTTCAGCAATTAAAAATGAAAACCCAGATATAATTCTAATTGATATTAATTTAGGGAAGATTGATAATGATGGACTGACTCTAGCAAAAGACATTATAAAAATAATACCTAAAGTAAATATAGTGATGTTAACAGGTTATGATTTACCCGTATATAAGTATGAAGCTCAAAAAATGGGTGCAAAAGGTTTTATAAATAAAAATATTGAGCCAGATAAGTTTATTGAAATATTAAATCAGATTCAAAATGGATATAATTATTTTCCAGATAAAATAAAATACATTGAAGAATTAACTGATAGAGAAAAATTAATATTGCAATTTTTATATAATGGTGTTAAAAGAAAAGATATAGCAAGTAAATTATATTTAAGTGAGCGGACAGTGTCTAATCATATCCAAAATATTTTTGATAAACTAAATGTATCTTCTTCACTAGAAGCTGTCACAAAGGGGGTACAGCTTGGATATATTAAACCTAATATGTAGTAAGAAAAGTTTGTAGTTTGGTAAAAATATTTGATTATCAGTTTTTGTTTAATGCAATAATTAAATCTAAATAAAAATTTTTATCTTTTTAAGATATAATAAAGGCTATCTAAAATAAAATTTTAAGATAGCCTTTTTGTTAACATATTTTCATAAATCCAATAATTAATAAAATCACACCACTTAGCCAAGATAAATTTAGATTTATATTTTTAACAAATACATTTCCTAGTAAACAACCAAATGATACTGCTATTACATTTGAAATTAGAGAAAACAAGATAACTTGTATATAATTTACTCCTACAAGACCACTACCAAATCCAATAGCCAATCCATCTAGGCTTAAAGCAAGAGCAAGTGTAAATGCTTCCACGGATTTAAGAACTTTAGATTTACTTGTATCTAAAGTATCAGGCTCAATACTAACATTAAAATTTAATTTAAGGTCTAGCATATTAAAATTATAATCTTTTGAATGTATGGATTTTTTCTTAAAATAAGATTTAAAGAAACTCTCAATTAACCGAGCAGTTCCTAATAAAAATAAAATTAAAAAACATATCAACATTGTTATATTCTGAGGTAAGAAATCTCTGGCTATTGTACCTGCAAAAAGTGATATTGCCAAAATTGCTGAAGAAACCACACTAATAATCATATTTGAATATAAAGGAACTTTAACTTTATTTACGCCATATCCAAAACTTGTTACAAATGCATCTATACAAAGAGAAGTTACTAATAAAATTGATTCAATCACAGTAGATTAACATCCTTTCTCTTAAATTTTATACTTATATAGTTATAGTATTGTAAAAAGAGATAAATTGTTACAGATAAACCAATAGAGTGTTGATAAAATTTCAACATTATGCAACACCTAAAGAACAAAAAACTCATATTATATAATATAAGACCAAACATAATAAAGCAGGTGAAAATAATGAATCAACATAGTGAGGTTGAGAGTTTTGGTAATCTATTGAAGACGATATTAAAAGAAAAATCAATATCAATGGGAGAATTGAGCAAAAAAAGTGGAATTGATAAATCTACTATATCTCGTATAGCAAACGATAAACAAAAACCAAATATAAATCACCTAGAAAAGTTTGCAATACACTTAAATGTAAACTTAGAA
Source organism: Clostridioides difficile (assembly GCA_024919175.1). Classification (NCBI taxonomy): domain Bacteria; kingdom Bacillati; phylum Bacillota; class Clostridia; order Peptostreptococcales; family Peptostreptococcaceae; genus Clostridioides; species Clostridioides difficile. The sequence goes on from CP103804.1 coordinate 2,267,185, forward strand.
GAACTATTAAAAGCATCAGGATATGAATTTAAAAACAGTAATACTAAACAAATTTTTAATATAGATAGCGATTTTAGTAACTTTGATGATGTACTTGGATTTGCAAACTTAATTAATGATAAAAGTTTCAACGGAAATATTGAGAAAGAGTTAAGTAAATGTGAATTATATGTCCAAACAGATGAAGGGAAAAAATTACTTTTTGATAATTTTAATAAAAAAATAGATTCTATAGAAAAACAAGGACAATTTACAGATAGACTGAGAGACATGTATGCTGAATTTTGTACAGGAAAATTAGGAATAAAAAAATATTTGTTGATTGGAAGTATGCTGCTTTACTTTGTTATATCAACAGATGTTATTCCAGATTTTGTATTTCCAATAGGGTTTATGGATGACTTAGTAGCACTAAATATGGTTACAAAACTACTTAGAAAAGATAAGTAGTTTTGTAATTGTATTACTTTATGAAGATAACAAGCGAAGATACTGAGTATAGATAAATTTTACTGTTCATCTGATGATAAATAACTTGAAAGTTTTAAAATAAACAATTTAATATATATTTTGTATATATTTAAGTATATAAAATAAAATAATATCCAAACTAATACAAAATAGTGATAATTTTTTTGTACTGGAGGATATTTATGAATTGTAAATGGATATCTAAAATAGATGAGAGAAAAAAATGTCATAGAGAAGCAGATTCTTCTGGATATTGTATTTTTCATAAAGAAAATAAGTCTAGTGAAGATATAAAGTTAATGATGGACAATATATATAAGGAAGAAATAAATGAATTTAATGGGTTTATATTTGAAAATGACTTTAATGCAGAAGAAATATTAACTTATGACTATAAATTATTAAATTTTTCTGAAACAATATTTAAACAAGAAGCAAATTTTAGAAAACATCTTTTTAAAAAAAATGTTATTTTTAATTACACAGATTTTAGGGGGAAAGTATCTTTTAATGCTTGTGTATTTTTAGAAAATTGTGATTTTAATAAAACAAAGTTTAATAAGGTATATATAAATGATAAGATATTTGAAAAAGTAAAATTTAAAGGGCCTGATTTAGTAGTTAATAAGGTAGAAAATTTTCCACGAATGGATGGAATAATTTTTAGCATGTGTACAAAATTTATACTTAAAAATGTAGAGTATGGAAAAAGTGAATATAAGCATGGAAAAATAAATTATAGAATAGCTAGAAATCAAGCTACAAAAATTGGAGATTATGAGATGATAGGTCCTTACTATTATAAGGAAAGAATTTATAGTAGTAAAATGATAAAACGTTCTGATTATCCAACTCTCAGCAGTTATTTAGTTGAAAAATTTTTTGATCAAATAGCGCACTATACTACGGGTTATGGAGAAAAACCATGGAATATATTACTTGTGATTATAGCTATAATAAGTAGTTTTGCCCTATTATATCTATTTGTAGGTATAGAAAGTTCAAATAGTACACTTATAACTTTAAATATAAATAACTTAGGTAATTATTCAGCAAGTGAAATTTTTAAAACGTATATAGATTTATGGTATTTTAGTATGGCTACATTTAGTACAGTAGGATATGGAGATATGGTTGCCACAAGTTTGGTTGGTAAAGCTTTAGCAGGTATAGAAGTATTTTTAGGAGTTACAATAGGAGCAATTTGGGCATCTGTGATTATTAAGAGAATGATAAGATAATATCTGTGTAAATATGGATAGGTATTAATTACTAGATATAAATTGGACTAAAGAGGGAAAATTTAAATATAAATATACTTAATAATCCAAGAAGGTGAAAAAATTGAAAAACGGAATAAAAAAAATTTTAACATTAACTCTGATTCTAGCATTTATAATACCAAATTATTCATATGCTGATGAAAAATCCGTAGACAAATACTCAAAAACATCTATACTTATAGACCAAGAAACAGGTAGGGTCTTATATGGCAAAGAACCTGATATGAAGGTACCTTTAGCAAGTTTAAGTAAGATGATGACTTTTTTACTTGCAATAGAGGCTATTGAAAATAAAGAAGTAAAAGAAACTGACATAATAAAGATAGACAAGTCCATTGCCTCAGTTAAGGGTTCAAGCTATAAACTAAAAGTTGGTGAAGAAGTACCACTTATAGAGCTTATGAGAGGTCTTATGATTGTATCAGGAAATGATGCAGCAATTGCTATAGCAAAACATATTTCCAAGTCTAAAGAAGCTTTTGTAGATAGAATGAACAAAAAAGCAAAAGAAATAGGAATGGCTAATACACATTTTTTAAATCCAAATGGTCTTCCAATATATGATTTAAGTAATCCAAAAAAACCAGCAAAAGAAAATATATCTACTGCGAGAGATATATCTATTCTTGGAAAATACATGTTTGACCATTATGAAAAGCAAGTAACAGCTATAACTGACATGGAAACCTATACAAACTCAGATAGAAGCTTTGAAAAAAGCAATACAAATGCATTATTGAGAATTATACCTGAAGTTGATGGTATAAAAACAGGGTACACTGGCAATGCTGGTTATTGTTTATCATTTTCTATGATTGTTAATAAGAATGATAAAAATGAGAAAAAACGTAGAGTAATAGGCGTTGTATTAGGTGCTAATCATAAAGATAAAAGAATATCTTCTTCTTTAGCCATGTTAAAATATGGAAAAGAGAATTTCAATATGAAAAAAGTAATTGATAAAGATAGCTTTATTGGTAAGAAATATATAAAAGGAATGAAAGAACTAGAGGTTACTTTAAAAGCTAAAAATGAACTTTATACAATATTAAAAAATGATGAAAATATAAAATCTGAAGTAAAAATTAAAAATATGGAGTATCCTGTTAAAAAAGGTGATACTATGGGTAATATAAAATATTACACTAGTTCAGGTGACTTACTTGGAAGTGTAGACATAGTCAGTGATAATAGTGTTGATAATATACCATTAAAAACAAAATTAAAAATGAAATTTGCAAATTAAATTCAAAAAAATGGTATAAAATATACAAAAAAATATAAAAATAGAAAATATGGAAAAAATATTGTTATTTTTTCACCTCTATGATATACTACTAGAGGTGAAAAAATAAAATAAATCACACACAGCATTGGGATCCTTAAAAGGTGCCTATTACATGGTTTTTTAGGGAGAAGATCAAGCTGGAGGTATAAAACCAGGAGGTAAATATGTCAGTAATATCAATGAAACAATTATTAGAAGCAGGTGTTCACTTCGGTCACCAAACAAGAAGATGGAACCCTAAAATGGCTAAGTATATATTCACAGAAAGAAATGGAATATATATAATCGACTTACAAAAAACAGTTAAAAAAGTTGAAGAAGCTTACAAATTCACTAAAGAAGTAGCTGAAACAGGAAAGCCAATCTTATTTGTAGGAACTAAAAAACAAGCTCAAGATGCGATAAAAGATGAAGCTGAAAGATGTGGAATGTACTTTGTTAATGAAAGATGGTTAGGTGGAATGTTAACAAACCACAAAACTATAAAAACTAGAATAAATAAATTAAGAGAATTAGAAAAAATGGAAGAAGAAGGCGTATTTAATGTTCTTCCTAAAAAAGAAGTTATAAAATTAAGAGCTGAAAAAGAAAAACTAGAAAAGTACTTAGGTGGAATAAAAGACATGCCTGAATTACCAGGTGCAATGTTCGTAGTTGACCCAAGAAAAGAAAACATAGCTATTCAAGAAGCTCACAGATTAGGTATACCAGTAGTTGGTATAGTTGATACAAACTGTGACCCAGAACAATTAGACTTTGCTATACCAGGAAATGATGATGCAATAAGAGCCGTAAAATTAATAACTGGTGCTATGGCAACAGCTGTAATTGAAGGAAGACAAGGTGCTGAAGAAGAAGTAGCTGAAGACCAAGAATAATAATTTGACAATTAAATGGTAAGGGTCGCCCTTACCATTTATAATATGGAATAGAATAAGTAGGAGGAAACTTAAAAAATGGCTAATATAACTGCTCAAATGGTAAAAGAGTTAAGAGAAAGTACAGGCGCAGGAATGATGGACTGCAAGAAAGCTTTACAAGAAGCTGAAGGAAATATGGAAAAAGCAGTAGATTTATTAAGAGAAAAAGGATTATCAAAAGCTGCTAAAAAAGCTGGTAGAGTTGCTGCTGAAGGTCTAGTTGCAATAGAAATGAACGATGATAATACAGTTGCTTCTATGGTAGAAGTTAACTCAGAAACAGATTTCGTTGCTAAAAATGAAGACTTCAAAGTGTTCGTTAAAGATACTGCTTGTATGGCATTAGCTACTGATAAAGAAGATGTTGCTTCTTTATTAGGTGAAACTCATAGAGAAGGAATAACTTTACAAGAAGTTTTAAATAATAGAGTTGCAAAAATAGGTGAAAAATTAGACTTTAGAAGATTTGCTAAAGTTGTAACTAATGGACAAGTTGCTGGATATATCCACGGTGGTGGAAAAATAGGTGTTCTTGTTGAAATGGAAACAGAAGCTAGAGATGCTAAAGTTTTAGAATTAGGTAAAGATGTGGCTATGCAAGTTGCTGCTATGAATCCTAAATACGTTTCAAGAGATGAAGTAGATGCTGAATACATAGCACATGAAACAGAAGTATTAACTCAACAAGCATTAAATGAAGGAAAGCCAGCTAATATAGTTGAAAAAATGGTTAAAGGAAGATTGGAAAAAGAATTAAAAGAGGTTTGTTTATTAGAGCAAACTTTCGTTAAAAATCCAGATGTAACTGTTAAACAATTAGTTGCTGATGTTGCTAAAGCAGTAGGTTCTGATATAAAAGTTGTTAAAGTTGTGAGATTCGAAGTTGGTGAAGGTATACAAAAGAGAGAAGAAAACTTTGCAGAAGAAGTTGCTAAGCAACTTAAGTAATAACCAAAGAGAGAACACGCAGGTGTTCTCTTTTTTAAAAAATAGAAAAAATGGATATGAAGGATTGAAATAGGAGGTTTCTGATGGATAAACCAATGTACAAAAGGGTATTGTTAAAATTAAGTGGAGAAGCATTAGCGGGAGAAAAAGGTTTTGGTATAAATAATGATGTAGTTAATGATATTGCTATTGCTATTAAAAAAATACAAGAAATAGGTGTTGAAGTGGCTGTAGTTGTAGGTGGCGGAAACTTCTGGAGAGGTAGAACTAGCGAAGGAATGGATAGAACTACTGCTGACTATATAGGTATGCTAGCTACAGTTATGAATGCAATGGCATTGCAAGATGCACTAGAAAATATAGATGTTCCTACAAGAGTTCAAACTGCTATAGATATGAGACAAATTGCAGAACCATATATAAGAAGAAGAGCAGTTAGACATTTAGAAAAGGAAAGAGTTGTTATATTTGGTGCAGGAACTGGAAACCCTTACTTTACAACAGATACAACTGCTGCTTTACGTGCTGCTGAGATGGAAGCAGAAGTTATCTTGTTAGCTAAAAATGTTGATGCAGTATATGACAAGGATCCAAAAGTACATGCAGATGCTAAGAAATTTACACAATTAAGTTATATGGAAGTTATACAAAAAGAGTTAAAAGTTATGGACTCTACAGCTACATCTTTATGTATGGATAATAAAATTCCAATAAAGGTATTTGAGCTTACAACAGAGAATATAATAAGAGCAGTAAAAGGCGAAAATATAGGAACTACTGTAAAATAATGAAGAATGAAGGAGGAGTAAAGTTATGAAACTAGAGATACATAAGCAGTTAGAAGAGAAGATGAATGGGACAATTGAAGCTTTGAAGTTCGAATTTGGAACTATAAGAGCAGGAAGAGCTAATGCACAAATGTTAGACAAAATAAGAGTTGATTATTATGGAACTCCAACTCCAATAAATCAAATTGGTGCTGTATCTGTACCAGAGCCAAGAATACTAATGATATCTCCTTGGGATAAATCTGCTATGCATGAAATAGAAAAAGCTATAGCTAACTCAGATTTAGGATTAAATCCATCAAATGATGGTGAAGTTATAAGACTTTCTGTACCTGCTTTAACAGAAGAAAGAAGAAAAGAATTAGCTAAAAAGGCTAGTAAAGCTTCAGAAGAATTTAAAATTAGAATAAGAAATGAGAGAAGAGACGCCAATGAAAAAATTAAGAAAATGGAAAAAGGCGGAGAAATAACAGAAGATGAATTAAAGAAAGCACAAGATGAAGTTCAAAAAATGACTGATAAATTTATAAAAGAAATAGATACATTATTAGCTAAAAAAGAAAAGGATATAATGGAGGTATAATATTGAAAAAATATTATAACCTTTTAGGTCTTCATATAGATGAGGTAAAACAATATTTTGATGAACGAGATATAACCTATACCATAAAATCTATTGAAGGTAAAAAGGATAAAGATAAACTTGTAGTTCCTAGAGTTATAAAAATATCTGAGATAGGTGATAGTGTAGAACTAATAATCACATACTTTTCTGACTCCTTAAATTAAGGAGTCAGAACAATATTGGAGGCAAAATATGAATAACAACATCATGTATGACATAGACTTAAATAACATACCTACTCATATTGCTATTATAATGGATGGGAATGGAAGATGGGCAAAATCCAGATTTCTTCCAAGAACTGCAGGACATAAGGCTGGAGTAGAAACTATAAGAGATATAGTTAAAGAATGTTCAAATTTAGGTGTTAAGCACTTGACACTATATGCATTTTCAACAGAAAATTGGAAAAGACCAAAACTTGAAGTTGATACACTTATGAACTTATTATCTACATACTTAAGAAATGAAATAGCTGAACTGCATCAAAACAATGTAAAAGTAACAGCTATAGGAGAGATAAGTGCTTTACCAAAAACTTGTATAAGAGAATTAAATTCAGCTAAGGAAATGACAAAAGATAATACAGGAGTTAACTTAAATTTAGCATTGAACTATGGAAGTAGGGCAGATATAAAAAATGCTCTTATAGATATAGTAAAAAATTGTGAAAGTGGTAAAATAGATATAAACAATATTGATGAAGATATTATAAAAAACTATTTAAGCACAAAGTCTATACCAGATCCAGACTTGGTCATAAGAACAAGTGGAGAACAAAGATTGAGTAACTTTTTACTTTGGGAAGTTGCTTATTCTGAGTTTTACTTTACTGATATACATTGGCCTGATTTCAATAAAGAAGAATTACAAAAGGCTATATATTTATATCAAAAAAGAGATAGAAGATTTGGAGGACTTAAGTAAGGAGATTATTTTATGCTTACAAGAATTATTGCTTCACTAGCTCTGGTTCCATTATTTCTATTTGTTGTATATGGAGGGATTCCTCTTTATATAGCTGAGATGGCAATAGTTTATATTGCATTACATGAATTTTATAAAGCATTTAAAATAAAAGATATACATCCAATATTTATTATAGGGTATATATTTTCTATTTATTTAGCTGTAAAAAATATTTTTAACTTACCATTGGAATATACTTATGCAGTGCTTTTCATTTTATTTTTAGCAAGTATAATTTATATGTTGATGGGCAAAAGCAATGTTATAGATGTTTCGATTACATTTTTAGGAGTTTTTTATATAGGAGTATTTTTAGATTTTATAGTTATAACTATAAATAGCTTTGAAAGAGGAAATATCTATGTATGGCTTATATTTGTAATATCTTTTATGACAGATATATTTGCATATTTTAGTGGCTATTTACTTGGCAAACATAAGTTAATTCCTAAAGTGAGTCCTAAAAAGACTGTAGAAGGAGCTATTGGAGGAATAATAGGAAGTACACTTTGTTGTATTTTATTTGGGTATTTATTTGGTATTGATTTGCTTCAATTGGCTATAATAGGAAGCATAGGAAGTATAATAGCTCAATTAGGAGATTTATTTGCATCTTCAATAAAGAGATATGTAGGGATAAAGGATTATGGAAAGATAATACCTGGTCATGGGGGTATATTAGATAGATTCGATAGTGTTATATTAGTAGCACCTTTTGTATATAATACTATTAAATTTTTTATTAGATAAAGATTGGTTGGTTTTAAAAGGCAGTCTATAGTAGCTAGTAATGAAAATAGCTATGTAACTTTTAAAAAGCAGAAGAATTCTGTGAGTATTTAGTTACATGGCTATTTTCATTTTTTTATGTATTATTTAATCTAATTTTAGAAAAATTTCTTTTTATATATTTTTTTATGGTTTTTTATAAAACTAGTTATATTAGTAATAAATTTACTTATTTTACAATGCATATGAGAATTTAAGTAATACATACTACGAGAATAGAAAAATATTTAATATGTGGAAATTATTATCAAAAAAATGTTTTTTTGTACAATAATTTCTATATTTTTACATTTATTATCTTTTTATAAACTTAGTACAAAAATATAATCAGTTTATTATTGATTTGTAAGTTTTAATTTTAAGTATAATTAATAAGTCATAAGTATATTATTGATTTTATTGTATAAATATGGTTATAATTTAAGTAATACATCGAAAAAAAGGAAAATATTTCCATAATATGATAAAATAAATTCAAAGAGTTAAATTCTCAATAAATAATACTTTTAAGTATTTATTGAAATAAGTTAGGTATTCCATCTTCAATATCATCAAGTTGGTGATGTAAATTTAAAGTATACCAATATAAAAAATAACTTTTGGATTATGTCATGATTTATTATACATATAAAAATTTTCAGAACTAGAAAATGTGATTGGAATTAGAATAATAATAGAGAAATGTTTATTTCAAAAAGTTAAAGAAATTTAGGAGGGGATGGATTAGTGGAAATGTTAACTAATAGTGTTATAGATAAATTAACTAATTTAAATGGAAATTATAATTTTAGAATGATGCTTTCAAATCTAGAAAATCAGGAAAAATCATATGGTATTATGTTTATTGGGATTGATGATTTTGAGAAGATTAATAATCTATATTCTTATTCATTTGGGGATAGGGTTTTAAAAAAATTTTCTAGAGCTATTTTACCTTTTTTACCTGAAAACGTAAATTTATATAGATTAGATGGAAATGGTTTTGGAATTTTATATCCAAATGGAGATTGTTATGAATTAACTAAACTTTTTAATAGGTTTCAAGATATAGCACAATGTATAAAACAGATTAATGGACATGTTATTTCATTTACGATATCAGGAAGTATTTGCTTTTATCCAAAAGATGGCATAGATTGTGATACACTATACCAAAATGCACGTGTTACATTTGAGAAGGCAAAAAAGCAAGGTAAAAACACACTAATTGTTTATTCAAAAGATAAACTAACTTTTTCGCAGTACTCTATACAGTTGATAGAGTATCTAAGAGAGAGTGTATTAAATAATTTTAAAGGATTTTATTTAAATTATCAGCCACTTATTTTTACTAACAGTAAGAAACTATATGGATGTGAAGTATTACTTCGTTGGAGAAATCCTAACTTTGAAATGAAACTTGGCCCAACTGAATTTATACCTTTCTTGGAATCTTCTGGACTTATGGATACAGTTAGTCAATGGGCAATTAAAACAGCTTTAAAGCAATTAAAAGTATGGATAAAATATATGCCAAATTTCAAGATGAATATAAATGTGTCATATCAACAGCTTGAAGAACCTAGCTTCAAGTTTTTTATTTTAGATACTATAAAGCAAGAGGATATATCTCCATATCTAATTACATTGGAATTAACAGAAAATAATAACATAAAAAAAATAGAAGAAATAAGGAATTCTTTTGATTTTCTTCGAAGTCAAGGTATTAAGATTACATTTGATAGCTTTGGAGCAAAACATTCATCTTTAGAAATTTTTCGTGAACTAAGTGCTGATTCTTTAAAAATTAATCATACTCTTTTAAGCCGCATTACATATGATGTAATAGACCAAAAAATTGTCTCTCAAATTATTAATCTATGTCATAGTATGAATATGTCAGTTTATGTGGAAGGGATTGAAAATAAAGAAACTTTAAAAATAATTGAGCAGATGAGACCAGAAATATTGCAGGGATTTTATTATAATGAGCCTATAAATGCAGAGAAGTTTTATGAGCATTACTTTGAAAAGAATATAGAGACTCTTAATTATCAAGAAGATGTTATATCAAAAGATTTTTCTATAGAAAAAGAAAAAAGTATGGTATATTCTGCATTTACTCCAACACATTCAATGAATATAAAAGAATTGATTGATAATGCTTATGCAGGCATATTTCAGGTAGGAATGGACCCTGAATTTACTTTTCTTACATGTAATGAAGGCTATAGAAGGATGTTAGGTTATACCATTAAAGAGATGGAAGAAAAATTTAAAAATCAGGCATTGGGATTTGTGCATCCAGATGATATAGAATATGTGAATTATGAAATTAGAAGACAACTTGGAATTAGCGATATAGTGACAATTGAATTTAGGGTAGTAAAATCTGATGGAACTCCTATATGGATACTTGGAACAGGCAATGTAGTAAAAGGTAAGCAGGGTTCTAAAAGTTTAATTGTAGTCATTATAGAAAATGACAGGCTTAAGAAAAGGTCTTTAGAGATGGAAGAATCATATTGGAAATACAGAAGAGTTTTAGATAATATTCCCGCTTGTGTAAAATGTATTCGTTTTGATGAAAATTTTACTTTAGATTATATTTCTCCTAGCTTTATATCCTTGATAGGTTATACAGAAAAAGAAATTAAAAGTAAGTTTGATGGAAAGTATATTAATTTAATTATAGAAGAAGATAGAAAAATTGTACTTAGTGATATGATAAGCCAAGTTAATTCTGGAGATATAGTTACACTTCACTATCATATTAGATGTAAAGATAATCGTTTGATTTCCTTAGAAACAATTTCTAGATTATGTAAAAATGATAAAGATGGAAAGCAGTACTTTTATTCAAGTGTTGTAGATGTAACAGAGGAAACAGATGTAAATTTTGAAAAAAGTGATAAAAAATATAATAGACTGCTCAATCGCTATCAAACAGCCCTGAAACAATGGGGAGATGTTTTATTTGAATATAGTTTTAAGGATGATACAATAACATTTTCTGATAACTATTATAGTATATTTGAAACAGAACCAAGAGGAACAATTTCTGAACAACTATCAAATATTTATGAAGAAGACCATCAGGTTTTACTTGACGCTTTAGAAAATGCACAGATTGGTAATAAGCCAAAAGCAATAGAGGTACGTATACGTTCTAAAGATAATGTACATTTATGGTGTTCTATAGTATTCAATGAACCTGATAAGATTGGAGATACAAGTATATCAATACTAGGTAAAATAAGAAATATTGATGAAGAAAAGAGAGAGTACAATAAGTTAATTGAACAATCTCAAAACGATTTAATGACAGGATTGCTAAATAAAAGTACTACTGAAGAAAAGATAAGACACATATTGCTATCATGTGATGAAAATAAGAAATATGCCTTATTTATGATTGATGTAGATAATTTTAAGTATGTTAATGATACTATGGGTCATGTGTTTGGAGATAAAATCTTAATTGAGTTAGCTGAATGTCTAAAAAGTAATTTTAGGAAAACAGATATTGTTGGTCGTGTTGGAGGTGATGAGTTTATAGCATTTATGGAGTACAATGGAGAAAAAGAAAGCCTGCAAAAAAAAGGTCATGATATACTAAAAAGACTAGACACTACATTTACTTATGATAAATTATGTTTTGAAGTAAGTGTAAGTATAGGTATTTCTAGATATCCAGAAGATGGGAGACAGTTTTACGAGTTGTATCATCGCGCAGATAGTGCGTTGTATAGAGCAAAAGAAGAAGGTAAAAATACATATTGTATGTTTTCTATCTAAAAATAAAATTAATCAAACGCATATTACTACAAAGTTGTTGTAATCACTTTTAATAAGTGATTAGTTATTTGTAAGTTATATAGATACATTATAATTGAGGTAACAAAGATGAAAAAAAAATATGATTTTTTAATTTATACTGTTATTTGGCTAGTTGCCATTGTTATTTTTATATTTTCCTTATTTCATAGTATAAGGCACATTAAGATTATAAATTATACTGGTATTATTCGTAGTGGAACTCAACAAGTTGTTAAACAAGAATTGAATAATAAAAAAAATGATGATTTAATAAAGCAACTAGATGGTATTTTAATAGAACTAAGAACAGGTGATGGAAAAAATGAACTGCAAAGGTGCAACAATGAGGAATTCCAAGAAAAATTAATTCAGATGGATACTATGTGGAAATCCATAAAAAAAGAAGTTATAAAAGTTAGAAATGGATATTCTGGGGATACATTATATAATTTAAGTGAAGAGTATTTCAGATTATCTAATCAAGCTGTTTTTATCTCTGAAAAACATTCTAATCTAAAATTACATTGTTTTGCTATTGCATTGTTTATTTATCTTATACTATCAACAGTAAGTCTCTTAATTTGGCAGCATTACAACAAAAGAAAATTTAATAAAATATTTTATACTGATAATTTAACAAATATAAAAAACCAAGTTGCATTTGAGAATAAAGCTGTTGAGATTCTACATCATGCATTTAATGATGAGTATGTAATATTAAATATTGATATTGATAATTTTAAATATATTAATGATACACATGGATATGAATATGGAGATAAAATTTTAGTAATAGTAGCAACCATACTTTCTAGAACTTTTAACATCAAAGAAACTTGTGCAAGAGTTGGTTCTGATAATTTTGTAATTCTTGCAAAGTATAAAGAGTCACTCTTAGAGGATATACGAAAAATTTTAACGGATGGCATAACATCTCAATTAAATATGAATGTAACTCAGACAATATCTTATTGTATAGGAGCGTATTTAGTTGAAGTTGAGAAATCGGACTATAAAGCTATTCATTCTATGACGGATAAGGCAAATATTGCACATAAGGTCAGTAAAACGAGAGGAATTTCTTCTACAGTGTGGTACAATGAGAATCTATTAAAACAATTACAAATGGAAAATAGTATTTATAATCATATGTATAAAGCACTTGATAACGAAGAATTTCATATGTATTTGCAACCAAAGTTTCAAATATCTTCTTTAAATGTTGTGAGTGCAGAAGCTCTTGTAAGATGGTTTTCTCCAGAACTTGGATTTTTATCACCAGATAAATTTATTCCACTATTTGAAAAGAGTGGGTTTATTATTGAATTAGATTTTTACATGTTAAAAAAGGCATGTTCATTTATAAAAAAATCATTTATGAAAAAAAATCAATATACATATCCAATTTCAGTTAACTTTTCAAGGGTTACTATTTATCAAAAATATTTTTATGAAAGATTTTTAGATATTGTTAGAGAATATGATATTCCTTTTAAGTATATAGAAATAGAGGTAACTGAAAGTGCTTTTAACGAAATATCAGAGCCAGTTATTTCAATTTTAGAAAAGCTTAAAAAGTTAGGGTTTTTAATATCTATGGATGATTTTGGTTCAGGGTATTCTTCCTTAAGCCTTTTATGCTCTTTGTCTATTAATGGATTGAAGTTAGATAAAAGCTTACTTAAAGAAACATTTAATCGTGAAAAAGTCTACAGTATTATTCAATGCATTATTGAAATGTCACATCGCATAGACATGTCTGTTGTATGTGAAGGAATTGAAACTAAGAAAGACTTAGAGTTTTTAAAGACTATTAAATGTGATGTGGGACAGGGGTTTTATTTTTCTAAACCAATAGAAGAAAAAGAATTTTTTAATAAATATGTGACTGAAAAGTAATATGAATATTGTAAAAGTGTATAGCATGCTAGAAAAATTAAAAGATTTGTAATTAAAATTAGCAATAGATAAAAGCATTAGTAGTTTAGCTAATGCTTTTTATCTATTGCTAATTTTATCTATTTATATTGATAGTTGTAACAACAAACTGTTTTATATAATAATTGAGTTGATTTTAGTTTGATTTTATAAATAATGTAATTATTCTATTTATTCAATGTCCAGTATTAATAACCAAATAAACTCTTTCTTTTACAAAGTAGGAGTAGTTTGTTTTTATTTGTAGAATTATACATGTCATTAGAAACTTTCATTTTTTTTATTCTATTATTTACCTTTATTTTCAGGTAGTAATCGTTTCCAGAACGAGAAGGATTTATTTCCTTATCAACAACTGTTACAAATTCAAATTTAGGTTTATCTAATGTTGTTACATAATTTAAAGCTGGTGTTGTAGAAAAGCTAAGAATGAATGCAGACAAGGTAACAAGTAGTATTTTAAGTTTTGATTCATGTCTTTTCTTGATAATTAATGCTAATGCATAAGGAACTAACAACACTATCATGTAAATTCCAGCAAAGTTAAATCTTTCATTATTTGGTGTATTTAAGGAGCTTGTTGATAAAAGCAGAATTAACATGGATAGTACACATGCAGTTAAAGGAAATTGTATATGATACTTTCTTGATTCTTTTGTTTTAGGCATTTCTAGTAGCATTTTAGGATATAGGTATAAATACATTATCCAACTTAACAGTAGTATAGATATATAGATGGAAAATTTAATTTTTATAGGAGTAATGAGAGCAATGATAGCAAGTGTCGTTAAGAAGTAACGAATGATACGAGTAATCTTCTTTTCTTTTTCTATGACAGCTGAAGTCCACATATTTTTTATAAATTCATTTTCTCTTTTTTCACTATGCTTCATTTAATCAACTCCTATTAATAGTATAGTTTTTAAAGTTATTACTTTGTTTTATTTTAACATATTTATATAAAATAGTAATATTGATGTTTTTTATTTTTCTGGAAAAAACTATTGACAAGGTAAACGATCGTTCGCCTGATTTTTGATAGGAGCTATTTATATATTATATGAAAATAAACTTATTTATCAATATTGAAAAATCATAATTTTATCAGATTTTGAATAAGTAATTATTTATCGAAAAAGATGAAAATTTTTCAAAATAGATAAACTATGATAAAATAGATTTTAGAAGAGGTGATAAAATGATTTCGTACACTCCATTATGGAAATTGCTAATTGATAGAAAAATAAAAAAGATGGAATTTGTAAATATATCAGGTATAAGTATTTCTGTTTTAGGTAGATTAGGAAATGATAAGTCTGTTTCTATGGATACAATGGAAAAGATATGTTTAGCACTAGACTGTAAAATAGAAGATGTTGTAGAAATAAAAAAAGATGTTTAATTATGCTAAAATATTTTAATAATATCATGAAAAACATATAAAGAATAAGTAAGATTTAACTTAATAGATAGAGTTTTATTGGATTAAAAATAAAAGTAACTATATGTGAATAAATTAAAATTAAAGAGTAATGCTATAATGTAAACTAAATATATTTTTCCAGTAATTATATGAAGTTTTTGTGAATAGTAAAAATAATTGTTTTAGTAGTGTTATAATGTCTTGGTAGGGTATATTTATTATTAGAAAGGATTATTATATGAAAAAAATATCAATTTTAGGTTCTACGGGTTCTATAGGTAAGCAAACCTTAGATGTAGTTAGAGAAAATAGAGACAAGTTTGAGGTAGTTGCAATATCAGCTAATAGCAGTATTGAATTACTACTTGAACAAATTGTAGAATTTAGACCTAAATATGTAACAGTTTTTGAGGAAAGTAAAGCATTAAAATTAAAAGAAATATTACCACAAAATATAGAGATAGAAGTTTTAACAGGAATGGAAGGATTAAAAATAATTTCATCATTAGATGAAATTGATGTACTTTTAACTGCTGTTGTGGGAATGATAGGATTAGTCCCAACACTTTGTGCTATAAAGAAGGGAATAGATATAGCATTGGCGAATAAAGAGACATTAGTAACTGCTGGAGAGCTTGTAATGGCAGAGGCAAAAAAATATAATGTAAATATTCTTCCTGTTGATAGTGAACATAGTGCTATATTTCAGTGTTTAAATGGAGAAAATAATAAAAATATAGAAAAAATAATACTTACAGCTTCTGGTGGTCCATTTAGAGGAAAGAAAAAAGAAGAACTTTTAAATATAACTAAAAATGAAGCTTTAAAACATCCAAACTGGAGTATGGGAAGAAAAATAAGTATTGATTCTTCAACACTTATGAATAAAGGACTTGAAGTAATAGAAGCTAGATGGTTATTTGGAGTAAAACAAGACAATATAGACGTAGTGGTTCATCCACAAAGTATAATTCACTCAATGGTACAGTATACAGATAGTTCTATAATTGCACAATTAGGATGTCCAGATATGAGGTTACCTATACAATATGCTCTTACATATCCAGATAGGATGGAAAGTAACTTTGAAAGAATGAATTTTTCAAAATTTAGTACTTTAACTTTTGAAGAGCCAGACTTAGAGACTTTTCCATGTTTAAAATTAGCTTATGAATGTCTAAAGATGGGTGGAACTTATTCTTCTGTTTTAAATTCTGCAAATGAAGTTTTAGTAAGTGAATTTTTAGAGGATAAAATTGGTTTCTATGACATACCATATTACATAGAGAAAACTTTAGAGGTTCATAAAAGCATAAGCAAACCAACGTTAGAACAAATTTTAGAAACAGATAGATGGAGTAGAGCTTATGTTGAAAATCTGATAAAAAAATAGGAAGGTGAATTTATGACTATAATAGCTGCATTAATACTATTTAGTATAATTGTATTAATACATGAGTTAGGACATTTTATATTTGCAAAAAGAAGTGGGATTAAGGTAAATGAATTTTCTATAGGTATGGGACCTAAGATATATAGTGTAAAAAAAGATACAGAGTATTCTATAAGAGCTCTTCCAATTGGTGGATATGTAAGTATGGAAGGTGAAGACGAGGAACAAATAAGTCCAAATTCTTTTGGAAATAAATCTATACTACAAAGATTTAGTACTATTGTAGCAGGACCAATATTTAATATAATATTGGCGGCAATACTTTTAGTACCAGTGTTTTTGTATATAGGCTCTCCAACTACTACACTTGGAAAAATAATGCAAGATACTCCTGCACAAGCAGTAGGACTTCAAGTAGGAGATAAGATAAATAAAATTAATGGTAACTCTGTTAAGACTTGGGACGAAGTTGCAAATATAATAAATACTTCTTCTGGTGGAGAATTGAAGCTTAGTATAACTAGAGACGGAAGTGATAAAGTTGTAAATGTAACTCCTAAAGATAATAATGGAAAGTATGAAATAGGAATTCAGCCACAAAGAGAAAAAGATTTTTTTGGCTCAATAGTAAATGCATGTAAAACTACTGTGGATATGACAAAACAGATGTTAACATTCTTAGGTCAAATGGTTACAGGAAATGTACCAGGAGGAATTGGTAATGCTGTTGCAGGGCCAGTAGGTGTTATCGGTATGGTATCAGATGCAGCTCAAACGGGTCTTATAAATGTAGTATATTTGGCAGCTGTCATAAGTTTAAATCTAGGTATAGTAAACTTACTACCAATACCAGCTCTTGATGGTTGGAGAATACTTATGTTATTATTAGAAGCTGTTAGAGGTGGTAAAAAACTTGACCCAAATAAAGAAGGCATGATAAATGTAGTTGGATTTGGAGCCTTAATGTTATTTATGCTTTTTATAACATATAAAGATATATTAAGGTTATTTCAATAATTTAACTTTTTATAAAGTTTAAAAAAGCTATGTAGTTTTAAGTAAGAATAAATTAATTTTAAACAATTAAATTTATTCTTAGTTGTTTAACTATATAGCTTTTTAATTTATAATATATAAGTAGTTTGTAGTATTTTTTAAGATATTGAATGATTTTAACATAAAATAATATATAGAGGTGAAATATGAGTTACGAGAGAAGAAAGACAAGAGAAGTTCGTGTTGGTAGTGTAAAAATAGGAGGAGAAAATCCTATAAGCATACAATCTATGACAAATACTGATACAAGAGATGCAGAAGCTACAATAGCACAAATAAAAAGATTAGAAGAAGCTGGTTGTGATATAGTTAGAGTTGCTGTTCCTGATATGGAAGCAGCTAAAAATATAAGAAAGATAAAATCTAGTGTAAATATACCTGTTATTGCTGATATACATTTTGATTATAAGTTAGCACTTGAAGCTATAGAACAAGGTGTAGATGGTGTTAGAATAAATCCTGGTAATATCGGAAACATAGAAAGAGTTAGAATGGTTGTTGAGAAATGCAAGGAAAAAAATCTAAAAATTAGAATTGGTGTTAATGGAGGTTCTTTAGAAAAAGAACTTTTAAATAAATATGGCTCTGCAACTGCTGAAGCATTAGTTGAAAGTGCTATGGGACATATTAAGATTCTTGAAGATTTAGGTTTTTATAATATAGTTATTTCTCTAAAATCATCTGATATTTATAAAACTGTTGATGCATATGAATTAATATCAAAGAAGGTTGATTATCCTCTTCATGTTGGAATTACTGAATCTGGAAGTATTCATAAAGGCACAATAAAGTCTTCTATAGGTGTGGGAGCACTTCTTCTTAAAGGGATTGGAGATACTGTCAGAATATCGTTGACAGGTGACCCCGTTGAAGAGGTTGTTGTTGGTAAACAGATTTTAAGAAGTTTGGGTCTTTTAAATGACAAGATTAAAGTTATATCATGTCCTACATGTGGAAGATGTAATATAGATTTAATTAGTGTTGTAAATGAAGTTGAGGAGAAGATTGGCAGTATGGAGAAAGATATTACTGTTGCAATTATGGGGTGTGCTGTAAATGGACCTGGTGAGGCTAGAGAAGCTGATATAGGTATTGCTGGTGGTAAAGGTGAAGGTCTTTTATTCAAAAAGGGTGAAATTATAAGAATGATTAATGGTGATAAATTAGTTGATGAGTTACTGGATGAAATTGATAAGTTATAGTATATAGTCAATAGATATAAGACAGCTAGATATTTAAATACTTTTGAAATAAACTTTGTTTATGGTATTTAATTATCTAGCTATTTTTAATTAAACAAATTTTAAGAGATATAAGAATTCTATGTTATGTTTCAGTCATATAAATGAGTACCAAAATCTATTTTATATAAGTACTTCTAATTATAAGGATATAATTCATAATAAGTTAGCAATAAATCAACCATTTTACCATAACTTTGAGTACCTTCAGAAATCCCATTAGCTTTTAAATAAGAATTATTAAACTCATTGGAGATTTTATCAATTTTACCTTCATATCTTTGCCAAAATTCACTTTCATTTTTTAAATCTCTACGAACTGGCTCTGAAATACCAGCAGAAATATCAGCATATGCATTATAATCAACTTTGCTTAAAGCAGAAGCTGTATAATTTAAAGCCAAAATATAGCCAGAATAATTAAAATCAATATCAGGATGTTTTATTGAAGTAAGATAACCTATAAAGTTAGCTTCATCTTCACTAGCAAATCCTCTCTGATGTGCCATTTCATGACCAACTGTACAAGGAATATATAAGTTAGGTATTGCAATATTAACATTTGCCTCACCTGTAAAAGGAAAATATATACCAGTTATTCCTGTATAGCACATAAGATGTGATGAAATAATATACTTTGGCTTAGAGTAACTACCACTAACACTAGGTAAAATATCTGAAATTTTATCATATCCTAATTGAGCTCTATTTATAACACCTTTATAATCTGTATTAGATTTTACAACACCATTCTTATCTTCTAGTGTAAGTTTTCTAGTTTCATTTGATTTAGTTACCAAAAACTTATATAGTTCAGAAAGTTCTTTAGTACTATGTTGCTTTGATTGGACAGAAGTGTTGTTTTCTAAATTATATTGGTCAATAAGGGTAGCCTCAAGTGGAACTCTATTGTAGTTTATACCCCAAAG
Source organism: Clostridioides difficile (assembly GCA_024919175.1). Lineage (NCBI taxonomy): Bacteria > Bacillati > Bacillota > Clostridia > Peptostreptococcales > Peptostreptococcaceae > Clostridioides > Clostridioides difficile. The sequence continues at coordinate 2,287,044 of CP103804.1, forward strand.
CACTACAAAAAGGAAATAAACTATTGATAAAATAGATAGTATATTTAAAATAGAATTCTTTAAAAATATCTTTAAATTTCTACCTTTCTTGAAAATTGTAAATACAATAGAACATAAAAACAAAAAAATAGATATAACTACTATGTACACTGTAATTTCGTAGATAGAAAATGGAAATATTCCTGAAACTTTACTTAATAGTTGTATAATCGTTTTATCTATGGATTGAGAGTAATATTTTTCAACAATATGTGGAATTTTACTTGCTATAAAATTTAAAAACAAAGCAATTGGAAAAAGGATTAAAGAAAAATATTTTATTTTTTTACTCATATTTCACCTCGCAGACTTTAATTTATATAAATATATTATATATCAATTAAAGTTGGATTGTAACATAAGTATAGTTATTTATATTTATGACTTTATACTAAATAAATGATAAGTTATAATATATTCATATGAATAAACAATTTATGTATAACTAATAATACTTAAAAATATTAATTGTATAAGGAGTAAAAAATATTATGATGATAAAGCTTACTAAAGATAATTTTAATTTTAGATTTAAACAATATGAAGGGATGTTTTTTCATGCTGAAGTAAACGAAGGAGAAGAATCAATTAAATACAAAATAACTAAAGATAAAGATGGAACTGAACTAAAAGAGTTTGGAAGCACACATATAAAGGATAATATGATATATATACCTCAGATAGAAGCATACATAGATTTAAACAGTATAAAATATTAATTTAAAATGAGGGTTATGTTTAAGGGGGAATCCAGTATGAGTAAAGCATTAGATATAACAATAAGACCAGTAAGAAGGGAAGATGCACAAGCGATTAACGAAATGAGAAGAGCATATAATGTTATGAGAAATACACTAGCATTAATGAGTGATAGACTGGATAAAACTATAGCTATGCTAGATTCTCTAGGCGAAAATGATTATATGTTTGTGGCTGAAATTGATAATGATGGAGAAAAAAATGTAATTGGTTTTGCTGGTTTACATGTGAATCCATCTCCAAAATTAAGACATAGTGCAGAACTAGGCATAACTGTTGATGAAAAGTATCATGGTATGGGAGTAGGTCAAAAGCTTATGGAACAACTTTTAGACATAGCAGATAATTGGATTAAGTTGATGAGAGTAGGATTAGAAGTAATTGTAGACAATGAAAAGGGGCTAAACTTATACAAAAAACTGGGATTTGAAATAGAAGGAACTAAAAAATATGCTGTAATTAGAGATGGAAAATTTGAAGATGTTTATATGATGGGAAGATATAATAAAGATTTAATTTAACTCATTCCAATAAAAATAGAGAAGTGTAATAGATTATCTGTTAATAAAGAGTTTTCACTAAAGATAATTTAACATTACTTCTCTATTATATTTTAAAAACTTTATCATCGAAAATTTATAAAAACATTCTATATACAAATAGAATTATTAGCAATATCAAAGCTACCTTAAAAGCTAGACTAGCAACAGTTTTTATAATTTTTACAGAAACGCCTATAGCAACTATAGCAAATACTATTTTAAAGAGTAAATCTATATCCATATTTAAGCCTCCTATTCTATCATACATATAGATATTATTGACAAATATCTAGGAAAAAATTCCATCAATATACTATAATAAATTGTTTATATTTGTAATTTATTGAGTATACTATTATATAATACATAAAAGAATAAATCAAGATAGTAAAAAAATACTTATAAAAGGTATAGATATAACTGAAAATAATGTCGTAAAAAATACACATTGTGAGGCTAATGTTACATTAGAATCATATTGATTAGCAAATATAGCAGTATTTGCAGCAGCAGGCATAGAAGAAATTACTACTGGTATAGCTAAAATCATTTTATCATTAACCCACCCTTTTAGAATAAAGTATATAATCACAGGAAGTACTAATAATCTTACAATAGTAACTAGATATAACCTTTTATTTACAAAACAATCTATTGCTGAAGAATTAGCAAGTAAACTACCAATAATAATCATAGATATTGGTGTAGTCATACTTCCTAACATCTCAAGTGGATCATTTATAAACTGAGGTAATCTAAGCCCTGTTATAAATAAAAATAAACCAATAACTACTGCTATTGTAGCAGGGCTTATAAGTGATTTCATTGAAAACCCTTTAGTGGTGCTACCTTTAGATAATAAGTAAATTCCCAAAGTAAAAGAAAACAAGTTAAATGGCAGATTAAAAATAGCAGTGTAGAATATAGCTTCATGGCCTAGAACTGCTTCAATTACAGGATAGCCCATAAAAGCTACATTTGAAAAAACTACTATATACTGATATATCCCCAAGTCTTTTGTATCTTCACACTTTAAAATGTATTTTAACAAAAAAGCAATTACAATAGAAACTATATACATAACTAAAGATATAAATAATAATAGTAGTATTTTTTGTATCATTTTATTATCAAAGTTAATCTGCATAGAACTGATTATCATAGATGGTAAAAAAATAGTCATTGTCAAGTTTGAAAGTTTAGATGTACAGTACTCATCTAATAAGTTGAATTTTCTGACAAAGTATCCTACTAAAATAATTATAAATAAAACTGCAACTTGAATAAAAATATTGCTGAAATTCATAAAATGTCCCCCCTATATATACATTATATACCAACTCAATAATAAAATCTAATGATTATAAAATTTAAAATTCAATATTACAATATAGTGACAAAAGGTAAAAATTCAATATTATAGCATTAATTATGGTTTATAATGTATAATAATGTTTGAGAGAATATATTTTAAAAAATGGGTAGGTAGCGAATAATGAAAAACACAAAATTTTCTATAAGAAAAATAAAAAATATATCTAGTGACCCCAAAGTTATACATACTAAGGGAGCTCTTTTTGAAAAGATGGGAAAGACAGAAAGTGCAATAGAATTATATAAAAGTGCAGCATTAGATAATTATGTGAAATCTCAATATACTTTGGGAAATATATATGAAAATAAAAAGCAATTTAAAGAAGCAGAAAAATGGTATTCAATGGCATATAAGAATGGAAGTGAAGATGCTGCATTTGATTTAGGTAATATGTATTATAGATTAGATGGATATGAGTATGCTATATACTGGTATGAGAAAATAGCTACTATAGGATACTTACAAGCACAAAATAATTTAGGTGTATGCCATTTTAAAATGAAAGATTTTATAAGATGCGAAAAGTGGTTAAAAGAAGCAGCAGATAATAATCTTGGGAAAGCTTGTTTTAATTTAGGAGTATTGTATACATTTTTAGAAAAAGATGATGATGCATATGAATATTATAAAAAAGGTTCTGTACTTTTAGATGATGATGCGAAGTATAATTTAGCAATATTAAACGGCAAAAAGAAGGATAATAAGTCTACAGTAAGTTTATATAAACAATTGTATAAATCAGGTCATATGAAAGGTTGTTTTAACTTGGGTATGATTATGGAAATTAATGATAATTTGGAAGAGGCAGAAAGATATTACAAAAAGAGTGCAGATAGAGAAGACATAAAATCTGAGTATAGACTTGCATATGTATATGATAGAAAAGAAGAATTAGGAGATGCAATTTATTACTATGAAAAAGCGATAGAAAAAAATCACACGCTTTCTAAATATAGACTAGCAAATTTATATAATAGAGAGAATGAGATAGAAAAAGCAAAGTCTTATTATAAAATGGCAGCAGAAGATGATATAACAGAAGCTAAAAACAATCTAGCAGGTATATATTTTGAAGAAAAAGATTATGAAAATGCTATAAAGTACTATGAAGATGCTATATCTGTTGGATGTAAAAGTTCTCTTGAGAATCTTGGAGACTTGTATTATCAAAATCAAGAGATAGAAAAAGCAGTTTCGTATTATTCTAGAATTCCAAATAATGTATCTTGTCAAATAAAATTAGGAAATATATATGAAGATTTAAATAACATAGAAGAAGCTATAAGTTGGTATAAAAAAGCATCTGAAAATGGAGATACTAAATCTAGCTATAGATTGGGATGTATATATGAGAATTTAGGTAATACAAAAAATGCTAGAAAATACTTTGAGATGGCAAGTAGTAAAAATCATATGAATGCTCGTATACATTTAGGTAGAATTTATTTTAGAGAAGGAAAACTAGAAGAATCTAAAATGATGTTTGACACACCTGCCAATGAAAACAATGTATATGCTCAACATATGGTAGGTCTTATTTATGATATGTTTTACAAAGATTATGTTAATTCTAAATATTGGTATGAGAAGGCTAGAGCACAAGGTTGTGTTGAGGCAATATACAATTTAGGGCAAATTTATTTAAAATTAAATGATGATGCAGAAGCTGAAAAGTATTATAAAGAAGGTATTAAATTTGGTAGTAAGAAGTGTGAATATATGCTTGCAGGGCTTTACTACAAAAAAAGTTTAGATATGTATGTTTCCTTAGCAGATGAAGAATATGATAACTGTGGAGAAATAGTAGAAGATTTTCCTAAACTAAATATAAACTTTGATGAAGTATTAATTCCACCATTTAAATTACAAGAAGAAATAGTTGATGAAGAAGAGTATGTTCCAATTTATATATTGAACATAAAAGAAAGTTTAGATTCAATGTTAGAAGGTCTTGAAACTGAAATGAGTATAGATGAAGAATATGATAATTAAAAAACCTGATAAAAAGAGTATTTTTAAAATAAATAAAAGCCATTGGAGTAAGTGTAAATTAATTAACTCCAATGGCTTTTTCTTATTAATATTTTATAATAGCTTGTTTCTTGACATAAAAAATGTAATTATTATGCATATTATAGAAGTAATAAGCATAATTATCCAAAATCCATTTGGATTGTCAGAAAATGGCATGTTGGCAACATTCATACCAAAAAATCCTGATATTATTGTAGGTATTGAGAAAATTAGTGTAACGACTGTTAAAAATTGCATAACATTATTTTGATTATTACTTATAATTGCACTGAAAGCATCCATAATTCTACTCAATATATCTCCATATATTTTAGCCATATCAAGAGCCTGTCTATTTTCGACTATAACATCTTCTAAGAGGTCTTCATCATCTGGATATTTCTTTATACCAGCGGTTCTAACCATCTTGTTTAAGACCAACTCATTGGATTTTAAAGAGGTAGAGAAGTATACTAAAGACTTTTCTAATTCCAATAGTTGTACTAGTTCTTTGTTTTTCATAGATTTGTAAATTTCTCGCTCTATTATGATTGTCATTTTATTTATTTTTCTTAAATAATGCAAGTAATAAGCTGCATTTTTATGAAGAATTTGAAGCAAGAAGCGAGTTTTTTTAAATGTAAAAAAATCTTTAATGTGACCAACTATAAAGTCATTTAAAATCTTAGTTTGTGCATTACAAACTGTTATAATAGCTTCTTGAGTTAATATAATACCTAAGGGTATTGTAGTATAATGAGAAGAATTAGAGTCACTTTCGTCTACTGGTATATCTATAAGTATAAGAGTATGATTGTCTTCAACATCTATTCTTGAGCGCTCTTCTTCATCTAGTGCAGATTCTATACTTTCTACATCTATATTTAATAAATTAGAAATTTCGTTGATTTCACTATGATTAGGTTCAACAAGATTTATCCAACAGCCATCTTCAAAAAAACTAAGTTTCTCTAATTTTGAATCTATAGTTTTGTAATATCTTATCATGGCAACACATCCTTTATTCAGTTTTATATAAATCTCATCATTTAATAGTATCTATTAATTAACTAATTTATATAACTGAATATAAGTATTAGTTTTAAATTTAGATATTATTAAGTGATGAAATTGTAAAAAATTCTCTCCGCAACGGACTAGTATCCATTGCTCATCACTCTCCTTATTTATTATTTTATACATGCCTGTATACAAATGAAGTATTTTAAGCACTCTTTAATATAATACCTTTTCCAAGTATATAAATCAAGTTTTGATTTAGTCAAATGATATTTTTGTCATAATTTACATGTAAAACATAATAGGTATATTTAACCAAGATAAAGTATATATATATTCTGAGTGAAAATATTAAATATATTAGAAAATGAATAGGTATCTATATACTTACTTATTTATAATATATTTTAATAGAGGAGACTTTATTTTCTAAAGTAAATTCTATAAATAATTTATTATGAAAATAAAAGTATTATCAATATAATAGAATGAGAGGTTATTAGAACTATGAGTGAATTTAAAGAGATTATGTCAGAGGAAATTAAAAGTAATCCATTTAAGTTAATAGGAAAAGACTGGACATTGATAACAGCTGAAAAGGAAGGTAAAGTAAATACAATGACTGCCAGTTGGGGTGGACTTGGAGTTATGTGGGGAAAAAATGTTGCTTTTGTAGTAATAAGACCACAACGTTATACTAAAGAATTTATAGATAGTACAGATACATTTTCTCTTACTTTTTTTGATGAGGATTTTCGTAAAGAACTTTCTTATTGTGGTAAAGTTTCTGGTAGAGAAGAAGATAAAATATCTAAAATAGAATTTAATGTAGAACATTTAAATAATACACCTTATTTTAAAGAGGCAAAATTAGCTATTATATGTAAAAAAATGCACTGTCAAAAAATTGACCCACAGTGTTTTATTGATGAAGAGATAGATGAAAGATGGTATCCACAAAAAGATTATCATACTTTATATGTAGCTGAGATAACAAATGTACTTGTGAAGGAAGATTGATTGATATAGTATTTTAAATAAAGATGAGGATATAAAGAAGCTAAGGATATAAATATGTTAACATATATTGATTAGTAACATATTTAAAAATCCTTAGCTTGATAAAAATTTGATTCGTAAGTTTTAAAATTATAATTCAGAAATCAATTCATTGATAACATCTTCAACAGAACTTAACTTATCAATTTTATATGCATTATTACCACAGAATAAAAGTGAATTTTCTACATCTCCTTTAACTGCATTAATTAATGCTTGAGAAATACAGTATGGTGTTTCTTTTGGGTTACAAGGAATCAAACAGTTGTAACATTTTTTTATCTCTGGACGATTTGTTTTAACTTCTTCTATAAATTTATTTCTTATAGCACGTCCAGGAAGACCTACAGGGCTTTTAACTATGTGTACATCTTCTTCTGTAGCATTTATATATGCCATTTTAAAGTTTTCATGTGCATCACATTCATAAGTAGCAACAAATCTTGTACCAACTTGTACACCACTTGCTCCCATATCGATATATTTTTTTACATCACTACTAGAAGTTATACCACCAGCAGCAACTACTGGAATGTTCTTACCAAATTTTTCTCCATAATTATTTGCAACTTTTAATATTTCAACAAATTCCTTATCATAGTCTATAGAATCTATGTTATCAAGTTCCTCATTAGAGTATCCAAGATGACCACCAGCTTTTGGTCCTTCAACAACTATTAAGTCAGCAGTAGTTTTATCTTTTCTATCCCACATTTTTAAAATTACACTGGCAGCTTTTGCAGTGGAAACTATAGGTGCTATTTTTACATTACTTCCTTTTACTAAAGATGGTAGTTTATTAGGAAGTCCAGCCCCAGATATTATAAGGTCTACACCAGCTTTAACAGCTTCCTTTACATATGTTTCATATTCTTTCATAGCCACCATGAAATTAATGCCAATAATACCTCCATTTGAAATTTCTTTCGCTCTAGAAATATGTTTCTTTATAGCTCTTAAATTTGCATTTATAGTGTTAGTCTCAAAATCTTCCTCGTCATAACCAATTTGAACTCCAGAAACTACACCAACACCACCGAGCTTAGCAACAGCACCAGCAAGTGATGATCTAGATATGCCAACGCCCATTCCGCCTTGAATTATAGGAACTTTTGCAACTAAATCTCCAATTATTAACTCTTTTATGATAATCCCTCCTCAATGTAAACATGTTTAAAGAACTAGATTATAATACTTAATATTATTACCTAGTCCTAATTATTATACTACAAATTATAATAAAAGAGTAGTTATATTTTATATGTGAGACAATAATTATATAATATTTAAAACTGCTCCTTTAGAATCACAACACAACTCTTTTATTTCCCAATTAGATTTTAAGTTTGATAGATAATCTCTCATATTATCCACGAAATTATTATCATTTTCTTTTATTAAAGCCATTATAGTAGGTCCAGCTCCACTTAAGAATACGCCAATACTATTTAATTGTTCAGATTTTTTAACAATATCATTGTAGTTTTCAATTAAAGTACCTCTATAATCTTGATGCAATTTATCTTGACAAGCTACTTTAAGAAGGTCAAAGTTTTTGTTTAATAGAGCAGACACAAGTAAAGCGACTCTACTAACATTAAATACTCCATCAGAATATGGTATTTCTTTTGGTAAAACACCTCTAGCTTTTTCAGTTGATAATTTAAAATTAGGTATCATTGCACAAAATTTGAGTTCACTAGGAATTTCTATAATATCATAGTGTATATTATCATTATCAGTAACAGAAACGACTATATTACCTAAAATAGCAGGAGCAACATTATCTGGATGTCCTTCTATTTCTGAAGCTATATTTAACAATTGACATTTATCTAAATTAGAATTTGATAGAGCATTCGCAGCTATAACACCAGCAACTATACAAGAGGCACTACTACCAAGACCTCTACATATAGGTACATCACTTTGGATTTTTATTTTGATACCAGCAGGTATTTTAGCTGGCTTAACTTTATCAAAGAAGTATTTCATTGATGTATAAACTAAATTATTTTCATTTTTGTAGGCATCTTCACAACCTTCTATTTCAAGACCGCTTTCTATTTCTTCAACATAAAATTTATTATATATATTTAAAGCAATTCCAAGACAATCAAATCCTGGACCTATATTTGCACTTGTTGCAGGAACTATAATTTCTAACATAATAATCACCTATACCTTTAAGAATTTTTCTATAGCTATTTTTAATTCATTTTTTTCATAAATATCTTTATGTAGTATTTCTGCATTTTGAAGATTTCTAATAGGTTTTGGTATATCTACCTTAGCAACGCTTGATAATCTATCTATTATTGCGAAATCATCAAGATTCCCAAAATTAGAGTCTATAGACTTTAAAACATCTTCAGAAAACTTAAATGGGCTTGCAGTACTTACAACAACAGTTTTTGTGTCATCAGAAGTTTCTTTTTTGTATTTTTCATAACAATTATATGCAACAGCAGTATGAGTATCAATTAAATAATTGTAATTTTTAAAAACATTATTTATTGTGTTTTTAACCTCTTCTTCATTAGAATATTCACCATAAAATGAAGCCAGATTCTTTTTCATATCTTCATTTATTTTATAAACTCCATCATCATTAAGGTCAGATAGAAGTCTGCTTACAGTTTCCGTATTTCTATTTGAGATTTCAAATAATAATCTTTCTAAATTACTTGAAATTAATATATCCATAGAAGGTGAAGAAGTCAATTTCAATGTTCTATTTTTATCATATACACCTGTTTTAAAGAAATCATAAAGCACATTATTGTCATTTGATGCACATATCAATTTATTTATTGGAAGCCCCATTTGTTTAGCATAATATCCAGCTAAAATATTACCAAAATTACCAGTTGGGACTACAAAATTTATTTTATCGTCTAACTTTATTTCATTACTATCTACCAATTTCATATATGAATAAAAATAGTATGCAACTTGAGGAAGAAGTCTTCCTATGTTAATTGAATTAGCAGAAGATAATATATAATTACTATCTAATAGTTTTTCATTAAATTCCTTATCAGAGAAAATTTTCTTTACACCAGATTGTGCATCGTCAAAATTTCCTTTTATACCAACTACATATGTATTTTTTCCAGTTTGAGTCTTCATCTGAAGTTTTTGCACTGCACTTACACCATCTTCTGGAAAGAATACAATTATTTTTATCTTGTCTATATCTTTAAAGCCTTCAAGTGCTGCTTTTCCTGTATCTCCAGATGTAGCAGTAAGAATTACAACATCTTTTTCTAAATTATCTTTTTTAATAGATGTTTTAAGAAGATGAGGCATTATAGTAAGTGCCATATCCTTAAATGCTAAAGTTGGGCCATGATATAATTCCAAGAAATAAGCATCATTTACTTTATTTAATGGAGCGATACTAGTGCAATCAAATTTTTCGTTATATGCATTTGCTATACAATCCTTAATTTCAGTTTCAGTAAAATCAGATAAAAATTTACTAAGTACAAAAAATGCTATTTGGGAATAAGTTAAATTTACTAAATCTATAAGTTCATTTTTTACATTTGGAAATTCACTTGGAACATAAAGACCACCATCATTTGATATTCCCTTTATTATTGCTTGTGATGCAGTTACTTTTTCTTCGGTTCCTCTTGTACTTGAATAATACATTTCTATAATCCTCCACATATTTTAAATTTTTAATTAGCTAATTAAACTAGATACAGAATATTTTAAAAACTGAATTTAGATAATAAAAAAAGACCCTCATCCCTAAAAAGGGACGAGAATCTGTTTCCCGCGGTTCCACCCAAATTGATTTTAAAAAATCCACTTGATACTTTAACGTAAGTAGTAAAACGTCTATTCTTACTAAAATCATAAGATAACTTCAGATAGAAGCTCCTAGGTAGTTTTCAATCTTTCTAGTTAAAGAAACTTTTCAGCTAATAGTTTCCTTCTCTGGTAACCGATTCAGATTTACTCTTCCTAATCAAAGCCTTTCAATATTCTTAATATTATTAATTATTCTAGATTATAAAACAGACAAAGTCAAGTATTAATATAAAAATTTGGAAAAAATATTTTTTAAATTGTAAAAAAATTGTAATCAAATTGAGCTTTAGAAAAATATTTTTTTAACTTCTTATAAGTCTGTATTTTCATAATAATGAAGCTGTTTTTAATAAAATTAACCAGAAGATAACAGTTACATATCTGTAATATTACAATTTTCTACTACACTTTACTACAAAAAAAGTTTACAAAACTTTAATTTGAAAAATGTAATTATATGGTATATGATATAAATATAAGCAAATAATGTTAATATTTAAACTGTTAATCATAATTGACTTAATAAAAGTATATAATTAATAACATTTAATTTGAATAAATTGTCAATGTAAAATTACATATATATTCAAATTAAATTCATAAGTATTTCACATAATAAGAGTATACTGTAAACAAAAGGAGGTATTAAATATGGGAATAGTACTTATAACAGCAGCATTAGTTTTGGTTATGTATGGACTTTCAATTCTATCATATATATCAGAAAGCAATATATTAGAAGACACTGTAAATGATAACCAATAAGGTTTTAAATTATATAAATAAGTAGAACTGTAAGTGAAAATTACTTTTTATTTACAGTTTTTTTATATATTTATTAAAAGAGGTTAATATATAATCAAATAAAATTAAGATGTAAAAAATAATACTTTATTTGTAGATATAAGTTTTTAAATTAATCTTTTCTATAAACTAACAAAAAATAATGTTTTGTTTATAGTATAGATGGATAATAATAGTAAAGTATAAGAATAATGAGAATAATATATAAGAAATAATAATATAAAGAGAGGTAAATTGTCATGGTAGATATTATTGTAATTGGTGCTGGACCAGCAGGCTTAACTTCAGCAATTTATGCTATGAGAGCAGGATTAAGTGTAACAGTCTTTGAAAAAAGTATTTATGGAGGTCAAGTTGCAAGTACATCTGAGGTAGAAAATTATCCAGCAGTTCAAAAAATTTCTGGTATAGAGTTTTCTACTAACATATATAATCAAGCAGTCTCTCAAGGTGTTGATATTCAGTTTGATGAAGTAGAAGAGATACATTTAGAAGGTAAAGTAAAAATTGTTAAAACAGCATCAGGAGAACATAAAGCAAAAGCTGTTATTCTTGCAAATGGAGTTGAAAGACGTAAATTAGGATGTGTTGGAGAAAAAGAGTTTACAGGTAGAGGGGTATCTTATTGTGCAACATGTGATGGAGCCTTTTTTAAGAATAAAGAAGTTGCAATAGTTGGTGGTGGAAATACTGCATTAGAAGATGCTTTATTTTTAGCTAATAACTGTACAAAAGTATATTTAATTCACAGAAGAGATGATTTTAGAGGTGAAGAAGTATTAGAAAAGTCAGTAAAGGCAAGAAAAAATATTGAGATACTTTACAGTCATGGTGTAGAAAAAATAGAAGGTGAAAAGACTGTATCAAGAATAGAAGTAAAAGACTTAAAAACTGAGGAGAAAAGAACTATAGATGTAAGTGGTATTTTTATTGCTATAGGACTTAAACCGAACAATAGAATGTTTGAAAATGTACTTGAGTTAGATGAAGGTGGGTATATAGTTTCAGATGAGTCTTGTACAACATCAGTTGAAGGTGTATATGTAGCAGGAGATAGTAGAACTAAGTTTTTACGTCAAATAATAACAGCAGCTTCAGATGGCGCTATTGCAGCTGTTCAAGCAGCTAATTATATAAATGTTGAATAAATCTCTTAAATAAAAATAGCCATATAACACTCTAAAGAAAATATATCTTTAGGTATTATATGGCTATTTTAGTAAATAGATATTAGAATTTATTTACCTTGTCTAGACTTATTATATCTTAATCTATCATGTTCATTTAATAATCTTTTTCTAAGTCTTATAGAATCTGGTGTAATTTCAACTAATTCATCATCTTCTATAAATTCTAATGCTTCCTCAAGAGTGAATATTCTAGGAGGCGATAATTTTATAGCATCATCTGAACCAGAAGCACGTACGTTACTCATTTTCTTGTTTTTACAAGGATTAACAACCATGTCATCTTTTCTAGAATTCATACCAATTATCATACCTTCATAAACTTCTACACCAGGGTCTACGAACATTGTAGCTCTATCACTTAAAGCATTAAGAGAATATCCCATAGTAACACCAGGACCTTGTGCTATTAAGACACCATTTCCTCTTGAAGGTATTTCACCCTTAAATTCTTCAAATTTTTCAAATGAACGAACTAAAGTACCTTCTCCACGAGTAGCATTTATAAACTCACTTCTATATCCTAAAAGACCACGAGTAGGAGCTAAGAATTCTATTTTTACATAGTCTCCTTCTATTGACATAGATTCCATCATACCTTTTCTCATGTTCAATTCATTTATAATAGTACCTGAATAAACTTCTGGACAGTTTACAATAACTCTTTCTACTGGTTCCATTAATTTTCCATCTTCTTTATGCATTAAAACTTCAGGCTTAGAAACACCAACTTCATAACCTTCACGTCTCATATTTTCAAGAAGTATAGATAAGTGAAGTTCTCCACGTCCAGAAACTTTATATCCATCAGTAGTATCAAGAGGTTCAACTTTAAGCCCTACATTTACTTCAAGTTCTTTTTCAAGTCTGTCTTTTAAATGTCTAGTTGTAACGAATTTTCCACTTTTTCCAACAAATGGAGAATCATTTACTAAGAAGTTCATAGAAAGAGTAGGTTCTTCTATTTTTATCATTTCCATAGGAAGTGGATTATCTAAATCACATAGAGTTTCTCCTATAGATATATCAGGAATACCAGAGATAACAACTATTTCTCCACTAGTAGCTTCATTTACTTCAACTTGTTTTAAACCTTCATATACAGAAAGTCTTGATACTTTTCCTCTAGATACAACAGAACCTTCTCTACATATAGCAACTTGTTCATTGCTTTTAAGTGTTCCTTTATAGATTCTACCTATACCAAGTCTACCTACATAATCATCATATGCAAGAGCTGATATTTGGAATTGTAGAGGTTCATTGTCGTAATCAGGATAAGCTTCAACATGATTTACAATAGTTTTAAATAGTGGAGACAGATCTTCACTGTCATCATCCATTTCGAGTTTAGCTATACCTTGTTTAGCTATTCCATATATTATAGGGAATTCACATTGTTCGTCTGTTGCATTTAAGTCAACAAATAAATCGAAAACTTCATTAACTACTTCTTCCGCTCTTTGGTCTTTTTTATCAATTTTATTGATAAATAGTATTGGTTTTAAACCGAACTCTAAAGATTTTTGTAAAACAAATCTAGTTTGAGGCATTGGCCCTTCGCTTGCATCAACTAGTAAAATAACTGTGTCAACAGTTTTCATAACACGTTCAACTTCAGAAGAAAAGTCGCTATGTCCTGGTGTATCAACTATATTTATTTTATAGTCTTGGTAGTTTATTGCACAGTTTTTTGAATATATAGTTATGCCTCTTTCTTTCTCAAGGTCGTTACTGTCCATAACGCAGTCTTTAACTACTTCATTTTCTCTAAAAACACCACTTTGAGAAAGGAAAGCATCAACTAATGTTGATTTTCCTGCATCAACGTGGGCAATAACTGCGATATTTATAATTTTATGTTTTTGTGACATTTTTGTTGCTCCCTTCGATTAAAATAACTTATTAATTATATCACAATATAATATTAGGTACAAGGAAAAATAGATTAAAATGCATTAATATAATTTAAATTAGGTAAAAATGCTGATTTCAAATATATAAATTTATTTTGTTTAAAAAAAATTTTTAGACAAATAATAAATTTATAAATGAAAATACTAATTTTAAAAGCAGAGGATGATATATATTGGAAGTAACTAAAATAATTATTAAATATTTTACCAGTGAAAGTGATACTTTCGTAAAAGAGGAAATAGATAATTTTGACGAACTTTTAAGATGGTCTAAAAAATTTATTGAGGGTAAAAAAATAGAAGAAGATGTTTTATATATAAAATCTAAAGAAAACTATAAAGTAAATGTAGTTAAGTTTATAGACATTAAGGAATTGGAGATAGTAAGAAAACAACAGATACCCCCATACATGTAATAATAAAATTGCTATAGATTGGAATATATGGAAATAATTTATTATAAAAAAAAAATTATAAAATTTATATTTGGGTATAACAGTATTAACTAGACATTAATTAGGAGGAACTTAAATATGATAAGAGTATGTCCAAACTGTTCAAATGTGGATGTAAATAAGTTAAAAACTTTAGTTGGAGAAGAAAATGTGAAGACTGGTTGTATAGGTCAGTGTAGAGCATTTAAAAAAGAAGCTGTAGGAATAATAGATAATGAGCTTGAAATAAGAGAGACAGAAGAAGAATTTTTTGAAGCATGTAAGAAGTAAACTATATATGTAAGAAATAAACTACAGTAGAAAATAAATTATATAAAAGAGAGCATATAAATTGAGTAAGTATTTATCTATTTATATGCTCTCTTTTTATGTATATATTTAATTATGAGTATACTTTTCTATTAAATACAAATAAATATAACTAAATTAAATTTATTTATTAAAAAAATATTGATTAAATATACCTATAGGGGGTATAATGAATACTATAGATTTCCAAATAAAGAATTTATCAATGTTACATATCAAGATAAAATATACAAATCAATTGAAAATATATTGAAAGAGAGGAAGAATTTATTATGAATTCAAATAAGATAGTAGAAAATTATAAAATCACAGGTATGACATGTGCGGCTTGTGCAAAGGCAGTAGAAAGAGTAACTAAGAAATTAGATGGAGTATATGACCAAAGCGTAAACATAGCTACTGAAAAACTTAAGATAGAATATGACAATTCTAAAGTTAGCTTTGATGATATAAAACAAGTTGTGGAAAAAGCTGGATATGGAATTATAAAAGAAGAAAGTAATAAAAAAATTGATATGAAAATTGATGGAATGACATGTGCAGCTTGTGCAAAAGCTGTAGAGAGAGTAGTAAAAAAATTGGATGGAGTAGAAAGTATTAGCGTAAATATCGCAACAGATAAAGCTAATATAGACTATAATCCATCAAAAGTAAAATTATCTCAGATAAAAGCAGCTATAGAAAAAGCTGGTTATAAACCAATAGAAGAAGTAAAAAATAAAGTTGATGTAGATGAAGATAAATTAAGAAAAGAAAAAGAAATGAATACTTTATTTATTAAATTTATAGTTGCAATAGTATTTGCAGTACCTTTGTTTTATATAGCAATGGGTCCTATGATAATAAAACCTATAGGACCATGGCCTTTACCAGAAATTTTAAATCCTATGACAAATACTTTAAATTATGCATTAGTCCAATTGATTTTAGTAATACCAGTAATGATAGCTGGATATAAATTTTATATAAATGGGTTCAAAGCACTTTTTTCTTTAAGTCCTAATATGGATTCTTTAGTTGCAATTGGTACATTGGCAGCATTTTTATATAGTCTATATACAACAGTACAAATAGCAAATGGACAAATTCAAGGTATGCATCATCATCAGTTGTATTATGAAAGTGCAGGAATAATAATAGCACTTATACTACTTGGTAAATATTTAGAATCAAAATCAAAAGGAAAAACATCAGAAGCAATTAAAAAACTTATGGGGCTACAACCTAAAACTGCAATAGTAATAGTTGATGGTAAAGAAGTAGAGACTCCTATAGAAGAAGTTGGAATAGGAGATATAATACTAGTAAAACCAGGGACTAAAATACCAGTAGATGGAGTTGTAATAGAGGGATATACATCAGTTGATGAATCTATGCTTACAGGTGAAAGTATACCAGTAGAAAAAAATATTGGAAGTAAAGTTACAGGAGCTAGTATAAATAAAAATGGTGTTATTAAATTTAAAGCTGAAAAAATTGGTGGAGATACAGCTCTTGCTCAAATAATAAAATTAGTGGAAGATGCACAGGGGACAAAAGCACCTATTGCTAAGCTTGCTGATACTGTTTCTGGATATTTTGTACCAATAGTAATTGCAATAGCTATAGTCTCATCATTATTGTGGTTTTTAGTAGGTGGAAAAGATATAGTATTTGTACTTACTATATTCATATCAATACTTGTAATTGCTTGTCCTTGTGCATTAGGATTGGCTACACCAACTGCTATAATGGTTGGAACTGGAAAAGGTGCAGAAAATGGAATATTGATAAAAGGTGGAGAAGCACTAGAATCTGCTCACAAAGTAAACACAGTAATATTTGATAAAACAGGTACAATAACAGAAGGAAAACCAAAAGTAACAGATATTGTGTTAAATAATGTGGAAGAAGAATACCTAATTAAGATTGCTTCAAGTGCAGAGAAAGGTTCAGAACATCCCCTAGGAGAAGCAATAGTTAGATATGGAGAAGATAAAAATATACAGATTGAAAAAGTTGATAACTTTAAAGCTATACCAGGAGCTGGTATACAGGTCACTATAAATAATGAAAATATATTACTTGGAAATAGAAAACTTATGAATGACAATAATATCAACCTTAAAGATTTGGAGGAAAAATCTAATATACTAGCAAGTCAAGGTAAGACACCTATGTATATTGCTGTAGATGGAAATTTATCAGGAATAATTGCAGTTGCAGATGTAGTTAAAGAAAGTAGTAAAAAAGCAATAGATATTCTTCATAATATGGGGATAAAAGTTGCAATGGTAACTGGAGATAATGTTAAGACTGCAAATGCTATAGCAAGTCAAGTAGGTATAGATATGGTCTTAGCAGAGGTTTTACCAGAAGATAAGTCAAAAGAAGTTGAAAAATTACAAAATCAAGGTAAGTTTGTTGCAATGGTAGGAGATGGAATAAATGATGCGCCAGCTCTTGCAAAAGCTGATATAGGAATAGCAATAGGAAGTGGAACAGATGTAGCAATTGAGTCTGCAGATATAGTGCTTATGAAGAGTGACTTAATGGATGTTCCAACTGCGATTAAACTTAGTAATGAAACTATAAAAAATATAAAGCAAAACCTATTTTGGGCATTTGGATATAATACAATTGGTATACCTGTAGCAGCAGGATTATTGTATATCTTTGGGGGACCTCTTTTAAATCCAATGATTGCAGCAGCAGCTATGAGTTTAAGTTCAGTTTCAGTGGTTTCAAATGCACTTAGACTTAAAAATTTCAAAGCATATAAAAAAAATTAGAGCAATAAATTAAGTAAAAATATATTTAAAAGAGCTATCTTTAATTAAAAGGATTAATTTACAAATTAAGATAGCTCTTTTTTCATGCAAAATTCACAACAATAAGATAAAATATAAGTAATCTAGGAAATTTAAAAATAGAAAGGATTGATAGGATGAACTCGTCAATACTTGTAATCGAAGACGATTCAAACATACAAGAATTAATATCAGAGTTTTTAAGTGCAGAAGGATATCAAGTTGAGTCAGCAAATGATGGATTAGAAGGCATACAAAAATTTAAGCAAGGAAGCTATGACTTAGTGATATTAGATATAATGATGCCAAACTTAGATGGTTATGGAGTTTGTAAGATGATAAGAAAATCATCAAGTGTTCCAATTATATTTTTGACTGCTTTAAATGATGAAGGAGATCAACTTAAGGGATTTGATTTAGAATGTGACGATTATATAACAAAGCCATTTTCATTCAATCTTCTCATTAAAAGAGTAGAAGCTATCTTGAGAAGAAGCAACAAAACAATAAATGATAAGTTTATAGTTTTTGAAAAGTTAAAGTTAGATTTAAACACATATATTGCTGAAATAGATGGAGAGCCTATAGAACTTACATTAAAAGAATTTAATATATTGAAAGCTTTGATAGAAAAATATCCACAGGTTATAACTAGGGAAGGTCTTTTAGATAGTATATGGGGTTATGATTATTATGGAGATACTAGAATTGTTGATGCACATATAAAAAATATAAGAAAAAAAATATTATTACCATATATTAAAACTGTAAAAGGAATAGGATATACACTTGAGAAGGATATTTGATAAGTGGGAAAAATTAAGTATAAAGTATAAATTATTTTCCATAACAACATCATTATTAATAGCATTAGCTTTAATAATATATCTAATTTTATATTTTTTATTGCCATCATATTATCATGAGTATAAAATTGAGTCTCTTCAAGAAAGTTTAAAGTCTCTAGTAGATAGTTCAATTCACTTTGATACATATACTTTAGAAGAACGACTTTATTATATGGCTAAAGATCAGAATCTTGCTATTTTATTAAAAGATAACCAAGGAAAAATTGTATATGGTAAAAATGAAGTAGTTATTTTGAGATATAGTAAGTACATGATTAATAGTATTGAAGATGAGTATAGAACATCTATACCTATATATACAAAAGACTCAAAAGACGGACCATATAGTTTAGAACTTGTTATGCCATTACAACCAATTGATGAAGCAAATGAAGTCATAAGAAAGTTAATGCCATACATTATATCAATAGCGATATTAATAGCAATTATTGGAGCATATATATATTCAATCGTAATAACAAAGCCCCTTATAAATATAATAGAGAGTGAAAGAGAGCAAGAATATAGAAGAAAGGATTTTGTTGCAACGATATCACATGAGTTAAAAACTCCAATAACCATAATAAGTGGTCAAATTGAAGGAATGATTTATAGTGTAGGTAAGTATAAGGATAGGGATACTTACTTGAAAAAATCCTATGAATGTACACAAGAGCTAAAAGATTTAGTAAATGAGATGATAGAGGTTTCAAAATCAGAAATACTAGAAAAAGATTTAAAACTAGTATCAATAAATATAAGTGAGCTTTTAAATAGACTGGTAAAAAGACAAGTATTTTTAATAGAAGAAAAACATATGAAAACTATTCTACAAATAGAAGAGAGCCTAGAAATTAAGGCAGACCAAGAGAGAATAACTAAAGCAATTAATAATATAATAAATAATGCTATAAAATATTCTCCTGAAGGTTCAGAGCTTATAATTAGACTTTATGATAAAAATAAGCAAATAAACAAAAAAACTTCTAATCAAAGAGTTATTTTAGAAATTGAAAATACTGGTGTGACTATAGAGAAACGTTACTTAGAAGAAATATTTAATCCATTTTATAGAATAGAAAAATCTCGTTCAAGAAAAACTGGAGGAAGTGGACTAGGTCTTTATATAGTCAGTCAAATTTTTAAAACTCATGGATTTGAATATAGTATAAAAAATAAGGAAAACTCTGTAGTATTTACGGTTGAATTTAAAAATTAGTATATATATTTTATTTAAAACCTAGATAGATTTTCGATTATATTTTCATAAATTGGCAAATGTCAGTATAGACTGTATTTATGGTCTATATTGGCATTTTTGTTTTAGAAGTGCAAACTAAGTGTGAGTATACCAGTCATTTTAATGTTTTTTTATACTGTTTAATGTGTATTTCATTTTGATATAAATATCCCTCTAGTTATGAACAAGTGAAAAATAGAAAAGGAACACTTTTTTGTGGTATTCCTCAATCTATTATGCATATTTAAATTTAATGTTTTAGTAGTGATATGATTTTGTATTGTGCCTACAAGCGAAATCATCTAAAATTTTCAAATAAGTCCTATTAGTTAGTAGTAATTTAAAAACCTTACTAGGTAAGCAATTCAATAAGAAGTTCATTAAATCGCTGGCTTTCACTCCACTGTGGGAAATGGCATGATTTTTCAAACCAGAAAAACTGTTTTTCTGTTTCTATTGTGTCAAAATATTCTTTTACTAAAGTTGATGATACATGTTTATCATGCTTTCCCTCTATAAATATAACAGGAATTTTATACTTGACCTGATTTTCAAAATCTGTTTGCATAAGCTCTTGCCATAAATGTTTTATAGATTGCATACTACCTTTTTGACGTCGGTATAAATCCATGATAGTATAATATCTTGAAAATAAGAATGGTTTAATGAGGTTATTGTAATTCGTTTTTTCATAAAGTGAGCCCTTATGTTTTACAACTTGATTTGTAACATAAAGCAAATCATTTAGCCAATCATTTCCGACATAGGAGCAATCTATTCTCTTTAACTTCTCAATCGATTTTTTATTGGCATTGGTAAGTGCATAATCATAAGCAACTTTGCATGATTTTTTCATATTTACAACTTGTCCACATCCAATATATGTTAGAACCATTTCTGGGTGCATTGTTATAAATTTAAGTCCTAATACTGACCCCCAAGAGTGCCCTAATAAAAAGAGTTTTTCTTGATGAAACCGTTTGGTTATATATTTTGATAAAGTATAAATATCTTGCAAAAAAATATCAATAGTAATTGTACTGTCAGCAAAGTCATAATATGATTTTCCAGCTCCACGCTGTTCCCAAATGACAACTGTAAAATGTTTTTCTAAATCCTTGTTATATTTTAGAACCAAAGGAAGTGCAGCATCACCTGGACCACCATGAAGATAGAGTAATAATGGTAAATTTTCTTTTTCAGACCGTATTGAAACATATTGAGGTTTACCATTTATGTTAACTTTAGTTTGTTCATTGATATACATTATTTTTTACTCCTTCAGAATCAAATGGATTCGCTCTAGGGGATTTGCTACGAGTTTTTTGTTCATTAATTACAGATTGCAACTAACAGTGCTACCTATTTTATTTAATTACTCGTAATAACAATCTTATTATGTTGCTTAACATCATAATTTATTATCATTATACATCATTCAACAAATCACTTTCAAGGTTTTTAGTGTGATGTTAAAAGTTAAATAAGATGAGTTTTTTAATCCTTATAAACAGCTGATAACACAATATTTGGATAAATAAGCAAACTTTTAGTTAAGTTTTCACATTAAAAAACAGAAGTTTCAATAATAGTTCATTCTAAAATCACAAAAAATTCATACTAAAAATGTATTATGTAAATAGAAATAAAAAAATTTTAAACCATAAAATAACACCCAGCTATAATGATGATATAACCTAATATCCTCCAATTAAATCATCATTATAGTAATTCCCAACAATTAAATACAATGAATTTAAGAAATAACATTGAGTATAGAGTATCTATGCTTGATGTTATTTTTATTTTAAAACGAAAAAGAGTGATTCTTTATTAAAAGTTATATTAAGCTAGTATTAAATTACATTTAATAACTTAAAAATTATACTCATATAGCAAATAAATATATATACTTTGGGAAAAATAACTGTAGGAAGTATTATATTTACAGAGGAGGTAGTTTTGATGGATAGACTTAAAAGAGATATGAAAAACATGAAAGAAGATTTAAAAGAAGGTGCTAAAAAGACAGCTTATGTAATGAAAAATACGGCTGAAGACTTAAAAGATGATGCTCAAGGTGCTATGGTAAACCTAGAAATGAAGAAAGATGAAATGATGGAAAGATATGAGCAAAAGAAATTTGCTAAAGATTTAGAAAAGCAAATGAAAAATGAAATGAAATAAAGTTTTGTTTATAGATTTAGGTCCTATTATCAATAGTAGTTTTAGATAAAAAGACTATAAAAGATTTTAAAGAAGAAATAGACTTTCTAAAAATAACTGTATTATATTTAGAAAGTCTATTTCAAGTATATTATATTTAAATCATGCTAATTTTAAAATTTTAAATTTGATTATTGCTGTAATCATATAGAATTAAGGCTTTTAAGAATATTTACAAAATAATAGTTTATATCTTGAATCTATTAAATATATCATTAAGTTTATAAAACATTCACATTAAATTCTGATAAAGTATTTACTATATCAGGAGTAGGGGATTTTTCTGTAATTATAGAGCTAATATCCTCTAAGTGGGCAAATTTAAAGTTTCCATCAAATTTAAATTTTTTATCTTCCATAACTATAAATACTTTTTTACTTGAATTTATTATGGCTTTTTTTGTAAGTCCATCTTCAATTTCAAATGTTGTAAGAGAAGAATTAAATACATCTACACCACAACTGCCCATAAACGTTTTATCAAATTTATATCTTGATATAAAATCTATTGTTGGAGTGCCAACAAATCCATCTAAGCTAAGATTTAATAAACCACCAGTAGAAATTATGTTTAAATTATTGGGTTTTGAAGTAACTACATTTAGTATATCTAGCATATTTGTGACCAATGTTACTTTCTTATTGCTTTCAGCTAACAGTTTAGCCAACAATATATTAATTGTAGATATATCTAAAAATATAGTTTCTCTATCTGTAATTAAATTAAAGGCTTTTTCTGCTATTATTTTTTTTGTCGGTATATTAATTTCTTTTCTATCTTTTGTATCTTGGTTTTCAAGAGTTTCTCTGACTAGTACAGCTCCACCATAAATTCTTCGTATTGAAGAAATTTTTTCTATATTTTTCAAATCTTTTCTTATACAGTCTTCTGTAACATCAAATTTTGAACTGAGTTCTTTTACAGTAACTCTTCCTTCTTTTTTTAGGATATTTAATATAGCCTGAATCCTTTCTTCTGCAAACATCTTTTACCTCTTTTCCTAAACATAGTATTATAGTAAATATTATAAGATAAAAGATAAAATATCAACTATTTTAATATGAAATACAAAATTAATTTAATATAAAAAGTAGATTGTCCTTAGTAGTCTATTTAAAACTTAATAAATAAAGAAATTATAAAAATATACAACAAAATAAAACAATAAAAAAACAGAAAAAACAATAATAAAAAAGTTGAAAGTAATAACAAACCAATATATAATAAGAATAGATAAAATAAAAAAGTAAAGTTTAAAGGGGGATATTTTAATGGAACTAATCTTAGATACAGGTAACATAGAGGAGATTAAAGAGCTATGTACTTATTTACCAGTTGATGGTGTAACAACAAATCCAAGTATTGTTTCAAAGGAAAAAAAGAATTTTAAGCAACTTATGAGTGAGATTGGTGAAATTATAGGTGAGGATATGCCTATACATGCTCAAGTATTAAGTACAAAGTATGAAGATATATTAGAAGAAGCATTATATATAAGTAGTTTGAGAGAAAATATATATGTGAAAATACCTGTAACACAAGATGGTTTAAGAGCTATAAAAGACCTTCATAAAAAAGGGATAAAAATAACTGCTACTGCAATATTTACAGCTCATCAGGGCTTTTTAGCTGCAAAAGCTGGAGCAAATTATGTTGCACCTTATGTAAACAGACTTGATAATATATCTGGTGATGGTGTATCGATGGTTTCAGAACTTATAAAAATAATAGATACTTATAATATGGATACAAAGGTACTTGCTGCTAGTTTTAAAAATGCGCAACAGGTTATAGAATTAATGAAGTGTGGAGTACACAGTGTTACAGTACCATATGATATTTGTAAATCTATGATAAATCATCCATTGACAGATTGGAGTGTTGATAAATTTATAGAAGATTGGGAAAATACTTTTGGAAAAGGTAGCAAAACAAATAACATTTAATCTTAGAATAAAAAATTAGTTTTTAAGCAATTTTATAAATAGATTTTTATGAAAAAGATGAAAATATGAGTTAATTTAAGATAATAATATTCTAAATTATTAAAAAGAAAATTCATATTTTCATCTTTGTTAAATTTCTAGACCTATAAATCTCCACCAAGGGAATGTTATACAGATTATTATAAAATAGGTTAAAGGAATTAAAGTCAAACCATACTTGAAAATAACCTTACTATTATATAGATTCTCACCATGTCCAACCATTATTGTTGCATGATGAAAAGGCAATATGTATTGTATACTTACTACAATATAAACAAAAAGGCAAAGAATTATACTATTTTCTTTAAGTATATGTAAACTTCCAAGTAATGGTATAACCACAGAGGATGTAGTGACAGCACTTCCAAGACATATATTCAATACTATTGTCAAGGTTATTAAAAATAATATTGAAATAGTTTTTGAAGAGTTTGGAATTAATTTTATTAAATAGTTTCCCATTATATCAACAACTCCAGAGTACTTTAGAACTCCTCCAATCGAAAATGCTGCTATAAAAAAAATAAGAACTCTCCAATTTATTTCTTTTAAAGTATTAAAATCAATTATTCTTTTTAACAATAAAAGAAGTACACAAATAGACATTATAATTAGTGTATTTAAATTATGAATAAATTGAGTTAAAAACATAAAAAACATTATTCCTAAACATAAAAATACATGTTTTTGTTCATCACTTAATAAATGAAACTCTTTTTTTAGATTAGAATAGGAAAATTGCAACTTATTAGAATTAAGATTATTACAAGAAACAAATTTTATTAAAGACAATTCTTTTTTAAAAACAAATATAAATAAAAAATAAGTTATAAAACAAGTAATTATAGTTGGAACAGACATATAAAAAGCCCACTGACTCCAGTTTATATTACAATTTCCAAGTTCTAGGACTACATAGTTTAAAAGAGTATCTCCATTTACAAAAAACATTGATGTAAATGTAGATGCTGTAAATATACTGAACAGAAGTATAGATTTTGAATCTTCAGTTAAGTGTTGTTTTTTAAAAAATTCTTTATAAAAGGCTGACACAAGAATGACTCTTGGAAATGGCTGTGGTATGAAAAATATTAATAATACACCTAAAATATATGATAAAAAAATCATTTTTCTAGGGGTATCTACAGTATTTAAAATTAATTTTTCAGAAATAATTTTAGCAACACCTGTCTTTGCAACTGCATTGGTAATTATGTAAGCAAGGATTATTATATAAAAATTTTCTGTAAACAAAAATTGTAAAATAACGTTCAAAGGAGCAATATTAAAAATAAAAGCTAATACTACAAAGACTAGTGCAACTACTGTTTTTTCAACAGAGTCTACAGCCCATATTAAGATAGTTAAAAAAGATAAGCATATAGAAAATTTTATATTGAAACTGTAATTAAGAAAGACGTAAAGAATGCTAGTAACTATAATACTTATGCAAAATTGTTTTGGCTTAAGAATAATACCCATTTTCTGTATCTACCTCCATAATTTATTATATCACAATGAAGGTGAATACATTTTATTAAAAGATTATTCATTAATTCTATGATTTACAATAGCTTTAGTTTTCCAATAACCTTTTTTATAATAGATGACTGTAACAATAAGACCTAAAGTCCAACCAAAAGGAATACCCATCCAAATTCCATCTGTTCCAAAAAATTGAGAAAGCAAATAAGAAGCAGGAATTCTTCCAAGCCATAATGATACTACTGAACTTATAAGAGCAAACATAGAATCACCAGCACCTTTCATTGCACTTGAAAGTACAAAAGAAGTACCAATAAATAAGAAAAAAGGTCCTATTATAAATAAGTAAGAAGAACCAATTTTAATGACATCTTTGTCTGTATTAAATAGAGTAATTAAGTTTTCTCTAAATAATAAAATTAAAGCAACGACAACAATTGCTAGAATTAAAGCCATTTTTATAGATTCGCGAATTCCTTTTTTAACTCTTTCATTTTCACCAGCACCTATATTTTGAGCAACAAAGGTGGAGACAGCAGAACCAAGATTCATGATAGGTAAACTTATAAAATTTTCTATTCTAAGCCCCGCTCCAAAAGCTGCCATAGCAGATGTACCATAGCTATTAACTAAAAATTGAAGAGCCATATTTCCAATTGAAAACAACATTTGTTGAACTCCACTTGGAAGTCCTAATCTAAGTCCTTCCTTAAATATTTTATTATCGTATACAAGCCCTTTAATTTTAAATTTAAGGACTTTGTGTTTTTTATTTAAGTATATTATGCTAATTATGAATGATACTGCTTGAGCCATTATAGTGGCAAGAGCAACACCTTCAACACCCATTTTCAGTACTACAATAAAAGTTAAATCTAAAACTATATTTAAAATTGTGGCTATTATTAAGAAATAAAGTGGAGTTACTGAATCTCCAAGTCCTCTAAGTATTGCGCTTACTGAGTTGTATCCAGCAGAAAACAAGATTCCACTAAATATTATAGTAAGATACAGTTTTGACTGATTAAAAACTGATTCTGGAGTATTCATAAGCTTAAGCATAGGTCCAGCAAACACTATTCCAATGACACTTATTAATATAGAGCCAATGAATAAAAGTATATATGTAGTATCAATAGTAGCTTTTACCTTTTTTAAATCTCCTGAGCCATAAAATTGTGAAATTAAAATAGAAAAGCCAAGACTGACGCCCATAAGCATTGCTACTAGTAAAAACATTATAGGATTAGCACCTGAGACTGCTGCCATAGCTTCTTTACCAATAAATCTGCCAACTATGATACTGTCAGCAGTATTGTACAATTGTTGAAATAAACTACCAATAAGCATAGGCATAGCAAAAAAGAATATAGATTTTCCCTCATTACCTGTAGTTAAATCTTTCACCTTTATTCCTCCAAATTTAAAAATTATTAATTTATTATAATATAATCTTAACATAAACTTTATATACCTACTATAAATAAATTGTATTAAATAATCATATATTTTGCAAAAGTGTAAAGAATATAATTATGACGCAGATATAGCAAATTAATGTTTAATATAATCGAATATTAATACAAATTTATTCTAATATATACGCATATATTGACAAAATTAACTATATAAATTAAAATAATATTCGTAAAGAAAAATTCATGTTTTATATTGTATAACATATAATTTTGACAATACGGGTCATAAGTTTCTACCGGAATACCGTAAATATTCTGACTATGTATACTATTATTTAGTTAATTAAATATTTATTTAACTAAATTATGAAGGATACGACTCAGCTCATTACTTACTGTGTCGTTTTTTTGTAAAATTTAATAGGAGGTGTTGTTATGCAAACAACAAACAGTAGTACCATGCAGAAACTTTTTCCAATTTTGACTAATAAAAATGTTGACATGAAGAAAGAAGTAATTGCTGGTGTGACTACTTTTTTAACTATGGCTTATATAATAGCTGTAAATCCAAATATTTTGTCAGCAACAGGGATGCCAGCAGGTGCTCTTGTTACAGGGACATGTCTAGCAGCAGCATTTGGATGTATTTTAATGGGAATGGTTGCCAATCTTCCTTTTGCTTTAGCATCAGGTATGGGTCTTAATGCATTTTTTGCATACACAGTAGTCTTACAAATGGGTGTTCCTTGGGGAGTAGCTCTTACAGCGGTATTTGTAGAAGGTATCATTTTTATAATATTATCAGTAAGTGGAGTTCGTGAAGCTGTTGTAAATGCAATACCAAAGAATATGAAACTTGCAGTTACAGGTGGTATTGGTATATTTATTGCACTTATAGGTTTAGTTAATTGTGGAATTGTAATTGGAGATGAAGCTACTCTTATAAAAATGGGTAAATTTACTCCAGCAGTAATAATTGCTTGTGTAGGATTAATAATTATTGCAGTATTAGATAAAAAAAGAGTTAAAGGTTCTATACTTTTTGGAATAGTAGTAAGTTCATTACTTGCTTGGGGATTTGCATTTATGAATCCAGAATATGCGCAAAAATTAGGTATATACTTACCTAGCGGAATATTCAAGTTTGAAAGTTTAGCACCAATAGCAGGTAAAATAGATTTGGGATATGTATTACATCCAACAAACATAGGTGGTTTCTTTGTAATAGTTTGTACATTCTTATTTGTTGACTTCTTTGATACAGTAGGTACATTAGTAGGGGTTTGTTCTAAAGCAAATATGCTAGATGAAAAAGGAAATGTTCCTAATGTAGGTAGAGCTTTACTTACAGATGCAGTTGCAACTACAGTAGGTGCAGGGCTTGGAGTATCTACAGTTACAACTTATGTTGAGAGTTCAACAGGAGTTATTGCAGGTGGAAGAACTGGATGGACAGCAGTAACAGTTGGAGTTTTATTCTTAGTAGCAATGTTTTTCTCTCCTGTGTTTATAGCAATTCCATCATGTGCTACAGCACCAGCTTTAATTTATGTTGGGTACTTGATGCTTGGTACAGTTAAGGATATTGATTTTGATAATATAACTGAAGGTGTTCCAGCTTTCGTTACTATTGCTTGTATGGCATTAACTTATAGTATAGGTGATGGTTTAACTCTAGGTATATTAACTTATGTTTTTGTAAATGTATTTTACAATATATTTGGAGCTAAAAAAGCTGAAGATAAGAAACATGTTTCTGTAGTAATGATTGTTCTTGCTATATTGTTTATAATAAAACTTTGGCTATTATAATAGATATTATTTAAAAATTTACAATAAAATAAAGAGCTGCAATTTCTAATCTATTTTGATAAGAAGTTACAGCTCTTTTATGTTTTATTGTGTTACTTGGGTATGTCTACTAATTTTCCCTTTTCTAAGGCTTTAGGCACAATTGTTATATTAAATTCTTTTTGTAAGTCTTTTATAATATCTAGTTCTTTTTTTGTTATTATTGAAATAGTATCTCCGCTTCTATTTCCTCTGGCAGTTCGACCACATCTATGCAGGTATTCATTTTTACTATTTGGAAAATCTAAATTAAAAACATGGCTTATATCTACTATATCAAGCCCACGAGCAGATAAATCTGTTGTAACTAAAATTTTAGCTTTACCAAGTTTAAATTTATTTATAGCATTTTTTCTATCTTCTTTTGCCATATTTCCAAAAATCCCAATTGCTTTATAATTATGATAATTTAATTTTGATACTATAACATCTATATTTTTTTCATTATTTACAAATACAATAGCTCTTTTTGGGTTTGTAGCAGCTAATGTTTTTCTAAGAAAAGTGAATTTATCTCTGATTTCACCTAACATGTATGTATGATTTATATTAGGATTTATCTGTGAATTTTCTTTTGTTTTTATTAATTCGAATTCTTTCATAAATTTATCACAAATTTTTATAGTACTATCTGTAAGACTTGCAGAACAGCCTATGATTTGTCTATCTCTTAATGTAGTTTTTATTATGTCTTCTACACAAGTTATGTTTTTACCATTCAATAAATTATCTACTTCATCTAAAACGATAGTTTTTATGTTGTGTGATTTTAACTTCTTCTGTTTTATCAAGTCTAAAACTCTTCCACAAGTTCCTATTACTATATGAGGTTTTATAGACTTTATATTTTTTATTTGTTTTTGCATATTAACTTCTCCAATTAAGGCTAGTGAAGTCAAAGGAATTTCTGAGTTTTTTGATAATAATTCAATCTGATTTGTGATTTGCATTACTAATTCATGTGTTGGTGCAAGTATAAGAGCTTGAGTTTCTCTTTTTGATGTATCAATTTTTTCAAAGATAGGTAAAACATATGCGAGTGTTTTTCCTGTTCCAGTTTGTGAATTGATTAATAAATCTTTATTTTGCATTATATTTTCTATAACAAGTGACTGAACTTCTGTTGGAGAAGTTATATCTTGTTTTTTAAGTCCATTTATTAGAGTAGAACTTATTTTTAATTGTTCAAATGTGTTCATCTTTTGCTCCTTCTATTAAAAACTTATATTATAGTTAACTATTTCTTATTATACATTGTTTAGTCAAATCGAACTATACATTATTTTATAATTATGTGCAATTTAGAAGTAAATATATACGCTTTTGTATATTTATATTGATTTCAGTATTTTTAAAATTATCTAATATATAAATTTGAAAATTTAACAAATTGTAGTTGTAATTCTTTAATACTTGTTATATATTATATATAACAAGTATTAAAACTATAATATACAATATGGAGGGAAATTATGTTAAAGATAAACAATGTATCTAAATCATATAAAAATAAAAAAGTAGTAAATAATATTTCATTTGAAGTAAATGATGGAGAGATTTTTGGATTTATAGGTCACAATGGTGCAGGAAAAACTACTACTATTAAAGCAATTGTTGGGATACATGATTTTGAGGGAGGAGAAATACTTATAAACTCCAAATCTATAAAAAAACAATCTGTTGAGTGTAAAAAGGAAATGGCATATATTCCTGATAATCCAGATTTGTATGAAGCTTTAACTGGAATACAATACCTTAATTTTATAGCAGATATATTTGAGGTAGATAAAAATGAAAGAGAAGAATTAATAAAATACTATTCAAATAAATTTGAAATTAATAAGGCATTAGGTGATTTAATATCTTCATATTCACATGGTATGAAACAAAAACTAGCTATAATTTCAGCTTTAATCCATAATCCTAAAACTCTAATTCTTGATGAACCTTTTGTAGGTCTTGATCCAAAAGCTTCATTTATATTAAAGGAAATTATGAAGGAGTTTTGTAAAAAAGGTGGGTGTATATTTTTCTCAACACATGTCCTAGAAGTTGCTGAAAAAATATGTGATAAGATTGCCATAATAAAAGATGGAAATATAATTGCTTATGGAACTACTGAAGAAGTGAAAGGAAATAATTCTCTTGAAAATATTTTCATGGAATTAATAGAAAAATAAAGTGTTACTTTTACAGAATATAATGTCTAAAGTGAGGGATGATAAATTATGAGTAATTTGAGTATATTAATAAAAACTAACATAATAAGTGAGTTTAAATTGAACTCTCTAAAAAAAACAGACAGTAAAGAAAAACAAAAGATAATAGTAATGATA
This sequence comes from Clostridioides difficile, assembly GCA_024919175.1. Lineage (NCBI taxonomy): Bacteria > Bacillati > Bacillota > Clostridia > Peptostreptococcales > Peptostreptococcaceae > Clostridioides > Clostridioides difficile. The sequence goes on from CP103804.1 coordinate 2,318,529, forward strand.
TTTTCAGTACTTGTTGTAGCAGGGCTATTAATATTTTATGTAACAAGTTTAAGCCTTTCTCTAGTTGATATTTTAAAACAAATAAATCAAATGGAAATGCTACTTGTGTTTGGCTTTGGATTATCAACAGTAATGGCAATTGTTACGTCATTATATAAAACTTCATCATATCTATTTCAGGCTAAGGATTTAGAGTTATTAACTAGTTTACCGATAAAAGCATCTACTATATTAGCTAGTAAAATATTAATGTTGATTGGTACTAATTATTTGTTTTCTTCAGTGTGCATGATTGTACCAGCTGTAGTTTATTTTTTAAACGCTGATGTAAGTATAACATATTTTCCTTATTTGATATTACTATTTTTAGCTTTACCACTATTACCAATAGTTGTTTCATCAATAGTTTTCTTATTTATAGGACAGTTATCATCAAGATTAAAGTATAAAAATTTAGTATTAATTATAGGTAGTGTAATATTAATTTTGGCTTATACTGTACTCATGTCAAAATTAAACTCTATATCAGTGGAATTATTAAAAAATAGTGCATCTATCTCTGAAACAATCAATAAAATATATCCACCTATATACTACTTTGTTGATGCTCTTAAAACTGGAAGTATAGTTTCATTTTTAATATTTATGGCAATATCATTAATACCATTTTTCGTATTTGTAACTTTATTTGCAAAAGGATTTACAGATATAAATGCTAGAATGGGTGAAAGTTATAAAACTAAAAACTATGAATTTAAAAGTCAAAAAATTTCAAAACCATCAAAAGCTTTATTGAAAAAAGAATTTAGAAGATATACTTCTTCATTTATTTACCTTATGAATTCATCTATTGGTTTGTTATTCTTAATAGTAGCTACAATTGGTGTATTAGCATTTGGAGCAGACAAAATAAGTGAGTTGCTAAAATTGAATATAGATTTTAGTCTTATAAAAATACCGTTATTGGGTGTATTTCTGTTTATAATAATAATTAACTGTACAACATATTGTTCGATTTCTTTTGAAGGAAAGAATCTATGGATAATAAAATCATCTCCAATAGATGAAAGGGAGATATTTTGGTCAAAAATATTTATGAATTTTTTATTAAATGCACCATTATCTGTTTTATGTCTAATACTAGTATCTATAAAACTAAATTTTGAAATACAGTTTGTGATTGTAGCAATTTGCTTGATTTTAACTATGTCAATGTTTGTAGCTTTAATGGGATTGTTATCAAATTTACTTTATCCAAACCTTGATTGGAAAAATGAAGTAACAGTAGTAAAACAAAGTGCAAGTATGATAGTTACAATATTAGTATCCTTAATTTATATAGTTATCGTTGGAGGAATATATATATTATTAAAAATTCATTTTCTAAATATATATTTGATTCTAGTAAGTGTGCTTACACTTATATTAGACTTTATTTTATGGAGAATTATTTCAACTAAAGGAGTAAAAATATTTAAAAATTTATAGATATATTTGTGTTAAAAAAAGACTTATTTTTTAAAGTATTGCAAAGAATATGCTAAGTAGTATACTATTGTATAGTGATATGAAAAAACTTAGGAGAAAATAAATGAGAAAATTATCCAAAAAAGAAAAAGATTTTATTCAATATGGATTTTTGTTATTTTTGATATGTATTACTACTTATTTAATATCAACTACTTTAGATGTAAAGCTAATACCTAAGATTATAAGGCTAGCAAATAAAACCTATATATTTCTTGGCATACTAATAATATTAATATATATGATAATTGAATCTATTGTGACACATTTGATAATAAATGCAGTTCAAAAAACAAAAGTAAAATTTATAGGTATTAAAATGGCTACAATGGGATTTTATTATAATTTGGTTACTCCATTTGCATCTGGAAGTCAACCAATGCAAATATATGCACTCACAAAGTATGATGTTAGCCTCAGTAAATCTGTAGCTATAGTTACTAATAAGACTGTTGTATTTCAAAGTACAGTTACCATATTTTGTGGAATTTTAATTTTATTGAATAAGTCGTTACTGATGGAACAAGTACATTCAGTTAAAGTTTTAATAGCTGCTGGTATGACCATGAATGTAAGCATGTTATTAGGCGGACTATTAATAGTATTTAGTCCAAAACAAGTAAAAATGATAGCTGAGGTTTTGATTAATTTTTTATCTAAATTTAAAACATTTAAGTTTTTAGATTCAAAAAGAAATAGAATAAATCATTATATTGATGACTACAATTATTCTATAAAGATATTTATCAAAAATGTAAGGGTTTTAATTTTAAGTATACTGCTTACTGTGCTACAACTCATAGCATACTTTAGTATAGTTTATTGTGTGTATAAAGCTTCAAATCTAAAAGGAGTATCATATATACATATAATGACATTGCAAGTATTTTTATATATGGCAATATCACCAGTTCCCACACCAGGAAATGTTGGAGCAAATGAGGTTACGTTTTTTACTATGTTCTCAAAAATAATTCCAAAAGAGTTATTGGGATACTCAGTGCTTTTATATAGTGGATTTGTATATTATCTATTACTAATAATTTCAGGATTATTTACATTTAGAACCCACTATACATTGAATAATTGGAAACGTGATAAAAAAAGTAATTCTAGTTTGGGAGAAGTTATTGAAAAAGTTTAATTATTAGAAAAAAAGAAATATAAATTACTTAGTTTATAAAATTTAATTGACAAAATTATTATTAGGGAAATTCTAAATATAAATATACTGCTAAAATAAGCTATATTATATTGAGATATTTCCCTTTTTTGATTAAAATTATAGAAATTTGAAATAATAAGTAGTAAATACAAATTATATATTTTTTAGAAAGGAGAAAATATGAAACAAAATAAAAAAAACGAAAAACAAATGAGTAATTCTAATATTAAAAAAAATAGTGATAATAAAGTTGAAATTGCTGAAGAATTATGCCCAAATAAAAATATAGGTAGTATGCTTGGAGATAGAGTAGATAAGAAAAAAATCAACCGTCCAAGTTAGTGAAATAGTTGAAAATGGTGTGTTTTAAAAAAATAATATAATGAAATGTTTTATTGTTAAATTTAAACTTATTTTAATAGAAAAAAAAGTCGAAAATTATCTAAAATACACCTGTATGAGGATAACGCTATTTTATAGATGCATAAAACTTGACAAAATCAACCTTTTCTTGATAGAAAAAAAAAGATAAAATTATACAAACGTTATTTAATTGTCAAAAATGAAGGTAAAGTTGCAAGAGGTAAAAAATATGATTGATAAAATTTATTTCTGTGCTATAATTGTATAGTAAAATGAATAAATAAGTATGTTGTATACATGCATATTAGGAGGAGAGACTGACATGGAATCATCTATACATACAATTGCCAGCAATAATTTATTGATAATTTTTGCTATTGTTAGTATAACTGGAATAATTTGCAGCAAGCTTAGTGAGATAGTAAAAGTTCCAGATGTTGTATTATTTTTACTTGTAGGTATTTTAATAGGACCATCATTTTTGAAATTTATAGATATTCGTGGATTCCAAATAGAGAATCAACTAATACTTACATTTGGTTCTGCATTTATATTATATTTAGGTGGGAAAGAAATAAGTTTAAAGGTTTTGAGAAATGTAAAGATATCAGTATTTTTACTATCTACTGTAGGAGTTGTGATATCTGCTTTGATAATGCAACAAGTAATAGGATTTACTTTTGGAGTAAGTGCAATGACTGCCTTATTAGCAGGAACTATAATAGCATCAACAGACCCAGCTACCCTAGTACCTATATTTAATCAGGTGAAGATAAAGGATAGAGTAAAACAAACTGTAATAAGTGAATCAGCTTTTAATGATGCAACAGGAGCTATATTAACATCAGCAGTGTTAGCTGTAATTTTATCAAATAAGTTTTCTTTAAGTGAAAATATTTATGAATTAGGGACAATGGTTGTTGTCGGAATTGTCGTTGGTTTAATTACAGGAATACTGCTTTTGAAATTAGTTAATGATAAACCATATGGTATATTTAAAGATTTTGCGCCAATAATATCTGTTATTTCAGTTGTGGTTGCATATGAACTATCTACAAAATTAGGTGGAAGTGGATATATGTCTTGCTTTATTGTAGGTATAATAACTGGTAACAAGAAAAACTTTAAAATATGGCTAAGCCAAAAATCTTATGATGCAGATTTCTATGTTGCTGAGACTTTAGGAACTATTTGTCGTATGGCAATATTCATAATATTAGGTAGCCAAGTTAATTTGACTCAGTTAGGTAAATATTTTGTACCATCTGTAATTGCAGTTTTAGTATTAATGTTTATAGCTAGACCAATTTGTGTTTTAGTATGTGCACTTGCAGATAGAGAAGCAAAATGGAGTAAAAATGAAATGTTGTTTATGATGTGGGTAAGAGAAACGGGTGTAATACCAGCTGCACTTTGTGGTATTATTTCAGCGATGAAAGTTCCTGGATATGAAGTAATTTCATCAGTAGTATTTATGTCTATATTAATTACATTAGTAATACAAGGAAGTACTACAAAATTGGTAGCTAAAAAACTTGGATTATTAGAAGAAGAAGTGATAAATATAAGTGAAAAGGTATCGACTTTTTAGTTTTTCACTTTAAATGATACATAAAAATGGCTATTTTAAGATTATCTAGTGATAATTATTGAAATGGCCATTTTTTATATAAAAATAAATTTACATAATTTACATATTGCATATATTTATTATCAAAATTTGTTGAAGCTGTGATATAATTAGTTGTATTTAAAATAAGAATAGCGAATAAGGGAGGAAATTTATGTTTACGGTTATAGATATTGTACAACCAGATACAGTAGAAGAAGCGTACTCAATTTTAAATAAAAGAAAAACTAATCAAGTAATTGGTGGAAGTGCTTTTTTAAGAATGGGGAAAAAAAGAATAGGGACAGGAGTAGAGTTATCAAACCTAAACCTAGATTATATAAAAGAAGATAAAGAGTATGTTGAAATTGGTTCTATGACTACTTTTAGAACATTGGAAACAAGCTCAATAATAAAAGATAATTTTGGAAAAATAATAGAAGATTCAGTTAAAGATATAATAGGAATTCAGTTTAGAAATGTAGTAACAGTTGGAGCAACAATATTTTCTAAATATGGTTTTTCTGATTTGATAGTGGCATTGCTTTCATTAGACACAGAAGTAGAGTTATATAAGGGTGGAAGAATTAGCCTTGAAGAATTTTTAGATAGAGATTATGAGAAAGACTTATTGATTAAGGTATATATAAAGAAGGAAAATAAAAATGCTTCTTATAAGTCTTTGAGAAATGCAAAGAGTGACTATCCTATTTTGAATGTGTCTGTTTCAAAATATGGTAAGGAATTTAAATTATGTGTAGGAGCGAGACCTCAAAAAGCTACAATTGCAAAAAAAGCTAGTGAGTTCTTATCTAATAATGAAATTAATGAACCCAATATAGATAGAGCAATAGAAATAGCTTCAGAGGAATTAACATTTGGTTCTAATATGAGAGCATCTAAAGACTATAGAAAAGCTATGGGTAAAGTACTTTTAAAAAGAGCTATAATGGAGGTTATTTAATGTTAGTAAAGCTTAATATAAATGGAAAAATAAAAAATATTGATATAGAGCCAGAAGAGTATTTGGTCGATACTCTAAGAAAAGTTGGAAATTTAAGTGTAAAAAGAGGGTGTGATACAGGTTGTTGTGGTCTCTGTACAGTTTTAATAGATAAGAAACCTACATTATCTTGTGCGACATTAACTTTGAGAGTTTTAAATAAAGAGATAACTACAATTGAAGGTTTAGAGAATGAAGTTAAAGAATTTAGCGAAGTTTTGGTAAAAGAAGGGGCTGAGCAGTGTGGTTTCTGTTCTCCTGGTTTTATACTTACTGTACTTGCAATGAAAGATGAACTTAAGAATCCTACAGATGAAGAAATAAAACATTATTTAACAGGAAATTTATGTAGATGTACAGGATATATGGGACAGTTAAGAGCTATCAAAACTTATCTGGAGGTAAAGTAGAATATGAATATAGTTGGAAAAGGAATTGAAAAAATAGATGGAATGAGTATAACGACAGGAAAACCTGTATATACTGATGATTTAGCAGCAAAAGATGCTTTAATAGTAAAGATACTTAGAAGTCCTCACGCTTATGCAAAGATAAAAAATATAGATACATCAAGGGCAGAAATGGTTGATGGTGTTGAATGTATTTTAACATATAAAGATGTACCACAATCTAGATTTACACTTGCTGGTCAAACATACCCAGAGCCATCACCTTATGATAGGCTAATTCTTGAAGATGTTGTGAGATATGTTGGTGATGAGGTAGCTATAGTTGCAGCTATAGATGAAAAAAGTGCAGTTAAAGCAATGAACCTTATAAAGGTAAATTATGAAGTACTAACGCCTGTTTTAAATTTTGAAGAAGCAATTGGAAACAAAACTATAGTACATGATGAAGATAGACATTGTAATTTTGAAATAGGTATGCAAAGAGAAAAGAATATAGTGTCACATCATGACTATACAAAGGGTGATATAGAAAAAGTATTAAGTAGTTGTGATATAGTGATTGAAGAAACATACTATACTCAAGCTCAAGCTCATGCAATGATGGAGACATATAGAGCGTATAATTATTTAGACCATGCTGGAAGACTAGTTGTAGTAAGTTCAACTCAAATACCATTTCATGTTAAAAGACACCTATCTCGTGCATTAGAACTACCAGCTAGTAAGATTAGAGTTATAAAACCTAGAATTGGTGGTGGTTTTGGGGGTAAACAAACTGCATGTGTTGAGATTTTTTCAGCTATTGTAACTTTAAAAACAGGTAAACCAGCCAAAATAATATATGATAGAAAAGAAACTTTTAATTGTTCAACTAGTAGACATGCAATGAAACTAAAAGTTCGATTAGGAGCAACTAATGATGGAATAATAAAGGCTATAGATATAAATGCGCTTTCAGATACAGGAGCATATGGAGAACATGCTTCTACAACTATTGGTCTAGTTGGGGAGAAGACTTTACCAATGTATAATAAGGTTGAGGCAACAAGATTTATCGCAGATGTAGTTTATACTAATAAAATGCCAGCAGGCGCACTTAGAGGATATGGAGCTTCTCAAGGTTGTTTTGCTGTTGAATCAACTATAAATATGTTAGCTGATAAATTAAAAAAGGACCCAACAGACTTGAGATTAAAAAATGTGGTAACACAAGGTGAAACTACATTTGCATATGAAAAAACTTTAAACAGTGTAGACCTAGTAAAATGTATAAATAAAGGAAAAGAACTCATCGGATGGGATGAAAAATATCCTTGTAAGCATCTTGAAAATGGAAAAGTTAGAAGTGTGGGTATGGCAATTACTATGCAGGGTTCTGGTATACAAGGTCTTGACAAATCTTCAGCAGAAATAAAACTAAATGACTGTGGAGACTATACACTTATGATAGGTTCTACTGATATGGGTACAGGAAGTGACACAATTTTAGCACAAATGGCTGCTGAAATTCTTGAGACAAGTATTGAAAATATAACAGTTATATCAGCAGATACAGACTTGGTCCCATATGACCCAGGTTCATATGCTTCAAGTACTACATATGTAACTGGGATGGCAGTGGTTAAAGCAGCACAAGACTTGAGAGATAAAATAATATGCGCTGGAGCAACTAAGTTAGGTGTAGATAAAGAAGAAGTAGAATTTGATGGTATAAAATTAACTAGTAAAGAATGCAGTACTTCATTGTTTGACATAGCAGTTGATTCTACAATTGGACCAAATACTAATCAATTAATAGGGCTTGCATCTCATGGTAGTCCAGTATCACCACCACCTTTTATAGCTGGTTTTGCAGAAACGGAAATTGACAAAGAAACTGGAAAAGTTGACTTATTAAATTATGTAGCTATAGTAGACTGTGGAACGGTTATAAATAAAAACTTAGCAAAGATACAAGTTGAAGGTGGAATTGTTCAAGGTATTGGAATGGCAATGTTTGAAGAAGTTAGATATACAGAAAAAGGTAACATGGATACAAATACATTTATGCAATATAAGATTCCAGCTAGATGTGATATTGGAAATGTGGAAGTTGATTTTGTTGAAAATTATGAGCCAACAGGACCTTTTGGAGCTAAATCTGTTGGAGAAGTTGTTATAAATACACCATTACCAGCAATACAAGAAGCTGTTTTTAACGGTGTTGGAGTTAGAGTAAATACACTTCCTATTACACCTGAAAAAGTTTTTATGGCAATGAATAAGTAAGTATTTTATATAGATTTTAGACTAGTTTTACATGTTAAACAACCAGTTATGCCATACCTGTTGAAAGATATTTAATAAGTAGTTATTATAATATTATGAAATTTTACTTGTAAAATATAAAATTAACTAAGGGGATGATGTTTTGGCTGGAAATCTAAACAACATGAGAGCAGTAAATAATTTTAGAGGAGATAATAACATTTTAGAATGTTTAGTCAGCTTTGAGGGTCGTTCAATAAGTCAGAGGAAAGCAAGAGTATTTTTTAAAGAAATGAAAAATCAAATAGAAATTGATTTCGCAGAAGAAGAAATTTCTAAACTTGTTGAAAATGTTGTTTTAAATACATCATATCAAGAAATGTTATATGATGAAATAGAGAAACAACTAGAAATTGATTGTGTAGGAACTTGGATGATATTATCTAAACTAAAGGATGCTAGAGTTCATTGATTTTAAAATAAATTATTAGAGCCTAATTTTAAGGCTCTTTTTTAATGTTTCTAATTAAGATATAAACTTATTTTAATTTAAATATATGATAATTATAACATATATTTAAAATCTAACTATTTAATTTTATATGTATTCTATTGTATAATATAAATGAGATTAATAAAATAGTTCGTCAAAATAATTTATTTATTTGAAATTACTGTTTAAGTTTATAAATTTTGTATAAAATAAAATTATGTTATTAATTTTTAGCAATAAAATTTTTACTAGGAGAGATATATGAGAAGAAATAGTATTAATATAGCAGTAACAGCAGTTGTTACATCAATTTATGCAGTTTTAACTTTATCATTGGGATTTATAAGTTATGGACCAATACAATTTAGGATAGCCGAGATTATGATGCTGTTAGCATTTTTAGATAAGGGATATATAGTAGGTCTTACACTGGGTTGTTTTTTAGCCAATGTAATAGGCCCATATGGTGTACCCGATATAATTTTTGGAACATTTGCCACATTTATAAGTGCAAGTTTAGTCTATATTACTAGAAAGTTAGGAGGTCAAAATAAAAGCACATTAATTATAGCTTCTATATGGCCTACTATTATAAATGCAATTGTAGTTGGATTAATGTTAAATATATTTTTTGGACTTCCTTTAGTATTATCGATGATACAGGTAGGTTTTGGAGAATTTGTAGTAGTAACATTGGTAGGAGTACCATTCTTTTGTTTTTTAATGAAAAAATATAGAAATATCATTGACATTAAGTTTTAGAGTGCAGAACAGTATTTTGTAGATTAAAAATTAGTGTGAATTAAGAATAGTATTATTATAAGGGGGATTTTATTTGTCAAAGATAAAGAGATTAACTGATGTTTGGACGTATATTAATGATAGACAAAAGTTTACAATCAAAGAGTTGTCAGAGGAATTTAATCTTTCAACTAAAACTATTCAACGATATTTAATAGAATTAAATAAAATGGGGCTTCCAATTCAAGCAGAAAAAGGTAGAAATGGAGGTTATAGAGTATTAAACAACAGCTATATACCTCCTGTTATATTTACAGAAAAAGAAGTTATGTCTATAGTTTTTGCATTTAAGTCACTACAAGTTTACAATTTTTCGCCAATAGAAAAAGAAATTGATTCTATAATTAAAAAAATAAATTATAATCGTGAAAGTAGTACAAGAGTAGGTATAAATAACATCGAAAAGTATATTGAATTTATAGCTAATAATAGAAATTTTGATAGTAATGTTGTAACTGAATTTTTCAAGGCTTCATCAAGTTCTTGTGTTTTAAATATTAAATATGAGTCTGGGAATCAATTGCTAGATAAAAAAATATGCCCAATAGGTATATATTTAAATGAAGGATTTTGGTTTTCACCAGTGTATGACTATGAAAGTGATAGTATCATAATAATTCGTATAGATAAAGTATTAGAAATTAAAAAAGTAGGAGAATGTAAAAATGAATGTATAAGTTTGAAAAAATGGCTAGATACAGTATATAGTAAGTTAAATGAAAACATATCAATTCTTCAAGAAACTAATGAAGTCATTCACTTACATATACTACTGACAAAAGAAGGTGTTTCTAAAATAAAGCATAATTTTTTAGATTCTAATGTAGAATTAAATGAAGATGGAAGTGGAATAATTAATAGATTTATAAAGCATGAAGAAATAGATTGGTGTGTATCTATATTATTTTCAATAGGAAAGGATGCTGAAGTTATAGAACCAAAATTTATAAATAAATTGCTTTATGATAAGGCTAAAGAGTTAAAATATTTTTATGAAGAAAATATGATATAATATTTAAAAATGTTAAGATTAAATAATTATTAAGGAGATAGATATTATAATGGAAAATGTTAATAAGAATGCTAAGATAATTGGTATTGGAGTAGAAGGTATTAGTATAATAAATGAAATAGAAGAAAAAGTAAAAATAAATATGGATATAGAAAAAATCACTATGAATCAAGCTGTTGAAAAAGAATATGTTATAAGTCTTTTAGACGGAGTTGATATATTATTTTTAGCATATTCAACTGAAGATAAACAAAGTCGAGAAGTTATAAAAGCCATTTCATATATGTCTAATGAAAGAAGAATTTTATCTATAGGTATAAATTATTCAGAAGAAGAAAATAAAGATGACTTAGGAATTAATAGAGAATTTAAAGTCAATGAAAATAGTATTTTAAAATTTATTGATTTGATGAATGTTATGATAGAGTCTATTTCAGATTCTTGCATGATAAATATAGATATAACTGATTTAAAGGAAGCTATTATAAGTGATAAAGGGATTAAGTACTCTTTCGAGGAATTTGAAGATTCAAAAAAGCACACTGAAATAGTAGATATTTTATTTGAAAATATGGAATGTTTTGGTGAAGAATTTATTGGGAAAAAAGGTATAGTTTTTGTTGAAGGAAATGATAAATTTTCACTAGTTGAATTAAATGACTTGATGAATAATATTCAAAATAAGGCAGAAGAAAGCTATGAAATGATATTTTCTTTATACTTAAAAGAAAATTTAGATGGAAAGATTAAAGTGGGAGTGTTATATAATTAATGTATTTTAGATATTAAGGAGAAGTATATGTCTGAAAATATAAATGTTACAGAGCATTGGTTAATGGAAGAATTTTTTTATCAAGAGACAGATACACCACAAGTTTTTAAAGAAGAAAGTATAATTGCACTAGGATTTGATATAAAAATAAATTTAAAAAAAGTACTTAATATGGGAAAAAAATCCGAAAAATATATTAATGAGAACTGTAATGACAAAGATTTTATAAAAAAATTTATGTCAGTTAAAAAAGGAGATTATTTTCTATATAAGGCGTATCAAAATGTAGAAGGAAAAATTAAGTATAGTGTTCTTATTGGCATTGTTGAAGAAAGTTTTGAAAATGGTTATGAATTAAGTCATATTTTGGGTCATACATTACCTGTAAAATGGATGTATATATTTGATACAGTTTTAAATTGTAAAATATATACTAGTGAGTTTTATAAATTAAATAATGAAGATATAAATACATATTTAGACATTATTAAATTACAAGATAATAAATCATTAAAAAAAAGAATAGAAGAAAGTGACAGTAATAAATGGTACCTAAAAAACTATTATTATATAGATGTAGATAAGTGTGTAGAGAATGAAGAATTGTTTATTCAACCCACTAATTTAGAACAATTAGAAAACTTGAAAAATATAAATACAGATGATTATATTTTAGTATACAATAGCGAAAAAGTAATTTATGAAGATGACCATACAATGAAAAGCTTATTTGGTGTTTGTCAAGTTAAAGAAGGTTTTGATAAAGATAAAATAACTACTTCAGAAGGTGGATGTTTTTTACCTGTAGAATGGATAGAAAATGAAAAAGAGAGTATTGATGGAAATGCATGGGTTATCTTTGAAAATAATAATTTAGTTGAAAAATATATAAAAAGATATACTAATAAAATTCCGTTAAATACTATACTTTATGGTCCACCAGGGACTGGTAAAACATATAATGCAAAACAAATAGTTTATAATTTAATAAATGAAACTAGTTTAAAAAATAATGATTGTACAAGTTATATAGATTATAAAAATAATGTGGAATTTTGTACTTTTCATCAATCATATGGATATGAAGAATTTATAGAAGGTCTCAAGTCTGATGGTGAAGGCAATTTTAAGCCAGAAGATGGTATATTGAAGGATATAGCTATAGAAGCATGTTATGATGGGTTGAAACTTGAAAAGAAGCTAAATTTTGAGCTAGAAAAAGATACTTTAACTTTAGAAGATATAAAGTCAAGAAAAAAGATGTTGGTGCTTGATAATATAGAAGATGTTGAAAACTTTAATTTTGAAGAATCAGAAAACTATATTTTAATAATAGATGAAATCAATAGAGGGAACATATCTAAAATATTTGGCGAGTTAATAACATTATTAGAAGATGATAAAAGACTTACGAAATCAAATCAAACTATTGTCAAACTACCATATTCAAAAGAAAAATTTTCTTTACCTCCAAATTTGTATATAATTGGTACTATGAATACATCAGACAAATCAATAGCTCTTTTAGATATAGCTTTGAGGAGAAGGTTTGATTTTGAAGAAATTATGCCAGACTATGATTTACTGTCTGTTATAGATGGAATAGATGTCAAAAACATGCTATATACAATCAATAAGAGAATAGAGTTTTTATATGATAGAGACCATGTTATTGGACAGGCTTACTTATTAAATGTAGAAAATATTGATGATATAGTAGTAGTATTTAGAAAAAAAATAATACCACTTCTTCAAGAGTATTTCTATTATGACTCAGAAAAAGTAGGACTTATTTTAGGTGGTATAGGTAAAAATGAAAAAGATAAATATATTGTTTATAAGGAAGAAATCACAGCATCTAAATTATTTAAAAATAATAATTCATCAATAATGGAAAGCAAAGTTAATTATTGTATAAAACGAAATATATCTATTGAGGAGTTAAAAAATATATATGAGTAAAAATATATATGTAAAGGAAACTTATGAATGGATAAAAGTAGGTAATGGTGAAAATGAGCTTACAGAAACTGAATATGAAAAATTACTTAAGTATTTAGATAGTAATAACGATGTACTAAAGAGCAATATAATAGATATCAGATATAAAAAACTGAGATTTATAAATTATGTAGGTGTTATATGTTTTGAAAATGTAACATTGGAGATACTTCCAAAGCTGTCATTAAGTAATAATATTTTAAAAGATAGAGAAATGCTATTACAAATGCTTTCTACCTGTAATAAGATTCCAATTATAATAAACGAAAATATAAAATCAAGTTTAAAAAATTATAATCTCATGAATTTTTTTGTTATGTATTTTATTGAAAGTATGCAAATGCAAATTAAGAGAGGGATTTATTTCGAATATATAAATAAGATAGATAATTCAAATGTTGTAAAAGGTAAGATATTACTAAGTAAATATGCAAGAGAAAAAAATATATCTCCAATGAAAATAAAATGTGAATATGATGAGTATAGCGAAAATAATTTTTTGAATCAAGTTTTAAAAAGGGCATGTGTATCTATTTTATGTAGAATAAATGATAATTTAATTCAAAATAAGATAAAAAAAATTTTGAGCTATTTTTATAATGTGGATTTAATTTATATAAATAGAGATGAACTATTAGATTATAAATTTTATAAAAATAATGATAGATTTAAAGATTGTTACTCATTAGCTAAACTTATACTTTTAAATTTATCGATGGATAATAGCGAAAATAATCAAGATGCATTTTCTATATTATTTGAAATAAATGTTTTATATGAAGAATATATAGGAAACTTAGTCAAAAGTATATGGAATAATGAATTTAGAGAAACGTATATACAAGATAAAAGTAAATTCCTTTTAAAAAATGAACAAACAGGAAAGAAAACTTTTAATCTAAGACCTGATATAGTTTTATATGATTCAAAATATGAATTTGAAATCATAATTGATACAAAATGGAAAGCTATTGAAGTGGATTCAAATATTTTCTATAGGTCAAGTGATATATATCAGATGTATGCATATATAACATCTTATGAAAATGCAAAAAGATGTATATTATTATATCCTTGTATCGAAAAAGATAAAAATTACAGCTCCTGGAGGTTATTGGAGTCATTTAAAGGTAAATTTATAGAAGCAAAAACTGTAAGATTGGATGATATAAAAAACACCATAACTGATTTGAAAAAAATAATTTTTAATTATAAATTTTAAAAATAAGAATTATAAAAATAATAAAAATACATTGTATGAAGTAATAAATAATTTTATAGCATGCAAGAACTATATAAAAATAGTAAATGAAAATTTTTGGAAGTTATTTTATATATTAAACATGGCACTGGAATTGCTTATTTAACATAGAATGCTTGCAAAATAAAGAGAGTATACCTATTAAACTAAAATTTAAGTAGGTATACTTTTTATTAAGCCTCATTTGAAAATTAAAATATTATTGCAAAATTATAACTAAGCTTTTCTGTTATGATATAATTAAATAGATAATTTGAATGATGATTATATATAATACTTATTTGGAGTTGATATTTTATGGATAAACACAGTGATTCAGTAATGTATGGTGGAATGGAAGTATACAATATTTGGGGAACAACAACAGTAGACTCTATAATTGGAGAGTCTGATGTAATGCTTGCTCTTAAAAATAGAATTTGTAAAATTGGAAATAGTGATTCTACTGTAGCGATAACTGGAGAAAGTGGCACTGGAAAAGAATTAATAGCAAGAGCCATTCATCTCGCAGGAAACAGAGGGAATAAAACATTCGTTGCTATAAACTGTGCTGCTATACCAGAACCCTTACTAGAAAGTGAACTTTTTGGGTATACAAAAGGAGCTTTTAGTGGGGCAGATTCAAAAGGCAAAATTGGTAAATTTGAATTAGCTAATGGAGGAGTTGTATTTCTAGATGAGATAGGAGACATGCCAATTCAATTACAATCAAAGCTTTTGAGAGTGTTACAGGAAAAGAAGTTTACAAGAATAGGTTCAAATGAACTAATGGATATAGATGTTAGAATTATATCAGCCACTAATAGAGATTTATTTGAGTTAGTTAAAGAAAATAAATTTAGAGAAGACTTATATTATAGATTAAATGTGATTCCTCTAGAAGTGCCTCCTCTTAGAGAAAGAGGAGATGATATACAAATATTAATAAATAATTTTATAGATAAATATTCAAGAAAGATGAAGAAAAATGTATACCATATAGAGCCAGATGTAGAACATATGCTGCTTAAATATCCGTGGCCAGGAAATATAAGAGAATTAGAAAATACTATAGAACTAGCTTTAAACCTTCTTGAGGAAGATGGGATAATACATAAAGGTATAATAAATAGAAAGATAATTGAATATTTTAAGCTAAACAAAATAAATATAAAGTTGCTTGAGGAAAGTGACTATGAGATAAACATGGAACAAGATATACTTACCCTTGAAGAATTTGAGAGAGCATATATAAAAAAGGTATTAAAGTTTTATGGAAATGATACTAAATCTAAAAAGTTAGCTGCTAAAAAGCTTGGAATATCACTAGCGACATTGTATAGAAAGATAGATGTGTAATAATTATGCTTTTAATTCTCAATTCTAAAATTTGAAATTATAAAATTGATAAAAATCACTTGAAAAACTATTTTCCAAGTGATTTTTTTTGTAATAAGATTTTATTATCCAAAAATAAAAAAAATTTAAAAGAATTTAAAAAAAGAAATAGTTTATCAAATTATCAAATACTAACAAATATAATAAAAATTATATATGTAAAACAATTTTGTTAAAAGATTGGCATTATAATTGCTTCATATTAAATCAAGATGACAAAATAAAAAAGAAAGGATGTTGTGTGAGATAATAATAACTGTCATTAAAAAATAGTTGGGAGTGATAACCTTGAGTAAATATCAAAAAAGTATTTCTATGTTTGATATTGATGGAAGGCCACCAATTTTAAAGTGTTTACCACTATCAATGCAGCATATACTAGCGATGATAGTTGGAACTGTTACAGTACCTATAGTTGTGGGAGGCGCTGTGGGTGCTAGTGCGACACAGATAACACTTTTAGTGCAATATGCATTAATAATAGCTGGAATATCAACACTTATACAACTATATCCAATAGGAAACATTGGTTCAAGATTGCCTATAATTTTTGGAGTCGGCTTTACTTATGTGCCAACACTTGTAGCAGTCGGAGGAAGTTACGGACTAGCGAGTATTTTGGGAGCACAATTAATAGGGGGAGTAGCTACAGTATTAATAGGAATATTTATAAAAAAGATAAGAAAATTTTTTCCTAATATCGTTGCAGGAACAGTAGTTTTTACAATTGGATTATCTTTATATCCTATAGCAATAAATTATATGGCAGGTGGTGTGAATAGTCCTACTTATGGCTCTATGCAAAATTGGGCAGTAGCAGCTATAACACTAGTGGTAGTTATAGGTCTTAGCCAATTTGCAAAAGGGTATGCAAAATTGGCAGCAATATTTTTGGGAATTATAGTTGGATATTGTGTGTCTTTAGTTTTGGGCATAATAAATTTTGACCCTATTAGAGAGGCAGCTTGGTTTGCTATACCTAAGCCACTTGAATTCGGATTGGAATTTGATATACCAGTAGTAATCTCTGTAGTAATTGTAAGTATAATCAATGCTATTCAAGCAATTGGAGATTTGTCAGCTACTACAATGGGAGGTATGGATAGAAATATAACAGATAAAGAGTTATCAAGTGGAGTAGTAGGAAGTGGAATTTGTACTATGTTGGGTGCTTTGTTTGGAGGTTTACCACCATCATCATATAGTCAAAATGTAGGTATGGTAGCTATGAACAAAGTAATAAGTAGATTTGTTCTTGGAATAGCTGGTATATTTATGTTATTATCGGGATTTGTACCTAAGTTTGGTGCATTGATGACAACTATACCATATTCTGTTTTAGGAGGAGCTACAATATCTATATTCAGTATGATAACAATGACAGGCATAAAGTTAATTATTACAGAAGAATTGTCATCAAGGAATATTACTATTGTAGGTTTGGCAATAGCTTTAGGCATGGGAATAACATCAGTTCCAGCAGCACAGGAAGCATTTCCTCCATTTGTAAAATTAGTATTTGGAGAATCTCCAATAGTAATTGCGACATTGGTTGCATTTGTTTTAAATCTAATAATACCAAATAAAAGTCTAGAAGATGAAGCTAAAGAAAGAGCTGTTATGGAAAAGGCTAATTAAAAAAAGATAATTTAAAGGGGTTGTTTAAATTATCTTATTATGAGATTGTTAGATTACTTCAGATAGCTATTCATTTTAATAAGAAATTTAATAAAGAGTATACATCAGACATTTAATGTTTAGTCAAAAAGAAAATCGGGGAGGGTATATTTGCACGTTTGTTAATTTTTTATAAAAATAGCTCAGTTTAGCTGTGGTTATCGGTTGAGCAATAAATTCATGGTCATAAAAATATTTATAGAAAATAATTATAAAATATTTAGTCAAGATATTTATGTATGGGAGGATTTATTTTATGAAAACACGTAATACTTCAAAATATGATGTGGATGGGATACCACCACTAAAGGAATCGGTACCTTTAGCTTTACAACATTTGTTAGCAATGATAGTAGGAAATATGGTGCCTGCAATATTAATAGCAAACGTGGTAGGACTTAACCAAGGGCAAGCGACGATGTTGATTCAAGGTTCTATGTTAGCAGCAGGTTTGGCAACGTTTTTACAATTATATCCAATACCTTTATTTAAAGGATTTAAATTAGGTTCAAGATTACCTGTAATGATGGGAATGAGTTATGTATTTTTAGGAGCCTGTCTTTCTGTAGCAGCTAAAGATGGCTTAGCAGCTTTATTTGGAGCACAAATTGCAGCTGGGGTAATCGTATTCTTTGTAGGATTTGCAGTTAAGAAAATTAGACATATATTCACTTCTATAGTTTCTGGAACTATAATAGCATGTATGGGACTTGGATTATTTGCAACAGCTATAAAGAATTTGGCAGGAGGAGAAGGTGCACAAACGTTTGGAAGTCCAATAAATTTTATAGTAGGAGTTATAGTTGCTTTTGTAATAATAATGATAAATAAGTATGGTAAAGGCCTAGTTAAAAACTCTTCAATATTAATTGGAATATTAGTAGGATATGCTATATCTTTAGCTTTAGGATTAGTTGATTTTTCTGCAGTAAAAGGTGCAGCTATAGTATCTTTGCCAACACCAGCGGCTTTTGGATTAGAATTTAGACCAGAGTTAATAGTAATGTTTACTATTATTTACATAATAGGTATAGCTGATATGATGGGTGCATGTACAATAGCAACAATAGGTGCGATGGACAGAGAGGTAACTGATGAAGAGTTATCATCAGTTGTTTTAGGAAACTCTGTAACTTCTATAATTTCATCACTATTTGCAGCTCTTCCAACTGGAGTATTTAGCCAAAACACAGTAATTGTATCTATGAATAAAGTTACAAGTAGATTCGTAATCGCATTAGGAGCTCTTGTATTATTACTAGCAGGAATATCTCCAGCATTAGGAGCAATAATGACAACTATACCATCTTGTGTTGTTGGTGGAGCAACTTTAGTAGTATTTTCATCAATAGCGATGTCTGGTTTCTCTATCATGAGTATGGATGGTTTTACTGAAGAAAATAATCTTATAGCAGGAGTATCTATAGCAACAAGCATGGGTCTTACAACTGCTCCACAAGTTTTAGACCAATTTCCAGCGACAATTGGAACTGTTCTAGGAGGGTCAAGTATAGTTTCTGGAGCGATAATAGCTATATTACTTCAAACATTATTTAAACTAAAAGGAAATAAGAAAGCTGAAAACGTTACTTCAAACCTTGAGGAAAATATTGGATAAATGTATTAGATATGATATGAGAAAGCTATGTGATAAAATGTTGTAATGAAAGTATTAAAAGGGGGATTTAAGATGATTGATATACTAATAAAAAATGCAATAGTTGTTACAGTTAATAAAAATAGAGAAGTTATATTTGATGGAGCAATAGCTGTTCAAGGTGACAGAATCTTAGATATAGGAAATACAGCTGATGTTGAGGTGAAGTATCCAGACGTTAAAAAAGTTATAGATGCTAAAGGAAAAGTGATATTCCCTGGTTTTATAAATACTCACAATCATCTATTTCAAGTATTGTTAAAAGGTTTAGGAGATGACATGGCACTTCATGAATGGTTAAACACAATGATGTTTCCATCAGCAAAGTTCTTAACAGAACAAGATACTTATGATGCTGCAATGCTTGGATGTATGGAAGGTTTAAAAAGTGGTATAACTACAATGGTTGATTATATGCATACACATAATAGACCAGGACTTACAGATGGAATAGTAAAAGCATATAAAGATCTGGGTATAAGAGGCGTAGTAGGTAGAGGCTGTATAGATTTAGGTATTCATAAAGAGCTTATAGAAGATGTGGAAACGGTTGAAAAAGATTTGAGAAGAGTATTTGAAAAATACCATAATTCAGAAAATGGAAGAATAAAAATTTGTGTAGCACCTTCTTCAATGTGGGCTATATCTGAAGAAATGGGTAAAATGCTTTGGAATATAGTCAAAGAGTATGATTCATACTTTACAGTTCATATATCTGAAACTGACTTTGCAAGAACAGCAACAAAAGATATACATGGGGAAATAGATATAAAATTACTTGAAAAATGGGGAATAGTAGGCCCAGAAGTTGTAGCAGTACATTGTGTATGTATAACTGATGAGGACATGGAAATGCTTAAAAAGTATGATATAAAAGTTTCTCACAATGTTGCAAGTAATATGTATCTTGCTTCTGGAGTTGCACCTGTTCCAGAAATGTTGAAGAAGGGGATAAATGTAAGCTTAGGACTTGATGGTGCAGCAAGTAACAATGCACAAGACATGGTAGAGCTTATGAAATTAACAGCTTTACAACATAAAGTAAACAACTGTGACCCTCTTGCAATTTCGGCAGAAAAAGTTCTTGAAATGGCTACAATTGAAGGGGCGAGAACGCTTAGAATGGAAAATGAAATAGGTTCTTTAGAGGTAGGAAAAAAAGCTGATTTAGTAATATTTAACTCAATGCTTTCTCCAAAATCAATACCTCTTCACAATCCTGTATCAACTTTGGTATACTCAGCTAGTATGCACAATGTAGAAAGTGTTTTAGTTGATGGAAATATAATACTTGAAAATGGTAGAGTAACTACAATTGAAAGTGAAGAGCAAGTCTTATTGAATGCTCAGCATGCAGCAGAAGAATTATGTAAGAGAGCTAATGTAACTAATAGAATGGAAGGACATAAGTGGAATAGCTTATACTAAATATGAAACCAAGCTTGTAATGATATTCTATTACAACATTAGTTTATCTGTAGGAGGAGAAAATGGAAAAAATAAAATTAAATATTAATGATTACATGTATGAAGTAGAAGTTGAAAAGAATGAAACTCTTTTGCATGTACTTCGTGAAAAATTAAATCTAACTGGAGCGAAACAAGGTTGTAATAGTGGCAGTTGTGGAGCATGTAAAGTTTTGATAGATGGAGTAGATATAAAATCTTGTAAACTTCTTGCAAGAAACTGTGAAGATAAAGTTATATACACTATAGAAAGTTTTGCTAATGGAGAAAATCTTCATCCAATACAAGAAGCTTTTATAGAAGTTGGAGCTGTACAATGTGGATATTGTACTCCTGGCATGATTATAACTACACAAGCTCTTTTAAATAGAAATTCATCTCCTAGTGAAGATGAGATTAGAGAGGCTTTTAAAGAAAATCTCTGTAGATGCACAGGATATATAAAAATTATAGAAGCTGTAAAATTATCAGCAGCCAGATTAGGAGGTAGATAGTTATGGAAAAAGTCATAGGAAAATCATACCCTCTAAAAGATGCAGCTTTAAAAGTTACTGGTCAAATGAAGTATGTAGCGGACATGAAACCACAAAATGCACTTCATGCTAAAATGCTTTTAAGTCCTGTAGCACATGCAAAAATAAAAAGTATAGATACAAGTGAAGCTGAGAAAATTGTTGGAGTTAGAGCCATAGCTACTCATCTTAATACATCACAGAGAAAATATAATGGCTCTTTACGATTTTATGAACATAATATACCTGAAAATGAAGTTATTTTTTCAGATACAGTTAGATTTGTGGGTGACCGTGTAGCAGCAGTTGCAGCAGAGACCCCAGAAATAGCAGAAAAAGCTGTGAAACTTATAAAAGTGGAATATGAAGAATTACCAGCTATATTTACTATACAAGATGCAATAAAAGAAGATGCTATATGTATACATGGAGATTCCAATATGGTTTCTCAAAATAATATAAATGGTGGAGATGTAGAAAAAGGTTTTAAAGAATGTGACTACATATTTGAAGATGAATACTCTACTCCTGCTATACATCATAGTGCAATAGAAACTCACAGTGTAATTGCACACTATGATTATAATGATAAATTGATTGTACATACACCTTGCCAAAATACATTTGGTTTTAGGATAATATTATCTCAAATATTTGGGATGTCATTAAATAAAATAAGAGTTATAAGACCTGCTATTGGAGGTTCATTTGGTGGAAAATTAGAAATGACAATTGAGCCAGTAGCAGCAGCATTGTCAAAAATGACGAGAAGACCAGTCAAAATGGTTCTTACAAGAAAAGAGTCTATGATATCAACAAGAACTCGTCATGGGTCTTTTGTAAAACTAAAAACTGGTGTAAATAAAGATGGAGAAGTAATAGCGCAGGAAATAAAAATATATACAAATACAGGTGCATATGCATCAAGTGCTTTAAATGTTATAGGTGCACTTAGCCATAAAGTGTTTAAAGTTTATAAAATACCAAATATAAAATTTACTGGAATACCAGTATATACAAATACACCAATAGCAGGAGCCATGAGAGGTTATGGTTCACCTCAAATATTTATGGCTCAACAAGCTCAATTTGCAAAAATAGTTAAAAAAATAGGTATGGATTTAGTAGATTTTCAAAATAAGAACGCTGTAGAACCAGATGATGTTGATATAATCTTCCACGGTTCTCTTGGAAATCCTAGAGTCCTTGATTGTATTGAACAAGGTAAAAAAATGTTTAAATGGGATGAGAAGAAAGCTCTTCCAAAAGAAGAAGGAAATTATTTAAGAGGTATAGGTATGGCAATAGGTGCACATGGTAATGGAGTTTTTGGTGCACATAGAGATGTTGTAACATTGACTCTTAAATTAAATGAAGACGGTACACTAACACTACTTACAGGCGCACATGATATGGGTAATGGTGTTGTAACTATGCAAACAATGATGGTAGCTGAAGTTTTGGGAATAACTCCTGATAAAGTTGATACTTTTGAAACTGATACTGATGCATGTACATTTAATCTTGGAGATTATGCAAGTAGGGGTGTGTTTGTAGAAGGTGGAGGAGCTAAAAAGACAGCAGAAAAATTAAAGACTTTAATACTGGAAGAAGCAGAAAAATTACTTGAAACTTCAAAAGAAGAATTATATCTAGACAATGGATATGTAATCAGTAAACTTGATGAAAATATTAAAGCATCATTATCTGATGTTGCAGTATATAGTCAAAGTAAGTCTTTGAGAGAATTGACAGTTGTTGAGGATTACTCTTCTCCAGCAGGTCTTACTTCTTATGGTGTACATTTTGCTGAAGTTTTAGTAGATAAAGAAACTAAAGATGTAAAAGTAGTTGACTTTGTAGCTGTACATGATGTTGGTAGAGTCATAAATCCTCTAAATTTAGAAGGTCAATTAGAAGGTGGAATTCACATGGGGCTAGGTTATGCGTTAAGTGAAGAGCTAGCCTTTGATGAGCAAGGAAGACCTAAAGCTACCGATTTTAAAAATTATAAATTATTTAGAACTGTCGATATGCCAAAGTGTCAAGTTGCATTTGTAAATAGTTATGAAAAAGCTGGACCATTTGGTGGTAAGAGTATTGGTGAATGTGCGGTTGTCCCAGTTGCACCTGCTGTTGCAAATGCAGTATATGATGCAACTAATGTAGAGATACATTCATTGCCAATAAAATTAAAATAATAAAGCTTAAATCAATAATAAAACTCAAGATTAAAATGGCAATTTGCTAAAGTTAGAGAAAGTAATAAAAATAGATTTATTTGATGAGGAGATATTGTTATGGCAAAGATATTAGGTATTTGTGGAAGTCCACGTAAAGGAGCAACAGAATATGCAGTATTAGAAGCTTTGAAAGAAGCTGAAACTATACCTGGTATAGAGACTGAGTATTGGTCAGTTAGAGGGAAAAAAATAAGTCCTTGTGTACATTGTGATGCATGTATAAGAAGAGAGACTATGTGTATCATAAAAGATGACATACAAGAATTAGAGCAAAAAATATTAGAAGCAGATGGAATTATAGTGGGTTCTCCAGTATATGATATGAATATAACTGCTCAACTTACAGCAGTATTTAATAGGCTTCGTCCTATGTATTTAGTGCATCCAGGAAAGCTTCAAAATAAAGTTGGAGCAGCTATAACTACTGGTGGAACTAGATATGGTGGTCAAGAATTAACAAAACTTCCTATAATAAATTTCTTCTTAATGCATGAGATGTTAGTATCTGGAGGATTAGGTGGATGCTATATAGGCGGTACAATATGGAGTAAAGATGGAAAGGCAAAAGGAGCTCAAGAAGATGAAACAGGTATGGATACAGTAAAAAGACTTGGAAAAGGTGCTGGAGAAGCAGTTATGGTTTCTAAGTTTGGTCTTGAAAAATGGAATGTTGTAAAAGAAGAGTTAGATGTTAAAAAAGATGAAAAATCACCTCTTAGAGACCATTAAGATGAATTTATAATCATTTATGTTAGTGATGTAATAAAATATTACATCACTATTTTTTGTCTTTTATTGAATGTTTTATCGATTTCTATGTCAAAAAATACATAAGGAATACGTTTTAAGTATTAATTTTTAAATTTTAAAAATGAGAATTAAAAAGTGAGAAGATGAAAAAGGTTTTTTTATTATCAAATTCTATATACATTAGATAATCTAATAGATAAAGATAAAAAAAGTTGAAAGTGTTGCAAATTCTATGCTAAATAGATACAGAAAAATATTCAATATATGTTAAGTGTTGGCATGCTAATTGCTATTATATAGAGTATAAAAATTTAACAATAATTTGGAGGTATTTTAGATGCTAAAAGAAATTAAGTGGAAAGTAAACAATCTGCCAAAAGGCGATAAGGAAAATTGTATCAAATTTTTAAATGAAGAAGAAATAACTAAGGTTAGAAACTTTCATAAAAGCTTTCCTCAATATAAAGAAACTCCATTAGCAAACTTAGAAGGTTTAGCAAAAAAACTAGGTGTTGCAGGAGTATATGTAAAGGATGAATCTTATAGATTTGGATTAAATGCATTTAAAGTTTTGGGTGGTTCTTACTCTATGGGTAAATATTTAGCTCAAAGATTAGATACAGATATATCAGAGTTAGGATATGAAAAATTAACTTCAGATGAGATAAAAGAAAAATTAGGCGAAATAACTTTCTTTACAGCTACAGATGGAAATCATGGTAGAGGAGTTGCTTGGACAGCTAATAAATTAGGTCAAAAATCTGTTGTATTAATGCCAAAAGGTTCTTCTGAATTTAGATTAAATAAAATCAAAGGAGAAGGTGCAGATGCTAGTATAACAGACTTAAACTATGATGATGCAGTAAGATTAGCTAATGATTATGCAGAAGCTGATGACCATGGAGTAATGGTTCAAGATACAGCATGGGACGGATATGAAGAAATACCAGCATGGATAATGCAAGGATATGGAACTATGGCTCAAGAAGCTATAGAACAATTAAAAGAATATGGAGTAGACAGACCAACACATGTATTTGTGCAAGCAGGAGTAGGTTCACTTGCTGGTGCAGTTCAAGGATATGTTGCTTCAATATATGACGAATGCCCAATAACAGTAGTAGTAGAAGCTGATGAAGCAGATTGTTACTATAAATCAGCAGAAGCAGGAGATGGAAAACCAAGATTTGTAGGTGGAGATATGCCAACTATAATGGCAGGTCTAGCTTGTGGAGAGCCAAACACTATAGGATTTGAAGTATTAAAAAATCATGCAGCAGCATTCGTTTCAGCACCAGACTGGGTTTCTGCTAAAGGAATGAGAACATTGGGAAATCCTTTAAATGGTGATGAAAAAGTAATCTCTGGAGAGTCTGGAGCAGTTACAACTGGTCTTTTAATAGCAGCTATGGAAAGAGAAGATTTAGCTGATTTAAGAAGAGATTTAAAGTTAGATGAAAATTCAAGAATACTTTTAATAAGCACAGAAGGTGATACTGACCCTGATAAATACAGAAGTATAGTTTGGGATGGAGAATATCCAAGTATATAGGTAATTATTAAAATATTATCTTTATTAAATAACAATTTACATATTAAAAAGATATAGAAATTCTAAAATTTAGAAAATATATAAATTATAAAGGCTTAAATAAAAATATACATTTATAAAATCTAGGGGGATAATAAAATGCTAAATGAACAAAGAAAACAAGAAGTAACTGAGATATGTCAAAAATTAATTCAAAATCCTAGTTCTTCTGGAAATGAAGAAGGGGTTGTAAAAGCAATAGAAGAATCTTTTGAAAAATTAGGTTTTGATAGTTGGTCAAGAGATAGATATGGAAACATAGTAGGATGCATAAAAGGAAATAGACCAGGTAAAAAAATATTATTTGATGGTCATATAGATACAGTTCCAGTTCCAGATGTAAGTAAATGGAGTGTTCCTCCTTTTGAAGGAAAAATAGTAGATGGAAAGATATATGGTAGAGGAACTTCTGACATGAAAGGTCAGTATACTGCAATGATGTCTGCTGTAGCGTATTTTGCGAAAGATACTAATAAAGACTTTGCTGGAGAACTATATGTAGCAGGAGTTGTTCATGAAGAAATATTTGAAGGAGTTTCAGCTAGAGAAATAAGTAAAGCTGTTAAGCCTGACTATGTTGTAATAGGTGAATCTTCAGAATTAAACTTAAAGATTGGTCAAAGAGGTAGAGGAGAAATAGTTGTAGAAACTTTTGGTAAACCAGCTCACTCTGCTAACCCAGAAAAAGGTGTAAATGCAGTTTATAAAATGGCTAATGTAATTCAAAGAATACAACAATTAGTACCTCCAACTCATCCAGTTTTAGGTGATGGAATACTAGTTTTAACAGATATAAAATCTTCTCCATATCCAGGTGCATCAGTAGTGCCAGATTACTGTAAAGCTACTTTTGATAGAAGATTATTGGTTGGAGAAACAAGAGAAGGAGTATTAGCTCCAATACAAGCATTATTAGATGAAATGATGAAAGAAGACTCAGAATTAAATGCAAAAGTTTCTTATGCATCTGAAAAAGCTGACTGTTATACAGGAAATACTATAGAAAGTGAAAGATTCTTCCCAGGTTGGTTATATGATGAAGATGATGAATTTGTTCAAGCAGCATACAAAGGATTAAAAGAAGCTGGAATAGATTCAGAAATAACTCAATACTCATTCTGTACAAATGGAAGCCATTATGCAGGTGAGGCTGGAATAAGAACTATAGGATTTGGTCCTTCTAAAGAAAATCTTGCTCATACAATAGATGAGTACATAGAACAAGAACAATTATTTATAGGAACAGAAGGTTACTATGGAATATTAAAATCTGTATATGGAAAATAATATTTAGTTCACAATAAATTATTTAAATATAGTCTAGAGGTGCTAAATATAGCACCTTTGGCAAGCATAAATTTATCTAAACGATACAAAATTAAAATACTAAGAGAAGTTATTAGAGCTTAAAAGTTAGGAGGTATATATGGGAACAATACTAAGAGGTGGAACTATAATTACCTCTGATAAAACTTATATAAGTGATTTAAGAATAGAAGATGAAAAGATAATTGAAATAGGAAATGATTTAGAAATAAATGATGATAAGGTAATTGATGCTACAGGGAGACTTATAATTCCTGGAGGTATAGATACACATACTCACTTTGATATGAATGCAGGTTCTATAACTACTGCTGATAACTTTAAAACAGGAACAAGGGCGGCTATAGCTGGAGGAACTACCACTATACTGGACTTTGCAGAATCAAGTGAAGGAGAAAATCTAATACAAGGTATAAAAACATATCATAAAAAAGCAAATGGAAATTGTTATTGTGACTATGGATTTCACATGACAATCACATGCTTAGATAAAGATACATTTACTCACATGGAAAAGCTTATTTCAGAGGGAATAGTATCCTTTAAAATGTATATGGCGTATGAAGGTATGAAAGTAGATGATGGAACAATATACAAAGTACTAAAGGAAGCTAAAAACCTAGGTTGTATAGTTGAATTTCATTGTGAGAATGGAGATTTATTGGATACACTAATAGAAGAACGTTTACAAAATGGAGATTTAGAACCTAAATATCATCCACTTACAAGACCAAATATAGTTGAGAAAGAAGCTGTTTCAAGACTTGCTGATATAACTGAATTGTCAAACTCAAAATCATATGTAGTTCACCTAAGTTGTAAAGAGTCACTAGAAACTGTAAATATAGCTAGACAAAAAAGTGTAGATATGATAGTAGAAACATGTCCACAGTATCTATTATTAGAAGACAGTTTATATAATAAGGATGAGTTTGAGGCTGCTAAATATGTAATGTCTCCTCCACTTAGAAAAAAAGAAGATATAGACTTTCTCTGGAAAGGTCTAGCTGAGGGCGATATTCAGACTGTGGGTACAGACCATTGTTCATTTAATTTTAAAGGTCAAAAAGATTTGGGAATTGATAATTTTAGTAAAATACCAAATGGAGCACCTGGTGTTGAGCATAGGTTATCTCTTTTATATACATATGGGGTTTTGGAAAATAGAATAAGTGTAAATAAATTTGTAGAAGTTACTTCCACAAATGCTGCCAAAATATTTGGAATGTATCCTAAAAAAGGTGAAATAGCTGTAGGAAGTGATGCAGATATAGTAATTTTAAATATAGATAAAGAAGAAATAATCAGTTATAAGAATCAAAAGCAAAATGTAGATTATACTCCATATGAGGGAGTTAAGGTCAAGTGTAAAGTAGAAGATGTTTTTTTAAGAGGAAATCATGTAGTACAAAGTTGTAATATCATAGAGCAACCAACAGGTCAATATATTAAAAGAAAAATTACTAAATAATGCGGGGGGAAATAAGAATGATGGATATACTTATTAAGAATGCCATAATAGTAACTGTAAACAAAGAGAGAGAAGTTATTTTTGATGGGGCATTAGTAGTAAAAGATAACAAGATTGCAGATATTGGGAATTCTAAAGAAATAGAAAGTAAGTACACTGATGTTAAAAAGGTAATAGATGCTAAGGGTAAAGTCCTATTCCCAGGTTTTATAAATACACATAATCACTTATTCCAAACTTTATTAAAAGGATTAGGAGATGATATGGTACTTAAAGATTGGCTAGAAACTATGACATTTCCAGCAGCCAATTATTTAGAACCAAAGGACACTTATGATGCTGCAATGCTTGGTTGTGTTGAAGGTCTTAGAAGTGGTATAACAACAATGGTTGACTATATGTACCCTCACAGTAAACACGGTCTTTGTGATGGGATAATAGATGCTTATAAAGAATTAGGAATAAGAGGAATCCTTGGAAGAGGATGTATGAATACAGGTGCTCAATTTGGAGTTCATCCTGGAATAATGCAAGATGTAGAAACGGTTGAAAAAGATGTAAGAAGATTATTTGAAAAACACCATAATACAGAAAATGGAAGAATCAAAATAGGAGTAGCTCCAGCAGCAATATGGTCAAATTCTCAAGAAATGCTTGAGATGCTATGGAGAGTAGTAAAAGAATATGATGATGCTTTATTTACAGTACATATATCAGAAACTCCTTTTGATAGAGAAGCAGCAAAAGAATTGCATGGGCAATATGACATAGATGTTTTAAAGAAATTAGGAATACTTGGACCAAATGTGCTTATGGTACATTGTGTATACTTAACTGAAGAGGATATGGAACTTACTAAAAAATATGACATGAAGGTATCTCATAACACAGCAAGTAATATGTACTTATCTTCAGGAGTTGCACCAGTACCAGAAATGCTTAAAAAAGGAATAACAGTTAGTTTAGGTGTTGATGGAGCTGCTAGTAATAATTCTCAAGATATGCTTGAACTTATGAAATTAACTGCACTTCAACATAAAGTTAATAAATGTGACCCATTAGCAATGTCAGCAGAAAAAGTTCTTGAACTGGCGACTATAGATGGAGCAAGAGCCATTGGAATGGAAGATGAGATAGGTTCATTAGAGATTGGTAAAAAAGCAGACTTATTAATATTTAATCCAATGCTTTCACCAAAAGCAATCCCTATGCACAATCCAGTGTCTACATTAGTATATTCTTCTAGCATGAAAAATATAGAGAGTGTTATAGTAGATGGAAATATAATAATGGAAGATTCAAAAATATTAACAACTGATGAAGAAAAAGTATTAAGAGATGCTCAAGATACGGCTGAGAGACTTTGTGTAAGAGGAACTATAAAGAATAGAATGGAAGGTCATAAATGGAATAGCCTTTATTAATAAATGCAATATTATTCTTAAATAAATTAATTGAAGTATAGACTTTAACTTAAAAATATGAGTTTTGAGGTGATTTATTTGATTATCAAATGTACCATAAATAATAAAGAAAAAGAATTGAATATAAGACCAGATGATTTTTTAGCAGATACATTAAGGGAAAATGGATATGTAAGTGTTAAAAAAGGTTGTGATACTGGCTCATGTGGTCTATGTACAGTAATGGTAAATGACAAAGCTGTGCTGTCTTGTAATTATCTTACTGCTAGAGTAGAGGGAAAACACATTACAACACTGGAAGGCGTAGTAGACGAAGCTAAGAAATTTGGGGATTTTCTTGCAGACGAAGGAGCTGACCAATGTGGATTTTGTGCTCCTGGATTTATAATGATGGTTTTAGCAATGAAAAGAGAGCTTCAAAACCCAACAGAAGAAGAAGTTATAGATTATGTAAATGGAAATCTTTGTAGATGTACAGGATATAAAGGTCAACTAAGAGCAATACATAAATATTTGAACACTTAAACTTTTTAAGTGAAAATTAAATTGATATGGGGAGAGAATATGATAACTATAAAGGAATATGTAGTTCCAAAAAGTTTAGATGAAGCTTATGAACTGCTAATATCAAGAAAAAATAACATAATACTTGGAGGCTGCGGATTTTTAAAACTAGGTAGCAAAAATATTGGTTCAGCAATAGATTTAAAAGACCTAGGTTTAGACTATATAAATGAAACTGATGATAGTATATTAATTGGAGCAGATACAAGTTTAAGAACTTTAGAATTAAATAAGGTTATTAAAAATTACTGTAGTGGAGTAATTTCAAACGCTGTTTCTAATATAGTAGGGGTTCAATTTAGAAGTGGAGCTAGAGTGGGAGCTAGTGTATTTGCTAAGTATGGATTTTCAGATTTAATACCTTCATTATTAGTAGTAGATGCAAAGGTTAAGTTATATAAAAAAGGGGTTATGAACTTAGCTGATTTTTTAGAAAGTGAGCTTGAAAAAGATATATTAATAGAAATTATATTACCTAAAAAAGATGCTATAGGAGTATTTGATTCAATAAGAAAATGCACAGGTGATTTTGCAGTATTAAATGGAGCAATGTTAAAAGAAGGAAACTCTTATAAAATTGCAATAGGAGCTAGACCAAGAAGAGCAAAGATTGCCTACAAAGCAAGTGAAGTATTAAGTTTAGAAAATGATGTAGACAAAGCAGGAGATATATCAAGTGAAGAACTTTCATTTGGAAGTAATATAAGAGGAAGTAAAGAGTATAGAAAAGATATGGCAAAAGCGTTAGTTATAAGAATGTATAATAATATTGGGGGTGAGTTTAATGGTAAATAAAGAAGTAAGAAAAATAGATAGTGAAGCCATTGTTACTGGTAAGCCAATATATACTGAAGATTTAATTTTTCATAGAGATGTTTTGACTGTTAAACTTCTTAGAAGCCCACATGCTTTTGCAAAGATAAAAAACATTGATATAAAAAATGCATTAAAAGTAAAAGGTGTAGTAGACATATTTACTTACAAGGATGTACCAAATTATAGATATTCAATGGTTGGAGAATCATATCCAGAAGCATCGCCTCATGACCAATTAATACTTGAAGATATAGTGAGATATGTAGGAGATGAAGTTGCTATAATAGCGGCTGAAGATGAAAGATCAGCTGTCAAAGCAATGAAACTCATAAAAGTTGAATATGAAGTAATGACACCAATATTAGATGCAAGAGAATCAGAAGGTAATAAAATTTTAATACATGAAGAAGATGATTTATTTTGTCCATTTGATTTTGGATTAGATGCTACAAAAAATATAGTATCAAGAGAAAAAATGGGTAAAGGTGATGTAGAAAAAGAATTTAAAGAGTGTGATGTAATAGTAGAAGAATCTTATATGACTCAATCACAAGCACATTGTATGATGGAAACTCATAGAGCTTATACGTATATAGACACTAATGGTAGATTAGTAGTAACTTCTGCAAATCAATCAGCTTATCATATGAGAAGACAGGTTGCTAGAGCATTAGGAATACCCCTTTCAAAGGTGAGAGTAATAAAACCAAGGATAGGTGGAGGTTTTGGTGGAAAGAATATAGCTGTAACAGAGATATACGCATCATTTGTAACTTGGATGACGAAAAGACCAGCAAAACTTATATATACTAGAGAAGAAACTTTTGCAATGACAAACACTAGACATCAGATGTTTTTTGACATAAAAGTTGGAGCAGATAAAGAAGGAAATATAAAAGCTATAGATATGAAAGCATTAAACAATACAGGTGCTTATGGTGATAATGGACCTTCAGTTTGTTCTGAGTCAGGCCATAATGTGCTTCCAACATATAATAATGTACCTGCAATAAAGTTTGATGGAAGAACCGTATATACTAACTTAGTTCCAGGGGGAGCATTGAGAGGATACGGAGCAACTCAAGGTACATTTGCACTTGATTGTGCAATAGATGAATTAGCACATAAACTTAATATGGATCCAACAGAAATAAAATTAAAAAATATTATAAAAGAGAAAACTGAAGGCGGAATAATGCACTTTCCAATCAGAAGTTGTGCACTTGATGAATGTATAATTAGAGGTAAAAAGTTAATTGGATGGGATGAAAAATACCCTGTTATAGATATTGGAAATAATAAAGTAAGGGCTGTTGGAATGTCAGTTGGAACTCATGGTTCTGGTATAGCTAATATAGATATGGCAATAGTCAATATGAGAATGGATGAGGATGGAACTTATAAGTTATTTTCTGGCTCTTCAGATTTAGGAACTGGTTCTGATACAATACTTGCACAAATTGCTGCCAAGACACTAAATACATCTATTGATAGAATTTCTGTTTATACAGGAGATACAGATATGTGTCCATATGACACTGGAGCATTTGCTTCTTGTACTACTTATGTAACTGGAAATGCCACAATAAAATCGGCTGAAAGTTTGAAACAAAAGATATTAAAAGTGGCTCAGAAGAAATTAGACTTACCAATAGAGGATTTAATATTATATGAGGATAGAGTTTGTCATAGTGAGGATGTAGAAAAATT
This sequence comes from Clostridioides difficile, assembly GCA_024919175.1. NCBI lineage: Bacteria > Bacillati > Bacillota > Clostridia > Peptostreptococcales > Peptostreptococcaceae > Clostridioides > Clostridioides difficile. Next base: position 2,351,778 of record CP103804.1, read on the forward strand.
TGTTTTACTAAGTGAATTAGGAAGAGAATCTGTTGGTGGTGGAGATCAAGATGTTTTATACTCATCTGAATCTTATGGGATAAAAGAGAGTGCAAAACCATTCTTAGCAGGTTTTGCAGAGATTGAACTAGATAAAACAACAGGTGAGTTTAAGGTGATAAACTATGCTTGTTCAACTGATTGTGGTACAGTCATGAATCCTGCACTTGCTAGAATTCAAGTTGAAGGAGGAGTAACTCAAGGTATAGGGCTTGCAATGTATGAGGACCCTAGACATGGTTCTGATGGGAAGCTTCAGACTTCTAATTTGTTACAATATAAAGTTCCAACAAAAAAGGATATAGGAAATATATTAGTAGACTTTGTGGATAATTATGAACCAACAGGACCATATGGAGCAAAATCTTTAGGAGAGATAGTTATTCATACACCGGCACCAGCTATAGCAAATGCAATTTTTAATGCAGTAGGTGTGAATATAAGAGAACTTCCTATAACTTCTGAAAAGGTTTATATGGCTATGAAAAAATTAAATCAGGGAGGTAAATAAATGGTTACTATAAAAAGTAAATACTTAATATCTTCTGCTGATGAAATATATACAAATTATGCTGTTGTAATAGAGAATGACATTATAAAAGATATATTGCCAAATGAAGAAGTTGAATTAAAATATAAAGATATTACAGAGATAATAGATAAATCAGATGCTATAGTAATGCCTGGATTTATCAACGGACATATGCATCAATATGGAGTACTTTCTAGAGGAATACCAGCAAATGTACATTTTACTGATTTTGAAGGCTTTTTAAATGACTATTGGTGGCCATTTATAGAAAATAGAATAGGATTAAAAGAAGTAAAAGCTACAACTAAAGCATCTGCAATAGAACTTATAGAATCTGGTGTAGTAGCATTTTGTGACACATTAGAAGCTCCAAACACAGAGAAGGGAACTTTAATTGAGCAAGGTAAGATACTAGAAGAAATAGGAATGAAAGCAGTTTTATCTCTAGAAAGTTGTGAAAGAATAAGTTATGAAAATGGATTAAGATGTTTAGATGAAAATTCTAATCTAATAAAATGGAGTAGAGAAAACAGTAAATTAATAAATGGAATAATGTGTACACATACTAGTTTCACATGTTCAGATAAATTTATCAAAAAAGCTAAAGAAGATGCAAGAAAATTAAATGCACCAATGCAATTTCATTTATGTGAGAGTATATATGAACCAAACTACTCTAAAAAACACTTTAATAAAAAAGCAGTTGATTACTACAATGATTTAAATATATTAGATGAGACTGTATTAGCATCTCAGTGTGTAAAAGTAGATAATGAAGAGATAGATATACTAAAGGAGAAGGGTATAAAGGTAGTTCACATGCCTCTTAGCAACTGTGAAGTAGGTGGAGGTTTTTCTCCAGTTCCCAAAATGATTAAAAAAGGTATAAAAGTAGCATTAGGAACAGATGGATATATAAATGATTTTTTTGAAGTTATGAGAGGCGCGTTTTTAATGCATAAATCAGTTGAAGAAGATGCATCTGTAATGCCAGCGAGTTTAGTATTTAAGATGGCAACAGAACATGGTGCTTATGCATTAGGGCTTCAAAAATCAGGAAAAATAACAGTAGGTAATAAAGCAGATATAGTAGTTATGGAAGATGAATTTAAAACTCCTGTGACACTTGATAATATATTTGACCAGATAGTAGTGCAAGGTAAAAAAGAATTTATATCAAATGTATACATAGATGGTAGACATATTTTAAAAGAAAAACAGTTAGTTGATTTAGATAAAAAAGCTATTGTTAAAGAAATGAAAGATGTTGCCTGTGAATTTTGGAAGTTTTAATAAATGTAAATAAACATGAAAAGGGGAAGTAAACAATGTATAATTTTTTAGGGAAAGAATTAAAATCACCTTTTATAATAGGTTCAGGTCCGTTGACATATAGTGCAGCTGGATGTAAGATACTAAGTGATGCAGGAGCAGGGGCAGTTGTTACTAAGACTATAAGAAAAGAAAGAGCTATAAATCCAGCACCTCATATGGTTAGAAACACAGCAAATGCTCTTTTAAATAATGAGAAATGGACAGATTTTGAGCCAGAGCAATGGATAGATTTTGAAATACCACAAATGAAAAAAGATGGAACTGTATGTATAGCTTCAGTAGGTCATACAATAGAAGAAAGTAGTGAATTAGTAGAAAAGGTTGCAAATGCAGGAGCTGACTTTATCGAGCTTGTATCTTATGACTATAGAGATTTAATACCAATGCTTAAAGATGCAAAAGAAAGAGTGAATATACCAGTAATAGTTAAACTTCCTCCTATGATAGACGAAATAGGGGCTTTTGCTAAAAAATTAGAAGAAGCAGGAGCAGATGCAATAACTGCTTGTGATTCTGTAGGGCCAGCACTTAGAATTGACATAGAAACTGGTCAACCTTTATTAGGCGGAAATGGAATTGGATATTTAAGTGGAGAAACTATTAAACCAATAACTTTACAAAGAATATATGAAATAAAAAAAGAAGTAAAGATACCTATAATAGGGTTAGGTGGATGTGTTAGTGGAGATGATGCCTTAGAAATGATTATGGCAGGTGCTGACTTTGTTGGTATATGCTCAGTAGTAATACTAAAAGGTGCTCAAGTAATAGCTAAAATCCACAATGACTTAAATTCTAATCTTGACAGACTAGGATATAAAACTATAGAAAATGCTTGTGGTGTAGTACATAAGCATATGGGAGAGGTAAATGAAAGACTTAGTTTTGAATTTACTTATGATGAAGAAAAATGTACTAAATGTAAGATGTGTGAGAGAGTATGTGCATATCAAGCCAGAAAACTAAATGACAAAATGGAATTAAATAAAGATGAATGTAGATATTGTGGTCTTTGCATATCAGTATGTAAACCAAAGGCACTTGGAAGAAAGATTTCATGTTCAGAATTAAATGCATAAGATAGTTTAAGAAAATATAATTTTAAAAGCTAAAGATTTAGATACAGATAAAGGATACCATTATTGAAATGGTATCTTTTTGTTTATAGTTGTTGTTTGTATTTACATCTATATTAATTATTTTTTTCAGTGATTGGAAGTAATGGTTTTATTAATTAAATTTCTAATAACTATTTTCAATATATATGTTAACATTGTATAGCATTTGTATAAGATGTTATAATAATTAATAGGGATGGTGATGTAAGTGGAAGATAAAATTTTAGAATTATTACATATTATAAATAAAGACGTGGTTAGCATGAAAAATGACATGTCAGAAGTAAAACAAGAAATAAGTGTAATGAAGGAAGACATAAGCGAAGTAAAACAAGAATTAAGTATAGTGAAAAAAGAAATGAGTGAAGTAAAACAAGAAGTAAGTGTGATGAAGAAAGAAATGAGTGAAGTAAAACAAGAAGTAAGCATAATGAAAAAAGATATGTATGAAGTAAAACAAGAAGTAAGTGTGATGAAGAAAGAAATAAATGAAGTAAAACAAGAAGTAAGCATAATGAAAAAAGATATGTATGAAGTAAAACAAGAAGTAAGTGTAATAAAAAAAGAAATAGATATAGTGAAAGATAATTTATATGAAGTTAAATTAGAAATGAACTCTATGCAAAATCAAATAAGTAATGCAAGTAAAGATATAAGTGAAATTAAAGCAGAAAGTATTATAGTTAATGAAAAGCTATATGAAATAGATGTTAAAGTAGATGCCTTAGAATCTAAAGGAAAATCAATTAAAGAACAACAAATTGAACAAAATAGTATTTTAGGAAGTTTATTACATAACTCTGAAATAAATAAAGCTACTCATGATAATATGGAACATAGTATAGCACATATAAAAGGTGATACAAATGCTATAAAAGAAGATGTTTCCGAAATAAGAAGAGATTTAAATTTAGTGGAATTAGCTACCAGTAAAAATTGGAGCGATATTGTAAAATTAAAATCAGCTAGATAATCTTTTAATTATATTAACTTATCATCCATAAAAGTATAAACTTTTATATACAAATAGATTCTTGTGATAGTTTTACTATTTATTATAAATTTTAGAAATTAAAATAAAAAATTGAGAAAAGATCATTTGAAAAATGCTTTTGGTCTTTTTTTTATGCACTTATAAAAATATCATAAAAATAAAATTTAAAATTTGCTTAATAAAAAACTACAGAACAGTTGGAATAGGCAAATTTTTATCAATAAAAGTATAAAAAAATTATTCTATGCAAATGTATGCAAATGTTGGCATTAAAATTGCTGTATAGAAATAATAAATAGTAATGTACATAAAGATTGTATTATACAATAGTGTTACTATTTTTAATTATAGATATTGGTTTATATCTATAAGCTAGATAGAAACTTGTATGTTTTATGTTGCAGATACAAATATAGTAAAGGAGAGTACATGGGTACAACTGAGATACATAGCTTATTAAGTTTTTCTGTCTTATGATAATTATGTTATAAAATATTCATAAATATTTTGATTTTCAATTTGAAAATTATTTTATGCTTAAATTAATTATTATGTAATTAATTTAATAACAAAAACAGTGAAAGAGTAAATAATATTATTTACAGGGGGTAATAAAAAAGTATATTAAATAAGTTGTACTTTTAGCCCCGTACATAAAGAAATTTATGTAGGACACAACTTTAAAACCAGTAAATCCTAAAGCCTTGCAACTACAATAAAAGATAGAAAGAAACTTTTATGAATGTGGTGAAAACCAGAAACAATAGCAAGGATGGTATATGGTGAGAGCCTAAGTACTTTACAATGGACATTTGGTCGCCAAGCCTAGAAATAGGAAGGTCAAACGACTATCTCGAAAGAGAGTACACTATAAGCGATTGATGGTGGAAACGGGTTGCTCTTAACAGATAATGCTGAAGATGAAGAAATAGTCTACGCTCATATGAAAGTATGAGGCCACTTAAAATTAAAGTGGCATCTATAAAGTAGCGTTTATAGGTAAATGTTTAAAACTTATAAAATATAAATACTTATGAAAACTTATAATCTATAATGATTAAGATTGAAAGATTAAGATTGGATTAGAATGGTTGTAAAAAATTTCAAGTCCATAGCTGCAATACTCTTATATTTGTAAAGAACTGTGTAACATATACAAAATAATAAAATAAATTTGATTGTTAATAATTAAATTTATTGTACATGATTTTTAAGTATGAAAACTTAAATGTATTACTGAGTATAGTAAGATTTATAAAAGTCATTTAATTTAATATATTAAATTTTTAAGTATTTATATAATTCAATAAGTTTTATGTAACGGGAGTTTTTATTATGAAAGCAAAAAGTACATCAAAATTTGAATTAGACGGAATACCACCACTAAAGGAAGCGATACCTTTGGGGTTACAACACTTAATGGCAATGGTAATAGGTAGTTGTTTACCAGCAATATTAGTTGCAAATGTAGCTGGACTTGATCATAAAATGTCTACTCTATTGATTCAAGCAGCATTAATATTTGCAGGATTATCAACTTTGTTACAATTATATCCAATACCACTATTTAAAGGATTTAAATTGGGAGGAGGAATACCAGTTATAATGGGAGCTACAGCAATGTTCATAGGAGCTGGAGTTTCTGTTGCGGGTAAGTATGGATTACCTGTGTTATTTGGTTCTCAAATAGTTGCTGGTATAGTAATAATCATAATTAGTTTTGGTCTTAAAAAAATAAGATTTATATTTACTCCAGTTGTATCTGGTACGATAGTTGCATGTATGGGCCTTGGACTTTTTCCAATAGCCATAAAAAACTTAGCTGGTGGTATGGGGAATGAGACATTTGGACAACCAATTAATTTTATAGTTGGAATAGCTGTATCACTTATGATATTAGGATTAAATAAATACGGAAAAGGATTATTTAAAGATGCATCAATATTAGTTAGCATAATTTTTGGATATATTTTATCTCTAATGTTGGGAATAGTAAATTTTTCTTCAATTCAAGAGTTTACTTTAATTGCACTTCCAAAACCACTTGCTTTTGGATTAGATATAAAGATTGAGGTTGTAGTAATGTTTTCAATAATATATTTGGTTGAGATAGCTGATATTATGGGAGCATGTACACTTTCAGCAGTAGGAGGACTTAATAGACAAGTGACAGATGAAGAGCTTTCTTCTGCTGTTTTAGGCAATGGAGTTTTATCTACAATAGGAGCATTGTTTTCTGCTACTCCAATGGGGATGTTTGGTCAAAACTCTGCAATCGTTTCTAATACAAAAATTGTAAGTAAATTTGTATTAGCTATTGGAGGAATTGGATTATTTCTGGCAGGAGTATCACCTTTATTAGCTAATTTAATCAGAACAATACCTCCTTGTGTGGTTGGAGGAGCAACACTCGTAATATTTTCGACTCTTACAACATCTGGATTAAGACTTGTTAGTATGGATGGTTTTAATCAAGAAAATAGTATGATATTAGGTCTTTCTATGGCAGCTGGTATAGGATTTATGGTAGTTCCACAAGTTCTTGAAAAATTTCCAAAATTTATAGAAACATTACTTGCAGATTCGAGTGTAGTTTCAGGAGCAATGGTTGCTATAATAGTTCAAGGTTTATATATGATAAAATTTTCAAAAGGTAAGGACAATAAAAATAAAAAAGAAAATATATAGAGTAAAAACTAATAAAATTAAATTAAGTTTACTATATATTTATAAAAATTAAAGCAATGTACTTAATCGTTTTCAAGTTTTAATAAATATAATATAAGGGGGATAAGATGGTTACTATAAAAGAATATTCTGTTCCACAAAGCCTAGAAGAAGCATATAAAATTTTAATTTCTAAAAAAAATAATGTTATTTTGGGTGGTTGCGGATTTATAAAATTAAGCAATAAAAATATAGGAACAGCCATAGATTTAAAGGATATAAATCTAGATTATATAAAAGAAGATGAAAAAAATATACTAATAGGGGCAGATACATCTTTGAGAAGTTTAGAAATAAACAAAACTATTAAAAATTATTGTAGTGGAATAATTTCAAGTGCTGTTTCTAATATAGTTGGTGTTCAATTTAGACAAGGTGCAAGAATTGGAGCTAGTGTATTTTCAAAATATGGTTTTTCTGATTTGATTCCACCACTTTTAGTTGTTGGTGCAAAGGTAAGATTATACAATGGTGGAATATTAGAGTTAGATGAGTTTTTAGATAATGAATTAAATAAAGATATATTAATTGAGGTAATACTTCCAAAGAAGGATGCAGTAGCTGTATTTGATTCAATAAGAAAATGTACAGGAGATTTTGCTATATTAAATTCAGCTATGTTAAAAGAAAATGATACTTATAAAATAGCAATTGGAGCAAGACCTCAAAAGGCTAAATTAGCACCTGAAGCAAGTAAGATATTAAGTAAAGAAAAAGATATAGATAAAGCATCTATTATTGTAGGTAAAGAATTAATTTATGGAAGTAATATGAGAGCAAGTAAAGAGTATAGAATAGATATGGCAAGTGCACTAGTTAAGAGGATGTATAGTGCTATTGAGGGAGGTAATAGATAATGATTAATAAGGGGATAAGAAAGATAGATAGTACAGCAATTGTGACAGGAAAGCCACTATATACTGAAGACCTTATTATGCATAAAGATGTTTTGACTCTTAAACTTCTTAGAAGTCCACATGCACATGCCAAAATAAAGAATATAGATACATCAAAAGCTGAAAAAATTCCAGGAGTTGTAGGAATTTATACTTATAAAGATGTACCACAAGTTAGATATTGTGTTCCAGGTCAAACAGAGCCAGAAGCGTCTCCTTATGATAGAGTTTTACTTGAAGATACTGTTAGATTTGTTGGAGATGAGGTAGCATTAGTAGCAGCAGAAGATGAAAAGACAGCTATTAAAGCTGTAAAAATGATAAAAGTAGAGTATGAAGTTTTAAAGCCAGTATTTAATGCAAGAGAAGCAGAAGGAAATGAAGTTATTATACATTCAGAACAAGATATAGTAGAACCATATCCTTTTGGATTAGATGCAAAAAATAATATAGTATCAAAAGAGTTTTTTGAGTTTGGTGATGTTGAGGCTAAGCTTAAAGAAAGTGAATTTGTGGTAGAAGCATCATATAAGACTCAAAGTCAATCACATTGTATGATGGAAACTCATAGGTCATATGCATATAAAGATATAAATGATAGGATTGTTGTTGTGTCATCATTACAATCACCACACAATGTAAAGAGAATACTTAGAAAAGTACTGGGGATTCCTTCTTCTAAAATAAGGGTGATAAAGCCTAGAATAGGTGGTGGATTTGGAGGAAAAAATATAGCAGCAACAGACATATTTACTGCATTTGTTACTATGAAAACTGGAAGACCAGCAAAATTTGTTTTTACAAGAAGTGAAACTTTTGTAGGTTCTAATAGTAGGCATGAAATGTTTTTTGATGTTAGAGTAGGTGCAGACAAAGAAGGAAATTTAAAGGCAATAGAATTAAAATCACTAAATAATACAGGTGCTTATGGTGGCAATGGAGTTTCTGTTTCTTCAGAATCAGGTCATAATACATTACCAATATATAATGATATTGATGCTGTTAGATTTGATGCTAGAACAGTATATACGAATAGATTACCTGCAGGTGCACTTAGAGGTTATGGAGCGACACAAGGCATATTTGCAATAGATAGTGCTATTGATGAATTAGCTAATAAAGTTGGTATAGACCCTCTTGAATTTAGAGTTAAAAATATAATAGATAGATATACTAATGGAAAAGCAGCAGAAGAAGAAATACTAAGTTGTGAATTAAAACAGTGTATAGAAAAAGGGAAAAAATTAATTAATTGGGATGATAAATATCCATGTAAAGATATAGGTAATAACAAGGTAAGAGCAGTAGGTATGGCAGTGGCAAATCATGGCTCTGGCATACCACGTGTGGATATGGCAACAGTGACTATACGAATGGACGAAGATGGGACATATAAGTTATTATCTGGTCTTGCTGATTTAGGTCAAGGTGCTGATACAATCCAAGCACAAATTGCTGCAGAGACTTTAAATACGACTGTAGATAGAATATCTGTTTACACAGGTGATTCGGACCTATGTCCATATGACACAGGTGCATTTGCTTCTTGTACTACAACAGTTACAGGAAATGCAACAATAAAAACAGCAAACAAATTAAAAGAAATATTACTTTCAGTAGCAGAATCCAAACTAGAGTCTAAAAAAGAAGATTTAGAATTAAGTGAAGATAGAATTTTTGTTAAGGATGATGAGAGTAAATTTGTGTTATTAGAGGAATTAGGAAGAGAGTCCGTTGGAGGTATAGGGTTCTCAAGTGATGATGTGCCAGTTGTTTTAGAAGCAACAGAATCATTTGGTATGTTAAAAAGAATAAAACCATTTATAGCAGGATTTGCTGAAATAGAATTAGATAAAAATACAGGGGAATATAAGGTAATAAATTTTGCATGTGTTCCTGACTGTGGTACAGTTATAAATCCAACATTAGCTAGAATACAAGTAGAAGGTGGAGTAATGATGGGAATAGGGTTTGCAATGTATGAAGACCCTAAATTTGATAAAGATGGAAAGTTGTTGACAGACAGTTTCTTGCAGTATAAGGTTCCTACAAAAAAAGAAGTAGGAAATATATTGGTAGATTTTGCTGATAATTTTGACCCAGGAGGACCTTACGGAGCTAAATCTTTAGGAGAAATAGTTATACATACGCCAGCACCAGCAATTGCAAATGCAATCTTTAATGCTACTGGAGTTCGTATAAGAGAGCTTCCTATGACTTTTGAAAAAGTGTACATGGGGATGAAAAACAATAACAAATAAATGATATACTATAAAAGTATAAATTTAAGTTATTTTGTAAAATAAAGTAATTAAATAGACATTATATATGGTGTTTTATAAAAATACCATATATAATGTCTAATAGAGTAGGAGTTAAAGGAGGTGAGTTTATGCCAAATAGAACAAAAAATATACATTATGGGACTCAGAGACAACAATTAAAAAATTTAACTAAGAAAGAATATCAGGCTTTGCGGGAGATGTGCTTTTTAGCAAAGAACTTGTATAATGTTGGTACATATAATGTCAGGCAACATTATTTTAATCAAGGAGAGCATCTTAATTATGAAGCTAATTATCATGTGTGTAAAGAAAATGAAAACTATAAATTACTCAATAGTAATGTAGCGCAACAAATACTAAAAGAAGTTGATAGTTCATTTAGGTCGTTTTTTGGTTTAATTAAATTAGCTAAAGAAGGCAAGTATGATTTTAGAGGAATAAAATCACCTAAGTATTTAGACAAAGAAGGCTTTTTTAGTATAATAATAGGTCAAATAAGAATTAAAGACGATGGAATTTTAAATGTGCCTATGTCTCCAGCATTTAAAAAAATGTATGGAAAGGTGAGTATAAAAGTTCCAAATAATATATTAGACAAAAAAGTTAAAGAAATAAGAATAATACCTAAACACAAGGCTAGGTTCTTTGAAATTCAGTATTGTTATGAAATACCGAAATCAGAGGAAGTTTCAAATAAAAAAAATGCACTGGCGATAGATTTAGGTTTAGAAAACTTATGTACTTGTACTACTAATTTAGGCGATAGTTTTATTATAGATGGGAGAAGGCTTAAGTCTGTGAATCAATGGGCAAATAAGCAAAATGATAAAATAGAGGCTTTAAAATTAAAAAAGAATATAAGTTTAATTACAAGAAAACAATTTAAAGTATGGAATAAAAGAAATAATCAGGTTAAAGACTATGTAAATAAAACTTGCTTTTATATAATTGACTACTGTGTAAAAAATAATATTGGTAATTTAATTGTAGGATATAATGCTAAGTTAGAAAAAAGCGATAATATGGAAAAGAAAATATATAGAAACTTTATAAGAATTCCTTTTGGAGAGATAAAAGGAAAACTAGAGTATCTATGTAAAATAAAAAATATTAATTTTATTAGACAAGAAGAAAGTTATACTAGTAAATCAGATTTTTTTGCTAATGATTACCTTCCCGATATTAATTTGGATGATGTACAGAAACACAGATTTAAGGGAGAAAGAATAACACGTGGCCAATATAAATCTAGTATGGGTATGATTATAAATGCAGATGTAAATGCAAGTCTTAATATATTAAAAAAATCACAAATAGTCGATTTGTCTTATTTGCAGAATAATCCTCAAATACTAAAACAGCCACAAAGAATAAGAATATCTTAGAAACAGTTAAAAGATAAACTGATAGCGTGAGCTTACAGCTTAGCGGCGAATTGGATCCGCCTTGTTGTTTACAACAGAATCTATTTACTTTTTAGTTTATAGAATTTCAAAAATCACTTTTACTAAAAAAGTTCAATTATAAATTTCAAATAAATCAAAGTTAGGATATTTAAAAGAAATAGTTATGAGAGGTGAAAGTGTGAAATTATCAGATATGATAGGAGCTAATGAAATAATAACTGTAGTTGGAGCTGGAGGAAAAACTTCATTTATAAAATACTTTGCGGATTTTTATAGAGATAAACTAAAAGTTTTACTTACAACAACTACTAAAATATATTTACCTGATAAAAAAGATTATGACAATATATTTATGACAATAGATGGAGCTTCTATTCCATCTATTTGTCATGGAGTAACAGTATGTGGAAGCTATATAAATAATGAAAATAAAATAGTAGGAATCAAGTCATCTGATTTAGACAAAATGGTAGATAAATTTAATCTGGTCTTGATAGAAGGTGATGGTTCAAAAAGAAAAAAACTTAAAGGTTGGAATGGTGGAGAACCAGTAGTATATTGTAAAACTACGAAAACTATAGGTATATTAGATATAACTTCGTTTGGAATGGATATTAACGAAGAAAATATACATAGGTTAGATGAATTTAAAAAAATAACTAATTTAAATATGTGTAATATAAATGATAATTTTATAGTAAATCTTGATAATTTAAAAAATGTAGTATTAAATCCAAAAGGATTGTTTAAAAATTATCATGGGAAAAAAATATTATTTATTAATAAAGTCGAAAATGAAATATATGAAAGTTTAGCTATAAATTTAATTAAAATTATTAAAGATTATGAAAGTGAAATAGACATATTTTATGGAAGTATAAAACAAAATTTTTGTATAAGATATTGAAGTATTAAAATAGTTTATGTGATATTATATATATAGATAATATCAATAAAGGTACTATAAAATCATAACAATATCAATACATTATAAATGTTGAGGATGATATATATGATAAATGCAGTAATAATGGCATCAGGCTTTGCCAGAAGAATGGGAAAAAATAAACTTTTATTGGAATACGATGGATGTTCTATAATAGAACATGTATTTAAGGCAGTTAGTAAAATTAATTTTCATCAAGTTGTAGTAGTGAGTCAATATAAAGAAGTTTCAGAACTATGTAATAAATATGGTTTTAAATATGTAGATAATAAAGATGCAAATATAGGTCAGAGTGAATCCATAAAATTGGGAATTTTAAATAGCTCAAAATGTGATGGATATATGTTTTTTGTGGGAGACCAACCATTTATTGATGATTTGTATATAGATAAAATTATAAATACTTTTAAATTAGATAGAAATTTTATAGTAATTCCAAGATGTAAAAATGTATGTGGAAATCCAGTTATATTTCCATTTAGCAAAAAAAATGAATTGTTGACACTTAAAGAAGATGAAAAAGGGAAAACTATTTTAAAAAATTCATCAAAAATAAAATATGTAGAAGTTCCTGAAAAAATGTTATTAGATATTGATACAAAAGTGGATTATGAAAGAATAGGGGGCAAATTATGAAATTAATAAAAACTATAGATGCTGTTGGACAAGTTTTATGTCATGACATTACTCAAATAATACCAGGAGAATTTAAAGGAAGAAAATTTAAAAAGGGACATGTAGTAAAAGAAGAAGACATTCCAGTTTTATTATCCCTTGGTAAAGATAATTTATATGTATGGGAAAAATCAGAGGGAATGATTCATGAAAATGAAGGAGCCTTATTTTTAAAGGAATTAACTGCTGGAGAAAATTTAGATTTCAGTGAAATAAAAGAAGGAAAGATAGATTTCATAGCAGCATGTGATGGGCTTTTAAAAATAGATGTCGATGCACTTTTTGATTTAAATTGTGTTGGTGAAATAATGATGGCAACTCTTCACAATAATTTTGTAGTAAATAAGGGATTGAAAGTAGCTGGAACAAGAGTCATACCTTTAGTTATAGATGAGAAAAAACTAGAAGAGGCAAAAAAAGTAGTTGATAACAGAAAAATAGTCAATGTAGTACCTTTTAAACCTAAAAAAGTAGGAATTGTTACTACTGGAAATGAAGTGTTTTACAGTAGAATTGTTGATAAATTTGGACCAGTAATAGAAGAAAAAGTAAAGGGGTTTGGATGTGAAGTTATAGGCCAAACTATATGTCCAGATGATAAAGAAATTATAAAAAATGCAATAAAAGAATTTATAAGTCAAGGAGCAGAACTTATCTGTTGTACTGGTGGAATGAGTGTGGACCCAGATGATGTAACACCAACAGCTATAAAAGAGACCGGAGCTGACTTAGTTACATATGGTTCACCAATATTACCAGGAGCAATGTTTTTACTTGCTTACTATGGAGAAGTTCCAATCATGGGTATACCAGGGTGTGCAATGTATCATAAAACTACAGTGTTTGATATAGTTCTATCTAGAGTTTTGATTGATGAAAAACTTGACAAATATGATATAGCTAAATATGGTCATGGTGGTCTTTGTATGAACTGTGATGTATGTACTTACCCTGCATGTAATTTTGCCAAAATATAAAATCATAAAAATAGAGTACTTACAAACCTAGGTACTCTTTTTAAGTATTAATTATGTATAGACTATGCTAGTTATACAGAAACTATGTTTTAACTAATAGCTAAAACAGTTTAAAGATTCAAATAAAGTATTTAGAGTGTGTAAAAGAATTAATAAAGTTGCAATTTGATTTTTTTATAAGTATAATATAATAGATTGTTAATTTTTATGAAGCTTACAATCTCTAGTATAATTTTAATAAATATTTCACGAATTTGGTATAAAAAATATGCTGCTTACGTGATAATAAAAATGTTATCAAAATTTTATGATAAAATAAATTATGAACAAAAAGAAAGGAAAATACATTAATGTTACAAGTTACAGGTGTTGGACTTAGATTTGGTGATAAGGAACTATTTAAAGATGTTAACTTAAAATTCACTAAAGGAAATTGCTACGGAATAATAGGAGCTAACGGTGCGGGAAAATCTACTTTTTTAAAAATATTATCAGGAGAAATAGAACCAAATACAGGGAATGTATCTATAACTGATAAAGAAAGAATGTCAGTTTTAAAACAGGACCACTTCGAATATGAGGAAGAAACTGTTTTAAATGTTGTTATAAGAGGACATGAAAGACTTTGGAGTATAATGCATGAAAAAGATGCTTTATATATGAAAGAAGATTTCAGCGAAGAAGATGGAATAAAAGCTGCTGAGCTTGAAGGTGAGTTTGCAGAACTTGATGGATGGGATGCAGAAACTAATGCTGAAAAAATACTTATGGGTCTTGGTATAACTAAGGATATGCATTATAAACAAATGAAAGAATTAGTTGGTGGAGAAAAGGTTAAAGTGTTGTTAGCACAATCACTTTTTGGTAAACCTGAAATACTATTAATGGATGAGCCTACGAACCACTTGGATTTCAAATCAATAAACTGGTTAAATAATTTTATAATGGATTTAGAAGAATCTATAGTTATAATAGTATCACATGATAGACATTTCTTAAATCAAATATGTACTAATATAGTTGATGTTGACTTTGGTAAAATACAGATGTATGTTGGAAACTACGATTTCTGGTATGAATCAAGTCAATTAGCATTACAACTTGCTAAAGACCAAAACAAAAAGACTGAGGAAAAGATAGCTCAATTAAAGGAATTCATAGCTAGATTTAGTTCTAATGCTTCAAAAGCTAAACAAGCTACATCTAGAAAGAAACAATTAGATAAATTAGAAGTTGAAGATATACAACCATCAAGAAGAAGATATCCATATGTAGGATTTACACCTGCTAGGGAAATTGGTAATGAAGTTTTAGAAGTACACAATTTAACTAAAACTATAGATGGAGTTAAAGTACTTGATAATGTGTCATTTAGATTGGATAGAGATGACAAAGTAGTATTTATGGGTGATGAAATAGCTACTACTGCACTTTTAAATATAGTTATGGGAGAACTTGAACCAGATAGTGGAGAATATAAATGGGGAGTAACTACTTCTCAAGATTATCTTCCAAAAAACCATAATAAGTTTTTTGATGGAGTAGAGTATTCTCTAGTTGACTGGCTTAGACAGTTTTCTGAAGAAAAAAGTGAGAGTTTTATAAGAGGATTTTTAGGTAGAATGTTATTCTCTGGAGAAGAAGCTTTAAAAGAAGCTCAAGTTATATCTGGAGGAGAAAAAGTTAGATGTATGCTTAGTAAGTTAATGCTTTCAAATGCAAATATACTTGTATTAGATGACCCTACTAACCACTTAGACTTAGAAAGTATAACTTCTGTAAATAAAGGACTTGAAAAATTCCCAGGAGTGCTTTTATTTACTTCTCATGACCATGAGTTTATATCTACTATAGCAAATAGAATTATAGAGATAACTCCAAATGGAATAATGGATAGAAAAATGGATTTTGATGAGTATTTAGAAAGTAAAGAGATACAAGAACAATTAGCTAAAATGTATGGAAAAGATAAATAATATACTTTAGCTATCAATAGATATTATTTTTACTAAATATAATTATTATAATAAAAACCTTTTAATATTTGAGAATACGCTATACATAAGTGTGTAAGTTTTTAATCAAATATTAGAAGGTTTTTTATTTTATTGAAAAATGTAATTTTAGAAATATAATAATTAAGAATAAAAGAGTAAATAATAGTTGTAAAGAAAACAATAAAATAGACTAATAAAGAATAGTTCTAAAATAGTTATCTTTGATTTTTAAAATAAAAGATATAGAGATACTTATTTATTGGTAAAATATGCTATACTTTACTTAAATATATATTTAGGGGGAAATTATATTATGAAAATTAGTAAAAAATTATTATCACTTGGGCTATCTATTTCTCTTGTTATAGCTAGTTCACCAATATCAAATGCACTGTCATCAATAGATAAAATAAGGGGAGAGAATATCTATGAGACAGCAGGATTAATTGCAGATAAACAAACTTATGAAACAGCTATAATTGTAAATTTAGACACTTCTATAGCAGATGGACTCTCAGCTAGTGGACTTTCTGGAGTTTCAAATGCACCTATATTATTATCTCAAAAAAATAGTCTTCCATCAGCAACTTCAAAAAGATTAAACAATGTAAAAAGTGTGTACATAATAGGTGGTACAAATTCTGTAAGCAAATCTGTAGAAGATGGATTAAACTCAAAAGGAATTACAGTAAAAAGAATTGATGGGGATGATAGAATAAAAACTAGTTATAATGTTGCAAAAGAAATAAATTCTAAACAAAAAGTTAGTACTGTTATGTTAACAAATGCATATAAAGGAGAAGCAGATGCAATAAGTATAGCTTCTGTAGCAGCTAGAGATAAGGCAGCAATAATATTAACAGATGGTAAGAGCATTCCATTCTCAACTAGTGGAGTAAAATCATATGCTATTGGTGGTACCATATCAATGAATGATGCATTAGTTAAAAATGCAAATGCTACTAGATTAGGTGGAAGTGATAGATTTGATACAAACAAGAAAATAATAAATCAATTTTATAGTGGAGTGAAAAAATTCCATATAGCAGATTCTTCAAATTTAGCGTATGCTCTTATAGGGACAAGTATAGCTAAAAATAAACCTATAGTTATAGTTAATGATAGTTCAAATAAAGATATACTTAAAGATGCAACAGAAGTCACTGCAATAGGTAATTTAAGTGATAAAATTATAAATGCTTGTATTAATGTTACAAAACCAACAAAACAAGAATATGAATATACAAAATCTTACTGTGATGCAGAATTAAATTATTTGAGTCAATATGCAAAGACTTTAAATGTAGCTTTAAAAATAGGGCCATCTAAAGTAAAAGAATTTGCTTTAGGACAAAAAAATTTCTTAAATCAGATGTATAGCACACACCTAGAGATAAATTCTAGTACTGATTTATATAAAGAAATGAAAAACTACATTTATTATGTTTGTGAATTAAATCAAAATTTGATTGATGGCAACTATAATAAAGCATCAGATAATATAGCTAAGATTCAAAAAACTTTAGACAAAGTAATTGTACTATATAATAAGGAATTTGGATATAGAACCGTTTCATTAAAAGAAAATGATATGAATAATATGAAAGAAATAGAAATTAATTTATTAACTAACATAGATTAGTTTGACATATAATATAAAACTATTAAGATAGTCAATTTTGGCTATCTTTTTTATTTAGTATAGATATTGTAGTAAATATAATTATAGAGATAACGTAAATGGAGCTGTGGATAGAAAGATACCTAGATTTTTTAGGTTATAAAAAAGTACATGTCTCCAAATCTAAGTTGCTTGTTTACATCGAGTCAACTTAGATTTGGAGACATAATAAGCAAAAATTATATAATATAATTTCCTAATTCTATAGGCATTCTCTTTTATGATAATGTATTTTTTGTAAAGTTACAGGAGTTACTGGTTCACCATAAAAGTCTTCAGCTTTACCAGTAACCATACCACCTAATCTACAAATGATTTTAACTGTTGTGTCACGTGCTTCAATAAAAATTTCATCAATATCTTGAGAAAATAAATCATCAATAGAAAAACATGCTAGTTTTGTGCCAATATGTTGACCACGAAAATTTTTTCTAATTGCAAATCTGCCCCAGTGAACTTGTCTATTTTCGTACCAAGATGCAACTGCTCCAATAATAACATCATCAATTGTTGTGCACCACCATGATGGATTATTATCTTGAGAAATAGGGATTATATCTTTTGGAATCTTTTGTTCTACCGAAAAAACATCTAATTCAAGTTTATTAATATCTAGCATATCATCTGCTGTAGCTTTTCTGAATATAATTTTTTTCATAACAATCCTCCTAATTTGCGAAGTAGAAGCTGTATTTATAATGCTAAAACTATTTTGTAATAAATATATTTTAACTCTTCTATTATAAAATTAAATTTGAATATTAATTTAGTTTTAATTTTATTAGTAGTAAAAATTAATTTTATAGATAATAAAGATTAGAGTAAATATAATCAAAAAAATGTAATATTAGTTAGCATTAAATAAGTTTTCAGAAATTTTGTCAGATGCTTCTTTGTCCATTTCTTTTAGAACATGGGAATAAACATTTAAGGTTGTATTTATATTTGAATGACCAACTCTTTCTGAGATAACTTTTATAGGTACCTTAGAATTTATAAGTAAAGTAACATGTGAATGTCTTAAATCATGAAATCTAATATGGGGCAAGTCATTCTTTTCTAAAAATCTTTTGAATTTTTTACTCATAACATCTTCAGCAATAGGTTCACATTTTTTATTGAAAAATAACAAATCACGATTATTTCTAATAGAAGATTTTAATAAATTTTTATTTTGTTTTATTTTATATTCTTTTAGTAAAAAGATTAATTCCTTTGGAGCAGATATTTTTCTAATAGAGCTTTCGGTTTTGGGTTCTTTAAGAATTACAGAGCCATTAATTCGAGCAGTTATTTTATTTACAGTTATTGTATTTTCTTCAAAATCAATATTATCCCAAGTTAAACCTAAAACTTCTGAAATTCTGAGACCTAAACCAACTGCTAAATTAATAGGTAATTCCATATATGTATTTTTTGACAAGTTCAACAATTTTATCATTTGTTCTTTGTCATAAATTTCATTTTTAAATTTTTTATATCTTGGAGCTTCTATATTATCCATAATATTTTCTTTTACTAATTTGAGTCTATATGCTCTTTTTATTGCAAGTTTCAATATATTTATATGAATCTTAATTGATTGAGGATTCAATTTATGAGAGAGTTTGTCAATATAGTTCTGTATATGAATTGGATGCAAATCCTGTATTTTATATTTACCAATAGATGGATTAATATAATTCTTACAAATACTAACATAATTGTTGTATGTAGCTAATGATATATTTTCACTGTATTTTTTTAAAAAATCTAATAGAAATTCTGAGACAGTGATTTCGTTTGGAATTAAAAAGCCATCTTTATATAGACTTTCCTTTACTTCATTTAACCTTTTGCTTGCATCTCTTTTTTTATCAAAAATACCCATGTTCTTTTGTTTTCTCTTTCCATTATCCTCATCTGTAAATTCAAGATAAACTACATAATTCTTGTTTCGTTTTCTAATAAATGCATTCATATATAACCCACCAATCAAAATTTTATACATTTATTATAACATATGGATAAACTCAAAAATAGTTTTTGAAATAAATTTATAGTTATTTCAAAGATTGATATTTATTGATTATAAAATGGGTATATTATCTTAAATATTAGAATTTTGATTTAATAATCTGTTATACTTAATGTATATAAAAATAAAATTTATTTTTTACTTTGGGATTTTATATGTTTGGTTGGTACTGAAAATATAAGTTTTTTATATTAATAAATTTGAATTGTATATTTTAAATAAAACCTTTGACTGGAAAAGTTTATTAATATAGTATTTAATTATATATAAGTTTGAGAGGAGTGTAAAATCATATGACTATTACTAAGATACCACCAGCAGAATTAAAGGTCATGAAATTTATTTGGGGGTCAGATTTTACAGTAACATCAAAAGATGTCATTGAAGCTATGGAAAAACTATATGATTGGAAGCAAACTACAACACTAACACTTTTATCAAGATTAGTAAATAAGAAATTTTTAGATGCGAAAAAAATAGATAGACATACACATTATACAGTTATTATTGGAGAAGAGGAATATTTACATTTTGAAACAAAAACTTTTCTAGATAATATGCATGGAAGTTCTATTGAAAGCTTTATGAAAGCATTGTTCAAAAAGGGGGTAAATGAGGAAGAATTAAATTCTGTTGAAAAATGGGTAAAAGATATTAAAAAAGATGAATAGTTTGTTGAGATTAATAACAAAAATAACTTAAAATATATGTTTTTTATAAAAAAATACTGTATTATATTTTTTGTAGTAATTGTATGTTTAAATATATGAACATTTAAGCATTTAATAGTATATAAAAACTAAAACTTTTTGGTTATTTTTAAGATAAATTTAATTGTCATAAAATAAATAGTTTTTACAATAATTAGTCAAATGAATTGGAAGCAGAGTTAGCTGTAAAATAAATAGATTTCTTTATTAAGTATTCTTAGTTTTCTAACACATTTTAATACTCTAGGTCTAATATAAAATTAAATTTATTAAGATTTGATTTTATATTAGACTTAGAGTTAATCATAATTTAACTAAATATTAGTTATTAAATAGAAAACTAAAATTTTTTATTATTTGTACAAATGGATTGTTTTTTAGGTATATTAAAAGTTGTAATTTTATTTTTATATTGATTATTTTAGGTATATTAAATGACGATGTGTTAGATTATATTCTTGTTTAAATGAGTATTTATAAATATGAAATAAATATTATTAAAATACATATTAATAGCTATTAAAATAAAAAGAAAAGTTCCTAATTTTTAGGAACTTTTTATTTGTTTAATACAATGTATGAGTTTTTGCTTCAGCAATAGCTCTTGCTGCACTTTTAGGTTTTTCCATATTTTCTTTTTTGTAGAAATCAATTACTTCTTCTAAATCTTTATTTTCAATATTGTCTTTTCTATTTTCAAGAATATAATTTATGATTGATTCATTTATCAAGTTTGATAAATCTGTATTTTCATTATTAGTCATTTTGTATACTTCTTGCAATAAAACTTCATTAACTTCAATTGTAATTTGTTTTGTATTTTTTATCATATTAATCACCTCTTAAAAAAATTATAACATTTCAAAAAAATAAAATCAAGATGTTTTAAAATTATAGAATTTTAATTCTTAAATTCTTAAAAATAGAAAAATTAAATAGAAGTAGTTTTCGAGTATTAAAAAGATTAATAAAAAATATATTTAGTCATAAAAGCTTTGTACGATATGATTCTAAGATGGAGGATTTATAAGGGTTTAGGGTGAATTAAGTATAAGACAACTTCTTAAAGCAAATGAGTGTGGCATTTAAATCTAAATGTAGACATATAATATTAAATATGCTAATATATCAAAATAATAAGGGGGGAATTTATGAAGCTTAAAGAAGCATTGATTACATGTGTTGTATGTAGTGTATGTTTAACTCCATTATTGGTAAATGGAGAAACAAAAATAGATGCAGAGCATTGTAAAGAATCTATAGTAAATATAGATACTATAGTGACTTCAGGTAAAAACTTTAATTCTAAATATAATCAAGGTATGAAAGACTATAAAAACAGTGATGAGTATAAATTAAAAGTGCAAAAAGAGAGGCTAGAAAACCAACTAGGAATCAAAATAAAGGATTTAATTCCTATAACATTTGAAGTGAGTTATTATACCAGCCTTAATCAAGAAAATGGATATGGAGCTATAACTGCCACAGGAGATGATTTAGAAGATGGTTTTGTGGCAAACAATCACTTAAGTTTTGGGACTAAGATTATAGTAGATGGTAAAGTAAAAACCGTTATGGATAGGGGGTCTAGTAAGTATTTTAGTAATTCTAATGCGATAGATGTATTTGTACCCAAATGGAGTAATGAAAGTGAATCAGAGTATTATGACAGGGTTAATAATATGGGAAGGCACTATAAAAAAGGATACATCATTATGGAATAATAGTTCTTCTTCAAGTAATATGTATTGATTGCAATATTTATTACATATATAATAGATATTAAGTTAATTAATACAACAATGTATATTACTGGGAGGGCAATATGGAACAAACTTTTATAAATGGAAAAATAAACTTATTAATAGAAAATTATAAAGCATTAAATGAAATTAAAGGTTCATGGCAAATGGGATTAATTCAACATAGTTGTGCACTTGCGTTTACGCTTAAGAACAAGAGGATAAGCCCTAGACTAGTAGAAGAACGAATAGAGCTTATTAAAAAAAATACTGGATTATTCTCTAACTTTAGAGGATATAACATATTTTATATGGCAACACTACTTTCATTTGAATCAAATCCAGAAAGTAGTTTTAAGATGATTTTAGAGATATATAAAAATCTTAAAAATGAAAAATTTTGGGGAGATACATATTTACCACTTACAGCATCAATAGTCTATGAAAATAGAGATAAAATGGATTACATTACATGTATATCAAAAATGAAAACAGTGTACGAATATATGAAGAAAAAACATCCATTTTTAACATCTAGTGATGACTATTGTAATATAGCACTTATAGCAATTCATTCAAAGAATTTAGAAGAAGATTTAGAATACATAGAAAAATGTTATGAATTTCTAAATAAAAATGGTTTTTATAAAGGAAATGACTTACAAGCACTATCTCAAATTCTTTTATTTAGTGAAGATAGAACTATGGGTAAATGCAAAAAAACTATTGAACTTAAAAAAGCATTTAAAGAGAATGATTGTAAGTTAAATTATTATGGGTATCCAATAATAGGAGCAATTTCGTTATTAGATTATAAAGAAAATGAAATAATAGAAAATATAAAAAATGTTTCAAATAGACTTAAAGAAGAAAAAGGTTTTGGGAATTGGTCTTTAGGAAAAAGCAATAGAGTAATGATTAGTTCTGCTATTGTGGCTTCTATTTATGCTGATTCAATACAAAAAGAGAATAATATAGATTCTATAGCTAATAATATATTTTTAAATATTATTATTGCTATTCAAGTTGCTTGTGTAATGGCAGCTACAAGTGCAGCTATAGCATCTTCTTCATCAAATTAGTGACATTATTTATTAAAATTGGACATAATAAACTTAATAATACAATTTATATGTTTAAAAAAGAATACGATATTACACTTAAATTAATTGTGATATTTAATAAAATAAAGCATATAATTAATATATAGATTTCAGAAAATATATAATACTACATACAATATAGGGAAAGTAGAAAATACATCTACTTTCCTTTTTAATTATAAATTATAAGTTAGTCCTATAAAGAAATTTATGGAAAATTTATTTAAAGTTTTATATTGTATTTTTTTTCAGATGTACTAAAATAAAATTATAAAGAAAATAAAATTTATAATAAACTAATACATATTGAAAATAAGGGGGAAGTTGAGATGGATCAAAATCTGAATTGGCTTAAAGAAAAAAGAATAGAAAAAACGATAAAATCTCTAGAAAACAATAATATGAAAGGGTATTTAGTAAGTAATAAAGAGGAGCTTCTTAAAAAAATTGAAGAAATAGTAGAAGTAGGTTCTCTAGTAGGTTGTGGAGGCTCTATGACCTTATTTGAAACAGGAGTTATTGACTTTATAAGAGAAAAATATGATTTTCTTGATAGATATGCAAAAGATATTAAACCAGGAGAAATGAAAGAAATATACAGAAAATCATTTTGTGCAGATGCTTATTTTACAAGTACTAATGCAATAACAGAAGATGGAGAACTTTACAATCTAGATGGAAATGGAAATAGAGTAGCTGCTATGATATATGGACCAGATAAAGTAATAGTAGTAGCGGGTGCAAATAAAATAGTTAAAGATGTAGATGAAGCTATAAAAAGAACTAAAACAATAGCTGCTCCAGCAAATTGCAAGAGACTTAACACAAATACTGGATGTAAGACTACTGGCATATGTATAGATTGTTCAAGTCCAGGAAGAATATGCTGTGATTATACACTTATAAAAAGACAATTAGCACCAGAAAGAATACATGTAATTTTCTTAAACGAAGACTTTGGATATTAAAAGAATAAAATAAGTAAGGAGAAATAATGAAAAAAGTAAAACTTATATACAATCCTAATTCAGGTGAAAAAAAAATACTATCAAATTTAGATACTATTATAGAATTATATCAAGAACAAAATTATTTATTGATACCCTATAGATTGAATATTAAAGAACCTGTAAACAATGCATTTAAAGAAGTAGATAGCTCCTATGACCATATACTAATAGCAGGTGGTGATGGAACTATAGATTTAGTTGTAAATTCAATGAAAGAGTTGGATATAAAAATTCCAATTGGAATTTTACCTACAGGAACTGCAAATGATTTTTCAAATGCTCTTCAAATTCCATTTGATATAAAAGAAGCTATAAAGGAAATCATAAATTCAAAGCCAAAGAAAATAGACATAGGGAAGGTAAATAATAAATACTTTATAAATGTCGCAAGTGCAGGTATGTTTACTGATGTATCACAAAGAATAAGCACAGACTTAAAGAATTCGTTTGGAAGAATTTCTTATTATATAAAGGGAATAGAAGAAGCATTGTATATGAGGAAGTTTAAGATAAAAGTATATTCCAAAGAGATGAATTATGATGGAGATATGTATCTTATGCTGATTTTTAATGGAAAAACAGCAGGAAATATAAATTTAGCATATAAAGCTGAAATAGATGATGGATATTTAGATGTAATTATTTTTAAAGGAATGCCAATCCCAAAATCAATACCAGTTTTGATAAGTGTGCTTAGAGGTGATTACTTAGACCAATATAATGGAAATGAAATATTATATTTTAAAACTAAAAAAGTAGATATAGAATGTAAAGATTCTCTTATAACAGATATTGATGGGGAAAAAGGCCCAGATTTTCCTCTCAATATAGAATGTATAAAAGATGGAATAGAGGTTATGGGAATCTGTAGTGGAAAAAGTTAATTATTTAAAATAAACAATGAAGACTAAAATAAAAAATTACTTCTAACTAAATTTATTTATAGTAGAAGTAATTTATATCTTAAGTCTTCATTTTTTAGTTATAAAAATTATTTAGCTGGTTTAAAAGAACTTTTTAAAGGAACTATTCTATTGAACACAAGTTTTTCCTTAGTAGTATACTTATTATCTATACTAAAGAACCCATTTCTAACAAATTGAAATTTATCAAAAGGTTTAGCATCTTTTACTTGTGTAGGTTCAACAAAACCTTGTAATATTTCTAAAGAATTAGGATTTATTTGTTCTAAGAAATGCTTTCCTTCATTTTCAGGTAAATCATCAAGAATCAATGGCTCAAATAATCTAAATTCACATGGTATAGCTGACTTAGCATCAACCCAATGTATTGTAGATTTTACCTTACGACCTGTAAATCCAGAACCACTTTTAGTCTCAGGGTCATAGGTACCATGTATTTCAACTACATTTCCATTTTCATCCTTAATTACATCAGTACATTTTACGAAATAAGCTCCTTTTAAACGAACTTCATTTCCTGGGAAAAATCTGAAATATTTTTTTACTGGTTCTTCCATAAAATCATCTTGCTCTATATACAATTCTCTCGAAAAAGGAACTAATCTTTTACCTTGAGATTCGTCCTTAGCATTATTTTCTATTTCAAGCATTTCAACTTTATCTTCTGGATAGTTGGTTATAACTAATTTTAAAGGTTTTAAAACTCCCATAGCAAGTGGAGCCTTTGGTTGTAAGTTTTCTCTTAGAAAATAATCAAGCATTTGACTGTCTACTGTAGAGTTAACTTTTGATACTCCTATTTCACTACAAAAATTACGTAAAGCTTCAGCAGTATATCCTTTACGTCTAATTCCAGAGATAGTAGGAACACGAGGGTCATCCCAACCATCAACAACACCTTCATCTACAAGTTGTTTTAATTTTCTCTTGCTCATAACAGTATTGTTTATGTTAAGTCTAGCAAACTCTATTTGTCTAGGTACATTTTCCATTTCACATTCTCTGACAAACCAGTCATAAAGAGGTCTTTGGTCTTCAAACTCCAAAGTACATATAGAGTGAGTTATTCCTTCAATTGCATCTTCAATTGGATGGGCAAAAGCATACATAGGATATATACACCATTTATCTCCTGTATTATGATGTGTTGAATGAGCTATTCTGTATATAATTGGATCTCTAAGGTTTATATTTGGAGAAGACATATCTATCTTAGCTCTTAATGTTTTTTCTCCATCTTTAAATTCACCGTTTTTCATTCTTTCAAATAAATCTAGGTTTTCTTCAATAGTTCTATTTCTATAAGGGCTTTCTTTTCCAGGCTCAGTCAAAGTACCACGATACTCCCTCATTTCTTCTTGTGTTAATTCACACACATAAGCTTTACCTTTTTTTATTAGGACTAAAGCTCTTTTGTACATTTCATCAAAATAGTTAGATGCAAAATTTAATTCATTCCAATCAAAACCTAACCACTTAACATCTTCTTTTATGGATTCTACATATTCAACATCTTCTTTTAATGGATTTGTATCATCAAATCTTAAATTAGCCTTTCCATTAAATTCTTTAGCTAGTCCAAAGTTAAGACATATACTTTTTGCATGACCAATATGTAAATATCCGTTTGGTTCAGGTGGAAAACGAGTTATTATGCTGTCATGTTTTCCTGTTTCTAGGTCATTTATAATAATATTTTTTATAAAGTTAGATGAGTTCGTTTCATTTGACATATTTTTATACCTCCTATTTAATTTGCTTATAATACAGTACACTACACTGTATTGCATAATATTAATTTTAATCCAAGATTAGAAAAAAATAAAGGTGTAATTAAGAGTATTATGCAAAATATTAACTTTTATACTAAAAACATGTTTTTTTACAGTTTATTTACAAAAAAGCAGATTAGTTGAATTAATCTTTAAAAGACTGTATTATAATATGTATATTGTTAAGAATATTATGTGAAGTTAGTTATCTAAATTTATTTTAAATCTGTTGACAGATTTGTAAAGGAGACGATTATGGGAAGGATTACAAAAATTATATTAAGTTTAATTGTTATTGTTTTAATGTTAACAGGTATTGTTGTATACACACTAACACCAAAAGAGAGATATGATGTTAGTTCACAAAATAATAAAATTATAGACGAAGAGTATTTATCAAAAGGTTCATATATAAATTCTATGGAAATAGTAAAAAATCCACTTAGAATGGTTGGAAAAGTATCTGTTTCAGAAGAAGAGTTTAGAAACCTAATATATACATTAATGAATAAACATGGAATTAAAGAATTTGAAAATAATTTTGTTGAGATGAAGGATGGAAAAATAAAAGTGGCAGGTCCATATAAGGTCTTTGGTCTAATCAATAGCCAATATGAGCTTGAACTAAAACCCACTTTAAAAAATGAAGATTTGGTTGTAAGTCTTGAAAATGTAAGGATTGGAAAATTTAAGATAAGTGATAAAATGTTAGAAAAAATACTAAGTAATTATAATAAAAAGGTTCCATTTGAGGTTAATGGAAATAAAATTACTTTAGATAAAAGTTATCTTTATCCAGTAACGCTTAAAAATATATCTATAAAAAAAGGAAATGTTGATTTGGATATGGAAGTAGAAATAGATTTAAAATCACAAATAAATGGGGCCTTAGGTTATCTAAAGGACTCTGGAAAAGCTCAGGATATACTAAATCATTTGATTAATTTAAAGAAAACATCTGTTGGTTAAAAATATAGAAAATTTATATTTATATTTTTATTATATTTTATATAATATTAAAGCACTTTAAAATCAAAATTTGTAAAATAGCCTTTATTATGTTAGAATATTTTATGACATTAAGTTGTAAGTGTATAATATTATTTAATTACTAGATTGGGGGGAAATGATGAATAAAATTTATATTGTAACAACATATACAGGAACTGTATTATCTTATTTAATAAGAAATATAAGTAAAAAACTGTATACACATGTGTCAATATCATTAAATGAAAATTTAAAGCCAATGTATTCTTTTGGGAGATTAAATCCAAGAAATCCATTTATTGGAGGCTTTGTTGAAGAAAATATAAATCAAGGCTTATATGCTATAAGAAAAAATACTGTATGTAGAGTATATTCATTAGAAGTAGATAATTTACAATATGAAAATCTATTTAAAAATATAAAATTAATTAGTGATTATAGAGAAGATTACTATTATGATATAATGGCATTGATATATTTGCCTATGAATATTCACAGAAAAGTTGAATATAAATATGTATGTTCAAACTTTGTTTCTGATATGTTAGAAAAAAGTGAAATAGATATTTTGAATAAACAAGCATTTGAAGTAACACCAAATGATTTTTATAATTTAAATGGTTTAACTTTAGAGTATGAAGGTTTATTGTCAGAATATAATTCTAAACAGCATTCTTATGTATCCAAAATGGCAAACATATAAAAAATTTATTTTAAAATTTATCATATAAAAATATTGCTAAATAATTAGGCTGAAGATGGTAGTTTAACTTCGAGAGGATTAAGAATTCGTAAATCTTAGTTAGAACACTTTCTTCAGTTTTTGATTTTCTGTCATTATTTGCACAATTATAATATTTTTTTGATATATATATCGAATAGAAATAAATAAACAGCGGCATAAAAGTATAAAGATATCTTAATACATAATAAATATGATAAATATTTATTTTTTGTAAATATATGGATATAATAGTAATAATAATATTTTATAGAGAGGAGTATTAAATGAAACGATATCTTAAAACATATGGGGTTTCACTCATAATTGTAGCAATTTATGCATTTATTAAATTACCTGTACTTAGACTGGACTTCACATCTTTATTTTCAGTAGGAATAATATTTTTTGTTGTAGCAGGAATATTAGATATGATGCTAGATAGAAATGAAAGAACATCTAAACTTGCTAAATATAATTTTTCAATAGCAATAGCTTTACTTGTGTATGTTGTAGTTGTACCTTTTATAGCCTCTACACCTGTACTTCATGCAAAAGCCTATAAAGACTTATTAGGAAAGGTGACTGAAAGTGAATTTACTGATGATATGGGTCCTGTTAGTGTAAATGACATTCGTCTTGTGGATGAAGACATGGCTATGAAGTTAGGTGATAAAAAACTTGGAGAAGTTCCAGCCATAGGTAGTGTATCAAAATTAGGAAAGTTTCATATACAAAATGTGGATGGAGAGTTGTACTGGGTAGCACCTCTTGTGCATAGAGATATAATTAAATGGGTGACATCTTTAAGTGGTACAAGTGGATATGTGAAGGTGTCAGCAAGTAATCCTCAAGATGTACAACTAGTTCAAGAAATAGATGGAAAACCAATAAAGATAGTGTATCAACCAGAAGCTTATTTACATCAAGATTTACAAAGACATTTATATATAAATGGTATTGTAAATGTAGGTATGACAGATTTTACTCTTGAAATAAATGATGAAGGAAGACCTTACTGGGTTGTAAGTTTATATGAACATAAAATTGGTTATGGAGGAGCAAATGCCACAGGTATAGCTACTGTCGATGCAGAAACTGGAAAAATAAATGTCTATAATGTTAAAAATACACCTAAATGGGTAGATAGAATACAACCACAAAAATTTGTAACAGACCAAATTAAAGACTGGGGTGTTTATGTCAATGGATTCTTAAATTCTGTTATATCAGAAAAAGGAGTACTAGTGCCAACAGAAGGGACATCACTAGTTTATGGTAATGACAATAGGTCATATTGGTATACAGGTATAACATCCTCTGGCGGAGATGAATCGACAATTGGATTTATGCTTGTTGATTCTAGAACTAAAGAAGCTAGACTGTATAAGCAGCCAGGAGCAACTGAGACAGCTGCGATGAAATCAGCTGAAGGTAATGTTCAAGAAAAGAATTATGAAGCTACATTCCCTGTAATGTACAATATATTAGGCCAGCCAACATATGTATCATCTTTAAAAGATAAAGCTGGTCTTGTAAAGAGAGTAGCCTTTGTGTCTGTTGAAGATTATAATGTGCTTGGTATAGGCGAAGATAAAAATGAAGCTTTAAGAAACTACAAAGATTCATTAGAATCTAAAGGCAATGACTTAAAACTTGATAATGATATGAAAGATGAAGTTATAGAAGGTGTAGTAACTAGAATAAGTCCAGATGTGCGAGGAGGAAATACTAATTATTATGTTACTTTAGATTCTAATAAAGAGATAATATTTAAAGCTACCTCAAAAGTATCTAGTGAATTACCATTAACTCAAGTTGGAGACAAAGTCAAAATATCATATTCAAAAGAAGAAGCTGGTGTAATTGAAATGTCAGAATTTGATAACTTAAATATTGCAAATTTTGATGATAAAAAAGTAAAACAAGAAACAGGAACTAATGAAGATACAAATTCGAAAGGTTCTGAAAATCAAAGCAATTTGTAACTTAGTCAAAAAAACTGTAGATAGTTTTTAGTGCATTAATAGCTAATTTTTATAGAAATAAATTCTATAAAAATTAGCTATTTTATTTTGATTCTTTGTAAATTTAATGTCATAAATTTAATATAATATTAGTACAACTTTGCAAATAATACTTCAAGGAGAATGTACTATGACGAATATGGAAAAAGAGATATTGCTTTTAATTAGCAGGGTTAGATGTGTTACAGAAGCTCAATTTAGAAAGATTTATGGAGACCAAAAAAGATACAATAAAAAAAATTTCAAAAAAACATTGAGAAAAATGTGCAGTGAGTATACACTAAAAAAATATCCATGTGATGTGGATTATCGTAACTATAAGGACCTCTCATATGTTTACTATTTGAATGGTAGTAAGCTTTTCAAGGGAGATGATTTAATAAAGGCTCTAGTAGGGTCAGAATTAGTTGTTAGAATTAATACTGCAGGTTGTGATGTAAAAAGATTTTACCGAAATATTAGTGTAGATGATGTGAAATATGATTTATTTATTGAATATACAGATCAATTTGGCAATATAAAGCAGGTATTGGTAGATGTTGATTTAAATAATGAAATAGATGTTTCTAAATATGAGAATCTCTCTAGAAAAATAGATAAATCTACAATTCCATTTTTTAGAGTACCAAATATTTTGGTGGTTACACCAGATAATTTATCTGAATTAAATGACTTAGAGAGAGAAGATAATGAGTATAGTATAAATTTTATAGATTTAGGATTAAATAAACTATTTAATTGTATATAAGATATTTTTAGAAAATAAATTTTTTGATTTGCCACATTTTGTAAAAAAATTGTTGCAATATTATATAGAATGTGATAAAACTATATTAATAAATTAATTAATAATAATGAGCCTAGGGTAGAGGTAGCTATATTCAAGAGTAATCAATAGTAGCTGGTAAGTGTTGATGGTTGATGAAAGGGTCTATAGCCGAAGAAAAGTTGTTGACAAACAAGTTTTCTGGACTTATGCATAATATGCATAAGGCTGTCACTTTTAAAGTGGTGAGCTACAAGGTTACTTGGTCTATGAAGTTCACACGTCCAAAGTATACCTTTGGGCGTTTTTATTTATCAAAATTTAGCTTTAGGGGGAAAAGGCATGAGTATAATTGTCCAAAAATATGGAGGAAGTTCAGTTGCAGATACTGACAAAATAAAGTCAATTGCAGAAAATATAATAGAAAGAAGAAAAGAAAATCCACAAATGGTAATAGTTGTATCTGCTATGGGAAAATCAACAGATGAATATATAAACTTGGCAAAAGAATTGAGTAATGAACCTAGTAAAAGAGAGTTAGATGCTTTAATGTCTACTGGAGAAATGATTTCAGCATCTTTATTATCAATAGCATTAAATGCACTTGGATGTAAAGCTATAAGCTATAATGCTTATCAGTTAAATATAAAAACAAGTGGACTTCATGGAAAATCTCAAATTGATGATATAAATGTAAACAGAATAAAAAATAGTTTAGATGAAGGGAATGTTGTAATAGTAACTGGATTTCAGGGGATCAATGAAGATGGCGATGTAACTACTCTTGGAAGAGGTGGTTCAGACACATCTGCTGTAGCTCTTGCAGTTAAATTAAATGGTAAATGTGAGATATATACAGATGTTGATGGAATTTATTTTACAGACCCAAGAAAATATACAAAGGCAAGTAAACTTGATGAGATTGAATATGAAGAGATGCTTGAATTAGCAAGTTTAGGAGCACAAGTAATGCATTCAAGAAGTATAGAGCTTGCACAAAAGTATGGTGTTGAAATTTATGTTGGACGTACATGTGGTACAGTAAAAGGAACATATATAAGAGGGGGAAAAGACATGAAATTAGAGGATAAAGTAATAACAGGATTAGCTACTAGTGATGATGATAGTTCTATAACAATAAAAGACTTTAAGGTAGAAAATATATCTAGTTTATTTGAAGATATAGCAACTATGGGAATAAGTGTAGATATGATAAGTCAAACTGCACCTATTTTAGATAAAATAAGTGTGTCATTTACAGTTCCAAAAGAAGAATTAGGAGAGTGCAAAAAGATAGTATCTAAATATACAAATGAAGAGAATGTAGTAATTGATAATAATATCACTAAATTCTCTTTAGTAGGTCTTGGTATGAAAAATACTTCTGGAGTTGCTGCTAAAGTATTTAAGATATTTAATGAAAATGGTATAATGGTAAAACTTATAACTACATCAGAAATTCGTATAACTTGTGCCATAAATTCTGATGATAAACAAGTAGCTATTGAGAAAATAGCAGAAGTATTTAATATATAAAATTTAGGGAGGATATTATGAAACTTCATGGAAGTATGACTGTAAAAGATAATGAATTATATATTGGAGGAGTAAGCTGTCTAGAGCTTAGTAAAAAATATCAAACTCCATTATATGTATTTGACGAAGACTTAGCAAGACAAAATTGTAGAGAATATATAAAACATTTTAAAGCTAAAGATGGGAAAAACAAAGTTGCTTATGCAGGGAAGGCGTTTCTACCTCTTTATATGTGTAATCTTATAAATGAAGAAGATATGTGTTTGGATGTAGTTTCAGGAGGGGAACTATATACAGCTCATAAATCAAATTTTCCTATGGAAAAAGTTTTCTTTCATGGAAATAATAAAACAGAAGAAGAAATAAATATGGGATTAGATTTAGGAGTAGGTAAATTTGTAGTAGATAACTTCTATGAGTTAGATTTAATTGAAAAATTATGTGAAGAGAAGGGGAAAACTCAAGAAATATATTTTAGAATAACACCTGGAATAGAAGCTCATACACACGATTATATAAAAACAGGTCAAATAGATTCTAAATTTGGTTTTGCTTTAGTAAATGGAGATTTATTTAGAGCAATAGAAAAATTGAATGATTACACAAATATTAAATTGGTAGGTCTTCATGCTCATATAGGTTCACAAATATTTGATGTAGAACCATACATAGATACAGTAGATATAATGATGAACTTAGTAAAAGAAATAAAAGAAAAGTTTAATATACAGTTGACAGAAATTGACTTAGGTGGAGGCGTAGGTGTTTATTATAGTAAAGGTGATAAACCTAAAACTATAAGAGAATTCTGTGAAACTATAATCACTAAAGCAGAAAATTCTTGCAAAGAACTTGGAATAGAAGTACCTACATTGGTAATAGAACCAGGAAGATCAATAGTTGCAAATGCAGGAAGTACATTGTATACAGTAGGCTCAATAAAAGATATAAAAGATGTTAGAGTTTATGTAAGTGTAGATGGTGGTATGACAGACAATGTAAGACCTTCACTATATCAAGCTAATTATGAATGCAGTATTGTAAATAAGATTAACCATGAAACTATGAATCATGTAACAATAGCTGGTAAATGTTGTGAAAGTGGAGATATATTAATTGGAGATATAGATATAATGGATATAAAAAGTGGAGATGTACTTATAACAACATCAACAGGTGCATATGGATATTCAATGTCTTCAAATTATAATAAAATACCAAGAGCAGCAGTGGTGTCAGTATTTGATGGAAATGACAAGGCAATTTGTAAAAGACAAAGTTATGAAGATTTACTATCTTTAGAAGTCTAGAATAAGAATTAAATATTTAATTTTAAAATAAGTAGATTAGATGATATATCTATAGATTTAAACTAATTTTTAGTTTGTTATAGTTATTCAAGTTATATCTACTTATTTTCTGTTTTATTAACAATTTTCTTGTAATAAATATAAATTATTTTAAAAACTTCCTGATTATGATAAAATTTAAAGTATATGACAAGGAGGGATTTAATGAGAGGAAGAGTAATTTTATTGATATCGATATTATCTATATTTCTTGTAGGATGTTCATTTAATAAAAAAGATGAAATAAGCTCAACAGAACAAGGAAAAATATATTTAGAGAAACATGACTATAAAAAAGCTATGGAAGCATTATCCTCTGCATTAGAAGAAGATAGCACTAATGAAAATGCAAGAGCTATGTATATGCAATCTATGAGAATGTTAAATGTAGATGAGTTTGAAAAAGCTACAAATTATGAGGATGCAATTAAAGAACTTAAGCTTATAGAGAAAATCAAAAATGGATCATCTGTTATTAAAAATGAAGCATCTAAAAAGAAAGAGGAATTGACTAAATTAGAAAAAGAACAGAATGAAGCAGAGGAAGAAAGAAAGAAAAAGGCAAAAGACACAGCTGGAGAAGATAGATATAGAGTGGAATCAGAAGCAAAGAAATCTTCCTATAGTGAAAAAAGTAAAAATAATAAATCTAATTCCAAAAACAAAAATACAACTTCAAATAATAACAAAGATGTAACTGACAACGATTCTTCTGAAAATCAAGAAAAACCAAATACGAGCAATCCAACACCACCTTCATCAGAAAATAGTGGAGGGTCAGATAGTGGTGGAAATTCTCAGAACTTAAATAATCAGTAAATGTAAAGTATTACATATAAGTAATTAAAACTTTGTATCAGAAAATGAAATTAACTCTTAGCATATATTCTTTGCCAAGAGTTAATTTTAGTTTTTGATAGTAATGTAATAGATAATAATTAATTTTTAAAATTATAAAAGACAGGAATTATTGCAATCTCTTATCAATATATTTATCAATAGAAGTTTTTACAACAGCAGCTACAGGTACTGAAAGAAAAACACCTATAAAACCAAAAAGAGATTGTCCTATTAAAATTGCAGAAATTATCCATATAGCTCCTATTCCAACTTGATTGCCCATAACCTTTGGCTCTATGAAATTGCCATCTAGTTGTTGTAATATAAATATAAATACGATAACCCATATAGTTTTTTGTGGACTGTATAAAATTGTCATAGCTATTGGAGGTATAGCTCCAATAAATGGTCCTAAGTAAGGTATTATATTTGCTAAAAATATTATTGAAGCTAAAAATAAAGAATTTTCTATTTGAATGATAAATTGAAATCCTATAAATGCAATTATACCAATAATAAGAGAGTCTAAAATTCTACCAATTAAATAATCATAAAAAATATCATGTGTAGTTCTAAAAAATTCTATAATGTCATCAGCTTTGTTTCTAGCAGTAGAAGAATATAGTAATCTTTTAAATCCTAATGCAATTTTTTCCTTATCATATATAATATATATAGATAATATAAAGCCCATTACCATATTAAATAACATAGATGATATGCTAAGTGTATAGATTAAAAAGTTTTTAGGAATTCTACTAATAAAATTACTAGCTTCTTTTAATGCATTATCTAAGCTATGTTGTATATGAGGGATTAGAGCTTTCAAAAAATCTATGTTTGACATATTTTTTTCTATAAAATTATTTATATAATCAGTGTAGATAGGCATTTCATTTATCAATCTATTTAATGTATTGGCTATTGAAGGTATTAGTAATCTAATACCAAAAGCTAAAATAATACCTATCAATATATAAGATAAAAAAATGGATAAAAGCCTATGTGTTTTAAATTTTATTTCAAAAAGCATTACAAGAGGATTTAAGAGCAAAGCAAGTAAAATAGCTAGTAAAAATGGGCTAAAAAAGCTTAATAATCCTTCAATGCTAGATATAAAATCTGCTGGAGTATTAATAAATTTAAAAAATAAAATTCCAATAAACACGACTATTAAATAATATTTTACATTTTCTTTTGAAATAATAATCACTTCCTTAAAATAGTGTTTAATCAGCTATTACATATTAATAGTATGTGAAAAGAAATTACAATTATTTAGGAAAATTAAATAATTTTTTGGGTTGTTTTTAATTAAGGTCTAGTATAGTATAATAATGTAACAAAATTAACATTAATAAAAATATTAAATAACATATAATTTAAGATAAGAAAGGATTATGTATGAGAATTAATAAATATATAGCTTCTTGTGGAATTGCATCTAGAAGAAAAGCAGAAGAAATTATTCTTGAAGGAAGAATAAAGGTAAATGGAAATATAATAAAAGAACTATCTTTTAATATTGATGAAGAAAAAGATATAGTAGAATTTGATAATAAAAAAGTAAAGCCAAGTGAAAATTATGTCTATATAGTATTGAATAAGCCAGAAGGTTATATAACTACTGTAAAAGATCAGTTTAATAGACCAAGTGTAATAGATATACTAAAAGGTGTAAAGGAAAGAGTATATCCCATAGGAAGGCTAGATTATGAAACAAGTGGGCTTTTGATACTTACTAATGATGGAGATTTAACATATAAACTTACTCATCCAAAACATGAAATTAATAAAACTTATGTAGCAAGTGTAAAAGGAATTATAAATAAGGATGAAATAAGAAATTTTGAAAAAGGACTAAAAATAGAAGATTACACAACAGCACCTGCCAAAATTAAAGTAACCAAGGAAAATAAAGAAAAGAATTATTCTGTATGTGAAATAACAATACATGAAGGAAGAAATAGACAAGTAAGAAAAATGTGTAGGGCTATAAATCATCCAGTTTTAAATTTAAGAAGAATTTCTGTAGGTAAAATAGTATTAAAAGATATAAAAGTTGGCGAATATAGATACTTAACAGAAGATGAAATAAAATATTTAAAATCAATAAAATAACATAAAAATGAAATTAAGTTAATAGTAGGGAGAAATAATATTATGGCATATGCAAAACATTTAACTAAAATTACAGATATAAATAAATTTTATTTAGAAAATATTATTAATAAAGGTGATATAGTAATAGATGCTACCATGGGAAATGGATATGATACAAAGTATTTAGCTGAAAAGGTTGGAGAGGAAGGCTTTGTATATGCCTTTGATATACAAGAAGAAGCTCTAAAATCTACAAGAAAAAAATTGGAAAAAGAAGGATATATAGATAGAGTAAAATTAATACTTGATGGTCATGAAAATATCAATAAATATGTAAAAGAAGAAGTATCATGTGTTTTATTTAATTTGGGATATCTTCCAAGAGCAAAGCATTTAATTATAACTAAACCAGACACAACTTTAAAAGCTATAAGCTACAGCTTAGAAATATTAAAAGAAAATGGAATAATAAGTATTGCTATATATACAGGACATGATGGAGGTCAAGAAGAAAAAGATTGTATATATAATTTTGTAAATAATTTAAATCAAGATGAATTTAATGTTTTAGAATCTAAATTTTTAAATCAAGTCAATAACCCACCACAATTGATTTTAATTGAAAAGAAAAAATCACAATAAACACTAAAAAAAACTTGACAAGATTCTATTAAGAGTTAATATATATATTGTAACCTTTTAAAAATACTTTAAATAATAAGTATATGATAATTTACTTTCAAAGTAAGAGATATGCTTAAATATGCAAAATAAAATATTTAACTTTTAAATGAGTAAAAATTGAAAATTTTAAAAGAAATATTGAATAAATCTTAAAAAATGCAAGGAAAGATGGTATAATAAATTTAATCGAAAATACTATGTGAAGTATAAGGTACAGAAAAGTTAGAATTTTATGAGTTTAAGAAGTTGAGATAAAAACTAAAATAATAAAATTTTTAGAAAAAACAGTAGTAGTGACAAAAAGAAAATAGTTTAGATAACTAAAAGGAGAAAAAGATGGAAGAAACAAATGAAATGAAAGATAGTAAACATTTGATATCAAATATACAATCTCAATATACGAGATTAAGTAAGGGTCAAAAACTTATAGCACAATATATTTTAAATAATTATGACAAAGTTGCATTCATGACTGCGTGCAAATTAGGTGAAACTGTAGGTGTAAGTGAATCTACTGTTGTAAGATTTGCAAATGCTCTAGGCTATAGTGGGTATCCTAAATTACAAGCTGCACTTCAAGAACTCATAAAAAATAAATTAACTACAGTACAAAGAGTTGAAATGGCACATGATTATTCCGATGATTTTGCAATATTGAACAAAGTTTTGAAGAGTGATATAGATAATATAAGATCAACATTAGAAGAAATTGACGAAAAAGCATTTAAAGAAGCGTCTAATAAACTTTTAAGAGCAAGAAAAATATATATACTTGGTATGAGAAGTTCTTTTGTAGTAGCTCAATACCTAGGTTTTTACTTAGATATAATACTTGATAATGTCCATATAATTAGAATGGATATGGGAGATGCTTTTGAACAGATTGTAAGAATAAACGAAGAAGATGTTATAGTTGCAATTAGTTTCCCACGTTATTCAAAAAAATCTTATCAAATTGTAAATTATGCTAAGGAAAAAGGAGCACATGTAATTTCGTTAACAGATAGTTTATTTGCACCAGTAGCAGCCCTTGCAGATAATACTCTTTTGGTTAAGAGTAATATGGCTTCATTTGTAGATTCACTAGTTCCAGCACTTAGTATTTCAAATGCTCTTGCTATATCTGTTGGTATGAAAGAAAAAGAAGATATTAAACAGCACTTCGATGATTTAGAGCAAATCTGGAAGAGATATTCTGTATACGAGTAAAGTTTGTATATAATAAGTATTATTAATTATTAAAAGGCTCAAATATAGCGGTGTTTGAGTAAAAATACTATAAAAAACTGACTGACATTTAACTGACAGTCAGTTTTTTTATTTAAATAACATTTTGCTTAAATTATCAATAAAAAAAGACCCTCAAAAGAGTCTTTCCCGAAAAATCTATATAATTATAATATAGTTATATTTTCTGCTTGAGGACCTCTAGCGCCTTTAACTATATCAAAGCTTACTTTTTGACCTTCTTCTAATGATTTAAATCCTGAAGTTTGTATAGCTGAGAAATGAGCAAATACATCATCTCCACCTTCTATTGATATAAACCCAAATCCTTTTTCGTTATTAAACCATTTCACTATTCCATTATTCATTAAAAATACTCCTATTAACCTATATCAAGATATACTTGATTTAATTGTGTATTACCACAAATATTATTGTATCATAGATTAATAGAAATGTCTACTTAATTATATTTTTTAGTTAACATCTTTGGTTATTATTAATCTTAAAAATCTATTTGAAAGTTTTGTATTAATATATATTAATGCAAAAGTAGATAAAACTAAAAAGGGTTTTCTAGAAAATAAATCTATCTAATTATACTTACTTACCAATACCATAACTTGATGCAAACAAGATTCTACCACATTTTCTCCATACTCTAGTATAAAATCATCTAACTGTGTATCTATAAAATCACAATAGTCATATGAACTGCCAATATAAGCAGTTAACATATGTGTACATCTATCCATTTTATCTCTAAACATATACTATTATCCTCCTAAAAAACTTTAATAAAAACAAAAAGAAAATATCTTTTTGGCAACTGGCTGACATAACTCATAATTTAATTTAGAAGTCTTAGTCCCTATAGCTTTGCGTCACTAAATTTCTCTAGTTTTGCCGATTTAGTTTTATTCTACAACTACAATAATACATTAGAATGAATTACTATTCAACATTCTTGTTTGAAAATTAAATAAATTTAGAAATAGTTTACTTGAATTTTTGAATAATATCTAAAATGATTTAGGACTACTTTAAATTTACTTACTTTCATTAAGGAGAATACTTATTAGAGTATATACATTTAAAGATACAATTTAAATTTACTATTTTGATAATATATAACATATATGGGCAAACTATGTAACAAGATAAAGAGGAGGTATGAACATATGGAAAATTCAATGTTTTGTTATCAATGCGAACAAACTGTTGGGGGGAAAGGATGTACAAAAATAGGGGTTTGTGGTAAGACACCAGAAATAGCAGCACTTCAAGACTTATTAATCTACCAATTAAAAGGTATAAGTTGTTATGCCAAAGTTTTGTTAGATAATAAAGAAAAAATAGATAAAGATATAGTTTCTTTTATAGAAAATAGTCTATTTACAACTTTAACAAATGTCAATTTTGATGGTGATGTACATGAAAATATGCTACGAAAATCACAAGAAATAAAGCAGAGATTAAGAGAAAAAATTAAAGAACCTCTTGTAAACAATGAATATGCTGAATATAATTTAAGTGAAACAAGAAGTCAAATGTTAGAAGATGCTAAAAGAGCTGGAATAATGTTTGATGAAAGTTTAAATCCTGATATACGTTCACTAAGAATGACAATACTTTATGGATTAAAAGGAATAAGTGCTTATGGGCATCAGGCTAGAGAGCTTGGATATTATAATAATCAAGTAGATGAATTTTACTTTAGAGCACTATCAACAATTACAGATGATGATATTTCTTTAGAGAACTTAATAACATTAACTCTTAAGACAGGTGATATGAGTGTTGCTGTAATGCAAAAACTAGATGAAGCTAATACTACTATTTATAAAAATCCAGAACCACATAAGGTAAATGTAAAAATAAAAAAAGGGCCTTTTATAATAGTTTCAGGACATGATTTAAAAGATTTAGAAATGTTACTTAAACAAACCGAAGGAAAAGGAATAAATATATATACTCATGGAGAAATGATTCCTTGCCACGGATATCCAGAGCTGAATAAATATACTCATTTAGTAGGCAACTTTGGAGGAGCATGGCAAGACCAACAGAAGGAATTTGACTCTATACCAGGATGTATACTAATGACAACAAATTGCTTAATGAAACCAAGAGATTCTTATAAAGATAGAATTTTTACAACTAGTGTTGTTGGATGGGATGGAGTAAAATATATAGGTAAAAATAAAGATGGAGAAAAAGATTTTAGTGAAATAATAAATAAAGCATTAGAACTTGGTGGATTTGAAGAAAGTGAAGAACCATATGAAATATTAGTAGGATTTGGGCATAATGCTACATTAAGTAATGCACCTGCAATAGTAGATGCAGTTAAATCTGGAAAGATAAAACATTTTTTTCTTATTGGAGGATGCGATGGTGCAAGGCCTGGAAGAAACTACTATACCGAGTTTGCTAAACAAGTTCCTAAAGATTGTATAATTCTAACACTTGCATGCGGAAAATATAGATTTAATAAGTTAAACTTTGGAGAAGTAGCTGGGTTTCCTAGATTGCTAGATGTTGGTCAATGTAATGATGCTTATTCAGCAGTAAGAATAGCTTTAGCTTTGGCTGATGCATTTGATACAGACGTGAATAGTCTTCCTCTTTCAATAATATTATCATGGTATGAGCAAAAAGCTGTAGCAGATTTATTAGCATTATTATCACTAGATATAAAAAATATTTATTTAGGGCCAAGTTTACCAGCATTTATAAGTCCAAATGTATTGCAGTATTTAGTTGATACATTTAATTTAATACCTATTAGTACACCTGAAAAAGATTTGGCAGCATGTTTAAATGTTCCCGTAAAATAATAAAGAGCATAGATGATAATAAAAAAGAGTGTTTTAGACACTCTTTTCTTAATCATCTTCTACATATTCAAGTATATCACCTGGTTGGCAGTCTAAAGCTTTACAAATCTCATTTAATGTGGTAAATCTAACAGCTTTTGCTTTACCAGTCTTTAAAATTGATAAATTAGCATTTGTAATATCTATTTTTTCAGCCAAATCTTTAAGTGATATTTTTCTTTTTGCCATCATTACATCTAGATTAACTATAATTGCCATAATATCACCTCTATATCGTTAAATCATTATCTTCTTTTATTCTTATAGCTTTATTAAATGTTTCAGCAATTACAAAACACATTAGTGCAAATATAAAAGAGATGACCATA
Source organism: Clostridioides difficile (assembly GCA_024919175.1). Lineage (NCBI taxonomy): Bacteria > Bacillati > Bacillota > Clostridia > Peptostreptococcales > Peptostreptococcaceae > Clostridioides > Clostridioides difficile. Next base: position 2,394,114 of record CP103804.1, read on the forward strand.
AGTGGTGAAATTCCTCCACTATCAGTTCCAAAGACTCTTATATTACTGGTATTTAAACTATAACCATTGATACATTCAATTATAGTATTTATCAATAAGCAATATCCCATTATTTTAAATCTCTTTACATTTTCAAGTATGAAAGGTGAGTATTTAGTGCTATTAATTATAAAAGTTAGGCATAAGATAACTATGAAATAGTTAGAAAAATACATTATTCTAACAACTAAAATGAATAATTTTTCAAAGTTAAAATCATACAAAAACATAGGTATCATACACATGAATAGTATACCAGATAAACTTAAAATTACTAGTATAAAGTATAAAAATACTGATAGAATGTTGTTGAAAAGTCTTGTAATCATTAAATATCATCTCCTTAATATAACGTATATTATTGATTATAATATAGTATTTATTGTTTTTCAATAATAAATTATTGACACAGGATATAAAAATATTATAATATATATGTAAATAAGAATATTAAGGTGGTAAGTTTATATGAAAAAGAATATAAGTTCTAAAATATTGAATAATATTGTGCTAGTCGGAATAATTTTGACTTTATTATCACTTATTTTAACACCATTAGTACTGACAGCATATTTTAAAAGTGGTATGGGAATTACAAATACAAATATGCCAACTATAATATCCGTAGCTATATATGTATGTGCTATTCCATACGTTGTATCATTGTTTATGTTAAAAAGACTATGTAAGCTAGTGGCAATAAATAATCCATTTTCAAAAGAGATACCTAAAAACTTAAAAAAAATATCCATATGTGCATTTAGTGAAATTTTTATATTCAACTTTGTAGTGATAATATTATATTATTGTTATGATATATACTTATATGCAATTACTATAATACCTGTAGTTATAGTATCCTTTATTTCGTTAGCAATAGGATTTTTAGCTTTAGTTTTATCAATTTTATTCGATAAAGTTATTGAAATAAAAGATGAGAATGATAAAACAATATAATAAATTTAAATATTAATATGTTTACCAAAAACATTTTAGGTTGATTTTATTAGATTTAATTTTACTCAATGCTATAGTAGTAAAACATATTAATAATACATAAGAGAGTAGGTTTTATAGATAATTATAGCTTATTAGTAAAATAAATTAAAATTATACAATGCAGAAAGAAAAAAGATAGATATAATGATTTAATGTTATATCACTCTTTTTTCTTTTTATGTTAATTTGAGTATAAAATACTTTTTCTGTTTTAAGAGTTTTAAAAGTACCTTTTATAGTGATTAATTTATTGTTTACTTGATTATTTTAATGATAATAAGATAAAGTGAATTGATAAAATAGTTATTAAAATTTATGTATAAATAGTAATAATGAAATTATTTTAACTCAAATAAAGTATTTGACCATTCATTTAATACTTTTAATTGCTCTGGTGTATTAAACCAATGTTCGCCGTTTTCTATAACTGTTAAATTACAATTAAAATGGTGTGTAAATTTCTCTACTACACTTAGTTCTGTAAGTTCGTCGCGTTTACCATATAGTATTTTTGTTGGGGTATTCCATTTAGTAATAGGATGTTTTTTGACATATTGCAAATATTCCCATGAAAGTGTATGACCAAATGAAGTTGGAATAATTAGTTCATGTTTAAGTTGTTCTTCTGATACATTTGCCCAAAGCATCATATTAGAAATAAGCTGTTGCATATCGAGAATTGGAGATACAAAAATACATTCGTCCAAATTCTCATTTTCAAAACTTAACATACTAAACCATGCACCAATACTATTTGCATATAATGCAATTTGATTCCAATTAGATTTTGAATATTTCATTATAGTTAAGAGCTCTGGAACAACATTCCATGGGTCAAATGAAATATTTTCTTCTTTACGTTCTCCATGTTTAGGTAAATCAATACTTAAAACCTGCCATCCGTGATTAACAGCAATATTAGCAAAAGTTTCGGCCTCTTCTTTATAACCACATTGTCCATGTATGTAAATATACAATTTGTTTGAAGGATTTCCCAAAAGAATCGAAGGAATTCCATGAATTTGAAAATGTTTCTTTTCCATAAAAATCTCCCCTCAGTTTAAGATATAGTAGCTATTACTATATATATTAAACTATAAAATTACACTGTAATATTCTAATTTAATATAATGCTAATCGAATTAGTTATAATACTAATGTAATTAGTATTATATTAAACTAAAATAAAATTGTCAATATTACTTTTAATATAAAGTGCTTTACAAGTCTTAATTGTTGACGAAGCTAATTAGATTAGTTAAACTAATAAAGTAATTAATTTTAGTTGAGAGAGGTATAATCATGAGTGTTAGTAGAGATATAGTAATACAGGTAGCATCTGATATAGTCGATAAAGAGGGGCTTAACAAGCTTTCTTTAAAAGTTGTTGCAGAAAAATTAAGTATACGTACACCATCTTTATATAATCATATAGGAAGCTTAGATGATTTATTGCAAGAGGTTGCTCATAATGGAATGAGGGAAATGAATAAGCAGATGGAGAAGGTTGCTATTGGTAATTCTGGAGATACAGCTATAAAGTCTGTAAGTATTGCATATTTTAACTTTATAATTGCTCATCCTGGGGTTTATGAAACAATTCAATGGGCTACTTGGCATGGAAACAATGAAACATTAGAGATATTTGAAGAATATAAATCGCTATTAGAAAAACTTATTCTTTCCTGTAATTTGAGAACAAAGAATATAGATGAAGTATTAAATTTGTTGATGAGTGTGATTCATGGATATTCAACTTTACAACTTGGAAAAGCTCTTTTAAATTCAGAAGAATCTATAAAAGGTCTATCTAATGCTATTGATACTTTACTATTAGGTATTCATAAAAAGTATGACTAAGTATATTACTAAATATTAATGTAAATGATAGAATTAATATTCAACATTACATATATATCAATAAGTTATAACAAAGGAATACTAAAAAATGCTTATTATTTATATATAACATTGTTGATACAATAGTTGATTTAATTAATATATTGGATTAGAAAATGAGAAGTAAAAAAATAAATATTAATGTCTTTGTTAGTAGATTCTTTTAAAGTATATTACTTAAAAACTTAAAGAGAAAGAGTGTACTTTTAAAAATTAATCTAAAAGCAAATCAACTTTAAAAACTTTGATTGGATTTGCTTTTAATATGTTTTTTTGTTAAATTAATTTGATATTAATAGCTTCATTGGAGTAAAACGTATACCATTAACAATCTGTTCAACATTAGTATCTTTAAATCCTAATTTATGGTAAACTTCAACAGCATAAGGTGATGAATTTACAGTTACTTCAGTTAAATCATCTTTGCTTTCAGTACAATACCTTACACCTATAGCCATTAATTTTTTTGCAACCCCACGTTTGTGATAATTTTTATCTACAAATAACATACATATATGACTTAGGTCTCTGATAGCCAGAACTCCAATTAATTTTTCACAATCAAAACAACCCCAAAAGAAAATAGATTTTTCTTTGACTTTTTCAATAATAGAGTTATATTCTATAAATTCATGGAATGACTTAATTCCCTCATCACAATAATCTGGAGACTCAAATTCTTCAAATACATTCCAAATTAAATTTAATGCATTTCTAATGTCATGTTCTTTTAATTCTTTTATTAGGTACTTTTCATACATTATAAACAACACCTCTATTATTAAAAATTTTTCTTATAATTATATACCTTAAATATATTTATTTCAATATAAATTATTTTATTAATTTTGAATTTAAAGATGCTTAATAAAATAATCTATATACAATATAGTTAGAACATAAAAATTTATTTGATTTTACATATAATTTAATAATAAAAATAAATTTGAAATAATTTAGTATAAAGTGAAAATATATATGACATATAAGTGTCATATATATAATGGTATAATAAAGATATACTATATATATGAAAACTATTTTGTAAATAGAAAAGGAGAGACAATATGCAGATTATAGATATAAATTTAAACAATATTGACAATGAACATATATGTTGTGCAATTACTGAAAAAAAGGGAGAAAACTGTGTTTCTTCTAAAAAATCTTGGATGAAAAGTAATTTTGATAAAGGTCTTGTATTTAAAAGATTAAATGAAAGAGGTAAAGTTTTTATAGAATATATCCCAGCAGAAAATGCATGGTGTCCTATTATTGCAAATGATTATATGTATATTAATTGTTTTTGGGTATCTGGAAAATTTAAAGGACAAGGATATTCTAATTTATTACTACAAAAATGTATTGATGATGCAAAATCAAAAGGAAAACATGGGTTAGTTGTACTTTCATCTGAAAAAAAATTACCTTTTTTATCTGACTCTAAGTATCTAAAGTATAAAGGATTTTATTTGGCAGATACATCAAAACCAAGTTATGAACTATTGTATTTTCCATTTACTGATAATGCACCCATTCCACGCTTTAAAGATTGTGTAAAACAAAGCAAACAAAATGAGAATGGTATAGTTTTATATTACAGTAATCAGTGTCCACATACTGCAAAATATGCTCCTATTTTAAAAAAAATTGCGAATTCTAGAGGTATTGAAGTAAATCTCATAAAATTTGAAACAGCAAAAGAAGCACAAAATGCTCCTGCACCATTTACTACATATAGTCTTTTTTTCAATGGGGAATTTATAACAAATGAGATACTTTCCGAGAAAAAAATTGAAAAATTTTTAGATAGTAAAAGTTTTTAAAAACCAATTAAATAAGATATAAATATCGTAGTTTTAGATTGTGATATTTATATCTTAGATAATTTAATAAGTTTTATACAAGAGCAGTTACTAATTTTAGTTGCTGCTCTTTATGTTTTAGGAGTCGGTTGCAAGAAGTATAAATAGTTAGATAACAAGTATATTCCAGTAGTCTTATTGATACTTGGTATAGGTTTCTCAGAATGGATGTTAGGATTAAATGCTGATACAGTCTTACAAGGTGTAATTTATTGGGGTATATCAATAGGTATAAATATTAATAGAAAGTTTTTTCTGTGATAATAAAGAAGATTATGAAAAAGCTAAGAAACTTGGATATTATGGTATAGCTAAGTTAATTGTTGAGGGTGTACTGAATAAAAGTATTGCAAATAATGAGGTGGAGCAAAAATATATGACCATGATGTATGGACTACAATGGATAAGGCTAGAGAATTTGTAAAAGTAAAATTATAAAAGTAGTTAGATAAGTAGCCATTTTTAGGGAAAGGGAAACTTTTTTAAAAATGTAACGTAATTATAAATAGAAAATAATGCTTTTATAAATTTTAAGACATAAAATATAAGTTTTTTATAATAATATATTTACCAAAATAATACAGCATATCTTATATTATAACTATATAAATGATATAAATCAATACTTAGACAGGCTTATATAGGAGTTTTTTAAGAACATGGATTTATAATACAAAACTATTTTAAGCTCCCTTTCCCTAAAATAGGAGATTTTTATTATTACTTAATAATGATTATTAATATTTAAGATAATATTCATGAATTATTTAAAGATATTTAATATTTAAATCATAAATTATAATAAATAAAGTGATATATTCTGTAATAATCAAATCTTTAAAATTTGATTAAAATAGTTTTGGAGAAAATGTCTAATGTATAACTTACTCGCTGTAGACAATAATGTTGAATTATCAAATTTATTTTTATAAGAGATTTTAATATATATTCATATTAAAGTGTTAAAAATATAGATTTAGATTGTATAATTTTAAATGTTTGTAAAATAAATAAAAAATATATACAAAGGATAAAGAAAACGGATTCAAAATTATTAAAGTTTCTTATAGTGCTAAAGAAATACTAAAGGTATTAGTTCGATTCTTTATGGAAAAATAATGATATTTAGGAGAGATTGTAATGCAAATTGATGTATTGATAATTGATGGAGACAAGAATGATTCTCAAAAACTGAAAAGTTTTTTAGAAGAAAAAGGGATAAATGTCTATTTGGCATATAATTGTAAAGAAGCTATTGGAAAGATATTTAGCCAGAAATTTGATTTAATATTTTTGGAGATAATTTTGACTGACGGTGATGGTTGGGATTTTTGTAAAAAAATTAGAAATGTAACTACTTGCCCAATTATTCATATGACTTACATAAATGAAGATCAAAGTATTTTAAATGCTTTAAATTCTGGTGGAGATGATTATTTAATAAAGCCTTTAAATTTAGAAATATTATATGCAAAAATGAAAGCCATTTTAAGAAGAGTAAATAATAATAAAGGTAACATAAAGTTAGAAGAATATAACAGGGTTAGTGGAGTAATAAAATTAGAAAATAAAATGATAAAATTAACTCCAACAGAGAATAGGTTATTAAATTACTTTATAGAGAATGCTGAAAAGACTCTAACTATTAAAGAGATATATGAAGATGTATGGCAGAATGACTATTTAGATGATAATTATAGTGTAGTAGTTGCTGTGAATGGATTAAGAAAGAAAATAGAGAAAGATTATAAAAATCCTCAAAAGATTATAACAATAAGAGAAATAGGCTATTATTTTAATAGGGTATAAGATTTTATAAATAGAATGATAAGAGGTAGATAAATATGTTAGTATATGATAAGAGCTTCTGTACTAATGATATACTTGTAAAAGTAGATTTTTTGAAGTAAAAGAATAATTAAAATCAACATGCAATGATTTATCATATTGCAGAAATATGTGGCTATTAGAAGGTTTGGCATATTAGCATATAGAAATTGACAATTAGAAGTAGTAACTAATAATAGTTGCTACCTCTAATTATCAATTTTATTAGATTTTTATTGTAGATATTTCTTTTTTATATAGTTGTATATTTTTTTCTAATTAAATAGTAAAATACCACTGTTATAATTCCTACTAATATTATTATTAATATTGTAATATCTAATCTTCTTGTGAATAAACCTATTGCTATATATTCAAGACCTATTACATAGCGATAAAATATTTCTAGTTTAACAATTCTTTTTCTATCTATATTTCCATATGTTGATTCTAGTTTATTAAAATATCTTTCACTGCAAAAACTAGTTTTAGGTTTAATTAAATGTATTATTGTAGTTCCTATTATAACTACTACTCCAATAATTATAAGATTGATATTCCAAAAATTCATAGTAGATACCTCCTTTACAGAATAATTTTTATGTGTTTTGTTTATATTCTTTTGTGAATAGAAATGGAACATAAAGAATTAAAATAAGTATTGATATTTCTACTATATCAGAATAAGTAATAGTTGAACCATAGGTAATACTAGAATCTGATATAAGAAAAGATGTATTATTTAAAGCGTGGATTATAGCACAAAACCATATATTTTTAGTCTTCATGTACACATATCCTAAAAATATTGAAATTCCAAATATGTATATTGAGCGAGATATTAAACCTAACACTGGTGTTTCAGGTGTATATAATGTAAATATTAGAGGTAAATGCCATAAACTCCAGCACATGCTTAGTGCTATAATACCTATTTTTTTACCTAATTTATCAAAAAAAATATCTTGCAAAAACCCTCTCCAGCCATATTCTTCACCAAAAAAAAGATATATAGAGAAGAATGACATCATCAAAGATAATATATAATTCAAAATACCTTCATAGTTGGGTTGATTTCCTTGTATTATTAGGCTAAGTGATATTGGAATAATTTTGGAAAGTATAAAATAAAGTATTAATAAAGAACCTATTTTAATATTTTTTATAGGATACAAATCTTTTATACTATCAGAATAAATAATAATAAATAAACTACTTATAATAATCAATATAGTATTTAATGATTGAAATTGTTGATTATTTATTAAGTTTAATAATTCAATAATAAGTAAAAATAAGTAAATTAGAAAAAATAATATTATTGATGAATAAAATTTATATTTATCATTAGTTATTCCTTCTGTATAAAATTTTGCAACTGCAACTGAAGATAAGGGCAGTATCATCATGAATGATGCAAAATTTTCTGGGTCAATAAATTTATTGAAATATAGTAGAAGACCTAATAAATAAGTTAAACCAAAAGTTATAGAAAAAAATATTATAATCTGAATCTTCTTTCTTTTTACTTCATTTTCAATATATTTTGGGTTTAATAAATCAATCCATTTTTCTTGTAATTTCAATAGAAAAACCTCCTTTAAAATATTACTTTCTTTTTTATAATCACCAACTCATATTAGATTATTTTTCTTAATCAAAGTATATCAGTAACATAAGTATAAAGAGTATCTAAAATATTACAAATATTAACAAAGCACATAAAACTATAGTACAAGTTGTAATAATAAAATAAACGAAAATTATCATACTAAAACATAAGGCATATTATAATTGTATTGCTAATACACACTAAAAGCACTCTTTTTATATGAGTGCTTATTTTTTGCAATCTATCAATATAAAAGAGCATTACTCAACACATCTTAAAATTGATTTAAATAGTTCTTTTTAACAACATAAATTATATGATATAATAAAAAATAGAAATTTCATGCAAGAGATGAGGTTTTATTAGATTAAAAAGAAAATCAATAGAAAGACTATTGTTGTGTCTGCTTAAGAGTTTTTTGATAGCAATTATAGTCTTTCTCTTAAGAAGGAGAAAAAAATGATATTAAAAACAAAAAGATTAACTTTAATTCCACTCTCACTTCGTCAACTTGAACTTTGGATTTCCAACAATGCAGAACTAGAAAAGGAATTGGATTGTATTTATTGTGCAGAACCAATGATTGATTTTTTTTATGATATTGTAAAAGGACAATTAAATATTGCTAAAAAAGATGAAAAAAATATATTATTTTATACATTTTGGTTTATTATGTTAAATGAAAACCGTACAATTATAGGGTCAGTCGATTTTAAAAATGTACCAAATTCTTATGGTGAAATTGAGATTGGTTATGGATTAGGTGAGGATTATAAAAAACAAGGATATATGACAGAAGCTGTTAAAGAGATGTGTAGTTGGGGATTAAGCCAACCAAATGTTTCTTCTGTGATAGCTGAAACTGAGGCTTACAATACAGATTCACAAAATGTTTTATTAAGATGTGGTTTTAAGTTGTACCATAACTCGGATACAAAGTGGTGGAAATTAACAATATAGAAAATATTTCCAAAAATTTATAAATAATATTGACAAACTACTAAAAATAAATTATTATATAAAGCAATAAGAAAATAAATTGAAATCCTATGAAGAAGAAAGTAGCATAAAAGAATTTGATAGAGAGCTAGGGATGGTGGAAGCCTAGTAATGAATTTTACTGTGAATAGAGCTTTGGAGGAAATTACCAGAATTAGTAGTATGGTAATTGGTGAGTCTCGCCTTAAGAGATTAGAGAGGGTAAGATTATCTTATCAATTAGAGTGGTAACGCGGGTGTATATTCGTCTCTTGGTCTTTGACCAAGAGGCTTTTTTAATTTTAAATATATATTTGTAAGTATTTTCTAATTTATAAGAATTATTATAATTATAATTTTACCAATAAGAGTGGTACCGCGGAAATTCGCCTCTTAGCATTATCAATGCTAAGGGGCTTTTTATTGTAAGTTAGATAGTTTTAAAATTATATATTATCAAATGATTATCAGATAATAATATTAATCTAAAAAAATAATTCGAAATATTCTTGAAATAATTACAAAATGGAGGTAATGAAATGAGTAAAATAAAAGTTGGGATTATTGGAGCAACTGGATATGTTGGTGTAGAATTACTAAGATTATTAATAAATCACGAAGAAGTAGAAGTTACTGCTATAGGTTCAAATTCATATATTGACAAAGATATAGTTGATATATACCCAAGCATAGGTTATGAAAATAGTATGATGTGTATAGAAAATGAAAAAGTCATTGATATGTGTGATGTTGTATTTACTGCTCTTCCACATGGAGTAAGTGAAAAATTTGCAATAAAAGCAATCGAATCTAAAAAGAAAGTCATAGATTTAGGTGCTGATTTTAGAATAAAAGATGAAGAAATATATAGTAAATGGTATGGAGTATCCTTTATAGATAAAATTTTACACAAAAAAGCTGTATATGGATTAAGTGAGATATATCAAGAAGATATAGAAAATGCTGATATAGTTGCAAATCCAGGATGTTATCCTACTAGTATTTCTTTACCATTGATGCCATTACTAAGTTCTAAATTAATAAAAAATAATAATATAATAATTGACTCTAAATCAGGTCTTACAGGAGCTGGTAGAGAGTTATCAACAAGTAGTCATTTTACAGAAGTTAATGAGAATATAACTGCATATAAAATAGGAAAACATAGACATACTCCAGAAATAGAACAAAATCTAAGTGAAGCATATAAAGGAAATGTAGATGTAGTTTTTACACCAAATCTAATTCCAGTAAATAGAGGGATATTATCAACTATATACTGCATAAAAGAAGATAATGTATCTATAGATGATATACATAAAAAATTAACTGATTATTATGAATATAAAGATTTTGTAGAAATACTCCCATTAGAGAAGATAAGTTCTTTAAAAAATGTTATATATTCAAATAAATGTGTAATATCAGTACATGAAAATAAAGATGCATTAATAATTTGTTCAACTATAGACAATATGATTAAAGGAGCAGCAGGGCAAGCCATACAAAATATGAATATAATGTTTGGAATCGAGGAGACTACAGGATTAAAGCATATTGCACCATCATTTTAGGAATATAAAAATACTAAACTCATAATAAGTAGGAGGATAAAAATGGAGATTATAAAAGGTGGAGTTACAGTTCCAGAAGGGTTTGTTGCTTCAGGAATTCACTGTGGCTTGAGAAAAAATAAAGAAAAGAGGGATTTAGCTTTAGTTTATTCAGATATTTTATGTGATGCAGCAGCAGTAGTTACTCAAAATAAAGTTAAAGGAAATCCAGTTTATGTAACACAGGAGCATATTAAAAATGGAAAAGCACAAGCGATTATAGTTAATAGTGCTAATGCTAACACATTTAATGGCAAAGAAGGTCTTATAAATGCATATAAAATGGCTAAATTTACTAGTGAAAAATTAAATATCAAAGAAGAGGATGTTTTGGTTGCATCTACTGGTGTCATAGGAAAACCATTAAATATAGATTTAATAGAAAAAAATATGGATGAGTTAGTGAGTAATCTCAGTAAACAAGGTCATATTGGAGCAAGAGAAGCGATTATGACAACTGACATTATAAAGAAAGAAATAGCAGTAGCAATAATGTATGGAGATAAAAAAATAACTATTGGAGGTATGGCAAAAGGTTCAGGAATGATACATCCTAATATGGCAACAACATTGGGATTTATAACAACAGATGCAAATATTGATAGTGTTCTCTTAAAAGAAGCTCTAAAGAGTGCAGTTGATAAAAGTTTTAATAGAGTTAGTGTAGATGGAGATACAAGTACTAACGATATGGTAATGATTTTGGCAAATGGAAAAGCGAAAAATGAGAGAATGGATGAAAAAGACGAACATTATCAAGTATTTTTAAGTGCACTTACATATGTTTGTATAGAACTTGCTAAACTTGTTGCTAAAGATGGAGAAGGATGTACAAAATTAATTGAATGCTATATAAATGGAGCGCTAAGCGAAGAACATGCAGTAAAGTTAGCAAAAACAGTTATATCTTCTTCGTTGGTAAAGACAGCTGTATTTGGAGCTGATGCAAACTGGGGAAGAATATTGTGTGCTTTAGGTTATGCAGGGGAAGAAATAGATATGGAAAAAGTTGATATTATTTTTGAAAGTATGAAAGGATACATAGAAGTATGTAAACAGGGAAATGGGTTAGATTTCAATGAAGAAAAAGCGAAAAAAATTCTTGAAGATGATGAAATAAGTATATTAGTAGATTTGAACATGGGAAATGCTAGAGGAAATGCATGGGGATGTGATTTAAGTTATGATTATGTAAGAATAAATGGAAGTTATAGAAATTAGGAGGAAATACTTAATGATTGATATAGAAAAAGCAAATACACTGATAGAAGCTTTACCATATATAGAGAAGCATCAAGGAAAAACTATTGTAGTTAAGTATGGTGGAAGTGCAATGAAGAAAGATGGTTTAAAAGAGTCTGTTATGGAAGACCTTGTACTTATGAGTTATGTTGGAATCAATATAGTATTAGTACATGGTGGAGGAGCAGAAATCAATAAAATGCTCGCTAAAGTAGATATAGAAAGTAAGTTTGTAAATGGGCTTAGATATACAGATGAAGAAACTATGGAAATTGTAAAAATGGTCTTAGCTGGAAAAGTAAATAAAGATTTGGTAAACAAGATACATACAAAAGGTGGAAGAGCAGTAGGGCTTTGTGGGATAGATAATAATATGATTTTATGTGACCCATATAAAAATTATGAACTAGGATTTGTTGGAGAAATAAAGAAAGTAAATGTTGAACTTATAGAATCTTGTTTAAAATCAGGATATATTTCAGTGATTGCAACTATTGGGGTTGGAGATGATGGAGAGACTTATAATATAAATGGAGATACAGCAGCATCAGCTATAGCTAAAGAATTAAATGCAGATAAGTTGATACTTCTTACTGATGTGCCAGGTCTTTTAAGAGATCCAGATGAAGAAAAGTCATTGATAACAGAAGTTATACTAAAGGATGTTGATAAGCTATTTGACGAAGGTATAATTACTGGTGGTATGATACCTAAAATACATGGATGTGTAGACGCTTTGAATAATGGAGTAAATAGAGTTCATATTTTAGATGGAAGAGTTCCTCATTCTATAATAACAGAGTTATTTACTGATAGTGGGATAGGTACATTAATAAGAAAAGAAAATGAGTAATAAGATAATTTAAATAGAAAAAGATTATAAACTTAAGTGAGGATGAAAAAAATGAAGATAAATAACAATAATATAGTTTCAAAATGGGAGGAATATTTCATAAACACATATAGCCAACCTGATTTTATTATAGACTATGGCGAAGGTAGCTGCTTTTTTGATACTAAAGGCAATAAATATATAGATTTTACAAGTGGATATGGAGTATCTTCTCTTGGATATAGTAATAATAATCTAAAAATTGCTTTAAAGGAGCAAGTGGACAAATTATTACATACATCAAACCTATATTTCAATGAGCCAGTGTTGTCTGTAGGAGAAAAAATAATTAATATAAGTGGATTAGATAAAGTATATTTTTGCAACTCTGGAACAGAAGCAAATGAAACCGCTTTTAAAATAGCAAGAAAGTACAGTAGTGATAAATATGGTGAGGGAAGAGGTACAATCATAAGCTTAAAGGATTCTTTTCATGGTAGAACGATGATGTCTTTAATGGCAACTGGTATGGATAAGTATCATAAATATTTTTATCCACTTCCAGAAGGATTTAAATATGTAGAAAAAAATGATATTGAGGATTTTAAAAATAATATTGACTCAACTGTTTGTGCAGTAATTCTTGAAGCAGTTCAAGGCGAAGGTGGAGTAAATGTTCTCGAAAAAGATTATATTTTAGAACTTATAAAAATATGTGAAGAAAAAGATATAGCAGTAATTTTTGATGAAGTTCAATGTGGTATAGCAAGAACAGGAAAACTTTTTGGATATGAATATTTTGATGTAAAACCAGATATTGTTACAATTGCAAAAGGTTTAGGAGCTGGAATACCAATAGGAGGAGTATTAGTAAATGAAAAATTTTCAAAAGTTTTAGGGAAAGGAGATCAAGGTACAACATTTGGAGGTAATTTATTAGCCATGGTGGCAGCTTCTGTCGTGTTAGATGAAATATCTAAAGAAGGATTTTATAAAGATGTATTAGAAAAAGGGGATTATATAAGAAAAACTATTGAAAACTTTAATAGTACAATCGTAGTAAAAACAAAAGGTATGGGTTTGATGATAGGAGTAGAAACTACTATTGAATCGAGCATTATAGAAGAAAAAGCTAGAAAAAAAGGACTACTTGTTTTAACTGCTGGTAAGAATGTGATTAGATTTTTACCACCTTTAACGATTAGTTATAAGGAGATAAATGAAGCTCTTGAAATTTTAGAAGATGTACTACTAGAAGTTAATTAAGTTTTTAAAAGATATATTATTAGGATGAGAATGAAGGTATATAAAAATATATGAAACTAAAGATTGAGTAGCATTTAAATAAATTTACAAAAAGGGGAAAATCAATATGAATAATATAAGTTTAAAAGGAAAGAGTTTTTTAACATTAAAGGATTTTACAAAAGAGGAAATTAGATATTTATTAACTTTATCTAGTTATTTAAAAACTAAGAAGAAGGTTGGTATAAAAGGAGATTTGTTGCAAGGTAAAAACATAGCACTATTGTTTGAAAAGACATCAACAAGAACTAGATGTTCGTTTGAGGTAGCTGCTCATGATGAAGGTGCTCATGTAACTTATCTAGGCCCTAATGATTGTCATATGGGGAAAAAAGAATCTGTGTCTGATACAGCAAAAGTTTTAGGAAGATTTTATGATGGTATAGAATTTAGAGGATTTAAGCAGGAAACGGTTGAAAGTCTAGCAAAATACTCTGGAGTACCTGTTTGGAATGGTCTTACAGATGAATATCATCCAACTCAAATACTTGCAGATTTTCTAACAGTAATTGAAAATGTAGATAAGGATTTAAATAAAGTCAAATTTGTGTATGTTGGGGATGCTAGAAATAATATGGGTAATTCATTGATGATAGGATGTGCTAAAATGGGAATTCATTTTGTAGCACTTGCTCCTAAAGAACTTTGGCCAAATGAAAAGTTAGTTGAAGATATGAAAGAGATAGCTAAAAAGTCTAAAGGAGATATATTGTTAACTGAAAATATTGATGATGTAAAAAGTGCTGATGTTATATATACAGATGTATGGGTTTCTATGGGAGAAGAAGAACAGTATGAAGCAAGAATAAATCAACTTAAAGATTATCAAGTAAATATGGATATGATAAAGAAAACTGAAAATGAAAATGTTATATTTTTACATTGTCTCCCAGCTTTCCATGATTTAGAAACTAAAGTTGGTCAAGAGATTTATGAAAAGTTTGGATTATCAGAATTAGAGGTTACTGATGAGGTATTTAATTCTAAGCATTCAAAAGTATTTGAGGAGGCAGAAAATAGAATGCATACTATAAAGGCTGTTATGGTTTCTACTATGACTGATGTAAATATGAATAATAATTTAATATAAAATTTTTAAATCTATAGTTATATTTTGACAAAGTAATAAATACATTATTAAAAACCCTCATTATATGGTAAAATAACTTATGTATCAACAAATTAAGAGGGAGGATTTGAGATATGAAAAAAATCATATTACTTTTAACAACTTTTTTATTAGCAGTATCTTTGACAGCATGTTCAAGTGCAAAACCAGAGGATACAATCAATAGTTTTTTTAGTAGTGCAAAGAAATTTGACTTTGAAGGTATGAATCAAGTCATGGAAAATAATGATGAAAAGTATAAGGATATAGTAAAAGAATTAGAAACAGAAGACCCAAGTACACAGTATGTTTTAGATTATTTAAAAAATAATGCATCTAAAATAACATACACAATAAAAGACAGTGAGATTAAAGATAATAATGCAAAAATTCAAGTAGAGTGTAAGTTTGTAGATTCAACACCATTACTTAAAGAAATAGTGGCTGAAGCATTTACAAAGATGCTTGGCATGAGTTTTTCAGGTCAAGATTTGACAGATGAGAAAACAACTGAAATGTTAGTGTCAATTATGAAAGAAAAGCAAAAAAGTGTTGAAGAAACTTTTGTAACAAAAACTGTAGAGTTCGAATGTACTAAGAAAGATAATAAATGGATAATAAGTTCAGCTAATGATGCGCTGGCTGATGTATTATTATCTAATCTTGTTACAGCAGGAGAAGAATTTGCTAACTCTATGAGTTAAATTGAATATTAAATTAGAACTATAAGAAAAAATGAATATATAATATTTATAAAGGGTATCAGTTTTGGTATCCTTTATATTTTTAAGGGAATTAAGGTAAATAGATAAAAATAAATAGAAATGTTAAAAAATAAGTTGAATATTTATTGCCATTACTAGAAAGATATCTACTGTATAATACATATTATTTAAAATAAGAGAATTATTAATAGAATGTATAATTATAAATAAGGTATAATAGTTACTGGAAATGACAGATTTGATATTCTTGATGATACATAATATATATAAATAGAACTAGAAGGGAGCAATTAGAGTTAGTTGCCACCTTCTTCATGTTTATTTTATTTTTTAAAATATATCAAAGTAGAGAGTATTATCGTAAAATTATTTTAGATTAAGATTGTCTAGTATTTTTAAAAATATTTTTACAGCAATATCTAAATCTTTCACAGTAACATTTTCATTAGGATTATGACTTATACCATCAGTACATCTTATAAATACCATACCTATATTAGTTATATTATCCATTTCTTGAGCATCATGACCTGCACCACTATAAATATAAAATGGGTTGAGATTTAAATCCACAAAACTTTTTTCTATAACTTTTGTTATTTTATCAGAACATGGTATAGGGACATTTTCAAAAGAGAGTTCATTTGTATAACTAAGTTTTCTATTTTGACATATACGAGTTATTTCATCAAATATTTTTATTACTGAAGTATCAAGAATTTCTTGTGAACATGAGCGAACGTCAAGAGTAAATTCGATTTTTTAATATAAAATGGCTAAATAGCCGTATTTAAATAAAAAAAATAGAGTTTATTATGATTTTGCCACCAATTTGCCACCATAAAAGATTATGGTGGCAAATTATCTTACAAGATTTTCTAAAATATCTATTGTTTCACTTTCCATTTTACTTGTAACATGCGAATATGTATCCATAGTAGTTGATAATTGGCTATGTCCTAATCTTTGCTGTATATATTTTATATTAGCTCCATTTTCTAATAATAATGTGGCATGTGTATGTCTTAAACAATGGAAATTGAATTCGAGTTTTAACTTTCTGTTAATCGTTCTTACAGAAGCATCAATGTTGTTATGATTTACAAATGAACCATCTTTTTTTCTACAAACCCAATCATACTCAGTTTCTACATACCATTTTCCGACCTTAATTTTTTGTTTTTTTTGGTTTAATTTTTCTTCTTTTAATATTTTAGATAAAGTATCACCTATTT
The DNA here is from genome assembly GCA_024919175.1 of Clostridioides difficile. NCBI lineage: Bacteria > Bacillati > Bacillota > Clostridia > Peptostreptococcales > Peptostreptococcaceae > Clostridioides > Clostridioides difficile. Next base: position 2,411,393 of record CP103804.1, read on the forward strand.
TAATATCTCTTACAGATGTTTTTGTTTTAGGTGAAGCTAATTCAAATTCTGAAACTTTTCTACTTATTAAATTTCTCCTAACTTTGATTATGTTATTATCTAAATCAACATTATCCCAACAAAGACCTAATATCTCTCCTTTTCTCATTCCTGTATAAAAGCCTATTACTAAAGGAATATAAATATTTGTATTTTTAGGATATATTTCTAGGATTTTATTAAATTCATCTAATGTTATAGTTTTATTTTCTGAATCTTTTTTTCTATCTACAATATTTTTGGGTATATTGGTGTATTGAGCAGGGTTTTCTTTAATGAGCTTATAGGGATAAACAGCAGATTTTAAAGCAGAGTTTAATATACCATGAATTGCTTTCAAATTGCCTTTTGTGTAGTGGTTTTCTTTTCCGCTTTGAGTATATGTCTCTTTTGATTTGCTGTTTAAAAATTCTTGGAGAATAGCTGGATTTATAGATTTTAATTTATATTTACCAAGTTTAGGTTCTATATGGTTTTTAATTAAATTTTTATAATTTACCTGAGTATTATATTTACAATTAAGAAGTACATACTCTTTATACCAAAAGTCTAAATAATTAGATAAACTAATATTAGTTTCATCAAATACTATACCAGAATTTTCATATTCATTTATTGCATCTCTTAAAGCTTTTTCAGCTTCCTTTTTAGTTTCTCCACCAACTTTTTCTACTTTTTTTCTCTTACCATCTATTATACCTGCATCAAAATAATAATACCATTTCTTACCACGTTTTCTTACTCCACCTTTCATAAAATTTCTCCTCTCAAAAGATTTTTATATAATTATATAATAACATATATTGTTTTAAAGAAAATAAAAGACTACGAAAAATGAGTTTTATTCCTGCGATTCGTAATCTTTTAACTAAAGTTCTTTTAATGTTTTTTATTATGAGCTTTTAGTGATTTTTCTATCAAATAATTAGTTATTTTTATATCTTCAATATCATTTTCTAAAGAAAAATCAATAATAGCAGGTATACTCATATCTCCTGCATATTTATCGCCTAGCCAATCTTCGATTAATTCAAGTTCTTCCTCAGTTAGTTCAAGTTTTTTGTTTTTGTTGAAATTTAGTTTCAATTTATTCACCTCAAATAATATTATATCAAAATAGTATTTGATATAAGTATTTGAATTATTTATATAATTTTCTTTTTTTTATATATTCATCAGTAAAAAAATTTACTAAATATTTTTCTTCTAATCCTAAAGCTATTTCCAATTCAATAAGAATAGGAATAGTTAAATCTTTATCCTCGTTGTTTTCTAGCCTAGAAATTTGACTTCTATGGCAACCAACTCTTTTTGCTAACTCTACTTGTGTTAATTTCTTCTTTTTTCGCAATTCTTTTAACATATATTTAACCTACCTTTTAGATGATTTTATATATGTTATTTTGTGTATTTTCTTGTAATAAATGTGCAATATTCGCACACTTTTTGTTGGAAATTTGTGCTAAAATGTAATTAAGAAATAACTTTATTCAGATAAAGTAAATATAAAAAGAGCACTTTCAAAGGAAAATTTTGATTTTATTCAGTTTTAATTAAGTTCTAAAAAAGGGGAAATTCTAATTATTTTAGCGAACGTAAGTTCTTGAATAGGGTAAAAAGGGGGTATAATATGCAAAATGATAGAGAAAGACTTGTTGCTATTATAAGAAAATTAAAGGAAGAATATAAATATGATTATGAAAGTTTTATGAAAATAGTAATATATTTCTATATAAAATTGAAAGAGAAATAAGTATATATATTTTTATTAGTTATAATAAAAGTAATAAGGTGTGTACATTAATAATGATTTAAGTGACATTTGGAAGCTAATTTATATAAACAATATTATATACCTTTAAAAAAATTAGAAAGTATATAATATTGTTTATTAATTTATTATTTTGAACATTATAAAATTAATAAGCATAAATAAAAATATTTTTATTTATGCTTATTAATTAAAGCATCAAGTATTTTTGTAACAGTTTCCCTATCATCTTTATCTAATTCGTATATCATATCAACTAAAGCTTCTACTTCCTCATCTGTTTCATTTGGACCCATTTTTGAACTTGAACTGTTTTTATTGGGATAATTAGTTTTATCTTTTATGTTGTTATCAAGTAAAAAATCTATAGAAACATTAAAGTATTCAGCAATTTTTTTTAGAACTTCAAAATCAGGCTTTCTTTTATTTGATTCATATAAAGATAAAGCTGGTCTGGAAATACATAAACTTTCAGCAAATTCTTCTTGAGTCATATTTTTTTCTAATCTAAGACTTTTGATTTTTTCTCCTAACATAATGCACCTCCTCTAAATTTATTATACTCTACAAAATGTAACATTTCAATTTTAGTAACAATATGTAACTTAAATTAAAAAAATCTCTTGACAGTTACAAATTGTAACACTATAATGTAAATATAAGATGTTACATAATGAAACGAGGTGGAAAAATGAATAATATAAAAAGACATAAATTATATGAATTAAGACACAAACTTGGAATAACACAAAAAAATATAGCTGAAAACGCAAAAATAAGTAGGTCTTCCTATTCTTTAATTGAATCTGGAAGAAGAAATCCAAGTGTAACAGTAGCAATAAATATCTCAAAAGCATTAAATGTTTCACTAGAAGATGCTTTCCCAGATGAAATTTTTTTCGGAAAAAATGTTGCAATATGAAACTGAAAGCTAAAGCATGATTAGTGAATACAATATCTAAATTTATTTGAAATTATTATATCTTATAAATAAGAGTAACTGAATGTCACAACAATTAAGTATTTTTAGTTATAGATTAATTATAGTATGAAATGAGGGGAATTTGAATGTTGCAACAGTACCAAAATGTCTATCAAAAAGCAAGAGAAAATACCAATTTAACACAAGAAAAAGCATCAGAGCTACTGGATATATCTGTAGAGAGTTTAAGAGCATACGAGAACGATAAGAGGATACCAAACAACCAAATAGTAGCAAAGATGGTATCTATATATAATAACAATCTGTTGGGTTATGAGCATGTTAGAAGAACTACAGAAGCAGGAGTAATGTTTTTACCAAAACTAGAAATGAAAAGTCTTTCAAGTATAACTTTGAAGTTACATAAAGAAATCAAGGATTATTTAAAAAAAGAAGATGATTTCATAGATATAGTTGAAGATGATGTAATTGATGAAGATGAGGAAGAAGTTTGGAATGATGTTATGCAAGAATTAGAAGATATTTTTAAATCCATTTTAATTCTAAAGCTTTCAAAGAAAACAATATAGAAAGGAGAACATTGTATGAACAACTTAGTTTTAATAAATGATAAGGAATTGCAAATTAAAGAGTTTAAAGGTGAAAGAGTTGTAACATTTAAAGAAGTTGATTTAATTCATGAAAGAGCAGAAGGAACAGCGAAAAGAAATTTCACTGAGAATAAAAAGTATTTTATAGAAAATGTTGATTATTTTGAGGTCAGTACGAAAACCGTACTAAGCTTGGAGCTATATGGTTTTAGTAAATTTGCCCCAAATGGGATTTTAATAACTGAAAGTGGTTATCTAATGTTAGTAAAATCTCTAACAGATGACTTAGCTTGGACAGTACAAAGAGAATTAGTTAATAACTATTTCAGAGTTAAAGAAAATGAACAACAACCTAAATTACCAACTACATATAAAGAAGCACTGCAACAGTTATTAATCGAAGTTGAAGAAAAAGAGCAATTACAATTAGAAAGTAAAATGAAAGACCAAGTTATAAGCGAACTCAAGCCAAAGGCTGATTACACAGATAAAATATTAAAAAGTGATAGTCTAGTTACAATAACTCAGATTGCAAAAGATTATGGCATGAGTGGTATAGAAATGAACAAATTACTTCATGAATTAAAAGTGCAATATAAACAAAGTGAGCAATGGCTTTTATACAGAGAACATCAAGGTAAGAGTTATACTCAATCAGACACAATAGAAATAATTAGAAGTAATGGAACAATTGGCTCAAAAATGACAACTAAGTGGACTCAAAAGGGAAGATTGTTTTTATATGACTTGTTAAGAGTAAATAACATATTACCAAATACAGAAAAAAATAATCAACAATTATCAATACTAGGTTAGCACTTTGAAAACTAAATGCAGAATATTCTTGAAATGGTGGTGAAGAAATTGGGTAATATATCTAACTTTAATTTAGATAAACAAGAAGATAAAAGCTTTAACGACTTAGATAATATATCAATTTGTTTTTCAGAAGGCATTCGCAAGGTTGTAGAAATGAATTTAAACAACTATAAAAATAAAATCTCAAAATACTTAAATGAAACTTCGAAAATAGAATTATTAGAACCAAAGGAAATAACGGTTGTAATAAGCAAAGGTTACCCTGACTATTTAATGTCTGTTGAAGAAGCAAGCAAGAGGCTAAAGATGGATAAAAATTTAGTATATGACTTAGTAAAATATGGGTTAATAATCTGGATAGACACAGGGTCAATAAGGATTTCTAGTTATGAATTAGATGATTTTATAACTAGAAATCAAGGAAAAAATATCAAAGAAAGGCTTAGGGAAATGAAAGAAATTAGAGAGGGGGTGATTTAATTGGGTATGGTATTTAATTTAGAGAAGTTCAAAGTGGGAAATGCAATAAAAGTAAATTGCAAAAGATTTAAGCTTGAAATTAACTGCATTGTAGTAGTAGCAACAGAAAATGAGTTAAATCTAGCTTATTTTGATAAAGAAAGAGGATGTATGGAGTATCAAGCATTAACAACAGAAGATATTAAAGATAATGATTATGAGGTTGAAAATTTAAATTAGGAGGAAATAAAATGGTAGGTTTATTTCAATAAAAAAAGTGCTGGTCAAAGTAACCAACACATACAAAACTTAACTTATTTAGGAGGATACCATAAAATGAATAAAAATTCAAGTCGTAGAAAATATTTAGATGCTTTTGTAGTAACTGATACTAAAAATATAGATAAAGTTGATTGGCTTAAAAATAGACAATTAGGAATAGGGGGAAGTGATGCGTCAGCAGTAGCAGGGTTAAATCCTTGGAAAACTTCTGTTCAAGTATATATAGAAAAGAAAGAAGAAATACCAATAGAAACTAAAAGTTTCAGAATGGAGTTAGGGAATAGATTAGAGGGATTAGTTGCAGAACTTTTTACAGAAGAAACTGGTCTTAAGGTCCGTAATGTAAATGGAATGTTGAAAAATGAAAAGTATCCATTTGCAATAGCTAATATAGATAGAGCAATAGTTGGAGAAAAAGCTTTTCTGGAATGTAAGACAACTAATAGTTTTTCTATAAAAGAATGGGAAAATGGAGTTCCTCTTCATTATGAAATACAGTGTTTACATTATATGGCTGTTACAGGAGCTACACATTGTTATATAGCAGCACTTCTTGGAAATGAAAAGTTTGTATGGCACAAGATAAATAGAGATGAAGAAGTAATTGAAAATCTAATGAAAATAGAGAATGAGTTTTGGGAAGAGAATGTATTAAAAGATATATTACCAATTCCTGATGGTTCAGATGCTTATAGTGAATTTCTAAAAGCAAGATACAAAAACTCAGTTAAAGAGAAAGTAGAACTAAATCTACTTGAAGATGGTATTTCAAAGTTAAAAAGATATGATGATATAGTTTCACAAATGAAAGAACTAAAAGGAGAGAAACAACTAATAGAACAAGAAATACAAAGCGAAATGAGAGAGTTTGAGTTAGCTACATTAGATGGAAGAATAATAACTTGGAAAGGAGCTACTAAAAGGTCCATTGACACTAAAAAACTTAGAGAGGAAATGCCTGATATAGCAGAAAAATATACAAATATAAGTTCATACAGAACATTCAAAATAAAATAGGGGGTAATATATATGGCTAGTGAAAAAGCAAAAGGAGCATTAGAAAAGAAAGTTTCAGGAACAAGTACAGTTAAAGTAAGTCCAAGCAAAGGTATGGAACAACTTATGAATAAAATGGCAAGTCAGATAAAAAAAGCACTACCAAGTATGGTTTCAAGTGAGAGGTTTCAAAGAGTTGCCCTAACAGCTTTTAGTAACAATCCAAGGTTACAATCATGTGAGCCTATGAGTTTCATAGCAGCGATGATGGAATCAGCTCAATTAGGACTTGAGCCTAACACACCTTTAGGCCAAGCATATTTAATACCATATGGTAAGAAGGTACAATTTCAAATTGGATATAAAGGTCTTTTAGAATTAGCACAAAGAAGTGGAAAGATAAAAACTATATATGCTCATAAAATAAGAGAAAATGACAAGTTTGAGATTAAATATGGTCTTCACCAAGACTTAGTTCATGAACCTAAGTTAAACGGTGATAGAGGGGAAATAATTGGATATTATGCAGTATATCATTTAGATACAGGAGGTCATAGTTTCTCTTTTATGACTAAAGAGGAAATTATAGAGTTTGCAAAGAGTAAAAGTAAAAGTTACAGCAGTGGACCATGGCAAACTGATTTTGATTCAATGGCTAAAAAGACAGTTATAAAACAGTTATTAAAATATGCGCCACTTAGTATAGAATTGCAAAAGGCTATGGTAGGTGATGAAACAATAAAAACTGAAATAGACGAAGATATGAGTATGGTTGTAGATGAAAGTGAGAGTATAGATGTTGATTTTGAAGTAAAAGAGAGTGAAGATACAGAAGATAGTCAAATAAGTGCTGAAGAAAATATAAATATTGAGTAAGAAGGTGATAGAGTGGCAAAATATAGAATTTTACAAGCTAACTTTTGGGATGATGCTTTTGTACTAGATTTAACTCCTGAAGAAAAATATTTTTATAATTATTTACTTACAAACGGTAGAGCAAGTCAATGTGGGTGTTATGAGTTACCCTACAAAATCATGGAGATGCAAACAGGATATAACAGAGAAACTGTAGAGAAGTTAATAAAAAGATTTATAGAGTATGGAAAAATAAAATATGACTCTACTACTAAAGAAATATTAATAATTAATTGGAGTAAGCACAATTTTTCTAAAAGTCCAAAAGTGCGTACTTGTATTTTAAAAGAGGTTGAAAGCATTAAAAATAAAGAGTTTAGGGAGCATATGTATAGAGTATGTATAGACTATGGATACAGTATCAATACAGTATCTATAGACTATGGGGAAAAAGAAAAACAAAAAGAAAAAGAAAAACAAAAAGAAAAAGAAAAACAACAACAAAAAGAAAAAGAAAAAGAAGAAAATTATTTGGTGGTTGTGGATAAAGTTAAAAAATACTTTGATTTAGAAACTAAAGACATTGAAAAAATCATTGATGTATTTATACATACAGAAAAGGGAATTGACTACTTAGAGGAAAAATTGAGGTTGGTCAAAAATACGGAGAGTGTAAAAAGTGTTACAGGTTATCTCATAAAAGCATTAGAAGAAAATTACGAAGCTAAACCAAGTAAGAACAATAAAAATAAGTTCCATAATTTCAATCAAACATTTGGACAATATACAGATGAAGAATTGATAAATATGGCTAACAGGGGTCAACTTGAAAAAAGCAAATTCGGTTAAGTTAAATATTCTAGGGAGTAATTATGTAATATTACTTCCTAGAAGTTAAAAATGGAAGTCTAAAAGTGAAACATGAAAGTAAGAAAATTTTCTTAGAATGTGATAATGGAAGTTTTGAAATAAATGATACAAGAGCTGAAGAAGTAACATTCGAGGGTACAGAAATAGACAATCCATTTGAGCGAGTAAAATATGAAGGCACTTTTGAAATAGTATCTGGAAGGGAGCATCTACAAAGAGAAATGTTGTGGCTTAAAATATTGTATTTATCAGCAGTTATAGCAAAAGCAATGAGGTATAAAATGTTAGATATTTTAAAATAAGGGGGCTAAGAATATGGCTAAAGTCTGGATGGATATAGATGTTTTCTTAAATAGAGTTAGTAAGACAAATAAAATAAAACATCATAAGGATTTTAAAAAGAAATTAACTAACTCTAGGAAAATAAGGATTGAGAATATAAATACAGGAGAAGTTAGAGAGTTTGAAAGTGCAATAAAGGCAAGTGAATTTGTAAAGCATAGTAGCGACTTTCCTAGCTATTTAGCTAGAACTGAAAAAATATCTAGGGATGGATGGAAGGCTGAGTATATTTAGGAGGAATAATGGAAGTTTCAAGAACTGAATACACGATTGAGAGAGCAAAAGAATTGTATGACAATGGTGAGGATATATTTATTGCTATAGATAAGGCTAGAGAAGAATATGAGGAGATGATTAAAAGTGAGTTTAATTAAGTATAGGGGTTATGATTTTGAAAATAAAAAGTGGATTTATTCAGCAACAATAATGACTAGTAGTGGAGTTGAATGCTTAATGTTAACAGAGGATTGTGAATGGATAAAAGTTTCTAATGTTGGCGTATGCTCTGGAGAATGGGCTAGAAACAATCAAGAAATTTGTGAAGGAGATATATTGAAAGGATATGATAATTTCAATGACACAAGCCAATATGGAGTTGTAAAAAGAGATTTTGACAGCATTAAAATATATTTGGAATGGCATTATTTAAAGAAGTTTGAAGGAGAATGGATAGAGCTTATAGATAAAACAGAAATATATCATAGTAGAGATTACAAAGTAGTTGGTAATGAATATGAGAACTTAGAGGAAGTTAGAAAAGAGTTTTTAGAACGTAAGGAGATGTTGGAAAATGAATGTCTTAGCTAGTGCGATACTAATAGCAGTAAGTTTTGTAACTGGTAGAATTTATGAGAATCGTTTAAGAGCTAAAAACTGTGAAAAATGTGAAAGTATTAGGGAATTTATACAAACTAACGAGTTATGCAAGTATTGTTCAAAAGAAATCAATACATGTGATAAAAAGTGTTACAAAAACATTTTGGAGAGAAGAAGAAAGCATTATATGAATAGAGAGGGTGCTGAAAAATGAATATCTTAGCTAGTTTAATACTTATAGTAGGAAGTTTTATAGCTGGTAGGATTTATGAGTATAGATTAAATTTAAATGAAAATGATGAAGTTGATTCAAAGTTACTTTTAGATGTTTTTAATGAAATTAGTGAGTTAAGAGAAGAAAATAAAAGTCTTAAAGAAAAATTACAAGATAAAGATTTATCAATAATTGGCAAATTACTAGATTTTTTTCTTGATAAAAATGTATGTGAATGTTGTGTTTATGACTGCAAGATTAATTATGTTGAATATGATTGTGAAACTGGAATTAAAAAATGGCTTGAAAGTGAGGTAGAAGAATAATGAGCGAACTCATACAGTGCGATTTTTGCAAGAAAATGATTAATGTTGAGAAACAAAAATATTTTATTAATAAAGAGCAGGGTAACACAAGCTTACTTAGATATATAGATATATGTGTTTGTGAAGACTGTTGGAATCTTGGAATAAAAAACTATTGTGAAAATAAAGAAGGTGCTAAGAATGACTAACTTTGAAAAGATAAAAAGTATGAGCAAAAAAGAATTAGCTAAATTTATAGACTCACTTGGTGGTGATGATTGTTTTTGTGATTATTGTGAGTATGGAGTTTGTGATTATTCTTGTTCTGCAGGATATGAAAACTGGCTTGAAATGGAGGTAGAAGAATAATGGATAAGCTTTATATATGCAGTCCACAAGGGTTAGAAGAAGTTGAGATTTACAATATAACTGATAAACATGTTGAACTATACAAAGACACTCTAATGCGTTTTAGAGATACAGATTTCTTTAAGATGGATAAAGACGAACTAGGAAAAATACTAAGTAACGAAAATGTTTTTAATGCTTATATAATTTCAGAAAGCAAAGAACAGATAGTTAAAACGTGGAATGAGTATGTTAAAAAGGAAATTAAAAATCTGAATGAAAGATTAAAAATATGCATGGATTTTATTATAACAGAGTAATGGAAATATCTAATTAAAACAGTTTAGAGAGTTGAAAAATATCTTTTAATATAAATTATCGTTGAAGTGTTTTGTAACTCTCAAAAATGAAAATAAGGGGTGGAATTATGATAATACACAAATTTATAATACATGTTTTAGATAAGAACAGCGATACACCAATACTAAACGATTTTGAAGGGAGAGTTAGTCAAGATATGGAAGCTTTCTTTCAAAAGAAAATAAGTAAAGTATCAAGAGATAAAGACATCAGAACAGCAGTATTTAATGACTATAGTAACAATCTAATTAAGAAGTGCTGTGAACAGATTATTTATGATGAAAGTTCATTTTTAAATAACTCTAAAGAGATTGCAGCTTATTTATTTGAGATTATGAAACTGAATGCTACATTAGAATCTTGCGACTTAGCAATTTGCTTATATACTGAAAAAGATGAAAAGAGAGTTGCTATATTAAAACTTGATTACAATAATTCATATACTCATTCAATCGAGTTTGAAGATGATAAATTTAATATACAGATGTCTAAGAATGAAATTAATATACAAGAGACTAAGACTGTTAAAATTGGCGCATTGATTGGATTGAGTGGAATGAATGATGAATACCATCTTAGGGTTTTAGACAAGGATGCAGAAAAGGAAGAAGCTAATTCTAAGTTTGTTACAGAGTTTCTAAATGCTACTAAAGTGAAAGATGATAAGTATAAGACTAAGATGTTTAAAGCTTTTGTGGATGCTTATATAGCACATTTATATAATGATATGAAACAGGGCGAAGATGTAAGAGGGATATTACTTTATATGTTAAGAGAAAAGCAAAATCTTGATATAAATGAGTTTGCTGAAAAGGCAATAAAGGAAGATTTAAAAGATAGTTTTAAGGACTGTGTAGAAGAAAAAGGGATTGAAAGTTTTAATATTGATAAAAAGTGGGTTGAGAAGAATCTGAAAAACAGATGTATCAAGACAGATACAGGCTTTGAGATAAAAGGCAAGATGGAGGACTTTGAGGATTTTATGAAATATGGTATTAGACATAATATGAATGGAAGTATAGATATAGTTATTAAAAATGTTACTTTCTATAATGAGAAGTAGGTACTCATATGAAAATAGGCTTAATAGATGTTGATGGACATAACTTTCCTAATTTAGCACTTATGAAAATATCAGCATATCACAAAAAATTAGGCGATAAAGTGGAATTTGTAAACTTCTTTGAAGAATATGACAAAGTATATAAAACTAAAGTATTTACTTTTTCAGATGATGATTACACAGTTATAAATGCTAAGGAAGTCATAAAAGGTGGCACAGGATATGATTTACAGAATAAATTGCCATCACAGATTGAATTTATGTATCCCGATTATGATTTATATGATATTAAAAATGTTGCTTATGGCTACTTAACAAGAGGATGCCCTAGAGGATGTGAGTTTTGTATAGTTCAAGAAAAGGAAGGAAATAAAAGTTATAAGGTAGCTGATTTAAACCAGTTTTGGAGACAGCAAAAAGAGATTAAGCTGTTAGACCCAAATATTTTAGCTTGTAGTAAGTGGGAAGAACTCTTAAAGCAACTTATAGATAGCAAAGCTTGGGTTGATTTCACTCAAGGGCTTGATATAAGACTTATGACAGAGAAAAAAGCAGAAATGATTAACAGAATTAAAATAAAACGGATCCATTTTGCATGGGACAATTATGAGTTCAATACATATGACAAGCTGAAAGAATTTAGAAGTAAATTGAATTTTAAGAAGCAAAAACTAGGTGTCTATGTTCTTACTAATTTCAATACTACTTTTGAGGAAGATTTAGAGCGTGTTTATAAATTAAAAGAGTTAGATTATGACCCTTATGTGATGATATTTGAAAAATGGAAATGCCATCACGAGTATAGAAGGTTGCAAAGATGGGTTAATAATAAGATTATTTTTAGAAGTGTAGATAAATTTGAGGATTATAAGGGGTGAGAATGTGAAGTATATTGCAAGTTTTAGTGGAGGAAAAGATTCTGCTGCAATGCTCCTCTTAATTTTAGAAAAAGGTCTTAAACTAGACGAAATAGTTTTCATAGATACGGGACTAGAGTTTAAAGAAATTTATGATATAATAGACGATTTTGAGAAAAGAATAAACTTTAAAATAACGAGAATTAAAGCAGAAAAAACTTTTGAGGAATACTTTTATACTGTTAATAAACAAGGTAAGCGTAAAGGGCAAATATGGGGTTTTCCATACACCTTAGGTGCGTGGTGTAATAGTAGATTAAAACTTGCGCCTGCTAATAAGTATTTTAATTCTATAGGAGAACATAAAAGATATATTGGAATTGCATACGATGAACCTAGCAGATATAAAAGACTAGAAAAAAACTGTATAGCACCATTATTTGAAGAAAAAATGACTGAAAGTGATTGTTTAAAGTATTTAGAAGAAAAAGGCTTTTACTATGAGATTCATCATAGGTTTAAACGAACTGGTTGCTACTTATGTCCTAAACAAAGCTTAGAGAGCCTCAGAACTTTAAGGAAATACTATCCCGATTTGTGGGGGGGTATGCTTAAACTGGATAAAGATAGTCCTGTACCTTTTAGAGCTAATGGGGTCACAGTGCATGACCTAGAAAAGCGATTTAGAAATGAAGATATAGAAAATGAAAGACAGATAAGTTTCTTTCAAACAGAGAAGGTGAGCATATGACTAATAAAGAAATGTGCAAATTAAAAAATCTTGGTGAAAGAGAAGTATATAACAAATTTAGTAAAGAGATTTGTGGTAGCTGTATAAATAACATGAGAGATTGTGAAAGTAAAGATTGTGATACAGCATATAAAAATTGGTTGGAGGAAATTTACTATGTATAGCATTTATAAAGTAAAACTTAAAACTAAAAGAACACTGGAACAGGTAAGAAATCAAGGTGTAGACCTTGATTATTCAGAAGAAGGATTAAAAAATACACTAAAATATTATAATTTGATTGATGGTTTAGAAGTAATTGTAGTTAAATTTGCAGATGAATATACTGGATGTTATATAAATGAATATGAACGATTTAAAAAAGATTGGGAAAATGGTAATTGTGATGGGGAAGCGAGTATGGTATTTTCAGATGATGAAGTAGAGATAATTGAGGAATTAAGAAGCAAATAAAGTGAATAGTCAAGGTAAGTTTGTGAATGAAACTAGAATGTTATAGACTTACTTTGACTTATAAAAGGAGTCGTCGATATGGTTATTACAGAATTTAAAGTTACTTGGCAGACAACAAGAGAATGGGAAAAAGGGAACATATACAGCTCTATATTTACTAATTTAGAAGAAGCAAGAGCTTTTAAAAAGATGAGGAAAATATGAAAGAAAATTATAATGTGAAGCTTTTAAGTAGAGCTATAGTCGAAATTGAAATAGATTAGGCAGGTGTTTTTAATGAATACTTTGATATATAAATATATAGTTAATGAACATAGAGATGAAGCAGATGAGTTAGATAGAGACTATGGAGAATTTAAAATATTTAATGGAGGTAAATGTTTTAGTGGATGTGGTAGGAATTTCTATACATTAGCTAAGTTTAAAAAAATGATAGTTACTTGTCCCCATTGTGGAAAAAAATATCAAATAAAACTTTTTAAAAATGGAAAAGTGAATATGAGAGTAGTTGAGTAAAACAAGGGAAGTGATTATATGAAAAGAAGAAGATGTAATTGGTGTGGCAAGTTGTTTTATCTTGAGGAAAAATCTAAGGAGGCTTATTGTTGTAAGGAATGTAGGAAGAAAGCTAATAGGGTTAGGAGTAAAGATAATGAATAAGTTTCAAAAAGCAGTTTCTCAAATGGTAAAGCAAGAGGAAAAAGAAAACTTATGGCAAGGATATGAGAATTGTAGGGTAGGCAGAAGTATACCAAGTTCAATAAGAAGATACGTAAAAGGATTTGAAAAGTTTGGATATAGCATACATGATGTTTATAAATTTATAAATGATATTAGAAAATATTAATGATTTTTAAGAGATAAAAGGAGAATTTGATTGAGTAAATACAACAATAAGAAAACTATGATAGATGGAATTAAATTTGATAGTAAAGACGAAGCAGAATACTATCTATATCTTAAAGATAAGAAAGCGAAAGGAGAAATTAAAGATTTTGGACTACAACAGAAATTTGAGTTGCAACCAAAATTTAAGAAATTTGGAGTTTCTGAAAGAGCTATTACTTATACAGTTGATTTTGCAATATACAAATGGAATGGTGAGGTTGAATATATAGATGTAAAAGGGTTCGGAACTCAACAAGGAGAGATAAAGAGAAAAATATTTGATTATAATTTTCCCGAAAAATTAACATGGGTTTCTAAAAGTAAAAAATATGGTGTAGATGGTTGGATAGAGTATAAAGAATTAAATAAGAAAAAAAGAGAAGCAAAAAAGAAGAAGAAGTAAATGGTATAAGATTGTAGAAAATCTTGAATAAATAATTGTCAAAGAGAGGTATTAGTATGAAAGAATATATTAAAAAACTTATTGAACATAGTAAAAATATTAAAGAGTTAAAGGAAAGTATGGAGAAAACAGTATATGAATTGGCTGATGAAGGCATTGGGAGAAGTGGTATTGATAGTTATGTAAGAATTATGGATGAAGAGATACACAAAGAAACTATGAATGTATGTAAATGTACTAGAGAAATACTTCTTATCAAACAAGCAGAAAATGAACAGCAGATTAAAGAAGTAGAAAAAAATGAAAGTAAAGTTGAAAATTTTTTTAAAAAAATAGATTTTAGTAATACATAACATTTAAAAAGAAAAAAGGAGCATTACTTCACGCTCCTACTTGTCAAAAATATAAAACTTTTATATACAAATATTATTATAACATAATTGATAGGAGTGTGTGAGTATGTCTAAAACTAAAAAAGAGTTTTTTAATGCAACTAAGAAACAACTTTCTAATTATAAACAATTAAGTACAAATATAATAAAATTGAAAAATGAAATACAAATGCTTAGAGATAATTCAGTTGGAGATTTGATGAAAGGTATAAGTTATGATAGTGTCAAAACAGGAAAAACAAACAAAACTAGTAATATGATTGAGGATGCTATTGTCAATGTATCAGACTTAATAATAGAAAAGGAAATAGAGTTATATGAAGCAGAAATAATTAAATCTACAATAGACTTAGCTATAAGGAATTTAAAACCTATACACAAACAAATTATAGAGTTTAGATATATTGAAGGCTTAGAATGGGCTTTGGTAGTTGATAAAGTATATTTAGAAGAAAGACAATTAAGAGAGAGAGCCAATCAAGCTATTAGTTCAATATCAATAGCATTATTTGGAAAGAAAGCATTAATAGAGCAAGAGCCACTTTTTGAATTGTTAGATTACAAACTAAGTTAAGCTACAAATTTTGATTGCCAAAACTATACCGTTTTTTTAATTTTAGACATGAGATAATAGTATTGTGGAAATGAAAGATTTCCCTCTCGAAACTAAATATATATTAGGCTAGGGTTAAGGGATTACTCTAGCTTATATGAACAGACTAGGCAGAGCATGAGGGTGCTGTTAGTTCAATTCTAACTATGTTCAAAAGATATTAATACACTATATGTAGCATTTGAATTGAGATTAGAATCTCATACAATTTTGTATCTTAATTCAGGTGTCTAAATCGAGTGGGGCTTGGTAACCTCACTCACCATGCAGGTGTTGGTACATTATTCTAGGTTCGATTCCTAGAACTTGCTCCCTTAATAATATGTATCCCCCATTAAAAAGGCTTAGATTAATTTCTAGGTCTTTTTTTATACAAAAAATTAAAAAAGGAGGTATTAAATTGAACAAAAGAGAAGTGGTTTATCTTAATTTAGAAGATATAAAACCTTATGAAAATAACCCTAGACGCAATGATGAAGCAATAGAAAAGGTTATTAAATCAATTGATGAATTTGGATTTACGAACCCAATTTTAGTTGATGAAGATAACATAATAATAGCAGGTCATACGAGGTATGAAGCGTCTAAACAATTAGAACTTAAACAAGTACCTTGCATAGCTCTAAAGAATCTAACAGAAGAGCAAATAAAAGCTTACAGGTTAATAGATAACAAGACTAATGAATTTTCCAGTTGGGATTATAATAAATTAGTTGATGAATTATATGACATAATTAATATTGATATGAAAGAGTTTAATTTTTATGTTAATGACTTTGAAGATTTGAATATTAGTGACAAGGATTTTACATTAGATGAAGAATTAGAAGAAAAAGAGAAAAAAGGGAAAATGGTGAAATGTCCACACTGCAATGGGGAGTTTGAAGTATAATGAGGATTTTTCTTGCTGCAACAAAAAGTGGAATGAATAAAGAATTAAGATTGGAAACAATAGAGAAATGTAAACCTCAATACATCTTAGAAACTTTTTTTAATAAAGAAAAAGCGTGTTTGGAAGCTATGAGTATAGTAGGAAATGAGAATTTTTTACTTGATAGTGGAGCTTTTTCTTTTATGAATGGTACAGAAATCTCAAAAGAAGAAATGGAAAACTACATTGATAGATATATTAAATTTATTAAAGATTACAATATAAAACATTTTTTTGAAGTTGATGTAGATTCTATATTTGGATTGGAGCAGGTGGAGAAATGGACTAAAAAAGTAGAGAATGAAGTAGGAAGACAATGTATTCCTGTCTGGCATAAAAATCGAGGAATTGAGTACTGGAAAAAACTATGTAGAGAGTACAAATATATTGCAGTTGGTGGTTTTGCAATAAATGATATAAAGAAACAAGAGTATCCTTTAATACAAAAAATGGTTGAGTATGCTTACCAAAAAGGTGTAAAAGTGCATGGTTTAGGCTTTACTAAGACAAAGATATTAAAATCATTTAAATTTTATAGTGTTGATAGCAGTAGTTGGACGATAGGAGCATCAATTGGTCAGCAACTTTATACTTTCAAAAATGGGGATATACATATAAGAAGGTTAGAAAAAGCAGGTAATAAGAAAACAGATTTAAAAAAACTGGTAGCTCATAGCATGTGCGAATGGGTTAAATATCAAAAATATATGGATGGAGTGAGATGGTGAAAAAGACAGAAAGAAATTTAACATTATTAAATTGTGTATTTGTAACAAGTCTAGTGATTTCTAATATTGTTGCAGGAAAGGTAATTAGCATATTTGGATTAATTGTTCCTGCCGCGGTCGTAGCATATCCGTTAACATTTTTATGTACAGATGTGATTGGGGAAATATGGGGCAAAGAAGAAGCTAACAGAACAGTCAGAAGAGGTATTTTAATGCAGTTATTCAGTCTTTTATTAATTACAGTAGCTATAGCCCTTCCAAGTGCAAGTTTTGCAACAGAGTATTCAAGCAATCTGAAAGTAGTGTTAGGGCAGAATGTAAGATTTGTATTAGCTAGTTTGACAGCTTATATATTAGCTCAATCAAATGATGTATTTATATTTCATAAGTTAAAAGACAAATTTAATGGAAAACATAAATGGTTAAGAAATAATGCTAGTACTATGTTAAGTCAACTAATAGACACAAGCATTTTCATAACTATTGGATTTTGGGGTACTGTACCAAGTCTAATAACTATGATAATGAGTCAATACGTGGTTAAGTTCTTCTTAGCTTTAGCAGATACGCCATTTTTCTATTTATTGACAAGAGAGGATAGAGAAGAAATAAAAGTAGACAAACAAGCTTCATAATAAAAAAATACGATTCAAACGAATATAGAAATAATGAGGTGGTGGTGTGGCAAAAGCTAGAAGCCCCAACAGGGATAAAGCACTTGATTTGTATATAGAACACAATGGAAATATAACAAATAGAGAAATATCAGAACTGTTAGAAGAAAATGAGAAAACTATTAGTAACTGGAAGTGTAGAGACAAGTGGAATGTAGTACTACGAAAAGGTGAATGTAGTACTACAAAGAAAAAGGGTGGTCAAATTGGCAATAAAAATGCTGTTGGCAGTGGAGCTCCAAAGGGCAATAAAAACAGGTTAAAAGATGGAATATATGAGAAAATATTCTTTAACACTCTAACAACAGAAGAAATAGAGTTAATAAAAAGTGAAAATAAAGATGAAATACACAGACTCGAACTAGAAATAAGCTTACTTACAGTTAGAGAACACAGACATATGAAAAGAATAAAACAGTATGAAGAAAAAGTTGATAAAATTACGCTAGAAAGCATAGACAAAAGAACTTTAAAGATAGAAGGTAATTTACTTAAAGATAATGAACAGACACAGACAGAAACTGTTACAAGAGCGGTTTCTATCTTTGAAAGAGTACAAAAGCTAGAAACTGAGTTAACTAAGATACAAAAAGAAAAAGCTAAGAATATTGAAAGATTACAAAAATTAAAAATGGATAAAAAGAGGTTTGAATTAGAAAATAATAATCTTGTTCAGAATGAAAGTGAAAATATATTCAAAGAATTATCTTTAGAAGAACTAAAAAGGCTGGCGAGTTTAGATGATTGATAATAAGTTAATAGCACTAGAAGCTAAGAAGGAGCTTGCAAGACGTGACTTCTTTTTTTATTGTAATTTAAGAGCTCCAAACTTTTATAAAAAAGATAGACAATATTTAGTTAACTTATGTCATGATTTCCAAAAGTTTTATGAAAGTAATGACGAAGTATTAATATTAAATTTACCACCTCGACATGGGAAAAGTAGAACAGCAGGATTATTTGTTGAATGGGTATTAGGTAGAAATCAAGAAGAAAAAATAATGACAGGCTCATACAATGAAACATTATCTACCATGTTTTCTAAAAATGTTAGAAATGCAATACAAGAAGTAAAAGCAGATATTTACAAACCTGTTTTTAATGATGTTTTCCCAAATGTTCACATAAAATATGGTGACAGTGCTATGAATTTATGGAGCTTAGAAAATGGATACAATAATTATCTAGCAACCTCTCCGACTGGCACGGCTACTGGTTTTGGTGCAACAATACTTTTGATAGATGATGTTATTAAAAATGCAGAAGAAGCCTACAACGAGAATGTTCTTGAAAAACATTGGGATTGGTTTACTAATACTATGTTATCAAGACTAGAGGAAAAAGGAAAGATAATAATTATAATGACTAGATGGTCTAGTAAGGACTTAGCTGGCAGAGCATTAGAACATTATAAAGAAGAAGGAAAGAAAGTAAAACATATTAATATGAAAGCATTACAGGAAGATGGCAACATGCTTTGTGAAGAAGTATTATCTCTAAATAGTTATAAGTCAAAAGTAAGAGCGATGGGCGAAGACATTGCAAGTGCTAACTATCAACAAGAGCCTATCGACTTAAAAGGATGCTTGTACACTAGATTTAAGACGTATGGCAAGCTTCCTACTGATGAAGGCAATCTACTATTTACATCTATTAAAGCTTATGTGGATACGGCAGATGAAGGAGCAGACTATTTATGCTGTATAATTTATGGAGTGTATAACAAAGAAGTATACATATTAGATGTCTTATATACAAAAGAAAGCATGGATATAACAGAATATAAAACAGCTAAGATGTTTTATGACAATAAAACTAATAAGGCAGATATAGAGTCAAATAATGGCGGTAGAGCGTTTGCAAGAAGTGTTCAAAGAATATTAAAAGAAAAATTCAACAGTAATAAAACAACAATAAAGTGGTTTCACCAGTCTAAAAATAAAAATGCTAGAATCTTATCTAATAGCTCGTGGGTAATGGAACATATATATTTACCATCTAATTGGAGAGATAAGTGGCCAGAGTTTTATAAGGCTATGGCATCTTATCAGAGAGAGGGTAAGAACAAACATGATGATGCACCAGATGCTATGACAGGAGTTGCAGAAAAGGCACTAAAAGGTCAAGGATTATCAGTATTTAAGTAAAAAATATAGGTGGTGGTGATGTGGAGTTAGAAAAAATAAGAGCAATAATAAATGCTGATATAGCTAGAAGGCAAGAGATATTACAAGCTAAATCATATTATTATAATGAAAATGATATTCTAAAAAAGGGTGTAGTTGTACAGAATAGAGATGAAAATCCGTTAAGAAATGCTGACAATAGAATTAGTCATAACTTTCATGAGATACTTGTTGACGAAAAAGCTTCTTATATGTTTACCTATCCAGTGCTTTTTGATGTTGATAATAACAAAGAATTGAATGAGAAGGTAACAGATGTCTTAGGAAATGAATTCACTAGAAAAGCTAAGAATTTAGCAATAGAAGCATCAAATTGTGGTACTGCATGGCTCCACTACTGGATAGATGAAGAATATAGCGAGGAACAAATAATCAGCCAAGAATTTAAATATGGTGTAGTGAATACAGAAGAAATTATTCCTATATATAGGAATGGTATTGAAAGAGAGTTAGAAACTGTTATAAGATATTATGTTCAGTTAGAAGATGTAGAAAGACAAATACAGAAACAACCATACACTTATGTTGAGTATTGGACTGACAAAACTTTAGATAAATATAAATTTTTAGGAATATCATGTTGTGGCTCGCAAATTGAACATATAACAGTACAACATAGATTTAATTCAGTACCTTTTGTTGAATTTGCTAACAATATAAAAAAACAAAGTGACTTATCTAAGTATAAAAAAATATTAGACCTATACGACCGAGTTATGAGTGGTTTTGCTAATGATTTAGAAGACATACAGCAAATAATATATATACTTGAAAATTTTGGTGGAGAAGATACCTCAGAGTTCTTAAAGGAATTAAAGAGATATAAAACAATAAAGACCGAAACTGATTCAGAGGGCGATTCTGGAGGTCTTAAAACTATGCAAATAGAGATACCTACAGAAGCACGAAGAATAATACTTGAAATCTTGAAAAAACAAATATATGAAAGTGGTCAAGGGTTACAACAAGATACTGAATCGTTTGGAAATGCTTCTGGAGTGGCACTTAAATTCTTTTATAGAAAGCTAGAATTAAAATCTGGACTCCTTGAAACCGAGTTTAGAACCTCTTTTGATAAGCTAATAAAAGCTATACTATATTTTTTAGGAGTTACAGACTATAAAAAGATACAACAGACTTACACAAGAAACATGATGTCTAATGACTTAGAGGATGCAGATATAGCTACAAAAAGCATGGGGATAATACCTACCAAAATTATTTTTAGGCATCATCCTTGGGTCGACGACCCCGAAGAAGCTGAGAGACTTTATTTAGAAGAAAAACAAGCACAAGTAGCTTCGGTTTCTGATGATTATAACTTTGACGATTTACCAAATAAAAAAGAGAATGTAGAGGGAAAAGAAAGTGTAAATGACACTATAGACAATGCAGAAGAAGTTGCAGGAAAAACTCTAAATGGTGCTCAGACACAATCACTAGTAGGTGTATTGACACAATTTTCAACAGGAACATTAACGCTAGGTCAAGCTATAAACGTAATATCTATAGCCATAGGTGTGACAAAAGATGAAGCTAAAAAAATACTTGAAGGTTCATTGTAGGTATTTAATATGAAAAATAATAATGTTGAGTACTGGAAAGTAAGAGAAAAGCAAAGATTAAATGCAAGGTTGAAAGATGAAAAAGAAGTCTTAAAGGAACTGGATAGGCAATATAAAATTGCAATGAAAAATATAGAGAAAGAAATCGCTAATTTATTTTATAAATATGCTGAACAAAATAAATTAACATATGCAGAAACACAAAAATATTTAACTAACAATGAGTTTAAAACATGGCGTATGGACATTAAGCAATATATTAAATTAATAGAACAAACTAGAAATGAAAGATTACTATTAGAACTTAATACATTAGCTATGAAGAGTAGAATAAATCGATTAGAGGAATTGTTTTATCAAATATCTAAAGAGATATATAATACATTTGACATTCAAAACAACAGAGTAGAAAAGCTATTAGAGGAATCTGTAAAAGACAGTTATTACAAAAGTATATATGAAACTCAAAAGTCTATAGGAGTTGGAGTTAGCTTTAGCAAACTTAATAAAGCAACTATAAAAGAAGTTATAAGTTATCCATGGTCAGGGAAAAATTTTTCACAAAGGATATGGAAAAACAGAGATTTATTAAGCGAAGTTATTAAAGAAGAAATTACTCAGATGGTAATAAGAGGAGAAGGTCTGAAAAAAGTTGTTAACAGAGTATCTGAGAGAATGGATTCTAGTTATGATAATACAATAAGATTAGTTCAAACAGAACATTCTCATTTTATGTCAGAAGCTGATAAAAGAGCATATGAAAGTCAAGGAGTAGATAAATATCAATTCTTAGCTACATTACAGGATAATACTTGTAAAAGATGCAGAAATATAGACATGAAAGTATATTTAGTTAAAGATGCTAAAGAAGGAGAAAATTATCCTCCACTGCATCCACGTTGCAGGTGTACGACTATACCATATTTCCAACATGAAGAAGAAATGAGAACAGCACGACTGCCAAAAGGCAAAACCTATGAAGTTCCAGCAAACTTGACTTATAATGAATGGTACAAGGAACATGTAATAAAAAATATAGAAGTTGTATAGGGAGCACTTGTTAAGTTTAAATAGTAAGTGCTTTTATTGTGTAAAATTTAAGGAGGAATAAATAATATGGCTAAATTTAAAAAGAAACCAGTCGAAGTGGAAGCTTTCAGATTAGGCTATGATATAGAACCAGAATGGTTTATTGGAAATAGTAGAGTTTGTAATTTTATGGAAGAAAAATGTATTAATGGACATGTAAGTTGTGATTTAGAGACATTAGAAGGTACTATGAGAGCTAATAAAGGTGATTACATTATACAAGGTGTAAAAGGAGAAATATACCCATGTAGAGCAGATATATTTGAAATGACATATCAAAAAGTTGAATATACTGCAACTATTGAAAATTTAACAAACTATGCTGAAAATTTAGAACAAAGGCATAGATGTGTTGATGAAGAAAAGAACAAGGAAAGTAAATTAGAACTTTCAGCTAAGTTGAAGTTAGATACAAAAGATTTTGAAGAAAATATAAAAAGTGCTACAAAAGAAATTGAAACATTTAATGAAGTAGTATATAGATTAGAAGAAAATTTAAATAGAGTATTTGGAAAAGAAAAGCTTAATGAAATAAAAATAGAAAGTCCTAAAAAACAACTTTCTGATGAGGATTTGGAGTATATAAAAGAGATAGTGTCTAAAGATATGAAAGCACGTTTTGCTAAAAAAGGAAAAATTAAGATAGATTATTAGATAAAAAGGTAGGTGATTTTAATGTGTATATTAACTCAAGTTATAGTTGTAGTTTGTGTAGTACAAATCGTTATTAATTGTATTGCTAATGTTAATGTAGGTATTCTTTGTAATAAATTAAAAAAAGAAAATGAAGCTAATATAGATAAAGTTTCTGATAAAATTTTAAAGAAAGTAAAAGAAGAACTAAATAAATCGTTAGATAAAAGTCTATAAAGGCTTTTTTATTTTGCTCTTTTTAAAAAAGTTGTAGAGCATAAAGAACAAAGTAACTCTCGCAGTTGGAGAGCAACTATAAAAATCTATAGAGAAATTAGAAGGGATGATGATTAAATGGAATGGTTAAGAAAAATATTAGAAAGTATTAAAATCGAAGAAAACAAGATTGATGTTGAGGAAATATTAAAAAGTGTTAATACTGAATTTCCAAAACACGCAGTACCCAAGGAAACATTTAACAAAGTAAATGAGCAACTGAAAGAAGCAGATAAGACTATAAAAAGCTTTAATAGTAAAATGACTCAAGAAGATGTAGAAAAGCTTAAAACAGAGCATCAGACAGAAATTAAAAAGATAGAAGAGAATCACAAGTTAGAAGTTGAGAAAATACAAAGTGAGAGTATAAAGACAAGAAAATTAAGTGCTGTTGAGAAAGCTTTATTAACCAATAAAGCTAAGCATACTGATTTACTAACAAATAAGTTTGACTTAGAAAAAATAACTATAGGTGAAGATGGCAAGATAGTAGGGATAGAGGAACAATTAAAAGGGTTACAAGAAAGCTATAAAGATTTGTTTGAAACTAGTACAACTGAAACTACTAAACAAACAAATGCACAGTCTTTTTACAAGTATGTACCAGGTGGTAGTGGAGAAGCTTCATCAGAAATTACAGCAGAACAAATAAAAGCAGCAGTAAACGGACAAATATAATTAAAATAAAGGAGATGTTAAAATGGCAAATGCAATAGAATATGCACCAATTATACAACAAACACTTGATGATTCAGCAATACAAACACTTCTAACAGGGTGGATGGATGCTAATGCAGGAAAGGTAATATACAATGGAGGTAAGGAAATAAAAATACCTTCTCTAGAAGTTGATGGACTAGGGGATTATAACAGAGGTTCATCAGAAGGATATGCTGATGGAGATATAAAGTTTGGTTATGAAACTAAAACTATGACACAAGACAGAGGAAGAAAGTTTACAATAGACCCAAATGATGTTGATGAAACTAATTTTACATTAACTGCAAGTAATATTATGGGTAAATTCCAAAGAACAAAAGTAATTCCAGAAATAGACGCTTATAGACTTAGCAAGTTAGCTACAGTAGCTATAGGGGTTGAAAATGATGCTAATACAGAATATGGATATACACCAAATAAAGATACTGTTATAAGTAAAATAAAAAGAGGCATAAAAACAATAAGAGAAACTGGATATATTGGAGAACTTGTAATACATTTAACTTATGATACATTAGAAGCAATAGAAGAAAAAGTATTAGATAAATTAACAGCTATTGATTTTAGCAAGGGAGGAATAACTACAAAAGTACCAACGATAGACTTTTGTCCATTATTAGTCACACCTCAAAATCGTATGTATTCATCTATAACTTTATATGATGGAAAAACAGAAGGTCAAAGACAGGGTGGGTATGTAAAAGGTACAAAAGCTCTTGATTGCAACTTTATAATAGCAGGTAGAGACATTCCTATAGCTGTAACAAAACAAGACCAAATGAGAATTTTTGACCCTTTAACTAATCAAAAAGCCAATGCTTGGTCTATGGACTACAGAAGATACCATGAGTTATGGGTTGCTAAACTTAGTTCTAACTTAGTATATGCTAACTTCAAAGATGCCAAACCAACAGTCTAAAGGAGATAAATTATGTATAGATTAATAAGAGATAACATAGAAAAAATAGTTAATGATACATCTGAAAAAGAAAAGTTAATGTATGATGGATTTAAGTTATTAGAAGATAATGGAACTAGTAATACAGAAAATTCAACTCTTGAAGAACTGAAAAACTTAGCAAAAGAAAAGGGCCTAGAAGGCTACTCAAAATTGAAAAAAGATGAATTAATAGAGAAATTAAATAGTATTTAGTTTCTCTATTTTGATTTGAGGTGATTAAATGCTAGATAATATAAAATTAATTTTAAATTTAAAAGATGATACTCATGATAGTTTAATAGAGTTGTACATTAAAAAATATACTACTCTAGTTCTTGCATACTGCAATATAGAAACACTTAATCCTACTCTTGAAAATATTATAGAAGATAAAGTTATTGTTAAGTTAAAAGAAACTATATTAGGCAATAATAGTGCTGATAATAGTAAGATTAGTTCGGTTTCTCGTGGTGGTTATTCTGTAACTTATAATGTTGCACCAGCTAAAACAACAGATGAATTAATTGAAATAAAGCTATCTCAAAAAGATAAGAATATTTTAAATAATTTTAGAAAAGTTAGGTGGTAACATGACAGAAGCAGATATATTAGCATTAACTTATTTTTGCAAAATGACAATAAGAAGATGTGTAAGTATCAAAAATGAGGAGACAGGAGTTACAGATTTTAACGAGAATGTTGTAATTGCAGAAGGTGTACCTTGTGGCTTAAATGGAAATATACCTAATATCGTGGATACAGATATAACAAATTCTATTTCGGTGTTTGAATTATATTGTAGACCCGAAGTAAATTTGATAGTTGGAGATATACTCGATATAACTTTAGAAAATGGGAATGTAGAAACTTTTATTGCATCTAAACCATTTCCTTATTCAAGCCACTTACAAGTTAATCTTACCCTAAAGGAAAGATATTAAATGATAGAATTTAACAGTCTAGACACATTAATAAGAGATTTAGAAAGAGAAGAAAGGGAAATGTCAAAGAACTTAAGAAGGGCTAAGAATAATATAGGTAATAAACTGCTTAGAAAAGTAAAACCTAAAACACCAGTTGCCAAAATAGATGGAGGAACAGCTAGAAAGAGTTGGAAATATAAAGAGCTTAATCTATTTGATGGTGTAGTATCAAACAATGTTGAGTATATTTATCATTTAGAATATGGTCATAGAACTAGGCAAGGAACAGGAACTAGCGAAAACTATAGCCCTAAGCCTAACGGAATTAGTTTTGTACCAGGTGTATTTATGTTAGCAAGAAGCGTTGATGAAATGAGCAGTATAATTGATGATGAATTAAATCAGATAATAATAGATTTTTGGAACTAGAGGTGGTATGTTGCTAAGTTATAATGAAATACTAGATTCATTTACTAAAATTATAGATAGTGATTTTGAAGAAACTATAGTTACAGGAGAATATAACATAAAAGACAATAAAGAGTCTTATTTTTTTGTGCAGATATTACCTGAAGAAACACAAATAGCGACTAAAAGAACTGATATAAAAAGCTTTTTAGTTGATATAAGATATTTACCTAATTGGAAAAAGAAAAAAACAGATTTATTTGATATTTTAAATAAATTAGAGAACATATTCACTAGAAATATAAAAGTAAAAGATAGATATTTAACTTTCAGTAAGAAAAATGGAAGTATAGAAAAAGATGAAATAGGAAACTATGTTCAATTTCTTATATCTATAAATTATCATGAGCAAATTTATTTTGAAGAAGAAAAACATGAGTTGATGAAAGAACTAAATATAAGATTTGAAGGAAGGAGTGATTAAATGGCTGGATTAGTTAATATAAATATAGAATTTAAAGAACTGGCTACAAGCTTTATACAACGCTCAAAAGCTGGAATAGTAGCGATTATATTAAAAGATACAACAAAGATGTATAAAGAGCTTACAAGCGAAGATGATATACCAACCTCATTGAGTGATGATAATAAAAAATATATTCAACATGGATTTGTAGGGGCTACTGATAATGAGAAGGTATTAAAACCAAGCAAAGTTATTATAACAGTTATAGAAACAGATGGAAATTTAGATGAGATATTAAGTGAATTGGAATCTGTGGAATTTAATTACTTATGTATGCCCGAAGCAGAAGAAGCAGAAAAAACAAAAATTGTGAATTGGATTAAGAAGATAAGAGAAGAAGAAAGTACAGAAGCTAAAGCAGTATTAGCAAACATTAAAGCTGATAATGAAGCAATCGTCAACTTTACTGAAAATGTAACAGTTGGTGGGGAGGAAATAACAGCAGAAAAATATACACCACGTATTGCTTCTCTTATAGCATCTACTCCAAACACACAGTCAATTACTTATGCTCCTCTTAATGAAGTTGAATCTATTACAAAGATAGACAAAGCTAGTGCAGACGCTAAAGTACAATCAGGAGAATTAATACTAAGAAGATTATCAGGAGCTATAAGGATTGCTAGAGGTGTAAATTCTCTTACAACTCTAACATCAGAAAAAGGAGAAATGTTTCAAAAGATTAAGCTTGTTGATACAAAAGATTTAATAAGTAAAGATATAAAGAATATTTATGTAGAAAAATATTTGCGTAAATGTCCGAATACTTATGACAACAAATGTTTATTTATTGTTGCTGTACAATCTTATTTAACTGAATTGGCAAAACAAGAGTTAATTGACTCTAGTTTCACTGTTGAAATTGATTTAGAGAAGCAAAAAGAATACTTAGAGGGTAAAAAAGTAGATGTTAGTAAAATGAAAGAGAATGAAATAAAAGAAGCTAATACTGGCTCAAATGGATTTTACTTAATAAATCTAAAGTTGGTTGATGCAATGGAAGATATAGATATAAGAGTTCAAATGTAGAAGGTAGGTGAAAATATGGCTACAAGTTTTGAAAGTAAAAATGTTATAAATGGAACATTCGGAGAATGTTGGCTAAATGAGGTACAAATAGCAGAGTGTAAAGCATTGAAAGCTGAAATAAAACTAGATAAAGCTGAAATAGTTAGACCTCGCAAAATGATAAAAGGTCAAAAAGTGATAGGTGCTAGTGCGGAAGGCTCTATAACTCTATATCATGTAGATTCAAACATGTTAAAGTATATAACTCAAATTATAAAAGAAGGTAGAGAGCCTAAATTTACTATTATAAGTAAATTAGCTGACCCTGATGCTAAAGGAGTGGAAAGAATTTCTTTAACAGGGGTTTCTTTTGATGGGTTGTCAATTATAGATTGGGAAAATGGGAAAGAGGGAGAAATTGAAGCATCATTCACTTTTGAAGATTTTGAGATATTAGATGCAGCATAGAAAATAATTAATAATAAAAAGGAGAATTAATATGAGTGAAAATAAATTAGAAAAAGAAATAGTAGATAAAAAAGAAGTAACAGAAGTA
This sequence comes from Clostridioides difficile, assembly GCA_024919175.1. Taxonomy (NCBI): domain Bacteria; kingdom Bacillati; phylum Bacillota; class Clostridia; order Peptostreptococcales; family Peptostreptococcaceae; genus Clostridioides; species Clostridioides difficile. The sequence goes on from CP103804.1 coordinate 2,439,985, forward strand.
AAAAATATAGTAGAATTATTACTCAAAATGGATGCAGGTGAAATTAAAATGCCAAGCATGACATACAAAATATTTTGTAAAAAGGTAGGTATAGAGTTACCTTTTGAATGTACAGCATTAGAACCGGAAACTTTTGACGAATTACAATCAAGTGGATTAAAAATAGAAAATGGTTCGTTAAAGGATTTAGATAACTTTAAAATGAAAACAAATATTATATTAGCTTCTTGCAAAACATTTAAAGACAAAGAATTATTGAAGCATTTTAAATCTCCAACACCAAGAGAGTTGTTAAGAAAAATGTTATTAGCAGGTGAAATAAATGATTTATATAACAAAATATGTGAGTTGAATGGATATAGCGAATCCAATTCTGAAAAGGATAAGAGAATAGAAGAAAAAATAAAAAACTAATAAAAACAGATGGCGAAATTAATTTAATGTATCTAATGTTTAGATATAAAGGAATAATGCCATCTGTTTTTTATAAGTTTAAACATGGAGAAAAACGCATAGTTAAAGCTTTTATGTATCAAGAAATGGATGAAAGAATAGAAGAAATAAAGAGTTTTGGAAAGGGGTTGTAGAGTATGTCAGCAGGTAGTAGAGCTTTAGAAGCTGTTATAAGAATGCGAGATGAAGCTAGTAGGACGCTAAGACAAGTTAGAGATGCTACTAGAGCCCTCCAAAATCAAACTAATACAACATCACAAGCACAAGAAAGATTACAAGAACAATTTAGAAAAGTAAGCAATGCAGCTAAAATAGCAGGAGTGGGAATTGCAACTGGAATAGGCGCAGGACTTGTTTCTGCATCTAAAGCAGGTGCAGAATTTGAAACTGCAATGACAAAAACTTCGACAATGTTTGGAGACACTAAAGTAGATACAGAAAACTTGAATAATAAAGTATTGGAGTTATCTAAAAACACAGGAATTGCAGCATCTTCTATTGGAGAAAGTCTATATAATGCTTTATCTTCGGGCATTCCTGTTACAAAAGATATGGGTTCAGCAATGGACTTTATGACTAAAAATGCTAAATTATCTAAAGCGGGATTTACGGATATAGACACAGCTCTAACAGCAACAGCAAAAGTATTAAATGCTTACAAGATGGATGTATCTGAAACAGATAGAGTACACAAAGTTATGATGCAGACTCAAAATAAAGGTATCACTACGGTTGGAGAATTAGGAGCAACATTAGCACAAGTAACCCCAACTGCATCTGCAATGAGTTTTAGTTTTGAACAGGTAGGAGCATCACTTGCCAATATGACAGCACAAGGAACACCTACAGCACAAGCAACAACACAATTAAATAGTTTACTTGCTGAACTTGGGAAAACTGGTACAGTAGCAAATAAGTCTTTATTAGATGCTACAAAAGGAACTAAATATGCAGGAAAATCTTTTAAAGAATTAATGCAAGCAGGAGTGCCACTTAATGAAATTTTAAACCTTATGGATGGAAGTGCTAAACAGAATAAAAAAAGTTTAATAGATATGTTTGGTAGTATTGAAGCAGGGAAAGCAGCACTCGCACTTAGTGGTCAAAATTCAGAACAATATACTAATAATTTAAAGGCTATGTCAACACAGGCTGATGTTGTTGGAAGTGCATATGCAAAGATGTCTAATACATTAGAATCTAAAGTAGGAATATTAAAAGAAAGTTTCAAAAATCTAGGTATAGAGATATATAGTAAACTAAAAGAACCTCTTAAAAATGCTACTGAAACAGGAATAAAATGTTTAAGTGACTTAGATAAACAGTTTTCAAGTGGGTCACTTAAAGCGGGTGTTTCTCAAATTGCACAATCTTTTGGGGATTTAACATCTACGATTATAAAGGTTGCAACTAAAGCATTGCCAACTATGATTAAGAGTCTTAGTTGGGTTCTGAAAAATGGACCTACTATCGCTAGTATACTTGTTAGTATAAAAACAGCTTCTATTATGACTAGTGTTGTTAAAAGTATTGTTGCACTAAAAAATGCTTGGATTGCGGCTGAACTAGCAGTTAGGGTCTACATGGTTGGTATGGCAGGAGCAGGTGTAGCTTTAAGTGGATTCCAAATTCTTGTCGGAGTTCTAACTGGCAAAATGGCTCTTGCACAAGCTAGAACATTATTACTAGCAAAAGCAAGCGCATTATTAGGAGGCCCTATTGGTATAGCTATAATAGCTATAACTGCTTTAGTGGCAGGCTTAATAGTATTATGGAATACTAATAAAGGATTTAGAGATTTTGTTATAAATGCTTGGAATAAGATAAAAGAGACAGCAACAAAAGTTTGGGGTAGTATATGTAATTTCTTTACACAAACCATACCACAAGCTTGGGAAAGTCTATGTACCAGTTTTTTAAATGCAGGAACTTGGTTTGTGCAGATGTGGAATAATATAAAACAAACTTTTATAAATGGTTGGAATGCTATTGTAGCTTTCTTTACTCAAACTATTCCAATGTGGATAAATAATATTGGAATATGGTTTAATCAGTTGCCTGCGAAAATTGGTTATGCTTTAGGATTTACTTTAGGTAAAATAATGTCTTGGGGCATTAGTGTATGGACCTACTTAGTTACAAATGTTCCGATTTGGATAAACAATGTTGTTACATTTTTTGCACAGCTTCCTAGCAAGATTTGGGCTTGGCTGGTAAGCACAGTACAAAAAATTGGACAGTGGGGTATGGCTATGATAACATATGCTCAAATTTACTCTAGAATGATTATTAACAACATAGTAGTATTTTTCCAAACTCTACCTAATCGCGTATGGACTTGGCTTACAAATACAGTACAAAAAGTTGCTACTTGGGGAAGTCAAATGGCAACTAAAGGTAAAGAAGGTGCTAAAAAATTAATTACTACAGTAGTGGACACATTGAAGTCTTTACCTAAAAAAGTGATGGATATAGGTAAAAATATTGTCAAAGGGCTTTGGGAAGGTATTACAGGAGCCGGAGATTGGCTAAAAGGTAAGATTGGAGATTTTGCAAATGGTGTAATAAGTGGATTTAAAGATGGTTTTGGAGTCCATTCGCCATCTTGGAAGTTACGAGATTTGGTAGGTAAATTCCTTCCTCCTGGTATTTGGAATGGAATAAAAATGACATTACCAAAATTGGAGACTAATATTACTGGTATGGTTGATAGCTTAGTTAAAAGAATGTATAACCCTAAAGAAGTCGAAGAAAGCAATTATACTAGTAAATACAAAGAAGCTATAGCACAAAGAACTGAACAAAATACTATTAATAAAAGCGAGAGCAAAACTACTAATAAAAAAGAAGATAATAATATTACTATAAACATAAATCTCGGTGGTGTTACAGTTAAAGAAGAAGCTGACATAAATAAATTAACTAAGATGTTAGTTAGAGAAATACAGTTAGGAATAGCAGGTGGTGTATAAAAACATGTACCCCTAAATTGTAGCAATATATGCTATAATCGTAGTATAATTGTTATATTTTAGGGGGGATAAATATATGGGATTATTTAGTAAAAATGAAATATGTGTTATTTGTGGTGAAGAGCAATCTTGTAGACTTAAAATAAAAGATGGGCATGTTTGTAAAAAATGTGTTGATAAATGTGGTATTGGATTAGTTACATTAGGTAAGAAAAATAAAGAAATAACAAAAGAAGATGTTGTAAATGTTATCAAAAATAATGAAAATAGAACAATAGAAGTAGAAAGCTTTAACCCAACTAAAAAGTTAGAAACTTATTTAGAAATAGATGAACCACAAAGAAAATTTTTAATTCCTAATAAGTTTGGAAAATCGGCTCAAGAAGTTTTATCATTTGATGATATTATTGATTATGAACTGCTGGAAGATGGAGAAACATTGATAAAAGGTGGATTAGGCAGAGCTTTAACAGGAGGAATCTTGTTTGGAGGAGTAGGAGCTGTAGTTGGAGGAGTAACTGGGAAAAAAGAATCTAAAGCAATAATAAACAGTTTAAAAATAAAAATAACATTAAACAATCTAAATACGCCCGCAACATATATAGATTTAATTAATTCAGCTACTAAGAAAACATCTTTTGTTTATAAGACTAATTATAATATTGCACAAGAGATATTATCTACATTTTCAGTAATTCAAAACGGAAATCAAAAAGATTTAGAAAAGCAAAATAATAATACTGTTCAACAAAATAATGACGCATTAGAGCAAATAAAAACATTAAAAGAATTGCTAGATATACAAGCAATAACAGAAGAAGAATTTAATGCTAAGAAAAAAGAATTATTAAATTTATAATATAATAAAAGCACTTACTGTAACAAGTAGGTGCTTTTATTATATAAGGAGTGATTATATGGATAGAGATATAGAATTTAATGCGTGTTTGGCAAGATTAAAAATATTATTACAAGCAAGAGAAGATTTAATTGAAGATACAGAAAAATATTCAACTAGATTTTATGCAAAGAGTGTTAATGTTTATAGAAAAATAGATTTAGCTTTTGAGGATGTTATAAAATATGAAGCTGAATTTCTATTAAGCTTAGAATAGTTTTAGTTAAAAGAGGTGATGTAATTGGAAATGTGGATTAGACAAGCAAATGACACCTTTAGATTTCCTGTTTTTCCATCTACTTTTGAGATAAACAGTAAAGCAATAGTAAATACCTCTAATGTATTGAAGTTAGGAGAAATTGCAGTATTTGGAGGTGTAGGTTTAAGAACTACAGAAATATCTAGTTTCTTTCCCAAAAATGATGAAGTCAGTTACTGTGATTATACAGGTTTTCCAACACCATATGACTGTGTAAATAAGATTGAAAAATGGATGAATGAAGGTTTCATATTAAGGTTTACAGTTACAGAAACAAATATAAACATGGAAGTAATAATTGATAGTTTTAAATATGAAGAAAAAGATTGTACAGGGGATGTGTATTTTACGTTAAGTTTAAAAGAGTATAGAAGAATACAGATACCTAAACTTAATTCTAGTAAAGATACAGATTTATCATCCTCAAAAGATGTGCCAATCACAAAAGGTTTTGAAGTTAAAAATAAACAAAAAACTCATAAGGTAGTCAAAGGTGACAGTCTTTGGAGTTTAGCAAAAAAATATTATGGTAATGGAGACTTATGGAAGAAGATTTATGATGCAAATAAAAAACTTATTAAAAATCCTGACCTAATAAAAGATGGTTGGGTGTTAACAATTCCTTAAGTGAGGTGATAGAGTTGCAGAAAGTAAGAATAATACCAGAAAACTATGGTCTAACGAAAGAGGATTTAACAGAAAAAGACTTATATTGTATAGCAAAACATATTCAAATAAATGTTATAAAGAGATGTTTTAGAGAAGAACATGATATATTAGACCCTTGCCAAACTTGCAAGTATGAAAGAGAATGTTTTAAAAGTGGATATGGTTATGTACACTGGGATACATTCATAAAATTATCAAAAATTACAGGAGTTAGAATGTGTCTAGGTGCAGGTTTTACAGATTAGAAATGTGAAAGAGGTGTTATTATGCAAGATGAAATAAAACTTTCAGAAAAAGACTTTTATTGTATAGGTAAGTTTATACAAATTGGAGCTATAAAAAGCTTCATGCACAACGAAAAAGGTTTAGATTTCCCATGTACAGATTGCAAATACTTAGATAAATGTTTTGGAGATAACAGAGAATCAGATTTTTGGGATAGTTTTAAAAAACTAAGTAAGTTAACTGATTTAAAATTATCTCCATTCAAAGGTTTTAACATAAATTAATCACTTATAAATCGAAAAGACAAGAAGGTGGTTTGGATTAATAATATAAAATTACAGGTCCATACAAAAGATGGAGCTGTATACAACATAACTGATATAGTAGAAAAAGTGACATGGTCAGGTGATTATAAGTCCCCATCAAGGACATTAGAGTTTTCTATAGTACAATCAGCTTCTGATATTAATTTTAGGCAAATAGATATACCAATAGCTAGTACAGTATGTTTTTATGTGGATGATAAAGAAATTTTTAGAGGAATGATAATTAACAGGTCTAAAGACTCTAGTAATAATAGTATCAGCTTCGCATCAAAAGACATGGGATTTTTATTAACACAAAGCGAGGTATCATATAACTTTAAAGATAAATTGGTTGAAGATATAGCAAAACAAGTATTTAATGACAATAAACTTGCAATAGGAAACATACCTAAGACTGGAGTAAAACATACAAAAATGTATATAGGTACAACTGGTTATGATACCATAATGAGTGCATATACAGAAGCTAGTAAAACAACTAAAAAAAAATATATGATAGAGTCTAATGTAGATAAATTTAATATCATTGAAAAAGGAACTGTTACATTAAATGTTATGTTTGAAGAAGGTTCTAATCTTATAAATACAAGCTTCTCAGAAAGTATGGAGAATGTAAAAAATAAGGTATTAGTTGTAGACCAGTATGGTAATAAGATAAGCGAAAAGGTCAATGATGAGATTTTTAAAGATGTTGGAGTAATAATGCAAAAGGTTATACAGCAACAAGAAAATAGTACTGTAGATATTGAAAGTGAGTTCAAGGGGATAGAACAGACTTGCAGTTTAAAAGGTTATGGTGATGTAAGTTGTATAACTGGCAGAGGTGTAAAGGTTAAGGATAGCTATACAGGACTTGTAGGACTCTTTTATATAGACACAGATAAACATAATTGGGATAGCAACGGAAATTATGAAATAGATTTGGATTTGAACTTTCAAAATATCATGGATGAAAAGACAGCAGGACAAGACGAGCAAAAGGAAGAAAGTTCGGATTTTAGTAGTGGTGAAGGTACTTTAAATGGTAAAGAAGTGAAAGCAGAATTTACTGCTTATTATCCTTCAAATGACCCGCTTCAAGGCGGTTATTATCAAGCGATGGACAATAAAAAACTTGTACCTAGTAACAATACTTGTGCGGCACCTTCGCAACTTAAATTTAAGACAAAAATTCAAGCAAAATGTGCAGGGACAAAAATAGACGGGAAAACATATACAGTTACAGACCGTGGAGGAGCTATTAAAGTAGTTAATGGAGTATATAAAATAGATATATTAATGTCTAGTAAAGAAGAATGTTATAACTTTGGAAGAAGAAAAGGAATGATAATCATAGGTGATGGTACAGGATATACAAATGTAACAGGGAAAGCAAGTACAGTAATAGCAGAAGCAAAGAAACATTTAGGTAAGCCTTATAAATGGGGTGGAAATGGACCTAGTAATTTTGACTGTTCGGGGTTAATGGTATATTGCTTTAAGAAAGTTAATGTTAATCTGCCAAGGACTTCAAGCCAACAATCTAAAGTCGGTAAAAAAGTAGAACAAAACAATTTGCAAGCAGGAGACTTAGTATTTTTCCATAATCCAGTTAGTCATGTTGGTTTATATATAGGCAATGGAGAATATCTACACGCTCCACAAAAAGGTGATGTAGTTAAAATAAGTAAATTAAGTGGTAGAAAAGATTTTAATACAGCTAGGAGAGTATTGTAAAAAGAGGTGATAGAGTGGCTAATCCAATAAATGAATTTATAGGAATAATGAGAGAAGAAGGGAAACATTACAATGAACCTTCTTTTTTTATTGGAAAAATTAAAGATAAATTACCTAATTTAAAAATAGAGATAAATAATATCGTATTAGAAAAAGAAGACATTTTAATAGATAGTTGGATGCTTGACAGACAGATAGAAACATTTAACACAGAAACAAATAAAGAGCATAAACATGAAGTGAAAAACCCATTTATAGATAAATTTGAACTTGGAGACATGGTTATAATGTTCAAAATAGACAATAAATTTGCTGTTGTAAGTAAGTTGGTGAGTTTGTAATGAGTACAATATTCCCGTTTATAGGAGTACCACAAGATTATATCTTACCTAAAACTGAAGAATTGCCGATTCTTCGTGAAGTGGCTTGGAATTTTGAAAAGGATGAGCCAGTTGTGGAAAATGGAGATTTTAAGATTGTTGAAGGTAATGAAGCAATAAAAGTTTGGGTGTATAAGTGTATTAAAACTAATAGATATGAGCATGAAATTCATAGCTGGGACTATGGAACTGAATTATCTGAACTAATAGGGCAGAAATATAGTAAAGGGCTTACAGAAAGTGAAGCTAGTAGATATATAAAAGAGTCCTTACTAGTTAATCCATATATATTAGATGTCAACATTAGCAATACAAAACTTATAGATGATTTATTAAGTGTGGATATAGTCATAAACACAATTTATGGGGAGGTGGAAGTTAATGTATAGTAGTCAAACTTATGATGTTGTGAAAAACAGGACCTTATCTAATATAAATTTAAATATCTATAAAGGAGAAGGGTCTTTTTTAAATGATATGGTATCCCCTATTAATTCAGAGCTTGCAAAATTCTATATAGAACTTTCATATCTCCATAAAAAAGCTTTTATTGAAGATAATTTTGATGATTTTCTTGATAAGCGGGTAAATGAATTTGGAGTATATAGAAAGTTAGGAACGGAAGCAACTGGAGAGGTAATATTTGAGGGAAAAGTTGGAACAGTTGTACAAAACGGAACTATTATATCTTACAACGAGCTATTATTTGTAGTAATTAAAGATATAGTAATTAGTTCGGAAATCGAACAAAATACAAGCCCCGTACAGGCTTTAGAAATTGGAATTAGATACAATATACCTGCAAGCACTGGATTTAAGCTACAAGACGAAATAAGCGGTATAACAAGAATTTATAATAATTTAGCATTTCAAGGTGGCACAGAAATAGAAACAGATGAAGAATTGAAAGAAAGATTCTATAAAATACAGAAAAATCAATCTACAAGTGGAAATAAAGCTCACTATGAAGAATGGGCTTTGGAAGTAGATGGAGTCTATAACGTTAAGGTTTATCCAAGATGGGATGGAGCAGGGACAGTTAAAGTTTTATTATTTGGTCAAAATAATCAAGCTGTTGAAGAAGAAATAATAATTAAGTGTAGAGAGCATATTGGTACAGAAATGCCAATCGGATGTACATTAACAGTTTCAACACCTTCACCACTTGATATAAGCATAAGTGCATATATAAAGCTAGAAGCAGGATATAATTTAGATTTTGTAAAAGAAAGCTTCTTAGAAAGCATTAATAGCTACTTAATAAATGTTAATAAAGAAATAATTTACACTAAAGTAAGTGCAATACTTGCAAGTGTGGAAGGCTTACATGACTTTAGTAATTTATTATTAAATAATAAAGCTGAAAATATAGTATTTGAAGAGGACAAAGTGCCAAGTGTTACGACCCTAGAATTTAGTGAGGTGGTAGTTTAATGAAATTAATTGATAAACTACCAAGTTTTTATAACAATGATATTACTAGAAAAATACAAGATGCTTACGACATAGAATTAGAAACACTTAGAGAAACCTATGACGATACTTTTGACCAGTTTTTTGTAGATACTGCAACGTGGGGACTTGATTATTGGGAAAATATTTTATCTATTAAAAATAGATATGATTTAAGCATAGAGGACAGAAGAAGTAATATAAAAGCAAAGATGAGAGGTAAGGGTACAACTACAATAGAGGTTGTAAAAGCTATATCAGAGGCTTACACAAAGACCAATGTTGATGTAAAAGTATTTAGCAATATATTTAGTTTTACACTAAGTTTTATAACGAATAACTGTAGCTATAACACTATTTTAGAATTAGACAAGAAAATAGAAGAAATAAAGCCATGTCATTTAGAACATAAATTTGAGATGATTTTATTTAACCAAAACTCTATGTTTGCAGGCTCTACAATGAATACAGGTGAAACAGTTACTATATATCCATATACTCCAACAAACTTTGAAAGTTTTGGAGAATTAACAATATCTACAGGTAATGATAGAAGCATGGAAAAAATAACTTTATACCCTAAGGAGGTGATATAGTTGGCAGAACAAAAATATTATACACTTTTAACTAAAATAGGTAAGGCCTCTATTGCAAATGCTACAGCACTTGGTAATAAAGTAGATTTAGTAAAATTACAACTTGGTGATGGAGCAGGGGGAGAATATAATCCAACAGAGGAACAAACATCTCTTAAAAAGGTTGTTTGGGAAGGTTCTGTAAATAATGTAAAGATAGATGAAGAAAATCCAAACTGGATAGTAATAGAAACTGTAATACCAGGTAGCGTAGGTGGCTTTATGATAAGAGAGGTTGGAATATTTGATTCAAAAGACCAACTAATTGCAGTATCTAAATATCCCGAAACATATAAACCAACTGCTGACTCGGGAAGTGTAAAAGACTTAGTTATAAAAATTATTTTAGTGGTTTCTAATACTTCAAGTGTGAATTTAAAAGTAGACCCAACTGTTATTTTAGCAACACTTAAAGATATACAAGAGTTAGGCACTAAAATAGATACAACTAAAACAGAATTAACAAGCAACATAGAAACTGCTAAAACAGAGTTGAATACTAGGATTGACACAGAAAATGAGAAACAGAATATTAAAATTGACCAACTTATCGCAGGTGGCGCAAATGTATCTCATACACATATTATAGAGGTTGATGATTGGATTTTAAATAATGAAACTAATATGTATGAAGTAACTGTAAATCATCCTCTATTAACAAAAAGAATATTAATAGCCTTGTATGATGAAAACGGAGAAGCACTTACACCGAATGCTAGGGCTATTGATGATAATAGTGTTCTTGTTAGAAATGAAGAAAATATTAAAATGTATGTGTATTTGATAAATGGAAATGCTCAGACAAGTTTAATTAATGCGACTGTAGATGATAACAGAGTGTCTGAAATGACTACTTATTCATCTAAAAAGATTGAAGATATGTTGGTTAATATAGAAGAAAAAATAAATGGTGGGTTATCTAGTGTTGCAACGAGTGTAAATGAGTTGATAACTTACTGTTAGAAAGGAGAGTGAGAAAATGGTTACAGAATGGAATTTTGATTATACAGGTGCAGAGCAAAGTTTAATATTTAAACCAGGTAAATATAAATTAGAGTGCTGGGGTGCTAGTGGCGGAGAGATGCATAGTGCTACTTCTCATTCAGGTGGTGGATACTCTGTTGGTGAACTTATACTGAGAAAGGAGACTTTGTTATATGTTTATGTTGGTCAACTAGGTTTAGATGTTTCTTCTTCTGTTTATGCATTTAATGGTGGTGGCTATGGTGCTGGTGCTGTTGGTGGTGGAGCTACTGATATTAGACTTGTTGGTGGTGAATGGGATAACGAACAAGGCTTGTTTTCGCGTATAATTGTTGCAGGCGGAGGAGGCGGTGGTTATGCAGGTTATGGTGGTGGAAATGGTGGTGGATTAAAAGGAGAAAACGTTGTTGCTTCTGATGGAAGTTCTGTTGGAGCAACTCAATTTGATGGAGGTAGAGGCTTCGAAACTAATGGTAAGGGAGATGGATTGTTTGGCAAAGGAGGTTGTTCAGTTAGTTATGCAGGCGGAGGTGGTGGATGGTTCGGTGGTTCAGGTTGCCGCTTTTCACACTGCAATGGTGGTGGAGGAAGTGGATATGTCTTAACTAAAGATAGTTATAAACCAATTGGATATACACCTACTTCTGAATATTGGTTGGAAAATGCTAGTACAACTGTAGGTAAAACATTAACAGGTAATAGTGGAGTTAATGGTAAGGCTAAAATAACATTACTCCAAGCATTACCATTTTTAAATATATCCTCTTATAATTCCACTACAGCTACATTTAAAGCTGACCACACAGACCCAACATTGCTAACTAAAATAGAATATTTTATAGATGATGTATTAAAAGAAACTATCACAACAGATTTAACAACAGAGAAAATAATTAACTATACATTAGAAGATAATGCACTACACACGCTTAAAATAGTTGTTACAGATAGTGCTAATGCTACAGTAGAAAAAGTATTAAGTATAAGTAAGAATATAATGCCACTGCCCGAAGATGTTAATCTGCAAGATATATCAACAAAATTAATTGAGGTTAATGCAGGATTTAGAACTGGTAAAACAAGTATTATAAATACTTTAGCATTAAAGAATATAGAAGCAAGTCTAAATAATACACTTGTAGAGCTATCAGAGAAAATAAAAACTTCTTTTGATAGTGGAGACGCTAGTTTGCAGGATTTGATGAATCAATTAACACAAGCTAATAATACTATATCGCAATTAAACTCTAAATATAAAATTGCAAGTGGGACTACTTCTGTTATCCAAAGTTCTCAACATGTTAATTTATATGGCGGATTATATGGAGCAACATATATTAGGCAACCATATCATTGGATTAATATTAATAATTTAGGATTTATTCCTAATATTTTTATCGCTGAAAATGAAACTGTTAGCGCTGGTAGTTCAATTCAAAAAAATATTATTATTGCTACTTGCAATATACCTTGGTCTACAAATAAAAGAGATTTTATAGCAAACTTACAACTTACTAGAGATAAAATGGATGACCAAGATTTTAATTGTCATGCAGGATTTTATATAAACAATGAGCAAGATGCTTATATTAATAGTAATGGAATTAATGTACCTGCAAGTAGAGCTTCTATTTCTATTTATGGGTTTTCTTGGTATGCTATAAAATTTATATAAATGAGGTGATAAAATGAATAGAGCAAATAGAATAATTTACGACCAGACAGGCAAAATACTGCTACAGACAGGGGAAGCAACAGGGGATGTATTGGAACATGATACAATAACTGAATTGCATTGTATTGATGTTGAGTATGGAAGTGTAGATTATGCTAAAAATAGAATTACAAGTATAAATATAGAAACAAAAGAACCTATTTTAGAAGAGATACCAGTATATGTGAGCGAAGAAGAAAAAAGAATACAAGAATTAGAAAATCAAATATTGATTGCAGAAAATGAGAAAGTAGGAGGAATTTTATAATGAATATAAATAATGTTGTAGTAAGAATATTAGCAGAGAGAATCCTAAACAAAGGATTAAACCCTTTGAAAAATCGAGAATTTGAATTAGATGATGTGACTAACACAGAGTACAGAAAAGCAGTAGAGGATTATATTAGAGCATAGTGGAGTAGTAGAAGGAGTAGAACCTACAATATAGAGGTTCTTTTTTATTGAAAGAGGTGATTAAATGACTTTTAAAGAGTTAGTTAATAAAGTTAGAAATCTTGTATTAGAAGCAAAGTATGTAACTATAGAAGATACAGAAAATAACTTTACAAGTGATAATGTAGAAGGGGCATTAAAAGAATTAGTAACAAAGCAAAACTTATTAGATACAGAATTAAATGGTCAAAAGACAAGAGGAATATCAATAGCAAATACATTAACAGATATGTTTTTGTGAAGGAGAGTGGATGATGGCAAAATTAAATGAAAATAGCAGTTTTAAGGAAATAATGGATAGTCTAGAAAATACTGCAAAGGAAATTGAAGAAAATAAGGTAATATATGATAATGCAATTACAGTAGTTGACAAAAAGACAAATTTCAATGACTCAAACGGCATTATAAATATTCTTTATGATGATAGTTATATCTATGTATTAAAAGCATCGAAATTAGTAAAAGCAGATTTAAATTTTAATGTTATTTTCTCAATAAGTTTTTCTAATTTTAAATGTTTCTGTATTAGTGAAGATTATATTTATACTTCTACAGCAGAAAACGTATATCAAATTAATAAAACTACAGGAACTATTAATAAAACTATAACTAATAATTTTGTTGACAATATGTATTTTTATAATAATATTTTATATTGCTATAAAAATAGTACAGCAACTATGATACTAATTAATGCTTCTTCAAATTTATTTAGTATAAACTTAACTAAAGATTGCGCTTCCCTTTCTATAAAAAGTTTTTCAGTAAATGGAAATATAAAAGTAAATAGTACAGGTATATATGTATTGGTACAAGATAGTTCTGACATAGCATCTATATATTTATTAAATCATAATTTAACTCAGAAAATTGCATCAGCAATTTTACGTGATAGCAACGCAGGACGCAAAATTATGTTACTAAATAATGAGGTTTATATTTCTTGTAACAGAGGAGTTGTAGGTTATCTAGATGAGGGTTATCTCAATAAATATACTTCAAATTTAAGTTTACAAATAAAATTATCTGATAGTAAATATAAATACTTAGTGGGTTTAGATAATGATAGTAATTATATTTATGCAACAAAGAGCAGATATGAATATGAACATGCGAAAATATTAAGATTTTCAAGAAATCTAAATGAACTAAACTCATATGAATTTGAGGGGTATGGTTCTTCAAATATAATTTATAAAAATTATAATATTTATATTAATGGTAATATTGATAATGGCACTATAGTAAGGCTGGCATTAATAAAAAAATTCTATGTGAAAAGGGAGATGTTTTAATTGATTTTTTTAGGTAATTTAAGCAATACAGATGATATAGATATAAAAAAAGTAGGCTTGATAAACTACATGCCTTCTGATTTGTCTAGTGAGGAATTAGAGCAAGGAATACTGGTAGATAATATTATGCAAGAAGAACTTAGAGAAGGATATTACTCTACTTTATATGTAAATGAATTAACAAAAGAAACATACTACAAATATGAATTAATAGCAAAAAGTGAGGAAGAACTTGAAAAAGAAATCTTAATTAATAAAGTAAATTCTACAGAACAAACAATAGCAGATTTAACATTTCAACTTATGAGCAATGGGGTGATATAAATGAATTGGTATAAGATAATAACAGATTTTTATAAGAATGGCAACTGGACTAAAGAGCAAGTTAAAACAGCAGTTACAAAGAATAAGATAACAGTAACAGAATATAAAGAAATTGTAGGAGAGGACTATATAGCATAGTTCTTTTTTAATTCAAAAATTAGGAGGTTTTCATGAATGAAGAACTTTTCAAAGAGAATTTGAAACGACATGAGGCAACAATAAATAAACATAATGATGAAATAGACGAATTAAGAGTAGCGAATATAGAGTCTAAAGCGGAGTTAAAAGCATTATGTGAAAACTTAAATTCACTTACAAGCATGTTGAAATGGCTAATAGGAACCATGATTACAACCCTTGTAGGGTTCTTTATATTTGCAATACAGAGAGGATTATTTTAATTAATTAGGAGGATAAGAGATGGATAATTTAATAAGTTTCATACCAGAGCAGTTACTAATTTTAGTTGCTGCTCTTTATGTTATAGGAGCAGGATGCAAAAAATATAAACAACTAGATAATAAGTATATTCCAGTAGTATTATTAGTACTTGGTGTGGGTTTCTCAGTATGGATGCTAGGATTAAATGCTGATGCAGTCTTACAAGGAGTGATTTGTTGGGGTATATCAATAGGTATAAATCAAACTTACAAACAGTTAAAGGATGGTGAAAAGTAATGGTAGATATAATAAAGATGTTAACAAAGAAAAAATGTTATTCAAACAAGAATAATGCAAAGTTTATTGTAATCCATGAAACCGACAATGAGGACAAGGGAGCAGATGCTAAGAGACATGCACAAGCACTTAATAATGGTAACTTAGAAGCAAGTGTACATTACTATGTTGATGATAAGGTCATATATCAAACATTGGACCATAAAGACGGGGCTTGGGCAGTTGGCAAAAGTTATGGAACTGCATTAGTTGCAGGAGTTACAAACTATAATAGTATTAATATAGAAATATGTGTAAATAAAGATGGTAATTATACAAAAGCAAGAGAAAATGCAATAGACTTAACTAAAAAATTAATGAAAGATTTAAATATTAGTGCTGACAAAGTAATTAGACATTATGATGCTAAGAAAAAATATTGTCCTCGTAAGATGCTTGATAATCCGAAGTTATGGGTAGATTTTAAAGATAAAGTAAAAAATGGTGGGGGAGTGAATAAGATGATAAAATACACAATAATCTATGAGGGAGAAGTTGACAAAGTTCTAGCGCAAATAATTAGTTGGAATTACAAAGAAAATGAATGTAGAGTATGTGATATAAAAGATTATGTACCAGGTCATACACAAAATCTTTATATTGTAGGCGGAGGAGCATGTAATAAGATAAGTTCTATTACTAAAGAAAAATACACAATGATAAAAGGTAATGATAGATTTGATACTCTTTATAAAGCATTAGATTTTATAAATAAATAAAATGATAAGAGGTAGATAACATGTTAATACAAGAGAAAAGTTTTTATCCAAACAATATTTACCCCAAAATAGACTTTCTCAAGATAAAAAGACAATTAAAATTTATATACAATAATAGTTTATCAGATTGTGGAAGCATATGTATAATAGAAAGAAAAGACTATTCTATAAGTGTAAACGGTATAGGTGAAGTGAATATATACTATGATTTAAAGTTTAAGCAATGTGCCCAAGATTCAATAAAAGATATTGAAGGAATGTTTAAAAGCCAAATTAGAAGTTTTTATTTAATAGATAGATTAGAAGGTAGCAACTAGCTAGTTGTTACCTTCTTTTTTTATGCCTATTTTTCTTTTTTCTTCCACACTATTTCATAGCCCAAAACGTTCGCTATTTCTAATGCTTCACTGTATTTTATATTTCCATTCGCTAGTTTTTTTCTGAAATTTTCATAAGTAAAGTTTGTGTTATTTAATTCATTTAAAGCATTATTAATATCTTTAATAGTTTTATTTTCTTTTACAAATAAACTTTTTATATAACTAATGTAGTCGTTTTCCATAATATTACCTCCTCATTATTTTATAAATATATAATAACATAAGTTGTTGTTAAAAACAACTAGTAAGTTGTATTATGCAACTTATAAGTTTTAAAAAACAACTAATAAGTTGTTTTTGATATTGACTTTCTATATAAAATAGACTATAATATAATTAAAGATAGATAAAAGGGGGATATAAAAAATGGAAAAATTCATTAGACTTGATTGCGATAAAAATTTTAGAGGAAAAGAACATGTAAGTTCTGCAACTGGAGATGGCGAACATTTCGAGGCAGGAATTAGTTGCTACAAGATAAGTAAAGAAAAATGCGTTGATGCTATAATAAATTTATGCGAATATTGGTTTAAAATTGCAACAGAGTGCGAATTTAAGGATTATGATATAAACATCTTTGAAGGATATTTTGAGGGTGAAGGGTGCAGTTATGAGGACTTAGCAACTTGTGAAAAACACTTACATTGTATAGATGGTTCTTTGTTTAATAAAGTTTATGACTTATATTATATGCACGAAACATACTTAGAAGAAAATAGAGATATTGAAAAATTAGAAGAAAACTACAAAGATGAATATATAACAACAGAAGAATTTGAAGCTAAGATAAAAGAAATGTTTATAAAATATTTGTAGGAAGTGAAAATATGAATATTGGAGATAAATTTGAAAACCTTACAATATTAGATATAGAGCAAAGAAACAATAGAAAATATTGCTTGTGTAAATGTACATGTGGAAATGAAAAATGGATAAGAGCAGATAGTTTGAAAAAAATTCGAGGGTGTGGATGTTTACAAAGTGAGACACAATTCAAACAAAACGATTTGACAAATAAAAAGTTTGGCAGATTGATAGCTATAAAAAATACTAATAAAAAAACAACGGATGGACGTTATATTTGGTTATGTAAATGTACATGTGGAAATAAAATTGAGACAGCAGAAAACAATCTAACTATGGGCAGAACTAAATCATGTGGATGCTTGAAGAAAGAATCTGATATAAAAAATGCAAAGATAGCTTTAAAAGTACATAAAGAAAAAAACATTATTGATAATACAAATATATCTATTATAAAAAAGACGAAAGCTTATGATAATTCAAAAACTAAAGTTAGAGGCGTTTATTGGGACGAGTCTAAGAATAAGTATAAAGCTCAGATAGAGTTTAAGAAAATTCATTATAATTTAGGATACTATGACAACATAGAAGATGCTGAAAAGGCATATATAGAAGCTAAAGAGAAATTACATAAGAAGTTTTTAGAAGAATATAATAAATAAAAAACTGTGCTATTAGAGCGTATATTTCTAAGGGTACAGCTTTTTTATTATGTAAATATATAAAAGAACCTGTAATAATAAAACGAACGAAAATTATCATGTTAAAACATAAGACATGTTATAATTATATTACATATTTCATAAATATACATTTAAAGCACTCTTTTATATGAGTGCTTATTTTTTTGAAATTCATCAATGTATAAACTATCAAGAACATTACTCAACACGTCTTAAAATTGATTTAAATAGCTCTTTTTAACAACATAAATTATATGATATAATAAAAAAATAGAAGTGTATTCGCAGTACACTTCTATAGTTGCAATTAAGCATTCTCTTGGTCGGGAGTGCTTTTTTCATTTCTCCAAACAACACTATTTTGTTCATCAACAATTATCAAATCAATCTCATTTTCTTCCAATATTTCTTTTGCAGTACAAATTAGATTATCTAAGTCAAAACTCCTAGTTATCTCTAGTTGCTTGTTGCTTAGAACTCTTTTAAGTATATAAGTCTTAAAACACATTTATATCGCTCCTTGCTCTAATTTATTTATTTGATATATTAACCATTTTTTAGCTTCTAATAATGTCTCATTAGTTTTAGTACTATACAATTCAACGCCATTTTGATTATAAACTCTCCAAGCTCCCCAGTTTTTGGCTATAAAATAATCATTATATGTGTGCATTGTTATAATAAATGTTGTATTTCCATCAAATATCTTATTAGTTGCAGAAGGGTTTATATTCTTTTTAATTCTTTTAAATTCAGGAATAGTAATATCTTTTGTACCTTCTTCAAATTCTTTTCTTTCTCTTAATCTTTTTTCTTTTCTTATATTACTTCTATTTTTATCACATATTTCTTTAAATCTATTTTTTGTATCAAATAAATTTTGTAATAGTTTATCTTGTCTAGCATTGTTTTTTCTATCTCTAGTAGCGTTTCTACCGCTTCTACCTGTAACTACCCATGATGGATTATCACCTTTATGATTTAGATATTTTATGTAAGCTTCTGTATAATTCTTTTTAAATCTCTGTAAAGCTAGTTTTAAGTAGTATTCTATTTCTAAGCTATTAGTATTTTTTAATATGTCTATAACTGTTTCATTAGCTTCTATAAATTCATCTTGCAAAACTTTTGTATGATTTCTTTCTGTTCTTCTAAAAAAAGAGTTTTCATTTTCTCTTTTACTTATTTCAGCAGGTACTATATAGTTTTCTATATCTTCTATATCAATCTCCATTAATTTTTTTCTTAAATCCTCTTGTTTCTGTTCTTTGTATTCCTCACTTTTTTCTTTTATTTCCTCTGTTGTTGTATTAGCTAAAGAATTTGCAAAAGCTACTGTTTTATCACTTTGTTTAGCAAACCAACACTCATTAAATCTAGACCATTTAAATCCACTAGATTTTAGATTGTTTCTAATTTTTTGACATGGCTTATCATTAAAGTACAATTCTACACCATTTTTTTCTTCATTTAAAACAACTTTGATTTCAAATTCAGACATTTTATTTCCTCCTTTATATATTGTCCTTAAATAGTTAATATTAACTATTTAAGGTTAATTTAATAATACTACGATTTAAGAATGAAGTCAACTAAAATTAACTATAAAAGAGAAATATTGCCCTTAACAGGTTAATTATGATAGAATAAATTATAAGGAGTTGATAAAATGATTTCATACAATCGCTTATGGAAATTATTAATTGATAAGAAAATAAAAAAAATGGAATTTAAAGAAATGACAGGAATAGGAAGTTCAAGTATCAGTAAATTAAAAGAAGATAAAGTCGTTTCCATGGCTACAATGGAAAAGATATGTTTAGCGTTAGACTGTAACATAGAGGATATTGTTGAGATTAAAAAAGATGAGTAATAAATACTTTATAATTGTAAAATTATGTTATAATTAAAATGCAAGAATTATCTTGTGGAACTACAATCTAAGGGCGAAAGTTTTCAGAAATCACCTTCATGTGAAAGGGGGTGAGTATATGAAAACACTTATGTTTATACTTGTTATAGCGTATTACATTACCATTGTAATAAAATCTATTACAACAATAGTAAAGTCTATAACAAGATTATTAGATTCTATAAGTAGATTAAAAGAATCTTTACATAAACTAAGAAATCGTCCTGACTGCAATCAAGACGATTTCAATGAATAAATCATTACTTAAATTATTTTGAATTTGAAACTTCGCTCTAGAGCAATAGATTGTAGTTTCTTTTTTTGTTTTTGATACAAATTTACATCTTTATTATAACTCATTTTAACAAAAAATAAAACTGTGAATACTAGAAATATATTTTAATTAATTTTTTATCATAATACTATTCAAAAGTATATAAAACTAAAAAGGGTTATTCTAAAAAATAGTGTCTATCTAATTATATTTACTTACCAATACCATCACTTGGTGCAAACAAGATTCTACCACATTTTCTCCGTACTCTAGTATAAAATCATCTAACTGTGTATCTATAAAATCACAATAATCATATGTACTACTAATATATGTAGTCAACACGTGTGTACATCTATCTATTTTATCTCTAAACATATATATTATTATCCCCCTAAAAAACTTTCATAAAAACAAAAAGAACAATATCTTTTTGGCAACTGGCTAACGTGACTTATAAGATATTTTACAAGTCTCAGTCCCTATAGTTTTGCGTCACTAAATTTCTCTAGTTTTGCCGATTTAGTTTTATTCTACAATTTAATAATACAATGTAATTAATTATTATTCAACAAGATTGTTTGAAAATTTGAAAAATGAATAAGTTTACAAATATGAAAGCTATTTTTCTTATAAGAAAACAAACTAAATATGTAGAATTATTGGTAAAACTTACCTGTATCAATCGAGATTAAACGGTCCTATTATTAATTTGAACTAGACAGAATTTGAGGGAGTGACAAAAAGTGGAAGAAGAAACATTAATAGAAGGGTTAGCAAGAGCAGAGTTTGTGGTAATGAATTATCTATGGGAAAAAGATTCTTTGATGTCTAAAAAAGAAATAATAAGAGACATAAAACAGATGTGTGGATGGCACAGGAGCACAATAAAAATAGTGTTAAAAGGATTAATTTATAAGGGTTTTTTAGCGAGAGATATTATAAGATTTCAATCATATTATAAAATAATAATAGATAGTGAAGAGTATGATGCTTTTAGTAAAAAAGTATTAAAATCTACTAAAAACAGAAGAATTATACGTTCTCTTACGACTACACATAAGTCTATAAGCAATGAAAAATTAGATAAATTAGAAGAGTATTATAGGAGCTTAGAGGAATAATATGGTAAAAATTGGATGGAATTATTTGCCTTAATTCTCTTGCTTGGAAAACTTTATTGATGTAGAATTTACATATACATAAATCGGTAAAGGGGTGTAGACTATGAAAATTAGTAAATTACCAGAGGCGGAATTAAAAGTTATGAGATATATTTGGGAAGCTAACAAAGTACTAACTTCTAAGGAATTAGTTGTTGCAATGGAAGAAAAATATAACTGGAATGAATCAACTACATTTACAGTTTTAAAAAGGTTAGAGAGAAGGGAATTTTTAAGCACAGAGAAAATAGGTAAACTTACACACTATAATATACTAGTAAAAGAAAAAAAGTATATAAGGTTTGAAACGAAAGAATTTTTGAAGAATATACATAAAAATTCAGTTAAGAGCTTGATTTCAGCATTGCATAGAGATGATGAAGAGTTAGATGAAAAGAAATTAAATGAGTTAGAAGAGTATTTTAAGAATTTAGAAGAAGATAAAAAATAAAGAGCATTATTTGAAAAAGAAAAAATAGGTGGCAAATTGTTTTTGCCACCTATTTGCCACCAAACTAGTTTGATAAAATAAAATACAAATAAAGAAGCATAAATAAAATAAAATAAAGAAATCGTTTTAGATAAATTGTAAATAGGTGTGTTCGTAGAAATATAAATAAGTATAAATAAACATAAAGAAAATATAAGAATTACAAGAGTAAAATCAACCCTTTCAGGAACTACATTTGATGAGGATGGATAGAAGTTCATTTTTCCAACCGTAGCAACTAAATCAGGCGTTGTCTTAGCTATATTTTCAATTGCTAATACACACTCACAAGCACAACATCCAGCATCAAATCGCATATCCATTGGTAGTGTTCCAGCATGACCAGATTTGCCATTTACTGATATTTTATAACTCTTAAATCCTGTAATACTTGAAACAATTCCAGCAGAAAGGGAGTTGTTTTCTAATACAGGTCCTTGCTCGATATGGAACTCTAAATAAGCATCAATATCTTTTCTAGGGTGTAAATTTATTAAATTTTTAGTATCAAATCCAAATCTTGTTACAGCTTCTTCAAGTGTAATTCCATTTTCATCAACAGATTTTAGTAGTTCCTTTTTAAAAGTACCAGCAAAAACTTTACTTCCCATCAAAGATGTTTCAAATCTTGTTCCTTCTTCTTCAGCAAATGCAACTAATTTAATATTAAATGGATAAGATTTATTATTATTTATAGCTTCTTCAAGTCCAATTAGAGGAACAATTATTCCTAGCATTCCATCAAATATACCACCACATTTTACACTATCTTGATGAGAAGCAACTACTAATGTAGGAGCATTTAAGAAGGTAGATTTATATGTACCTATAACATTTCCAATATCATCAATTTCAACATCAAGATTTAAACCTTTCATCCAAGAACTTATTAATTCGATTGATTTTTTATGCTCATCAGTTAATATAAGTCTTGTAAGACCTGTTGTTGTTGAGCTTATTTTTCCTAGTGTTTGTAAATAATCCATACATTTTTGTCCTAACATAGGTACCCTCCTAAAAATATAATTTTTATTATATGACTACTAATTGTGTTGATTATAGACTATAAAATTATTCCATGTATCTTTAAATCTTGAAACTATTTTTCTGATACTAAGAAGAATAGTATGGTATAAAAAACAGTAATCATGAGTTTTTAAAACTAGTAAAACTATTTAAATTACCATTTAGAATCACTTTTTTTATTTATTACTCTATTTTTCTACTTAATAATAGAATTGTCGACTAAATTTATCAGATAATTATATTATATCAGTATATTTGGAAAATAGTAGGATGTTATTGAATAAATAGATAATAAAAAAGAAAAAAGCCTAGTAGAAATAAAGTTATAATAAATAAAAATACTATCAACTTTTATCTCAATAGTATTTTTATCAAATTATTTAAATGTAAAAATGAATATGGATGTTTTTATACTTCTTTTTTACAATAAATTTTTGTAGAAATAAAATATGAAATTACAAAGAATAAAATAGCAATAAATGGAAGACAATAAACTAAAGTATTAAGTATAATCTCAATAGATATATTTGAATTAAATCTTTCCAAAAGACTTTTAAGTCCTAATATTACAGCAGTAGGAATTAAAAAGCATGCGATCATTAATAAACGAGCCTTTTCTGTGCCAAATTTATAAATAAGTGGTAAAATAAAACTAGCAAAACATACTGAAATTGATAAGATTAAGCCTGTAATAATTAAAGTTTCACCTAATACAAGTGTATTTTTAAAATATCCAATAACAATACTAATGATAAGTGAAAAAATTACGCCTATTAAGCTAAATATTAACATAGTTAAATATTTACTTAATACAATAGTATTACGTTTGATAGGCATTGTAAGTACATAACTATCCCATTTATTTAAATCATCATATGAAAATGTTGAAACAAACATTGTTGTACATAAAACTATAATAACACCCACAAAACTACTATTATTTCCATCTCCAACAGAAGATATATATCCAAATACAATCATAAATAAAATCATAACTTTTATATTGCTTTTTAAATTAAGTAAATCTTTTAAAATTAGCCCCTTCATTATTTATCACCTCTCACATAAAATAACATAATTTCTTCAATTGATGTATTATCAACTATAAGATTTGGATGTTTTGTAATAAATTTATACTTGTCTTTAAGTAGTACTTCATATCCAAATTGACTTTTACGATAATATGAATAATCTTCATTTGTGAGTTTAGCAAAATCATTAGAATTACATTTTAAGATACCCATAGTATCGATTAATTCATCTTTGTTTTCGCTAAATACAATTTTTCCTTTATGTATAAATGTAATATAATCTGCTATTTTATCCAAATCACTTGTAATGTGTGAAGATAAAATAATAGAATGTTCTTCATCTTGTATAAAATCTAAGAATATATCCAATATTTCTTCTCTTACAATAGGGTCAAGTGAACTAGTTGCTTCATCTAATATTAATAACTTTGGTTTATGAGATAAAGCTACAGCAATACTAAGTTTCATTTTATTACCTTTTGAGAATTCTTTAATTAGTTTATTATCTGGAACCCTTAATTTTTTTAAGTATTCTTTAAATAGTGTATCATCCCAGTTTTTATAGATATGGCTCATAATTTTTGAGATATTATTTGTATTTAAATTATCATGAAAGTTGCTTCCTTCAAATACCACACCAATTTGTTCTTTGATTTCTTTTTCATTTTTTATGTTATCAAGTCCAAAGATTTCTATATTTCCACTATCATAAGATATTAAATTTAAAATTGATTTTAGTGTAGTAGTTTTTCCTGCACCATTTTCACCTACAAATCCCATTATAGAACCTTTTGGTACTGAAAAAGAAACATCTTGTAATGCAAAATTTTTGTAAGATTTATTTAGGTTTTTTATAGTTATTGCGTCCATAATTATCATTCTCCCTTATATAATAAAAGTAAAATATCCTTTAACTCATCATATGTAATACCACTACTTTGAGCTGTATCAACTGCTTTTTGTAGGTATTCTTCAATTAAACGAAGTTGTTCTTCTTTAACAAAATCCATGTTTTTGCCAGATACGAAACTACCTTTACCAGTAACTGTTTCAATAAATCCATCATGCTCTAAATCGCTATATGCTCGTTTTGTAGTAATTACACTTATTCTAAGTTCTTTTGCTAATAATCTCATACTTGGAAGAGCAGTACCTTCTGGTAACTCTCCACTTATAATCATACTTTTAATCTGTGTAGTAATTTGTTCATATATTGGCTTGCCACTTGAATTACTAATAACTATATTCAATTAGACACCTCCTTAAATTGTATATATAGTATATATACATTATATAAATATATATATACTATGTCAAGTAAACACACAAAAAAATAATTGGAAATATTATGAATTTAATGGTTTTGCTTTATAGAAAAGATTATTTTAAAGCCTATTAAAATTTTTAAAAAAATTTTACAAATATTATTCAAAAATCTTGCCAATAAATTGAAAACGCTAATTTTAAAAAAAAGTAAAGTTTAGCTTTTAGCTAAATAAAAGTTTACTTTATAGATAAACTTTTGTTGTTTTTGCTTTTGACATACATATTTTTTTGTAATATATTTATATTATCAATTAGAGATAAGGAGAGTGAGAAGAGATATTTAATTTAGATAAGGCATTAAAAAAAGATTTAAATCAAGAATACACAGAGAGTAGAAATTTGGTTATGGACAAAAGTAAATATATGAATGTTTGCTTTAAAAATTATATCAAAGTGGCAGAAGGAATGTATACTAAGAGAGATTTAATTCCAATAAAATTAATAAATTCTATGGATAAAAATAATAAGATTAGAAAAACACTACATGAATTATCTTGTGAATTTGAATATCCAAAAACTTCCTTATCTTCATTGTTTACAGAACTAAAAAAATTAGATTTTTTGCAGAGAGTAAAGAATGGTGAGTATATGATAAATCCACATATAGCATATAAAGGAAATAGAGCTGATAAAGAAAATTTATTAGAAGAATATAATCAGATAAAAAGACCTAATAAGGTTAGTAAATAAGGAAGAAGGTTTTTATATGAGTTTAAAACTTGATAGAAATGTTCTACAGTGGTTTGATTATGTATTTGAAAATGAAGAAACTAGTTTGAGATATTATAATTTTGAATGTACATTAAAAGAGATTAGCACAACTAATTTAAACAAAGTAGCATTTATATTAGAAAAAAATAATTCTAAATACTGGAAGTTGTATTTTGAAATACCAGCCGAAGTTACTTTGAAACTTAGACAAAACATTCATCCTTTATTTAGAGAGTATATATACGAACAAATATCACTGTATAACGATAATCAAATTTACAATTTCGTAAATTCAAACATATTAAAGGTGTTTAATAATATTGCCATTTACCAATATAATCTTTTAGAAAATCTATATACTATTGATTTTAGAAAGAGTTTTATAGATAAATGCCAGTATTTATTAATAGGTGAAAAAAGACTTATAGATAAAGACTTATATTTAAGGGCAAAATCAAAAGAAGTATTTGATTTTTTTAATTCAGATGGAACCTTTAATCTGACATTAAGCTTTGATATACAAAAAAATGAAAATTTGCTTGATAGTCTTTTAGAGCTTAGAAAATCAATAATCATAAATGAGAGAATTTAATTTATTTGGATATAATATTAAAATGGAGGGATTTATATGGACGTAGAAAAAATGACTTTAAGGGTTCAAAAAAGTTTAAATGAGGCTTATAATGAAGCAGTAAAAAATCATAACCAACAAGTAGATGTAATTCATCTTTTTTCAGCACTTATTAATCAAGAAGATGGATTAATTCCAAACATAATAGAAAAGATGAATATATCAATAGCTTCTTTAAGAAATACTGTAAACTTTGAAATGGAGAAACTTCCAAAAGTGTATGGAGAAGGGGCAGATTCACAAGGCGTGTCAGCTACTAGAAAAATAAATGAAGTACTTATAAAAGCAGAAAGTATTTCTAAAGAATTTAAAGATTCATATATAAGTGTTGAACATGTTATGCTTGCAATGATGGAAACAGAATCAAAATCAGTTGTTGGTAAAATATTGAAACAATATAATATAAATAAAAATGACTTTTTAAATGTTTTGTCACAAGTTAGGGGAAGTCAAAGGGTAGAAACACAAGATCCAGAAGGAACATACGATGCACTTGCTAGATATGGAACAAATTTAGTAGATTTAGCAAAGAAAAATAAGTTAGACCCTGTAATTGGAAGAGATGAAGAGATAAGAAGAATTATAAGAATTTTATCAAGAAGAACAAAAAATAACCCTGTATTAATTGGTGAACCTGGTGTAGGTAAAACTGCGATAGTTGAAGGCTTAGCAGAGAGAATAGTAAGGGGGGATGTACCAGAAGGGCTAAAAGATAAAATCGTATTCTCTCTTGATATGGGAGCATTGATTGCTGGTGCAAAATACAGAGGCGAATTTGAAGAAAGATTAAAGGCTGTCTTAAAAGAAGTTCAAAGTTCTGATGGAAAAATCATTCTATTTATAGATGAGATTCATACTATAGTTGGAGCTGGTAAAACAGAAGGCTCAATGGATGCAGGTAATTTGATTAAGCCTATGCTTGCAAGAGGAGAGTTAAACTGTATTGGTGCAACTACTTTTGATGAATATAGAAAATATATAGAGAAAGATAAAGCACTTGAGAGACGTTTCCAACCTGTGATTGCAGAAGAACCTACTGTTGAAGATACAATATCTATACTTAGAGGACTTAAAGAAAGATTTGAGATACATCATGGAGTAAGAATTCATGATAATGCTATTGTAGCAGCAGCAAAACTTTCCCATAGATATATACAAGATAGATTTTTACCAGATAAAGCAATTGATTTAATAGATGAAGCTGGAGCTATGATTCGTAGTGAAATAGATTCATTACCAACAGAATTAGATGTTGTTAGAAGAAAATTATTTACACTAGAAACTGAAAGAGAAGCTTTACTAAAAGAAAATGATGATAAGAGCAAGTCAAGACTAGAAGATATTCAAAAGGAAATAGCAGAGTTGAAATCTAAAAATGATGAAATGACTGCTAAATATGAAAAAGAGAAGAGTCAAATATTAGATATTAAAAATTTAAAATCTCAATTAGATGAAGCTAAAGGGAAAGCTGAAAAATATGAAAGAGAATATGATTTTAACAAAGCAGCAGAAGTTAAATATGGTGAAATACCTAAGTTAGAAGAGCAAATAAAGCAATATGAGGAAAGTATGAATGATAGTTCTGAAAATTCACTTTTAAAAGAAGAAGTTACAGAAGAAGAAATATCTAATATTGTATCAAAATGGACAGGGATACCAGTAACTAAATTAGTTGAAGGTGAAAGAGAAAAACTACTTAAGTTAGAAGATGAACTTCATAAGAGAGTTATTGGACAAAATGAAGCAGTTACAGCAGTTTCAAATGCAGTAATACGTGCAAGAGCGGGGCTAAAAGATGAAAGAAAGCCAATTGGTTCATTTATATTTTTAGGACCTACAGGAGTTGGAAAAACTGAACTTGCAAAAACTCTTGCTAGAAATTTATTTGATAGTGAAGATAATATAATTAGAATTGATATGTCTGAATATATGGAAAAACATGCTGTATCAAGATTAGTAGGACCTCCTCCAGGATATGTAGGATATGAAGAAGGTGGACAACTTACAGAAGCAGTTAGACGTGCACCTTATTCTGTAATATTATTTGATGAGATAGAGAAGGCACATGAAGATGTATTTAATATGTTTTTACAAATATTAGATGATGGTAGACTTACTGATAATAAAGGTAAGACTGTAGACTTCAAAAATACTCTTATAATAATGACTTCTAATATAGGAAGTAATTATTTATTAGAAGCAGGTGGAAATATAACAGATACTACTAATAGCCTTGTAATGAATGAGATGAAGCATAGATTTAAACCTGAATTTCTAAATAGAGTAGATGATATTATAATGTTTAAACCTTTGGACCAAGATAATATTAAGCAAATTATAGACATATTTATGGAAGATTTAAAAAATAGATTAAAAGAAAAAGATATTTCTATTGAAGTTACAGATTCAGCTAAAGATGTTATGGTGAGAGAAGGTTATGACCCTGTGTATGGTGCAAGACCTCTTAAGAGATATATAGGAAATACATTAGAAACTATAATTGCAAGAAAACTTATTGCTGGAGATATATATAATGGATGTACTATAATTATAGATGGACAAGATGAAAATATTGAAGTTTTAGTTAAGTAATAAAAGTCAGTAGAGCAAAATGTGTAGTTTGATACATTATGCTCTACTGACTTTCTTGTTGATTAATGTTAATTAATTTACAGCTTTATGGTTTTAATACTGAAAATGTAATTATTCTTATTATTTATGTAATATAGGATTATTAGTTGATTTTATATAAAACAAATATTTTCAAGAGTAGTAAAGTTTTTTTGTAAAAGTTAATAAAATATATGATATAAATAAGTAAAGCTATTAATATAACAGAAGATAAAAATAAATATGGAAGGATATAGTATTCAATGAAAAATATATTTTACTATGAAACTAAAATCGGAAAAATAGGAATATCAGAAGAGAATAATTACATTACAAATTTATTCTTTGGGGTACAACAATTATCTTGTGAAGAATATACAGTCAAAGAGAATGAAATTATAAAAGAGGCAAATAAACAGCTAAGTGAATATCTAAATGGTGATAGAAAAAAATTTGATTTACAATTACATCCATCAGGAAGTGAGTTTAGTAAACAAGTATGGAGTGAACTTTGTAAAATTCCATATGGAGAAACAAGAACTTATCTAGAATTAGCGAATATAATTAATAGACCTAAATCATATAGAGCAGTGGGGTTAGCCAATAGCAAAAATCCTATTTCTATTTTTATACCTTGCCATAGGCTTATTGGTTCTAATGGAAGTTTAAGAGGCTATTTGGGTGGAATAAAAACAAAGGATTATTTACTAAAACTTGAAAGTAAAAATAAATAATAGAATTATATAGTAAGTGCATATTGAAAAGATAATACTTATAATAAAAATTAACCTTATTTTCACTAATAATTAAGTCCTAATAAATAGTGAAGACTTAAACTCTCAATAATAAAAATGGTGTAAAGCTAAATAAATTTTACTAAACAAATATAAAGTAAATAACATAAATTTATTTGTTGGAAAGGAAAAGCATCAGAGAACAATAGCTAACTTGCTATCATTTACTGATGCTTTTTGTCCAATTCAATGTAATTGTATAAGTATTTATTTGTGCAAATCAAAGCCTTTAAGTAGACGATCTACATGATTTTTTTTTCCACGGATACCAATACCAACAAGATTCAGCTCATCTGTTTTAAATTGCGAAATCATTGCTCTGTTATCTTCATCATTATAGGTTTTAAATAGCTCTTCTGTAAAAATAGACATAACTACGTCTTTTGTCAGTGCCTTTTTCAGCAATTCTTTCATCTGTTCACTTGAAGCTGTATGTATCATAATTGGTTGCTGTGACATTGGTAAATAATGAACATCATCCTTATCTACATAAGGCTGTCCAATAATATTCTGTGTTCCAGCAATTCCACTCATTAAAAATGCAGTAATATTTAATTCTTGCCACGTTTCGAGGTCATTTCTCAAAACAATTTTTATTTTAGTGTCAAATTCCATTTTTATCATTCTCCTTGAATTTCAAATTTATGAATACAAAGCGTATTCTATGCAAATCTTGTATTCTTTTGTTATATATGGTATTATATCACAATGTATAAATTTAGGAAAATTGAATAACTCGATACACTGATTCAATATTATTGAAGTGAAAGGAATCATAATAATATGGAACTAAAAAGTCTTTATACAGTCAAAGCAATAGTTGAAACAGGAAGCTACCAAAAAGCTGCAAAGGTACTTAACTATGCTCAGTCGACCATTACATTTCAAATTAAACAGCTTGAAAATGAATTATCTGTAAAGTTATTTGAAAAAAATAGGAATAAGATGGAGTTGACACAAGAAGGTAAAGAGGTACTTCCAATGATAAATAAGGTAATTGATGCAACAGAGGAATTGCTATGTTTTAAAAATAATGAAAATGAAATAAGAGGAACACTTAAAGTGGCATTACCAGAAACATTAGTAACTTATAAAATGCAGCCAATATTTAGGGAATTTAAAGAAAAAGCTCCTAATGTAAAATTGTCACTGCAGGTTATGAATTGTTATGCAATTTATGAGCAAATGCTAAATGGAGATATTGATATTGCTATTCATTATAATATCGGTAAATATCCTAAAAGTGTCATTACTAAGAATATAGATACATATCCTCTTGTCTTGGTTTCATCAACAGTTTTAGATGAATGTCAAAGAGATTTTATTTCTTCAAATCAAAAAAAATCTGTATGCCATATACAAAATGACCCTAATGCACTATACATGAAAATATTCAATCAATATTTGAAAAAGAAAGACATAACATTGGAAACAGAACTAGAACTATGGAGTATTGAATCTATTAAACTTAGTGTGATGAGCAATTTGGGAGTTGCGTTTTTACCACGTTTCACAGTGGAAACAGAACTAGAACAAGGTGTTTTAAATGAAATTAATACAGACATCATTAATAATGAGATTACTGCTGTTTATGCTTACAATAAGAATAAATGGCAAAGTCCTGCTATGAGCCTGTTTCTTCAAATTATTGATGATTTTTATGAAATCAAATAAAAGAGAAATACTGTTTTGGAGAGAAGTTTAAAGCGTAGGAAGATAAATCTATTCCACACTTAGAAAGTGGATTTTGATTATGTTCATAAATAGCGAAAGAATACTGAAAAATGATAGCTAGTAACTATCATTATCAGTATTTTTTTATAATTTATAAAGTAGTAAAAAGTAGATTAAATAAACATAAAAATTTATATATTTATACAAAATTTTATAATAATAATTATCTTGAAAAATATATAAAAACATAAAAATTATACAAAATTCTACAATAATAGATTTTTTTGTTATAATTACGAGTTTTTTATTGCATCTGTAGAATAAAAGTATTATTATATAGTTAAGATAATTATCCAAGAAAATTTTGGATAATAGAAAAATATTTTATTAAATGAAAAATTATAATTACATAATTTTTATTAAAAATTTGTTGGGAATCTCTGAACAAAATTAAGAACATAGGTTCGCTGGGGGATGGTGCATGTGGAAAAATCAAATACTACTATTATAAGAAAGGAAAAAATTAAAGATATAGGAATTAAATTAGATTTTTTATTGAGTGTAGATATTGATTTTTATGAACTGTTATTAGAAATCTTGGAAAAAGTAAAAGAAGAGAATTAGTTCTCTTCTTTTAAAAATCTCTTTATATAAGCATTATCAATCATTTTTTCTATAGCTTCTCTATCTTCTTCTTCAAGTGAATATATCTTTTCTAAAAGCTGTTTTGTTTTTTCACTAATTGATAAACTTTCTATTATTAATTTGTCTTCTCTATTTATTTTTGTATTTTCATTTATACCTAATAAATAATCTGTAGATGTCTTCAGTTCTTTTGCTAATCTTACTATTATTTCACTTTTAGGTTCTCGCAGATTATTTTCATAACGTGATAAACTAGCTTCAGTTATACCAACTTTAGTAGCAAGTTCCTTTTGATTTATATCCAACTCTTTTCTTAGCTTTGCTATTCTATCTCCTAAACTTTCCATATGTACATCACTCCTTACCGAAATTATAAGTTATTTTACTAAAAAGTAAAATAAAATTACCAAAAATATATAAAAAAAAATAAAAGAGAAGAAAAAAGATTGATAATTACCGTTTGTATATATATAATATAAGTTATACAAATGGTAATTTATGGAGAGGTGATATGTTGAATACAAAAAATCAAACTTAAAAATGATGCTATTAAAAAATAAATCAAAAAAGTAATAAAAATATTAAAAATAAATCCTATAATACATTTATTTGAAGAAAATATAAAGCTAAGTTTATAAGAAAAGAGTTATGTATGTTGTAAAAATATTGAGTTTTAATATAAGTGATTTGGATAAAATTTTTTATTAATACAATTACCAAATGTATAAATTAACATATGAAAGGTGGTAAGTATAAGTTTTACTAAATGAAATATATTATATAATGGTATTGGAATAATTAACAGATGATTTACCATGGAAATAAAAAAAGAATTAATTAGTAAGTATTTTAGAATTAAAGGAATTGCCAAAAGAGAAAGATGGTATATAAGCATGTAATGGTAAAAGTTTTAATTATGTCAAAATAGTATATAACAAGGAAATGACTTTAAAACAAATTAAATATATTGGAGAGGTTGAAATGATAATAATTAGAAACCAGGATAAAACTAATTTAATGAAAGTTAGTAAAATTGAAATAAATGATAATCAAATATATGTAACATTTGAAGATATGTCTAATACTAGGAAGATAGGAGATTACGAAAGTAAAGAGAGAGCAATACAAGTATTAGATAAGATACAAAATTTTATTGAGAATGGCACTAAATATGATTATATAACTTCCAATAAAGTTAGATGTAATGTAAATCGAATATTTCAAATGCCAATTAAATAAGGCTATTATATTAGGCTGTTCAGATTTAAAAATTATTTTAATAATTTTGTTGAAAGCAATTATAATTAAAAATTATTTTTGCAACAATCAAGCAAAAAAGTGAAGATAGGTATTATCGATAAGATAAAAAGTTATTTTTAAATATATTAAAAAATAAAATACCCTATTCTTAAGGTAATAAGGATGGGTATTTTATTTGTACATAAATATTAAAGTAAAATGTAAAGCTAATAGATACATTAAATTATCTAATAAGTGATATAAAAATTATACAACAGAAATTCTCCTAAGACAGCTAACATTAAGTATATAATAGCTTCATTTTTAGGAAGGTTAATAATTTTTCTATTTGTATCATCAGATTCAATAGCAATTTCATCTTGAACAGTTTGTTCATATCTGTGTTTAAAGATAATCTTTTTAGATATATAATTAAATAAATTATCTATACATATCCATATGAAATACCCCAAAATAGCACCTAGAGTATTCATCATCAAATCATCAATATCGGTAGTTCTATGATTGAATAATTGACAAATCTCAATTGCTAATGAAAAGCTTAGCCCAGTATATAATATACTAATAAAATTTCTAAATCTTTCCCAAATTAAAGGAAGTAAAAATCCTAAAGGCATAAACATGATGATGTTTAGAATGTAAGTTAAAGCACCACTTGAACTAAATGGAATTAAATTTATTTCATCTAGTCTAATAATTTCACCATATCTACCTATATCCCATATACTTCCAATACCTGCTTTACTAAGTGCTAAGTAAATATAAAATAAAAAAACATAGACCCATATTAGATGTGTTATTAAATTCCTCTTTTCTTTTAAATTTACTTTTCTTATAACAATTATTTGGTATATTAAACAAGGTAATATTGCACAAAATAACGGATAAAGTGTCCACATAATTGTAATTTATCTCCCTTCAAAATTTATATTTTTAACCTCATAAATACTATCTTTATTGTAATCTTTAAAAATAAACTTTTCTTTAATAAAACCTTAAAAATTTATTAACTTATAAAAATAAATTATGTATCTTTGTGATGCTTATAAAATAAAATTTTCTGCATCCAATATGTAAATATTTAAAAATTTTATCAGATGCATAAATATTATAAATATATGGAAATAATAATAGTATATATTGGTAAAATAGGAGGAATTGTATGAAATGGATTAAATGGTATAGTATTACATGTATATGTATTTTTGCTCTTATAACTTTTTTTATGTTAATATTTCCTAATAAAGTAAAAATGCTTGATGCTTCATCTGCATATAGTCTTATTGAAAGAAAAGTACCAAATGATGCTGTATATCAAGGGTACAAGAAGAATCAAATTGATGGGACTACTACAATTTATTATAATTATAATAATTCAACTCATGTAGTGAGATTATCACACCCCGAATATAATTCGAGAGCGATTAACTGGGATAAAGTTTCAAATATTATATTTGATTAACTCAAAATAATCTTTATTATTTTGAAAATTTATTGTATATTTTAATTAAGGGAGATAAGGTAATTATTTTATGTTGGATTGGAGAAATAGATTATGAAAAATGTCAAAGAATTACTTCCAAAAGATAAGTTTGACAACAGTAATATTGAAAAACTAAAATTATTATCTGATGAAGAAATAAGACCTATATGCCCTAGGCTTTTGGAGTGGATACAAGATTACAATTGGCCTGTTGCAAAAAACATCTTGCCTGTATTGGCATTACATCAAGAACTTATTACTCCATTGATAATAGATATTCTTACACCAGAGGAACAAGATGATGATTGGAAATATTGGATAATCGTATGTCTATTACCAATGTTTACAGATAAAAAACTTGAACCAATTATACCTTTTATAAATAGAATTGCAGAGAAACCAACAAAATGGGAAACTATTTCAGAAGTAGATGAGGCCGCTAAGGAATTGTTACGATTAAGACTATGAGTATTTTTGTAGTATGCTTTATTGGGTAAAATATATATAATGGTTCAACTTTACAAAACTATGCTATTATATGATATGGAATTTTACAAAATACTTATTTTATGAAGGTTTGTGGATTGATATATTAAATATATGAATATAGTTCAGACTTATATTATTTAAGATTATTATTTATACAATAAAAATAGCAGTGTATTTTTAATACACTTATATACTTAAAAAACATTCTCTTAACAGGAATGTTTTTTTATTTATAAAAAATCAATATTTATCAGTATATGAAATGACAAAGTTCTTATTTTCTATAAATAATACTATCTTCCATATTATTAAAAAATTTTTCTAAGTAAGACAATAAAAAATAATTATTTAGTTTAATTGTGCAATTTATTGATATTTTTTAGATTTTTTGTAATTAGTTAATAAAAAAATGTATTATAATAATATTATCGAAACTTGAAAAAGAAAATAAATAATAGCAAGATACAATAAATACATATAGAAAGGATGATACTCATCATAAAAAAGAATTTGAAAGGAATTGTTACAACACTTATCATTGTTGCTTTTATACTCATTTATTATACATTTTTTAGAGATATTACAGCAGAGCATATACGTCAATATGTGCAATCATATGGAAACTATGCACCTTTTGTATATATATTGATTTTCTCAATTTTACCAATTACTTTTTTTCCAGTTCCAGTATTAGCATTGGCTGGAGGACTAGCATTTGGATTGTGGAAAGGAACTCTTTATACAATAATAGGTGCAGGTATTAATAGTGCAATTATGTTTATGATGGCAAAGGTATTAGCTAAGGATGCCATAACTAAGTTTTTAAAAAATAAATTATCACCATCTTTATGGGAACTTTTTATGGAGGCAGATGAGAAAAGAGGATTTTTTATTATATTTGTATTAAGATTGATACCAATTACTCCATATAATCTTATAAATTATGGAGCAGGACTTACTAACATAAAGTTTAGTAGCTATATGCTTGCAACACTTATTGGCATTTTACCAGGAACATTAGTATTCTTAAATATAGGAGATAAAGCTATTGATATTACTAATCCTTCTTTTATAATTTCTATAGTGTTGCTATTTTTATTAATAATAACATCTTTAATATTGGCAAAAAAGATTTCTCCAACCAGTATATCTAAGAGAAAATAACCATTTAATTTATTTGTGTAAGATATTAATATAAAATCGTAATAATTTTATATTAATATCTTTTAATATTTTTTGGATTTTTTGTAATTAATTGATATAAAAATATATTATAATAATATTATGAAAATTTTAAAAATATAAGAAAGAGGTAATACCATGAGAAGCGATATAAAAAAAGGAATAGAAGGAGCTCCAAAGAGAGCATTAATGTATGGAATGGGTCTTACTAGAGAAGAAATTGAAAGACCATTAATAGGTATAGTAAATGCACAAAATGAAGTGATTCCTGGTCATCTTCATCTTGATGAAATAGCAGAAGCAGCAAAAAATGGAGTGAGAATGAGTGGTGGATTACCTTTAGAATTTCCAGCTATAGGAGTTTGTGATGGTATAGCTATGGGGCATGTTGGAATGAATTATTCGCTTGCTTCAAGAGAATTAATAGCCGATTCTATAGAAGCAATGGCAATGGCACATGGTTTTGATGCTTTGGTACTTATACCTAATTGTGATAAAATTGTACCAGGGATGTTAATGGCAGCTGCAAGACTCAATATACCAAGTGTTGTTGTAAGTGGAGGGCCTATGCTTCCAGGAAAAACAAACGGAAAAGTATATGACTTTAACTCTGCAATGGAAGGTGTTGGAGCTTGTAAGGATGGAACAATGAGTGAAGAGGAGCTAGAAGTGTTGGCTATGAATTCTTGTCCTGGATGTGGTTCATGTTCTGGGCTTTTTACAGCTAATAGTATGAATTGCTTAACAGAGGCACTAGGTATGGGCATTCCATATAATGGTACTGCCGCTTCACATTCTGGTGAAAGAAAAAGAATAGCAAAATATGCAGGTATGTATGTAATGGAACTTCTTAAGAATGATATAAAACCTAGAGATATTTTAACAGTAGATGCCTTTAAAAATGCAATAACTGTAGATATGGCAATGGCTGGTTCTACAAATACAGTTCTTCATTTGCCTGCAATAGCCTATGAAGCAGGAATAGAACTTAATTTAAATTTGTTTGATGAAATAAGTGAAAAAACTCCTTGTTTAACAAAATTAAGTCCAAGTGGTAAGCATCATATTGAAGATTTACATATGGCAGGTGGAATACCAGCTATAATGAATGAACTTTCAAAGGTAAAAGGAATAAATTTAGATTGTAAAACAGTAACAGGTAGAACCATTGGGGAAAGCATAAAAAATCGTGAGATAGAGAATGAAGAAGTAATACATACATTAGAAAATCCATATAGTAGTCAAGGAGGTCTAGCAATTTTAAGAGGCAATCTTGCTATAAACGGGGCAGTTGTAAAAAAATCAGCAGTAGCAGAGGAAATGTTGATTCATGAAGGGCCAGCAAGAGTTTTTAATTCAGAAGAAGAAGCTGTGAGTGCTATATTTGGCAAAAAAATAAATAAAGGTGATGTTATAGTCATAAGATATGAAGGTCCAAAAGGAGGGCCAGGAATGAAAGAGATGTTATCTCCTACATCAGCAGTTGCGGGAATGGGGCTTGATAAGCATGTAGCACTTCTTACTGATGGTCGTTTTTCAGGAGCTACTAGAGGAGCATCTATAGGACATATTTCTCCAGAAGCTATGGAAGGCGGTTTAATAGGAATAGTTGAAGAAGGAGATATAATTTCTATAAATATACCAGATAAAAAATTAGAATTAAAAGTAAAAGAAGTAGAAATAGAAAAGAGAAAATCAAAATTTAAGCCTTTAGAACCAAAAATAAAACATGGATATTTAAGTAGATATGCTAAGTTGGTTACATCAGCAAATACAGGGGCAGTTTTAAAATAGTAAATATATTAAAAAGTAGAAAATATTAAATAATAACAGGATATCTTAAAAGGTTTTTACTATAAATAAGATATCCTATTTTATTGCTTCATACATATAAAATATTTGATTTTTTACAAAAAAGTAAATGTTCTATAAAAAATGAATCTGTATATGTAAGCAAATCTTTATTTTGATATAATACATAAATTTTATTTTGCAGACAATAAAATATGACTCCTAAAAATAAAAAACATATCATAAATATAAATAGGTGAGTATAAGCATGTAACTATAAATTAAATTATTAATTTATAGTTTATCATTTTAACTTGTTTATAATTTTTTATATGTAATAAAATTTTTAGGGGGTTACATTATGAATAAAAAAATGAAGTTAATTCCATATGAGATAAATGAGAATCTAAGAGGAACAAAAAATAAATTTCCATATGGTATAAAACAAATGAATGCTAAAGGAATGTGGGAAGAAGGCTACACTGGTAAAAATGTTGTAGTTGGTATAATAGATACAGGTTGTGATACATCTCATCCTCTATTAAAAGGGAAAGTCATTGGAGGTGCAAATTTCAGTGATGATAGCAATGGAAATAAAAATATATATGAGGATTTTAATGGACATGGAACACATGTAGCAGGTATTATAGCAGCATCTAATTATAATAATGAAGTTATGGGAGTAGCACCAGATTGTAAATTATTAATAGCAAAAGCATTAAATAAAGATGGTATTGGAACATATCAGAGTATAATTAATGCTATAAACTTTGCTGTGAGTAGCAAGGTGGATATTATATCTATGTCTCTAGGAGGGAATAAAGACGATAAAAATCTAAAAAATGCTGTTTTACAAGCAGTAAAAAATAATATTCCTGTAGTGTGTGCAGCTGGTAATAATGGAGATGGGGATTCTAGTACAAGTGAATATAGTTATCCAGCAAGTTATCCTGAAGTAATAGAAGTAGGTGCAATAAATGAAAACTATTTAGTTGAGAAATTTAGCAATTCAAATGGGACAATAGATTTAGTTGCACCAGGAAGAAATATTTTATCAACTTATATGGATAATAAACTTGCTATTATGAGTGGTACTAGTATGAGTGCACCCTATGTAACAGGTTCAATGGCATTGATTAAAGAGTGGGCAAGAGAAGAGTTTGAACGAAATTTTGATGAAGCTGAGTTGTATGCACAGCTAATAAAGTGTACAAGAGCACTTGGTTTGCCTAGAACAGAACAAGGAAATGGTTACTTATATTTAAATCTTTATAAATACAAGGCCAATACTAAAAGATAGTCTTTGTTTGTTAATGAAAAATAAAGAATATATATTTATAGAATAAATGATAAAAATTATTTAATGAGAAATATTATCAATAAATATTGATTTTTAAAACTACGCATGATATTATATATTTAGAAAAAATAAAGAGATTTCAAATAAAGAAATCTTTTATTTTTTAAATGTAAGTTAGCTATAGCTAACTAATAAATTGATTAAAAATATCATAGGAGGTAAAAATGAGTAAAATATATATTGTTTATTGGAGTGGAACAGGAAATACTGAAAAAATGGCAAACTTTGTAGCAGAAGGTGTAAAGTCAAAAGGTAAAACACCAGAGGTTTTAGATGTAAGCTTATTGAAAGCAAGCGATTTAAAAGGAGAAAATAAATTTGCACTAGGTTGCCCATCTATGGGAGCAGAACAATTAGAAGAAGGTTATATGGAACCATTTGTATCAGAATTAGAGTCAATGGTATCAGGTAAACAGATTGGATTATTTGGTTCATATGGTTGGGGAAATTGCGAATGGATGAGAGATTGGGAAGAACGTATGCAAAATGCTGGAGCTACAATTATAGGTGGTGAAGGAATCACAGCAATGGAAGATCCAGATGGAGAAGCAGAGGCTAATTGTATTGCATTAGGTAAAATTTTGGCTGAATAAATTTGTATGCTACAAGAAGTTAATTTTTAAAAACTAATGATAATATTAGTATACATAACACTAAGAAATATTAATAGTATGACATATGTGATGAATATTTTATAAAAGAGAAAATATTTAATGTTTTGACTTCAACATATAGTCAGTACTGCCAGATAACAACTTTTTATTTGCTATCTGGCAGTATGTTTATTAAGTAGAAACTAAGTAATATGAACTATTTAATGTCGTTTTTCAACTGGTACAACTTCATCATAAAAAGACCATAATCGAGTGATAGCAGAGGTGATAAAGGTTGTATCTTGTGCAAAGCAAAGCATATTTGCACCAATATTAACCCATGTTTCAACGCTTTTCTTTTCTATTGTTGGAAAGACAATAAAAGGCATTTTATATTTCTTACATATCTCAGCAGCATGAGTAATCATATTTTTTATTTCTGGTCTATCCATATCTCCAGCAAAACCAAGATCCAAAGATAGGTCGCCAGGGCCTAGTGCTATAATATCAACGCCATCAACCTGTACTATATCTTCAAGATTGTCATAGCCTGATTTTTGTTCAATTAACATCATTTTCAATGTTTCTTTATCTACATTTTTAATATAGTCTAAATAATTCATACGCCCATAATAAGAAGCACGTTGAGGATTACATCCTCGTATACCTTTTGGTGGATATGTACAAACTGACACTGCTTTTTGTGCGTCTTGTACGGTGTTAATAAACGGAAATCCTATGATATCTGTTCCCATATCCATTATAGCTCTAACAAGAGCAGGGTCACTATTTCCCAATCTAACCAAAGAAGCAGCACCACCAGCATGTGCTGCTATCATATGTTGCTGAATGTCTTTACGGTCTAAAGCTCCATGTTCTCCCTCAATCCAGACAAAATCATATCCAGATAATCCTACTAATTCACTTACAGCTGAATCAGACAGTGAAACTGCAATCCCACAAAGAACTTTTCCTGCATTTAAATTTTCTTTAATCATGGTTGTATATTTTTCCATTTATATCATCCTTTCTTTTAGCAATTGATTTTTACACTTCAAACTATACAACTTCAACCTAACTTGAAGTCAATACTTTTTATTGACTATTGATTGACTATTATGAAAGGAATTTTTATAATGTTAATATTCATTTAAAAGTTTAGGGAGGTAAAAAATATGAAATATTCCATGACTGAGGTATCAAAAATAACCAAAATTTCTCCATCAGCAATCCGTTTTTATGAAGAAAAAGGTTTACTGCTTCCTATCAATAGAAAACCAAGTGGTGTTCGTTACTTTTCAGAAAAGGATATAGAACGATTGATATTTATTACAGAACTTAAAGAGGCAGGTTTATCTATAAAGAATATATATGAATGCTTTCACTTCTGTGATATGGGGGATGATACAATAGATAAAAGAATTTGCCTATTTGAGCAACATAAACAGACTATTCAAGATAAAATACATGTGTTGGAACATTGTATGGAGCAAATAGATGGAAAAGTAGCTTATTTAAATGAAAAAAAGGCATCTAAGAAATAATTTTTTTTGCTATTTTTATAACTATTTCTATTGAGGATAAGTAAATATAGAAAAAGGATGCCAGTTTTTGATATTAGTTTCCTATAATTAATGGCTTGTAATAATTAAAATGGTGTCTAGAAAAGGAATTAGTATTCTTGTCATTTATATCTGATTTTACGAAGTTTTTACAACTGTGTTATCTATTTATGTATGTAAAATTTTGATTTTAATGCTTTTCTTACACTATGTATCAAAGTCTAAAGTGGGTTTTATTTTATATGATATTTCTCTATGTAATAAAAAAGAAAATTATGATAAGATATATTAATGTAAGTGATAAAAATATTTATGAGTATAAATGTGAGTATTTTTTTATTATATAGTAACAATCTAGATTATGATGTTAAAACATACAGTTATACTTTTTTAATTAGTATGATAAAAATATTAGAATTGAATTGTTATTGCTTGGGGGAAGTAGAAATGTATGAATCAAGAGAACATTATTTAGAGACAATATTGATTTTGGAGAAGAAAAAAGGAATTGTAAAATCTATTGATATAGCAAGAAAACTAAATTATAGTAAAGCAAGTGTAAGCAGAGCTGTAGGGATTTTAAAAGAAAGTGGTTTTATTATAATGAAGCTTGATGGTGAAATTATTTTAACTGAGAATGGTAGGAAAAAAGCAGAAGAAATTTATGAAAAACATATTTTAATTACTAGATTTCTAATAAATACATTGGGAGTTTC
Organism: Clostridioides difficile; assembly: GCA_024919175.1. Lineage (NCBI taxonomy): Bacteria > Bacillati > Bacillota > Clostridia > Peptostreptococcales > Peptostreptococcaceae > Clostridioides > Clostridioides difficile. The sequence continues at coordinate 2,482,766 of CP103804.1, forward strand.
ATTCAATATAGCTGAAAAAGATGCATGTAAAATAGAGCATGTCATAAGTAATGAGACGTTTGAAAGAATAAAAAAATATCTAGACAAAAACTAAGAGGTGAGCTTATGGAGTATTTTAGTGAGTCGAGTGAATATGAAGTGCAAAAATTTAATTGGGGAGAAGTTACATGGATACATGAGCCATCAAAAACACAATCTAATAGACTTAGTGCTGGAGTTGTAAAATTTTTTCCAGGAAATTGTCAAGAAAAACATTTTCATTTAAGTGAAGAACAACTTTTATACGTGATTCAAGGAGAAGGAATACAAATAATTGATGGTAGAAAGATTGATATAAAGAAATCATCAATAATCTATTGCCCACCATATTCAGAACATGAAATTATAAATACTGGTAAAAATGATTTGATAATATTAATCGCATATATTCCCTATAAATTTTCTAGCTTAAAACAATTACCAATCATGTTTTCTGAGAATAATATACAAGAGTTAGTTAATATAAATATAATTGAAAATATTGCAAATCAAATATCTAATATACTGAAGCTAAAAATATCTATTTATGATTCAAAACACGAAAAAATATTTGAAACTAATGGAGAAGTTAAATTTTGCAATATTTGCAAAAACATAGGAATATGTAATAGAAAACTTAATAAAAATATAAATATCGATAGTTTTACTAAAATATATAATTGTGATTATGATGTTTCTAGTTTAGAGATACCTATAGTATTAGAAGAAAATATAATTGGATATATAGAATGTGGAAATTTTATAATATATAAATCTATTGATATAGATAAAAAGTTATCTACATTATCAAATAACTCAAATATAGATATAAAATATATAAATAAAATTTATGGTGAAATCCCATTAAATCCTAAAAGTAGATTATATGTATTAAAAGAAAACTTACTAATGGTAACTGATTTTATTCAGGAAATAGCAAAAAGAAAATTCTTTGAAAATCAACTTAGCATAAAGGATGAGGAAATATTAAAAAATAGAAAAGAGAATATAAAGCTTGAAGATGCACTTAAAAGAGCTAATAATAAGATATTAGAAGAAAAGTGTATTATAAGTCCTGTAGGAATTAGTATACTTAATACTAGTTGTGGAGAGTATCCTTATGAATTAGAATTTTCTCTTGAGAAAGAAATTAAAAATATGAACCTAGAAGGCATTTGTAAATTAATATATGCAAATAAGAAAATACATAATAATATTAAAAGTATTATTCAAGAGCTGATACTCGTATTATCTAGAACAGCACTTAGAGATTTAGAAGATTTAAATCTTATCTATTACATAAAAAATAAATATACTAAAAAAATATCACTTGTAAGTAGTGATGAAGATTTATGGAATATATTGCTTGAATTTTCTAAAGAAAGTATTGATATTAATAGAGAATTTTGGAGAAAAGATAAAGTAAATTTAATTGAAAAGATAAACGAATATATACAAAAATATTATAAAGAAAATATAACTTTAAATAGCATATCTGAGGTGTTTTTTATAAGTCCAAATTATTTAAGTTCTATTTTCAATGAAAAGAATAAAATTTCAATAACTGAGTATATAAATATTCTTAGGATAGAAGAATCTAAAAAATATTTGAAAAATGGTAATATGAGTATAGCTGATATTTGCAAGAAAGTAGGATTCAATAATAGCAGTTATTTTTCACAAATATTTAAAAAATTTAATAAGATCACTCCAAATGAATATAGAAAAAATATATTGAACAATAAAAATTAAAAAGGATTTATTAAGTATATATTGTAAAGGAGATTGAAATAGAATGTATGGAGGAATTTTATGTTTGTAATTACTTTTTTATGTATAGGGGGCTTTATAGCTGCTTTTGTAGATTCTATAGCAGGTGGAGGTGGACTTATCAGTATGCCTGTTCTTATGGCTATTGGAGTACCAATACATCTTGCTATTGGTACAAATAAATTTGCAGCATCAGCAGGTTGTATAAGTAGTGCTTATAGGTATGCAAAATCTGGGAAAACTAATAATGAACTCTTAAAAAAGTTAATTCCATTTACTATTATAGGTAGTATTTTAGGAGTAAAATGTGTATTATCAATAAATGAAAATATATTAAATGTTTTAGTTGTATTAATGATTTTAATAGTGGCAATTTATACTTTTGTTTCTAAAAATTTAGGTCAAGAAGACAGATTTGAAGGTATTAATAAGAGCAATTTGAGATTAGGAATGCTTATGGCATTTATAATGGGATTTTATGATGGTTTTTTTGGACCTGGAACAGGAACATTTTTAACTTTTGGATTTATAAAAATATATGGATATGATTTCTTGCATGCTTCAGCAAATACAAAAATATTAAACTTGACAAGCAACGTAACTTCGTTATTATTATTTATGATAAATGGTCAAGTATATTATAAAATTGCTGTATTGTTTGCATTAGTAATGATAATAGGGGCTTATGTAGGTGCTAAAGTTGCAATAAAAAATGGTTCAAAAATGATAAAACCAATATTTTTAGTAATGGCATTGTTTATGGTAACAAAGCTAATGTACCAGACATTGTTTTAATTGGATAGTTTTAACTCTTATAATTATTTGTATATTATATAAAAATCTATAACCATATAACCATTGTAATTATATTAGTTGTGGTTTTTTATAGGATACTAATTATTAAAAACTTCAAGCGTTTTGTAGCTTATAAATGCTTACTAGAGTATATATGAGAATATATATTTCAAGTTATTTTTAGATTTTTATGAGGTCAATGTTGGATAAATGTGAGTATATACAAATTTTACAAAAATTCTAATTATCTTCTAATACAGTTCATATATAATACATATGGAAATTGTAATATTATAATAGAAAAGTTATATAGTATAAAAATTTAACTTTAATCTATGTATATGAAATATATAATAATTTGTAGGAGGAATATATATGAACATATCAAGAAGAGCTATGAAAATAATTGAACTGGCGCAGAGAATTGCTAATAAAAGAGGTGTAACAGTACAAGAAGCTTGGAATGATGCCGTAAGAGAATACAGAGAAAAGTATGAATATGTTGCATAGATAGTGCGCATTATATTTTAAATATAAGAAAGTTTATAAAGTAAAAGGACTTAGAGTTTTATTTCTAAGTCCTTTTATTTTTTTAAAAATAAAGTATTTAAATAAAGTAATTTATAAATAAGTTGCTTTATTTAAAACTAATTTTAAAAATTTATATAATAATTTCAATAAGTATTTAGAAAAATATCTAAATAGTTATTGAAATGAATAATTAATTATGTTATATTGTATTTAGATGAAATTCTAAATAGAGAGGTGATATTGTTGGGTTTTCCAGAAACGTTTAAAGCTCTTTCTGACCCTGTAAGAAGAGAAATCTTACTTATGCTAAAGAATAACAAGATGTCAGCAGGAGAAATTAGTGAAAAATTTAATATGACAAATGCCACAATCTCTTATCATCTATCTCAATTAAAAAAGGCAGGGCTCATATTTGAAACCAAGTATAAAAACTTCATTTTCTATGAAATAAATACTTCAGTCTTTGAGGAAGTTATGCTTTGGTTTTCACAATTTATGGAGAAGGGAGAAAAAGATAATGAAAAAAATGATAAATAAACAATTTGTTTTATCAACTTTAGTATGTTTTATACCATTTATTGTATCAGTTTATTTTTATAATAGATTGCCAGATCAGGTTGCAATTCATTTTGATAATTATGGAAATCCAGATAATTATGCTCCAAAAGTTATAGCAGCTTTTGGTGTACCATTATTAATGCTATGTGTTCATCTATATACATGGTTTAGACTTGAAAATGAACCAAAGAAAATAGGATTTTCAAAAATACTTCAAGGTTTTTCAAAATGGGGGGTTGCTATACTTTCAGTTATTTTGCAAGTAATGATGACTATGTATTCAATAGGAATTACTTTAGAGACAAATTTTTATATAGGACTATTTTCAGGAATATTGATTTTATTTATTGGAAACTATATTCCTAAATGTAAACAAAATTATACATTAGGAATAAAATTACCATGGACTCTTAATGATGAAGAAAATTGGAATAAAACACATCATTTAGCTGGGTGGATTTGGATTATTGGTGGAATATTGTTAATTATTAATGCATTTATTAATATTCCTTTTTATAATACTTTTGTAATAATTATGATTGTAGTGATACCATTTATATACTCTTATTTTATATATAAAAGTTCAGCTAAAAATAATTAGGATATTTATATATTTTTATAAAAATTAGTTAAATATTATATATTTCAGAGCTGAAACAGATAATTGAAAACTTACTAAGGTATTTGTTTTAGCTCTGAAAATTAATTAATATTCAAAATAAGAAGTCATTATTGACTATATATTCTAAGGTTATTTACCTATTAATCTATGTGTTGTAAATCGAAAATTCACATTTTATATTGAAATTACAATTATGGTATGATATTATAATCTATAAAAATTATTTATAAACACAGGGGGTAGACATGAATCTTGAAGAAATGAAAGAATATAGAAAGTTATATAATAAGAAACTAAGTGAAACAGATGAATTTTTTAGAGTCTTTGGAAACCTTGATGATAAGACCTATTCTGAGGGAGCTATAAGCAAAAAAAATAAAGAGTTGATGGGATTAGCAATTTCTATTTTAAGTCGTTGTGATGAATGCATTTGCTATCATATAGAGGGATGTGTGAACTCTGAAGCAAGTAAGGCTGAAATTATAGAAGCAATAAAAATAGGTGTAATTGGTGGTGGCTCCATTACATATCCAAATGCAAGATTTGCAATAAAAATCTTAGAAGAATTTAATATATAATTTTTGTACATAGTTATTTGTATTGATACTAATATATTAATTTAATAATATTACTGAGTATATATTTACATCGATTCTTTAAAGTTATAATAAAAAATAGATAAACTATATAGTTTATCTATTTTTTATTATAATCTTGTCTAATTGTCGATAGTTAAAAAGTTAAATAGAAGATATATCCCTTCTTTTCAAAAACCATTTTTTTCTATCATAATTGATAGCCTAGAGTTATATAATCTTTTTGACAAACTAGTATTCTTATGCTGATATTTTCTCTTATTTTTCCTTAATAGGTATTAGTAAATCAAGTTGTATATCTTTTACCTCATTGTCTGTACTTTCTATATGGCTAAAATAATTTAAAATTTCTTCTAAAAGACCACACATATGTTCTTGGTCTTGTAAATTGCCTGCAAATTCATATTTTTCACTGTTATTCACCCATTCAAGAAGTGCATCCCATTCAGTAAAATTGCCAAAAGCAATCATATGTGCACCATATAACCCTCCTGCAAATTGCTTTTTTTTAAGTGGTGCCGAAATCTCCATATCATCTGGAATTGTCACCCATGCCTCATAACCATGATAGCCTGTTTCATCTATTGGATTAGGATGATTGAAACCATAATGTCTTAAATCTGGTTTAATTTTATTTAAATTATTTTTACGCACGAATTCATCAAGCATTGTATTTACATGAAGTTCTGGGTCATCACCAATATAATGAGCGGAAGCAATAGTAGTTGGTGGTAGGTATACTATGCGTATATCATTGATTTTTGATAATCTTTCATCTGCTTTATTTAACTTATCCATACCTTGTTCCTCCTTAAAATTAATACTAACAATATTAAGTGATTCAATAGCTGATAGCAATGTGTCATTTTCAGAAATAATGTTTTTGAATTGGAGTTCTGTAACTTTAACTAATTCTTTGATAAAACAAAAGAGAATATCCTTGATTGTGGAAAGAGCCATAATTTCTTCGTCCAATTCACTTATATTTTGACGAAAGATGTTAATAGCAGTAATTGCATTTTTATTTTCTAGAATTATTTGAATTTGACGCACAGGAATTCGCAATTTACGTAAAATCATAATCTGCTCAATTTTAGAAATTGCTTCTTCATCATAAACTCTATAAGCATAACCTTCACGGCGAAAACTTTTAATTAATCCGAGTTGTTCATAATAGCGTAGCATTCTAGTGGATATTCCCATATTTTTTGATACTTGGCTTATAGTGATTGTCCTCATTATATTTCCTCCTTACAGTTTCAGTATAAACTACGACACGGTGTCAAAGTCAATCATTAAACATTAAAATTATTTACTGCCTTGGTTTAATCAATTTAAATATATTATGTTATTCAATTTTCATGGGTTCAATATTAATGTATTGTACTATTTCTTTGTATTTCTAGGACCTTACAACTTATCAAGGCTCATTTGTAAGTAGTAAATAAGTAGGATCATATCAGTTTGAAATTTTTCTGTTATTAAATATTTTATCTTTTACTTACTTTGAGAAATAAAATAGTTAGTAAATCTTATTTATAGATTGAATCTGCTATACAATAAATAAATTTTATTATTTTTACTGTAAAATTTTTGGAAAGAGAAGTATTGATTTTTTATTTTATTGCTGAGCTTCCTACAAATTAAATTGTATATTTTTATTTATAGGGTAGAATAAACTAGTTTTGTTGAGGATTTTGAAGGGAAAATCAAGTTAAAAAAATAAAGGAACTAATTTGTCTAACGTTTATTGGTGAAAAATAAACATATAGAAGTTATAATAAATATATAAAAATGTATGAGAGGTGTTGTATGTTTGGTAAACAAAAGGAAAGTGTTAGATTTCTAGAGTTTAATGATGTAGCAGAGAAGTTTGGAGAGAAAAAAGCTGTTGCAATTTTTGATGCGATAGCTGGGAAAAAATCTAAAGAACATATTATCAAAGAAATAGAGAAATTAGTCAAAAATGAAGTGTAGATATTTATAAGGTATATTGAGCTTGAGGGTAGCTCTTTATACCTTCTTTTTTATTGTGAAAAAAGAATTAAATATTCTAGTATTCATTTAATTATGGTTTGTATTACATTTATATTGACAAGAAAGTACTTTAAATATATGGTGTATATATTAAAATAAATTTAAAGGTAATTATGAAATACAGCTATTGATTAATTTGTTTAGGCTGGAGATTTGTATAATCACTTTTCTAATGAATTTATTACTTAGATAAACAAAACAGTCAAATTAGTAATGTGAGGTGAAACTTTATGCCAATTAATTCTTTTGAAAATTATCCTATGAATTGGAAGCCAAAACGACCATCAAGAGGACAAATATTATATAAAGCTATTGCAGAACAATTAGAACAAGATATTAATAATGGAACTTTGTTGCCTGGTACTAAATTACCACCACAACGTGAATTGGCAGACTTCCTAGATGTAAATGTAAGTACTATTTCTAGAGCCTTTAAAATTTGTGAAAAGAAAGGCTTAATAAGTGGGGTTACAGGAAGTGGAACTTTTGTAGCTTATGATATACGGTCAAATTTATTTTTGATGTCAAGTAATAAAATTACATTTATTGAAATGGGTACAATGAATCCAGATTTTGCATTAGAAGAAATGAGTACTTTATTTAAACAAATAACTAAAGAGTTGGATTTTAAAACTATATTTCAATATGGACAGAGAGATGGTGCTGATTGGCAAAAAGAAGCTATAGCTAAATTGATTTCAAAAACTGGATTTAAAACTTCATCTAATAGCTTACTTCCTGCAAGTGGAGGACAAAATGCGATTGTAGCTATTTTGGCAGGTTTATTTCAACATGGAGATAGAATAGGTGTAGACCCATTGACTTATCCTGGAATAAAGACAGCAGCGAAGATGCTTGGAATACAACTAATTCCAATTAAGCAAGAAAATGGAGAGATTAGTGAAGAAGGTTTATTGTATGCCTGCAAGAATGAAAATATCAAGGGAATATATATAATACCAGATTATCAAAATCCAACTACACATATAATGTCGGAGACTGGACGAAAAATGATTGCACATATTTCATCTAAATATAACCTAATTGTGATTGAGGATGCTATTCATGGTTTACTTAATGAAATACATTTGAATCCAGTTGCTAATTATATACCTAATCAGACAATTTATATTACAAGTTTATCAAAAATTCTTGCGCCTAGCCTGCGCCTTGCATATATTGCTACACCTAAACAGTATAGAGAAGCTTTATCAAGTGCTTTATATAATATTAATCTGTCTCAATCATATTTTTTAACAGAAATAGCTTACCGTATGATTGCATCAGGAGAAGCATACAAATTAATTGATGCACGTCGTAAGTCTGCTAGAAGAAGAAATGAGATTGTCAATAAATATTTATCTGAGTATAATGTTTTAGGAAATGATGAGTGTATATTCAGATGGTTAATACTGCCTGATGATATAATGGCGGAAAAACTTGAGAGACAAGCACTCAAAGAAGGTGTACAGGTTTATGCATCTGAGCGCTTTGCAGTTGGAAAAGAAAAACCTATTTCTGCAATAAGAATAGCTGTATGCGCTACAGAAAATATAGAAGAACTTAAATCTGGTTTAAGTGTATTAAAACGATTACTGAAAGAAAAAAGATAATTGTATTGCACACAATATTTTAATTGTGTGTAATTTTTTTTGCTGTTACAATGAAAACATAATAGATAATTTATTTATAAGAATTGACATATATCATTGCCTCATAACAAAAAGTAATTATAAGTTAATAGTATTCAAAATTAATTTATTTTTATTTATTATAGTAAAGTTTATATAGTTAATTCAAATTTATTTTTAAGTATAATTGCAATTATATGATTAATCTATTTTATATTTTAATAATACTCAATGTATTAAAAGTTAAAAGGAGTGATTTATCATGGAAAGAACTCAACAACTAAGAGAAAGTTTGATTGCTTCAATACCAATATTTTTGGGCTATGTACCTATAGGTATAGTAGGAGGAATACTACTTCAGAAATCTGGTCTTTCACCTTTTCAAATAGCATTAATGGTAACTTTGGTATTTGGAGGAAGCTCTCAATTTATTGCAGCTTCAATGATTTCAGCTGGTGCAAGTATAACATCCATTGTATTAACCACATTTATTGTTAATTTGAGACATTTCTTAATGAGTTCCAATTTAAATATGTATATAAAAAATAAAAGTCCAAAGTTTATATTGCCATTCTGCCATACCATAACGGACGAAACTTTTGCAGTTAATTATGAAAAATTTACTACTGGAAATTGGACTGACAGAAATGCAATCTATCTCAATTTTTTTTGCCTAGTTTCATCAGTCTTAGCCAATTTTATTGGGGCATTTTTAGGAGAAACAATATCTATAGATAGTTCTATTTCTGGTTTTATACTGACTTCTATGTTTATAGCATTAATAGTTTCTCAAATAAAAAACAAGATTTATGTTTTAGTATTTATATCATCAATTATTATTTCAGTTATTTTATATGTATTGTTTAAGAGCAATTTAGTAATTATAGCTGCATCAATTTTAGCCTCTTTAATTGGATTCTTTGTAGAAGAGGTGTATTGTAAAAAGGAGGAATCTTATGAGTAATAGTAATTATATATTTTTTATTATAATAGGAATGTACATTGTTACATATCTTCCAAGAGTTCTTCCAATGTTAATCTTTTCGAAAAAGGATATGCCTGAGTTTTTGAAAAAAATAATGAAATTTATACCTGTAGCAATACTTACTTCTTTAACAGCAAAAGATGTATTTTTTAATGGAGATAATCTATATTTATCTGCAGTAAATCCTAAAATTATATCTTTTTTAATTGTACTTCTGGTTGCATATAAATTTAAATCTATTGGAATTTCTATTGTTACAGGTGTGGTATCTATATATTTATTTGGATTTATTATGTAGTATTTAACTACCTTTATATACAAATTTGAAAATTATAAATATTTATAAATACATATTGCTTTAGATTTTATTATATAACATAATTATATATTTTAGCATTTCTTTGGTATGTATTTTGAATTTAATTAATTACTGTTTTGTGTACAAATATAAAGAACTTATTGCTTATATATTAACTTTTATATAGCAATAAGTTCTTTTTTATAATTTAAGCTTGTAATTAATTTATAAGTATTTTAATATAATAGAGAATATTATATAAATATATAATAAATTCAACTGAAGTATAAATAAAAGTCTAAAACATATTTTTTTATAGAAAAAATTAAAATTATTATATAGAAAACTATTATATAATAATTTTACATAAGTACTGTGATTGATATGTAAAGGTAAAAACATATTACTTACAATAATCTATATGTATTTCTTGGATATAATAAATTAGATATTTACTTTAATTGATTTTTTATTACATCTAAGTTAAACTTTGCGTCAGTGTTATCCTTATTAGCATATAATGATTTATTTAAAAATTTTTTTGCCTCATCATATTTTTTAGTACCTATACACATAACTGCCTTTAAATTATATGCATCACTTAAATCTTTTTTATAATTAGAATTTTTTTTATCTAAATATTTTAAGCAGTTATTAATTGAAATTAGACCATTATCATATTCGTCTAAATTCATATAGTGACATGTTTGTGCATAATAAGCATCTGAATTGGTAGGGTCAATATCAACTGCTTTTTTCAGTAGTAAAGTAGTATCTTTAAGTGTTTTTTTTAGTGTTTTTTCTGAATCTATCTCATGTTTTCTAAATTTTAGATATACAACATCAAGGTATCTGGAACTAAGATTTCGCTTGAAATTTTCATGCCATAATAACTTATATTGATTATTTTCAACTATAAGGTACCTACTAATTTTTAAAGACTCACATTTTTTTAAGTAAATATTTTTTATATTATAAGTTTCTTCTAGTTTAACAAGATTCTTATATTCTTTTTTATCATATTTATACTTTTCTAGATTTTCTTCTTTTATTAATTTATAACCAATTACTTTTTTTGTCTCAAGTAATACACTTTGATACTCTTTGAATCTTTCAAGACTAACTTTTTTCTTGGTGTCTTTGCTTAGTAAATCATATGCTGTTTCATAATCTCCAGAAGTTACTCTATCAGTATACTTTTTTGCTACTTCACTAGCACTTTCTCTTGGAGAACATCCTGTTATTAATATTGCAATTAATACTATTAATATTAAGGGTAATCTTTTAATAATGTTCATAATATAATCCTCTATAATTAAATATTTATTAATTTTATTTTATCATCAAACATTGGATAAGTCATCAGCTTTAATATATATGTGAAGTAGATAGTTTAATAAAATATTGCATATCTTAATTTAGATATATGAAAAATTTCTTATAAATAATTAAGGATTTAAAAAGTTATACTTATATAACTTTCTAAATCCTCTAATAATAGATTTACTTGTTTCTTTACTCATAATTTATTTTGATTTTATACTACTAATAATATCTGTTTTATTTATGCCAATATTTCTAAAAACCTAATGCTAATAACCAGTTTGTAAGCTTGTTTTCTCTTTCTTTTAAATTGTTGTTATGTTCATTAAATTTTCCTAATATAATTTCTCCAATGATTACACCATCAGACATAAATACTACTCGTTCTGTTTTTGCTGCAACTTTGGCATCATGAGTTACAAGCATAATGGTTGTACCAGAATTGTTGATATCTAAAAGAATGTCCATTACTTCATTTGTTACTTTAGAATTAAGTGCACCTGTTGGTTCATCTCCAAATAAGATTTCTGGAGTATTAATTAAAGCACGGCATATAGCTGCTCGTTGAAGTTGACCACCAGAAACCTGAGTAATATCTTTATCTTTGATTTCTGAAATATTTGTCTTCTCCATAAGTATTTTTGCTCGCTCATTAATTATTTGTCGGCTTTCTTCCTTTCTCAAGTAGGCAGAAAGGACTATATTGTCAAAGATATTTAAATTTTTCAGTAAATTGCTTTGTTGAAAGATAAATCCCATTTTTTTTAATCGTATTCTCGATAGTTCTTCTTCAGACATACTAGAAATCATTTCTCCGCAGAATGTAATGTTTCCAGATGTGAGTTTATCCATACCACTTAAATTATAAAGTAGAGTTGTTTTTCCTGAACCAGAAGCTCCCATAACAGATACAAACTCTCCATGTTGAATGATTAAATCAATTCCTTTTAAAACTTGATGTATATTCTCTTTGCTGATGACATATTCTTTATTAATTTTTTTAGCTTCTATAATATTATTCATAATATACCTCTTATTCTATGATAGACATAATTTTTATTTTTTTGATTGTTATGCTTATTGCTGTGATAGCAACAGATACAGTTATAATTAAAGTTATTGGACAAATTATATATACAATTAGTGGATTTGTTATAAATTGTAAATTGGATATACCAGAAAGAAGTAGCCCTGCTATTTTCTGGCCAATTGTATTTGATGCAATAGTTCCTAAAATAATTCCAATTGTGAGTACTAATAGTGCTCTTGCAATATATTGAGTTCGTATATTTTTAGTAGAGAATCCTAAACTAAGCATAATTGCAATTTGTGATGTATCTTTAGCAATCAACATTTTAAAAAACATTGCTGTAATAAATCCAGAAATCGAAATAGATAGAATAACAGCTAGTTTTATAACAAGTCTTAACTGGCTAATAACAGAACCCAATGTCTGACTTACATAATCATCCATATTTGTAACTTTTGCAGGATAACAATTCATTCTATATTGATATAATTTATCTGTTAAATTAACTCCAGGTTTCATATTTAAATTTATGATATACCATAAAGTAGTGTCTTCTTTGTGAGGTAGCATCGCTTTTGCAGTCTTACCACCATATGTAACATCTTGATAAATGCCACTAACAGTGAGTATTAGCTCATTATCTTCTTCTGAAAAAACAGATAAATTATCGCCAACACTTTTCCCAAATTCATCAGCATTTATAACAGATAGAGCAATCTCATTTTCATTTGTTGGTGCAGAACCCTTTATATATTCAAGTGGAAAAGTTGAAAAATCTCCATTTTCTATTTTCATATTTTCTATCGTCCCATCTTGGTTTACTACTTTATAAGAACTCGTTACAAAAGAAGCATATTTTTCAATATCATTGTCACTTTCAATCACCTTCAATATAGAATTAAGGTGATTTTGAGTTTCATTTGTCTGTTGTAAATCAATGCGAATATCGCTTTGACCAGCTCCCATATAAGTAATGAATTCTGGAGACTGAATAGTATTTAGAAAATTAAGTGGCACAATCATAAGGAAGATGCAAACAGCATAAACAAAACAAAGTAAGCTATAAATGGTAAATCGTCTAATTACTTCATTTAATCCTAAAAAGAGATTGACATTTATTGTTTTATTCTTGTATAGTTTTATATTATATCTGTTTCGTTTAGTGGTCATTGAAGTACCTGTTTTTAATGCTTCTACTGCTGATATTTTATTAAATCTTTTTAGTATTAGATTACAAAAGAATATAACTGCTATAAATACAATAACTGCACCAATTAATGGAATAAAAACACTAAAAGCACTTTTTTCTACTGTGCCCATATAAAGATTGATGTTTTCTGTAAAAAAAGTTTCAATAAATAATGAGGTTATATAACCAAAAAAACTTGCTAAAGATGCAATCAATAGATATTTTGCCAGATACAGTTTTCGAATATTGCTACTTTGGATGCCAATTGCTTTCATAACACCAATTTCACGATAATCTTCCTCAATAGTTGCAATTAATGTAAATCGTAAGCATAAAGTAGAAATTATAATAAGGAGAACACTAATTAAGATAATGATTGCAACTACAATTCCATCAGATAATGCATTTAATACTTGATAAAGAGAATAGGTTATTGAGGTTCCAGTTTGTGGAAGATTAGTTGATTGATATAACGTTTCAAATTCACTAATTTTATTTATATCATTTAATAGAAACTCAATAAGGTACTCACTTTCACCCAAGTTAGCATGTAAAGTATTCCAATCATCATTACTGATTAAGAAACGCTTTGAAGTAACAAGGGAAGGGTTCATTTGCACATCACGTACAAAATCTTTTATTGTAAATTCCATGAAGAAATCACCATTAACTATTTGTATTTTATCTCCAATATTTAAATTATTTTGTTTCATGTAATAGATAGGAACTCCTATTTCTCCATTCTCTACTTGAAATATCTCATTATCCATGTCTAATAAAAAATCAAACTTACTATTTTGCTTCACAAAACTATTTTCTAAAACACTGTCAGTTTGGCTTTTTTTCTCATTTCCTAGAAAAATATTCCTTCCGTTTATATTTATAAGTTCAACAGTTTGTTGTTCTTTTACAGATGGAGTTGAAGCTGTAAATTCATTAATTGATTTTTGATCTAATTCTCCAGAATACATTTGGACATAGTGAGGTGCACTAGATTGTTTAAACAAGGAAGCCATAGAATTAGTAAGTTCAATAATGATATTTGTAGCACTAGATACTAACATAGCCGCTAGTAAAATAAATATGAATAATGCAGCTGTTACTACTTTATTTCTTGCTAAATCCTTTTGTAATATTCTTTTTAACATATTTTATCCTCATTTCTTAAAAATTTTTAAAAATTAAAAATAGCATAAGTATAACAGTGTAAATAACTGAAGTAAGTAAACCAAGTTGGATATAAAAAACTTAAAAAGCATCATAAGTGATTTTTTATTGATGCTATATATAACAATAAGTACCCAATAAGTACCACTATTTTTATCAAAATTTTTATTAGGTAGATTTTATGTACTTTCTTAATCATATAAATATCTATAAATGGTTATAATCATATTTTGTACTAGACTGACCGTCGGTTTATAATAATAATACAGTGATATACTTCTTTTGTCAAGTAAGCTTAAAAAAATTTATGATACCTAAAGAGTGTTCAAGAATCAAAAGAAGAGGTATTAAGGTATTAGAAACTAAAAAGAGAGATAATAAAATATGAATACACTTAAAGCTCTTGATTTATATATTTATTTGTAAAAGTTCTTATATTAAAGATATAAGAATTTATAAACTTGTATTTGTATCTTCATATTTTTATTATAAAAAAAGTTTGTTATAAAAAATTGTATGTTAGGTAAATTACTATTTTATAGATGACTTAGAGAGAATAATAATTTATTTAGTAATATAAAGATATTTTTTATTTATTATTAATTAAAAATTGAATTTATATTTAATTAATATAAAATTTTAGGGAATATTATTTTGTAAATATTTAATTTGTGTTATTATTCAGATATAGGCAATATTAGATAAATCTAATGACGCAAAGCTATAGGGACTAAAATCTTTATATAATAAAGGTCATGTCAGCCAGTTGCCAAAAAGATAATAATTCTTTTTGTTAAATTTATTTTTTAAGAGTTAGGTATTTTTAATAACTTAAAATTTGGCAAGAGGAGGGCTTGAAATGATATCTGAATTAATGTTAAAAAATTTTGATGAATCTAGCATCAATTTTAAGACTAAGATTAAATTGAATTTAAGAGAGAAACCAGATATAAAAAGCATGAAATTAAAAAGCATACCAGAAGGAAAAATGGTTAAGTTAAATTGTGTAGATGGAAAGTGGGCAGAAGTTGAAAGTAATTATGATAAAGGATGGTTACTCTATAAATATTTAGAGAAATTGAGTAACTCTAAAAGTAATAATATTCTAGAAAACAGAAAAAGAAATTACATAGGAAATATAAAAACTAATGGTTTAAATCTAGAATTAAGAAATGACAGAACAATGGATTCAAAAATAATAACTACAATTCCTGATGGTTTTAAAGTTGAAGTCTGTTATAGTGTTGGAAAATGGGCAAGAATTAATATCCATAAAAATGGAAAAAGATATTCTGGATATGTATATAATCAGTATGTAGAAGCATATTCAACTTTAGCATAATCATATATAATAAGCTTTATAAAAAAGAATCCTATAAAGGCAAGATGTCATAAGGATATATGAAAATATATTGAGAAATAGGTTTTATACAATAGCTAAAGGCAATAAATAAAAATGAATATAATATAGATTGGCACTTCATATGAGGTGCCATTTCTATATCTATGAAAGAAGAGTAAATGATATAAATACAAGACAGTAGACTATGAATTATATGTGAAAAGCTATTACCTATGTTTTTGTTTATTTTTTATAGATAGCTAATAATCTTTTTGTTCCAGAAATCTCTGCCAATACTATATCAATCATACGTCTTACATTAGCAACATGAGATTCACTAACTTCCTTTTCCCAGTCATCATCATCTTTTTGCTTAATTCCTGCTAGGTATTGATTTAAAATTTCTAATCGTTTTTCTAAAAGATTCTTTCTTTCTTCTTTTTCTAAGCATTCAATAAAGAATGCTGTAATAGAAAAAATATTAGTGTCATAATCGAATTTCAAAATAGAATTTCTCAAAGTATTATGAAATTCTATACTTCCTTTTTCTGTGATTGTGTAAACTGTTTTGTCTGGCATATTACCATCTTTTTTAACAGTACCTAAAATCAATCCTCTTTTTTCTAAAGTCTTAATTGTAGTATATACAGTTGAGTCTGCGATATTAAACCAATACTTTACATTCATGTATTCTAACACTTTTATAATTTCATAGGCATTAAGAGGTTTTTCATTTATTAGGCCTAAAAGCATTGTTGCTGGCTTTGACAACATTACAATTCACTCTCCTTTGTAATATTTATTACTACATAACTATATATATATATTAGTTCTATATTAAACTACTATTATATAGCAGTATTATTGTATCATGGAATTTTGATAAAAGAAAGCATGAATATGGATTATGCTACAAATTAATAAATGTATAAAGTTTAATTTAGTTATTTCAAGAATTTAAGTAATAAAAAATGATTTATAAGTTTAGTTTTCTACTTAAGCCATTTAGGAATGAATATAAGATAACTAAAGACAACAAAGTAATTGTATGTGGTATGAATAATATGATAGATGTTAAAGTATGATTTTTATATGTTAATGTGATAAAATATGACCAACATATAAATTGAATTTTGAAAGGGAAAATGAATGAAAAATATTTATATTATTGGTGGTACAATGGGGGTAGGTAAAACGACAGTATGTCAGTCTCTAAAATTAATATTGAAAAATAGTGTTTTTCTTGATGGTGATTGGTGTTGGGATATGCATCCATTCCAAATTACTGGTGAAACGAAAAAAATGGTTCTTTCGAATATTTGTTCATTATTGAATAACTTTATAAAATGTAGTGCTTTTGAGAATATTATTTTCTGTTGGGTAATGCATGAACAAAGCATTATTGATACTATTATATCTTGCCTAGATATATCGGATTGTAGAGTGATAAAGGTTTCTTTAATTTGTGATGAAACTGTATTGAGAAAAAGGTTGAAGACAGATGTAGATGAAGGTTTGCGTTTTACTGATGTAATAGAAAGAAGTGTAAGCTATTTACCATTGTATGAAGGATTATCAACAACAAAAATTAATGTTTCTAATAAGTCTGTCAAAGAGATTGTTGAAGAGATACATGAATTATAAAATTTTAGTTTTGAATCTAATGTTAATGACATTATAGTATTATTGAATATTATTCTATTGATTGAGAAGTGTAAAAAAGGAATGTATTACTTACTTCTATTTGTGCAATTCCTACTACTCTAGTTAGATTAAGAATGAGGACGAAAAAATATATAAAAAATATAATTGAATTTTAATGTTTTTCTGATATTATTAGAATTATTTTTAATAAAAAAAACATATCTAATATATATAAAAATTAGAAATTTGAAAAAATTTGTAGTTTTTGAGTGAGTATATATTATAATAAAATAGATATAAATTTTTTATGAGGGGAAACGAAATGAAAAAAAAGAAAAAATTGATTAGGATAATTATATGTTTTTTACTAGTAGCCAGTATTGTAAACCCATTACAAGTAGAAGCTGAAGTTATTGACGATTTTAGTACGTCTGTTTATTCAACACAAACGAATTATACATCTAGTAATGCTAAGTTTAAGACTATTAAATCTAGAAAAAGACATAGAAGTAGTAGGTTGAATAAAAGAAAAATAAAACTAAAAAAACGAAGTACAAGTAATAAAAAATATAGAAATGGAATTATAAATAAACGTGGTAATAGAAGTATAAAAAGACATAGTATAATATCAAAGCTGATATTGTTAGTAATAGTGATATTTATCATTGGAGCTATAGTAATAGTAATACTAATTAAAAGAAATAAGAAAAGATTTTATTAAAATATAAAAATAAAATTAGTATGATTTTTATTAAGAATAATTTAAAAAGTACATAAAAAAGTTAGCTAAATGATAGGAAAACGAATTAAATTATTGAAAATAAAGTTTAAAAAGTTTGAATTAAGCATAAAATTTCAAGAAAGAAATTAGTATTGATTTTTATCAGAATTACTTTTTAGAGAGTAGTTTTAGAAGTAGTATATTTAAAAAATTGTAAAAATATATTGACATTTTTTAGAAAAAGTAATATGATTATTTCAATAGCAAAATAATATATAATAAATTAAATCCTATGACAAGGAAGAGTAGTTAAATTTAGGTTCAATATAGAGAGCTAAGGATGGTGGAATCTTGGCAAGAAAAAATTTGATGAATGGGCCTTAGAGGAGTAAATCAAAATCATATTTTTGAGAGTAGACTTTATCGTCAGTCGCACGTTATAGCGAATAGGGTATGTAAGTACCTGATAATGAGATATATAAAAATTGAGTTTTATATTAAATTTTTATATAATTTAGGTGGCAACGCGGATAATCTCCGTCCTATTAATTTAGGACGGAGTTTTTTTATTTTACGAAAAAATTCGATATGTAGAAGGTGGTGAAATAGATGTTATGAATTTCTAATGCTAAAGATGATGATTTAGAAAGCTGGCAAAAAAATAAATTGAAAATTAAAAAAATTAGGAGGAAATACAGCAATGAAAACAAATACAAAAAAACTAACTTTAAACGCAATACTTTTAGCAATGGGATTATTAATACATCAAATTACACCTGCTATAGGATTACCAATGAAACCAGATATACCATTAGCAATGTTATTTGTAATACTAGTTTTAAATAAAGATGACTATAAAACTTGCTTAATAGCAGGAATAGTGACAGGTATTTTTACGGCACTTACATCAAGTTTCCCAGGAGGTCAAGTTCCTAATATAATAGATAAAACTCTTACAGCCAATATAGTATTTTTATTAATATATGTTAGCTATAAAATGCCTTTTATAAAAAATTTATCTAAAAAAACACAGGATACTATAGTAGTTGCAATTATAATGCCAATAGGAACACTTGTAAGTGGAACAATATTTTTATTAGCTGCTCAAGCTATAGTTGGTCTTCCAGGAGCTTCTTTTACAGCCTTATTTTTAACAGTAGTATTACCAGCTGTTTTAATAAATTTAATTGCAGGAATATTTTTATTCAAGATTGTTAATTTATCAATAAGAAGGGTTAGTTACCAAAGTTAAAATTTGATTAGATTTAAATCTATTTTCATATAAAAGTAAAGTATAATAAACGACAGCAACTTAGCTGTCTTTTATTATACTTAAAACTTTAATAATACCTTTAAAAGATTTTTCTTATTTGATATAATTAAGGTTATGTGTAATAAAAGAAATTAACTAGGAGGAATAGACGTGAGCAAAAGAAAACAAGTAACAATACCTATAGAGAAAATACAAGAACAAGATAAATATATAGAACAAATACACAGACAAAATGAAGAATACTTCAACAGAACAGGAAAGAGAAAACTCGTGTTTACTCAAACCTTTGGGTGTCAAATGAATGAACATGATTCAGAAAAACTTTGTTCAATGTTAGAAGAAATGGGTTACCAAATGTCAATGATACTTGAAGAAAGTGACTTAATAATATATAACACATGTGCAGTAAGAGAAAATGCAGAGCTAAAAGTGTATGGAAATTTAGGTCAGTTAAAACATCTAAAAGGAAAAAATCCAAACATAAAAATAGCTGTGTGTGGATGTATGATGCAACAACCACATGTCGTAGAAGAACTAAGAAAAAAATACAAACATGTAGACCTTATATTTGGAACACATAATCTATATAAATTTCCACAATTACTTACAGAATCAATAAATTCTGACAAGATGTTAGTAGATGTATGGGATGTAGATGGAGAAGTAATAGAAGGTCTTAGAAGTAATAGAAAATTTGAATTAAAAGCATTTGTAAATATAATGTATGGATGCAATAATTTCTGTACCTATTGTATAGTTCCATATACAAGAGGAAGAGAAAGAAGCAGAACACCTGAAGATATAATTAATGAGATAAAAGAGCTTGTTTCAAATGGAACAAAAGAAATAACTTTGCTTGGACAAAATGTAGACTCGTATGGAAAAACACTTGAAAACCCAGTTACATTCTCAGAACTTTTAAGAACAGTTAATGATATAGAAGGAATTGAAAGAGTTAGATTTATGACATCTCATCCTAAAGATATATCTGATGAGGTGATATATGCAATTAGAGATTGTGATAAGGTGTGTGAATTTTTACATTTACCAATACAATGTGGAAGTAGTAGTCTTCTTAAAAAAATGAATAGACACTATACAAAGGAATATTATTTAGAAATAATAGAAAAAGCTAAAAAAGAAGTGCCAGATATTGCTTTTTCAACAGATTTAATGATAGGTTTCCCAGGAGAGACAGAAGAAGATTTAGAAGATACTTTAGATGTGGTTGAAAAAGTTAGGTATGATTCAGCCTTTACATTTATTTATTCTAAGAGACAAGGAACTCCTGCTGCAAAAATGGAAAATCAAATACCAGAAGAAATAAAGCATGAGAGATTTAATAGAGTATTAGAAGCAGTAAATAGAATCTCAGCAGAGATAAATGATAAATATAAAAATAGAGTAGTTGAAGTTTTGGTAGAAGGAAGAAGCAAAAATAATGAAAATAAATTTGCTGGTAGAACTAGACAAAATAAACTTGTAAATTTTGAAGGTGGAAGTAATGATTTAATTGGGAAATTAGTTATGGTTAAAATCACTGAACCTAGAACCTTTTCTCTGAATGGTGTACTAGTAAATGATTAACACTGTATAAAATAATAAAATTATGTAAACTAATTGAAATAGATGTACTATAAAACAAAATATATTAAATTTTAAAATTTTAAGAACATGTATCATATATATTATGCTAATTTTAGTTTCTATTATAAATAAAAATAAATTTGATATAGGATGCAAATTCATTGTACATCTATTTTTTATTCTATTTTGTAAAAGTTTATCTAACTATATATAGTATTTCTTTATTATATACTAAAATACTATATAATAGACTATGGTAACACAGGAAAGATGACTATATCCTTGTAAGTTTATACATGTTATTTTTTATAGAGCTTTTAAATGCTAAATTATCTAATAGATATAAAAAAGCAGTCAATTTTTCACAATTAACTGCTAAACTTACTAATTTTTATTTTTTACATTTCTGATTAGAATAATAGATATTGAAAAGCACACTAGCAAGTATAACTATTATAAATATTACAGCAAATGGAAGCATTTTTTTTTCATCCATTTGTCCGATCTCTATTTTATATCCCAAAAATGACATGATGAATAACATTATAGATACAATAAAAGTAACAATACTAGAACTTCTACATAGTTTTTTTACATCATATCGAGATTTTTCTTTATCGCTCATGGTATTATAACCTGCTAATAGCATACTTGCTTTTCCATTAAATAATAATATACTTAAAATGAACAAGGCAACTGCATTTATAACTATGAATCCTACTGCAAACATTATAAAGACCTCCATATATTCTGATTTATAAGCTTACTTATTTATTAATATTTTACCATAAACATACATTAAAATCATTTATTTCATATCTTAATCTTATTAGATATATTATCATACTATAATTTATTTATAGCGTGGTATTAATACATAGTGCTTAGCTTGAAATTGTATTAAAAATTGTGTAACAATAATTGAACAATAATCAAATATTATAAAATATAATTTTCTATATTTTTTAGAATTATCACATTTTAAATTTAGAAGATTTTAAAAACTTCGTATATAAAGATTTGAATGTTTGAGTACAAGTATTATTCTGATAAGAAGTTTAAAAAATTTTCTAATATCTTTGCTGTTATTCCCCAAATTACATAATTTTTATATTTATAAAATAGAACAGGATAACTTCCACTTTCAAATTTATAATCTTTCTGATTTGGAATGGAACCATATGGAAGATTCTCATCAGGAAAAACTTTGACTGTATTATTATAGGTATTTGGAGGATTTTCTAAAAGATATTTTATAGGTACCAAAAAAGTATGGTCAACTTCATCCTTATTTATATTTAAATTATTGATGTTTTTTATATACCCTAAATAGGGATGTATTATAAATTTTACAGGTGTTATAAGTAAGTCAAGACTTGCTATAACTTCTATATTGTCATTAAAAGTTCCAAGTTCTTCACATGTCTCTCTAAGAACAGCTTCATAAGGCGTTTCGTTAGACTCTATTTTCCCACCTGGAAAAGAAATTTCATTGGGCTGATGCTTTAAATTTTTCGAGCGAACTTCAAATAATATATGATGTATGTTATTTATTTCTACTATTGGAATTAATACAGATGCTCTTTTCATATTTTCATAGCCGTTTATATATGGTTTGTAATCTTTAAATTTATTTTTAATATTGTTTATCATTTTTTCCTCCTAAAATAATATTATTAAAAAATATAGAATTAAATTCTAAAAATAACAATATATACATAATTATATTTATTTAATTCAAGATATAGTAATATCTATATTATTATATAATAAATCAATAAAGATATATTAACAAGTATTAACAAATACTAAAATGTTTAAGTTTAGTATTGTTTAAACTAAATTATTATAAAATAATTTTGCAACATTTAATTGAGAAAATATATTTTTATTTTAACTTACATTCATTTTTTATTTTCATAATTTTATTAAGATGAATTTTACTTTATAATTACCATCAAAAAATAAAAAGTGAATATTCATACAAAAGTAAAGTGGTAAAATTATCTTACCACCTGCTGTTTTTATATGAATAATTTATCTAAACTATTTATAAATTAAAAATAGAGTGAATTTTATTTTTATAATTTTAAATACTTCTTAATAACTGACTCTGCTAAACACTTTGACGAATCAATAATATTAATTGATGGTTGTATTTTTTCTAAGACAACATTCAAATCAGTACAAGCAATCACTATATTTTCAATAGATTCAAATTTTACACTTTCTAGAAGTTCATTCCAAATATTGATATTTTGTGGATTATTTTTATCTGTTTTTATGTTTTGAATAAGAGTATTTATCTTTTTTTGCCACTCTTCTTTAAATATAAATTCATGACCAGCGTCTGTTATACCTTTTTGATAAATTTTAGATTCAAATGTTGAACTTGTTGAAAATAGAGTTATCTTTTGTGGAGTAGAAGGTAAATACTTAACAGTTTCTTCTACAATATTTAATAATGGAATACTAATTGATTCTTCTAACTCTTTAAAATATATATGAGCTGAATTGCATGGCATTGCAATAAAGTTTGTACCAACTGATTCAAGTTTTTTTAGACCTTTAATGATAGTTTTTTTCATAAGTTCATGATTTATTGGACGGTCAATATAAAATGGAGTAGGTAAGGAATATATCATAATTTCAGGAAATTCTTCATCGTACTTTGCTCCATACTGAGACTGACATTCATCAATAATTAAATCAACAAATGGTGCTGTTGACCTTGGACCCATACCAGCTAAAATTCCAATTAAATTTTTGTTCATTCAAATAGTCTCCTTAGGTTTTGTATAGTCTATTTTTTATATCTTTTAACGATTATATCATAATTATGAAAAATATTTGAGTGTTTTTTATTTATATATAATATTTATAGTTTGCTATGAAAAAATATAAATATGGGATTAATGTATATTTAGCTGTAAACGAATGAACTCAAAAAAGATGAAATATTTTATTCGTTAGGTACAATCTTTTCTAAAAGTTAGAGTAATTTTTTATGTAGGAGATACTGAGTTGTTGTTAGTTTAAATTATGGTATTATGTTATGTTCTATGTTACAATCAAAATTACATGAAAGAAGCAGTTAAATTTTTTATAGAAAAAGATTTGAATGGAATAAAATCTAACCTAGCTATGCTTATTGATAGTAGAAGAGGACTTTATTATGTCTTGAAAGATATACAAGAAAATTATTTGCCAAATATAAAAGAAAAAAGGTAGATATAAAAAGTTATTATCTTATTTAATTAAATTTAAGTATATTAATTATAAAAGATATTGAAATTTTTAATTGGTGTCATGAAAGGATTCTTTGTATTAAGAGAGATATAGTTCTATTCCTATTTTTAGAGTGGTGTTTGTTTTCAAATATTCCACAATTCACTCTAGAACAAGGGCGGTGAAAATTTATGCTTTCAATTTTAAATGATTTTTTTAGAACGGTTTTAGTAAGTAGTTTATTTACAGTTATCTTATTAGTTTTTCGAATGACTATTTTTAAAATTTTTAGTAGAAAATTTAACTACTATATATGGTTTATTGTTATTATTAAACTATCACTACCATTTACATATTATACTTTTGCATTTAACGAATTGAAATATCAAGACAATATTAATAAGGTAAATCTAGAAGGTTTTAACAATTTTTCTACTTTATCTGCTATTATTTTAGTGTCTGTTTGGGTTACTATTACAGTATTTTATTTGGTTTCTACTTTATGGAAATATATTAAGCTTAAAAATCTGATAGACGATTTATCTTATGATGTTGACGATGAAGACATAAACAATCTTTATGATCGTTTATTAAGAGAACTTAATATAAATAAAAATATACAGATTAAATATTCTTATGAAGTTGAAACACCATCATTTTTCAATTCATGTATTCTTTTACCACCATGTAATTATACATTAAAAGAATTGGAATGGATATTTAGACATGAGCTGATTAAAGACCTTTACATTAAATATCTAGTATTATTTTTAAAAATAGTATATTGGTTTAATCCTTTTATTTACATTATGGATAGGATTATAGACTTAGATTGTGAACTTTATTGTGATGAAAGAGTTTTAAAAAATCGCAGTATAGAAGATAAAAAAGAGTATGCTTTGACTGTTATAAATGCAATAAAAAAAGATTTAAATTCTTCAAATAAATTTGTAGCAGGATTACACAAGAAATCAGATATAAAAAAAAGAGTATCTAATATGTTTAATGAAAAAAATAGAACAGGTATTTTAATGGCATTAATTTTATGTTTATTCTCATTGAGTACATATTTTAAAGTAGACATAATCGATTCTAAATCATTAATTTATTCATTATCAAAACAATCAACTATTGAAAATAAGAATCCTAATTTTAAATACTTAGGTCAGGTTAATACAGATGAGTAATACATTGACATATTTATTGAGAATAGCAGAAGAAGAACAAAAGTATCTTAAATCAATAATTGGTAAAAAATAAAAATACATAAGGAATAATGTAAGAAGGTAAGAAAATAGAAAAAATAAAGATGAATTAACAAAAAAACAATAGGAGATTTTAGATTTTAAAAGAGAACTATTAAAATTTAAAGAAAAAGGATTAAGTAGCATAATTATAGCAAAACAATTAAATATAAGTGAATCTAAGGTACGAACAATACTAAAGAAATAAGTGTGTTAAAAAATGGTTCTTTGTATTATGGTATTTTTTTAGAAGAAAAGAATGGCTATGGATTTGCTTTAAAACGAATTAAATGAGATTTTAAAAGATTGTACTGAATATGGTATCAAAATAAATTTCAAATGTGTCTTTAGAGATTAGTTTGATTATAATATTTTCATTATAAAACTCACTAATATCTTTGTTATAATAGAATAAAAAGGAGACTTATTATGAAAAATTGTTTAAAATGTAATTATACTTTTACTATTATAGATAGGTTTAAAAGTATAATTACAGGAAAACTTAGATGTACAAAATGTAATACTACATATAGAATTAAAGGCAGTATTTATCGTTTTATATACTATTTAGTTACATATTTTTCAATTATATTTGTTTTACCAATCTTTACAAAATATAAAGGAATAGCTTTAGGTTTTTCAACTAGAATAATAATACTTATTTTTATACTTATTTTTTTTACAGTAGCATATGATTTAATTCCTCATAAATTTCAAAAATATACCAAGATAAAATAACGGCAGCCAAAATTGAGGAATCGAAAACTAGAGTTTTATAAAACTTAAAGATACAAGATATGTACTATTAAAAAGCAAATGAGGTTTAAGTACCTCTTACAATATAATTATATTTTCTAATACTAGAAGGATAAAAGCTTCTAAGAGTTTAATTAATTTTGGAGCTTTTTTATTATGCTTACAATAAGAATATTTTGTTCATTTTGTATAAATTATTTAGATATTAAGTAATTCAAATATCATATATTTGATGATATGTTAACTCCAAGTTCATAAGCTTTTTTAAGTACTTTTAAATTATTCTTAGTTGAGTTCATTTCAAATGCTTTTGTAGAGATTATTGTTTTATAATGCTTTAATCCCATTCCCTTTAAGTGCTTTTCGGTATATTTAAAATATCTTCTAAATATAAAACTGAAAGGAGCGGCTTGAGTATATACCATAATTAATTTTTTTACTCCAAATCTAGGAGTATGTTTTGCCTTATCTATTTCTGTTAATGGATAAAATCTATCTAAAAGTAATTTTGTTTGAGCTGAAACCTGACATATATAAATGGGAGAGCCTATTATCACATACTCTGCTTCTTTTATATCCTCATAAACATTAATCATATCATCTTTAAAGGCACAAGTTGTAGTTTTTCTACAGTATAAACACCCTTGACACCCTTTTATATTCATGTCATTTAGATAATATTTTTTTACTTCAACGCTATTTTTATTTGCACCTTTAATTAACTCATCAATTATCGTATCAACATTTCCTTTTTTTCTAGGACTTCCTACAAATGCTACTATCTTTGCCATATAAATTCTCCTTTATTAATATTAATCATAATTAGTACTATATAGTATTACTTGTTTATTTTCAAGATAATAAAAGTCTTTACTATTGTTTAATTTATATGTTTTCTTGATATAAATTATTTAAAGAGCTAATTTTAAAGTTTAAGACATTTGGTTTTAATTCTGTGACTTGTAACAGTTCATTATACAATTTAAATGGATTTTCATTACAAGTATTTAAAAGCTTTTTTAGTCCTTCATTTTTATGAATATAGAATAAAGTACTAATGTTATTTTTGAACTCTACTAAGCTTACACCAATATGTTCAATTATTTCTCTTTCTTCTATTTTAAAATCATTTTCTGCAATGAAATGAACTTTGATTAAATTTATTCCAGCTTCAAATTCATTAGGATTATCTTTGTAAATATCAATTAAATATGGATAATCTTTTAATTCTGCTTTTCTTTTACAATCTTCAATCACATAAAAGCCTAATGTGTTATTAAGATAATCTCCAGTTTGCATAAGTTTAAAAATCTCAAAATCTTTCATTCTAAGTTCTCCAACTAAGTAAGTATTTGGTTTTTCCACTAATTATATCTCCTTTATTATAATATTAATAAAACAGATAACCATGAAGGATATTCTGTAATCGCAAATAAAGTTACTCCAACGATAGCAATAAATTACTTATTGCAAGAATTAGGTAATCAAGAATTTTAATTTTAATCCTTGTGAATTTCCTTTTGCATTTAACTTGTTTAAAATCTTTGTGGTTTCTTACTTTGTTTTGTATATCTTTAGAAACACATTTGTTATTTATAGTATTCACTTTTATATGAGTATGATATTTAGTTGTATCACTTCTATGAGATATATGAATATAGAAGTAGTTTATCATTTTCTAGTGGAAAAGCAAATATAAATGCTTCTATGGTTTGAAAATCTGGAGTCACTAAAACATCTATTATCACAAAGTTACAAGAATTATGGATGTTAGGCAGATTTAAAAATAGCTTTAAAAAACTGGAGGAAAGACTTGTTCTATTGTAAATTCGTATTCTATAAGCAAAGGTCATATCTATAGAATGAAGAGAAGTATTTATCGTTTTATATACTATTTAGTTATATATGTTTCAAGTATATTTGTTGTACCAATCTTTACAAAATATAAAGAAATATCATTAGCTTTTTTATCTGGATTATTAATACTTATTTTGATACTTAATTTTTTTATAATAGCATATGATTTAATTCCTCATAAATTTAAAAAATATACTAATATAAAGTAATAAGTTTCTATGGAACAAATAAGTCTTTTAATTGTAAGATATTCTTAACAAATTTGAAATAAATAATTGCTATACTTTATGTATATTAAGTTTTACAGGGGGATAAAATGAATTTTAAAAATAAATCCAAAGTATTAAGTTTATGTTTAATCTCAATTTCAACGATATTGGCAGGGTGTACTAATCTTAAGAATGAGAAAACCACTAAGGTCAATATATTAGCAACTACAGACTTACATGGAGAAGTTACATATAATGTAGTTGAAAAAATAAATGAAGAAAGAAAAAAAGACTCTAATATAACATTAGTAGATGCAGGAGATTTTTATGACTCAGATGGCTTAGGAGCAATGAATCAATATCTTAGTGAGGCTAGAGATGCTTACGAAAAAGATGAAGTAGTTAAAAGAGAAGTACCTATAGTTAGACAAATGAGTGAAGTTAAATATGATGCAGTAGTACTTGGTAATCATGAGTTTGTCTCTAGTTCTAAAAAAAATTTAGATAAAATGATAAATGAATTTAATAATAAAAATATAGACGTTTTATCTGCAAATATATACAATAGCAACAATTCAAGTTATGTTAAACCTTACACAATAAAGAAAATTGAAATAAAAGATGGTGAAGTCAAACTTGGTATACTTGGTCTTACAATCAAAGAAGTCGGAGAGAGATGGAGTTTTGATGAAAATGGAAATAAAATTAAGGCCAAGTCCAGAGGTTTAAAAGATATGGTTACATACCAGGATTTATATATGAATGATATGATAGAAGATGCTAAAAAATGGGTGAAGGAAATAAAAGAAAGAGAAAATCCAGACATATTATTAGCTGTAGTACATAGTGGCGAAAAACCTAAAAAGCCTAAGAATCCAGGTAATAGAATACAAGAACTAGCTAAAGAAGTTGATGGAATTGATGCTATAGTAGCTGGTCATACTCATAAGGAAATTGAACAACATGATTATACAAATAATAAAGGAGAAAGTGTAATAGTTACACAACCAGGTAGCCATAGCTCTTGTATATCAAAAATAACATTTGAATTAAAAAAAGATAATAATACTTGGAAAGTACAAGATAAATATTCAAAGTTAACTAAGCTAGAAGAAGATAAAAGTTTAGAAAATTTTGGTGGCTTGATAAAAAATTTATATGAGTTAAACGATAAAAAGAGCGAAGTGAATTTGTCATCATTAAGTAAATTCAAATGGGACAGAGCTTATTTATTTAGCAATGGCACTAGTGTTGAAAAGATGTACGATATAGTTGGTTATAAATGGAAAAACCTTATAGATATAGAAAATGACAATAGAATTAAGATGGTATTTATGAAGAATGGAAAAGTTTCCTCATATGCTTGTTTTAATGGAAAAGACTTTGGTATAGACTTAAAAGTAGATAAATCTAAGTATAAAGATGGTGTACTAGAGATAATACCTAAAAAGAATGATAAATTTGAAATAAAGAAAAATAGTGAAGGGTATGATATTCAGCTAGTGTATAAATAACAATTAGTAGTTAAATTTCACTTTAGAGACTTTTATATATTTTAAATAATAAAATTTCTATAGTAGAGTATATCTAAAAATAAGAATTTGTATTGTGATATTAAATTAGACTAAAATCCATCTAAAACTATTTAAATTATTATCCAAGCTGTACAATAAATAAAAAATACCTTTTTATATAATTTATCTGTATTAAAACAACAATTCTTAAAATTTAGTTTTATGGATTATACTTAGAAAGAAAATCCTTTAGAATTCAAATAAATACATTCTAAGGTTTTTTTTACTAGATATCTTTAAATAAGTTAAATAAGTTTTTAGAAACTAGTTCGAATTTCTCTTTTAAAAATGACTAAACTTTCCATCAAATGTATATGAGCTAATTCTCTAACCTTCTCTACCTAATAGATTAGAAAGTTCTTCTAGTGTTTCTGCTTTACTTTTACGTGCTGATTTTTTATCAATGTCATCTTGAACATGTAACTGTATAAATTTATATTCAAATTTTTTCATTTGCTATATTTTTTATTAATTTTATATCAATGATACATTTAAAATGTAGATAAAACTAAAAAGGGTTTTCTAGAAAATAAAATCCATTTAATTATACTTACTTACCAATACCATCACTTGATGTAAACATGATTCCACCACATTTTCACCATACTCTAGTATAAAATCATTTAACTGTGTATCTATAAAATTACAGTAATCATATGAACTGCATATATAGGCAGTTAGTATATGCGTACATCTATCCATTTTATTTATAAACATATATTATTTATCCCCCTAAAAAACTTTCATAAAAAACAAAAAGAAAATATCTTTTTGGCAACTGGCTGACATAACTTATTTTATAAGTGTTAGTCCCTATAGCTTTGCGTCACTAAATTTCTCTAGTTTTGCCTATTTAGTTTTATTCTACGATTATAATATTACAGGAAAACGTTTTGTTTTTCAATATATAAACTAAAAAAATTAAATATAAAAGTTATTTTGTACTTTAAAAATAAAACATCCAAGTAAATTATGTAATAAAGTTTATTGTATAAAAGAAACTATAAATTTATATTATAAATTTATTTGTATTATATTGATGAAGTAACATAAAATTAATCAACAAAGAAGTAGTCAATATATTATAAAGAGCATAGATAATCAATATATGTGTATAAAAAAATCTATTATACTAAAAATAATAGTATCAACATGATAAAGTTATAGCAAATAAAAGAGACTTACTGAAATTCTTAAAAAAATTAGTCAGGATAAAGAAAATAAATCATAGACTATTATATAGTTTTGTAAATTTCAATACAGATAAAATATATAATATAAATAAAAAATTTGTTAAAATATGATAAGTGTAGTATAATCAAGTAGAAAAGATATAATATATTTCGGGGAGCTAATATGCTGAGAGGAGATTTTATCTCGACCCTTTGAACCTGTTTGGATAATGCCAGTGTAGGGAGACCACTAAAGATAAAAATAAGTCTTATCCTATTTTGGATAGGGCTTTTATTTTATTTAAATGTACTATGTTTTTATCTATAAAATATTTTAACAAAAAACAAAATATACCTAGTAGGTATTAATTATTTTAAAAGGAGTGATTTAAATGGTAATTGCAGACATAGCAGTAATGCCACTAAGACCTTACAAAGGTGAAGAAGAAATGTATAAAGTAGTAGATGCTTGTATAGCAGAAATTGAAAACAGTGGTCTTAAATATGAAATAGGAGCAATGAGTACTACTGTTGAAGGTGATTTTGATGAGGTTTTTGAACTACTAAAAAAAGTACATAAAATCCCTTTTAATCTTGGATGTGAAAGAGTTATAACAGTAGCTAGAGTAGATGAAAAAGCTGGGGGTTTAACTATAGATGAGAAACTTAGAAATCATAGATAAAGTCAAAAATAGTATATATCCAATAGCAACATTTTTGTTTATACTTATTTTTTGGCAATCTGTGGTAGAAGTTTTAAAGGTTCCTCAATATATACTACCTACACCAATAGATATAATTAATGTATTTTTTAAAGATTATCAAAATATATCCATGCATGCCATGGTTACTATAGGTGAAGCAATATTTGGATTTATAGTTGCAATAATAATATCTTTAATAATTGGAATATTAATGGATTTTGTATTGATAATAAAAAAATGTCTTTATCCTATTATGTTAGTGACTCAAATGATACCTACAATAATAATAGCTCCACTTTTTATGATTTGGTTTGGATTTGGGACAATGCCAAAAATATTGATGGTAATGCTTACTTGTTTTTTTCCTATATTAATAAGCTTTGTAGATGGTATTGAGAATATTGATAAAGATTATTTAAATTTGTTTAAGACTATGAATTCAAATAAGATTAATACTTTTATTCATCTTAAATTTCCTATGTCAATGGATAAATTTTTTTCTGGGCTTAAAATATCTGCTACTTATGCTGTAATGGCAGCAACTGTTGCAGAGTGGTTAGGTGGAACTAAAGGTCTTGGTGTTTATATGCTAAGGTCAAAAAGTGCATATGCACTTGATAAAGTATTTGCATCTACTATATTAGTAGTTATATTTAGTTTAATATTTGTAGGAATTGTACAAGCTATAAAAAAAGTTGTTATAAAACATAGACTAGAAGATTAAATGTATTTGAGGGAGGATATTATGAATTTCAAAAAATTAGGAATATTAGGTTTAGTAAGTGCTCTTACATTAGCAACAATAACTGGGTGTTCTTCTGGAAATAATAGTGATAAAGATAAAAAAGATAGTAAAGATACTTCTTCTAAAAAAGTAACTGTTGTACTTGATTGGACACCAAATACGAATCATACTGGATTATTTGTGGCACTTGATAAAGGTTACTATAAAGAAGAAGGTTTGGATGTTGAAATAGTACAACCACCTGAAAGTGGAGCTGAGACTTTAGTGGCAACAGGAAAAGCTGACTTTGGTATAAGTTATCAAGAGCAAGTTACTTACGCAAAAACTAGCGAAGACCCACTTCCAATAAAAGCTGTAGCAGCTGTTATACAACACAATACTTCTGGATTTGCATCTCCAAAAGAAAAAAATATAACTACAGCAAAAGATTTTGAAGGAAAAACTTATGGAGGTTGGGGTTCTCCATCAGAAGAAGCTGTTTTTAAGGCAGTTATGAATAAAAATGGAGCTGACTTTAATAAATTAAAGATAGTTAATACTGGTCAAGATGATTTCTTTGCAGCTATGAAAACTGTAGACTTTGCATGGATATTTGAAGGTTGGGATGTAGTTAAAGCTAATTTAATTGATTATGATTTAAACTTTATACCAGTAAAAGATTTAGATGAAAGATTAGACTATTATACACCACTTATAATTTCTAATGAAACTGTACTTAAAGACAACCCAGAACTTACTAAAAAATTCTTAAAAGCTACAACAAAAGGTTATGAGTATGCAATAAAAAATCCTGAAGATGCTGCAAAAACTTTAGTAAAACATGCTCCTGAAGTAGACGAAAAATTAGCAATAAAGAGTCAAGAGTATTTAGCAGGTAAATATAAAGATGATGCACCAAGATGGGGAGAAATGAAAGATAGTGTATGGAATAACTATACATCATTCTTAAAAGAATATAAATTAATAGATAAGGATATGAAGGCAAGTGATGCTTACACAAATGAATTCTTACCACAATAAAAAGGTAAAAATATCTATAGAAAATGTATCAAAAACATATAAAGATGTAGATGTTTTAAAAGATATAAGTATTGATGTTTATGAAGGCGAATTTGTTTCTATATTAGGACCAAGTGGATGTGGAAAAAGTACTATCTTTAACATTATAACTCAATTGACAGACTATAATAGTGGTATGGTAAACATAAATGGTAATTATAGCTATATGTATCAAAAAGATTTACTTTTACCATATAAAACTATAATAGATAATGTATCTCTTCCACTGGTATTAAAAAAAGAAAAAAAGAGCAAAGCTAGGTCTATGGTAAAACACTATTTTGAGATTTTTGGTTTAGAAGGCTATGAATATAAGTATCCATCAGAACTTTCTGGAGGTATGAGACAAAGAGCTAATTTTTTAAGAACTTTTATAAATTCTAATGACATAATGCTTTTAGATGAGCCTTTTGGCGCACTCGATTCATTGACTAAAACATCTATGCAAAAATGGCTTTTAGAAGTTAAGAATAAAGTAAACTCAACGATACTCCTTATAACTCATGATATTGATGAAGCTATAATGTTATCAAATAGAATTTATGTTATCTCAAAAAAACCATCAATAGTAAAAAAAGAATTTATCATAGATAATAGATATATAAATGAAGATAATCTTGAAAATGTTATTAAACTGAAAAAAGAGATAATATCTTTATTATAAGATTCTATATGTTTTTACTTAGTGATTATTAAACTTAACAATCCAAAGTGCAATTAGCATTTTGGATTGTTTTTTAGTTATACGTCAAAATTTTATATATTATGTTAATAATAATCAGTTACTATGATATAATATTTAATTAGAAAAGAAGGAGGTTTAATAATGCAAATAGATATGAATAAATTAACTCCTATGATGAAACAGTATCTTGAAGTAAAGAACAGATATAAAGATTGTATATTGTTTTTTAGATTAGGGGATTTTTATGAAATGTTTTTTGAAGATGCATTAGTAGCTTCAAAAGCTCTTGAAATAGCATTGACAGGGAAAGCCTGTGGTTTAGAAGAACGTGCTCCTATGTGTGGAGTGCCATTTCACTCAGCCAATTCATATATATCAAAGTTAGTAGAAAATGGATATAAAGTAGCAATAGGTGAGCAAATGGAAGACCCATCTACTGCAAAAGGAATAGTTAGAAGAGAGGTAATAAGGGTTATTACTCCTGGAACAGTTCTAGATGGAAATCTACTTGAAAATAAAAAGAATAATTATCTGTTATCTTTATATAAAGATGGGGCCAATATAGGTTTAACTTATGTAGATATAAGTACAGGAGAAACTAACGCAACTTGTCTAAATGAAGATAAAGTAATAGAAGAAATTGCAAAAATTCATCCTACAGAAATAATTGTAAATGATTTGAATTTTATAGAAAAACTTAGAGATATAGCTACAGTAAGTAACATATACATAAATGAAAGTTTTAATGACAACTATTTAGATATAAATATATTAAAAGAGTATTTTCCAGATGTTTATCTACAAAAACTAAAGTTTGATGATAAGGGTCTTATAAAATCTAGTTTATCAATTCTTCTGAATTATATATATAATACTCAAAAGCAGATAACATCCAATATTAATAATATAAATATATATAATTCATCAGAGTACATGGTTTTAGACATGTTTACTAGAACTAATTTAGAACTTACTCAGACTATAAGAGGAAACAAAAAGAAAGGTTCACTATTACATGTTTTAGATAAAACATCTACTGCAATGGGAGGAAGGCTTCTAAGAAAATATGTAGAAGAGCCTCTGATAAATAAATCTAAAATTGAAAATAGATTAAATGTAATAGAAGAAATAAAGGATGATTTTATACTAAGAGAAGATTTAAATGATATACTTAAAAATATATATGATATAGAAAGAATATGTGGGAAAATAGCATTTGAAAGAGTAACACCAAAAGAATTAGTTCACTTAAAAAATTCAGTAGAAAAATTACCAAATCTAAAAGATACAATAGACTTATCAAATGCAAATAGATTAAAAGAGTATGTATCAAAAATGGACAAGTTAGATGATATATATAATTTAATAGATGAAGCTATTTTGGAAGAACCTACAATAACTATAAAAGATGGAAATATAATTAAATCTGATTTTAGTGATGAACTTAAGGAATTGAGAGATATTTCGAAAAATGGTGCTTTTCTTGTAAAAGAAATAGAAAACAGAGAAAGAGAAAAAACAGGAGTTAAGTCATTAAAAATAGGCTTTAATAAAGTATTTGGATATTATATAGAAATAACAAAGGCCAACTTTAAACAAGCAAAAATAGATGAGACATATATAAGAAAGCAGACACTTAGCAATGCAGAGAGATATATAACTCCAGAGTTAAAAGAAATAGAAGAAAAGATACTACATGCTGAAGAGAAAATTAAATCTCTAGAATATGAGATATTTGTAAGCATAAGAGATACTATATATAAAAATATAGATAGAATACAAAAAGTAGCTAAGATTATAGCTAATATAGACGTTTTCGTATCTTTGGCAACCGTTGCTCACATGAATAACTATATAAAGCCACAGATAAACGAAAATAATAAACTTGATATAAGAAATGGTAGACATCCAGTTGTTGAAAATATAGTAGGTGAAGAAAACTTCGTTCCAAATGATACATATTTAAACAGAGGAGAAAACATCATTAACATAATAACTGGTCCTAATATGTCTGGTAAATCAACATATATGAGACAAACTGCTATAATAGCACTTATGGCACATATAGGTTCTTTTGTTCCAGCAGAATATGCTAATGTACCAATATTAGATAGAATATTTACAAGAGTAGGGGCTAGTGATGATTTATCTCAAGGACAATCTACTTTTATGGTAGAGATGAATGAAGTATCTCTTATATTAAAAAATGCTACTGAAAGAAGCTTAGTTATTTTAGATGAAATAGGACGTGGAACTAGTACTTATGATGGTATAAGTTTAGCATGGTCAATAGTAGAATATATTCAAAAGAATATTAGATGTAAGACACTATTTGCAACACACTATCATGAACTTACTGATTTAGAAGAAGAATTTAAAGAGGTTAAAAATTATTCAATAGCAGTTAAAGAAGATGGAGAGGGAATAATATTTTTAAGAAAAATAATTCCTCAAGGTGCAGATAAGAGTTACGGAATCTATGTTGCGAAATTAGCTAAATTACCAGAGGAAGTTATAGATAGAGCAAAATATATACTTAAGGATTTAGAAAAAAATCATGTCTATAACAGTGTTGCAATAAATGGAGATAAAGAAAAAATTGCTGTGATTAATAATGATTTAGATGAAGAACTACTTAAGGTAAATCAAAGTAATTTTAAAAATAAATATGAATCTCTTAAAATAGAACATGAGCTTATAGTAAAAGACTATAAACATATGAAAAAGGACTATGATAAACTAAATTCTAAGTTTAAAACATTAAACGATGAAGTTGTTTCAATGAAGAAAAAGGATAGTAAAGAAGAACTTGAAAAAGAAGATTATGTAAAGGAAGTTGCACTAACTCAAATATCTTTTGACAGTGTAAATAAAGATATATTATCAGAAGAAATTTTAAACTTAGATATTTTAAATATGACTCCATTAGATGCTATAAATTCTCTTTACAGTCTTCAAAAAAAAGCAAAAGAAATAAAATCTTAGAGGTGTAAAAATGAAAAATATAATTAACATCCTAGATGATTTGACTATAAATAAAATAGCAGCAGGAGAAGTAGTAGAAAGGCCAGCTTCTGTAGTAAAAGAACTAATTGAGAATTCTATTGATGCAGGTGCAAATAAGATTTCTATAGATATCATTGATGGAGGAAAAACTTTAATTAAAATCACAGATAATGGAATAGGGATACCTTCAAGTGAAGTTGAAAAATCATTTTTAAGACATGCTACTAGTAAAATTAAAAAAATTGATGATTTATATGATTTGTACTCTCTTGGATTTAGAGGAGAAGCATTGGCATCTATTTCAGCTATATCAAAATTAGAAATGACTACTAAAACCAAGGATGAAATGATTGGAACGAAAATATTTGTAGAAGGTGGAAAAATAGTCTCAAAGGAGCCAATTGGTTCTACTAATGGAACAACAATCATCATAAAAGAGATTTTCTTTAATACACCAGCAAGACAGAAGTTTTTGAAATCTACTCATGCAGAAACTATAAATATAAGTGATTTGATAAATAAGCTTGCAATAGGAAATCCTAATGTCCAATTTAAATATATAAATAATAATAAACAAATGTTAAATACTCCAGGTGATGGAAAGCTTATAAACACTATTAGAAGTATATATGGAAAAGAAATAACAGAAAATCTAATAAATATAGAATTTAAATGCAATCACTTTAAAATTGATGGATATATAGGAAATAATAACATCTATCGTTCTAATAAAAATTTGCAACATATCTATATAAATAAAAGGTTTGTAAAAAGTAAAATAATTATAGATGCAATAACTGAAAGTTATAAATCTATAATTCCAATAGGTAAACATGCTGTTTGTTTCTTAAATATAGAAGTAGACCCAGCATGTATTGATGTAAACATACATCCTAACA
Organism: Clostridioides difficile; assembly: GCA_024919175.1. Classification (NCBI taxonomy): domain Bacteria; kingdom Bacillati; phylum Bacillota; class Clostridia; order Peptostreptococcales; family Peptostreptococcaceae; genus Clostridioides; species Clostridioides difficile. The sequence goes on from CP103804.1 coordinate 2,521,021, forward strand.
AGCTGGAAGTTAAATTTGAAAAAGAGCAAGAAGTGTATATAGAACTAAGAGATTTTTTAAAGGTAAAATTAATACATTCTAACCTTATTGGAAAGTATGCTACGTATAATGATAAGAAAACACAGCCTCGAATTGCTATTAATAATAGAGAAAAAAGTATAGATTGTGAATTTAAAAATAATAATTTCATTGAAGCTAATTCAAAAAATAATACTACAACTAAAGAGAAAAATGAATTTATTGAAGTTGTAAGTTTATCAAGTGAAAAACCAATAGATGAATTTCCTTCTGTAAGTGAAGTTTTAAATGCAAGTATAGAAAATGAATTAAAAAATACTAGCTATTTAGGAGAAGAGGTTGTAAGTGACAATATACAAGAAGAATTTCAAGTTGATAGACCTAAACAAATTGATAGCTTTAAAAATGAAGATAGTAATTATTTAGAAAAAAGTATTAAAGACAGTGAAGAGGAGTATTTAACTAATTCAAAACTAAAATTTTCTTTATATGGATATTCTGTAATTGGAGTCGTATTTAATACTTATATAATTCTAAGTAAAGATGATTCGATGTATTTGCTAGACCAACATGCTGCACATGAAAGAGTTTTGTATGAGAGATATATGGATAAGTTCTATAGACAAGATATAAATATGCAAATACTTTTAGACCCAGTAATTCTTGAAGTATCAAATGTAGACATGCTTCAAATTGAAAATAATTTAGAGTTATTTATGAAATTTGGTTTTGAATTAGAAGTTTTTGGTAACAATCATGTAATGATAAGGTGTGTTCCAACTATATTTGGAATTCCAGAAACTGAAAAGTTTATACTTCAAATAATTGATAATATAGATGAGATTACAAGTAATTATGATTTAAAAGGTGAGAGATTTGCATCTATGGCATGTAGGTCTGCGATAAAAGCAAATGATAAAATATACGATATTGAGATAAAAAGTTTATTGGAGCAATTAGAAAATTGTGAAAATCCATTTACATGTCCTCATGGCAGACCTATAATGGTTGAAATCTCTAAGACCGAAATAGAAAAAATGTTTAAAAGAATTATGTAAAATATTTTGGATAGTTAAAATATATGGAAAGGAATGTTATGAAAAAAATACCACTTATAATACTTACAGGTCCAACTGCTGTTGGAAAGACTGATTTGTCAATAAAATTAGCAAAAGATATGGATGCAGAGATAATTTCAGCAGATTCTATGCAAATATATAAATATATGGATATTGGAAGTGCAAAAGTTACTTCTGAGGAAATGCAAGGAGTAAAGCATTATCTTATAGATGAAGTCAAACCTGACTATCCATTTTCTGTTTCAGAATTTCAACAAAGAGCAAAAAAATATATATCTGAAATAAATCAAAAGGGAAAAAGTGTTTTAGTAACTGGAGGAACAGGTCTTTATTTAAACTCTTTAATATACAATATGGATTTTGCAAAATCTGATGCCAACAATGAATTAAGAGAAGAACTTCAAAAACAACTTCTTGAGAATGGAATAGATTACATGCATGATAGATTAAAATCACTTGATGAAGAAGCTGCTAATAGAATTCATAAAAACAATACAAAGAGAGTTATAAGAGCACTTGAAGTTTGTCTAAGTGGTAAGAAAATGAATGACTTTTCAAGTGATTTAAAATTTAATGACGATTATCAACCTATAATAATAGTTTTGAATAGAGATAGAGAGCATTTGTATGAAAGAATAAATATGAGAGTTGATATCATGCTAGAGAGTGGTTTGGTTGAAGAAGTTAAAAAACTCCTAAATATGGGATTTAAAAAAGATATGATATCAATGCAAGGTATAGGATACAAAGAGATATTGAAGTATTTAGATGGAGAATATACATATGAAGAAGCCATTGAAATAATCAAAAGGGATTCTAGAAGATATGCAAAACGTCAGATAACTTGGTTTAAAAGATATGAAACAGCAAAATGGTTTGATTTGGATAAATATGAAGATATAGATTTATTAAAAAATGAAATAATTATATATATCAAAAATTCTATAATATAATATATATAATTTTTTAAGTATACAACTTCATATTGAAAATTTACCATAACTTATATAGAATATAAGATAGGAATATTTTAGATGTTCAATTTAATCTTGGGAGGGTACAAATCTAATGAAAAATACAGTTTTAAATTTACAAGATTTGTTTTTAAATAATGCTAGGAAAGAAAGGATACCTGTTACTATATATTTAGTCAATGGAGTACAAGTTAAAGGGCTTGTAAAAGGATTTGACAGTTATATAATATTGATAGAAGGGGACAATAGACAACAAAACATGATTTATAAACATGCTGTTTCGACTATACAACCTGGTAAATATATTAATTTAACTAATCAAAATCAAAATAATAACAACAATAACAATAACAATAGATAACTAATTTAATTTAAGATAATTAAAAAGGAGACTTATGCTAACTTATAAACTATAATTTATTTGTTTTAGTAAAATAGTCTCCTTTGATATGTTTAAATAAAATAACAAAGAGACAGGTGATAAAATGCTTAATGAGACAAAAGAACTATTGAAAGATTACTATGGAATAGATGATGATACTTTTAAACTATCACAAGAAATAATGGAAGATATAAAATATAAGTTTGAAGAAATAAAAGAAATAAGAGAATATAATCAATATAAAGTTTTAAAGGCTATGCAAGAATCTAAATTAAGTGATATGCATTTTAATTGGACTACAGGATATGGATATAATGATATTGGACGTGAAAAAATAGAGGAAATTTATTCGAAAGTTTTTAATACAGAGGATGCTCTTGTAAGACCAATAATTGTAAATGGAACACATGCACTCACTTTATGCATACAAGGAATAGTCAGACCAGGAGATGAAATTCTATCTGTTACTGGAAGACCATATGATACTTTAGAGGGTGTTATAGGTATAAGAGAAGAAAAAGGTTCTTTAAAAGAATATGGTGTTACATATGATGATGTAGATTTTTTAGAAGATGGAAATTTAGATTTAGAAGGAATTAAAAGAAAAATAAATGATAAAACTAAACTTGTTATGATACAGAGGTCAAAAGGATACTCTTGGAGAAAATCACTTTCAATTAGTGATATAAAAGAAGCTGTTGATGTAATAAAGTCTGTTAAACCAGAAGTTATAGTAATGGTTGATAACTGCTATGGTGAGTTTCTAGACACTAAAGAACCAACTGATGTTGGAGTAGATGTTATGGCTGGTTCTCTAATAAAAAATCCTGGAGGAGGGCTTGCATTAACAGGTGGATATATAGCTGGTAGAAAAGATTTAATTGAACTTATATCATATAGAATGACTTCTCCTGGAATAGGTAAAGAATGTGGTCTTACTTTTGGAACTACTAGAAATGTTCTTCAAGGATTTTTCCTAGCACCATATGTAGTGTCTCAAGCTGTAATGGGTGCTATATTTTGTTCAAGAGCTTTTGAAAAACTAGGATATGATGTATTGCCAAAATATGATGATTTAAGAAGTGATATTATTCAGTGTATTAGACTTAATAATGCTGATGAAGTCATAAATTTTTGTCAAGGAATACAAGAAGCTGCTCCTGTTGATTCTTATGTTAAACCTGTACCTTGGGATATGCCTGGATATGAAAGTGAAGTTATAATGGCAGCAGGAGCATTTATACAAGGTTCTTCTATAGAATTAAGTGCAGATGCACCAATAAGACCTCCTTATAATGTTTATTTCCAGGGTGGGCTTACATTTGACCATTCTAAAATGGGTACTTTAAAAGCAATTGAATTTATAAAAAAACTAAAAAAGTAAGCATATTTTTCGTTTAAAAGGTCAAAATATTTACTAGTATATTATGATGAGAATTGAAGGGTGATAATTATGAAAGAACAAATTAAAGAAAAAGTAAGTTCCCTACAAGATGAAATGATTTCTTCAATACAAGAAAGTGTAAAAATACCTAGCGTTATATCTGAGCCAACTGAAAATTTCCCATTTGGGGAAAATATAGATAAGGCTTTAAGAGGTATTTTAGACCTATGTGATTCTTTAGGGTTTAAAACAGTATATAAAGATGGATATTACGGTTATGCAGAAATAGGACAAGGTGAAAAAATGATAGGTATACTTGGTCATGTTGATGTAGTTCCAGAAGGTGACTTAGAAAGCTGGAATTATCCTCCATTTGAAGGTATTTTAGAAGATGGCAAATTATATGGAAGAGGAACACAAGATGATAAAGGACCTACAATATCAGCAATTTATGCAGTAAAGGCTCTTATGGATTTAAATATAGATTTAAATAAGAGAATCAGATTCATTTTTGGAGCTGATGAAGAAAATCTTTGGAGATGTATAAATAAATACAAAGAAAATAATGAAGAAGTACCAGACTATGGATTTACTCCTGATTCTAGATTCCCAATAACAAATGCAGAAAAAGGCCTTTTACAAGTTCATTTAACATGTGAGAGTAAAAGTGATATAGAATTATCAGTTGGGAAGGCTTTAAACGCAGTTCCAGGAAAAGCAGTTTATATTGGTAAATATTCTGATAAGTTAAAAAAAGAATTAGATAAATTAGGTTTTGAATATACTGTTGAAGGCAATAAAATATGTATAATAGGAAAAAGTGTTCATTCAGCAGCAAGTGACACTGGTATAAATGCAGTAGCTAGACTTTGTATAGCTCTTAATAAGATAGGAATAGATTCTAATATAATTAAGTTTTTAGCAGAAGTTATTGGTGAAGATGCTAATGGAAACAATATAGTTCCTAATTGCAAGGATGATGTATCAGGAAAATTAACAGTAAATATAGGTAAAGTAACTATTGATAGTAAAAAAGAATTTGCTGGAATTGATGTAAGAATTCCTGTAACATATAAAAAAGATGACTTTGTAAAAGAACTAAAGAAAATAACAGATAAATATAATTTAGATTATAAAGAGTATGATTTCTTGGATTCAATTTATGTTCCAGAAGATACACTTCTTGTGAAAACATTGAGAAAAGTATATGAAGAAGAAACTGGTCTTGATGGAACACCTCTTTCATCTGGAGGAGCAACTTATGCAAGAGCTTTAGACAATTGTGTTGCTTTTGGAGCTATTTTCCCAGGAAAACCAGAAACAGAGCATCAAGCTAATGAGCATTTGATAGTAGAAGATATTGTAAAAGCTGCTCAAATATATGCTCTTTCTATTTATGAATTATTAAAGATTTAAATATAAATATAAAGCTGTCTTGTAATAGGATTTTTTCTAGTAAAAGACAGCTTTATTATTGTATTATTAAATAAGTTAATAAGATAAATATTTAATAGATATAAAAAAAATAGTACTGTTTATATAGGAGGAATTATATGAAAATAGCTATATTTTTAGGAGCAGGGGCTTCAGCTGCAGAAAATTTACCTATTCAAAATGAATTATTTAGTGAATACTTTAAGAAATTAAAACCTAAAAATTATGATACTGATATGAATAGAGAATTGTATGCTTTTTTTAAACAAATGTTCAATATTGATATAAAAAAGGATAATCTAGATAATGCAAATTTCCCAACATTTGAAGAAGTTTTAGGGCTTTTAGATTTAGCAGAACAAAGAAGAGAAGCATTTAGAAATTTTGGGCTTGAAAATTTAAATAATGGAAGTGATAGTATACGTTTTTTAAGACAGTATTTAATACTATTGATGGCTGAAGCAATTCATAACACACCTAGAACAGATAATAAATACCACAAACTTTTAGTTGAAAACCTTTTACAAAATGATTTACTCCTTGATACAACCTTTATTAGTGCAAATTATGATATACATATAGACAATACAGTTACTGGCTTAAGAGATAAGAACAATTTTCCAATTATGCTTGATTATGGTATAGAATTTTCTAATTTTAAGGAAGAATTAAACTGGAGAAAACCAAAAGAACCCTTAATTAAACTCTATAAGATACATGGTTCATTGAACTGGCTTTATTGTCCCATTTGCAATAGTCTAACTCTTACACCACATGAAGGTGGTGTTATGAAACTAATTGAAAATAGTTCAGAAACAAAATGTTTGGAGTGTGGAGAATTGACAGAACCAATCATAGTTCCACCAACATATTTTAAGAATATGTCAAATATATTTTTAAGTAATGTTTGGAATGAGACAGAAAAAACTTTGAGAGACACTGACCTTCTAGTATTTTGTGGGTATTCATTTCCAGAAGCTGATATGCATATAAAATACATGCTAAAAAGAGTACAAACAAATGGGAGAAAAGCTCCTCTTAAAATAATGGTGTTTAATAACCATTCACAAAAACAAAGAATTACTTTAAAGAAAGAAGAGCAAAGATATAAACGTTTTTTGGGGGAAGATGTTATATTTACTGATAATTCTTTTCAAGATTTTTCTATGAATCCATTAAAATTTATAAAAAGTATATATTAATTTGGCAATAATAGGATAAAATCCGATAGAAATAAAGTCAATTTAGGTATATAATATAAAATAAAACATAGGGGGTATAGAAAAATGAAGGTTTTTGATTTAACTCATGTGATACACAATGATATGCCTGTATATGCAGAGCCTAATAGACCAGACATAAAAAAAGTAGCTATTATTGAAGAAAATGGTTATCAAGAAACATTAATTAGTGTATTTTCTCATAATGGAACTCATATGGACTCACCAAGACATATGTATACAAAAGGCGAAACCTTAGATAAATTGGATATAGATAATTTTGTTGGTAAAGCTTTTGTATTAGAACTTGAAAAAGGAAATAAGAAGATAGAATTAGAGTATCTAAAGAAATATGAAGATGAAATAGAAAATAGTGATTTTATAATACTTAAATCGGGTTGGTCAGAGTTTTGGGATAAAAAACAATATTATGTAGGGTATCCTACTTTAACAGAAGAGGCTGCAAATTATATAGCCGATAGTAATATAAAAGGAGTAGGAATTGATATGTTATCTGTAGATAGATATGACACATCGGCTTTTGAAGTACATCATATTTTGTTTGAAAAAGGTAAAATAATAATAGAGAATCTTACAAATTTAGAAAATGTACCGAATAGGTTTCTATTTATAGCAGCTCCATTTAAGTATAATGACGCTGATGGCTCTCCAGTAAGAGCAATAGCCATAGTAGAATAATATTTTACTATAAAATAAAGTAGCATAGGTGTAATATACAAAGTATTTAAGGAGAATATAGTATGAAGAGTGATGTAAAAGATAAAATGACAGAATTATCAGATGAGAATGAAGTAAACTTGAATGAAACTAAAATATACAATATCTTAGATAAATTAAATATTGAGTATGATGTAGTAGAACATGAGGCTGTATACACAGCAGAACAATTAGTAATTTTAAATGACATAACAAAAGGATGTCAGTGTAAAAATTTATTTTTAAGAAATGCTAAAGGAAACAAATACTATCTAATTGTAGTTAGAGGAGATAAACATGTTGATTTAAATTCACTTAAGGAAAAAATAGGAAGTTCTAGGTTGTCATTTGCTTCGCCTGAGAGATTATACAATGTACTTAAACTTCTTCCTGGAAGTGTAAATCCTTTTTCATTGGTAAATGATACAGAAAAAAAAGTAGAACTTTACGTAGATGAGGATGTAATTAAAGAAGAGTATTTAAATTTTCATCCAAATATAAATACTAAAACTGTAAATATATCAAAAGAAGGATTTAAAGAATTTTTGGAATATTTGAAATATCCACTACAAATCATTGAAGTTTAAGTTTTTGATAAACTTAAGCAAAATTTAATTAACTAATCGAGGGGAGAAAAAATGTTTGGAGTAATAGCAAATAGTTTAGCAATCGCAGGTGGGTGTATAGTAGGACTTATAATCAAAGGTGGCTTACCTCAAAGAGTAAGTGACACTATAATGAATGGAATTGCCTTATGTGTATTATACATAGGGATATCAGGAGCACTAGAAGGAAAAAATACACTAGTAACAATAATATCTATAGCTTTAGGAGCTTTAATAGGAGAAGCAATAGATATTGATAAATGGGTAAATAAATTAGGGGCATTTTTGCAGAGTAGATTTTCTAAAGGTAATAAAAAGGATTCTATTGCTGAAGGTTTTATATCATCTAGTTTGTTATTTTGCATAGGGGCTATGGCAGTAGTTGGTTCATTAGAAAGTGGACTTACAGGAAACCATGATACTTTATTTGTAAAATCAGTAATAGATGGGATAGCTTCTGTTATATTTACAGCTTCTTTAGGTATAGGTGTAATGTTTTCTGCTGTATCTGTATTTTTATATGAAGGTATTATATGTTTAGGTGCATCATTTTTAAATGGATTTTTAAGTGACCCTGTAGTTACAGAGATGACAGCAGCAGGAAGCTTATTAATTATAGGTCTTGGTTTAAATGTACTTAAGCTAACAAATATAAAAGTGGCAAATCTATTACCAGCTATATTTATACCGATATTATTTGGTGTGTTTGGAGTGATTTAGAGATTAAAACTTAAAGTTTGTCTAAAATTTTTAAAAACTTTAGACAAATTTTTTATTTAGAAGGAAAATAGCTTTTATCATCAAATTAATAATTATAGTAGAAATAAGTTTAATATTATGATTATAAAGTTTATATTAAATTTATTTTATTGATGAAACTAATGGGGGAGGTTAAAACTCAATGATTACATTTGATGTAAATGGAGCTATTATCAGGTTTGATGATACAAAAAATAATTATAATAAAATAAGAAAAATTTTTAAATTGTATGCTTTAGAAATTTCTAAAGATTTTGAGAGAGATTGTTTAAGTAACTTTCAAAATCTAAAACAAATATCAGATAGAGGTCTAAGTTTAGGAGAAAAATATATAGAGGAATCTTTTAAGAAAGGAATCGAGACTATAGTGAGTTTTGGAATTATAACTATAGATATTGATACCTTTAAAAGTGTTTATTGTGAAAAATATTTAGATTTTAAAAGACTTTTTAATAACTTAAATAAGACTTTTATCATACCAAATAAGAATAAAAAAAATAATCATGCAAATTTTTTAGAAATCGAATCTACAGTAAAAAAAATGAGCAATTATTTGTATAATGATTGTTTCAAAATTCATTATGCTGTAATAGATGCTCTTATAGAAAATAGAGTCAGTGAAGTCCATTCTTATATTGATGAAGAATCTATAAAAAAATCTAATGCCTTATTTAATAATTATAAAGACGGTTTTATTGGAAAAGCAGATGAGTGTAAGGTTGTAAAACAAATAATAACGTTAAATCCATATAGAGAAGATGTATACGAATTTTTGGTAAAAGAAGATGGAGATTTTAGTAAAGAGATTGAAAGATTAACTGAGTTTTTAGGATATGATATAAAAGAATACAAGGCTTCCTTAATGGACCTTTATATAAATGAACTTGTAGAGTGCGATGAAAGTGATGCTGAAAATGCAAGAGAAAAGATAGAAAAGTATGCTAAGTATATCGGTTGTAGTGATGAAAATCTATATATAGCGAGAGTTAACGCTATATACACCTTTGCTAATGCATAAACTTTATACAATCTGTAAATAAAAAAATATATGCTTGTACTAAAATTTTTAATAAAAAATACTTATTAGGCTTAATAAAAAATAATTTATATTTTCTGGATAAAAACCATTCCTTTAAAGGCATGGTTTTTTATTTTTTCAGCTATTTTCTATCTAATTTCTTAAACTAATTTCTTAAAGAAAATTTCTATGGCATTTTATTAATCATAAAGATTATCTTTAACTCTTACTTTTTTAACATTCAATATAAGTAAAATTTTAAGTTAAAAATAGTTGATATTATTGAAATAATTTAATCGAGCAAAAGACAATATATTGACTAAATTAATTTTGAATGATATAATGAAATTGTCAATATGGTGTCTTATATTTGAATTATTAATAGTCTGCTAAAGAAAGTTATTTCAAATATAGAAAAATCATGAATAATAATTATTATATGGAGGAATCAATTATGAAAGTAAATGTATACGATGTAGAAGCATTTGTAGATGATAAAATTAAAGTTATAGTTTCAGACTTAATTCCAAATAGTAAATTAAGAATATCTGTAAAAATGGAATTCCCATGGTGTAAAGGAGAGGAATTCTCATCTTATGGAGTATTTTATTCAAATGAAAAGGGAGAAGTAGATTTAGATTCAATTGAACCTGTAGAAGGGACTTATAAGACTGCTGATTGTATGGGGTTAATTTATTCTATGAAAAAATCTAAAACTGAAGATAAAAATTTTGCAGAAAATATATCTATTGATAAACCAATAATCATGAATATGATATTTGAATCTGATGTTGAAAGAAAAGAAGTTAAGTTGGAGAGATTGTTTAAAACAGAAGATATTATCACAAAAGATATATCTGATGAATTTATAGGAAAATTATTTTATAAAAAAAATCCTAGTAATAAAACAATTTTAGTCTTAGGTGGTTCTGATGGAAATTTAGATGCTTTAGAACTTTTAGCAGCTCCACTTGCTTCTAGAGGATTCAATGTACTAACAGTTGCCTATTTTGCTTTAGAAGGGTTGCCAAGTAAGTTAGAAGAAGTACCATTAGAATACTTTGAAAAAGTATTTAAATGGATTAGTGAAAATGAAATCACCAATACTAAAGAAATATTTGTACATGGAACATCAAAAGGTGGGGAGTTAGCACTTTTACTCGCTTCAAGATATAAACAAATTAAAAAAGTAGTAGTATCACAGCCTCATGCGTATTGTTTTCAAGCACTTAACGATTCGATGAATGGAAAAGATACTTCATCATGGTCATATAAAGGTAAGCCACTCCCATATATAAAGGTTGACAATAATATATTTTTTGAAGACCAAAAAAAAGATATAGAAAAAGGAATCCCATTTGGATTTGCTAGTACTTATAAGAAAAGTATCGAAATAGCAGACAATAAAGAAGAAGCTAGAATAAAAGTAGAAAATTCTGAAGCTGACATTCTTATGATTGCTGGAAAAGAAGATAATATTTGGAATAGTTATGACGGTTGTGTAGAAATCATAAAAAAACTTAAAAAAAATAACTATCAATATAAAGTAGAATTATTAACACATGATGAGATGGGGCATCCTTTACCAATTCCATATATTCTACCTCTAAGTGAGACTTTATCTATTAATATGAGTGGAGGAATATTTTCTTCAGGAGGAACTGTAGAAGGCAATTCAAAAGGGCAGTTTGAATCATGGAAAAGAACGATTGAATTTTATAAAGAACCTTTATCAATCGATATAAAAAAATAAAAATGACTATATCTTTCTATATATGCACAAAATCTATCAATTTTACAACTTTAATTTATTGTTTATGTAATTTATATGTTATATACTAGTTTTAACAAGATTGACAATTTATAAACAATTATAAGAGTTATTGAAGGGTGGAGTGAAATTATGGAAAGACTCACTAGAAGTGAACAGCCTCATATAAAATTTGGAATGTTCAAGATACGAATTCCATTTATACATTACAGATTTGAGAAACCAGAAGCTATTCAAGGCATAATATCAAGTATGACAAGCTTAGGAACTATTGGTCTTAGCACACAAATATTAGGACTACCTTATGAAGTCGCATGGAGTATGGCTATCATTAACTCAATATTGTATTGCTTGCATGTTTTTATGGGAGACCCAGTAGTTCCTGGCTGGATTACAGCTTCTATAACTCTTACAACTGCGTATTTGTTAAAATTCAATATTGGTATTGAAAGAATACAAGCATTAACAGCTTTACAAATAGATTTAGGAATTATATTTATTTTAATGGGTATAACAGGTATAGCTGGAAAACTAGTCCATAGGATACCAAATTCCATAAAAGGTGGAATACTTATGGGAGTTGGTATATCAACTGTAATATCAGAATTTAGTCCTAAAGGTAGATTTGAATCTTATCCAATATCTATAACAATAGGTATTTTAGTTGCTTGTTTTATAATGTTTTCTGAAAGATTCGATGCTCTAAAAGTAAAGAATAAGTTTTTATTTCGTTTAGGTCAATATGGAGTGGTACCAGCTATTTTAGTGAGTTTAATTATAGGAATATTTAGTAAAGAAATAGGAATTCCTAACTTTGATTTTAAAAATATTATTTATATAATTGATATTAAAAAATTAATAGACACAGTATCTCCTTTTGGAATAGGTTTTCCAAGTATAATATTATTTATACAAGGATTACCAATGGCTTTCATGATATACATAATTGCATTTGGTGATTTTATAACAGGCGAAAATTTAGTCCTTTCTGAAAGTAAAAATAGAAAAGATGAGTATATTGATTTTAATTCCAATAGATCCAATGTTATAAGTGGAATAAGAAATATTATTATGGCAGTTATTTCTCCATATATAGCAATGTGCGGTCCATTGGCTGCAACTCTTACTGGAAGTGTTGCTCAAAGATATAAGGTCGGAAAAGAAGCAATGCAGTCTATTTTTAGTGGTATGGGTACATTAGTATGGGTTTCAGCTATTTTTATTTGTTTTTATCCAATTGCACAAATAGCTACTCCTCTTATACCATTAGCATTATCAGTGACACTTTTAGTTCAAGGTTATTTATGTACTAAATTATCAATGGAATTGTGTGATACTGGTGTAGAAAGAGGCCTAATTGGGCTGATGGGAGGTGTAATTGCTGCTAAAGGTGGAACGTGGGGACTTGTAGTAGGATTTATACTGTATTTTGTTTTAATTGATTCTAAAAAAAGAAAAGAAAATGATATTAATTCATCAGAAGATTATGTATATGAAATATCTGATAAAAAGAAAAGTATCTAAAGTAAAATATGAGTTGCAATTGTCTATTAATGGATTAATTGCAACTCATATTTTATTTATCAGTTTTAGAAATGATAAATAATATTTCTTGACATAATTTTTTTTACATGTAACAATAGTTATGTAACATATGTATTTTAAAAAAATAATGGAGAAGTGAACTTATATGCCACCTAAAGCAAAAATAACGAAAGAAATGATTTTGAATATTGTCTTGGATATTACAAGAGAAACAGGATTTGAAACTGTAAATGCAAGGAGTATTGCAAGTAAATTAAAATGTTCTACTCGACCAATTTTTACTTGTTATGAAAACATGGATGAGTTAAAAGATGAATTTCTTGCTTTTGCATATGAATACTATAATCAGTATGTTATTAATTATCATAATTCTGAAAATGTCAGTCAATATTTATTGCTTCCACTTTCATACATTGAGTTTGCTCAAGAAGAAACACATTTATTTAAGTTGTTATTTATAAATGATTTAGATTTAATGATGAAAGAGACAAATGATTTCTACAAAGAAATTGATAATGAAAAAAAGGCAAGGCTCTTTTCTGAAAGCATTGGAATAGAGTTAGAATGTGCAAAAGTCATATTTTTAGATTTATTTCTTTATACTCATGGTATAGCAGTCTTAACAGCAACAAAAAAAATAACATTAGATAGAAACAGTGCTGAAAAAATGTTAAAAAATATATTATCAGCTTTTATAAGACAAGAAAAACCAGATTGGAATTTACCTATTTGATGTTTACTAACTAATATAGAAGGGGTGTAATATGAAAACAAACCAATACTTAATTGATTTTTACAATAATTACGATGAAGATAGCCGATTGATATTAAAGCATGGAACAGTTGAATTCCTAACTACTATGCATTACATTGAGAAGTACATAAAACCTGGTGACCGTGTGCTTGAAATAGGTGCTGCAACTGGTCGCTATTCCCACACGCTGGCACGTCATGGATATGATGTCGATGCAGTGGAATTGGTTGAACATAACATAGAAATTTTCCGTAAAAATATTCAATCAAATGAAAAAATAACCATTACCCAAGGTAATGCTATGGATTTATCTGCTTTCCCAGATAATGAATATGACATTACATTGTTGTTAGGTCCATTGTATCATCTTTATAGCAAAGAGGATAAACAACAATCTCTACGTGAGGCTATTCGTGTAACAAAACATGGAGGTGTGATCTTTGCTGCATATGTTATATCTGATGGTTGTCTTATTGATGAAGGGTTTAATCGAGGAAATATCAATGTAGCTGAATATATTGAAAAGGGCTTGATTGACCCACAGACATTTGCTGCCAAGTCCAAACCAAAGGATTTATTTGAACTTGTTCGTAAAGAAAACATCGATGATTTGATGTCTGCATTCCCTGTAATGAGACTGCATTACGTTGCATCAGACGGTTTAGCCCTATGTATGCGTGAAGCAGTAGACGAAATGGATGATGATGCATTTGAGCTATATTTGAAATATCATTTTGCTACTTGTGAACGTGAAGATTTAATAGGCGTTACGAGTCATGCAATTGATATATTCAGAAAATAAACAAGAGATGGCTTCAGACAGTAGAAGCCCTTTTTCTTTCAAACATTCCATTGTTACATCAAGAGTTTTTGTTTGAAAGAAAAAGGATTGATTGTGTGTTTTTACATCTATTCTTATTGAGAGCTTAAACGTTCTGTAAGAGATTGTTTTTCTATATTTCTTATAAGTAATTCAATTATTAATATTTGTATGCCTATTAGTACAAATGAAAAAATTAAAATAGAAAGGATAGAAAAATTAAAATTAATGAAGTCTAATCTAACAACATCTTTTATAAAAAAGCAGAGCAATTTCGAACCACAATAGCCCAATATAATCGATACAAATACAGCTTTAATACTCAGATTTAAACCTTCTCGATAGAGCATTTTGTACAATTGTTTTTTTGTCATTCCAACTGCCTGAAGCAAGGCAAACTCTTTTTTTCTAATCAATACACTATTTACAAGTATATTTGTCATATTAAGGATACCAAAACAGGAAATTAATCCGACAAATACATATGCAGCTATAATCATATACTTAAAAGTTCTAGTTAACATTTTATAATCATTATCATATGAATAAAGGATTAAATTTGAATTATCTTGAATAATGTTTAATAGTTTTTCTTCAACTTCTTTTGAATACTTTTTATCAGATAAAATTGAAAAATGTAAATTTGTATTATATGGTGTTATTTTATCTAAAGCTTTATCAGAAGTAAAGAACATGCATCCTGTATTGGAATTGTCAATTATTCCAACTATTTTCATTTGTATTTTGATGATGTCATTTCCACTAAAGATGTTAAATGTAACTGTATCTCCAATTTTTAAATCAACTCCATAAGATTTTGTTTTATATTTATTTACAATTAAACTGTTTGAATCCAATTGTTTATAGTCAATTTTGCCATTTACAATATATTTTTGGAATGATTTTGCAAGCTCTGGTGTAATACTTTCAATTAAAGTTGTAACTTTACTTCCATCTTCATTCTTAATTGAAGGATCTATAACTTTGCATTTAATTCCTTTAGATTCAATTACTTTTTGTACTCCATAAATTGATTTGATTTCATTTTTAAGAGTGTTTGTAAATGGATTATTCTGCTGAATTTGTGTAATGCGTTCATATAAATTATCAATTTTATTTCCAATAATATAATTTTCATTATAAACGAATGTCTGGGTCATCTGTTTATTAAAATCGATAGAGTTAGCAAGAGTAGCAATTGAAATAAATAATATTCCACTAATGCTTAACGAAATCAATGCGATTAAATTTTTCATTCTATTTACTTCAATATTTTTTAATGCTAAATTTTTAGTATTTATATAATTAAGTACTTTAATTTTCTTTCTAGATTTTATTTCTGTATATTGCATAGCTTCAATAGCAGAAGTCTTAGAAATAATTCTAGCTGGTTTATTTAAGGAAATTCTTACAGTCAAAAATATTAATATTGATAAAACTACAATAATAAATAAATCAATAGCCATTTGCCATGCTAAAGGCTGAATTATATATGTAATTATGCAGGAAGATATAACGCCTAAGGGAATAAAAATAATAGATAAAATATTTCCTTGTAGGTAAATAATCTTTTTTAACTGAAAAGAAGTCATACCAAGTGCTTTCAATTTTGCATACATTTGAACCGAATTAACAACTGAAATATAAAAAATACTATAAATAACAAATAGACTAGAAAAAAGAATAATTACTCCTACTATTAAAACTGTAATAACTTGTTCACTATCAATTAAATTTGATTCAATATAATTATCATTTAAATATATATTATGTTTTTTAATATTTAAAGAATAACCAATTTCATTTAATTGGGTCTTAATTGAAGTAGGGGATTTTTCTGTATTTTCTTTTGATAATCTAACCAATACATCTACAGTATCTGGAGTTGCTTCATCAAAATTATTACCGTTGCTTTGTAATGGCTTAGAAGCTATACTTTTGAGATAATCATTGGAAACAACTGTATAGTATTGCTTAGCATTATCTTGATAGTAATTTTCTACAAATCCAACAATAATAAAATCACTTTGTATTTCTTTGTTAGTAATATTATCACGATATTTTAAGGTAATGCTATCTCCAAGGTCTTTATTCAAACCAAGTTCATACAGGTATTTTTCTGAAATAGCAATTTCATATTTATTTGTTGGCAGGGCTCCCTTTAATAGTTGAAAATTCAGAAGCTCAATTGCAGTGTTGTCTGCATATATCATTGACATTCTAGAATCTGCTTTTATATTATTACCAAGTAACTTATAAGTTCCTACACTACTAAAGTTTTTATCTTGTTGTAATGCTTTTTTTGATTTTTCATTTATAGATTGATATCTCGCATGATAGGGAGATGCATTGACTAAATCTACAGAACCATTATATGAGACTAAAACTGTTGTCAATAATAAACATGTAGAAATCATTATGATAATACCTGAAAGGAAAAATTTAAGTTTATTGATTTTTAAATCATTAAATGCTATTTTTCTAATGAAAGCACCATTATTATTTTTAAACATATATTTCACCCCCTAGTTATCAATTTTTCCATCTTCAATACGAATGATTCTATCTGCCAATTGTGCAATTTCATTATTATGGGTAATCATTACAATTGTTTGGTTAAATTTCTCACTTGTCATCTTAAGTAAACCTAATACATCTGCACTCGTTTTACTGTCAAGATTACCTGTTGGTTCATCAGCAAGTATAATAGCAGGTTTTGTTACAAGTGCTCTTGCAATAGCAACACGTTGCTGTTGTCCTCCAGAAAGATTACCTGGTACATCATATAATTTTTCATTTAGTGCAAGTAGACTTATAATTTCATTTATAAAGTCTTTATCTAGTGTTTCACCATCCAATCCAATTGGTAAAATGATATTTTCATATACATTAAGTAAAGGAACAAGATTATAATTTTGGAATATAAAACCTATGTTTCTACGTCGAAAAATTGTAAGCTGTTCATCATTCATAGTTGATAATTCCTTTCCTCTTATAATGACATTGCCAGATGTAGGATTATCTAAACCACCCATCATATTTAATAATGTAGATTTACCACTACCAGATGTACCTACAATAGAAATAAATTCACCTTTTTTAACCGATAGACTAACACCATCAAGAGCTTTTGTAATATTTGAATTTTTCCCATAATATTTCTTTAAGTCTGTTACTTGTAAAATACTCACTATAAAGACCTCCTTTATATATTGTAAGTACAGTATATAATCAAAATGTTGCAGAATTATCACAAATAAAATATTTAAAAATTTATTTATTAGGCAAAAATATAGAAAAAGTAGAGCCTTCTCCAATTTTTGATGTAACTTTAATATACCCACCTTGAATAGATATAATTTTTCTTGATAGATATAGACCAATTCCAATACCATCTATATCATGTACATCTTTTTCACGATAGAATCTCTTAAAAATTTCTGCTTGATGACTTTCTGATATGCCTTTTCCAGTATCAGTAATATCTATTTTAACATACATAACCCAGCATTCTGTAGATATATGTATTTTACCTTTAGGGTTTGTGTACTTCACTGCATTGTCTAATATATTGAAAATAGCTTCAGAAGTCCATTTTTTGTCATGACATATATACAAGTTTGAATCACAATCAACTGTAACCTCAATATCCTTTTTTTCAGCATCAAATAAAATTCCACTAAGTGAAGTAGCAATTGTTTCATAAATCGAATTCTTTTTTTTAGATAATGTAATTATACCTGTCTCTAGTCTTGAAGTTTTTATCATAGATTGCATTAAAAATTCTAATTTATCTAATTGACCTTGCATATCTATCAAAAACTCATTTTGAATTTCTGTATTAAGATTCTGATTCAGTAGAGTATTATTAATTATCTTTAAATTTGCAATAGGAGTTTTAATTTGATGAGATATATCAGAAACTAGCTCTTGTAAATCAGCTTTTTCCATAGCAATATTGTGACGACCTTCTTGAATAACTTCATACATTCTAATCAGCCTATGATTAATACGTGACAAAAGTGTTTCTTCTTCCAAAGCAATTTCCAGATTATCTTCACTATTCATCATCTTATCTAAAGTTAAACATATCTCAGAACAAAATATAGTTATTTTCTCATTAAGTAAGAGCATGATTAATAATATAAAACCACAGAATATTATTGTATATATTAATAATAGAGCAACTATTTTAAAATCATTAGTTATTATATAAATTGCTATATTGAATAGAATAGCTGTAAAAGCCATACTAACAGCAATTATTAAATAAATAGTATTAAAAGAAAACTTTTTAAAATTCATTTTTTTCACCTATCCACATGTATCCCATACCATATACTGTTTTAATATATTGAGAATTATCTTTTTCAATTTTACTTCTAATTCTACTTATAACAGATGTTAAAGTATGTTCATCTACAAAATTAGCATCTATATCCCAAAGTTTTTCTAAAAGTATTTTTCTTGTTAGAATATTTTTTGGATTCTCAACAAATAGTTTTAACGTACGGTATTCTAATGGCGTAAATACAATTTGATTTCCACTTATATATGCAGAGAGCTCAGAAAAGTTAATCTTGAGATGTCCATCATCATAGCAATCTTGTTTTGTTTTCGTTGTAATATGGTTTAAAAATGCTCTCACTTTTTGTTTAAACACATTGATGTTAAATGGTTTTGTTATATAATCCAAAGCTCCAAGTTCATAGCCTTTAATCATATCATGTTCCATATCATTGGCAGTTAAAAAAATTATAGGGATATCATAATTTTCTTTAATTTTCTTGCACAAATCAAATCCACTTTTATCTGGTAAATTGACATCTAAAATGACTAAATCAAATTTGTATTTAACAATAGATTCTAAAGCAGATACAGCTGTAAATTTTGAAGTAACCATATACCCATCTTCATTTAAGTTGTATGATAGTGTTTTATTTAATATAGTATCATCTTCTACCACTAATATTTTTTCCATATTATTCACTCCTTTTATGTTTAATATTCTATATAAAGTCAATTATAAGCTCAAAATGTTGCTAAATTGTCATAGATAATGTAATTTATTCATGTAAATAAAATGTTTAATAAATAATCTGCCCTAGAATTTATCATAGGACAGACTAATTATTAAACACATAAAATTATTTTAACCAAGATGGATTTCCAGGTACAAATATTCTTTTACCAAATTTTGAAGTATACTCATCCAAAGCTTTCTCAATAAGTTCATTATTGTCTTTAAAAGAAGTAGCATTTTTTATAGTTTCAAGATTTTGGCTAAATGGGCAAGCTGATATACACATACCACAGTCTGTACCTAAATATCTCCACTTAATATAACATGTTTCATGTTCAATCACCCAATTATATTTTCCATCATCACCAATTTTACTATCATTAGAAAGTGAGTGAGAGGGACAATTAAAAGAACATTTTTTACATGCTTTACAAAAGTCTTCAAGCCCAAAGTCAATATATTCATCTTCTATAAGTGGAATGTCTGTAGTAACGACACCTAGTCTAAGCCTAGAACCATAATCTTTATTTGTAAGTATTGCATTTCTTCCTATATCACCCAATCCAGCATCACGAGCTATAAAAACAGGCATTACTAGATAATTAGCATCCATGTGATTTCTAGCATCATATCCTAGATTTCTTATGTAGTAACTCAAAATCATACCAACTATAGATGCATCTACATAACATTTTGAAGTTTCTATGACTTCACATATCATTGGAGCTCTGTTTATCATCTCTTTATCCATTTCACATCCAAATACAATTGCATATTTATGAGATAGATTGACTTCTTCACCATAGTTTTCTTCGTGTCTACCTCTATTTGTGTAAATATGATAGTCTTTTAATCTAGTTACACCAACTACAGAAGCTCCATATTGCTTTGCAAACCCTTTTATCTTTTTAGTCATCGATTTTGCATCTACATCGACTTTAGTGTCACAAATTTTTCCTTCACATAGTGATTTTATATCAGATAAAAAGTCAAATGCACTACTTGCCATTGGAGAATTTATCTCATTATAAGTCATAGTTCCTTCACTACATAAATTTGGTCTACTTCTTATACTATCATCGACTTCTTTTTTTTCAGGATTTTTCTCATAATAGTCATTATAAGCAAAACCATTCTTTTTATAATTTGCTCTTGCAAACATAGTATTTCTTTCATCAACCCTTTTCAATTCTATTCCCCCTAGTAAAAGTATAATTAAATCATATAACCCTATTCTTACATAACTTAATTATATAAGAATAAGGTTATATTTTCAATTTAAGCGTCGTTAAATTAAATAATATGTATTTATATATGCTTTACAATGTTTTTACATATAAATTATATTAATAATAAATAATAAAAAATTTAACAATAAATATGATTTATTGTCTTTAAATGGTGTGTATTGACATATTGTAAAAAATCTTATTATAATAAATGTACTAACAATTAGTACAAATTGATAAAAAAGGAAGTGAATTTATATGTCAAGAAATAAGCATTCTGATAGGATAAGAAGTCAGATATTAGACGTTGCATGGAAAATATTTGAAGAAAATGACTATGATGACGTAACTATGCAACAAATCGTGGATACTCTTGATATATCTAAAGAATCTGTATACTATCATTTTAAAGATAAAGAAGTCCTGTTCGAAGAGATTATATCAAGTAATTCAAAGTTAGAGATAGAAAATTTAAAGTTAATATTAAGTAATTCCGATTTTAAGATTAGAGAAAAAGTATCTGAATTTATCTTATACATATCTAGTTCAGATATAAGAAAAAAATTGATTGATTATATGTGTATTCAAAAAAAACCTATCTTCTTTATAAAGAGTATAAGAGCATCTACACTTGAAATAACTCCTTTGTTATCTTGTTTAATAAAACAAGGCGTTGAAGAAGGTATTTTTAAAACTGATTATCCAGATGAAATGGCTGAAGTATTTATAATATTAATAAATATTTGGTTGGACCCAATATTATTTAGCGAGAACACAGAAAAACATTTTAAACGAATTGAATGTTTGGCTAATTTATTAAGTGCAAGTGGTGTACCCATTATAACTGATAATGACTTAAAATCAATTAAAGCATTTTATAGAGAATGTTCTAAAGAGGAATAGACTATAAATAAAAAACTGTAACTAGATTTGAGAAAAAGCAAATTTAATTACAGTTTTTTTAGTAAAATAAGTGTATCAATCTATTTTTTAACAAAAGATAAGAAGGAAATACTGTTTTAAAAGTTTAAAAACGAAAATATAAGGAGGAGAAAATTGAATTTATTAATTATTGAAGATGATACAAGTTTAAATGAGGGTCTTTTTTATGCTTTTGAGAGTGAAGGATTTAATGTTTTAAAAGCTTATACAAAGCAAGAAGGCTTACATGTATTTAATAATAAAAATATAGATTTTATAATTTTAGATTGTAATTTGCCAGACGGAAATGGATTTGATGTATGTAAGCAAATACGAGAAAAATCAGATATACCGATTATAATGCTTACTGCAAGAGATTCAGAAATTGATGAGGTGACAGGATTAGAAATAGGTTTAGATGATTATATTACAAAACCATTTTCTCTATCTGTATTAAAAGCGAGAGTTAAAGTAGCAATAAGAAAAAAATCAAATAATAAAGTGCTTTATTCTAATGGTATAAAACTAGACCAAAAGTTATTAAAGGTATATAAAAATGAAGTGGATTTGGAGCTTAGTGCTGTAGAATATAAGCTTATTAATTATTTGATTGAGAATAAAGGGCAAATATTATTGAAAGAACAAATTTTACATCATATATGGGATAGTGAAGAAAATTATGTTGATGAGAATATTGTATCTGTAAATATAAGAAGACTTAGAATGAAGGTAGAAGATAACCCCTCTAATCCAAAGTATATAAAAACAGCTTATAGAATGGGTTATCTATGGAATGAGGTAGAATAATATGTTGGTCCTATTTTTTGCAATATGTATGATAATTATATCTATAATAACTATTAAAAAAAGTCAAAATACATGTGATGAATTGAGTCTAATGCTAAATCAATTATTGGAAGGTAAAGAAGTTTCTTATCCAGATACAAAAGATACAAGAGTGTCAAAAATTTCTTATCAAGTAAAAAAAGTTAAAGATATGATAGAGATAGAGGTAGAGCAATCAAAATCAGAAAAGGAAGCAATTAAAAGTTTAATTTCAAACATGTCACATCAATTAAAAACACCACTATCAAATATTACCATTTACTGTGAACTTTTAGAAAATATAAATCTTCCCACATCTAAAAAAGAAGAGTTTTTACAAAAAATGAAAAATCAAACTTTTAAAATTGACTGGTTGTTAGAATCACTATTTAAAATGACTAAATTAGAAGATGGAGTTATTGAATTTGAAGCAGAAGAACTGCTGATTAAAGATACTATTGTTCAAAGTATCAGTACTGTTTTTAATAAAGCAGAATCTAAAGACATAAAAATAAATTTAGAAACATTTTCAGATATAAAGCTATTTCATAATAAGAAATGGACTATAGAAGCAATTGTAAATGTATTAGAAAATGCAATAAAATATTCACCATCAAATAGTATAATTACTATTTCTGTAGAAAAAATGGAATTATATACTAAAATTATAATCAAAGATGAAGGAATAGGTATTGATAGCAAAGAATTGAACAATATTTTTAAAAGATTTTATAGAAGTAAAAATGTTGAAAATCAAAATGGTACAGGAATTGGTCTATATCTTACAAGATTAATTTTAGAAAAAGAAAATGGAAATATTATAGTAGAATCCAAATTAGGAAGTGGAAGTTGTTTTAGTATCTTCTTACAAAACTGTAAGAGTTTAAATTAACTTTGTAGGATGGGTGTAATTATCGTCACTTACAATATCTTATAAGAGCTTATACTTTAAGTTATGTTGAAAGGAGAAATAAAATGAGTATATTAGTGACGAATCATTTAGTAAAACATTATGGAGAAGATGAAAATAAGGTCAATGCACTAAATGGAGTAAGCATAGAAATTGAAAAGGCTACATTTACTGCTATAGTTGGAACTTCTGGTTCTGGTAAAAGTACATTATTAAACATTATAGGTGGGTTGGACAACCCCTCATCAGGAGAAGTAATAATTAAAGGGAAAAACATATCTAAACTAAGAAAAAAGGATTTGACTGTATTTAGAAGAAGGAATATAGGTTTTATATTTCAAAATTACAGTTTAATACCAGTATTAAATGTCTATGATAATATTGCTCTTCCTGTTACATTAGATAAAGGAAGTTATGTAGACCATGACTATATTGAAATGCTAATGAATACATTAGGTATTTGGGACAAACGACTAAAATTTCCAAGTGAACTTTCTGGAGGACAACAGCAGAGAGTAGCAATTGCTAGAGCTTTAGCAAATAAACCTGCACTTATACTAGCTGATGAACCAACAGGAAATCTTGATAGTAAGACCACAATGGAAGTGGTCTGTTTATTAAAAGAAAGTAGCGCAAAATTTCACCAAACAATACTTATGGTAACACATAATGAAAATATAGCACAAATATGCGATTCTATTATACATATTGAAGATGGAATTGTAGTAAATAATGGCGGTGAAATACTATGATATCTTTAATGAAGTTTGCAATTCAATATATTAAACATTATAAAAAACAATCTATATCTATAATTTTAAGTATTGTACTATCAGTAGCTTTATTAACAGGAATTGGTTCTTTAGTACATAGTGCAAATAAAAGTAGAATTGAAAAAATAAGAGAAGATAATGGAGATTATCATTTTTATTTTAAGGTAGACAATAAACAACTACAAAAAATTAAGAAAAACAAAAAATCAAATGAATATACTATAAATAGACTTGGTATCACAAATACTAAAGGCTCTATAGATGAACCTTTTATTATGAATTTTTTAAGTGTGGATTCATCTTATTTAGATATGACAGGTAGAAAATTATTGAAAGGAAAGCTTCCTAGCAAAGAAGGAGAAATAGCACTTGATACCTATTCATTGAATAATTTAAATCTAAAAGAAAAAATTGGAACGGAGATAAAATTAGATGGAAAAATTTATAAGTTATGTGGGGTTTTATCTGATCTTTTAAATCCAGAAACTACTTTAGAAGGATTTGTAGATAGTTCTACATTTTCTAAAGAAAATGGTAATTATATAGTTTATGTAAAATTTGATGAAAATAAAAATATAAGAAAACAAAGTTCTAAATTTATGAGAGAATTTAATATATCGAAAAAAAGTTCACATGTAAACTGGAACTTATCAAGTGAATTTGGTGTAAAACCTCCAATAACTTTTGAAAGATATAGTATATTTCAATTTTTAAATTCTTTAAAGCTAAATACAAATGCAATTATTTTGATTATTGGAATATTTAGTGCAGCAGCAGTATATAGTATTTTCCATGTTTCTATACTTCAAAGAGTGTCACAATATGGTGTTTTAGAAGTGTTAGGTGCTAACAACAAGCAATTTTTACTACTCTTGCTTTTAGAATTATTTTTACTTTTCATCATAGGTTTTCCTATAGGATGTATTTTAGGAATAGGAGTAGCTTCAACAATACATCAACAATTTCCTCATATATTCTTAGGTAGTGATATTATCCCAGGGTCATTTTTTATAAGTGAAAAATCTATTTACTTAGGATTTTTGTTTTTATCACTATTGTTAATTTTAATCACTATACGAGTTGTATATAAGCTAAACAAATACTCTAGCATTGAGTCAATGAAAAATTTTGAAGTTACTAATAAACAAAATAGAGAGATAAAAAGTATAAAGTTTTCCAACATGACATCAGTATTATCTCATAAATATATGACTCAAAAAAAAGGAATGTTTATAGGAATTTTGTGCTCATTAGCACTTGGTGGAATTATTTTTCTATGTTCTAGCTATTCTATACAACTTACTAGAAATAATAATGAACTTACAATGAAGGCTGATGATGGTTTAAATTCTGATTATCAAATAGCTATGCAAACAACGGATTTTGATATAGGAATACCAAAAGATAAAATTTCAAGACTAAACGAAGTAGAAGGTATATCAAGTATTTATCCAGTAAGGTATTTTTTTGGAGGTATACACATTAGAGATGAACAATTACTTTGGAAAAATTTCTTTAAACCTATTGAAAAAGATTACAGAATAAAGAATTTTTTCAATGGAGTTTGCACTAGACAAAGTGATGGGGGACATCTTTTAAAGACAAATATCTATGGATATAATGCTGACATGTTAAAAGGATTAAATCCTTATATTATTGATGGAAAAATTGATAATTCTGACATGGTTAAAAACAATAAAGTGATTGTTAGACTTCCTATGGATGGTACTGGTATATATGGTGCAGTTGATATAAAGCCAGGAGATACTATCAAAGTTAAAGTGCCAAAAACAATGAAACCTACAGATGAGACTATTAAGTTTAAAGAAGAAGATAGAGATAATTATACAGTAAAAGAATTTGTAGTTGCTGCTACTGTAAAACGTGTAATGGCAAATAATATATACTTTATTGGCGATTATGGTATGGATATAGTTATGACGAATGAACAAATGGAAAGTAATTTTAATATCATAAATTACAATATGGCCAGTATAAAAAAGACTAAAGGAAGCAATAACTTGGAAGTAGCTAAAGAAATAAAAAATGTTATACATGATATAAAACGATGTATTGTAACAGATTATACTATTGCTATTGAAAAAAATAATGTTTATTTAAATCAAAAACTATTGTTTATATATGGTATTGTATTTGTACTTCTAAGCATAAGTTTGTTTCATATTATCAATACAGTGAGTTATTTAGTTTTTTCAAGAAGACATGAATTTGGAATTTTAAGAGCTATGGGAATCACAGATAATAAGTTTTTGATTATGATGATGAGGGAAGGTTTATTATATGGATTATATGCAAGTATTATAATGGTAATTGGAAGTATTATTGGGCAATCCATGATTTATTTTATAGTAAAACGCGTATATTTATATATAAATCCAGCCTTTAATATAAATATTTCTCTATACATGGGTATGATTATTTTAAATATTACTATTAGTATTATTGCAGTTATCATTCCAGTAAAACAAATATTAAAGAATGATATTATTTCAGAAATAAGTAGAGATTAAAATTTTTAATAACAATTGATAAATTAAACTATGTAAATATTAAATAACCTCTTAATTGATATACAGTAAAGTTATATCAATTAAGAGGTTTATATTAGTTTTTAATCTAAATAAATTACATAAAATGTCTTAAAATATATTATTTTGTATAGTTATCAAAATAACCTTGTATGTAAATAATAGGAGTACCTTTGTCTCCACTTCCAGAAGTTAAATCTGCTAAAGAACCTATAAGGTCTGTAAGTCTTCTTGGAGTAGTACCTTGAGAAACCATATTTCCTGTTAAATCATCAGATTTATTATCTTTTTCAACTATGTATTTTGAAATTGCTTTTTTTAACTCATCACCAGATAAGTCAGCAAAGTCATTATCAGCTAAATACTTTAATTTTATCTCATTTGGAGTACCCTCTAAGCCTTTTGTATAAGCAGGAGAAACTACTGGGTCAGCTAGCTCCCATATTTTTCCTACAGGGTCTTTGAAAGCTCCATCTCCATAAACCATTACTTCTACATTTTTACCTGTAATTTCTTTTATATCACTTTGAATTTTATTTACAACTTCATCACAATTTATAGGGAATAATTTTACAGTTTCTTCTGTAGCTTTGTTTGAGCCTAAAAGTCCATATTGGTCATTATATCCACTGCCATCTACACTTGATGCCATTATATCATCAAGAGAATATACCTTTTTAGCACCATTTTGATTTAAAATTCTCTTTGTTCTTTGTCTTGTATGTATATCACAAGTTAAAACACTTGTTGTATAATTAAGTATAGTTTTTGGGTTATTAGCAAAAATTATTTCTACTTCTGCACCACACTCTTTAATTAAATCTTTATAATAATCAACATAATCAACACCAGTAAATGTGTGTTTATTATATCCAAATAACTCTCTATATTTTTCTTCTGTTAACACATCTGACCAAGGGTTTATTCCTTTGTCATCAAGTTCATCAAGACTTATTAAGTGATTTCCAACCTCATCAGAAGGGTAGCTTAACATTAATACAACTTTTCTACATCCTTTTGCAATCCCCTTTAGACATATTGCAAAACGATTTCTACTTAAAATTGGGAATATAACACCAACAGTATCATCTCCAAATTTATCTTTTACATCTTTCGCTATATTGTCAACATGAGCATAGTTTCCTTGTGCTCTAGCAACAACAGCTTCTGTAACAGCAATTACATCTTTGTCTCTAACTTCAAAGTTTTCACTCTTTGATGCATTTAAAACAGAATCAACAACTATTTTAACTAAGTCATCTCCTTGTCTTATGATAGGTGCTCTAACACCTCTTGAAACAGTTCCAACTAATCTATCCATTATTTAAAATCCTCCTAAAGAATTAATATTGTCATATTAGTACCATGTATATTATAATTCAAATATAATCATAAGTAAAATAAATAATGCTAATATTTGATATAAGGAGTAGTTATGTATGAACGTAAAACTTGAATTATATAAAGTTTTCAATGCAGTTGTAAGTCATGAGAGTTTTTCTCTTGCTGCCAAAGAATTATTTATGTCACAACCAGCTGTAAGCCAGTCAATTAAACAATTAGAAGAACAATTAGATACAATATTATTTTATAGAAATAATAAAGGTGTAAAGCTAACTCCGGAAGGGAAAATTTTAAGTGAACATGTTGCTACTGCATTAAATTTAATCGCATCAGGAGAAGATAAAATAAATAAATTTAAAAAATTGGAATATGGTTCATTAAAAATTGGAGTAGGAGATACAGCAGCACGTTTTTTCCTATTAAAGTATTTGGAAATTTTTCATAAGAAATACCCACATATACATGTATCTACAATAAATAGAACTAGTAGAGAACTTATATCCTTACTTAAAGATGGGAATATTGATATAGCAATCATAAATATGCCCATAGAAGATGAGACATTAAATATCGTTGAATGTATTGAAATACATGACATATTTGTATGTGCAAGTGACTACATAGAATACAAAGGAAAGCAAATATCTTTGGAAGAGTTAAATTTGTTACCCTTGATAATGTTAGAAAATAAGGCAAATTCAAGACTTTATGTAAATGAATATTTTCTATCAAAAGGTATAAAACTAAATCCAGATATAGAATTAGGTTCTCATGAGTTACTTTTAGAATTTGCATATATTAACCTTGGTGTATCTTGTGTTATAGAAGAATTTAGCATAGATTACTTAAATAGTGGAAAATTATTTAAATTAGACATGAAAGAGCCAATACCTAAGAGAAGTATAGGTTATTGCCATTTAAAAAATATATCTCTATCACTAGCAACGAAAGAGTTTTTAAATATGATATCTAATAATATGTAATTTATATTTAGTAGTTCACAATAAGTTTAATAAATATAAATTAAAATGACACATTCCTACATATACATATATCTACAATAAATAGAACTAATAGATAATTTCTATTAGTTCTATTTATTGTAGATTTGTAGGGATTTATAATAAGCTAATTTTTATTAAAATTAGAAATAAGGTTAATTTGAGAACATTTATATAATTAATATCGTATTTTAAATATGAACAGTATATTAGATTAATGTATAAAGGAGGATTAGAAATGTCTGATTCTGAATATCCTCAAATGAAAACCTTAGAGACTAGAAACTGCATACTAAGACCTGCATCATTAAGTGATACTGAAGATTTTTTTGATTGTTATAAAAATAAAGTAGTAGTAAAACACTTACCATTTAGTGAACACAAGTCTTTAGAAGACACGAGAAAATTTATAAAATCATTTTTTTTAAATCCATATAAAAAAGGAAAAATAGGTCACTTTGCAATAGTGTATAAAAGAGATAATAAAGTTATTGGGAATATGGGGTTTAATAATATAAATCCAAAGTCATTGGAAGCAGAAATAGGCATATGTATCAATCCAAATTATTGGGGGCATGACTTTGCTACTGAGATAACTAAAAGAGTAATACAATATGGATTTAGGGAACTAAATCTAAATAAAATCATTGCAATAACCTATGAAGAAAATGCAAATTCTACAAAATCATTAGATTTATTGGGCTTTAAATGTGTAGGAAAATATATTAAAAAAATTCACACTGGAAACACAATAAAAAATGTCCCTTGTTATCAATATGAATTAGAAAAATAATCTAAATAAAAAATAATGAGTATTTAATCTTTTATAAGAACTAGATAAAAACAATGCCAAAATCATATCATATTCAGGTATCAGTATATTAATATACTAAGCCTTTTTAGTGAATATAATATGATTTTGGCATCTATAAGTTATTAAAAATATATAAACAAAGTTATAAAATAACTTATTAATTAATTTTCTAAGTTTTTAAATCCTTCTCCAAGAACTTCATGTACATCTGTAACAATAACAAATGCAGTAGGGTCAGTTTTTTTAACTAATCTCTTAAGATAAAGTTCTTGTTTTTTAGAAACTACAACAAGTAAAACTTCTTTGTTTTCTCTAGTGTAACCACCTTTACCATCAAGAATAGTAAGACCTCTATCAAGCTCTTTTGTTATGGCTTGTCTTAAACTTTCAGGTTCTTCAGAAATAATAAAAAATGCTTTTGAATGATCAAATCCTTCCATTATCATGTCTGCTATTTTTATTAAGACACAAAGTGCTATCCCAGAGTAAAGGCCAGTTTCTATACTACGATTTACTATACCAGAAGATATAACGACCATTCCATCTAAACAAGACATAAATTTTGTAGCTTTTACCCCTGGAAACTTTTTACTAAGTATGAGTGCAATTAAATCTGTTCCTCCAGTAGAAGCATCTGATTTAAACATTATTCCTAAACCTATCCCAACCAAAATTCCTCCTGCAATAGCGGATAGTAGTAAGTCATCAGTTAATCTCAGCTTTGATAGTGGGTCTGTCAATTGGACTATAGCAGAAAATACTACTGTCCCAAATAACGTTTTTAATGAATTTTTTGTACCCATAATTCTAAAAGCAAGTATTACTAATGGGACACCTATGATTAACATGATAGCTGATACTGGAAGTCCTGTAACTTTATTTAATACTAAAGATAGACCACTAAGTCCTCCAGGAGCAATTGTATGTGGTTTTAAAAACATATTTATACCAATACTCATTGATATACAACCAAAAAATAACCCAAGCATTTCAAGTAAAATTGGCGACTTTTGTTTTTTCATATAAACACCTCCATGAACTTGTCACAATTTAATATTATAACATATTTGACCAGTTTATATTATATAAAATTTCTTGACATAAGCAATTTCAAGTGTTTTATTATTCTTAATATTTGTAAAATATTTCTAAAATACATGATTTTCTGTCATTCTTCTAACATAATTATTTTTTAGTGGAATTTTTTTATATGTTATAATTTTTAATTCTTTTATTAAAGTATCCCCTATAAAAGTGGTTCTATGATATACTTTTCTATTTTCATTAATATACACATATTATTTTATATCCAGATTTAGATGATTTGACAAGTAAGTTTAAATTGTTTTGTATATCGAGACTGTTTTGTATATTGTCATAGTACTTTGTTAAAGAAAACAGATAACTTGATAATATGAAACTATACACATATAATTTAAGATAGTATCATATTTATGAATATTTACATTAAAAATAGTTAAAAAACACAAATATATAAGTTTAAGAAAAGAGTTGATTAAATGCGTAAGTCTGGATATAAGACAATATTTTACTCTTACATTATTTTTTTCTTAGTGCTTTTCTGTCTGGCCTTAACTGCAATAGGAATTTTCTTATCACTTATTAATGTCCAACATCCAAATGGAAAAAGTATACGTAGTGACTGGCCTCAAAACTTTACAGAAAGTTTTACTGAGCAAATTGTATTTGTAAATAATAAGCCACAAATAAAACAATCTGGTTTGAAAAAACTTCGAGAGAACCAATTATGGATACAAATCTTAGATAGTGATGGAAATAGAGTTTATGGATTTTCAGAACCCCAAAATTATAAAAATCATTATTCTAATTCTGAGTTATTGGAATTAGCCAAGAAACATACTCCAAATGATGATACTGTATACTTGGGTACTATTAAAAATAATGATGCTGATTTTATTTATATTATACATTTTCCACTTAATATTTCTAAAGTAACAATGTTTTTTGATGGAACTAAGTTTATAGGTGGAAAATCTATTGTACTTTCAATAATAGGTATTATATTTTTAATAGTTTTAATTTCTGGAATTGCCTATGGATATTGGATAACAAAATTTATTTCACGAATCACATCTGCTGTGAGTGATATTGCAAAGAGAACATATCTTCCAATCAAAACGAAAGGATCTTTTGCTGATGTCTATGACAGTTTGAATACTCTTAATGAAGAAATTCATATTAGTGATGAAATACAAAAGAGAACAGACATTATACGAGAAGAATGGATTTCAAATATAACTCATGATTTAAAAACTCCTCTTTCGCCAATAAAGGGATATGCAGAACTACTTGCAGGCAATGATAGTATTCTTTCGTATGAGCAAGTACAGAGATATGCTTCTATCATGCTTAAAAATATAGAATATACAAATACACTTATTAATGATTTAAAGTTAACATATCAATTAGAAAATGGTATGATTCCGTTGAATAAGCAAGATAACAACTTGATAAGGTTCTTGAAAGAGTTAGCCATTGATATTTTGAATTATCCAGAATATGAATCTAATATAATTGAATTTGACAGTAATATTGACAGTATTAAGTTTAATTTTGATTCTACACTACTAAAGCGTGCATTTAGTAATCTTATTATTAACGCTTTTGTGCATGGAAGTCAAGACACTAAGGTTTTTTTAAATATAATGGTAGATGATAAAATCAAGATATCTATTTTAGATAATGGAAGAGGAATGACAGAATATGAAGTATCAAATTTATTTAGTCGTTATTATCATGGTACTAATACAGAACAAAAAACAGAAGGAACTGGTTTGGGATTGGCAATAACAAAGCAAATTATTGAACTTCATGGAGGAACTATATCGGTTGAAAGTACTTTATCTTTAGGAACTACATTTCATATTTCCTTTCCGATCAATTCAGTTAAGGTTAAATAAGGTTAAATAAAAGATATATTAAGGTTGATAAATTATCATATTTATATGGTAGTTATCAACCTTTTTAAATTAAGAAAGTAGGTGTAAATTTGAAAATTATATTAAAGTATATCCTAACAAATATTAAAGAACAAAAAATAAGAACAGTAGTTATGTTGCTATCCATAATTTTATCAACCGTTTTACTTTTCGTTTCCTTTTCAATTGGATTATCTTATGAAAGTGCACAGCGAAAAATGGCAAGAGGTATGGCTGGGACTGCAACAATAGCTGTTCAAAGTACAGATTCAAATAAATTAACTAGTTTAGAAGATATACCAGATTTAAGTTCCATAAAATCAAAAGTTGGAATATTAGAAAGTTCTGCTGTCTATCATGAAGATGGATATTATGAATCATTTGGTATTATAGCAGCAGACTTACCACAACTAAACAAAATTAATAAACCACGACTGGTAAGCGAAAATAATATCACTAATTTTTCTGGTGATAAAATTATTCTTCCAGACCGTTTCTCATCAAAATACAAAATTAAAAAAGGAGATTTAATCACTTTACAAATTCTTAGTAAGCCTTATACATTTGAAGTAGCTGATATTGCTGCATATGACACAGTCTTTTTGAGACATACAAGAGGTGTAAATGCATTAATACCTAAAGACACGCTATCTAAAATTTTAAAGAAAGAAAGTGGATATACAAAAATTTTGATAGAGCCAAAAGAA
This sequence comes from Clostridioides difficile, assembly GCA_024919175.1. NCBI lineage: Bacteria > Bacillati > Bacillota > Clostridia > Peptostreptococcales > Peptostreptococcaceae > Clostridioides > Clostridioides difficile. The sequence goes on from CP103804.1 coordinate 2,554,557, forward strand.
AATATAACAACAGAAAGCTTGGCAAATAAATTATCAGAAGAAATTTCAACCGAAAAATATAAAGTATCAAATACTGTAAATGAAGCTCAGATAAGCGCAGATGCTAGACAGAAAACAATGCCCTTTTTCTTAATAAGTTTTTTTGCATTAACTATTAGTATTTTTATTATATATAGCAGTTACAAGGTAATTACATTGGAACGTCTTCCAATCATTGGAACATTTCGAAGTATTGGTGCTAATAAAAAAACAGTAACTAATATTTTGCTGTTTGAAAGTATATTGTATGGAAGTGTTGGAGGGTTATTTGGGATTCCTATTGGTATAGTTGTTTTAAATTTTATGCTTCATGGTCTTGGTAATTCTCTTGAACAAGGGATATCCATTCCAACAGTAATATCTCCTATAGTAATTATTTCTTCTGTTACAGTGGCAATAATTGTTTCTCTACTTAGCTCATATGTACCTATAAAAAAGACTAGTCAGTTACCAATAAAAGATGTTGTTTTGGGAATAGTGGAAGAAAAGAATATTTCAAATCGGACTATATTTTGTATAGGTATCATAGTACTTTTTTTATCTATTTTATTTCCAAGGATAACAACTAAAAATACTTTGTATTTGGCTGGAGGGTTTTCATTATTAGGGTTGATTGTATCTACTATTATCCTAATTCCTTTTTTTACTAATACTATGTCTACAGTATTTGAATTTATCTATGAAAAGATTTTAGGGAATGAAGGTAAATTAGCTGCCAGAAATATGAAAAATAATAAAAACATCACACAAAACATTACATTATTATTTATAAGTATTTCTGCTGTAATTGCAATAAGTGTTGTAGGAAGCTTTGTCAAGACCTATATAGGCGATGTATTTCGTGATGCCAAGTTACAGGGTTTTGCAGATGGAGAGATGAATCAAGAATTTATTGAAGATGTTAAACATATGGATGGAATTAAAAAAGTTTTACCTATCTATGTTATGAATAATGAAATATCTTGTGAGAATATAAAATTTTCAAGAGTAGAAGCAACAGATAATATAAAATCGTATAGTTCTATGTTTGCAATAAATTATACTAATTCTGACATGGAGGAAGTAGCAATTAAAGCTTTTGCAGAAGAACGCGCTATTATTTTGAATGAAGACACACTAAAAAAAACAAGTTTCTCTATAGGGGATAAAATAAATATATCTAATGGTGGTGAAGAGATTTTTTATAAAATAGTTGGAAGTTTTAAATCTCGTGCAAATGATGCAGAAGCTGTTATACCATCTCGTTATGCAATTAGTGATTTTGATAAAATTACATATGGATTTTTAGCTTATACAGCAGTTAATCCAGATGCGATTATGATTCAGATAAGAGATTTATTTGGAGATACATCTAATTGGAGCCGTACCGTTGAAGAATTTAACAATGACTCTTTAAATACTATAAATAGCTTTTTATCTCCTATGAATAATATGACCTATTTTATTTTACTGCTTGCTACAGTAGGTATAGTTAATAATCTATTAATAAACTATATTCAAAAGCGACGTACTATAGCTATGTATAAATCTGTAGGACAAAGTGATAAACAAAATATTAAAATGACTTTAATTGAAGGATTTACATCAGGTTTATTGGGTGCTATTATTGGAATTTTAATATCTATATTAGAAATTCAGACTATTTTCATAGTTGCAGGTCCAAAGATTTCAATGACACCAGACTTAGATTTTAAAACATTTATTTTTGCTGGAATGTTAGGTATTACAGTAACATTGATAGGTTCAATAGTACCAATTTTAAAAGGAAAGAAAATGAAGTTAGTAGAAGAAATTAAATTTGAATAAAAATGGAGGATAACACATGAAAAAAAGTTATAAGAGTATAGCCATAGAAGCAGAAAATATTATTAAAGAATTCAAAGTTGGTAGTATAACTACTAAAATTTTAAGAGATATATCTTTACAAGTAACGAAAGGGGAATTCGTTTCTATTATGGGACAATCTGGTTCTGGAAAGAGTACACTTTTATATATTTTAGGTGGTCTAGATACTCCAACAAGTGGAAATGTATATATGAATGGAACAGATATATCACATTTTAATGATGATAAAATGAGTATAATACGTCGTAGAAATATAGGGTTTGTATTTCAATTCTATAATTTAATACCGAATTTAAATGTTGAAGAAAATATTATGCTACCTCTATTGCTAGATGGGAAAAAAATGAATGATTATAAAAATCAATTAAACGAAATTTTAGAAATTGTTGGCTTATCAGATAGACGAAAACATACTCCACGTGAGCTGTCAGGTGGTCAGCAACAACGTGTTGCAATAGCACGTGCATTAATAGGAAAACCAGAGATTTTATTTGCTGATGAGCCTACTGGAAATTTAGATAGTAAAACAGGGTCAGAAATAATGCAATTACTCAGTAAAATAAATCAAGAAAGTGGTCAAACAATAATTATGGTAACTCATTCACTTGAAGCAGCTGAAAGTAGTAATCGTATTATTACAGTTTTAGATGGTGTACTTGCATAATAATTAATAGATGCATTTTGGTAATTTTTACGCCAAAAATTTAATGCTCGTTAGGAATTTACCAATATTTTCCTAGATATTTTTAAGCATTTTTAGATTGTATAAATTTTGTATAGATGAATTAGACTATATTAAATGTGTTATAATATTAAGACAATAAATAAAAGATTATAATCTATGTTAATTATTTTATTTGTTGTTTATTAAACATATTATTAGGGTATTTATTTAATACAATATGATATTTAAAAGTTTAAGTAATAATTGGTAGAAGTTTTGGCAAAATATACAAAAATTAATTGATTATATACGTTATATGGGTATATAATAGATATTGTTTTAATAAAATACTTGAAAGGGAATGATTTGATGAAAATTACTTTACCAGAAACAGCTATTGATACTTTAAAAAGTATCCTAAAAGACAATCAAGATAAACCTAACAATGTAAGAGTATACTTTGCAGGTGTTGGTTGTGGAGGTCCTTCTTTTGGATTAGCTTTAGATGAGAAAAAAGAAGATGATTTAACTTATGAAGTTGGAGAATTACAATTTGTAATGAGCTCTGATGAATACAGTCAATATGGAGATATAATTATAGAAGATACAGGATTTGGATTCAGAGTAATTCCAGAAAATATGAAAGATCAAGGTGGAGGAGGATGCTCTGGTTGTTCAGGGTGCCACTAGAATTGATTTTTTAGATCATTAAGAACTCTCTTTAATAGAAATAATTTTCTATTAAAGAGAGTTCTTTTTACTTTTTTTATAAGATTATTCAATCTCATGATTAAATGTACATTTTTTCATTAGTCCATTAACTGATAGTACTTCTATTGTTTTTTATTCTCAGGAGAGAACTATCATCATTTTGTCATTGTTTACCTTGCTGAATTGTAGTATAATACCCTTACTCAATAACAAGTCTTTCAAGGTTGTCTTCATGTGAGTTTTGCCATTTATACGTGATGCTTTTTTAAATAGCACACTTATGAAAGGGAGTATGAAGATATATGTCATGATTTAAACAGAAACGATGTTAAGCCTTGATATGTAAGAGTTTCGAAGTTTTATTATTAAGACTTATGAGAAGATATAAAGTGTTTTTGATGCTTTTAATCAATAAAAAATGTATTTTACTAATTTTTATATTTAAGGAGAACTTATTGTGAGAAGAAGACGAAAAAAAGGTGCAGATGAAAAACTTTTAAGTTATACAAAATATGTCTTAAGGGAAGATATAGACAAATTAAAAGGTAAATGGAATATAAAGTTTGGAAATGATAATCCAATACATGTGGAATTTGGAACTGGAAAAGGTCAATTTATTACAACCTTAGCTAAACAAAATCCTGATATAAATTATATTGCTATGGAATTAAAAGAAGAAGTACTTTTAAAGGCTGTTGAAAAAGCTGACGCTTCTGATTTAAATAATATATTATTTTTATGGGCAGATGTAAGTGACATTCTAAATTATTTTGAATCTAAAGAATTATCTAGAATCTATATAAATTTTTGTGATCCATGGCCAAAAAATAGATGGAGTAAAAGAAGACTTACTCATTTTGGATTTTTAAAGATGTATAATAATATTTTAGAAGATAATGGAGAAATTCATTTCAAAACAGATAATGAAAAATTATTCGAGTTTAGTTTAAACGAAATTGCTGCAAATAATTGGCTTTTAAAGAACATTTCTCTTGATTTAAGCAAGAGTGAGTATGAAAATAATGTTACGACAGAATATGAGGATAAATTTATGTCACAAGGAATGCGAATATTTAGATGTGAAGCTAAAAAACGTAACTAGTACTATGTTTATAAGTTTAATAGTAGAAATTTATGCTAATTTATATTAATAAAGTGTACGAAAGTAGGCATATATAACAAGGAAACAGAGCCCTCTCATAGAAATTAATTTACTATGTAAAAAATTTTATTTTATGTGGGAGGGTGCTATGAATTTAGCTAATTTAATACCATTTCTTATTTCTGCGACGGCTTTAAGTCCAATAAATTCAAATGATAAAATTTTAAGTGAAAACCAACTTAAAGATATTTTTCCTGATGCTAACCTGAGAGCAGTTGTAAAACGATATGTAAATCCAGATGAAATGACTATAAGTAATATAAAAGCTTTGGATGGAGAATTTTATGCAACTGGTGAAAATATTTCAAATTTAAAAGGCATATCATATCTTGAAAACATAGACAATTTTATTTTTTGGAACAATAACATAAAGGAACTTCCTAGAGAAATACTAGGTTTAAAAGATATGGACTCAATTAATCTTGCAAATAATTATTTAATTAATGATAATACAGTCAATTCTCTTTCTAATAATGGTGTAGATGTAAATTGTGATTTGAATTTTATTGATACCAAAGATAATCAATATAAACTAGATTCTAAATACCAGAATATTGACCTAGCAAAAGGTGAGAGTATTGATCTGAGAAAAATAGTTACAAAAAAAATTGATAGTTATTATAAATATTGGGAAGTAACTAATAATCTTCCAAAAGATTTAAACTTTGTGGTATCTGTAAGTGATAAAAATATACTTTCATGTAAAGATATGATTGTTAAGGGGAATAATAAAGGACAAGCAGTGGTAAAAGTGATACTAAGTGACAAAGATGATTTAAATACATCTCAAGAAGTTTTAATAACTGTAAATGTAAAATAAAGTATATTTTTATATGACATACTTAATTATTTTGTTTTTGATATTATTATACTTTAGATTTAAATTAAATATTAAATCAAAACAAAGGTTGCTAGTAACAAAGCATTAATATTAGTGTTTTGTTACTAGCAACCTTTAGATATCTATAAAAAAACAGATTATCTAAAAAATACCATTTCTTTTATTAGTAGCCCATATCCCTATTAAAATTATCAATGAATATACTATATACAAAACTACTCTTATATACTGAACATCCAGTCCAAAAAACTCAATATTACTTTGTGAGGTATGCAACATCACAAGTACCGCAGATATACCAATAAGCAGAGGATTAATTACTATTTGCTTATCAGTTCTTAAAATCATTATTTTTCCCATCCAAATTATTGATAATATAAAAAATAAAATTTTAAGACCAAACTCTAATGTATCTACCAAAGCGAAAACATCCCTTCATTTATAATAAATTTTTCAGCTTAATCAAATATAAAACCCTAAGATAATTTTTTAAACTTGTACTAAATCCATATAATATAATTTAATTAAGTTCTATAAAACTTTATCTACATTAATATATACTACACTATACTTTGCATTTCTTAAATATAAATTATTAAAATTATTAAAATTTTGTTCATGGGTGTATAAAGATATATTTCATTATTTAAATGCATATCATTATATATACAGTTTTAGGAGGCGAAGTATATGGAGTCTAAATTTTTTAATTGGTACACTCAATCCTTAGGAGGAACTTTTGGTATTATATCATGTATATGTGCTTATTTAAATGGATATATGTTTGTTTATACAAATAGTGCTAGCAGCTACTTTGAAAGTATAGGATTTTTAGGAATAATTTCAAGCTATGTATTACTTCCACTTTGTATGTTAACTTTGGTTTTTGGAATTATACGCTCTTATACTCCAGATACATCCGATAAAAGTATTTTTAATATACCTTTTTTTACATTAAATAAAAGATTAATACTTGTTACAGTAGTTTTTGGATTTATTGGTGCTAGATTTTATTTTATAATTCCTGCAATTTTAATGACTTTTAACTTATATAGTAGTATTTTAATCACTAAATTAAAAGATATACTATATAAAAACAAAGAAAATGATACTAATATGAAAGAAAGCGAAGTGTAAATTGCATAATTTTGGTATTTGTCTTAAAAATCCCCGAGGTATTAATTTATATTTTATTGTATTTTGCAAAATATATTGAATTTTATTCATTTTATACTTATAATTTATATTAATAATGGAAAATTAAAACAAAAGAATTTACTGGTTGTTAATTTAAAATCAAAATATATCTGGATGTGTTGATTCTATAGTCAGCACTTTTTCTTTTATAAATTTGCTTTTTGTGATATAATATTAGCACCAGGTAATAATACAAGGGGGTAACAACATGAACATCAATGAAATTAAGGAATTATTAAAGGTCATAGACTCAACTAACTTAGAATATGTAAAGCTTGAAAGTAGCGATTTTAAATTAGAAGCATCTAAAAAATCTGAAGTTACAAGTTCACCTGTTTTAAGTGTACAACAAGAATCAGTAGTAGATCTTTCTTTAGAAAAGCCATTTGTAAACGAGACACCTGTAGTATCTAATGAGAATTTATCAATAGTAGTAGCTCCTTTGATGGGAACATTCTATAATTCTCCAAGTCCAGATGCAGAAAGTTTTGTCAAGGTTGGCGATGTAGTTGAAGAGGGTGACACTTTATGTATATTAGAAGCAATGAAGCTTATGAACGAAATAACAAGTGAAATTAAAGGTGAAATAATTGAAGTATTAGTTGATAATGAAGAACTAGTAGAATATAATCAACCTTTATTTAAGATAAAACCATTGTAGTAGGAGGTATTTAAGTTGATAAAAAAAATACTAGTTGCAAATAGAGGCGATATAGCAGTTAGAATCATCAGAACATGTAAAGAACTCGGCATAAAAACTGTCGCTATCTATTCTGAAATAGATAAAGATTGTTTTCATAGATATATAGCTGATGAATCTATTTGCATAGGGCCAAACAATATAAGCAAGAGTTATAATAACATAGAAAATATTATATACCTTGCTCTTAAATTAAAATGTGATGCTATTCATCCAGGTTTTGGCTTTTTATCAGAAAACCCTGAATTTGCAAAACAATGTGAAGAGAATAATATTATTTTTATAGGTCCAACAAGAGAACAAATGATTTTGATGGGAGATAAATCTAGAGCAAGAGAAACTATGATGGAATTAAATATCCCTGTTGTTCCTGGTTCAGAATCTGTTTTAAAAACTAAGGAAGAAGCTTTAGAGGTTGCAAGAGGAATTGGCTATCCTGTTATGATAAAAGCCTCAAGTGGAGGCGGTGGGAAAGGCATGAGAATCGTTAGAAAGGAAGAAGAACTTTTTTCAAATTTTGATATGGCAAGTTCAGAAGCTCTAGCAGCATTTTCTAATAGCGATTTATATATGGAAAAATTCATAGAAAATCCTAGACATATAGAAGTACAAGTATTTGGTGATAAACATTCAAATGCAATACATTTAGGTGATAGAGATTGTTCTATGCAGAGAAGAAATCAAAAAGTAATAGAAGAGTCTTTAAGTCCATACCTTTCAGATGAAGAAAGAATAAATCTTCATAAAATTGCAGTGGATATAGTAAAAGGTGTAGGTTATATTGGTGCTGGTACTATTGAATTTATAGTTGATAAAGATAAAAACTTTTATTTTATAGAAATGAATACAAGAATACAAGTTGAACATCCAGTTACAGAGATGGTAACAAATCTTGACCTTATAAAACTTCAAATTTCTATAGCTAATGGAGAAGAAATACCTTTTAAACAAGAAGATGTTATTTTTAGAGGTCATGCTATTGAGTGTAGAATAAATGCTGAAGATTCATCAAATAATTTTGCTCCATCACCAGGTAAAATAGAGTCATTAAATTTACCTGGAGGTTTTGGTGTTAGATTTGATACTTTTGTATATACAGGATATACTATACCACCTTTATATGATTCTATGATAGGTAAATTAATATGTTGGGCTGAGACTAGAGAAGAATGTATAAATAGAATTTATAGAGCTCTAGATGAAATTATTGTAGAAGGTATTAATACAAATGTAGAATTCCAAAAGGCACTTGTAACAAGTGAAGAGTTTAGAAAAGATACTCATCATACCAAATTTATAGAAGATGTCTTTATGAAGAAAGAATTTGCTACATTATAAGGAGTAAATAGATTATGATAAAAAAATTTTTATCATCAAAAGAATCTAAGTATGTTACGATTTCTTTAGATGACAACTTTAAAAAGAATAGTGTAGATGATAAATTTTGGACTTATTGCAAAGGATGCGATAGTCATGTATTTAGAAAAGACATAGAAGAAAATTCGTTTGTATGTCCAAAATGCTCAAGACATTATGGTTTAAGAGTACGAAATAGAATAAATTTATTGATTGATAAAGGAACTTTTATGGAGTTTAATTCTGATATAGAATTTCAAAATCCATTAAACTTTCCTAAATATAAAGAAAAAGTAGACTCTTATAAGGAAAAAACAAATGAGTCAGAGGCTGTTGTCACAGGTTATGGAAGATTAAATGGAATTAAAACAGTAATTTGTGTAATGAATCCTGATTTTATGATGGGAAGCATGGGTTCTATTGTTGGAGAAAAAATAACTTACTCAATAGAATACGCTGCCAAAAACAATTTACCTATAATCATTTGTTCTGCTTCAGGAGGAGCTAGAATGCAAGAAGGTATGGTATCTCTTATGCAAATGGCAAAGACCTCTCAGGCACTTGCTAAGCTTGAAGAAAAGTCATTACCATATATATCAGTCTTAACTGACCCTACTACTGGAGGAGTAACTGCTAGTTTTGCTATGCTTGGAGATATTATAATTTCTGAACCAAATACATTAATTGGTTTTGCAGGTCCAAGAGTAATAGAACAAACAATAAATCAAAAACTTCCTGAAGGATTTCAAACTTCTGAGTTTTTACTTGAAAAAGGTTTTATTGACATGATAGTAGATAGAAGAAAAATGAAGGAAGTGTTGTATCAAATTCTTGCTATGCACAAGAAATAGGGCATAAAGGAGGAACTGTTTTGATTGAAAATAATAATGATAAAATAAAAGTCTTAGAAAATGATATTAAACAATTAATAGCTATTTCTGAGGCAAATAATATAGATTTAAGTGATAAAATAAATTCACTTAGTGAAAAATTAGCAAAACTTAAAGAAGATGCCTTTTCACATCTATCACCATATGAAAAGGTAGTATTAAGTAGAGATATAAAAAGACCTACAACTTTGGAATACATAGAACATATTTGTTCTAATTTTTTGGAGCTTCATGGAGATAGGCTTTATAAAGATGACCCTTCTATAGTTGGAGGAATCGGACAAATAGGAAAATTCAATGTTACTATAGTTGGCCACCAAAAGGGAAGAGATACTAAAGAAAATATAAAAAGAAACTTTGGTATGCCTCATCCAGAAGGATATAGAAAAGCGTTAAGACTTATGAAGCAAGCTGAAAAATTTGACAGACCAATAGTGACATTTATTGATACATCAGGAGCATTTTGTGGCCTAGAGGCAGAGGAAAGAGGACAAGGAGAAGCTATTGCAAGAAACTTACTTGAAATGAGTAAACTTTCTGTTCCAGTAATCACCTTTGTAATTGGCGAAGGTGGTAGTGGAGGGGCTTTAGGAATTGGAGTAGGCAATGATGTGTGTATGTTAGAACACTCAGTTTATTCTGTAATTTCACCTGAAGGTCTTTCTAGTATCTTATTTAAAGATTCATCTAAAGCAAAAGAAGCTTGTGATGTTATGAAACTTACAAGTAATGACTTGTATGATTTAAAAATAATAGATAAGATTATAAAAGAACCTCTTGGCGGTGCACAAAAAGATGTAGAGGCTGTTTCAAAAGAAATGAAGTCTTATATTTTAGAAAGATTAAATCATTATAAAGATATGCCTAAAGAAGAAATAATGTCTCAAAGGTATAATAAATTTAGAAATATTGGAAAATGCTTATAGAATATAAAGAAATTTGTAGATTTTTCATTATAAAATGGTTTTAAAAAATAAAGGTTTTCTTAAATCTATTATAGAAGTATATTTTTATAAAAGTATACTTTAAATGATGATTGTAATTAGTAAATGGCAATTGTGATTTAGTACTTTAGGTAATGGATACTTTAACAAATTAACAAGGAGATGTTGAAATGGAAGTACTAAAAGTTTCATCAAAATCTAATCCTAATTCTGTAGCTGGAGCTTTGGCTGGAGTACTGAGAGAACGAGGTATTGCAGAAATACAAGCTATAGGAGCTGGAGCTCTAAATCAAGCAATAAAATCAATTGCAATAGCAAGAGGCTTTGTTGCACCTAGTGGAATGGACTTAGTGTGTATTCCCGCATTTACTGATATAGAAATCGAAGGTGATAAGAAAACTGCTATCAAACTTATAATTGAACCTAGATAATATATCTTTTTATTAGAATTTAATTAAGTTTTAAAGGTTGACTATGGAAATGATATACTGTAGTGAACCTTTTTTACTTTAATATATTTTATTTTATATAATTTTTAATGTATAATCTTAATTAAACAAATAAGTTTGAAGGAGATGTACATTATGAAATTAAAGCTATTTTTAGAAGAGTATGCAGTATGTAGATTAAATAGTAACAGTAAAATACCAACATGGATAGATACAAAAAATTTCTATTCCATAACTAAAACTGATGATGAATTAAGTGTTGTATGTTCAAATAATAATATACCTTCTGATGTTAAGTCAGAAAAAGAATGGAGAATACTTAAAATATTAGGACCTTTAGATTTTTCACTTATAGGAATTTTATCTAAAATAAGCGGGTTATTAGCTGATAATAAGATAAGTATATTTGCAATTTCTACATATGATACAGATTATATTTTAATAAAAGAAAAAGATATAAAAAATGCTTGTAAAATTCTAAACTGTAATGGATATGAGATAGAGTAGTTGAAGACTTAAATGCGAGGTTATAGTTTATGATTCATATAGTTGAGATTTTTAAAATAAGTATAATAAATATCTTCTGTTTTATAGGAATATTTATTGTATTTGGATTGTTTTTTAGTATTATAGAAAATTTAAATAATAAATTTATCTTTTTATCTTTTGGAAAAACTGGTGTCATTGTAACTGGAGCTATAGGAACTTTCATACATGAATTGAGTCATTTAATAATGTGTTTGATTTTCATGCATAAAATAAATTCAGTAAAATTCTTTAGACCAATTGAAAGTAAAAATGATGGAGTATTAGGATATGTAAATCATAGCTATAAAAAAGATAATATTTATCAAAGTATAGGAAATTTTTTTATAGGAATTGCTCCAATTATAGGTGGAACAATTATGATTATTTTTCTTTTTAGAATAATATTGCCAGATAGTTATATTAAAATAACACAAAGTATAGATTTAAAGTTATATGTAAGTATGATTAATAATTTTAATATAACAGGTTTTACACAGATTATTTTAGATGATGTTTCTAATTTTATAAAAACAATATTATTAACACCTGATATATATTCATTAAGATATTTTATATTTATGTTTTTAATGTATTCAATTTCCACTCATATGTCACTTAGTCGTGCTGATTTAAAAAGCAGTTTAAAAGGGTTAAGTTTTATAGTTATAATTGTATTTGCAATTAGTTTAATTACATACTTATTTGGACTTAACAGCTTAAATATGTCTAGTTTAATAGTGAAGTACAACATATTTATAAGTTTTTTTATGACAATAGGGCTTATTTTTTCAATAATAACGCTTATAATATCTTATATTTTAAGTTTGGTAAGTCCATTTAAAAATTTTAATTAAGATGCTAAATTTTATACTATTTTTAGTTTTCTTATTTTGTATTTTGGTTTCCTTGAAAAGATAGTAAAATTAAAGATTGAAAAGATTTTAGTAAAGTATAAAATTTCTCAATATATATTTAATAAATATTTACTAATATATATTGAGAAATTTAAAAAGAGTACTTGAATTCAACTAGTCTTTAAATGTGGATTTAGGGAATAGTTAGCGCAAAAACTAATTAGAGCACTGCTAATCTCTTAAAAAATACATTAATTGATTAAATTAAATATTTATGCTAACATAGCTACATTGTTATTAATAAAAATAACTTACAAATATTCATATTTTAATTTTAGGAGGTTTAAATTTGAATAATGATAAGAAAATTATAAAAGTACATAATAAATCCGATAAACCTGATAATATTGTCATCAAAGAAAATGAACTTATAGAAAAATGTCTACTTTTGGAAAATAAACTTCCTGTATTTATGAAAGATTATTTTATATATCTAAAAGGCTCTGTTGCTGTCTCTACACGACTTGCTTATTTAGAAGATATAAAGTTTTTCTGCTTATATATGATTGAGACAAAGGAATTAACAAGTGCAGATTGTATAAAAGAAATTACAGAAAGTGATTTTAATATGATAAAATCAAGAGATATAAACTTATTTTTAGGTGATTATTGCAGTAGATATTATAAAAATACAGAAAAAAATACATTAATTTTTGAAAACAACAACAGAGCTCTGGCAAGAAAAAAATCATCCATCTCTACTCTATTTAAATTTTTATATAGAAATTCTCAAATAGATAATAACATAACTGATGGATTTAATCCGATAAAATTACCTAAACCACAACCAGATGCTATTAAACGCCTTGAAATAGATGAAGTTGCAAAAATGTTAGAATCGGTAGAAACAGGTGAAGGACTTACAGAAAAAGAAAAAGTTTATTGGAAAAAAACTAGATTACGTGATAAAGCTATATTAGCTCTATTTGTTACATATGGGCTTAGATTAAATGAACTTAGAGAGCTGAACATCTCCTCTTTTAATTTTTCCAGAGGTGAATTCAAAATATACAGAAAACGTGGAAAAGAAGTCTTAATGCCTATAAATCATACTTGTGAGCATGTAATAAAAGATTATTTGCAAAATGAAAGAACAAGGGATGACTTACTAAGTGATGAAGTTAAAGATGCGTTATTCTTATCTCTTCAAAATAAAAGAATTACAGCAAAAGCTATAAGGACACTTGTAAAAAAATATACATCTATTCCACTAGATACAACTAGAGATAATGGATATAGTCCTCATAAATTAAGAGCAACTGCTGCAACTTCTCTGATTCAAACAGGATTTTCTATATATGATGTTCAAAATTTACTCGACCATGATAATGTCACGACTACTCAACTTTATGCTGCACATAAAAAAAATGTAAAACGTGATATAGTTAAGAATTTTGAATGGATTGAAGATGATTAAAAATCAGGAACAAATGTTTGCAGATATAAATGGATTATGTTATAATTAAAAATATAAATGTATGGAAATAAAAACAAAATATGTTTGGAAATGAGTGATGTTATGTATTTAGATCTAACTGAAAAGCAAGTTTTAATACTGGAATTTATAAAATCTCAAATCATATTAAAAGGCTATCCACCTGCTGTAAGAGAAATATGTACTGCTGTAGGGTTAAGATCTACTTCAACTGTGCACTCTCATCTAAATAAACTTGAAAAACTGGGATACATAAGAAAAGACCCTACTAAACCAAGAGCTATTGAAGTTTTGGAACGTAGTAAAGTCAATGATGTTTCTGGAGCTAACCAGGAAATAATAGAACTTCCTTTAGTAGGTCAAATAACAGCTGGAGAACCCATTTTAGCTCAACAAAACATAGAGGAATATATTCCATTCCCTGCCAGTTTAGTAAAGGGCAGTAATAATTTTGTATTAAAAGTAAAAGGCGAAAGTATGATTAATGCAGGAATTTTAGATGAAGATTACGTTGTAGTAGACAAAAAAAATACAGCCTTAAATTCTCAGATAGTAGTTGCACTTATAAATGGTGAATCTGCTACGGTCAAGAGATTCTTTAAAGAAGGAAACTCGATAAGACTTCAACCAGAAAATGATTTTATGGAACCTATTATGCTTAAAGACTCAGAAGTTGAAATTGTAGGTATTGTAACTGGTGTATTTAGAGTTATAAAATAACTATTAAAGAATATCAAAAAATAAGCTATTCAATAGATAAAATATAGCTGAATTTCTTTATTTTATCTATTGGGAATAGCTTATTTTTATATGTGTTTATCTACTCTTTTATATTATTTCTATCTATTTTATTGTTTCTACTTGTGGTATTTAAAAAAACAAATAAATTGAATGTTTACACTAAAATAAATTAATAAATAGATTTAAACTACATTTGCAATATTACCATCTTGTATTGTTATACACACATCAGCCATTTTTGCTATATCATTGTTGTGAGTTATCATAATTAAAGTTTGTTCAAAATCATCTACACAAATTTTTAAAAGATTCATTACATCCTCAGTAGTTTTACTATCTAAATTACCAGTAGGTTCATCTGCAAATATTATTTCGGGTTTATTCACTAATGCTCTTGCTATAGCAACTCTTTGTTGCTGTCCTCCACTTAACTCATTTGGAAATTTATTTATTTCATTTTTAATTCCTAATAAATCTAGTATATTCTTTATATAATTTTTATCTATTTTCTTGTTATCTATAGTTACTGGGAGTACTATATTATCATATACACTCATAACTGGTATCAAGTTAAAGCTTTGAAATATAAATCCGAATTTTTCCCTTCTAAATTTTGATAATTCTTCTTCTTTTAATTTTGATATATTTTTACCATCAATAATAACCCTACCTGATGTTATATTGTCTAATCCTGCAATACAGTGCAAAAGTGTACTTTTACCACTTCCACTAGGACCAATTATTGATGTAAACTTTCCTTTCTCAAATGCTAAATTAATATTTTTTAAAGCAACTATTTTATTTTCCCCTTTACCATAAATTTTATTTAAATTTATTACTTCTAATATCTCCATATATTTACCACCTTTACTCATTTATTTTTAAACCATCTATTATACTTAATTTTTCTATTTTGTTTTTAGATAAATAACATCCCACCAAACATATCAATATAGTTGCAACTCCAAATTGAAGTATTTCGTCAATAGGTATATAAAACTTCATACTGTTTTCTACTCCTAATATCTGCTCTTGTCCTATATTTACCATATTTACAAATTTATAGTAATTAAAAATTGAAATGATTGATGCTATTAATGTACTAAGTATTCCATACATAATACTTTCTTTTAGAATCATACTTTTAATCTTTTTCATACTCATTCCTATCGCTCTTAATGTTGATATTTCACTTATTCTAATCATAATATTTGTTCTTAATATACAAATAACATTTATAGAAGATATTACAAGTGTAAGTAAAACGGAAATTAATATGGTATTTTTGTTTTTATTACTTTGTTCCACGAAAAATTTTTTATATTCATATTTACTTTCAGTACCTACAAATGAACTATCTTTTGTTATTACTTTTAACTTATCAATAACCTCTCTATCCTTACCTTCTTCAATTTTTATAGATATTTCATTGTAATTAGAATAACCTGTTATATCCTTATAATCTTTTTCATTTAATAAAACTTGTAAGTTTGTATCAAAACCTCCATCTTGATTTACTACATAATCTTTATCTAATACCCCTACAACTCTTATCTTTTGTTTTTTATATTCTACTTTTCCATTTTTATTTACTGGTATTTTAATGTTTATTAAATCATTTACTTTTATCTCTTTTAATATTTGTACATTATTATTTCCTTGTCTTGTTGAATAAAAATTATTAGATATTAATGCACTTGGATATTCATTTTCTGAACTATTTATTATGTTATTCCCATCAAATATAAAATTGTCTATATTTTCTAATGTTTTATCCTTATATCCTTTAATAGTCAGATTAATTTCTAAATTATTTTTATCTGTAGGTAATTCATGATAAGGTATATAATCATCACTTAAATTATTAATATATGTATTATAAAATCCATTTATATTCATACTTGGCTGGACTTCTTTTATCTCTTTTATTTTTTCTATTTCATTTATATATTTATCATCATAATATGTAAATCTCTCATCAGTATTATTTATGTCCTTTTTCAAAATAATATCAGTTTTGCCCATAGTTCCAACTTGTATACTGCTATTACCTATATTATCATTGTTATAGACTGCCATCTTACTGATATATAAAGCTCCTGCTAAACCTATTGAGAGTGCACATACAATAGTTCTTGTTTTACTCCTCCATACATTTTTATAAGCCATTTCTCCTGTTATACCAAATATTTTTCTTATTAATTTATAATAAAACTTATTTTTTGTATGTATTTTCGAATTATTTGTACTTCTAATAGCTTCTATTGGAGAATTTTTGTCTAGTTTATGTATAATAAGCATAATTGATACTAATACTGATGCTGTAGCCATTATTAAAGGCTCAAGTATGCTTGTTTTACTTATATAAAGCTCTGTTATATTTCCATATATACATCTTAATCCTATATATGATAATATTGTACCTATTGCAAATCCTATAATTAATCCACATGCAAGGACTATAATACTCTGTATAAATAACATATATCTTATACTATTCTTGGATAATCCTATAGCTCTTAGCATACCTATTTGTTTTGTCATATCTACTAGTATAATATTAAAAATATTATATATAACTAAAGTGGCTGATATTATAGGGATTAACTTATTATTTTTACTAAAACTAGTATTTTTACTCATTTTATATTCATCTAACACTTCGTTTAAACCTAGATTCATTGTAAAATTGTCATCATTTAACTTATATTTTTCTTTAAGTATATTTGTTTTTGTCATGTTTGGTACTTTGGCATTAAGCCTTAAAATACCGTTATATCCAACCAAATTTTTAGGTATGATATCGATATTCCTACTATCATAAATAAAACATTTCACTTTATAGTAGTCATTTTCTGTGTAGTATCCTTCTGGTTTTTGAATAATACCAACTAATTTGAGTTTCTTATTTTCACTAAATAGCTGATGTTCATCATTTTCATCCATGTAGTCTTTTACTATTTTAAAACTAATAATTTGCCCTATCTTATTTTCTAACCCCATTTCTTTTAATGCTTTTTCTTCTAATACTATTTCATTTTCACTTTGTGGCTCATTTCCTTTTGTGAACTTATAACCATATTGATTTATAAATTCTTTGTCATATGAATTTAAACTTATTGATACACCACTCTCATCTACTAAATTACCAAAGTTTTTTATATTGTGAATTTCTTTTACTTTTTTATCTTTTTTAAGCTTCACTGCTATATCATTATCCAAATTAGTATATTCAACATGATAATCACTAAAATTCATATAAGCTTCTTTAATGTTAAGTTTACTTTGAGTTTCTGGTATAATATTTAGTGTAAATACTAAAATTATAGCTAAAGCTATGCTAGTTATAAGAGCTAAACTCCTACCCTTTTGATTCCTTAAGTATATTAATGCTAATTTAAAACTAATTTTCATATTTACCTCCTACTTGTATATTAAATATAAAAAGAAGGTGACACCTTTTACATTTAAAAGATATCACCTTTATTTTTTAATCTCAATATTTATGACACAAGTGGTATTTTTATAGCTATAACTGTCATATTTTTATTAAATAGGTATATATATTGTTGCTATAAACTTTACTTCATCAGATTTGAAATCTAACTCTCCGTTATATTTTTCAACAGATGATTTTATACTTTGAATACCTATTCCATGAATGTACTTATCTTGTTTGTCAGTTATAAACTTTCCATTCTTAATTACAACATTATTAATTTTACTATTTTCACATTTTATAACATAATACTTTTTTATGATAGTTCCTCTTATATTTATATATTTTATTTGGCTATCATCATCTATTTTATTACAAGCTTCTATTGAATTATCTAATAAATTTGAAAAAATACTAGTTACATCTACAACATCTATGAAATCACATCTTAAAAAATTTATATCACACATAAAATCTATATTATTATCTTTACATATTTTACTCTTTTCATTTAATATTATATCTAGTAATATATTTCCTGTATTATAGACATTATCAAAATCTTTCATTTCATTTTTTATATTATCCAAATACTTATTTACATCTTCATTACTGCTTTGAAGAGCTTCTATACTGGCAATATGATTGTTTATATCATGATAAAGATTTTTTATTTTTCTTTGTGATTCTTGTTGTGTTAAGTAATACTTATGTTGCATGTCTAGTTTTTCATTTATAACTTTGATTTTTGCATCTTCTTTAGTTGATTTTATCGAATTTATAAGAGTTCCAATAAAAACTATATTTATTACAACTATAATATATGGAAATACAAAATCAGCAAAATTAACAAATGGCATAAAAGTTATATTATAATTTATTTTATTATCTGATATTATTGAATAAAAATCATAAATACTATCTGTTGCTTTATTTAAGAACAAAATTATAAAAACATTTATAGCTATTGTTAGCATTATATAAATGTAATACTTTGTATTTATATATAGATTTTTTATTTTGTCAAAATTATATATAAGTATAAAAATAATAAGATTTATTATAACAAACTCAATCATTTCAAACTTTAATCTAATATTAAATTTAAATTCTTCCATGAAAAATACATATACATATAATAGTATATAATGAATTGTTAGTTCTGATATTTTATATAATAAAGTATATATAAAGGAGTAAATAAAAGATGTTTTAAACTTCATCCGATAGGAGCATTTACAAATAAAAGCTAATGATATTACTATACTAACAATATCTACTATAGGTGTGTATAACCACACTTTAGTTTTTATAATTATTAACAGTAGTATTAAATTTATAATTTTAAAAAATATACTTGATGGATTATATTCATATTTGAATTTTTTCATTATAATAAAAAATATTAAGATAAATACTATTGTACTTATACTTTGCCTAATTGTATAAAATAGATATGAATTTATCATAGCTTGTTTCCTATTAAGCTAAAAAATTTATCCTTAGTATTTTTAAATCGGTATCTACTTATTGGCACCTCTTCTTTGTTATCGAGTATTGCTACATATTGCTTTATACTTTCTATATATTCTAGATTAACTAAAAAGCTTTTATGACATCTATAAAATTTACTACTATTTATTTCTTTTTCTATGTTATCCATTGTATTCTTTATTTTATACTTTCTACTTATTGTATGTATAGTTATATCTTTCTTTTGTATTTCTATATAAGTTATTTTATTTATTGTTATTTTATTTATGACATTTTTTTCGTTTATAGCTAGGCACTTATCATTTTCATATTTTTCATTTATACAATTTATAATATGTTTTTCTAAATCCTCATATTTTATAGGTTTTAATATATACCTATACGCTCTTACCTCATATCCTTCTTGTATATATTCAACTAATGAAGTAATAAATATTATTTCTGAACTTTTATCTCCCTTTTTTCTAATCTCTCTAGCTAAATCCATTCCATTAATTTTTCCCATTTGAATATCAAGTAAAAATATATCTATATCTTTAGGATAATTATTGATTAATTCTTCTGATGAGTTAAATATAATTATTTTATATTCTATATTTAGCTTATAAAATACTTTTTCTATATATCTTTTTATTAAGTTCTGCTGATTTTTTTCATCTTCACAAATAACTAATCTAATCATACATATTTCCTCCATAATTGAATAAATTTCATCATAATGTAGTATCTTTATTATCTTATTAATGTATTATCCTTTTATATAATGTTCTTGATTATTAGATATTTATTCACAATTTTTACATACCCTTGGCTTTCCACTATCAACTATAGTGCCAGTTAATATATTCTTACTATTGGATAATGAATTACATTTATCAGTAGTATGATATACTGAACCATTAGGAGTCCAATAAACAACATCAGAACCAGAAAGAATATTTGTATTATTTTCGTGCTTTAAAATATTCTTAGAGTTATTTAAATCCTTATTTTGTATATTATTATACATCCACTCCTTACACTCGGTTTTAACACCTTTACCTGTAGATTCGAATATTACATCCTTACAAAAGTCACTCCTATGAATTTCAATACCTTTGTTAGTTAACCTTGTAATAGTCTCTTTATGTGGATGACCATATGAATTACCTTTACCAACTAAAATTACTGCATATTCAGGGTTCACTTTATCTAAAAAAGCTTGAGATGAACTACTGCTAGAACCATGATGAGCTACTTTTAAAAGGTCTACTTCTCCAAGTTTTGATAGTATTTCTTTTTCTGTACCTTCTTCAGCATCACCTGTAAATAAAGCTTTATCTTTACCATTAGTATATGCAAGTACTAGTGATTGTTCATTAGTAGTATCTCCTCCATTTGTATTCAAAACTTCAAAATATGAATTTTCAAGATAAAACTTTTTATTTTCAAGAGGTACACTAGGAGATAAATCCTTATTTGCTAAAGCATTTATAAAATCTCTGTAGCTCTTTGTTTCTGCTGAGCCATTTGATACAAAAACATTTTCTATATTGAAATTTTTTACAACAGAATCAAGTCCCCCTAGATGGTCTGCATGAGAATGAGTAGCTATAAGATACTTAATATCTTTTACCCCTTGATTATTTAGATAGTCTACCATTAAATTCTCATCATCGTTATCTCCCCCATCTATCAACGTAAAAGTTTTGCCATCTTGAATTAATATTGCATCACTATTTCCAGTGTTAATAAAATGAATTTTTACATTTTTATCACTTGATATACTACTAGATAAAGTTTCTTGGTTATTTGATTGATTATTTCCACTATCTGTTGCACTACTACAACCAGTTAAATAAATAGATATAGAGATTATCAATAAAAATACTAAAGCTTTAATTTTATGATTTCTTTTATTTTTTACCACAACTTACTCCTCCATTTTCATAATACTATATAACATCTACCGACTTATTCTATCATAATTAACCATTTAATATCAATATTTCTCCTATATAGTCAATTTATCTTGCCTCAATACTAAAACAATACTATCTTAACTTTTTTTTAATTTTAATAATATAATTTCTTAACTTTTTATATATTTTTAAGTAATAATATTTAATATAATAGTAATGATAATAAATTTCATCGTAAAGGATTTTTAAGCTTTAATCTATTGGTAAAATATACTATAATATATGTATTAACCAAGAGAAAATAGCTGAATAAGCTATTCTTAGTAAGATAAAAATATATTTCTAAACTTTAATAACTGTCAGTTTAACTATCATAACCTATATTTGAGAGAGGAAATTTCCATTTCAAACCTAGCTAAAGAATGAGTTATTGACAGAATTTTTACTCAGGAGATAAAAATGGAAAATAGCTCACATTATACACTCATTCTGGCATTAGCTGATATACTTACTGGAAAAAAAATAGATACAGAAAAAGTCAATAAATCACTTGAACTTATATGTAATAGTTTTTCGTTTGAATGTGCTCTAATATACGAAGGAGACCAATATAATCACTTTAATTTAATTGAGAATTACAGTTTGAGTGACATAAAATTGTGCAATAGTTTTAATGCATATGAAATTGATTCAGATTTTCAAAAGCAATTAGCTTATCAAAAGATAATTTATTTAAATAAAAATAATCACCATAAATCATGTGAGATTGATTTTATGAATATTTTTCATGCAGAATCTTTGATTGGAATTTCTGTAGTAGATGAGGATTTTAATAATTATGGTTTTATTTTATTTTTAAATACTACACCTAGAAAAGTAGATTTTTCTGATTCTGAACTTAAGACACTAACTATTGTCCTTTCACTACTTGAAAAGTATTTAGGTGTAAGAATGCATAGAAATAAGGTTTTCTTCACACAGACTGCACTTGAAAGCATAATAAATAATACAGGCATAGATATTTATGTCATTGATTTTTATACATATGATATTCTATATGTAAACAAGTCAATGGCTGCACCTTATGGTGGTATATCTCAATTTTTAGGTCATAAATGTTGGCAGGTTCTTTTCCCAGGACAGACATCTCATTGTGAATTTTGCCCACAAGAAAATCTTATTGATGAAAATGGCAATAGTACAGGAGTACATACATGGAATTACCAAAGACCTTTTGATGGAGCATGGTTTAGAGTGTTTAGTACAGCTTTCAGATGGATTGATGGTCGTCTTGCTCACCTTGTTAGTAGTGCAGATATAACTGATAATAAAAAGAATGAAGAATTAATTGAATATCTGGCAAATTATGATGTATTAACAGGTCTTCCAAACCGAAGAATGCTTATTGAAGAATGTAAAAATAGAATTGACAATGCTAAAGAAGATGAACAAGGGTATGTAATCTTTTTCGATATTGATGGTTTTAAAATAATTAATGATAATTATGGACATGATGCTGGTGACGAGTTTCTTATAAAATTAGGAGAATTTTTCTCATCAATTCCGCTTCTTAAAAATTCAGTCTATCGAAATGGTGGAGATGAATTTGTTGCTGTAATTGGTGGTGACATTACAAAAAATAACATACGTAATTTAGTAAGTTTTATACATGAAAGGTTTAAAAAACCATGGAATTTAAAAAATGGTTCTATATATTGTAATACTAGTGTTGGTATAGCTTGCTATCCAGAAGATGGAAATAATGCTGAAGAATTAATCAATAAAGCAGATCAGGCAATGTATCAAATTAAGAAATCTGGAGGATCAGGAATATGTTTTGGCTACCAGTTAATAAAAAATGATTAAAGCTAAATTTTTTCATCAGCATTAAAAGGGTAACAACTAGAATTAGTTGTTACCCTTTTTAATAATTGTAACATGATATGAGTTTTTATGATATTTTTTTACATAATATTTTAACTAACAATTTATGGTAGAATGACATAAAAATTTGACACCTTATAAGTTTTATATTATATAAAATGAATTATTTTACATCAGTAGTACCCAGTTATGCATTTTAAACGACCATTTATGTTTAAAATATTGCAAAATTCTTCCATAAATTATAATATATTAAATATCAACAAAAATAAATAAACTTTTTCCTTAAAGAAGGCTTAAAGCTCACACCAACTGCCTTCTTTTTTTTTATAATTTTTTAACTATTTATTTTGATTAATATTTATTTCATATTTTAGCTCTACTCTTCTAGATGCATCTCTATTTACACTATTGTCTCCATTTTTTACGAGTTCAGCTTTTGACCTACCTATTGCAATAATATGTTTAGTTACTTTATTTTTATATTTATAATTACCTATTTCATCTCCTACTATAAATTTAGCAACACTATATGCCCTTCTTTGTGATAAATCTAAGTTATATATATAGCTTCCCACATCGTCTGTATGACCTTCTATAACTATTTTAGATATATAGTCGCCATAATCTTTATAAATAGTTTCTATGTACTTTGGAACAAACATTTTTAACATATCTTTAGCCTCTGGTTTCAAGACATCACTATCTACATCAAACATTGTCCTTTCACCAAAAGTTACTTGACCATTAGCTTTATCCACTTTCACAGGTATACCACTTTTTTTAAAGGTGTCTTCAACAGAAGCATTCACATTTTTAGCTAAATCTTGTTCAACTGAACCTGAGATACTTTCTGAGCTAAATAAAATAAGAATTACAACCATCAACACGGTGGATAATAAATCTGTAAATGTTGGCCAGAAACTACTCTTTTCAAATTCTCTGTTAACAGTTCTTCTATATTTATTATTCATTTAACTCATCCTCACCTATGGCCTTTATTTCTTTCTTTTCTATTTCATAAATTTCTTCACTTAAAGGATTAAATATACTATCAATATTACTTTCAAATAAGTCTTCACTATCAAGAGGAACTTCATCTTGCATGAAAGAGTTATTAAACATAACATCTAGCTTATCTTGAATGTCTAAAGAATTCTCAAACATTATGTCTAGTTTGGCTTGTAGATCATCAGAAAAGTTCTCAATAATACTTGAAAGATTTTTAATTGAATCATCTAGAGTATATTTCTCGTCTAAAAGAATTTTTTGATTTTGGGATATTTTATTTTCATGAGTCATTAGTTTAGTTAATAAATCTTGAGCACTTCTTTCATATAAAGCAAATCCTGCATTTATGTTTCTTATATAATCTTTAATTTTATGTTGACTTTCAGTGGAATTATGTATATTTTTTGATGATTCCTTTATATCAAACAGAATTTCTTTATTTATATTATCTTGATTATCATACTTATCAAATAGTTTTACAAATTTTACATTTAAAATATTAAACTGTTTATCCAATTTTCTTACACTCTGGTCAAATGTCTTAATAGAACTTTGAGAACCTTCTAAAAGACTTTTTAAAGCTTCTATTCCACTAATAAATTCGTCATTAAAATCATTTAAGTCTTTAGATATTTTATCAAATTTTTCAATAGCTTCTATAGACTTGCTTATTTGTTTTATTGTATTTTTTACTTCCTCTACTTTTAAATCCATTCTTTCTGATTTAATATGAGTTACCTCAGATGTTAGTAAATTCTCAGATTTTAACATTATTTGTATCAAAACATGTTCACAGTCTTTTATCTTTGTAAAATAACCTATAATTAGAGAAAATACCACTCCAAATATACTAGTTGTAAATGCAGTTTGCATGCTACTAATAGTCGAAGGAAGTGAATTTATAATGTCTTTAGTATCAACACATAGAAGCATTGTAGAAAGCCCAACAAATGTACCTAAAACTCCAAGTAATATACTTATTGAAGACGAATTTTTTATGCTCCTAATTTTTTCTAATATCGGTAAGTTATTATATTTTAAATCTGATATAACTTCTTCTACAAATGAAGTTATATTTACATCAGCATAAGGATTTTCTTTACTATATGTATAGTAATCATTCCTTATTTTGCTATAAAACACACTCGTTTTATAGTCTCGGTTGATTTCTTCTAGTTTGGAGCTTACAAACAAATATAACTTATTGTTTTCTATAATTTTAAAAATAGAATACACAGTTATTGCAAGTAAAAATAATATAGTTATTGGATTGGTAAATATTGACTCTATTAAATTAGTTATTATGTTACTCAATTTTATCCCCTACCTTATAATTTATTTATCTCTAATTTATACGTACAAGTTACTAAGAAAATACGTAAATAAACAAAATATTTATATTATATTTATGAAAAATGGTACAAATGGGTTGTAATGTTAATAACATAATATATACGAGCTAAAAGTTATAGGGGGTGGCATGATGAATGACAACATAGTAGAAGTTAAAAATATCAATATGAACTTCTACACTAAGGAAGGCGAGCTTGAAGTATTAAAGGATGTCAATTTTAATTTAAAAGAAGGCGAAATACTAACATTACTCGGACCTTCTGGAAGCGGAAAATCTACAATCTTAAATATTCTTACTAATCTTTTAAAACCAACTAGTGGTGATGTAAAGATTACTGGAAATATTGGATATATGTTTCAAAAAGATAATTTGCTTGAATGGAGAAATATAATGGATAATATAACTATTGGTTTGGAAATTCAAGGAAAAAAAGATAAAAAATCTTTAGATAGAGTTGAAGAGCTTTTAAAGACTTATGGACTATGGGATTTTAGAAATATGTACCCTAAAGAATTATCTGGTGGTATGAGACAAAGAGTTGCTCTTATTAGAACACTTTCTGTAAATCCAGATGTTTTACTTTTAGATGAACCTTTTTCAGCTCTTGACTATCAAACTAGATTGTTGGTTTGTGATGATGTTTATAGTATTATAAAAAATGAAAATAAGTCTACTATTTTAGTTACGCATGATATTGGTGATGCGCTTTCTATAAAAGTGCAACTTTAGAACTATATCAAAATCTACACAAATCACTTACCTAATATGAGCATTATCTATTTGAGATAAAATCTTTTTAAATCCACTTATCCTATCATTTAAAACTTTACTAGATAAATTAAAAGAGTACTTCACATAAGCTATTTTCATAAGGTTCCTATATTGACAGTTTTGCAATAAAGTTATAATATTAATAGGATTGTAGTTATTTATAGTATATAGAAAACTATGCTCATTTTAAAACTATTAATAAATATAATTTTTTATATTTGAATAATGTAAAATTAAAATAAAGGATGATAAAAAATGACAGAACAAAATTTAAGTTTGATTAATGAAGTTAAAAGAAGAAGAACCTTTGCAATCATTTCCCATCCCGATGCAGGAAAAACTACATTAACTGAAAAGTTTCTATTATATGGTGGTGCCATTCGTGAAGCAGGATCGGTTAAATCAAGAAGATCTCAAAAACATGCAGTATCTGACTGGATGGAAATTGAAAAACAAAGAGGTATATCTGTTGCATCAAGTGTTCTTCAATTTGAATATAATAATTTTTGTATAAATATTCTTGACACTCCAGGACATCAAGATTTCAGTGAGGACACTTATAGAACCCTTATGGCAGCAGACTGTGCAGTAATGGTTATTGACTCTGCTAAAGGTGTAGAGGATCAGACAAAGAAATTATTTCAAGTTTGTAAAATGAGAGGAATACCAATTTTCACTTTTATAAATAAAATGGACCGTCAAGGAAAGGATCCCTTTGAACTACTTGAAGATATTGAAAATGTTTTAGGAATTCGCTCTTGCCCAGTAAACTGGCCAATTGGTTCTGGTAAAGAGTTCAAAGGAGTGTTTAACCGTCATAAAAATCAAGTTGAACTATTTGATGATGGTAATCATGGACAATCTATTGCGAAATCTACAACTGGAGATATATCTGATGAAAGATTTAATGTTTTACTAGGTGATGCTCTTCATGAAAAACTACTAGAGGATATTGAACTTTTAGATATTGCTGGAGATAATTTTAACTTAGATGGAGTACTAAATGGTGAACTAACACCTGTGTTCTTTGGAAGCGCCCTTACTAACTTTGGTGTAGAACCATTTTTAGAATCGTTCCTAGAAATAACACCTCCACCAAATCCTCGTAGTAGTAATTTAGGTGACATTGACCCTAATTCTAATAGCTTCTCAGGATTTATATTTAAAATTCAAGCTAATATGGATAAATCTCATAGAGATAGAATTGCATTTTTAAGAATTTGCTCTGGTAAATTTGAAAAAGGTATGACAGTAACTCATGTACAAAGAAATAAAAAGGTTAAACTTTCACAACCTCAACAGTTTGTAGCACAAGACCGTGTTATAATAGACTCAGCTTATCCAGGGGACATTATAGGGATACATGATCCAGGAATCTTTAATATTGGTGATACATTAAGTGAAAAACAATCAAATTTACAGTACACTGGCATACCACAATTTGCTCCAGAACATTTTGTAAGAGTATCTACAAAGAATGCTCTTAAAAGAAAACAGTTCTTAAAAGGTCTTACACAATTATCAGAAGAAGGTGCTATACAGATATACAAGCAACCTAATTTTGGTATGGAAGAACTTATTGTAGGTGTAGTTGGAGTTCTTCAATTTGAAGTTTTAGAATATCGTCTAAAACAAGAATATGGTGTTGATATGATAATGAACACACTACCTTATCGTCATATACGTTGGATTGAACCTGATACTTTCAAATCAGATAAGCTTTCAATACCAATGGACACAATACTAGTTGAAGATAAAAATAGCAATCCAGTATTTTTATTTCAAAATGAATGGTCTATTAGACATCTAATTGAGAGAAATGAAAATTTAGTTTTAAGAGAAACTTCTTTATAAAAAATAAATGTTACTCTCCCTACGTCTATGTTTAAACGTATGGAGGGTATTATATCATCAGAGCAATTTCTAACTTTCTTACCTGCTTGTAAGCCAAATTCACCAGCTACAAAGTTCTCTAATTTATTTCCTACTTCTATTTATTCCTGATTTTCTTTTTATAACCACTCCTCTCTTATCATGCCATTAGTTTCATAAACTATATGTGCATCCAAATATTTTATCATTTGTTTTTTTATCTATATCATATGTATCCCTTATCAAAAATTTTAAGCTTTAGCTTCACCTTTTTCTAAGTCTTCTTCTAGTATCTTAAAGGCGTTATCTAAAACTTCTTCAGAATACTTTTTTCCTAATGCATTTACAAACCATTTAGCTTTAGCTGCTTCTATTTTTTTTAATGCCACTGAATCTGTAGGAAAAATCTCAACAACTTTTATATCCATATATAAGCCCTCCTATTCCTTAATTGAGTTATTATATTAATCTATGAGGTTATAGACTTGTCTTGACACAACTAATTAATACTCAAATATATGATATAGCAAGAGAAGAATGTGTTTCTGGAAAATCATTTAGCAATTTAATTATATTAACTTTAGATGTGATGCAATAAAAACATATTATTAACATTTAATATATTCTTTGCATCATATATTTATATATAAGTAAATAATAAAACACTATTAATACCTATACATATTGAAAATGCTATTCTAAAGATTATTCTCATAAATACATCTACTCCTTTGTGAGATGAAATCAATCACCAGAATATTACTTATTCAAATCAATTTATACTAAAGTTTAAGGAGGTTAAATTTATGAAGGCTGCAATTTATTCAAGAAAATCAAAGTTTACTGGTAAAGGTGAATCTATAGAAAATCAAATACAACTATGTATGGACTATGCTAAGTCGGTTGGTATAAAAGATTTTTTAATATATGAAGATGAAGGCTTTAGTGGTGGTAATATAGATAGACCTCAATTTAAGAAAATGATGCAAGATGCGAAAACAAAAAAATTTGATTGTCTTGTGTGCTATAGATTAGACAGAATATCAAGAAATGTATCTGACTTCTCTACTTTAATAGAAAAACTAAATAAATTAGATATATCTTTTATATCTATCAAAGAACAATTTGATACTTCTACTCCAATGGGAAGAGCTATGATGTTTATATCTAGTGTATTTGCACAGCTTGAAAGAGAAACAATCGCTGAACGTATAAAAGATAATATGTATGAGCTTGCTCGTACTGGGAGATGGTTAGGTGGTAAAACTCCTCATGGATTTAGCAGTAAAAAGATTAAATACCTAGATGAAAATCTAAAAGAAAGAAGTATGTATCAATTAGAAGTTAGTGATGATGAAATGGAAGTTGTTAAAATAGTTTATGCTAAGTATCTAGAACTTAGATCTCTATCTCAATTATACAAATATGTTTATCACAATGGAATAAAAGGTCCTCGTGGTGGTAAGTTTGACCCTAGTTCATTATCTAGAATACTTAGAAGTCCAGCTTATGTGAAAGCTAATGATGTTGTTGTAGAATATCTTAGAAATAACAATATGGATGTCATTGGTACTCCTGATAACGAATGTGGAATACTTACTTATGCTAAGAATACATCTACACCTATAGCAGCTATTGCTAAACATAAAGGAATTATAGATTCTACTACTTGGATTGAAGTTCAAGACTTACTTGATGCTAATCGTGATAAAAGTCCAAGAACTGCTACTGGTAAAGTTGCTTTATTATCAGGGCTTTTAAAATGTTCTAAGTGTGGTTCTAATATGAGAATTACTTATAAAGGTAAACGAACTGATGAAGAATTAAAGTATTATTATGTATGTGGTACTAAAAAGAATCTTGGTGTTGATGCTTGTAATTGTAAAAATCTTAAGGGGCCTTTAGTTGAAGATATTGTTATTGAAAGAATTAAAAATTGCAATGTCAAATCTATTATAGATGCTTTTCATGAAAATAAGATTAAAGTTGATGATGCATCAAATAGTGTTAAAAACGAGATTGATTTATTTAGGAATTCTATTAAGGCTAAGGAAAAGGTCATCAGAAATTTGGTTATGGAGCTTGCTAAAAATACTAGTAATGTTGCTTCTGATTATATTATCTCTCAGATTGAAAGTTTAAATAGTGAAATTGAAGAATTAAATATTCGGGTTAGAAACTTGGAAGATAACAGTGTCGATATTAAAAATGCTAGTGTTAATTTAGATATTGTTGTTAGTAATTTAAAAAAATTTAATGATATGGTTGATGATGCTAATTTAGATAATAAGAAGTTATTGATATCTACTATTGTTGACTCTATAGTTTGGGATAGTTCTAGAGGTACTCTTAGTATTGTTTATATGGGTGCTAATATGGATGACTTAATTTCGTTGTCTGATAGGTCGCACTTCTGTAGTGATGGTAGAAGCAATAAGCATATCAGATAAAGTTGCAATACTATCTAAAAGACCAGCTACTATAAAAAATATTTATGATATTGAACTTAATATGGATGGAACAAAAACGCCTCTCAAAACACGTAAAGTTCCCGATTTTCAAAAGTATTTCGACATCTTATGGAAGGAGCTAGATACACATGAGGCTTAATAAAAGATCTGAAGGATATATAAACTATATTAAAGGTGTAAAAAGAGAAAAAAGAAATGTATTATTTTATCAACTATTAATTTTAATTGGTTTTATTATAATTTGGGAAATTTTAGCTGATTTAAATATTATAAATACTTTCCTATTCAGTAAACCAAGTGATATTTACAATTTGTTTATTCAATATGCATCTAGTGGCCAACTATTTAAACATATTGGAGTATCTGTATATGAAACAGTTCTTGGTCTTGTTATAGGAACTGTTTTAGGTATTTTAGTAGCAATTGCTCTTTGGTGGTCAGAAAAATTATCAAAAATACTAGACCCATTTTTGGTAGTTTTAAATGCTCTTCCTAAGACTGCTTTGGCTCCTATAATTATAGTTTGGGTTGGTGCTGGAATAGAAGGAATTGTAGTAACAGCTGTAACTATTTCCGTTGTTGTTACTATACTTTCAGCCTATAATTACTTTATAAATATAGATGAAGAAAAAATTAAGATGTTAAAGAGTTTTGGAGCTAGCAAATCACAAATCCTATTTAAACTTATACTACCTGCAAATACAGGAAATTTAATAAACTTAACTAAGATTAATATTGGCATGGCTTGGGTAGGTGTTATAGTAGGAGAATTTTTAGTATCAAGATATGGAATAGGATACTTGATAGTTTATGGCAGTCAAGTATTTAAGTTAGATTTAGTAATGATGGGTGTATTTGTATTAGCTGTTTGTGCATGGGCAATGTATGCTATAGTTAACATTATTGAAAAAATATATAATTCTAGATAAATAAAAAATCTTATTTAGTAAGTTTAATCATTCTAGTATTTATTATAAGATAGTTTTCTAGAAATACTATAATTATACAATTAAGAAGTTATAAATATACAACTTTAATATTTGAAACTGTAGGAATATTTGTGAGAAACATAAAACAAATTTACCTACAGTTTTTAGTGTATAAAATCAGTAAAACAAGTTAGATTTTTACTGATTTTATTACATAAAACCAACAGTACAATTCACCTTTCTATAATATCTGGAGATGTGTCATACAATCTTATTTTTTATTGAGTATATTATAAAGTAATAGAACAATTAAAATGCCAATTATCCTATTTTGCAACTTACATAATTGTATATGAAAAATAAAAAATAATTACTATCAAATTCATAATTTTAAGGCTTAATGCATATAATTATATGTCGGTTAAAGGCGTATGAAAATAAAAGGAATTCATAAGTTATATGTTGTATAGATATTGTAGGTGTAATATGTAAGAAATTTCAGCACTATTTATATTCTGTACAAAAAGATATTTGAAGGGAGATTGAAAATGGGAATATTAGAAGGAGCTGCAATGATAAGAAAAATTGCAATTGAAATAGCTAAAGAAAAAGGTATTACAGAACAAAAGGCATGGCCTGAAGCTGTAAAAGAGTTTAAAGAAAAATATGAACTTGTATTATAAATTTTGATTATAAAAAACTGTCTTGATTTCATTGAGACAGTTTTCATATTTTATGATAAAAGTTTTATAAAAGAGTTTAATGAAATAGGATTTAGTTATTAAAAAATAATTTGAAATTTATTTTATTTTTATATATAAAATAAATTTGTTTTTAATACTATTTTTAAGGTATAAATCTTATATATTAAATATAAGATTTGGAGGTATTTAGTTTGGAAAATAAGCTTGAAAATAGATGTTCATGGCAAGAATATTTTATGAGATTGTGTGAGACAGTAGCTGAAAGAGGTACTTGTGACAGAGCTTATGTGGGAGCTATCATTGTGAATTCAGAAAACAGAATCGTATCTACTGGATATAATGGTAGTATATCTGGAGATAATCACTGTAGTGAAATTGGTCATGAGATAAGGGATGGACATTGTATCAGAACCATTCATGCCGAACAAAATGCCCTTTACTATTGTGCTAAAGAAGGCATCGCAGTTAAAGATTGTTCTAT
Source organism: Clostridioides difficile (assembly GCA_024919175.1). Taxonomy (NCBI): domain Bacteria; kingdom Bacillati; phylum Bacillota; class Clostridia; order Peptostreptococcales; family Peptostreptococcaceae; genus Clostridioides; species Clostridioides difficile. Next base: position 2,587,284 of record CP103804.1, read on the forward strand.
TTATGTAACTCATTTTCCTTGTTTAAATTGTACTAAGGCTATAATTCAATCTGGAATTAAACATATATACTATAAAACTGGATATAGGATGGATGAATATGCCTTGAGATTATTACAATCAAGCAATGTGTTATATACAAAATTGCAATTTTAATACTTACTACCTATTATTCTATAATTTTACAAAAAATTTTATGTTATACAATTATAGCAGAAAAAGAAACAAAATTTTAAATTGTGCATATATTAAATAGAAGTTAAATTTAATCATAAAGGAGATGTATAATTTGAAAGTAGTAGTAATACCAGGGCATACTTTAACTGGAAAAGGTACAGGAGCTGTTGGATATATAAATGAAAGTAAAGAAACAAGAATAATGAATGATTTAATAGTTAAATGGCTTAAATTAGGAGGGGCTACTGTTTATACAGGAAGAGTTGATGAATCAAAGAATCATCTAGCTGACCAATGTGCCATAGCAAATAAATATGAAGCTGATTTAGCTGTTCAGATTCATTTTAATGCAAATATTACAACTTCAGTCCCAGAAGGTACAGAAACTATATATAAGTCCAATAATGGAAAAATATATGCAGAAAAAGTAAATGCTAAATTAGCTACAGTATTTAAAAATAGAGGTGCAAAATCTGATGTTAGAGGTCTTTATTGGCTTAATAATACCGACGCAATAGCAATACTAATAGAAGTATGTTTTGTAGATAGTAAAGCAGATACAGATTACTATGTTAATAATAAAGATAAAGTTGCAAAGTTAATAGCAGAAGGAATATTAAATAAATCTATATCAGATTCTCAAGGTGGGAATAAAGTCTATGAAAATGTAATAGTTTATAAAGGTGATGCAGATAAAGTAGCTGCTCAAATTTTATATTGGCAATTGAAAGACGCTGTAATAGTTGAGGCATCTAACTATAAAAAGGATCTAGGCAAAAAAGTTTATGTTATAGGTGGAGATGCTAATGACCTTGTAAAAGGTGATGTTGTAATAAATGGTACTGATAGATATGAAACTGTAAAATTAGCTTTAAAGCAAATAGGCAAATTGTAGAATAGATATTATTTTGTAAAAGTATAATAAAAAGATGTATCTACTTATAATGTTTACCCATTAATAGATACATCTTTATTTATTCATATTTTATAAAGTAATACATAGCATTAATATTTTTTATCTAAAAAAATATTTTTAATTATAGTCAATATATCAACTATGACATCCATGTTTGATTTAACGCTGTCTTTAGTAACAAGAAAGTCTGCTGTAACTTCAGTAACAGCTTCTGTTACATCTTTCATATTCTCGCCTACTTCTCCAAAATTATTTACAACACTAGGAAGATTATTTAAAGTTGTATTTATATTTTGAGTATTTTCATTTAATACATTTCCAACATTGTTTAAAATCTTATGTAATTTAGCAAGTACAATAATTAAGTAAATTAAAGCGATACATCCAAGTATAGCTAATAATACATATATTATACTAATATTAATTGTTATTGTGTTATTCATTATTATTCCTCAGTGACACTTACTGGCTCAACAATGTCTATTACTTTATCTTCCTCACTAAAATCTTCAACATGTTTTTTATTATCTATATAATTTCTTATTTTTTGCTTTGATTCAATAAAATTTCCTTTTCTGTCTTCTAATTTTTCAGACATCTTACCTTTTACATCTACTGTTTTCATGTTTATTTTATCAGCAATTTGTTGAGATGCATCCTTTATATCTTCTCTTGTTTCTTTTCCTGATTTAGGTGCTAATAACACTCCTCCAACTGCACCAGTAACAGCTCCTAATACGACACCAGCTGTTGCAATTTTAGCTTGTTTGGCTTTTTCAGCTTTTTGTTTAGCTTTTCTCTTATCTTCTATCTTTTTTGATAAACTCATATCCAATCGCTCCTCATTATAATATTTCTAAATATTATAATACATTTTTTTCCATAATGATATAGTTTCTAACTAAATTTTTGAAAACTAATAAAAATTCTTTCTAGTATTTATCTATATATAGATAATAAGAATTCTAAATCTATTTCCAAAAACTCTATAGTATGAACATTGGAAAAACTCTTTAATATAGGTCCTCTATTCTTTTGCTGTCTATTAAAAATTTTGATACAGTTTCTAAATGCAATTCTTCATTAGCGTTTAAACATCTTATTTCTTTTGTGTTAAATATCCCTCTATTTTTTCACCCTTTTAAATAAATTAATTTTAAAAAACAATAAGAGAGGAATTAATCCTCTCTTTTAAATTTAATTAGATTTGGCAGGGCGGCGTATCCTGCATCTCTATTAACTACTTGCAAGCAGCGTATTGGGTGCCTTTTCCAACCTCAAATCTAATTAATAAATATTTACATATATATTTATATTATAACTTATTTGATAATATTTTTCAATATTTTAGGAAAAATTAATAATATTATGTTAACCATCATATTGTAATACTCTTCCACTACTAATTCTACTCTCCAATTTTGCTTCTTTTATGGCATATAATGAAGAGACATATAGATATCCTTTTTTTGTATCTAGTTCTGTAGCAACTAATATATAATCATCAAGTTTTTTTACAAATTCTACACTTTTACCAGGTTTTTTAGGATGGCTTCCTATATACTCAGGAGATTTCAACACTATTTTTATAGTTTCTAGTATATCATTAAAAATATTTTTACTTAATTGACCTCTATGTTTTTTCTTTATATGTTTTATAACACCAGAAGAAGCATAAATCTTACCAGTATATTTAATTCCAGCGAGTTCAGCTAATTCTTCATCTATGATTCCAACAACTTTGTCTGTAGACATATAAAGCACATTCCTTTCTAAGATAATTTACTGCTAAAATTATTAAATTTAAATATCTATATTTAAAGTATAGTTTATTCGAAAAAGAAAAGATAGTATAATATAGTTTTTTCATATGTGACTTTATATAACCTCTTTTTATATGATTTATAAATGGTAACTAAGGCTCTATTTTCAAATTATTTTTGGAAAATTTTTAGTTTTTTAAGCTTATATTATATATATGTAATTTTTTACTTGAAAATATATATATTCTGAATTATTATAATAGTAAGAATTAAAATAAAATTAGGCAAAGCTAGGGAAACCTAGTGACGCAAAGCTATAGGGGCTAAAATTTAAAAATTGTGACAATCTTTAGATTGTTGCTTTTTTGGGTTAATCTATTGATTTATTTAATAAAAATATTTTCTTTTAAAGTTTTCTATGATAATATTATTTTTATATATCAAATAAATTGCCAATAGGAGGAAATTATGAACGCTCAACAAGAAGTATATAAAAAATTGGATGAATTAAATATATCTTATGAAATTGTAAATCATCCTGCAGTCTATACAATTGATGAAATGGAACAATTAAAAACACTACAAATGGAGTTTGTTGTAAAAAATTTATTCCTTCGTGATTCTAAGGGTAAAGAACACTTTTTAGTTGTATTAGGTAAGGATAAAAAAGCAGATTTAAAGGATATACGCCAAAAAATTGATAGCAAACCTCTTAGTTTTGCTTCTGAGGAAAGACTTGAAAAGTATCTAAAACTCACTAAAGGAGCTGTAACACCTTTTGGTATACTAAATGATAATGATGCTATTGTAAAGATTGTATTTGATAAAGATTTATTAAAAATGGATAAAATAGGTATACATCCAAATGACAATACTGCTACTGTATTTTTAAAGTTTGACGATTTAAAAAGGCTTATAGAAGAAAATGGAAATGAAATATACTATGTAGAGGTATAAGTCTATTATCTTACATATAATAAAAAATAGATAAAGTGGATGTCTCAAAATAAAAATTTGAGTCATCCACTTTTTATGCATTTTCTATTAAGTCATATCATCCCTAAGCGCATCAATAATATTTTCTCTTTTTATCTTACTAGTGGCATACAGCATTGTAATGAACACTATAAAGAGAACAGCAAACACGCTGATTCCGATACTGGCCCATGGAAGTACAAAATCTATATCGTCTGTGACCATTCCCTTATGAATTAACCAGGAAGAAATTACCGCTATTGGAAGTCCAAAGAGCAATGCCCTCATGCCATAAAATGCACATTCAAAATTCATCATCTTCTGAAAATCGCGCTCAGACATTCCCACAGAGCGAAGCATGGCAAGCTCACGACGACGCAGTTTGATATTCGTTGAAATTGTGTTAAATACATTGGCTACTGCAATCAGCGAAATCATAATGATAAAAGTATATGCGAACACGTTGGCAATGAAGATGTAATTGCGGTTCTCATCCATCATTCCATACATATTGTACAAGTTGTACTCGGCAGTAATTCCCTCACTCTCGATAATCTTCTCCATCTCTGCAACTGACTGAGTGGGATTCTTTGATTGAAAACTCAGACTTTTAATTCCTGTAGAAGCATTTGGAGTCTCAAACGCATCTTTTACTGAATAAGGTGCCAGTACCCTGAAGTAGGCTTTCTTCATCTTGGAGTTTCTGCTATCTGGTGGAGAATCGGGTGGAACAACTTCTACAAACGTAAGTTTTACGTTTTGCTTATCGACCATGTTCGACTTTCCATCGGTTTCAGGGGTAAGGTTAATATTCACAGAAGAATTAGAGAAGATATCAATAGTATGGTCATCCTCCACTATCATGGAAACTGCAATCATTTTTGCATTTTGCCCAGTATATTCTTTTGTTGGTAACTCTAAATCTTTGATAATATTCAGATAAGTACTGTCATCAAGAAACTGTATATCTACTGGCATATCAACCGTTTCATCTGGCGAATGTGAGCCATCATAGTTCAAGTAATCATCTGTAAGTTCATTCACTTTAGCAACACATGAATAAGTCATAAGTTCTTGATACAAGCCTTCATAAACACCATTGGCAGTCTTCAGTTTATTGTAAAGCTGTAGCATTTTGCTGTCGTTCATATCCTGTGTGGAAAAAATGATATCTTGGTCAGTAATCTCTGATGCCTGATTTGAAACCTGTTTCAGATCTGCTACCAAAGCACTGGTCGATATGAACAATACTATGCTTAAAATAAGCGACAGTACTATGCTACGATAGCGTTTCTTATTTCTTTTAAAATTTTTCAGCGCAAGAGCTCCTTCTAGACCGTAAATACGCTGTGACAGCTTTGATATCTTCACGGCTTTGGATTCGATTTTTACCTCATTAGTCTGGCGAATACACTCCATCACTGGTTTGCTGGCGGCCTTTCTGGCTGGAATATAGGCCGATATCAAGATGGTAACCATGCTGACGATTGCTGCAACGACGATTGCAGGGATAGACAATGTCAAGGTTAAAGATATGCCAGTATAGAGAACATTTGCGAAATTTTTGGAAATAACAGAAATCACAAGCCCAATACTAACTATACCGACCGCAATACCAATTGGTATGCCAATAGCACCAATGCAAAGACCCTCAAACAACACCGAATTACGTAGCTGCTTTGCTGTGCCTCCAACAGATGAAAGGATTCCAAATTGCTGTGTGCGTTCATTCAACGACATGTTAAACGAATTATAGATTAGAAAAATCGAGCCAAGCATGATGATAGCTACCACAATCCCACCAACTGAATACAAAAGCATATTGAACAAGTTGTTGTCGGAAATACCCATAAAACGCAACACATTATCATTCAAAACGTAAGCATGGTCTCCAGTGCCGCTTATATATGAATGAACCTGACGTGGATTTTTCAACGTAACAAACATGCTAAGGCTGTCCGTTTTGACTTGAGCATCCGCTTTGGTTATCAATGTATATCCTGGTGCAGAAGAGTCCTCAAATACTGGCTTTCGAAAAGTCCCAACAACTGTGTAGCTTCTCTCACCTTGTGACACAAGGGTTTCATCTCCAGCATATGGATCACTCTGATTAAGCTTCTCGTTTCCATTCATGCGGTTTCCCACAGGTAAAGAAATAGTGTCGCCCACTGAGAATTTGACACCACCATCTGTTGCAACTTTCCCTGAAACAAGAATCTCTCCACTGTTTTTAGGTAATCTACCAGAAATCAAAGTTATAGGCAAAGTATCAAAGGCTTCTTTGCTGAATCCTGCTATAAAAAGATATGGTTTATTCGGGTTTTTGCCGCCATTAAGTTTTGCATAGCCGATATTTTCAAATGTTGATGTATTTACAACTTCATCATTGCTTGTCTGTTCCTGTACGAAAGAGGGATTAACATCCAAAAATTCAACGTGCCAATCGCCGTATTTCTCAATCGAGCCATTTACCATATAGTTTTGCAGGGAAACGGCAAGTGTAGCGACTGCTGTAATCATGGCAGCAGACAGAACAACTCCGATAACTGTTACAATCGTTCGTGTACGTCTCTTTTTCATGTTTTGCAGGGCAACTTTGTTAAAAATGTTCATGACCGTATCTACCTCCTCTCATCTCGCGTCACTTTGCCATCTGATATACAGATAATGCGGTCTGCTTGCAGGGCGATATTTTCGTCATGCGTGACGATGATAAGGGTTTGACGATATTTTTTATTGCTTAATTTCAGTAAATTGATAATTTCATGTCCATTTCGGCTATCCAAACTGCCTGTGGGTTCGTCAGCAAGCATGACCGCTGGGGCGTTCATCAAAGCGCGTCCTATGGAAACACGCTGTTGCTGACCGCCAGAAAGCTGATTAGGTAAATGTGTTTTGCGGTCTTTTAGCCCAAGTAGAACCAATAAATCATTCAAACGTTCCTCATTTACCTTTCGCTTGTCCATCAGTATAGGCAAAGTGATGTTTTCCACAACATTCAAAGTTGGAATGAGATTGTGAAACTGGTAAATCAGTCCGACTTGTCGCCTACGGAAAATAGCTAGCTTTTCATTGCTTTGGGCATATACATCCTGCCCATCCAAATATACCTTTCCACTTGTTGGTACATCCACACCACCAATGATATGAAGCAATGTGGATTTGCCAGAGCCAGAGGAACCGATGATTGCGGTAAACTCCCCCTTTTCTATTGTAAGTGAAACATTGTCAAGTGCGGTAACTTGGTTCTCGCCCTTGCCATAGACCTTGCATAGATTTTCAATTTTTAAGAACTCCATTATGTAAGTCTCCTTTCTTATGGTTTAACCATATAATATAACTTTCAACTTACATCTCTGTGACTTTAAGGTGAGAGATTAGTCACTTTGGAAAACGAATGACAAATATCGCTCCACCTTGTGGGTGATTTTTTGCGGTAATAGTTCCTTCCTGACGTGTTATAATTGTCTTGCAGAGAGCCAATCCAATACCGTACCCTGTAGCGTCTGTGTTTTTTCCACGATAAAACCTGTCAAACAAGCATGGTAAATCTTCTTTTTCAAAGCCAGCACCGCTGTCGTGGATGCTAATCTCAGTAAACAGTGGGTTGTCCTCACAAATAATCTCAATCTTACCCTTATCACCTACACTTTCGATGCAATTTTTGATAATGTTTTGAATCGCTTCAGAAATCCAACCTGAATCTCCTTGAATAATCATTCCTTTCGTCACATCTATTTTTAAATCAATATCGTGTAGCTCAATTGGAATCAGGAATGGGCGAAGTGCATTGGATATCAAGTTGTTCACATCTATCTGCTCGTTTTTAAAAACCACAATACCTGCGTCCAAACGAGATAATTTCAATAGAGAGGTAATCAGCCAATCCATCTGTACAAACAATTCCTCTGTTTCTCGCACCAATACTTTCCGTTCATTTTCATCAGGGCTATTCGCTAACAATGACATGATAATGTTAGCGGATGTGAGAGGAGTGCGGAGTTGGTGGGCTATGTCAGCCAACGAATCGGCAAGATGTTCTTTTTCTTTTTTCAGTGCATCATTTTGTTCTCTAATACACAGAGTCATTTTTGTTATCTCGCTGTGCAGAATGGAAAGTTCGCCCTCATCCGATTCACCAATATACAGATGGTCAGCATTGTGAAGTACAAGATCGATTTGATTTGAAATCTGTGCAATGCTTTTATATCGGGCTTTGGTAAAGGCAAAAAACGCTATGCCAAAAGCAACAACAGAAGCAATAGCAAGGATTCCCGCTATCATATTTATTGCAAACCCAAGTATTACAGTGGTGATAGCCATTACAGCAAATAAAATGACAAACTGTTTAAACTCTCTGTTCCGAAGCATATCCGCCCCCCAATCTATACCCTGTTCCACGAATGGTCAGAATTATTTGTGGGCTTGTTGGATCGTTCTCTATCTTTTCTCTCAATCGTTTTATGTACACAGTCAATGTATTGTCATTGACAAACTCACCTGCCGCATCCCATAATTCGTCAAGTAGCCTACTCCTTGTAATAATACTTTTTGGGTTACTAATAAACACTAACAACAAGCGGTATTCTAAAGCTGAAAGAAAAACTTCATTGCCGTTTTTTTTCACAACCCCACTTGCCATATCGACATGAAGTCCACAGATTTCAAAAGCTGATTCTGAACGTCCACTTTTTCGTAGGGCAGTTCCAATTCGCGCAATCAGTTCACGAGGACGAAAAGGCTTGGTGATATAATCATCTGCGCCTATGTTCAATCCAGTAACAACACTCGCCTCATCGCTGGAAGCTGTCAGAAAGATAACAGGAATATCTTGCATTTCTTTGATTTCTGTACAGACTGTAAAGCCATTTCCATCGGGCAAGGAAATATCAATCAACGCTAAGTCAAATTTATTACTGACAAGTGTGGCAATGGCTTCACCACGAGTAGGGGCATGGGTAACTGTAAATCCCTCCGAGTTCAGTAAAAGCATAAGATTCTTAGCGATTGCCTTATCATCCTCAACTAAAAATATACGTTTCATTTATTTTCACCATCCTTTATAGCCCTGTTCCTATATCGTCTGTCAACAGGAGCAAGGTATGTATTTCCATTTTTTTAGCTAACTTAATCTTACCAGCAGAACAGTGACACATTGCCATTATGTATGCAGTTTTCCAGTTTTTAGATAACTGTTTTGTTGTTATATAATCCATGCATAACACCTCCATTGCTTTATTATATTTCTTTTGATGGAAATATACAAGTTGAGGTATAAAACAAAAACATGAGCATAGGAAGACGTTCAATTTTCCACACAGACTATAGATGTTAGAAGAGGTTAAAGAGGTAAAAACTTTTGTAACAAATATATGGAATGGGATACCCCTTATGTTAAAAATTATTGTTGCTAAGTATCTCATTGTATTTGAAAATAGCTGTTTATTAAGTTTTAAGAATAAAATAGACTATTAAAATAACGCATGCTATAATTAGGATTATAACATGCATTATTTTCTATAATAGTAAGTGTCATATTAATATTAGAAGGTTTTAGAGTAATAGATAATGGACTGACGATTAAACCAAAGTAATTTGTAAAGTACAATTAAAATAGTCTTAAGTATTGATTAAAAATAAGGGGAATTCGATATACTTGTGTCGCATTTATCATGATAAAATAAAAACATAAGGAGGAATTTAATATGTCATTTACTGAAATATGTATTTATCAAGTCAAGCCGCAAAAGGTAGATGAGTTTGAAGCACTAATGCTTGTGGTTAAGAAATTTTTAGAAAAGCAAGATGGATTACTTTTACTTCGGTTGAGCAAAAGAGAGTACCACATCGACTTAGAACAAATTAAGAAGGGACTTCCTCCTCCAAAAATCACTCGCATTGTAAAGAGTGTTAAGTATATGCTCTTTTGGGAATTTGATACGAAAGAAAATTATGGAATTGCAGAAAAGAATCTTTATGATAGTTATTGGAAATCTATCGAAAAATGTTTAATAGTGCCACATGATAAATATCTAGGGGAAAGGTTATTTTAAAAAAATAAAAGAAACGCCAACCACTTACAAAACGTAGTGTTTATGATGGTTTATGGCGTTTTCTTTATTTCTTCTGGTGCGAAATTGTGATTTACAAGGATAGATTTTTTCTACTGTTTTCTATTACTTTTTCCTTGCAGAAACAAGTAACATCATAGGTCTACGTAATTCATCTTTCATTTCAGGAATTGTATTTAATAATTTCTCTTCTGGTTGAGGTTCAATGATTTCTAATATCTCAAATCCAGTTTTAACTAAAGTATTTAGATAAGTAGTTAATGTTTTATGATACTTTATAACTTCTTCCCCTAAAAAATTTGATTTTCTAAGTCCCTCTGTAAAATAGTTATCTACTGGCCAGTGTAAATTATTTCCATATTCATCACAGTGCCATTCTTGAGTGCCATATGCAGTGAATATGGGATGTTCAACAGAAAATACAAAATCTCCTCCACTCGAAAGACAATTGTTTATATTTTTACATATCTCTTCAAAGGATTGAATATAATGAAAGGCCAAAGAACTAATTACTACATCAAAAGAATCTTTTGGAAAGTTAATATCCTCAATAGGCATACATATGTATTTTATATTATCAAATTTTGTTTTATTTCTTGCTTCTTTTAGCATCTTTTCTGAAATATCAATTCCAATAGCAGATTCTGCACCATTTTCAACTGCATATTGACAATGCCATCCAAAACCACACCCTAAATCTAATATTCGCTTTCCCTTAAAATCAGGTAACATTTTTTTTAGAGTGTGCCATTCTCCAGCACCTTCAAGCCCTTTTTTAGAACGGTCCATATTACTGTATTTGTCAAAAAATTCATTATTGTCATATTTATTTTGTTTCATTTAATTTCCTCCATTTTAACTGTACTTTTTTAACTGTACTTTTTTAACTATATTCATTAGAATATAAAATGTAAATTTTTACTACCTTACATAAAATATTTTTAAATTTATAGAATTAAATTATTGTTTATATGAATTAATTTAATGTCTATTATTAATAAATTTTGCACCTACATAATTTATATAAAAATATTATTGTTTTAATTTTATATCTTAATTTACAAATAATCAATATAATCTGCTTAATATAATCGATTACTTAAAAAATTCAAATATAAAAATTATTTTTAAGTTTTTGTAGAAATAAATTTTAAATGTATATATTTTTGTAACAACTGCAATAAATATTTAATATTATATATTATTCGGATGTCTTATGGGAGGTATTTATTATGTTTAAAAAAATAATCGCAATTGCAAGTTCTATTGTTATGAGCACAATATGTTTAACTGGATGTGATTTTAACTCTAATGATGAAAATGATAAGTCTGCTTCATCTAAAGACTTAGATAAAGTAACTATTGCAGAAGTTACTCATTCTGTTTTTTATGCCCCACAATATGCTGCTATTACAAAAGGATTCTTTGAGGATGAAGGAATAAAGGTAGACCTTATAAATACTCAAGGTGCGGATAAAACTATGGCAGCTTTGATTTCAGGTGAAGCAAATGTAGGTTTAATGGGTCCTGAAGCTTCCATATATGTATATAATCAAAACAAAAACGATTATGCTGTAAACTTTGCTCAATTAACTAAAAGAGATGGTAGTTTTTTAGTTGCCAGAGAAAAAATGCCTAATTTTTCCTATGATGATTTGAAAGGTAAAGAAATATTAGGTGGTAGAAAAGGTGGAGTTCCGCTAATGACTTTTGAATATGTTCTAAAAGACAAAGGACTTACTATTGGAGAAAATTTAAAATCAGGCAATGTTAATGTAAGAACTGATGTACAAAAATCAGTCTGTTTATAACTGTTATTTATATCATACATATTGTATAATTATTACTGAATTTAATTTCAAGATAATATAAAAAAGACATAGATGAATTATTATTCATTTATGTCTTTTTTATATTATTTATTAATTAACTTGATGTTTTTTAAAGTTGTTCTTAGCAAAAGGTAAAAAAATAATTGAGAGTATTAAACCTGTAAGAATAATCATTGTAGGCAAATCTATTACTAAGCTTCCAAAACTGTAGCTTATATACTCGGAAAATGAGAATGAAATAGCATTTGATGGCAAAATTCTAAGAATTTGATTATACAGCCTGTTTGTCTCACTATATTTTAAGAATAGTGGTATAAATAGTAACACTATATCTGTAATTAAAACTGGAAAAGGCGATTTCATGTAAGATGATAATAAAAGTGTAAATCCAATTAATGCTATTAATATCATATAGATAACCAAAATACTTAATAAAGTTGCTTGTAAAAACGTAATTGGGTATGGTGTTGAGCTTACTGTAAGTTGTAATGGTAAATTCCATCCATCTATTCCAAAAGACAATAGAAGAATTCCAATAGATACAATTGTATTTATTGTAAAAACAATTGTCCCAAATAAAAAGGAACTTATTATTTTAGCTGTTATAACTTTTGTTTTTCCATACTTAGAGGACAATATCACTGAATCAGTACCTGATTGATATTCTCCTGAAAATACAGAAGCTACACTTATACAGATAGCTAATATAGTGAAAATTAGTAAGTCTCTACCTAATAAAAAATAATTCCACCCTTCATAATATCCATTTAAGTAAGGTTCATTTATTTTCTTATTCTTAGACAACCAAAACACTTTTTCTTTTTGTGTGTAATTTCCATCTGAATATTCACTGTTTAATATTGTATTTACTTTTTCATTTCTAAACTTATAAAAATTAGTTCTATTTTTTAATGATATTGATTGAAGTATCATAGAATTAAAATCATTTGGCTCACGGTAAGATTCTGTTATAAAGCTATAAAAAGTTTTATTTGGATAAAAGAATCTCCAATAAACATCTTGCTTAAAATTTGAAAACCCATTTTCATCTTTTACAATATTATTTGGATTATTAAATATTTTTTGATATTCTCTGATTGAGTTTTCTACTTTTTTATCTGTTATGTATCCCTCATTTAATTTGGATTGTTGTTTTGAAAGTTCAATAGCTTGTAGCCCTCTATACTCTTTTCCATTATCATCGTAAGATTTTTCTTTGAGTGGCATTAAGGCAAAAAGAAATATACTTAAAACTAAACTTCCTAAAATAACTGCTATTGTAGATTTTCTTTTTATTATCTTTTTTAATTCGAATTTAATTAGTGTAGACATGTTTATCTCCTCACACATATTTATAGTACTTCATTAAAACAATATAAATATAAATCTTCTAATGTTTCTCTTATATTACATGCATTATCATGTGGCTTTGTGTCACTTATAATTCTGAGTATAGCAACACCTTCAGAGTGATGAATATTTGCTAAACAATATTTATTACCCATATAATCTACTTCATTTTCATTAACTACACATTTCCACACCTTATCTTTTATTTTTGATGTTACTGCTTCTACTGAGCCATCCAAAATGATATTGCCTTTTTTCAGTATTAAAATTTTATCTGCAATATGTTCTACATCAGATACAATATGAGTAGATAAAATTACAATCTTTTCCTTAGAAAACTCTGAAATCAAATTACGAAAACGAACTCTTTCTTTTGGGTCTAAACCGGCTGTTGGTTCATCTAATAATAATATTTTAGGGTCATTAAGTAATGTCTGAGCAAATCCAAGTCTTTGTTTCATACCACCAGAAAATGTTCTTATTTTTTTATTAACGACATCTGATAATCCAACCATCTCTAATAGCTCCTGTGATTTTTCTTTTGCGTAACTAGGAATTAACCCTTTTAATGAAGCTATATATAACATAAACTCTTTTGCAGTAAAGTCTGGATAATATCCAAAGTCTTGAGGGAGATATCCAATCATATCTCTAAAGTCTTCTCCCATATCTAAATTATTATTACCATCTACCTTCACTTCTCCAGAAGTTGGTCTTAATATCCCACAAATCATTCTAATAAGAGTTGTTTTTCCTGCTCCATTTTCTCCCAAAAACCCATATATACCTTCACTTAGCTTGAATTCTATCCTATCTACTATAATTTTGTTATCATATTGTTTTGTTAGACGTTCTAAACTTAGTTCCATACTATTCCTCCTAATACTATATATTGTTATTTATTATTTAGATAATAATGTTTTCAAATGAACAAAGATGCTTCCATGTTTTTTTTATTTCATATGTTAATATTACTGATGTCACTAAAAAAATAATTAACCATTGGTCTATTGCTTCAAATTGATATATACTATTTTTGAAAGTAGCAAGCATGAATATTAACAAGACAAGAGATATACCATAAATCATACAATAGTAATTTGTATGTTTACCTTTATTTCTATTTATAATTTCTAAGCATCCAATAGACATTAAGTTAAAAGGTACTAATATGTAAATTATTATATACAAGATATTGATATCAATTATTTGTTTTGCTAGTAATAAAATAATACTCATAAGTAATAAATCACTTACTCCAAAAACAATCATTCTAGTAGCAATAATTTTATGTAATGTATTTTTAGTTGAAAATTCTATCTCTAATACGCTATTGTTATATACTTTTGCTATTTCTTCTATATTAGTTAATATAAAAAGTGGAGCTGCTACAGAAACCAAGGCTAACATCTCATAAAATGAATTAGTTTCTTTTGCTGAATTGAATAACAATGAACATATTGTACATAACACCAAAAGCTGTATAATCCAAGTTCTTTTTCGTATAAAACCAATTTGAGATATAAAAAAATCTATACTATTCATTCTTTTATCAGCACTATTAAATGTTATTCTATGTATTGTTTCAATAGTATTTTGAAAAGCTGAAGCTTCATATTTAGGAACTGTATACTCCATTAAACTTTCTTTGATTTTTTTATTATTCATAATTTACCTCCTTCCATATATTTCTCTAATTTTTTTAAAGCCATATTCATCCGATACTTTGTAACAGACACACTTGAATCCATAATTTTAGCAATATCCTTAAATTTTAAATCATGATAATACCGCAAAATAACTACTTCAAACTCTACTTCTGGTAATTTAGACAAAGCTTCCTTTACAAATATTTTATTTTCCATAGCTACTAATTCTTGCTTAGATTCTTCTTTGTCTAGTGACTCTAAATAGATGGGTTGTTTTTTCTTCCAAAAATCCTTACACTTATTTCTAGCAATAACATATAAATAATTTTCAAATTTACCATAGTCTTTATAATTACTTATATTTTTTATAACTGTTACAAATACATCTTGAGTCAAGTCCTGAGCAGTCATTTTATTATCTACATGGCGATAACAATAACAATAGACGCTATTATAATGTTTTTCTATTAAAGAATCAAACAATTCTCTTTTACCTGCTTTTATTTGTGCTATAATCTTAGCATCACTCACTATTATCACCTCCGTCATTATATATAACGATTCAACTTCAAAAAAAGTTAGTATTAAAAAATTTAATTTTCTATTTTTATA
Source organism: Clostridioides difficile (assembly GCA_024919175.1). Lineage (NCBI taxonomy): Bacteria > Bacillati > Bacillota > Clostridia > Peptostreptococcales > Peptostreptococcaceae > Clostridioides > Clostridioides difficile. The sequence continues at coordinate 2,602,627 of CP103804.1, forward strand.
ATCATTTCTAAGTATAACTATTCTCTATAAAGTAAGTATAAATATTATCTGATATTTTATATCTATTAAAGAAAAACACAGTATTAAAATTATTATATAAAGTTAATAAATTATGGTTTAGTGAATTTTTATTCTAATTTAAAAAGACAGATATTTCAATAGAAACTATCTGTCTTCTTTTAATTTAGGTATCTGTTTTAAATTTACATATGGTGTGTATTTAAAGTTTTTTTCTTCATGCTAATTCTCATTTTTAATATCATTTAATAGTTTCTCAAACCATTCAATATTTACTATATGATGAGAACGAGAATTTTCTAACATTCTTTTAAAATAATGTAGATTTGTTTTATCATTTTTTATGGATTCATCTAATAAAGAAATTCTTACTTGAGTCTGATTGATTTGTGTCTCTAACAATTCTATTAATTTTTCTTTTTTATAATCATTGGCAAATAATAATGCTGAGTAAAAAGATAAATTTACATAATCTGTTTTAGAACCATACTTATACATCAATTTTTCAAACTCTTGATTTCCTAGTTCAGTAATTATGTAATTATGTGTTTCTCTGCTATTTTTAGATTGTTTGATTTCAATTTTCTCAAGAAATTTTTTTTCCTCAAGTTGTTGAAGATTATAATAGAAAGAACCTTTAGTAAAATTTACAATATACTTATAATGTTTCTTTTCCATTAATGCTAATAATTCATATCCGTAAGAATTAGGATTTTGTCTTAATAATCCTAAAATTAACAATGGTATCAAAAAATCACCTCTTTCCTATATAATGAATATTTCTCTAAACATTATTGAGATTAATAATTTGAGACTCAAACTCATCATATGATATCTTTCCTAACCCCAAATTCATACTGTTTATATATATCTTTTCCATCTTTGTATACTCTCTAGGATGGTTATATTCTATAAATTTATTTTCGTTATCTAGTCTCTCCATTACATGGTTTTTTTTAGAAAAGGCTTCAAAGTAACGTAATCCAAATTTTCTTTGAGAAACAGCATCAATATGAATACCATCAGGATTAGATGTTAAACCTGATGCTGTAACAAAATAACAATTATCTTGCTCTAAAGCAAATTTTTGTAATTCTTGATTGATAAACTTATACTCAGTACAATTTTTCCCAAAACCTACTTTTCCTAAGAAATCACCTAGACCACCAATAATAAAAGGGATATTTTTAATATCCAATTCCTTTCTAAGAGTATCAATGATATGAAGTAACTTTTCATAATAAAATTTATAATTACCATTATTACTATCAGTTTCACCTTGATGCCATAAGATTCCTGTCAAGTCACTGCTTTGCATAGCAAATTTAGCTTCACTTATTGCATGTTTAAAAAGTACACCTTCTGTATTCCATTCATCTATGGAACTTCCCCCTTCAGCACAAGGAATCAATCCAATCATATCTTCTTGATTTTCACAACACCATGCATCTGCAAATGATGCAGCAAGGCTAATTCCAGAAACTGGGCGGTCATAATTAATAGGTTCTGTCATCATTTGCCATCTACCATTACGTAACATCTGTATCCTTTCATTATAAATTGGAGTCACTTCGTTAATAAACCCTCTACCAGCCATATTAGACTGACCTAGCATCAAAAATGATTTAATCATTATCATCATCCTTTCTTAACTTCTTATTATACTTATTTAATTGTTTATAATAGTCTAATTGGACTACATATATCTATATTAAGTCTAATTAGACTATAAGTCAACTCTATCACTAAAAATAAAACTTTTACCGTAAGTATTTTTCTTAGGTGTATTTCAAGAAATGAATATATTATCTGATACTTATCGGTAATAATTTAGAATTTACATGTTATTGAAAATAGAAATAAAAGCTCCTTTAAAATATTTATATACTTAAAGTAAGCTTTTATTTTACAATAACTATGTTCGATTCTTGATATTAGCTCTTATGATAAAAATAATTTAAGATAAAGTTTATGCAGAATCTATATTTTATTAGAAAGTATGGACGTATCGTACATCAGTAATTTTTTTACCCATAATCTCAATAGTATATACATCATTATTACAATAAAATCCATGTTTTTCATAAAATTTTCTTGCTCTTTGATTTTCTTCTAATACCCAAAGATAAATATTACTGAATCCTGTCAATTTCATATCATCTAAAGTACTTTGAAATATTTCATTTCCAACGCCTTTTCCAAAATATTGAGGAAGTAAATACAATGAAACTATTTCCCCCCACTCTTTTAAAGTATCATCTCTTGAATTGCCATAAGCAATACAACCAATCGGTTTATTATTATCAAAAATCATTTTAGCTGTTATTTTATTATTTCCAATTAAATCTTTAAAAGTTTCAACCCAAAAATCATCCTTTAAATTGTTCAAATAATCTTGTGGTATAATTCCCTTATATGCTATTCTCCAACTTTGAGCATAAATTTTACTTATATCTTCTACATCATCTATTACGGCTTTTCTAATTTCCATATTCTCCTCCTTAAATATAAAATCTTTATGATAGTTATTTTTTATTTTATAATCTTTTGTAATAATAGGCCTTTAAAATTATGTAATTTAATTTAATAAGAGTATACCAGTTTTCTTTTATACAATAAATTAAATTTTAATAATATTTTACAATAATACTTATATTTAAAATCTTAATAATATTTTATAAAAGATAAAATTATAATATATAATCAAAGTTTCAATGAGTATATTATTAGTTAAGGATTTATTATAAATTAAATGTTTGAATTTCAATATTAAATTTTTAAATATATTTGTCCCATTTTATTTCATAAAGAAGTGCTAATTACTAGCAACTTCCTTATTTAATTTTTGCACTTTTAGTTCTATATCTATAATTATTTTTTCTATTGCTTCATATATTCTATTATCTTTCTCTAGTTTTTCTTCTACTGTAAACTTTCTTCCTAGGATTGTTTCAGGAGATACTACATGGCATATAGTATTTCCATGTAGCACTGTCATGGATATTTTATAACCATCATCATCTGTTGGAACACCTACATCATTATCAAGGTATGTTATAGTAGTCGTACCATCCAAATCTTTTTCTATCTTTGGCATGCAAATCCCCTCCTCCTTTTATATTTTATGTCTATTAAAAATTGTCCTATTCTTAATTAGTATTTATAAATATTTGAGTATTGTAACTTGTGGAAAATAGCAATATATAGCCAAATACTCCATAGAGTTAAGTACTCGATTAGACAGCTTATATATCAAATTAAAAACTAGTGTATTCTAATAAAATTAAGTGCTAAACTATGATATACTAAATATAAAAAAGTTATATAATTAATAACTTTAATACTTAAGCTAATTTTAAATATTAAATACAGCCTTTATTATGCTAGTCAATTTGTGCATAAAAAGAGAGGAAGAATTATTTGAAAATATGTATTATAAAAATATAAGGAGCTGATTTTATGGAATGGATTGAAAGACTAAACAAAGCAATTAACTATATTGAAGAAAACATAACAAAAGAAATTGAATATGAGCAACTGGCAAAAATAGCTTGTTGTTCTACATATCATTTTCAAAGGATGTTTGCTTATATGGCAGATGTACCTCTTTCTGAGTATATTCGACGCAGACGTATGTCTTTGGCAGCTGTAGAATTGCAAAATGATAATAAAAAAATCATTGATGTAGCTTTAAAATATGGATATTCTTCTCCAACAGCGTTTAATCGTGCCTTTAAAAGCATTCATGGCATTGCACCATCAATTATACAAAAAGAAGATACAGTAAACTTGAAGGCCTTTCCTCCAATTAGCTTTAAAATTACTATTAAAGGAGCTGAAGAAATGAATTATAGAATTGAAAAAAAAGAAGAATTCCGTATTGTAGGTGTATCTCAACCCCTTCACACTGAGTTAGAAAAAAACTTTGAGATTGTTCCAAAAATGTGGCAACAATCTGCATTAGATGGAACTATTCAAAAACTACTACCTATGATGAATAGCCAACCAAAAGGTGTATTAGGTGTAAGTGTGTGTAATGACTCAGAAGATTGGAAATACTTTATCTCTGTTGCAAGCACAGAATCCATAGATGATAAATTAGATGAATATATTATTCCACCATTTACTTGGGCAATATTTTCTGGAGAAGGACAATGCCCACAAGCGATACAAGAACTAGAAAAACGTATTATAACAGAATGGTTGCCTACTTCTGGATATGAGTATGACAATGGTCCTGATATTGAACTTTACTTAAATCCAGAACCACAAAATGCTAAATTTGAAGTATGGGTACCTGTCAAAAAAAATAATCTATAAATTTATAATCTATATGGATATAAAAATAGAAGGATAGAATTTATACAAGAATGAAGTTTTATTTACAATAATAATGATTTGAATATATATATGAAAATAAACATGTTAAAAAATAAAATCTATTTTTTACATGTTTATTTTTTATGTTTTAAATATAATTAGTTTGCTGATGAATATAATATATTCAAGGAGTGTGATTTAATGAATGTCTCTATTTATCTGAGAAAAAGTAGAGCTGATGAAGAAGCAGAACACAGAGGTGAGTTTGAAACTTTAAGTAGACATAAAACCACTCTATTAAAACTAGCAAAAGAACTAAACTTAAATGTAGTTGATGTTAAAGAAGAACTTATTTCTGGAGAAAGCATAGAATATAGACCTAAAATGTTGGAGCTACTAGATGAAGTTAAAAGTAATAATTATGATGCTGTTTTAGTAATGGATATTGACCGTTTAGGACGTGGAAATATGCAAGACCAAGGGCTGATATTAGATACGTTTAAAAAATCCAAAACAAAAATTATTACACCTAGAAAAACTTATGATTTAAATGATGAATTTGATGAAGAATATTCCGAATTTGAAGCTTTTATGGCTCGTAAGGAATTAAAGTTAATATCTAGACGTATGCAAAGAGGAAAAATTAAAAGTATTGAAGAAGGTAAGTTCATTGCTCAGTCTCCTCCTTATGGATATAATATTAAATACTTAAACAACAAAGAAAGAGTACTTGTAGTAGATAAAGATAAAGCAAATGTTATTAAAATAATATTCGATATGTATCTAAAAGGAGAAGGAGCCTGTAAAATATCTAAGTATCTAAATGAGCTTGGTTATAAAACCACAACAGGTAGAACTTGGTATGAGAAAGGTGTAAGAGATATTATAAAAAATAAAATATATTGTGGGTACATAGTCTGGAATAGAGTTGAGAGAAAAAGGAATTCTAGTAGAACCAGAGGTATTGAAGAACAAATTGAAGTAAAAGGAAATCATGAATCAATAATAAGTGAAGAAATATGGAACAAAGCACAATATATAAGAAAAAAACGCAATAACTCTCCTACCTCAACTAGTAAAATAAGCAATCCATTAGCTGGAATTATAAAATGTGGATACTGTGGCTATACTTTAGTTGCAAAGTCTAATACATCATCAAGCGGATATGAAAAATATATAGTCTGCACTAATTGTAAAAATAAATCTACAAAATTATACATATTAGAAAATAAAATTTTAGAAGCTTTAAGTAAGTGGTTAGTAGATTATAAATTATCTCCTTTAAAAAAAGAAGTTACTTTTAAAGATAACTTTGAAGATAATTTAAAATGTACTTTAATTGGTTTAAAAAAAGAGCTTGCCAACTTAGAAAAACAAAAAGGGGGATTACATGATTTTTTAGAGCAAGGTATATATAGTTCAGATATATTTATAGAACGTTTAAATATACTTACATTACGTATAGAAGATGTTAAAAGTTCTATAAATAAAGTAAATATAGATATTGAGATAGCAAAGGAAAAAAGTACTATTAAAACACAAATCATTCCTAAACTTGAAAGAGTTTTAAGAGAATATACAGAAGAAAAAGAACCTTATCTAAAAAATATATTGCTTAAAACTGTGATTGACCATGCTGTATATAAAAAAGAACCAAATCAAAAACGCGATGATTTTTCTTTAGTACTATACCCTAATATACCAAAATATTAAGAAGTATTAAGAGGTATTAAGTGTTATAATCAAACTGATTACCAATTTGGAGTAATGGCTGGAGCTTTTGCAGGTGGAGAGGGTGACTTTACAACAGCTTTTGAACCTACTGCAACTGCTATGGAAAAAGAAGGTAGTGGATATATAGTAACATCTATAGGAAAAGATTCTGGAGAAATACCATTCACAGCTTACTCTACGACAAAATCTTACATGAAAAATAATAAAGATTTAATTCAAAGATTTACAAATGCTGTTTATAGAGGTCAATTATGGGTTCAAAAAGCTCCTAGCAAGGAAATCGCAGAGGCTATGCAACCTTTCTTTGAAGATATATCTCTAGAAGATTTAATAACAGTTGTAGATAGATATAAGTCAATAGATGCATGGTCTCAAAATCCTGTCTTGAAAGAAGAAGGATTAAACAAATTAATGGATGTTATGAAAGAAGCTAAGGAATTAGACAAAGAAGCACCTTACAAAGACATCGTAAACACTGAGTTTGCAAATAATGCAATAAAAAATATTAAATAAAAACATGTCAGAAATATATAGATTTAATAGATGAAAAGCTTAGTAGCTTTATCTATAAATTTATATAATTATATAAAAAAGTATAAAAAGAGAGTCTTTTAAAAGACTCTCTTTTTTGAGATTAAAGTTTATATAAAAAAATAGAATCAAAGCACTAATTATACTTATATATCTATCCTCTATATTCTGCTCCAGCATTAATTTTTGTAATTTGAACAGCAACCATTTCTTCGTTGTTTCCATTAGTGATTTCATGCCATTCTCCTGTTGGAACAAAAACAGTGTCACCTTTTTTTACATCACATTCATGTTCACCAAGTTTCATTTTACCTTCTCCTTTTAAGAAAACAAATATTTGTTCACCATTAGGATGTCTATGGGCATTAAGAACTTGATTAGGTTTAAAATAATAAACTTCTGAAGTTATGTCATTACCAGCAAATACTGGTATTTTTGGTACTGCTGAATCATTATACTGAGCTAAGCTTCCATCTAATAAATTCTTTTTATTTTCATGCATACTATAAATACCTCTTTTCTATATTATAGATTACTATTATTATTCCAATATAAAAAAATAGTATTCTCGTTCTACATAATAGGAATAAAATTCTTTTCTAAATATAATGTCTTAATGTAAATTAAGTTTTTGAGTATTTTTATTAAATTTATACTTTAATATTTTAACTCAAAAACTATTTTATTACATATATTTAATAATCATCTTTGTTTTTTTCTACTATTTTAATGTTTTTCTCATAGGTTGGTTTGCTTCTAATTCTATTTTCAATATATGTTGGATTTGAAATAGAACTATTCAAAAAATTTGTAGAGACAAATTCTAATTTTAAATATGTTATTAATGAAAATAAACATAAAAATAATGCTACAAAAACACTTTTTTTATATTTTTCATTAAACATATAGTAAACACGTTTTTGAATATCTGATTTTTGATGTAAACCAGCTACAAATTTATTTGAATAATTTAAATTTTTTCTCATTATATTTATGATAATTAAAGCATACTCTTTTTTATCTTCTATACTATTATTTTTTTAAACTCTTTCATCACAATAAAGTTCACAATCTAAATCTATAATCTTATCTATAATATACATAAAAGGATTAAACCAATAAATGCATTTTAAAAATAACATTAAGTATTTAATATAAAGATCTTTATTCTTAAAATGTATAAGTTCATGTCTAAATATCCATTCAAGCTCTTTTAATGTATACTCACATGGTGGTAAAAGAACACAAGAATCAAAAAATGAAGGTGTTTCAATTTCATAAGTGTATTTAAGTTTTATCTCTTTACTTATTTTTAGTTCTCTCAATAAATTTTCATAAAGGCTAATTATCTCTTTATCATCTACCTCATAAGATAAGTCATTAATTAAGTTTTTGAGTTTTATATATTGCCAAATAGTGTAAATTAAACATATTATTACACCAGTAATCCAAATAAACATTAAAAGGTTACTTTTAGAAATATAGATGTTATTAAAGTTTTCTAGTTTTATCTTTTTAATACTATCTTGATATTTCAATTCATTAAAAGTAAAAGTATAATATGTAAATGGTAGTAAGAGTTTAATAACTATAGTAAGCCATATGTGATAATTAAATTTTCTACTAAAATTTTTAAATACGCTTATTCTAAAGACCAATAAAAGAATTAGGAATAAATTGCTTACTAAAACCGTTCTAAAAATATCGCTTAGAATTAAACTCATAGACTCTCCTCTCCATCATATATATTCTTTAATATTTTTATTCAAATTTTAACAATTTATAAAATTAGTTCAATAGCAGTATTTTGTATTTAATTTTATGTATAGAGTAATTATAATTGTCATTACTAAAATTTACTAGTCTTATTTTGTCACCCCTACTTGCCAATAAATTTATTTAATATTAGACTTGCAAAACCCAAGTTATCATAAAACTATTTATATTAATTAAAATCTTAAATTCATTAGATTTAATATAATTTACATTTTAAATTAAATTAGTACAAAAGGCATAAAATATATTATTTTATGCCCTTTTTTAACAATATAGTTTTTTCAACGTTTATAGAAATATAAATCGTTCATTTGTCAGTAAAATGTCAGTGATTTTTTTGGATTTTTTTATTATTTTTTTCACTTTTTAAGATTCTCATAAACATTATATTTGGATTTATGTCTTTAAAATTTATAGAAATCGCATATATTAATTTATTACTTTAAATAGTTTTACATTGCATTATTTACGCTTTATAAACTTTTTTGTTTTAGCTATATCACATTTACGTCATAAAGAGTTCATCGAATTTTACTTTCATTCAAATTCTTTTTTAATTAAAAACCAGTTCTATCTCATAAATTTCCATTGAAAATATTTGCGTTTCTGTTTTTTTATTTTAGCAAACTTTACTTTTATTTTTTTAATTAAATTCATAAATTTCATTTTTATAAAATTCATCTAAAATTTACCTCTTTGTATTTTAGATTTTAAATAGTTTCTAAAAAAACACACGATGTTTTATACCTATTTCATATAATTTTCCTTAAAATCCATTTAAATGCTTAATTGGATACCCAAGCTATAAATTCGCCAGAAAAGTTAACTATATTTATATTATGTAAACTTAATTGAATTTTGAAAGCTTCATTTATATTTTTAAATAGTCAATATAAACTTGAAATTATTTTTACAGTGATTTATATTAATATTATGAATATTTATTTAATATTCATAATATCAATATTAAATATAAAGGGGATTTAGTCATGGAAAAAATAATGAATTTTTTAAAAGAAAATCCAACTTTCTACTTTGCTACAGTTGAAGATAATAAACCAAGAGTCAGACCATTTGGATTCGTAATGGATTATGAAGGAAGATTATATTTTGGAATCGGAAAACACAAAGCTTCTTATAAACAATTACTTTCAAATCCTAATGTTGAAATTTCTACAGCAAATAAGGAAGGAAAATGGATTAGAATTAAAGGGAAAGCAGTTTTTGATGAAAATAAAGATGCGCTTAAAAAAGCATTTGAAATCTTACCTTCATTAAAAAAAATGTACAATGAAGAAACAGGTATGTCATTGGGTCTAATTTATTTAGAAAATATTGATGCTGAATTTGCTGACCTAATGACAGGTCAATTCGAAAAGATAACTTTATAATTATTGGATTTTTACATAAAAAATACTAGATATAAATTCATGATTTATATCTAGTATTTTTATTTGTCATCTATCAGCCTCACCTATCAAAAACAATTGTTTTCCATATTGCAAAAAATTCTCTTGTATAATATGTAGGAACAAACGAAAGCTTTGACTTACTAGCATAAAAAGAAATATTTTTATATTCATTTCTAGATGCTAGTATTTTACTCCTAAGAACATGAAAATCAGTTGTTACAATTTTTACTTTTATATATTTTATTCTTTTTCTACTATGTTCTTCTATTTTTAACTTTGAATATTTAAAGTTTTCATAAGTATTTGTAGATTTATCTTCTTCTATTATTCTATTGTTATCTATACCATTTTTAACAAGATAATCTTTCATAGCTTTTGCCTCAGTTATGTTTTCTTCACTACCCTTACCACCTGATACTACTACATAGGATTCATCATTAACTTTTAAATATTTTAAAGCAGTGTTTAACCTTCCCTTTAATGTCGTACTTGGTGTAGTCTTTTTTACAGAAGCTCCTAAAATCAAAAGATAATCACTTTTTGTTTCAAAACTATTTTTAGGATAAAAGATTATTAAGCTTTCAGTAATTATGAACACTATTAAAAAAACACTAATTAGTATTTTTATCACTTTATAAAAAACCTTCTTTTCTTTAATTTTCTTTTTTAAGATTTGATAAACAATTAATAGAATTCCTATAACTAAGAAAAATCCACTAAATGAAATGCCTCCAAAAATTATTTTAAGATAGAAATAGTAAATTATAAATATTAAACCCAATATTAAATTAATCATATTTCCATAATCCTTTTATTTGTTTTTATTTTTATATAAAGAAATATCTATGCACTCGATAAGACAGTTATATTCTCCATCTATCCAATTAATCCAACTTGCCATTGATACATTTTCTCCAAATGTATTTGTCTCCGTTTTAAATTTTGAATCTCTATTTTCTTTTAATCCATTAATTGGACAGTTATTACAAGGACTATTAGATTTTAATAACGACTTATAACATTTATCTCCTATTTTTATTTCTAAGTCTAAATTTGAGACCTTATTATTAACAAAAATAAGTTCATAAGTATTTGGATTTACTATATATATATAATTATCAATAGAATCAAGAACTTCTTTTAGCGATAGATTAGAATCTTCATATTCAATTTTTGCTTTCAGGCTTTCTTCTTTCACACTATTGTTACTTATATCAGTTTCGGGTTTATTTTCGCACATGAAATCATTGTAAAGTGCATATTTATCTTTTCCTTTACTCTTTGCATAATAGAGTGCCTTGTCTGCTTTTTGATAAAGATCTTCAAATATAGTTCCATGTTCTGGTACAAATGAAATTCCAACTGTACCAGATATCTTATACGTTTTTTTATTTCCAGTATAAGAATTTCTAAATATATCACATATTTTTTCTGCTTTACTTTTAGCATTTTCAAAAGATTGAACATTCTTTAAAAATACTATAAATTCATCTCCACCAATACGCCCCACTATATCATCTCTTCTAAATATAGGCTTTAGTTGATTAGAAATTTCATACAAAACTTTATCCCCAAAAACATGTCCTAAATTATCATTTATTGATTTAAAATTATCTATATCAATAATTAAAAAGGCATGAATTCCTGAATTTGATTCTTCTGAATTTAGAAAATCATTAATAAGATTTTCTGTAGTCCCTTTATTATATAATCCTGTCAAAGTATCTCTTTCAGCTTTTAATTTCAATTTAATTTCTTCATTTTTCTGTTCATCGATGTCTTTAATATAAGCAAGTGCTTTTATATCATTCGTAATAGAATCTTTTATTAAATGCATTGTACAAAGCACCCAAATCATTTTATCATCTTGATTCATTCTTCTATATTCCAACTTTATTTCACTTATATTATTTTTATAGGCTTGTAATAAATGTTTACATAAAAATGTATTTAAAAAGACTTCTTTATCATCTTTATGAATAACAGTCTCTGATATGGACTTTACCATTTCAGAGTATTCATTACTTGGTTTAATTCCAAATTGTTGATACCAATTTTCATTTCCCATTATAAAAATATCCTTTGATACATTTATTTCGTAAGTTATTATTGCCTCTGATAATATAGCAGAATGATATTTGTCTGCTTGATTATATCTTATTTCTGCTTCTTTTTGTTCGCTTATATCTTCTTGTATCCCAATAGCTCTTATGGGTTTACCATTTTCATCAAAAATAGTAGTCAATGTAATTTTGTTCCATATGTAGCCTTCATTTGGAACTTTTATTTTAACAACACAACTTGCAGTTTTTTCTCCATTTATTATCTTCTCATACATTTTTATAAAATCTTCACTAAAATCCTTATAAATAATTCCTGCTTCAACCAAGGAGTAAGGAACATTTTCATTTATTTTATCAATATTATAATTTTCCATGTTCTTATTGGTATTTACAAGAGATTTTGTATTTATATCATACTCAAATATAATATTTGATGTTTGATTTAATGCAATTCTAAATCTTTCTTCATTAATTTTAAGTTTTTGTTCTGCATTTTTTAAATCAGTTATGTCAGTCAATATCCAAATTCCTTTTTTATTACCATCACTATCAGTAATAAGTCTTCCTTTGAGAGAAACCCATATAATATTACCATCACATTTTTTTACTCTATGTTCACCTACAGCGATATTTCCAATAATTAATTGATGCCTTATATTTTCAAGAATCTTTTTTCTATCCTCACAAAAAACAAGATTACATGACTTATATTGAAGTTCCTCCTCTAATTGTTTACGTGTATACCCAATCATTGATAGATAACCAGAGTTAGCATACTGTATAGTAAAATCCTCATCAAATTCTGTTATAAGTATTCCACCTAAAATATTTTCTGACACCATTTCAAGTTCTAAGTTCTTTTGTTCCATTTCTTTTTCTAATTGTTTTGTTTTAGTAATATCTACTGTAACACAACAAAGATATTTTTTACCATCAGGTTCTACTATAAGTTCGCCTTTATCAGCTATCCATACTATATCACCATTTTTTGTTATAACTCTATAGTCTAACTCAATAGCTTTGTTTTTGTAAAGTTGTTCAGAGATTTCTTTTTTTACTCTTTCAACATCATCTTTATGTATGATTTCATAAAAACTGTTATTAAAGAGTGTTTTTATTTCTTCTCTTGTATAGCCAAATAAATCAACAAATCCATCACTTAAAAACTCAAACTCACATTTTTCATCAACAGCACACTTTTGGACGCCTCCAGGAATACTATTTGTAATAGATGATATTTCTTTATTAGCTTTTAGTATATGTTTTTTCGATTTATTATTTTTATAGAAAATATATATTATAAGTATAATAAATAATAAAGATACCTTACAAATTAGAGAAAATGCTAATTGATTTATTTTATCAATATTTTTTCTTACAGTATATTGTGGTATCACCGAAAGTACATACCAGTCATTTACACCTATTGGTGTATAAGTGGCATAACGTTCTTTGCCTTTATGTTTGTATGATATAAATCCACTCTTTTTATGTTTTGTATCTTCATATACTTTTTTATAACTATAGCCAGTATCAAAAGAAGCTTCCTTGAATATATCATATATATTACTACTTGAGTCAACTATAGCATTTGTATGCGAAGATTTTAAAACAAACTGTCCACTAGATTCAAATATATCTATATATCCTTCACTGTTGAAACTTGTTATGTCAATAAATTCAGCTAATTTATCATTATAGTATGAACCATATAAAACACCAACCACTTTATTGTTTTTATGTACAGGTGTAGCTATAACAAAAGTATCTTTTCCATCAATAGGAGACTTTACCACTTCAGATATATTACTATTTCCATTAATTGCTTTCTTAAAATATTGGTACTTCGATATATCAACAATCTTTCCATCACTAGTATGACTTATTCCATCAGGAGAAGCAATTGATATTCTTTGAAAATCAGATTCTTTCAATATTTTAGCTAATAATGGAATTACCTCAGGATTATCTATAGTATCAAAATAAGAAACCATATTTGCTACACTCTTAATAAACGATAATGAGCTGTCTAGTTTTATTTTTATGGCATTGGAACTCTGTAAAGATATTTCTTTTAAATTAACCTTATTGTTTTCTTCTTCTTGAACATTAGTTTTAAATGCAAAATCAGAAAAAGAAATTATTGTGAATAAAAATATTAATATAATACTTATTACGCTTTTTAACGATTTTGCTCTTATCACTTACATACCACCTCCAAATTAAATTTCATTGACCTATACTTTATAGACTAATTTTTCAAATTCTTTAACTGGTAATGGTTTTGAAAAATAATAACCCTGAATAATATCACAATTTGCTTGCCTTAACATTTCTACCTGACTTTTGGTTTCAATACCCTCAGCAACAACTCTTATTCCTAATTGCTTAATAAGTGAAACTATACTTTTTATGACAATTTGGCTTTTTTCAATATTCTTATCATCAATAAAAAATCCTCTATCTAATTTGATTACATTTAAAGGTATATTTTTTAGCATATTTACAGAAGAATATCCTGACCCAAAATCATCCATTGAAAGTATAAAGCCAATATCTTGTAGTCTTCTACTTACCTCAAATAGAGTATCAGTATCACCAAACATACTAGATTCAGTAATTTCAATTTCTATTAAACTGTATGGTATTCTATATTTGTCACATATATTAACTATTTTTGCAACAAAATCTTTTTTAAAAAAGTCAACTCTTGAAAAATTTACAGATATAGGTAAAGGTGAAATACCTTTATCAAATAAAACTCTAATTTCTTTACAAGCTTGTTCTAATATATACATATCAATTTTTGTAATAAACCCATTCTTTTCAAATATAGGAATAAAATCATTTGGATAGATAAATTCTTTTTCTGCATATTGCCATCTAACTAATGCCTCACTCCCACAGAACTTATTTGATTTAATATTATACTTTGGTTGTAGATACATTATAAATTGATTATTTTCAAGTGCATATTCCATCTCTTTCTCTATTTTATCTTCGAGTAACAACTTGTCTCTTAATTCATCATTAAAAAAAGCAAAATTTATATCTCTATTGTTTTTTATTGATAATTTCGCAAGTGAAGCTCTATCACTATATACACTTATAGATAAGTTCTTATCCTTAATTTCATAGATTCCAAAAGATAAATTTACAAAATCATTGCTAATAATGATTTTCTTAATAGTATTTATTATATCTTCTTTTATATTATATTTTAATAACATATTAAAATTATCAGAACTAACACGAGCAAAGGTTTCATTATTATGAGTTATCTTATTTAATGTATCTGCAATATCTTTTAAAATTGAATTACCTTTTCTATGGCCATATATATCATTAATTGCTTTAAATTTATCAATATCAAATATTACCATTGCATATTTATCATTTTGTGATGCTTTCTTTAGTAAATTTATGGCATCTGACTCAAATTTTCGCCAATTTGAATAACCAGTTACAAGATCTGTATATGCTATTTTTTCTATAGTCTTTCGACTTTTCGCCTTTGAATATAATATGTACAGTATAACACCTAAAAACAAAAATGAAAGTACAATCCATCCAATAATTGTAATTATCATTAAATTATTTAGCTTCTTAGATAAAACTATCTTTGGAACAACTGATATTATAAACCAGTCATTGATTCCTAAAGAAGTATATGCCATATAAAATTCTTCTCCAGATTCTCTAGCTTCTACCACTCCCTTATCTGATGCTTTCATATCTTTAAACATAAATGTTTTTTTAAAATTAACCTGTGAAAGGTTTGTAATATTTGAGTTTGAGTTTTTATGATAAGATGGCACAATTATTTCACCATTACTATCACATATAAGTGAAAAACCTTCACCATTAAATGTTGAAATAGATAAAAACTCAGATATAAATTCAACATCATAATCGGCTGCAATAACAGCAACAATTTTACCATTATTGTATAATGGAACTGCATATGTTTTGGTTAATTTTCCAGTATCTTTGTCTATTAGAGGTTTTGATATATTGGCTTTACCCTTAATGGCTAATTTAAAGTAATTCCTATCTGAAAAATCTGTTCCAAAAATACCTTTGGCATAACCTTTCCCATTGGGTAAAATCATACCAATATTGTTATAATTACTGTTTTTACTATATGATTCCAAGACTTTTAAAGTTTTTTCTAAATTAAAATTATCTTCTATTTCTAAAAACTTAGAGATACTTTCTAATTCATGCAAGTTACTTTTTAATTTACTATTAATTGCAATCTTGCTTTCTTCACTAATTTCTGATAAGTAATTTTTTGTTTCATATTCTAACACATTATCCATATTACTTATATAAAAAAACGCAAATATACTAAAAAAGAATAGTATCATAAATGCTATTAATACACTTTTTAATATTTGCCTACTATATTTCAAGTGGCTACACCTCACCCTCTCTATCAATTATATTTAGTTGATTCACTTTATTTTACTATTAAAAACTACTTTTTACAATTGAGTTTTATAAATTGTTAATAAAGGATATCTTAAATAAGTATTATTTATAAGATAATTAAAATTAAGGGTATAAATATAGCAATAGCATATTTAATTATATTAGTTTTATCATTACTAATGTAATTAAATATGCTATTGTTCATATTTATACCCATTGACATGAAGTTTTAAATTTATATGTAATTAAATGAAAGTCTATTTTTCTAAATGTTCTCTTCTTACTGAAGATGTTTTAAAATATTCAACTAGCTTATTTTTATCATTATTAAAGATAGCCTCTTTTATTAAATTTACTTCCAGCTCAAAATTTTCTATAGATTTTAATAAATTATCTCTGTTTCCTAAAAAAAGCTCACTCCACAGGTCTTCATTCATATTTGCAATACGAGTTAAATCTCTATAACTATCTCCAATAAATTTACCTGTCTCTCTACCTTCTTCGTCACTATTTATAAGAGCAACTGCCATTACATGAGGTAACTGAGATGTAAAAGCTATCATTTCATCATGTTTTTGTGCAGTCAATTTTTTTACTCTTTTAAAACCTATATCTAAAATTAAATTCTCAACAAACTCTAAGTTTTTTATATTATTTCTGCCAGTTGGAGTAATTATATAATTTGCTTCTTTAAAGACCTCATCACTAGCAAAATCAATTCCCTTTTTTTCTCTACCTGCCATTGGATGTCCAAATATAAAATCTATATCATCTGGAATAATTTTCAAGACATCATTTATAAGAACTTCTTTTATTCCTGTGGTATCAGTAATTATGGTTCCTTTTTTAAAAAATGCTTTATTATTTTCTAAAAAATTTACAATTAACCTAGGATAGATAGACAATATAATCAAATCAGCTTGCTTAAAAAACTCCTTACCTGTAGTACATCCTTTTTTGATAATTTTTAATTCTTCTGCCTTTTTCAGAGTTTCAGAATCTATATCTACTCCAAACACATCTTCATAGCCAGCTTTTTTTAATGCTTTAGCAAAAGAACCTCCTATGACCCCTAACCCTACAACAACAATATTCATTATGCTTATTTCCTCCTAGATTATTTTTTCATTAAATTCAAATTTAAAATTTTTATTAATTGCATTCTTGATATTATATACGGCATCATTTAATGATTTATCATTTAAAATTTCTACATCCGCAGCATTTTTATAAAGATTTATCCTTTCATTATAAAGATTATATAATTTGTCTTTTCCATCTTGTAATAAGGGTCTTGAATTAATATTTATATCTTCTAGAATTTTTTCTATTGGTCTATTGATAAAAATTATTATTCCTGTTTCTTTGAGTATCTCTGTATTAATATCTTTTTTTATTACTCCACCACCAGTAGAAACTACTGTTTTATCACTATTAGAAAGTTCTCTACATGCTTGAGTTTCATAATCTCTAAAAACATGTTCTCCTTCCAAAAATAGCTCTGCTATACTTTTTTGAGATATTTCATTTATATAGTCATCCATATCACAAAAACTACAATTATATTCCTGTGCTAAAAGTTTTCCAATTGTGGTTTTTCCACTACCTGGCATACCTATTAATATTACTTTTTCTTTTAATTTATTTATCATAATCAATCCCCCTATAAAAAGTTTAATTTTATTTCTTCATATATAATATTTAAAACACTGTTATCTATTTTAATATTTTGCCATATTTCTTGAGACTTTATTGCTTGACCAACTAACATATATAATCCATCACACGTTTTTTTATCTAGACTCTGACCAATTTCTAAAAAACAAGTTTTTTTAGGATTGTAAATTAAATCTACTAATATATCAAAATTTTGTATAATAGATTTTGGTACAGGTGATACTCCTACATTAGGGTACATTCCTACTGGAGTTGCATTTAATATTATGTCTCCTTTTATATTCTTAAGCTCTTCATAATCTATTAATATAGCTGAATTATTTGATAGCTTTTTATTATCTTTTTTTCTAGTTGAAACATAAACTTTATCTATCCCATAATCAAGAAGGTATGTAATGGCTGCTTTAGATGCACCACCAGTACCTAATATAACAGCTGTCTTTCCTTGAATATCAATATTAGCTATTTTGAACATAATATCAAGTCCAAAATAATCTGTATTATAACCATATAATTTGTTCTCTTTAAGAAAAATTGTGTTAACTGCCCCTATACGCCTTGCTTCTGGAGATATAAAATCTAAAAACTCCATAACTCTTTCTTTATATGGGACAGTAACATTTACACCTTTGATTCCCAATAATTTTATAGCATCATCCAACATTGATATATTTTCTTTTGAAATCTCAAAGTTCTTATAAGCACCTTCAATGTTCAATATTTCAAATAACCTCTTATGAATTTGAGGTGAAACACTATGAGATAGCTTTTCACCTATTAGACCAAAAAAATTCACCTTTACACCTCCTAATTATTCTGTTTAAATAAAAAATTATATTTATCTATTCAATTTTATTCCTATATACACCGATAAATTTAAAGTATGCTGTATTATGTTCTATCATTTCTAACAAACTACATACTTTTGAATCATATATAGAACATTCAAAATCTATATAAAAGAAATATCTCCAAGAAGCATTTTTCATTGGTCTTGATTCTATTTTTGTCATATTTATATTATTTTCAGCAAAGTATCCAAGTATTTTATAAAGTTTTCCAGCTTCATGTTCAACAGAAAATACGATACTCATCTTGTTTGACTCTTCTTCAATGTGTATCTCATTACTAATTACCACGAATCTAGTATAATTGTCTGTCATATCATTTATACATGGACTTATTATTTCTAATCCATAAATTTTTGCGGCTTTTTTACTAGCAATTGCTGCCTTTGTTTTATCCTGAAGTCTCTTAACAAGTTCAGCACTAGTTGCTGTATTATTAAAAGGTATTAATTTCCACTGACTATTTTGTTTTAAAAATTCACTACTTTGACCTATGCCTTGTGGATGCGAATATATTTCTTTAATATCTTCAAGTTTTGTACCCTTTATCCCAATTAAATTTTGATTTATTTTTATACATTCTTCACCAACTATATAAAATCCATATTTTCCTAAAAGGTCATAGGTTTCAGAAATTGCTCCTGTAGATGAATTTTCTATGGGTATTATTCCATAATTTATTTCTTTGTTTTGAAGTGCTATGAAGACATCTTCAAATTCTTTAAATTGTTTTTTTGTTATTTCAGTATCAAAAAATTTTGTTAGTGCTTCTTCTGTGAATGAACCTGATATACCAGGAAACCCTACTAGGAGATTTTTTTTATTAAGCTCACTTTTTAAGGATTTATATTTATATATATTTAACAAATCAAATTTTTCATTTGATGAATTTAAACTATTTTCATTTTTTTCCTCTACATCATTATCTATTAATCTTTTTTGCAAATTCCTACTAACTTCCATTATTGAATTAAAAAATTGTACAGTCTCTTGTGAATATCTTTTATCTTCTAGGTTATCTACTGCTTTACTCAATACTTTTTCTTCTCTATCTTTTTGAAGTATAGTAGTATTATTTTTCATTTTATGCCTAGCAATTTCGAGAACTATATTCATTCTTTTTTCAAATAATTGGGCAAGTTCCTTATCTATATCATCAATTTTATTTCTATATCTCGTTAAATCCTCCATTATTATCGTCCTTTCATCAAATCAAAAATTCCAATAGCTGTTACTGCTTCTATTACAGGTATAGCTCTTTGAACTATACAAGGGTCATGTCTACCTTTAATAGCTAAAATATCATCTTTTTTATCTTTTATATTAACAGTGTTTTGTTGTTTGCTAATTGATGGAGTTGGTTTAATTGCTACTTTAAAAATTATTGGCATTCCAGTTGTAATTCCTCCAACAATACCCCCATTATTATTAGTTTTACTTTTTACAGTATCTCCATCGTAGTACATTTCATCATTACTTTGAGAACCATACATATCTGTAATATCGAATCCTAATCCAAATTCTACACCCTTTATAGATGGAACAGAAAATAGTAAATGTGATAGAGTAGATTCAACAGAGTCAAAAAACGGATTTCCAACACCTATATCAATACCTACCACTGCACATTCAATTATTCCTCCAACTGAATCTCCCTGATTTTTTGCATCTATAATAGTATTTTTTATAGCTTCTTCCTTTGATAAATCAAGTAAAGGTAATTCTAAATTTTGTAAATTTAATAATTCTTTTCTTGAAATGTCTACATAATTAAAACTCTTATCTTCTATATTCTTGATTTTTTTAATGTGAGCACCTATCTCTATACCTTCTTGTGATAAAATTTGTTTACATATAGCACCACAAAATACTAATGGAGCAGTTATTCTTCCTGAAAAATGACCTCCTCCTCTATAGTCATTAAATCCAGAATATTTTATATGACCTGTATAGTCTGCATGACCTGGTCTCATCAAGTTTTTAACTTCTCCATAATCTTTTGAACGAGTATCACTATTTCTTATAATTGCACATAATGGAGTTCCTGTAGTTTTTCCAGCAAAATATCCACTTAAAATTTCTGGTATATCACTTTCATTTCTTGAAGTTGATATAGAACTTTTTCCTGGTGCTCTTCTCTTCATTTCTTTATCAATCTTATCAAGGTCTAACTCAATACCAGCAGGAAGACCATCTATATTTATACCTATAGCATTTCCATGAGATTCTCCAAAGATGGATATTTTTAAATTATTTCCCCATATTCCACTCATCAATTCTTCCTCCTAACATCTCAAAGTCTTTAAAAAAATGTGGATAAGACTTTGATACACACTCAAAATCTTTCAATATGATTGGTTTATCACATCTACAAGAAGCAATTGCAAGTGTCATAGCAATCCTGTGGTCTTTATGACTCCATACCTCTACGCCTCCATTTAGTTTGCTTACTCCTTCAATTATCAAACTATCTTCTTTTTCTTCTATATTTGCGCCAAGTTTACTTAACTCGACATTTACTGCATGAAGTCTATCACATTCCTTAATTCTAAGTCTTCCAGCATTGATTATTGTTGTCTTACCTATACTTAAGGCTGCTACCACAGATAAAACTGGTATTATATCTGGGCACTGAGATGCATCTATCAAAGTACTATTTAAACAATTTGCTATTCCTTTGATTTTATTGTCTTCTCTTAAAATTTCCATCCCCATCCTTGATAAAATCTCAATAACTTCACTATCTCCTTGAAGAGAATCTTCTTTAAGGTCAAGTATATTAACATCTTCTCCAATAGCATCTGCTGATAAATAAAATGCACCTTGAGAATAATCTCCTTCAACTTTATAATCTCTAGCTTTATAAGTTTGATTTCCTTTTATGATAAATTCTTTATAATTATTATTTATAATTTCTACTCCAAAATCTTTCATAGTTGAGATAGTTAAATCTAAATACCCTTTAGATTCTAGTTCAGTTGTAATTATTATCTTTGAATCACTATCTAATGTAGGCAATATAAATAATAATCCTGTTATAAATTGAGAACTTATATTTCCTTTTACTCTAAATTCATCTGGTTTAAGTTTTCCTGATACAATTAAATCCAGTTTATTTTCTTTATAGCTGTATTCTATGCCTTGTCTGTCAAATATCTCATAATAAGTATTAAGTGGTCTTTTTCCAAGATTACCTCTTCCTATAAATCTTTTTACTCCATCAAAGGCTAAAGATATTGGTACCAGAAATCTTAAAGTAGAACCTGACTCATTGCAATCTATAGTCAATTTAGGTTGATTCAATTGATTCTCTTTATTTAAGATTGCTTCTTTAGAGTAGATTCCTGTAATTTCTAAAATATCTTCTTTTTTTTCTATAGTTGCTCCTAAAGATATCATTGCTCTTATAGTAGCTATGATATCATCAGAAAAATCTATATTAGAAATTCTACTTTTTCCATCACTTAAAGCTGCACAAATAACTGCTCTATGTGCCATACTTTTTGATGGAGGAATTTTTACATCACCTGATAATTTACTTGGATATATTTTTAAGCTTCCCATCATTTTACCTCCTGAAAAAATTTAGAAGTAGTATCATATATAATACTTTCTCCAATATCCTTTAAAAGTATTATTTTTAGCGTATCACCTAGATTTTTTTTATCGAGAGATATAGTATCTATTATAGATTTATTATCTCCTAATTCAACCTCATAAGGTAAATCATAATTTATTAAAATTGATTTTATAAGCTCTGATGTACCTTGTTTTGTAATCCCTCTTTTTTCACTCTCTAAAGTTATCTTATACATGCCTACACCAACAGCTTCCCCATGGGTATAACCTGTAAAATTATAGTGTTTTTCAATAGCATGACCTAGTGTATGCCCAAAATTTAAAAGCATTCTATCTCCTAAATCTTTCTCATCTGTTTCAACTACAGTTTTTTTAATAAGGCAACATTTGTGTATAATGTATTCTATATGTTGCATCACTTCTTCCCTGTTTTTTAAGTTTGCGAGCTTATTAAAAAAAGCTTTATCTTTTATACATCCATACTTTATAACCTCTGCCATTCCATCCCTATAAAATTTTTCTGGAAGAGATGATAATACATCTGGGTCAATAAATACTGCTTTAGGCTGATAAAAACTTCCCACTAAGTTTTTTCCTCTTTCAAGGTCAACTCCAACTTTGCCACCTACAGAACTGTCCACTTGAGCTAATAGAGATGTTGGAATTTGAATAAAATTTACACCTCTTAAAAAAGTTGCTGCTGTAAACCCTCCTAAATCTCCAATTACCCCTCCTCCTAATGTAATAATCAAATCTTTTCTAGTTAACTTAAAATCAAGTAAACTTTCATATATTCTAGGTAGAGTGTTAAATGACTTTGTCTCTTCACCAGATTCTAATATTATAGCTTTAGTTTCAAATCCAAATTCGACCAAATTATTTTTAACTTCATCTAAATATAATTTTGCTATATTTTCATCTGTAACAATAAAAACCTTATTTCCAGAATATATCTTTTTAATTTCTTTACCTATATTTTTTAATATACTTTTTTTTATAAATATATTGTAACTATTCTCTTTTAGATTAACTAATAATTTTTCTTCCACGTTTAACCATCCTTCTATAGATTATATTTCTCTTCCAACTGCTGATGCGATAGTTTTTAGTTCATTTATTAATCCATCATACTCATCTGGTTTAATTGATTGTTTACCATCACAAAGTGCATGAGCTGGGTCATTATGAACTTCTATTATTAAACCATCTGCTCCAACTGCAATTGCTGCTTTAGATAGAGAGTCAACCATCCATGATTTTCCTGCTGCATGACTTGGGTCAACTATGACTGGTAAATGGCTAAGTTTTTTTACAGCTAATATTGCACTTAAATCCAAAGTATTTCTAGTATATGTTTCAAAAGTTCTTATACCTCTTTCACAAAGAACCACATTTTCATTTCCTCCAGCCATTATATATTCAGCTGACATTAACCACTCTTCAATTGTAGCAGATAATCCTCTTTTTAAAAGTATTGTTTTACTTGTTTTTCCTAATTCTTTTAATAAATCGAAGTTTTGCATATTTCTTGCTCCAACTTGAATTACATCTACATTTTCTTCAAATACATCTATATCTTGTGTTGACATTATTTCTGTAACTATAGGAAGACCTGTTTTTTCTTTTGCTTTTTTTAATAAATCTAATCCATCGTATCTTAATCCTTGGAAAGCATATGGAGATGTTCTTGGCTTGAATGCTCCTCCTCTTAAAAATCCTGCTCCTGATTTTTTTACATCTTCAGCTATAGAAACTATTTGTTCTTCTGTTTCAACAGAACAAGGACCAGCTATCATAGTAAGTTTTTTTGACCCAATTTCCATACCATCGACATTTATAATTGAAGGTTCTGGATGAAATTTTCTATTTGCTTTTTTAAAAGGTTCTACTACATGCATAACTTTTTCAACTACCTTGTTTGCTTCTATTCTTTTAGCATCTATCTTGCTAGTATCTCCAACTAACCCCAAAACAGTTAATTCTGTTCCATCTATAGGATTCACTTCTACACCTTCTCTACAAATAGCTTCTATTAATTTCTTAACTTCTCTCTTATCTGCTCCTATTTTTAATACTACTATCATCTTTACTACCTCCTAATGTTATAATTTTATATTTGAGTTTAAAATAAAAAAGAGAACTCATTAATGAGTTCTCTAAAATAATCTATTAAGCATCAAATCTTACATGACCATATAAAATAATCATTTTTATAAAATTGACTTATGCCCAAGGTTATTAAAATCAAGGCCTCACCAGAAAGGAATTACATGTATTTTTGTAAAAGAAATAGCCAGCGCTAAAATAAAAGCCCCAGAACATAAAATAAAAAAAGCTATAAAGTTTTGCCGCTAATTCTTTTAAAATCCCTTTCATAGTATTATCCTCCATTTTTATAATTTATTACTCTTCTTGTTTAATAATTATAGCAAAGAAAATATAATTGTCAATATTTTCTATAAATATTTTTAATTTAAAATATTTTTTTATTTTCTTAAAGTGCTTTTTCTTTTAATACATTTTTCTAAAATCGTTTAAAAATCATCTTATTTTTACAGTAATTTTTTTATTTTAAATATTATAATTCCAACAAAAACTATACCTAACATCAAAAGTAATGTTGCTGGATATCCATAAAGCCAATTTAGTTCTGGCATATACCTAAAGTTCATTCCATATATTCCTGTTATAATTGTAAGTGGTGCAGAGATAGCCGTAAGTAAAGTCAATTTTGTAATTAAGTGATTCGTTTTTTCACCCACTCTAGAAGAATAAATATCCAGTAGTTTATCTGCTAGCTCACGTGTTGATAATGCAAAATTATATAATTTATCAATACCAAAATCTATTCCTTGAAAATTTTCAAGGTTATATTTTTTTACATTAGAGTATTTTAAATATCGTATATTTTCTTTGACTATTCTATCTCCAATATATAAAAGTGGCCTAGTGTTTTTAACTATAATCCTAGTCAATCCTCTTACATCACTTATTCTAGAAACATGATTTTTATGAATATTGTCCATCATCTCATCTTCTATTTCAAGGATTAATTCTTCAACTTTTTCTAAAGATTCGAAACCATTTTTTATAACTTCTCTAAAAATCAAATAATTTATCTTAAAAAGATTGATGACAGGATTTTTTTCAAGTTGAGAGTTTTTTAAAATGAGATTCTTTACAAACTCAAATAGAAAATGCTCTTCATTTACAACAACTAATATAAAATTATCCGATAGATACATATTTACTTCTTCTATAACAGCTTCTCCATTTCTCAATTCAAAAGTATTTAGGCTCAAAAAATCATAATTATCAAATAAATCAAGCTTTGTTATTTCATCAAATTTAAGACAATCATTAAATGTTATTTCATCTATATCCAAAGTTTCCTTGAGTAATTTTAAATTTTTTGGAGCACTTAATATAAGATATGAATTTTCTGGTATATAAAATCTTGCTCTAAAATCTTCCACAATCTCTCTTGTATTCAAATTCAGTATATACATAAATCTACTCCTAAACTTCAATTTACATTTTAAAAATTATATATATTTATTACTGTAATTATTTTTCACTATTTCAGTAATTATTATTTAATATTTATTTATATTAAATTTATTAAAAAATAAATATTAAATCTTTTATTTTTTAGCTTAGACTTTTCTTACAAATTATACCATACTTTTATTTTAAAATGTGTTTAATATTATCAATGCTAAAAAAGTACTAAAAAATGAAATGCATATGCTTAAATTAATAATAGCATACACACTTCATTTTAACTTAATCTAAATTATACAATTGTAGCATCCATTTTGCTTATTCATCATTTAGTCTATATCCAACTCCAACTTCTGTAATTATATACCTAGGGTCAGCAGGTTGCTTCTCTATTTTTCGTCTTAATGTTGCCATAAAAACCCTTAAGGACTTAGTTTCATTTCCTATAATACTACCCCATATTTCTTTTATTATAAAATTATGAGTAAGTACTTTTCCATGATGTTTTGCAAGTAATGAAAGAATATTATATTCAATTGGTGTCAAATGTACTTCGTTATTATCAACAATAACTTTTCTTTTATCAAAATCAATCAGTAACTTATCTACTTCAAACATAGACCTAATCTCTTCTTTTTGCTGTAATTCTACTTGTGAGTGTCTAAATGCTACTCTGACTCTGGCTAATAACTCTACTATAGAAAATGGTTTTGTTAAATAATCATCTGCACCTGCGTCAAACACTTCTACCTTTTCTCTATCTTGTTCTCTAGCTGAAACTACAATTATTGGTATATTCGAAAACTGCCTAATAGCTTTTATTACCTCTATTCCATCCATATCTTCTAATCCTAAATCCAAGAGAACGACATCTGGAGAATATGAGACAGCAATTGATATTCCTTCTTTACCAGTTATAGCCTCTTTAACATCATAATCTTGTGTTGCAAGTGCAGTAGATATAAATTTTCTTATTGTTTTATCATCCTCTACTAACAATATAAGTTTTTTACTCATTTCTTCCTCCAAAACTATATTTCAAAATTTCATACTATTCATTTTCCTTAGGCAAACTAAATTTAAAAGTTGAACCTTTATTTTTATTATTTACTACTAAAATTTCACCTTTATGAGCTTGAATTATGGATTTACAAATTGATAATCCAAGTCCAACACCTTTTCTAGAATCCTTAGCACCTTCTTCTCCAGTAAAGAATCTATCAAATATATGCTCCTTTAATTTTTTTGATATTCCAGGACCATTGTCAGACACTTCAAACCAAACATAATCTTCTTTTTCATATACAATTATATTTATCTTACAATCTTCTTTCGAATATTTTAAGGCATTATCTATTAGATTAATTAAAACCTGTTCTATTAATTTGGCGTCCATAGGAACAAATAAGATTTGCTCTGGTATATTAATATCTATAATTGCATTTTCAATTCTTTTTTTAATATTTTGTAATGCCTCTGATATAATTTCCTCAACAAGTTCAGAACGTTTTTTGACTTCTAACTTTCCTTCATCTATCTTAGTCATGCTAAGTAAATTTTCAACAAGTCTTATTAACCACTGAGTATCTTCATATACACCACTAAGTAATTCGTCTATTATATCCTGACCTATAGTATCCTTATTTTTTATAATTGTACTAACTGCTCCAGATATTCCTGCTAATGGTGTTCTGAGGTCATGTGAAACTGCTCTTAAAAGATTACTTCTAAGCCTCTCTCTTTCTATCTCAAGATTAGTATTTTCTTTTGCTTCTGATAGAATTTCTCTATCAAGAGCTATTGCCATTTGAGCAGTTATTGTTTCAATTAAACTTATATCTTCTGTATCTAATTTTGAATCAACACATGATATACCAATAACTCCCAAAGTTGAATTCATACCTATAATTGGTATATAATATCCTTTTGAACCAGGAAGTGTATCTGTATCACTACCTGCTACTGTTGAATTAGACAAAACCCAACTTGCAACAGCCTTTTCATCTTCTATATCTAAATCATTTTTATCCTTATTATCAGTATTTTTTTTATAGAACTTTGATTTCTTATCCTTCTCCATATTCAAATAGCAAACTATATCTCTACTTAGACTAAGACATAAAAGTTCTATACCCTTATTCACTATATCATCTTTATTTGACAATCTTAAAAATCCCTTAATTATTTGATATATCATTTTTGTATTTTCTTCTCTTTTCGCAGCTGTCTCTGCCTCATGTTGTATCTTAGATGTAAGAGTACTAGTTATTATACCTACTATTGAGAAAACAACTAATGTTACTATATAGTTTGAATCAGCTATTGACAGTGTATATAAAGGTGCTGTAAAAAAATAATTTAACAGTACTATATTAAATACAGAACTTATTATCCCTGTACTATATCCTTTGGTCCACATAGAAACTAAAACTACACCTAACATATATATTAATAATATATTTTCTCTTATAAATCCCATACTTTGTACTATATATGCCAAAGTACTTATCACTAAAGTAATAATTATAAGTTTTATAAAATCAGTTTTACTAATTTTAAATTTTGATTTTATTGATGATTTATCCTTTTTAGGTCTATATTTAACTTCTGAAGCAAATTTATAAGGAATTATATGTATATCTATATAATCAACTTCATCTATTAATTTGTCAACTATATCTTTTTTCAGTTTTTTACTCAATTTTTTAGTATTTGAATGATTTCTACCTATTACAATTTTTGTCACATTTCTTATCTTGGCAATTCTAAGTATCTGTTCTATTACATTTTCACCATGTAAAACAATTATCTCACCACCTAGCTTCTTGGCTAGTTTTAAATTATTTTGTAATTGTTTTTGCTCCTCAAAAGGTAGTTTTGCTGTATTTGGAGTTTCAACATATAAAGCTATCCACTTAGCAAATGTACTATCTGCTATCCTAGACGCGGTTCTAATAACCTTTGCTGAAGATGGAGATGGGCTTATACATGCAAGAAGTGTATCTGATGTAGGTATTACTGTTACATCACCCTTTGATAATCTGGTCATTTGAACTTCTTTATTTACTCTTTCAGCTGTTTTTCTAAGTGCAATTTCTCTAAGTGCAACTAGATTATCTTTTATAAAAAAATTATCTTTTGCTCTAATTGCCTGTTCCTTTTTATATATCTTGCCTTCATTAAATCTTTCAAGAAGTACATCAGGTTCAACATCTATAAGCTCTAACTGCGTACTTGTATCTAAAAATTTATCTGGTATAGTTTCTTTGACCGATACATTTGTAATTATCTCCACAATATCATTTAAACTTTCTAAATGTTGTACATTTACAGTAGTATATACATTTATACCTGCTAGTAATAATTCCTCTATATCCTGCCATCTCTTAGTATGCCTTAGCCCAGTAACATTAGAGTGAGCAAACTCATCAACTAGTATAACTTCTGGTTTTCTTGTTAATGCTGCATCTAAATCAAACTCTTTTAATTTTATAGATTTATATTCGATTTCTTTTACAGGAAGAGTCTCTAACCCATCAAGTAATGCTAATGTTTCTGGTCTAGTATGTGGTTCAATATATCCAACTACTACATCAACCCCTACTTTTTTTAAATTTTGTGCAGACTCCAACATAGAATAAGTTTTACCTACACCTGCTGCATATCCAAAAAATATTTTTAACTGACCTCTATTTAATTTTTTTTCTTCATTCTTTATTTTTTTTAATAGAATATCAGGATTTGGTCTGTCCATCAAACAACCTCCTTGTACAGTTCATTACTATTATAATATCAATTCTAGTATAAAAATGTAGTTAAGATGTATTTTTAATGATTAAGATTATGTAAAGATACAAGTATATAGTTTAATTATAAAATAAAAATGCCTATTATTTAGGCATTTTTATTTTTTATAAATTCATTTTTTTCAATTCTCTTATTTTGATTTATATAGATATTTATTTATATTTTATTGAAAATACATTAACAGTTTTAAATATGCAAATACATCTCTAAATAAAACTATTGCTACAATCTTTATTTCAGCATGTTTACTTTAAATTCAATATTTCCATGAACTCATCACCTGTAATTGTCTCTTTTTCCAATAAATATTCAGCAAGTTCATGTAGCTTATCAATATTATTCTCTAAAATCTCAATTGCATTTTTATGACAAGTCTTTACTATTCTAAATACTTCTTCATCAATTTTAGCTGCAGTGTCTGAAGAACAAGCAAGAGAAGAGTCTCCTCCTAGGTACTGATTACTTACTGTTTCAAGAGCAACCATATCAAATTCCTCACTCATACCAAGACGAGTAACCATAGCTCTTGCAATCTTAGTAGCTTGTTCTATATCATTTGATGCACCTGATGTACAAGTATTAAAAATAACTTCTTCAGCAGCACGACCTCCTGTGAAAGTAGTTATTTTATCAATTGCTTCTTCTTTTGACATAAGTACACTTTCGTCTTCTGCAACTTGCATAGTATAACCCAGTGCACCTGAAGTTCTAGGTATTATTGTAATTTTATGGACAGGTGCAGAATGTTTCTGCATTGCAGCGACGAGTGCATGACCTATTTCATGGTAAGCTATAATTTTCTTTTCCTTATCCGAAATTACAGCTCCTTTACGTTGATACCCTGCAATTACAGTTTCAACAGATTCCTCAAAATCTTGTTGCTCTACTACATCTCTACCAGATTTAACTGCTAAAAGTGCTGCTTCATTTACAATATTTGCAAGTTCTGCTCCAGATGCACCTGATGTAGACCTAGCGATTGCATTATAATCTATATTTGAATCCACATTTACATTTTTAGCATGCACCTTTAATATAGCTTCACGTCCTCCAAGGTCTGGAAGTTCAACTGGTATACGTCTATCAAATCTTCCTGGACGAAGTAATGCTTTATCAAGACTATCAGGTCTATTTGTTGCAGCCAATATTACTACACCTATTCCACCATCAAATCCATCCATCTCACTTAATAACTGATTTAAAGTTTGTTCACGCTCATCATTTCCGCCTAATCCACTTCCATTATCGCGCTTTTTACCTATAGTATCAATTTCATCTATAAACACTATACATGGAGCTTTTTCTTTAGCTTGTTTAAATAAATCACGTATTCTAGATGCTCCCATACCTACAAACATCTCAACAAATTCAGAACCAGATATTGAGAAAAATGGTACATCTGCTTCGCCTGCCACAGCTTTTGCAAGTAATGTTTTTCCTGTTCCTGGAGGTCCTACTAAAAGTGCACCTTTTGGCATTTGTGCTCCTATTTTTTTATATTTTTCTGGATTGTGTAAGAAATCTACTATCTCACTTAGAGCTTCTTTTGCCTCATCTTGACCAGCTACATCATTAAATCTTTTTCCACTTTGGGCAGATACATACATTTTGGCATTGCTCTTTCCAAATTGCATACTATTACCACCCATTCGTTTTTGCATTGATTTCATCATTAAGTTACCAAATAGCATAAGAATACCTATAGGTACTATCCATGTAAGTAAAATACTTAAAAGAGGTGAATTTTCCTTAGGAATAATCTTAGTAAATTCTACTTTTGCATCTTTTAATCTATCAACTAGTTCTGGGTCATCCATTCTACCAGTTATGTATATATTTTTGTCCTTACTACTAGATGGGCTTATTGCAATTTTATTACTCTCTATCTCAACAGATTTAACCTTTCCTGTATCTAACATTGTAAGAAATTTTCCATAATCAATCTCAACCATTTTTTTATCCATTAGACTTGGGAATATTAAAGCATTTAAAAACATTACTACTATTATTATTATTGTATAATAATAGAGTATTGACCTCTTTTGTGGTTTGTGTTCATCCATAATTTTGTTCTCCTTTAAATTAATTTTATGTTATTTGCAATCAATATGAGTTAAAAGCTTATTTAATTTTTTTAAGCCTTCTATTATATCTTCCATATCTTGCAATTTTTCACTAGTCATATTTTCAAAATAGTCATCAAAGATACTACTTGAAATGTTTTCTTGTATATCCAGTGATTTTTCTGTAACTTTAACTTTTACAATTCGTTGGTCTTCTTTATCTCTTATACGATTTAAAAATCCATTTTTTTCGAGTCTTTGGCATATTACTGACACATTACTATTTGTCATATTCAAATTTTTACCTAAATCACTTATTTTTTTCTCTCCATGTTCACATAGTTCTGATAAAATCAAAGCTTGTACTGCTGTAATTCCAAGTGGTTGATAGAACTGACTCAATGAAGTTGTAAATTTAATATTTATATCTCTCGTTAATTCTAGCAGTGCTTTTTTAAAACTTATTTCATCCATATAAATTCTCCCTGTAAAAATACTTTATTTTACTAATATTTTTAACTTTAAATTCAAAAATATTTAATAAATAATACTTAACACAATAAATATTTAATGTATTAAATATTATAGTATTAAGTATTTATTGTCAATTACAATATTGTAACTTCAGTTATAAATAGTTTATTTTATCTTATTGAAGTTTTTGCATAAGATATTTTTAATAAAAAATCGATGTATTTATTTTACACCGATTTCTCTCATTTTAATCTTATTTAAAAATTAAAATCTAAAGTTATTTACTATTACAATAAATTTAATCTTCTGTTAACATATTATATACAAAATCAAAACTTCCTTTATTTGCACCCAAAGTCGTTTCCATAATGCAAACAAATGCCTTTGCTCTTTGTAGTATTTCGTCATTATTCCAATCAAACATACCTTTATCAAATATACATTCAGAAGAAACAAGCAAAAACTCAATTGTCTCTTTTGGATATTTTGTATTAAATACCCCTTCTCTTATACCTTGTTCTACTACCTCTGTTAAAATAGGTGTAAAATTTAAAATAGTTTTTACTATTGTCTTTTGATGCATCTCAGCATTGTTTGGTTGGTGAAATTGGTTAATCACTTTTTCTTTACTTCCTCCAACTTTAGGTCTTTGAGATATTAATATTTGAAAGAATTTTTCAATAACTGGGATATCTGGATTTGAAGCAATTTCTTTTAACATATTTATATCATTATCTATAATTCTATTTATAATTGCATCCATTACCTCTTCTTTAGATTTAAAGTAGTAATAAAATGTTCCTTTTGCAATTCCAATCTCATTTAAAATATCATTTATAGTAGTTTTTGTGTATCCTTTAGTACAAAAAAGCATCTCAGCTGTATCGAGGATTTCACTTTTACGTTCTTCAGGGTCTTTTATAATTCTCATATATACTCTCCTTTCAATAGACCATCAGTCGGTTTAGTTTTATTATATATAACTACTTTTATAATGTCAATTTTATAAAATAAAAATAAGGTATAAAGAAGTAAGATAATTACTTTTATACCTTATAGATTTTCATATTTTTTTAATTGCATTTTATATTATTAGATAGTTTTTTATCCAATTTCTAAACAAAAGTTCTGAATGCTTTTTCCATTTAACAGTTGGTTCTTTTGAAGGGTCATCATTTATATAGTAATTTTGAGGTATTGAGATTTTGTCACCTCTATCTACATCTCTTTTATATTCTCTATCTAGAGTATATTTATCATACTCACTGTGACCCATTACAAATACATCTCTTGAATTTGTAATTATATAAGGACCAGCTTCTTTAGAATGACTTACAATGCTCAATTCACTATTATTTTTCAAAGTTTCAATATTTACAGTAGTGTGTCTTGAATGTGGAGCAAAAAACTCTTTTTCAAATCCATCTACTATCTTACTATTTTTATCTACTTCATGCTTAAATACTCCAAAACATTTTTGACTTAATGGAAGTTTTTTTACATTGTAGTATTTGTAAAGACCTGCTTGAGCTGCCCAACATATATATAATGTAGATTTAGTCTTTCTTTTAGAATAATCCATAATATCTTTTAGTTCATCCCAATAATCAACCTCTTCAAACTCCATTTGTTCAACTGGAGCGCCTGTTATTATAAAACCATCAAAAGATTCTTTTTTTGCCTCATCAAATGTTTTATAAAAATTCTTAACATATTCATTACAACTTCTTTTACTCTCTCTTGTTGAGATTTTAATAAATTCTATAGATACATTAAAACCTGTTTTGTCTATTCTTCTAAGTAAATCTAACTCTGTATCTATT
Source organism: Clostridioides difficile (assembly GCA_024919175.1). Taxonomy (NCBI): domain Bacteria; kingdom Bacillati; phylum Bacillota; class Clostridia; order Peptostreptococcales; family Peptostreptococcaceae; genus Clostridioides; species Clostridioides difficile. The sequence goes on from CP103804.1 coordinate 2,636,690, forward strand.
TTTATTGGCATTAGATTTAATATAGCTATTTTAGTATCTATATCTTCTTTGTATTCTAAATTTTTATTAAAGTCTTCTTTATAAATTACATCTATTCCTTCATCTAATAATTTATTAATAACAGGTAGTCCCTTTGGTAGTATTAAAGCCATATCTTCTCACTTCTCTTTCTCTTATACTATTAGAAATTTAAAGCTTGATCTAAATCAGCTATTAAATCCTCTACATTTTCTATTCCAACAGATAATCTTATTAGTGAAGGTAATACTCCAGATGCAATTAATTGTTCTTCTGTTAATTGTCTATGAGTAGTTGAAGCTGGATGTATGACACAAGTTCTTACATCTGACACATGAGTTACTAATGCTGCTATTTGTAGTTTTTCCACAAATTTTTTAGCATTTTCAAGTCCCCCTTTTACTCCAAATGATAAAACCCCACTACATCCTTTTGATAGATATTTCTTGGCATTTTCATAATACTTATTATTTTCAAGTCCTGGATAGTTAATCCAATCTACATTTTTATGTTTTTCTAAAAACTTAGCTATCTTAAGTGCGTTTTCACTATGTCTCTCCATTCTAAGATGTAGTGTTTCAATATTTAGATTAGTAAGATATGCATTAAATGGACTCAAACAATTTCCATAGTCTCTAAGTAATTGAACTCTTGTCTTAGTAGCATATGCAGCATTGCCAAACTTTTCAGTATAACTTATTCCATGATATGTTGGGTCTGGCTCAACTAATTCTGGAAATTTTCCATTATCCCAGTTAAAATTTCCACCATCTACTATAATCCCACCAACACTTGAAGCATGGCCATCTAAGTATTTTGTAGTAGAATGAGTGACTATGTTTGCTCCATATTTTAGTGGATTACAAAGTACTGGTGATGCCAATGAGTTATCAACTATAAATGGAACATTAATTCTTTTAGCTACATTTGCTATTTTTTCAAAATCTATAACTTCAAGAGTTGGATTTGCAAGTGTTTCTGCAAATACAACTTTAGTATTTTCATTTGCAAGTTCCACTATTTTATCCTCACTTGCATCTAAATCAAATGATATTAAATCTATTCCAAATTTTTTAAGACTAGGTCCTAATAAATTAAATGTTCCTCCATATACTTTTGAAGAACAAAGTATACTATCCCCAGATTTACATATATTTAAAACTGCCAACATATTTGCAGATTGACCTGATGATACAGCAACAGATGATACTCCTCCCTCTAACAAACTTATCTTTTCTTCAAAAGCTTGAACAGTAGGATTACTTATTCTGGAATACATATGACCATCAGCTTTTAAATCAAATAAGTCAGCAAGTTGGTCTATACTACTATATTTAAAAGTTGTACTTTGATATAAAGGCAAAACTCTTGGTTCTCCATTTCCTGGTTTATAATTTCCTTGCACACATATTGTTTCTTTGTTATACATTTTTGTATCCCCCTTAGATTTTAATTGAGAAAATTAAACTATTTACCAGATGAGATTTAAAATAAATAAAGCCTGAGTATATAACTCAGGCTCTGTATAAGCTTAATTATACTCATCTCTCAGCTTTCGCCGCAGGATTTAGCACCAATGTATATAAATATACTGGTTGCTGGGTTTCATAGGGCCAGTCCCTCCACCTCTCTGGATAAGATTTATTTAATTTTTCTATGTTTTATATCTTATATTTTTTTCCTAATTTTGTCAACTATTTTTTATATAATTTTCTTTTAAGAAATTTTCCGACCTCTACTTGTACTACAGACATTATAGCCAAAGTGACTGTTACAAACCACTGAGAAGTGTTTAAAATAGTTAAATTAAATGCATCTCTAAAGTGAGGAACAAATAATATAACTGCCATAAGTAAAGCAGAAGCTAAAAATGAGATTAAAAGAAATGGGTTTTTACCACTATTTCTAGTAAACATAGAATCTGTATTTGAACGCTGGCTAAATGCACGCAACATTTGTGAAAGTGCTAATACACAAAATGCCATTGTTTGACCTACAGTATGGTTTCCTATATTAAGACCAATCTTATATGCTAAAATGGTCATTATTGCTACAAATATCCCCTGAGTAATAACTCTTTGTACAAGGTTTTTTTCAAACAAACTTTCTGATTTAACAGGTTGATGCTTCATTATATTTCTACTTGGTGGGTCAACTCCAAGAGCAAGAGCTGGAAGAGTTGCTGTTGCAAGGTTTACCCACAGAATATGCACCGCAAGAAGTGGAGTATCCCAGTTTAACAATATTGCAACAAATAGTGTAAGTATCTCTGCTATATTTCCAACAAGTAAGAATTGTATAACCTTTTGTATATTTCTATATACACGTCTACCTTCTTTTATTGCATATGCAATTGTGGTAAAACTATCATCCATTAAAATCATATCTGAAGAATCTTTTGCCACATCTGTACCACTTATACCCATAGCTATACCAATATCAGCAGACTTTAATGCAGGGGAGTCATTTACTCCATCTCCAGTCATCGCTGGTACTTCTCCGGTTCTTTTTAGAGACTGTATAATTCTGAGTTTATCAAATGGTGATACACGAGCAAATACTGTAGTATTTTTAACTGCCTTATCTAGTTCATCATCACTTAAATTATCAAGTTCATCACCAGATATAACAGTATTTCCTTCATTCCAAATTCCAAGTTCATGAGCTATTGTTGTGGCAGTGACTTTATGGTCACCTGTTATCATTATGGTCCTTATGCCTGCTTCTTTACAAGTTTTTACTGCATCTGCTACCTCAGTTCTCGGCGGGTCAATCATTCCAACCATACCAATAAATGTCAAATCATATTCTATATTTTCACTATCTTCCTTTGGTATCGATAAAATTTCACGCTTAGCAAAACCAAGTACACGTAATGCATCTTTAGACATAGTGAGACATAATTCGTGTATATTTTTTTTATCTAACTCCGTAATATTTCTTTCACCTTTTGATGTTAATATTTTAGTACATAAATGAAGAAGTTCATCCACTGCACCTTTAGTATATGCAGTGATTTTTCCATCTATATCATGAACAGTTGTCATACATTTTCTGTCGGAATCAAAAGGTTTCTCAAATAAACGTGGATATTTCTCTTCAAGAGCTTCTTGATCTATTCCAAATTTATTAGCCATAAAAATCAATGATCCTTCTGTTGGGTCACCTAATATTTCATCTGTTTTATCTGGATTTATACATGCATCATTACAAAGTGCACCAGCATAAACAATCTCTTTATATACTAGTGGGTGCTTCTCAGATGCAGCATCTATCGATGTTACTTTTCCAGATTCAAAATCGCCATTTACAGCAATATGTGTCACAGTCATTTTATTTAAGGTTAATGTACCAGTTTTATCGCAACATATTACTGTAGCTCCTCCTAATGTTTCAACTGCTGGCAACTTTCTAATCAAAGCATTTCTTTTAGCCATACGTTGCACACCTAGAGCCATTACAATGGTTGCTGTTGCAGGTAATCCCTCTGGAATAATTGATATAGCAAGGGAAATTGCAATCATAAACATTGGCAAGAGAGGTCTCTGATAAAATGCACCTATTGCAAATATAATAACGCATACAATAATACCTATAACACTTAGTGTCTTTCCAACAGTATTAAGTTTACGTTTTATAGGAGTATCAAAATCATTTTGTGAATCTAAAAGATGTGCTATATTACCTACTTCTGTGTCCATACCAGTTGCAACTACAACACCTACACCTCTACCATATGTGACAATTGAAGACGTATAAGCCATATTATTACGGTCTCCTAACACACATTCTTCAGGTAAAAGGTCATCTGAATCTTTTTCTGATGGAACAGACTCTCCTGTTAAAGAAGCTTCTTGAATTTTTAAACTCGATGTATCTATTAAACGAATGTCTGCTGGAATCATTGCTCCATCTTCTAAAAAAACAATATCTCCTATTACAAGATTGCTTGCTTGGATAACATTTTCTTCACCATCACGCATAACACGTGCTGTTGGTGAATTCATATTTTTTAGTGCTTCTAATGATGATTCTGCTTTCTTTTCTTGAACAATACCAATAACTGCATTTACTGCTACAATTATTAGAATTACAAAAGCTTCTGTAAATTCGCCAAATACTAAAGATAATATGGCTGCACCTATTAGTATCAATACCATAGCATCTGTAATTTGAGTCCAAAGCATTTGTAAAACTGTCCTAGGTGGTCTTTTTCTCAGTTCATTTAAACCATTCTCTTTAAGCCTGTTTTCCGCCTCGGTATCGGTGAGCCCCTCCTCTGATGAGTCTAAACTCTCTAATACTTCATGTGTTGCCATCGAATGCCAAGGCATCTGTTTGTGATTTTCCATTTTGGAAGATCACTCCTTTCTTTTTTAATTTAAGAATAATTATATTTTAAAATCCAATTCAATTCAATACTCAACAGTTATATTTTACCTAAATTTAACAATTAAATTTAAAGTCTATATAAAAATATCTACTCTTTTACAAACACATACTCATTATTACTAGATAAAATTTCTTGATATTTATATCCTTCTAAGTTAAACTTTTTTAAATCGCTAATATCTTCTATTTTATTTTTAACAATATATTTTACCATCATTCCTCTAGCTCTCTTTGCTTGTGTAGATTCTACTTTTAGCATATTATTTTTATTTATTTTAAAAGTACATGTTACATATGTATCATTATCATTGATAAATTTTTCTACAGTTTTACTATATTCACTTGATGCAAGATTGACAATAGCTGTATTTTCTTTACTTATTTCTTTATATATACTGTCTCCCCAATATTCATATAAATTTTTAAATTCTCTTATCTTTAACTTTGTCTGCATTTCTAATCTGTACTCATATATGCTATCATAGGGTTTTAGGACCCCATACAATCCGCTTATGATTCGAATACAACTATTTGCAAATTCCTCATCTTTCTTTGTAAAATTCTCTGCTTCTATATTTTTATATTGTATTCCATCATAAGTTAAAATTGCAGGAGTACCTAAACTGTCAAATTTTAATTTATCAAATCTACTCTTATTTAAGGCAGCTAATTTTTCGTTGATTTTCATTTTATTTCTAAAATCTTCTATACTAAAGTTTTTTATATTCTTTGATATTTCTTTTGTATTATCTATAAAACAAGGTAAACTTAAATCTCTATCAAGTTCTTGTACATGCTTCATATTTTTAGCTGGTGATAACATTATAATCATAAATTTTTATTACTCCTGTTTTTCCAAGTATTCAAGAATCTCTTGTGCATTTGTATCTGGCTTTGCTTTTTCAAAGACCTTTTCAATAATTCCACTTTCATCTACAATATAAGTTGCACGAACAACTCCTAAAGCAGTTTTCCCATACATTTTTTTCTCTTTCCAAACATCAAAAGCCTTAATAGCAATTAAATCTGGGTCAGAAAGTAAAATAAAAGGAAGCTCATGTTTTTCTGCAAATCTTTGATGTGATTTAATACTATCTTTACTTATCCCAATAACTGGTATATCATTATTTTTAAATCCTTCATATGCGTTTCTAAAGGCACATGCTTGACGTGTGCATCCTGGTGTATTATCTTTAGGATAAAAATATATTACTACTTTTTTCCCCTTAAAATCTGACATACTGACTTTATTTCCATCTTTATCTTCTAATGTAAATTCTGGTGCTTTTGTACCTATACTTAACATAAATATCTCTCCTTTTGTTTTTTAATCAATAATTTATACTATGTTTATATTGATACCCTATATTTATATATATAAATAAAATATTTTACTTTTTTGTATGGAAAATTTCATGAATATGTAAATCTTATAAATAAAAAATTTTAAACTTTATTTGATTAAAACATTTAAACTAGAATTTATGCTAAACAATTATAGTAATTAAAATGAGGATGTCTCAAAATTAGCTTTTTAGTTCATAAGATGCTCTTTTTTTGTATGAAATCAAATATATTTTCATAGTTTTAACAATGAAAAAGAGGCTTATCTCTATTTTGAGACAGCCTCATTTATTTTTAATCTTCTAATACTTTAACCTATATAAATTTAAATTCCTCTACATCAAACAAACCCAAATCAGTAAGTCTTATCTTTGGAACAACTGGAAGAGCCATAAATGAAAGCGTGATAAAAGGGTCTACATACTTTGGAACTCCCATTTTTCTTGCTATTTTTAACATATTATCAGTTGTTTCTTGCACTTCTTCTGCTGGAAGAGTACTAATTAATCCAGCTACTTGAAGACTTAGGTCAGCAAGTACTTTTCCATTTGATACAATTACATAGCCACCCTGTATATCTCTCAAGTAATTTACTGCAACTATAATATCATCATCATTATCTCCTGCAACTATGATATTATGTGAATCATGAGCTACAGTAGTTGCTATTGCTCCATTTTTTATACCAAAACCTTTTAATGGTGCAACTGATATATTACCAGTCATCCTGTGTCTCTCAACAACACAAAGCTTCGAATATTCTTCATTTGGATTGAAATATCCATTTTTGTTTGGTATAGATTCAAATAATTTTTTTGTCAGAATTTGATATGGTACAATTTCCATTACATAATTTTTTTCATTTGACCTTAATTGTATTTTTTCTCTATTAATATCTTTAAATTTAACTGTATTAAGTAACTCTTTATCCTTAACTTTATATTTATAATTAGAAAAAATTTCTTCATCTATCAATTTACCATTTTTATAAACACTATCTACTTCCATATTTTCTAAACTATTTAGAACAACAATATCTGCTTTATAACCAGCACCTATTGCTCCAATTCTATTCAGACCATATGCTTTTGCTGAATTATAAGTTGCAATTTTAATAGCTTTAATTGGCTCCATACCCAAATCGATTGCACACTTTATATTCCATCTTATATGTCCTTGTTTTTCTATATCATCCAAGTGCTTGTCATCTGTACAAAACATAAATTCTTCAATTGGTAACTTATATTTTAATAATCCTTTTATTATAGCTTCTAAGTTTTTTGCTGCACTGCCTTCTCTTATAAAAATTTTTAGACCTGCTCTTAATTTTTCATACACTTCATCAAAAGTTATACATTCATGATCATTTTTTATTCCTGCACATACATATGCTTGAAGTGACTTTCCACTTATATTTGGTGCATGTCCATCTGCAATTTTATCTTTAAAAGCCTCTAATTTATCTAAAATTTCTTCTTCAGCAGATATGACATCATTAAAACACATTACTTCTCCTAACCCTAAGATTCTAGGATTATTTATGTAAGCATCCATGTCTTTTACACTAAATTTACCTATTCCATTAGTTTCGAATCTTGTTGCAGGTACAGATGATGGTAGCATAATATATACATTTAAAGGTATCTCTTCTGTTGATTCTAACAAAAAGTCTATTGCATTTGCTCCTTTTACATTGACCAATTCATGAGGGTCTGCTATAACAGTTGTTGTGCCTGACTTTAGTAATTTTTTTGATAATTCAATTGGCATTACCATTGTAGACTCAATATGCATATGTGCATCAATAAAACCAGGTGATAAGTATTTACCACTACAATCAATCTCTACTTTCCCATCATATTTGCCGATTCCAACAATTGTATCATCTACTATTGCTATATCTCCTACTATTAATTCTTCTGTGAATACATTTATAATTATTCCATTTTTAAGTACAATATCAGCTTTATCTCTTCCACTTGCTACATCACACTTTTTTTTCAAATTGCTCATTTTTACAACTCCTCTTAACTTTTTTATATCAATATACTTGCTGTATCATATATTATAGTTTGATTTATTAATATATATTATATATCAGTTTTAACAAAAAGTAGTTATTGAAATTTATTCCATAATTTATTAAATTAAATACAAAAACATGAGAAACAATAATATTATTTCTCATGTTCTTTATAAATATTTTAATTATATTAAATTTTATTTTTTATATTTGTAATACTTGTTACTATATCCATAGTATAGATTTATGTATTTTATCATTTATATTAAAAACTACTTTTAATTAACCTAAAAATGCATAAACTATCATTCCTACGATTATAGCTGGTATAGTAGTAATAATCATAGCCCATAAGGAAGATTTTTTGTCCATTGCTAAAAGTGGAAAAAGTGCATCTCCATCTTGAGATATGGAATTCGCTATTACTGCGCCAAGTGGTATAGTACCTTTCAAGTAAAATGACATAAGTACAATTTGTATACCACACCCTGGAATAAGCCCAAGGCCTGCACCTATAAATACACTAATTACACCTGTTGATAAAACTAAATTAACTAAGTATTCATCTCCACCTAAAACTAATATTATCAAATCGTAAATAAGATATGCAATAAAAATCCATGTAATAACAAATGAAATTTCACCTACAGAATGTATAAGCATTTCTCTCAGAGAAATTTTCTTATTTTCTTCCTCTTTTTGATTAGAATTTTTAAATACTTTTTTAAAGCACCACATATAAACTATGGAGAATAGTATTCCTATAACTGCTATTGCCTCTTCTAGTGAATGTAATTTTTCAATAATAGGAAGATTTAGTCCAGAATGAGCAAGAGACATAAATATAAAACCTATTAATACAATTCCTATATAAATTTTATACCCTTTACCATGTGTTATTATAAATGCAAATCTATTTGTATTTCCATGAGATTCAGCTAAATTATCCAAGATTATACCATCATGATTATGCGATTCTTCATTTCCTTTATGGTCATTTTTATCTATATTATTTTTGTCTGATTTTCTATATTTATTTAATTTCAATTTTTCTTCTAATTTAAAATAATCCACTAGTTGTCCAGTTATTATTCCTGTAATTGTACTAACTAAAGTTACAAAAAAGTACATTTTAATATTTGATGAAATAAGTATAAATGCAGCATCTCCCATACTTGCTATTAAACTTGCAATAATTGCTCCAAAACTTAATTTTCCACTTATATATAATGGCATGATTGCCAAACTCCCACCACAACCTGGTATGGCTCCTATCAAAGCTCCTATTAAAGGTTGATATTTTCTATTTTCTGATATAATATTAGTAAAATTACCACTAGTTTTATAGTTTATATATCCAAATAGCAAAATAAAAAATCCAATCATAGAACCCACATGTAAAAATGCTTCTTCAGAAGCAGATATTAACATTTCCATTAATTTACCTCCTATATTAATTTCGCAATAATTATATTATATTCCATTTGTTATTGATAATCAATATCATTATATCGTTTAAATTTCTAATATTAAAAAGTGCATATCTTATATTGTTAATTTCCTGCATATTAAGATACACACTTTCTGATATTAGGTTATCTAGTTGCCACATATAATTTTATAATATAGTATAAAATTATATGTGGATATTACAATAAATTTTATATATTATACCAATATTACACATGTTTTTATTATTTAATATATTTATAAATTTTCAATAAATGTTATTACTTCCTCTATTATCCAATCTGGTGTAGATGCTCCTGCTGTTACACCTAAATCTTTATACTTTTTAAGCATATTTACATCCAATTCGTCTTTAGTTTCTATTGCAAAAGTGGGAACTAAATCTTCACAAACTTTTACTAGTTTTTGAGTATTAGAACTGTGTTTTCCACCTATAACTATCATACAATCAACTTCTCTTGCTAATTCTTTAGCCGCTTCTTGTCTAGTTTTTGTAGCTGAACAGATTGTATCATTAAATACTATATGTTCTAGTTTATCAGATAATTTGTCAACTATATTTGAATATAAATCTGGATTTATTGTTGTCTGTGCAACAACACAATATTGTTTTGAATTGTCAAATTCCATATTCTCCATCTGCTCTACAGCTTTTATTATTATTGCTGAGTTTTCGCACCACCCATTTATACCTATCACCTCTGGATGCTTCATATCTCCAATAACTATTATTTCATAACCCTTATTATGATACTCACTCACTACTGTATGTATTTTCTTTACAAATGGGCATGTAGTATCTACAATTTTAAGTTTTTTATTTTTAGCTTCTTTATATACTTTCTCAGGAACTCCATGAGATCTTATTATCATATTTTCATAATCTGGTATTATATCAATTTCATCTACAGTTTTAAGACCTTTTTGCTCATATCTTGCTACTGCTTGCTTGTTATGAATAAGAGGACCTAAAGCATATATTCCAGAATCATTTTTCTCTACTTCATCCCAGGCCATTTTCATTGCTCTCTTTACTCCAAAGCAAAATCCTGCATTTTTGGCTATTTTGACATTCACAAGATTCCCCCCTTATTTTGAATATTTAAAGTAATTTTGTTTTATTACTTCTAAAACTTCTTGTGACATTCTTTCATGGTCATCATTACTTAACTTTTCTTTAAAATGTTCTTCAAACGATATTGGCTCTCCAAAATACACAATTACCTTACTAAAAGGTTTATACTTAGATATTATTGACACTGGTACAACCTTAGATTTACTCTTTATTGTAAATAGAGAAAGACCTGCCTTAGCTTTTCCAAAGTTATCTCCTTTAATTCTTGTTCCTTCTGGAAATATTCCCAATACATAACCATCTCTAATTGACCTTAGAATAGTTTTTATAGTGGATACATCTGGCTTTTCTCTATTTATAGGCATAACATGCAATTTTCTTAATATAAATCCTAATGGTTTCACTTTGAATAACTCTTGTTTTGCAATAGCTGCTATCTCTCTATTCTTTATAGCTGCAGCTAAAAATACAGGGTCAAGATTTGACTTATGATTTGAAGCAACCACTATATTTCCTCTATCTGGTATATTTTCAGCACCTATAACTTCATATTTAAAAAACACTTTAGAAAAACATCTAAAAATATTTATTGCAAATCTATAAAAATTCACGTTTATCTCCCTTCAATACTACATTATATTTTCATTTTAGATACATTGAGCTTAAAAACTTATTTTAGATACAACTTCTTGTACAACCTGCTCTATAGTCTTTCCTGTAGTATCTATTTCTAATGCATCATCAGCTTTTACTAATGGTGCAAATTCTCTATTTGAATCAATTTCATCTCTTTTTTCTATATCTTCAATTACTTCTTTTAAAGTAGTATTATATCCTTTATTACAAAGTTCTTTATAGCGTCTACTTCCTCTTTCTTCTGGTGTAGCTACTAAAAAGAATTTATAATCTGCATTTGGAAAAACATATGAACCTATATCTCTACCATCTAATATTACTGAACTTTTTGTTCCAATTTTTCGTTGAACTTCAACCATCAACTTTCTTACTTCTTTTATCTTAGCTACATTAGAAACATTATTGCTTACTTCTATTGTTCTTATCTCATCATTTATAATGTTTTGGTCTAAGTATATACTGTTATTTTTAAAATCTATATCTGAATTTTTAGCTATTTTGATAACTTCTTTTTCATTATTGACATCAATATTATTTTTTAAACACTTATAAGTAACAGCTCTATACATAGCACCTGTATCTATATAATTTATATTTAGTTTTTCTGCTACTATCTTAGCTATTGTACTTTTACCAGCCCCTGCTGGTCCATCCACAGCTATAACCAAATTACCCATATCTACACCTCTATTTTATTTATATTTAATAGTCTACTTATTAGAAACTATATCTATACACTAGTCCCTGCAAGATATCCAGTTGAAAAAGCTATTTGTAAATTATATCCACCTGTTTCTGCATCTACATCTATTACCTCTCCTGTAAAAAATAAATCCTTTATTAACTTAGATTCCATTGTAGAAGAATTAATTTCTTTAACTGAAATACCACCAGAAGTAACCATCCCAGTGTTTATACCTGTAGTTCCATTACAAGTTAGTTTCATATTTTTTATATACTCAATAATTTTAATTTCATCAGCCTTAGATAAATCATTTGCTTTTTTATCACTTAATGATAATATAGAAAAAATTTCTTTTAAAAAGTTTTGAGGTAATATCTGTTTAAGATTATTTAAGATATTTTTATTTGGAAATTCTCTAATTATATTAGAAATTTCATTGACATCTAAGTTTGGTAAAAAATCTATATTTAATTCTACCTTATCTTTTTCAATAATCTTGTTGATATAAGAAGACATTATAAGTACGCAAGGGCCTGTTATCCCAAAATGTGCAAATAACATGTCTCCTGATTTTAATATTTTCTTTTTCTTAATCTTACAAGATATTTCTACATTTCTCATAGATATTCCTTGCAAAGCTTTAATCCATTTTTCTTCTATTGTAAGTGGCGCTAAAGCAGGATATAGTTTATTTAATGTATGTCCATAATTTTGAAGAACTTTATACATAGAACCATCGGAACCTGTTTTTGAATAACTAACTCCCCCAGTTGACATAATAACTTTATCACCTAATATCTTATCTCCATTATCTAAAATGACACCCTTTATTGAATAATTTGATTTATTCTTGCTATAGTCCTCTTGTTCAGTAATTTCTTCAGTTATAATATCCACGACTTTTTTATTATACATTATCTTTACATTATGATTAATTAAGTCCTTATTTAATACTTCTATTACTTCTATTGATTTATCACTCTTAGTATAAACCTTATGATCATTTTCTTCTTCAATCTTATACTCTAAATTTTTACTTTCAAAATACGATATAAGATTTTTATTTGTAAATGTATAAAAGCTACTATATAGAAATTTTTTATTGTTCACAACTTTATCAAAAAAATCTTCTATCTCTCTACTGTTGGTAAAGTTACATCTACCTCCACCAGTTGCTCTTAACTTTCTCCCTAACTCTACATTTCTTTCAATCAATATTACTTCATTATTGTTTTTCGAAGCTGACAAAGCTGCCATCATTCCAGATGGTCCTCCTCCAACTACTATAACTTTACTCATAAACTTCTCCTTATAATTTTATACTTACTCAAGTGCAGAATTATTTATTTTTACATGATTTTTTATATGACTTGTATCATTCATCTTTATTACTACTGGACCATAATCTTTAAATTCTACTATATTTAAAGCGGTGTTATCTTGCTTAATTCTGTATATATTTTCCATTCCTGACTCTAAAAATGATAGCAACATAACCCTTAATGTAATTGAATGTGTGACAAGAACTATATTTTTATCATTGTATTTTTCATTTAATTCCTTTATAAAAGCATCTACTCTTTCTTTTATAATTTTAAGAGTTTCTCCTTCTGGTATATTTACTAAATGTGGCTCATTTCTCCATGTTGAATATATATCTGAATAGTCTTTTTGAATTTCTTTTATTAAAAGACCTTCCCAAACTCCAAATCCCATTTCTCTAAGTGCTTCAGTTTTTTGGACTTCAATATTGAGTTTATCACCTAAAATTTGGGCTGTTTGCATTGCTCTCCCTAAATCACTACTAAAAATATAATCAATTGAATACTTACCCATATCTTCAGAAAGTTCTCTTGCTTGTTCTATACCTTGTGGTGTAAGGTCAGAATTACCATGACCTTGTGTTTTTCCTAATAAGTTCCAATCTGTTTGTCCATGTCTTACTATATAAAAAGTATTTCCCATATTTCCTCCTAATATATCTATCTATTTTTTATTAATATGAATTGTCACTTCTCAAAATTTAATTATATCATAAATAGTTTACTATGTTTCTATTTTATAATTTTAATCTAATATATTCTTCTCAGCTCATCCTATTTATATTTACCACATTTTATTATATAATAACAGGCTTTTTCTCAACTTATAAAAAGTAATCATCACATTTTATTTATAAAATTCCTCGAATCTATATTCTTGAATCGGATTAAAATATCTATCTCTATCTACTTTTGATAAAAACATATCTAGTGGTCTTGCAAATACACCTGTATCATCATATAAAGTTTTATATAAAACCAAATTTTTATTGTCTTTTTCTTTTTGATGATAAAAATTTCCATTTAAATCTCTATATATAAAAATATTTTCATCTAACTCAGTATGCTTAGCATCTAGCTTATATTTAATTTTATTTTTAGTTGAACTTTTTTCATTGTATGTTTCACAGATTTTTTCTATATCATTACTATCAATAGCTTTACTCAATCCCATTGTAGCATAATATTTTCCTTTAAAATGCTTGTAGATACAAGGATATTTTAATTTTCTTTGATTAATGTTCAGACTATTTTTTTGCTTATCCATTTTACTATCCTCCCTATATGTATTGTTTGAAAAGTATATTCTATCTTATATTTTTTATTTTAAAATAAATTTACAAACTAAGTTATTTAAACTTTTCAGAATACAGCAATTTTTAATATGCAAATTATATATTATAATTATCCAATGTTTTCACACATTATATAATATATTTAATTTTTATTTATCATAAATATATTCTACTTTTCTTATTATGTAGTTATATAAAACTTATCATATATTTTATTTATTAAAAGCAATGCTTGTATTATATTTTATCATAATTTAAAGTTTATTAATAATACAATGAAATAAATAAAGAGGCTGTATAAAATACAGCCTCTCAAAATTAATATTTATAATCATATAATTTTTCTAACTTCTTTTCTAACTTCTTTTTTCTATCTAAACCTAAAACTCTTATAAAATTATTTCCTACAAAAATACAATTATTGCTGAGATAAAATTCACACTTATCTAAATTTACAATATAACTGTTGCTGCATTTAAAAAAATTTTCTTCTTTTAGCAATCTTTTTATACTAGGAGAATTTTCTCCAATATCATAAGTTCCATTTTCTGTATAAATTTTTGATTCATACTCTTGCTTTTCTATGTACAAAATTTCCTTAATGTTAATTGAAAAACGTTTATCTTCCTGTTCAATATTAATAAAACATTCCTCTTTCATTACCATCCCTCCAAGTATTCTTATTAATTTAATTTTAGTGTTTTTTAGCAATATAATCTATCGGAAATATATGTAAGATTAGCCTATTTGAAATATTTATAGAGTTATTTTTGATATTAACTTACAAATTTATTTCTTAGCATTAATTTTTAAAGTTAATATGTCATATTATAAATAATATCAGTATTTATAGGTGCATATTACTTTAATAAAATAACTCTTCAATAAAATTGTGTAAAATTATACATATAAAAGTAAATATTGACTTTTATATATAATTTAAATAATTAGGATTTAATTACGTCCTTATTAAAATAATTTGATACTTATTAATTATCAATTGAAAACTCATAAACATATCATGAATATATAACCAAAATCAATTTATAATCTATCAATTAGAAAAAATTACCCACTATAAAGTACGCACTTCTTGAAGTTATTAAAAAGTTGATAAGTAAATTTACAAATATTATTTGGTATAGTTATGGACACAAAAAAACAGTCTACATATTAAAATAAACTGCCCTATAAACTAAAACTTGATAATTTTTTAAACTTAACCTGTATAATTATCTCTATAGATTCGCAATAACAATCAATCCTAAAAATCCTATCCCAAGAATTGTTCCAATCAAAGCTAATACATTGATAATTATTTTTGTCTTATTCTTTTTTATTATAGATAACTTATTTCAATCTATTTACAATTCTGCAAATATATTGCCATTATTAACTACTCATAGTATTCTAACCTTAATACCATCTAATCATAGGAGGAATTTATGAAGGATTTAATAGTTTTCTTAATAATGTTATTTATTTATTTTTTACTTGCACTTTTTGCACAGAAACTTAACAACATATATTCTTTTAAAAAACATGTTTTTATATGGGTATGTTTAATTTTACTCATTTCATGTTTTACAAAATATATTAACGATTTTCTTATATATTTTATTTAGCTTACTTTGCTTTGATGATATACTCTAACACAAACTAAATTTTAAGCTTGCTTTCATAATGTTAAAATAAATAAGCTAGAACATGTCACTTAAAAATATTCCCTAACCTCTATTTATACATATTAATTAATTATATTATCTTTTTTATCTTTAATTTTAAGTATTATACGTATTAATGCAAATATTGAAATATTGGACAATATCAATAGCAAAACTATTACTGAAAAAACAACTCTCCTTTCAGGAGAAATTTTTATGAGATTAATAATATAGTCGTAAAGTATAAAAAATGATAATAAATTTGCTATCATTGGAACACATATATACAATTCTTTTTTGCTAATTTTAAAATTAGTAAAAGAAATTTTATATATGTACAATAATATAATTAAAATCAATTTTCCAAAAAAGATGGCTTCATATCTGTATAAATTTCCACTAAGTAAAATATTCATATTATCTAAATTGTTCATTGAAACTACTAATAGCATACTCAATGCATTTATACCTATTAACACCATCCAATAAAAAAACAAAATCACTAAACATTTATATATATTGACCTTATAATTTGACTTATAAAAAATAAATGTTATAAGAATGCATATCCATATTCTATCATTAGCTCCCACATTTATATAAAAAGAGCAAATAATGATAAAAATAGAAAACAAGAAAGATATATTTAATTTTATTAAATTAGTTCTTACTTTACTTGTATAATCAAATACTTTTTTGCATGCCCATATCTCTATAATAGAAGAAACAATTGTTATAAACGTGTCTAACATAATAACTCTCCAAAAATAATTAATTTATATCTTCACAATAAAATATACCATTAAAAATACATACTCATTATAACATAAAAGGACACTTAAATTTGCTATTATTACTTAATGATTTTAATAATAACATAAACTCAACTATGAAATATTAACAACTAAATTGTTAACAATACAATAAGAAAATATATAAATTATTTCTTCATTTTATTTTAATTATGCTTAATATATAAGTTGACTCTAAGAACAATTAGAAACAATTAAGGAAGTTTGATATGATTAAATAAAATAATGGCTTGAATTAAGGAAAAATAATGAATTAAAATATTATCTTTAAAACTAAAAACATATAGTACTAAAATAGGTGGTATCATTTAACTTGATACCAGCCACTTTAATCATTATAGGTCTTTTATTGAATTTGCACCTATTAATCATCAATTTGTAAATAGTCGGTAACTTATTAAATAATACCAGTATAGATTTTTTCACATACCTGTCTATTAAAAATCTAAACATATAAACACATATGCTTATTCATCCTTTAAATTTTTAAAATGATTTTCAAATAAATCTAATGCATTTTTGTCAATAACTTCATCTTCATGTAACGCTGAAAGTAAACTTTGTAAAGAATTATCATGTATATTACTTAAAAAATCTTTTGTCTCAACATTTAAATATTCTTTGTGTCCAACAACTATCGTATAATGAGTATATCTATCTATTTTTTCTGCATCTAAGAAATGCTTTTTAACAAGTCTTGATAAAAGTGTCAATGTTGTTGTTTGTTTCCATCCATATTTTTGTTCCATAGCTTCAATAGTTTCTTTTGATGTCACTGTATCATTTTTTTCCCAAATAAACTTCATAACTTTTAACTCTGCTTGTGGTATTTTTGAAATTGTCATAACCTTACGCCCCTCTCAAACTTTTTATTAAATTAATACTATCGCAATATAGTTTTTAAGTCAAAGATTTTGTCGATAATAATATTTTCCAATTTTTCCCATAAATTATTTCTTGATATATATTTCTAAAATAAATTACATAAGTAATGATTATTCTACAGAATAAATTTAAGTATATAAATAATATATAGATTATTAAAAAAATAAAAATTTAAATTTTCTTGTTGATTTATATATTAGAGATTATATATATCATAGATACGTTTATATTTCCTGCTTTTAGAGGGAAACTATTTCAAGAATCTAAAAATATATTTACACATAAATTTTTAAATATTCTTCTTAAGATTAATTTATATTTTAATGAGATGTCTATTTTTAAATTAAAGGTTCTTAAAAATTTTTGATTTATTCTATATTATTTTAGACAATATAAAGTAGTAATTTTCATAGACTGTAATTTAATTTACAATAACTTTTCTAATTAATTATCTTCTTAAAATCATACCTTATATTCAAATTTAAATTTTCATTATATCGAAATTTTTTTCAATTAAATAAAAAATAAAAAAAATTAAAAATTACTTACACTAAAATTTTTCTTAATGTATAATCCTAATATAAATAAATTAAATTTGGAGGTAAATAAGTATGCCACAAAACAAAAAAGAAAGTTTGATATTCACAGTACTTATGTGTGCTTTTATGGTATTTTTTATGAGTGTCTATAATATCTCTTTGCATGAAGGTCTTTCATCAGAAACTGTAAAAAATGCTTGGATGAGTTTTCCACTAGCCTATGTAGTAGGTATGATTTTTGATTGGTTTATTGTTTCTAAAATTGCTAAAAAAATTGCATTTTGTATTGTAAATCCAGAAAGTAGACAAATTGCAAAAGCCATTGTTATATCAAGTTGTATGGTATGTGGAATGGTTATATGTATGTCTTTATTTGGAGCCATTGAATCAGTTGGTTTCTCTAGCACAATCTTATTTGTATGGATTGTCAATATATTCAACAACTTTATTATTGCATTGCCATTACAACTACTAATTGCAGGCCCTTTAGTGAGATTTGTTTTTAGAAGATTATTTCCTGAAGGAACAATTGTAGATTGTTTATAACTCTACAAAACTACATAAAACTTTATACTATAGGTAAGCTTATTCTAAAGCAAACTACTATACTATACCGTAATTCTTAATTAATGGCAAAATAAATTTGTTACCAAATTTATTTTGCCACCAGAGTTATTCTTAATCGTATTTTATATTTATGAAATACTCTTCAAATCCATTTAATTTATTTTCATCTAATTCTTCATTTTTTATATTTATTAAAGCTAAAATTTTGTTGTATAGCAAATTTCCACTATTTTCATACTTCTGTATGTCTAAAAATAAAGTATACTTATCAAAAGTTGGGAGATGTATTTACTCAATTAATCCATCTTTTCTTTTATAATATTGTTTAGGAAATTCATAGTTTGAAAACATTAATGGTGATAGAGAATATGAGTAACTACCTGCATTATTAATCAAAATCACATCTCCTATAGCTGCCTTTTTTAATTTAACATTATTAGCTAATACATCTAATGATGTACAGAGATTTCCAACTATTGTTACATACTCTTCTTCTTTTGAATCACTTAATATTGAAAAAGAAAATGCATGGTTTGATGTATATAATGGTTCTTGCCCTTCTAATTCTATACCACAAGTTATTTTCTCAATTAAATTAGAAATAATAGGTCTCATAAATCCATTAAGACCATTCCTTACAACAAGATATTTTTTCCCTCTTGACATCTTAATATCGACAATCTTAGTATAGTAATTGCCTGATGTACAAACTACAAAACGACCTGATTCAATAAGGAGTCTAGCCTTTAATGTATTTGCATTAGTAGAAACAATCTTTTCAGTTAATATTGAAAGCTTTTTAAGATTAACTGGATTTTCTTTAAGATTATCATATGCTACTCCAATCCCACTACCGAAATTTATAAATTCAATATTTATATGCTCACTTTTATTTAAATTTAGTGCTATGAGAAAACATTTTTCATAATAACATCCTAACTTTTCAAAATCTAACACTTGAGATTTAATATGTATATGAATTCCAACTACAGATATATAGTTACAAAGATTTAGTATTTTAAAAACATTATCTATATCTTCTATATCAATACCAAACTTGCTTGATATAGAACTATCATCATCCATAGTAAAATCCGGATTTATTCTAATGCCTATTTTAATTTTTTTATTATGTTTTTTTGAGATTTTATTTAAAAGTTCTATTTCTGTTATACTATCCGCAATAATTATACACTTATCTAAAACAGCCTCTATATCCTCTTCTGTCTTTCCTGGTGCAGAATAGTAAATATTATCTCTAATAACTCCACATTCTTTTGAAATTAATACTTCTTTCATTGATGCTGCATCTGCTCCAAACCCTTGTTTAGCAATACTTTTTACAATTTTATTATATGGATTTGTTTTTATGGAATATAAAAAATCAAAACCTAAAATACTATTTTTTAATTCCATACACCTTTCGATTATATTAACCTCATCATATATATAACATGGTGCATGTTCTTTTATAAAGCTATGTTCTTGATTTAAATACATATTTTATACCTCCAAAGTTATAGATGATTTTATTAATTGAATTCTTATATTTTCTTTATACTTATTTATATTTCTACGAATACGTCTATTTACAATTTATCTAAAACGATTTCTTTATTTGTATTTTATCTTCTCAAACTAGTTTGGTGGCAAACAGATTGCAAAAATAATTTGTCACCTATTTTTTCTTTATGAAATAATACTCTTTATTTTTTATCTCTATTTTCTCCATTTCTAAAAATCCTCTTCTTTATAATCTGTTTAATACCGTACAGAAAAAATGGGGTAGAATCTTGTTTGCACCAAGTGATGATATTGATAAGTAAGTATAGTTAAATAGATTTTTTAGAGTAACCCTTTTTATTTATCTATACTTAAATGCTATTATATTAAAAAATAATTAAAATATATTTCTAGCATTCACAGTTTTATTTTTATTAAACAGAAATTAAAGTTTGTATGAATTGTGCATTATATTTATTATAAAAACAAAGAAAAATCAAAAATTAAATATACAAAAGTTTCAGTATGTAGTAGTTCTTTAATACTTTAGGAAAGCACCTATCCAAAGATGCTTTTCATGTTTAAGTAATTTTATGTGTAATTGTAATTTACTATCTATTTTGAGCTAAATCTGTGCACTTATTTCTATAAGTTTGCAACAATAAGTAATCCTAAAAATAATACCACAATAACTGTTACAATCAATGCTAATACATTGATAATTTTTATTGTCTTATTCTTAAATATTTTTGACAATAACATAAAAACAGCTATTCCTATGATTCCTCCTAGTGTATTCCCTATCAAATCGGTTATATCACTTGCACCTATTGCAAATATATATTGAAGTGTTTCAAATGCCAAACTAGTTATAAAAATAGGTACAACCTTTTTTATAAAACTCCACTTTTCTTTTAACATACATAAATATATGCCAAATGGTACAAATACAGCTACATTTAATATAATCTCTGATATATCTACTCTATTATTAACTATAAGTGAACCAGCGAAAGGTACTAAATTTATATTTCTAAGGCTCATAGTTTCAAGTGATGAAATATCAAATTGCATCTTAAATAGTATTATCCATGTCAAAAGAATTATGTACACTACAAACAAACCTTTTGTAATACTGTATTCTTTAGATTTCATCTATTACCTCCTCATTGTCTTATTGTATTAATTTATTAATACAATAGTATATCAATTCAATTTATCTGTCAACTGTTTCTGTTAAATTGATTTTAAGATGTGTTGAGTAATATTTTTGATAGTTGATACATTAATGATTTTTAAAAAATAAGCATACTTTTACAGGAGTGCCTTTAGTGTATATTAATGAAACATGCAATGTAATTATAACATGTCTTATGTTTTAGTATGATAATTTTCGCTCTTTTTATTATTACAGATTATGCTATAGTTTTATACATACTTGTAAGTGAATTCAAGTTCTCACACAATACCTTTAACTCTGCTTTATATTCTATATTTGCTACCTTTAATTCGTCTATTTCGTTATTATGTTTGTTTATTGTTACCTCAGGTTGTTTCAAATTCTATCTGAAAAGTTCTTCATTCATGAAACCTCCTTATTTGTATTAAAATAAGACTTAGAAGTTATCTAAGGTTTTTACTTACATATTAAATTTTAACTTGTATAAAATTAATTACATTTCAAATATCTCCAAGTAATAAGTTTATATTAAATATAACTTAAAATTACTATATCGAATATATTTTATATCTAACCTTAATTTTTTGTCTAATTTTTTGAATGATTTATTTCAACTTTATTACAGATTAAAAAACTGTATTGTTGTTAATGTATTATCGTAGTATTCTAAATTTATATGAAACTTTAAAATTGTGAGGTTATATATGAAATTTTTAATGGTGTTTTTAGCATATTTTTTAATGTATATTTTACTGGTACGTATTGGAAAAAGAATTAATAAGGTATATCCATACAAAAATCATATTTTTACATGGATGATTTTAATTTTATTAGCATTCTACATAGTTACTAATATTGCTGGTTTTCTAAAATCACTTCTTTAGACTATTGGTTTTAAACTACTAAATAAAATTCATTTTATGTAATATATATATTTAAAAAGTTTTTATAAAATCTAAATATTACTATATGATTAAAAATTGTTTTAAAATAATATGGAGGTGTTAATATGAAAGTATGTATTCTTATGGGAAGCCCTAAGAAAAATGGTAATACTGCTTCTATTTTAGAACCATTTATAGAAGAACTAGAAAGCTATAATGCAAATCTTGAAATGTTATGGTTATATGATTATCAAATAGAACCTTGTATTGCCTGTAAAAAATGCCAGAAAAATGTATCTTCTTTTGGATGTTGTCATCAAGATGATGTTCATAAAATTTTCGAAAAGGTTCTTATGTGTGATTTAATTATTCTTGCAACTCCAATTTATTCTTGGTATTGCACTTCTCCAATGAAAGCATTGCTTGATAGATTGGTATATGGTATGAATAAATATTATGGTGATGAAAAAGGGCCTGCACTATGGTCAGGAAAGTCAGTAGCACTTATTACAACTTGTGGATACAAACCTGAAAAGGGAGCTGATATCTGGGAAGATGGTATAAAGCGCTATTGCAAACATTCACAGTTAAAATATATAGGAATGCTTGTTGAACGTGATTTAGGTAAACCTAATTTTATGGATACAGAAAAAGAAGAACACTCTCGTCAATTTGCAAAACAAATTTATGATATTTTAGATAATTCATTTAAAGCAGATAACTGTTAAGTACATAATGCCACATGCAAAGTATTGATAACATAAGTAGAGCTTATAATAATTTTTAAATTATATAAGCTCTATTTTCATATGTTTTTATTCTCCAAGTGATATATTATTTATGCCATTGTTTTTAACTTCAACAATTGGTTGCCCATTTCCCAAGATATAATCTTTAGACCAACCTTCTGGTAATTTATTCAGACCATTTCCAGTCAACTTCAAGTGTAAATTTGATGGTTCTTTCTTCAAGTTTAATTTAAATATACCATCAAAGTTATTTTTGCCATCCTTTCCAAATAAACTTATATTGCCACTTATATTTGTAGCTGTTACATCTACAATTCCACTGTTTCCTCTAAACTTTATCTCAGATGATATAGTTTCGGCTGTTACGCCTGAAATCCCACTATTAGTGTTTATATTAAAAGGATATGTTACACTGTTGTCGATAATTTTCGCAATTCCATTATTGACATCAACTGTAGCCCCTCCTTTGATATTATAAGTTTCTACTGAGCCGCTTCCAACATCTACTTTAAAATTAGAATACACTTTATCAGGAATTCCAATCTTTATCACGTTTACTCTCTTGTCTTTATTTGCACTTATCATATTATCGCCATTCATATCTTCCAAAGAGCTATCTTTCTTCTCTATTGTTTTCTTGGCACTTACAACCAACTTTCCATTTTTTTCATTATTAGAAGAAGTCTCTTTATTCACAGAAAAAGTACAATTTTTTTCATTAGTTACACTTACATAATCAAACTCAAATTTATCAGTATTCGTCTTTTCAACAACTACACCTAAATTATCAGTTTCTATAGATACCTCAGAAACTTCATTTCCTTCAATTGAAGTTAAGTGTTTTACAATATTTGGAGTTATATTCATATCATTATATTCCACCATATCTAAACATTGTTTATATATATTAGCATCAATTCCTCCAACTTTTGTTATACTTTTAGCTCCTTTTAAAATACTTTTATTACTTCCATCAGCAACTAAAACAATTGGCTTTTCTTTTGCTAGAGGAGATAGTGTTAATGCATCTACTAATTGATATCCTTTTGTTATGTAAAAGTCTTTTGATTCATTATAAAATTTTTCTATTACCTTTTTATTGGTTTCAAATCTATCATTTCCACCAATTCTAGTTGCATTAGTTTCCCTTACCAAATCTTCATTTATTGCAGATTTGCCACCTATAGCATAAACATTTAATCCTTCAATCTTAAATGGAATTGATTTACCATCTGTAAGTATTATAGCTCCTTTGTTTTTTGCAGTTACAGGTGCTATGCTCATAGCATCAGCCTCTCCTACAAATCCATTTGTCAACATGACATCTTTTACCTTACTAACTTCATTTATTTTTTTTGCTACATTGTAACTAGTTTCAATTCTATTATTTCCATTTATTCTTTCTACTTCAATACCTTTTCTTTTTATATCTTTTTCCACTGAACTTTCAATGGTGTTATATCCACCAATTATGTACACTTTTTTTACAACATTCAAATTCTTAGTATCTAACCTATTTGAAGTAGCTTTTGGTATTTCATTCTTTTTAGTCAAAAGTATTGGCGCGTTAATAGCCCCAGCTAGCCCACTTGATGAAAGTCCATCAGATAAACTTTTATCCCCATTAACTAATATTACTGTGTCATAAGTCTGTTTATCTGCTATAAGCCCTGCTGTTTCATATCTATCAGTTCCTATTATAGAGTCCTCTTTAAATTGTGCACTTGCAGTTAAAGTATTAAAAAGACATAGAGTCAAAGTCAAAGTTGATATACCTATTTTTTTACTGAATTTTTTGAATATTTTATTCATAATCCCTACTATTTCTCCCCTCTTATAATTAATTATTTTTTAATCTTTATAAATTTACCTCTTTACTTACAAAGTATAGCATAATTTTATAATTAAATATCTATTCTCCTAAAATTATTTAACATAAAAAGCTGTATTTCTATTTATTAATTGTTTAACTATTAATTAATAAATAGAAATACAGCTTAAAAAATTCGGTTTTTTTACCAAGGTTATTACACCTAATTAATAAACTATAAATTTACATTCTACCAAATGTAAGGTATGATACGATATTTCGTTTTTTGACAATATTCCTTATACCCTTCAAGTTCAGCATTAAGTAGCTTTTCTTCATCTAATGTACGAAACACAACTATTACACATAAAAAAATTGCAGCAATCATCCCCCAGTATGAATTTAGTGCTAGAGGTGTAAAAAGTATAATTAATATAGCACCTAGATACATAGGATGTCGAACAACTGAATACGGCCCATTAGTAATCACCTTTTGATTACTCATAACAGTTATAACTTTTGATGTGTAAGAGTTATAGCGAAAAACAAAAAATACAATTATAAATCCAGTTAAAATAAGTAAATCTGATATTATTATTAAAATAAGCGGAATACCAGACCAACCAAAGCGATTATCTAGAGCTGATACACCCAACAATCCAAATAAAAAAAGAAATCCAGCGATACTCTGACCAAGTATTTGTTGTGGACGAGTTTCTTTTGATTTGATGCGACGCTCTAGCAATACTGAATCATTAATCATTAGATAGATTGTAATTATACAAGTTGGAATGCAGAATACAGTCAGGAACATCCACCCTTGCCAAAAATCCATTGTACCAGTTAAGCCAAAAATTAAGCATGCCAAAACTAATATAAAGACAATAACTGATACACTTGCTAAAATGTATAAAGATTTTATCTTTTCTTGCATTTAAAACCTCCAGTACAGCTTTTTCCTATAAAATCAATGCAATATATGTGAGATAAGTATAAAAAATAATTACAATCTAATAAAAATTAGTTTACTTAAATTTTTAAATATACTATAAAATTATTTGCCACCATTATTTGTTTTTGTGGCGATATGGTGGCAAATATAATTTTTGTCCCATTTTTTAGAAAATAATTGTATTAGAATATTTCCATTGTATGATTTTATATTTTTCAATATTTATACAGCTTTTATCATCATCTTGCCACCATCAAATACATACTCTACCATAGCATGTTCATATAAATATGTTATATAAGAACGTATTGTGCTCCCAACTAGAACATATTGATTAGCATCTAATTTAACATTATAAACATCACACATTTTTTCAATAACTTCATCAATCATAATTGGTTCACAACAAACTGTCTTAATATTAGATATTATTTCTTCCATCTTTTTCTTATTGACATCAATTAATTCCTGTATACTTGTAGTCTTTACAGAATGACTAGGAACAAAAAAATCTGCATCAAGAGTTTTCATTTTTTCTAACGTTTTAAATTGTGAATCTATATCCAACAAAAAGAAGAAATGGTATTTACTAATTATATTTTCTGGTGTAAGACTATCTGCAACAAACAAAACATTATCTGGAGTTCTAACACCAATCATTTCAAAATAATGGCCAGGAAGAGAAATCGCTTCAAGTTCTGTATCTACGATTTTTCCATTCGAAGGTATAATATAATCAACTTCACTCTCTTTTGCTAATAAAAATTTATTTTTTAATGCTTTGCTTGGATATCCTCCATACAAAAATGCTGATTCTAATATAGGATTTTCTGTAAAATATCCTTCCATTTTAGTTGTGGCAATTTTACATTTCGTCTGATTTTTCAAATATGCATTCCCTCCTATGTGGTCTGCATTTGAATGAGTGTTTATTATTAGTTTAGGATTTAAATCATGCTCCTCTAATAATCTAAGAACTTGTCTAGCTGTATCTTTGTTATTTCCACTGTCAATTAAAATTGCATTATTTCCATCTACATAGACACCTACTATTGTAGGAAGTGGGATATAATATGTATTTCCTTTTACATGCTCTAAAGTAAGTTTAGCCATTTTATAACCTCCCATTAAATTTATTTTTAATTATAGCATTAATTTTCAGAAAATTCCAATCAAATTATTTTTATAATATGTTTTTATTTTTTTTATTAAAAATTGGAAAAACTATATAATATATATTATAATCTATATATAAGGAGTGATGTTATTGAAAAAAGATAGAATAACTTTTTCAGAAATTTTAATATTAATTGTAGGCTGTATATTAATGGCAATTTCTCTTAACATGTTTTTTAATCCACATGCAATTGCTGCTGGTGGTATAACAGGTCTTGGAGTTGTTTTTAATTCATTATTTGGTGTACAACTTTGGATTGTCAATTTACTTTTAAATATACCTCTATTCATATTTGCTTACAGAATACTTTCAAAAAAAGATTGCTTTAAAACAGTCTTAGGAATAATTTTTCTTACTATAGCACTTAAAGTTACTGCAAATATGGCTACACTAGATATTACAAATGATATGTACCTTGCAATTATATCTGGTTCTATTTTAATGGGAGTTGGTCAAGGCCTTATTTTTAGAATAAATGGCTCTACAGGTGGAACCGATTTGATGGCACTCCTATTAAATAAATATTTCCCTACACTTAGTATTCCTGTTTTGATGGGTATTGTTGACTGTGTTGTAGTTGTACTATCAGGAATAGTAAATAAACAAGTTGAGATTGCACTTTATTCAACTGTAGCACTATACATTTTAGTAAAAATTAGTGACTTGCTTATTGAAGGATTTAATTATTCAAAATCATTTACTATTATATCTGACCTTTCAACAGACATAAGTAAAAGAATAATGGAAGATTTAGATAGAGGCGCAACTATTCTAAAAGGCGAAGGTGCTTATACTGGAGAAAATAAAAATGTACTTTTGGTTGTAGTTGAGAAAAAAGAAGTTGTTGAACTAAAAAAATTAGTGAAAAGTGTCGACCCTAATGCATTTATAATAATTACAGATATACATGAAGCTTTAGGAAATGGATTTAAGAAGATAGAATAATCACAAAAACAAATAGCAAGCATAAATTTCAGATATAAAAAACTTATATTTTTATACTTGAAAATTGTGCTTGCTGTTTTTCATACAATAAACAATCAAAAAAACACATCACTTAGATTTAATTTTAAATTTATCTCAAAATTTCTTTTTTATCTTGCTATCAATGATAGATATAGGAATTACCATGCTGGCCATACTGATTAAAAGATTAATCAAGCTTAAATATTCAGGTCTAATTTTTATAAAAATTTTGTTCAAAGATACGATAATTGCTAAAAACACGCCTATAATAATCCATATATTTGCTCCATAGCTATGTGCATATTCCCAAGCTTTTTGAGATTTCATTGATTGATTAGTTCTGTATCCATGAAATTTATTTATATCTTTTGGAGCCCTATACTTATATAAAAAACCCATTAAAATAATAATTGATGGTATTATCATATCAATAATCCAAAATATATCCATTATAATTATCTCCCAACTTTATATAAATTTCTATACATATAATCTTATCTACAAACAAACTAGAAGTTTTTATAATTATTATTCTCCATTGTATCATTTATTAAATTTTTTAACAATTAATCGAAATATAAATTTAAGCATATATGCAATTATCAATTACAAAGTGTTTTAAAATTACACAAGAACCATATTTATAGATTATAAGATATTTATATAATAAATGATTCATAAATATAGCCAAACTGGTCTAAATATGTATATAATAAAAATAATATGCTGATTATATTTAACACTATCAATAAAACTAAAAATATTAAAAAGGAGAACTTAAAATGAGTGTTAATTTACAAAAAGGACAAAGAGTAAGTTTAGTAAAAGATGCTAATCCTGTAAAAAATTTAGTTGTAGGATTAGGGTGGGATATGAATAAACTAGGTAAAAAAAATTATGATTTAGATGCATTTGCAATAGCATTAACTAGTGAAGATAAAATGAAATCATCAAAAGACTTAGTTTATTTTGGACACCTTAAACATCCTTCTAAATCTATAATACATACTGGTGATAACTTGACTGGAAGAGGTGAGGGAGATGACGAACAAATAAATGTTAATTTAGATGATATCCCAGAATATGTACATAAAATAGTTTTTGGAGTTTCTATATACAGAGCTAAAAAAAGAAACCAAGATTTTGGCCAGATGAATAATTCTTTTATAAGGCTAGTTGATTCAAATTCTAGGCAAGAATTATTTAAATATAACCTTCAAGAAGACTTTTCTGGTAAAGTAACAGTTTTGGCAGGTGAAATTTATCGCAGAAATGAAGAATGGAAATTTAATGCCCTAGGAATTGGTCAAAATGAAGAGCTTCATGAATTAACTGATATATATCGTTAATACTAACTATAACAAAAAAATTATAAAAGGAGTTGTTTTAAATGGGTATAACTTTAGCAAAAGGACAAAAAGTAAGTTTAACAAAAACTAATCCAGGACTTAAAAAAGTAATGGTAGGATTAGGATGGGATACTAATAAATATGATGGTGGTTTTGATTTTGATTTAGATGCTTCTGCATTTTTAACTGGAGCTGATGGTAAGGTAACAACTGATGGAGATTTCATATTCTATAATAATTTAAAACATGCTTCTGGAGCAGTTGAATACATGGGAGATAATAGAACAGGAGTTGGAGATGGTGATGATGAGCAAATAAGTGTTGACCTATCTAAAATACCACAAAACATTGCAAAGATATCATTTACTGTTACTATAAATGAAGCTGTTACAAGAAGACAAAACTTTGGACAAGTTGAAAATTCATATATAAGAATTTATAATGAAGAAACTAATGAAGAGCTTATCAAATATGAATTAGGTGAGGATTTTAGTATAGAAACAGCAATAGTTGTTGCAGAGTTATATAAACATAATGAAGAATGGAAATTCAATGCATTAGGTTCTGGTTTTGAAGATGGACTTGCAGGATTATGTGGAAATTTTGGTGTCAATATAGGCTAATAATAATTAATAAAAAATAGAAATATGCTATTAGTCTAACTCTAATAAAAGTGTTTTCTGTTTTTAAGATTTGTCGTAGGATATTTGCGTATTCTACGACTTTCTTATGCGTAAATATTGTCAACAAAATTAAAGCGTAAATATCTGATTTACCATAAACGCAGTATCATTATTTAGAATAATCCACAATAACCATCAACCATTTACATAACTCTTTCCTTTTGTTTTTATATTTATGTTATACTATGGTAAAAAGCTTAGAAAGTGGTGAAAAAATGGAGGATAAATTATACCTTATAGGTAAATTTGCATCAATAAACAAAGTTTCCACAAGAATGCTCCGTCACTACGATAAAATAAATTTATTGAATCCAATTTTGATTAAGGAAAATGGCTATCGCTACTACAGTGAACAACAAATTGCTATCATATCAAAAATAAAATTGTTACGTGATTGTGATTTTTCATTAGATGAGATTGCACAAATATTTAAAAATGATAGTGATACTTTCTTTATGGAACAGGTAAAGTGCAAAATAATTGACTTGAACCAGCAAGTTAAGCTACATCAAAAGGCACTTAAATTATTAGAAAGATTTAGCAAAGAAACCTGTCAAAATAACTTTGTAAACCAGTATGGTATTTCTCTTGTGCAACGAACAGAAAACGCGCTATTGGTTTCTAATCAAAAATTTAATTTGGAACACATAGAAACTGAATTTGATAAACTTTTTGTCTTTCTTGAAAAAAAGCATTTAAACACAAATGGATGTGCTGTATTAATAAGTTACTTTGATGAAAATAAGGAGAACAAAAACCAAGTGGGTATTCCTGTGACAGAAACTTATCAGGATGAACAATATATCACTATTGTTCTTCCAAAATCTAAATGCATCTCCACAATTCACTATGGGGATTATTATAATATTGGATATGCATATAACAGCATTATAAGATATGCTGAGCTAAATGGTTATTCGATTGAGCATTGTTTCACTGAACGATATTTAATTGACAGCTCACATACAGTAAATCAAACTCAATATGTGACAGAAATTTCAGTTTCCATTAAAAATAGCCCTTGATATTAACATAATACCATATTTTTATTTATAAACCGCTCAATTTTAATACTTATAATCAATATTTTCATGATAGAGTCAGTTAAATGTCAGCAAAATATTTTATCCACAATTTTTATATAAGTTTTTCATACCTTATCAACATAATTATCCGCAATAATAAAAAGGTAGCTACTATTAGCATAAGTACTACCTTTTAATCTATTCCTCTTCTTCTTGCTAACTTTTTATCTATTCCTCTAATTTTTCCATTTTATCGCTACTTAAATCTTCTTCCTCATATGGTTTTAAAATTTATAATAGATATATACACCCCAATTTTCTCTTATTCTAATATATGCCTGTAGAAATGTCAAACGGCTCATTTCGTGTCATAACTTCATTTCACTGTGTATAAACCCTTTTTCCATTTTAACACTATTTTACTTTTTGTAGATTGGATGGCTCACAACAAAAGTACGCTTTTTCTGTATATTAATGAAATTTTCTAATATAACTATAACACATCTTAGTATGATAATTTTTATTCGTTTTATTATTACAACTTATATTATCGTTTTATGTGCTTTGTTAGTATTTTTAATATTTTAGACACTCTTTATACTTATGTTACTGATATACTTTTATTAAGAAAAGTAAATATAATATGAGTTGGTGATGATTTATGAAATATATTTTAAAGAGTTCTTTTCGTACTATGCTAGGATTTTGTATTGGTACATTAATATGTATATCTTATGAATTTATTTCTAAAAAAGAAATAAGCTTTTATACAATTAGGCTATTTATTTTTTACTTACTGGAGTGCTTATAGGTACTCTAATACGTATAATATTTTTATATTTAAGTCAAAATAGAAAACATTAATCGAGTATATTATAAAGGAGATAATGCTATATAGATTTTTGAAACAATACACTTTTAAGTATGGGAGTAATATTTACAATAGGAATTACAATAAGATATTTGATTAAAGGTAAAGCTAATTATTGCAAGAAAAAATATTTAGATAAGTTAGAGTTGAAGTATGGAAATATAGATAGAGAAAAAGCTATTAAACTAGAACTATTTTTTAACTATTTAATAAGTTTAGAATACATAATAATGGGTTTATTAATAAGAAAATTTGATACTGCAATAATATCAGTAATATTAGTATCAATTGTAACAATAATATCCTATTATCTAGTTAGAAAGAAATACATAACTCTGTAAAAACTAATAAAATTAATGATTAAAACAAAAAAGAAGGTAACAACTCTCTCTAGTTGCTACCTTTGTAATCATCAATTCTTAATTTTTGATACACTAAAATTTTTAACTTGAGATTTAAACAAATTTTCAATCTCATCAACTATACTTTGTATATTATTTTCATATTTTAAATCATAATATACATTTATTTCACCTATGCTATTTACACTTATAGAATAGTCTTTTCTTTCTATTATACATATGTCTCCACAGTCTGATAAATCATTCTTATATATTGATTTTAATTGTCTTTTTATCTTGAGAAAATCTATCGCTGGATAAACATTATTTGGATAAAAACTCTTATCATATATTAACATCTTATCCACCCCTTATAATTCTATTTATAAAACTTTATACCTTATTAAAATCATATTAAACATATTTTTCCATATTTTTATAATTATTATAAAGTCTTCACTCTATCTATTAATTTAATTCACATCTTTCTTAATTTATAGTTTTATTGTATCTAATTTTAAAACTATAAATGTCTAGAAAATGTAGATGAAGTGTAGGCGAAATGCAAATGAATTTATATGTTTTTAGAAATAAAAAAGAACTCATAGAAATAAGTTCTTTTATCTATAACTTTTATCGATTTTTGAAATCTAATACTAGAGTTACTAGTCATCACTTTTAAGAATTATTTTTTAGAGAGTGTATTCCATCCATTAATACTTTAGAATCTATTTTTAAGTATCTAGAATACAGCCAAACAACTGGACTGCGAATCCTACCTCTAGAGCAAGCAATTATTAGCTTTTTACTATTGTTATCACTAATAGATAATAGCCTGTCTTTTATTTTTTTATGATTTTTTATTAAACCATATAAAACAACAATTCCTGCAATAGCTTTATTCCTGTGCAAGAAGTCATATTCTTTTTCATTAATAACAGAGATATTATGTTCTAATTTGGCTATACTACCATATTCTATAGATGTACGTACATCAACAATTACTTCATCAACGATTTCACTATGTTTTATTAGATATTGTGGACATAATTTTTTCATGTATATATCTAAAGTCTGCATAAGTATCTCTCCTTAATTTTTTGCATAATATATTAATTTATTATACTATAAAAAAGTCCACCCTTACAGTCGTTTATTAATATAAATTTATAATTATCCTAAAAATTTTTTAAATATATCATAGGATTTATATCGAGATTTTACCTGAATCTTTAAATGATTATTTAATATAAAAAAAGAGCCATTTTACTTGCAGCTCTTTAAGCTAATTTTCTTTCGCATTAGCAAACTTTCTTATAATTTAGTGTATAGAAAAATACCATCTACAAAGATTACCTTTTGACTTAATCTATTTTTACAGAGTTTTTACAGCAGTTCCATATGCAAATATCTCAACAACCTGTTTTTTACTTGCAAATCCATCAGCTACAGCAATACGATATTCAAATTGACAATTAATCACAGCATTCCCACCTAATTGTTCACATTTTTTCTTTAATTGTTCCTTTACTCCTTTAAACGCTGAGTTTGGGTCTGCACTTCTAAAAATCCCTTCCTTATGAGAGTCTATCGCAAATATAGCATCTATAACCCCATATTCTTCTTTAATATCTCCAGTGCTTATAATCATAGTTATATCCTCCAATACCTTTTTCTTTAATAGTAGTCTAAAGTATATTATATTTCAACAAAATCAATAATACTTTTATAATACTTAAAAAAATAAAATTATTTGCTCCAGATAAACTTATAAGTTTATTTAAAGAAGAAAAATCAAAACAAAATAAGTTGAAATTACAGGGAGCATTGAAAAATGAATTTGATTTAAGATGTTCCTTTAAAAAAATTATTAAGAGATAATCATCTTAGAGATATAAAAGTACATGAATTAAGACATACAAATGCAACTTTGATGTTACTTCTAGACACTAAAATAAAAACTATTTCTGAAATATTATGGCATGCAGATATAAGGATAACTATAAATAGATATTCTCACTTGCTAGATGAAATGGACAAAGAAGCACCTCAAAATATAAGTAAAATACTAATCAAATAATGGTCAGCTAAATATTAATTGAATCACCTTTTTTATATTTGTCAATTAAATGTCAGTAATATTGATAATAGAGTTTATTTATAGAACATTTGAAATTGCTCCTATCCAAGAAAGTTTATAATTGCTTTTTATTTGCTGTTGACATTAACACAGTGTCAACGCTTATCCTGTTTTTAGGACATAAAAACAGGAGGATTCTTATGAAAAAAATAGTTGCAATACTTGCACTGCTTTTGTACTATGCCATATCCGCAAATAACGAGATATCAAAAGACAAGCAATCCCATATAGAGGAAACCAAAATGACCTATGCAATGCCATCAGAGGATTTTCCCCATGAAGGAACATGGCTCACATGGCCACATCCATATACCTATGGAATAGAATATCAAAATGAGTTAGAAGATATCTGGATTCAAATGACACAGGCACTCCATGTCGCCGAAAAAGTTCACATTGTTGCATATAACAAAAAAGAACAGGCACGAATTGAAAAACTACTTTTAGCTGATGGAGTTAATATGAACCAAATTGACTTTGTTATTTCAAAGTCTAATGATGTCTGGATTCGAGACACTGGTCCAATGTTTGTTTTTGATGAAAACAATAAACTGATGATTGCAGACTTTTACTTTGATGGTTGGGGCAAAAAGGTCAAATTTAAAAACGACAACCAAATTCCTTCTGCTGTAGGAATACAAAAAAACATTCCTGTCATCGATATTTCTGATTTCGTACTTGAAAGTGGTTCTATTGAAATAGATGGTAATGGCACGCTTATGGCAAGCCTTAGTTCCATTGTAAGCAAAAACAGAAACCAAAATCTTACTGTAAAACAGGCTGAGGAATATCTGTTTAAGTATCTTGGTGTAACAAATTTCATATGGCTTGAAGGAGTCATTGATGAAGACATCACTGACGCACACATTGATGGAATTGCTCGCTTTCTTGATAATCGCACCATTTTAACAGTGTCAGAGGATGATTTTTTAGAGCTTTATGAAAACATAAACATAAATGATTATAATACTATACAAAATGCCAAAAACACAAGTGGTGAACCTTATGAAATTGTAAAACTCCCTCTAACTAAAAAAAATGTAAAGGGACTGGATTACAAAGGTTCTTACTTGAATTACTATATTGGAAACAAGGTTGTACTTGTACCAGTATATGATGATGAAAATGATGATGTTGCACTGGAAATCATATCAGAGCTTTATCCTAAAAGAAAAATTATTCCAATAAGTGTAAGCGCCCTTTTTCAATATGGAGGAATGATTCATTGTGTAACACAGCAACAACCAGTGAGTAAATAGCAAAATATTTGCTGTGATTTTGATATAGAAAAAATTGTAAAAACTACTAGTTTTGTAGTCAAAAATTTTACTCACGATTATGAACAATTTACTGGAATCTCGCCTTTTATCTTAATTTCGAGATTAATCATATAATCTTTATAATCAAAAACCATGCTTCTGATTTTTAGGTCAGTAGCATGGTTTTTTGTCAGCTATAATACTAAACTTTCTTATTTTTCTACTTAAAGACATCCTAATTAGTCTTTCATAGTAACACTCCTCTTCACTAATTTTTTTATATTTAATTTTAACACTTACTTAAGCTTATACTTTATCTAAAATTAAACACCATAAAAATAGTTATAAATATAATTAAAAAAAGAGCCTTCTAAGTCTACCTAAAGGCTCTAAAATAATTAGCTAATAGCATAATCTAAAATTATGATTATAAAATATAGAACTGTTAAACTTTCCAAAATTACTTACAACTTTTATATAATAAGTTATGCCAAAATTAGATTTAATGCACTCCAAACAAGTATCAGTGCCATAAGAGTGTTAAATAACCTGTAATATCTGTTTATATATTTTTTCAAAAGCCCCCCTGCTAGAGCCCATGTTATTGTTCCAGATATTCCTACAATAGAACTACAAATAGCAGTTACCAATAAAAATACAATCGAATTTGACACAGGAATTACATATCCCATATAAACAGTGATACCATACAAAATAATTTTGACATTTACAAATTGTAGAATAAACCCTGACCAAAAAGATTTTGTTTGTGTTTTATTTTCATCACTTGGCCTACTCTTAGCAACATGAACTGCCAAATAGATAATATATATAGCTCCTATGTATTTCATGGTATCAATTAATGTTGGAATAAACTTTGACAATCCAAAACATCCTAAAGCACATATAGTCATAACACACACAAATCCAGCACTAATACCTATAATCATTGACTTTCCTTTTTGCCATCCATTATTACTTATTGTATTTAATGCAAGAATATTATTTGGCCCTGGTGTAAAACCTGTTACAAAAGCATAAGGTAAAAAAGATAATAAAATTTCACTCAACACTTGTAATCACTCTCCTTTTATATTATAATACTTTAAATTAAACATTTAAACAAATCGAAATATTTAAAGTTATACTTTAAAATTATTGAACTATATAGGAGGAAAACATGTATCTTAAATATCTACAAACTTTTAAGACCATTGTTGAAGAAGGTAGCTTTTCAAAAGCAGCAGACAGACTGAATTACACACAATCAACAATAACTTTCCAAGTACAACAATTGGAACAGGAATTATCTGTACATCTTTTCGAAAAAATTGGAAGAAGGATGGTGTTGACTAAGGTAGGAGAAAATCTAATCCCATATGTTAATGAAGTACTTTCTTCATTTGATAAGATGAAAAACTTTGGGACAGACCTTTCTGAATTACGAGGTGATTTACATATCGCAATTGCTGAAACACTCCTTTGTTATAAAATACCTACAATACTAAAACAGTTCCATGAACTTGCACCAAATGCTCGCTTGTTTCTTCGTTCAATGAATTGCTATGATATAAGAGATTCATTACTATCAGGAAGTATTGATTTAGGGTTATTTTATCAAGATATTGGTGGAATTGGAAATTCTATTTATACCTATCCAGTTGGCGAATATTCACTTACATTAGTGTCTTCACCAAAGATAAAAAATCAGTTTCCAGATTTTATTACTCCAAATCAACAATTAAAAATACCATTTATAGTAGATGAGAGTAACTGCATCTTTAGACAAATATTTGAGACATATTTACGAGAAAAAGATATTACTTTAGACCATACAATTGAACTTTGCAGTATCCCAACAATTAAAAATTTAGTAGAAAATGATATGGGTATATCTTATCTCCCCACATTTACGATAGAAAGCGAGATTAAATCAGGAGTCTTATGTGAAATAAAAACAGATTTAAATAGTAAAACTATCACAGCTGTCTGTGCCCATCATAAGAATAAATGGATTAGCCCTCTTATGCAGTTATTTATTAATTTAGTTACTGCAAATGAAAAATAGTAAAACAATAAATATGATATAATAACCAATCAACTTCTTAATTTAAAACTTTGTAGTTATGAATATACTTTAGATATGAAAAAGAAGGTAACAGCTATACTTAGCTGTTACCTTCTAACCTTTTTTCATTTCTTTTTTCCCAAACTCTACTGAAATATCAAAAAATGATGATATATTCTCAGTAAAAAGCTTATTTTTGTGATACGCAATATCAAATGTTCTGCATAAGTTAATGCCTTCAATATCGCAAGACCATAAAAGATTTTTTTTTAAGTACTCTTCAACAAGAAGTTCAGATATAACAGCAATTCCAAAATTATCTGTAACTGCTCTCAGGATAGCTTCAGAATTATAACATGACCATCTAATATTCATTGGTATTTTTAATTCTTTCAATTGATTTTCTAGTTGCGCCCTTGTTCCACTTCCCAGTTCACGCATAATTAATGGCTGGTTTGAAAGTTCTGAAACTTTTACTGAATCTCGCTTGTAAAATTTATGCTTATTTGAACATATAAGTACAAGATGGTCCTTAATGATACTTTTTATCACAATATCTGGATGATTAATCTTGCCCTCTACGATTGCAATATCTAATTCACTATTAAGTAATTTTTTTGCAATTAAACTTGTATCTTCAACAAATACTTCAGGTTCTACTAAAGGATTTCTCTTATATAACTCTAATATTATTGGACTTATTACACAAGTACCAACAGTTACTGTTGCTCCAACTCTTATTCGAATATTTTTAGCACAATGTTTCATACAGTCAATCATCTCTTCATTTATAGATAAAAGATGCTTACCATATCCTAGAAGCTTTTTTCCTGCTTCAGTTAAGTATAGTTTTTTTGAAATTCTATCAAACAATCTAACTCCATATTCTTTTTCTATTTCCGAAATAGCTTGGCTAACTGATGACTGTGTAATATACATATTTCTTGCGACTTCACTCATTTTACCACATTCAGCAACCCTTACAAATATCTCAAGGCTACGAATAGTCATATTATCACGACCTTACCAAATATTAGTAAATACTTATGATTTTATTAACATTTTAGTATTTTACAAATACATTGTCAAGAACTATAATTTTAGCAT
Organism: Clostridioides difficile; assembly: GCA_024919175.1. Taxonomy (NCBI): domain Bacteria; kingdom Bacillati; phylum Bacillota; class Clostridia; order Peptostreptococcales; family Peptostreptococcaceae; genus Clostridioides; species Clostridioides difficile. Next base: position 2,675,481 of record CP103804.1, read on the forward strand.
AGAGTTATAAAAAGGATTGGAGTGTGATATTGTGAAAGTATTAATTATAGGTGGAGTTGCTGCTGGAACAAAAACCGCTGCAAAGATAAAACGTGAAATGGGTGACAATTGTTCTGTTACAATCCTCAATAAAGGAGAATATATTTCTTATGCAGGTTGTGGTTTTCCATATTATGTTGGTAAGGTTATTGAAGATAAATCATCTCTAATAGTAAATACTCCTGAAAGTTTTTCTAAGCTAACAGGAGCAGAAGTTCGCTGTGGAGTTGAAGTTACATCTATTGATAGAAAATCAAAACAGGTAGTTTTGAAAAAGATTTTAACAGGAGAAGAGGAAACTATCAGTTATGATAAACTTGTAATTGCCACAGGAGCAGATCCAATAAAACCACCAATACCTGGAATAGATTTATCTGGAGTATTCTTCATGCGTACTCCAAATGACGCAATAGCATTAAGAGATGCTGTAGAAGATGGAGTCAAGAGAGCTGTTGTTATTGGTGGAGGATTTATTGGTCTTGAAATTGCTGAAAACCTTTCTGCTATGGGTATACGTGTAAGTGTTATTGATATGGCTGAACATGTTATGCCTGGATTTGATACCGATTTTGCTGAATATGTTGAAAATCACCTAGCTGATAAAGGTATTATGATTTTCACAGGCGACCAAGTTATAGGTATTGAAGGTGAAAATAAAGTAGAAAAACTTCGTACCAAAAATAGAGTTATTAAAACAGATTTAGTTGTTATGTCAGTTGGAATTCATCCTAATACAGCCTTTTTAAAGAATACAGATTTAAAATTTGCTCCAAATAAAACACTTATAGCAGATGAATTTATGCTTACAGCTGATGAAAATATATACGTAGTTGGAGATTGTGCTTTTGTAAAAAATGCTTTGACAAATAAACCTACATGGTCACCTATGGGTTCATCTGCAAATCATGAAGGTAGAATTTGTGCTCAAAATATAGCTGGAAAATCTAAAACTTATAAAGGAGTTCTTGGAACAACTATAGTAAAATTGCCAGAGCTTAATGTTGGAAAAACAGGTTTAAGTAAAGAATCAGCTGAAAAAGAAGGTTACGATGTTTGTTCTGTAACTATAGCTACTGATGATAAGGCTCATTATTATCCAGGGGCATCTAATTTTATAATAAGAATGGTTTCTGAAAAAAATACTAGAAAGTTATTAGGAGTTCAAGTTATGGGCCCTGGTGCAACTGATAAGATAGTAGATATAGCTGCTACTGCAATAACTCTAGGAGCTGACCTTTATTCATTAGAAAGTATGGATCTTGCATATGCACCACCTTTCTCAACAGCTATTCATCCTTTTGTAGTAGCAGTAACTGTGTTACAAAATAAACTCAATGGAGAACTTGATGGTGTTTTACTTGATGAAATCGAAGATTTTGATAGCTGGACTAAACTTGATGTTTCAAAAGCTCCTTCTATTCCTAACTTGCGTTATTTACCTGTTGGTGAAATTAATGGAGAAGTTGAAGGTCTTTCTAAAGATGAGAAGATTCTTCTTATATGTGCAAAAGGTAAAAATAGCTATATGGCTCAAAATCGTTTAAGACGATTTGGTTATACAAATACAAAAGTCCTTGAAGGTGGAATACTATTTTATCCAAATCTTAAAGTAATGGAGGATTAATTATGAATAATATTACAGCAGAACAAAAAAAGGAACTAAAAGGTAGAGGTTTTTTACCAAGTAAAGATGGAGAACATTTTGCTGCACGTATAATAACTGTAAATGGAGTAATAAATACCTCACAAACAAAAAAGATTGCTGAGGCTGCTGAAAAATTTGGAAATGGTCAAGTAGCATTTACTACTAGATTAACAGTAGAATTACCTGGTGTAAAGTTTGAAGATATTGAAGCCTTAAGTGAATTTATTGCTAGTGAAAACTTAATCACAGGTGGAACAGGTTCAAGAGTTCGTCCTGTTGTAGCATGCAAGGGAACTGTTTGTGTTCATGGATTGATTGATACACAAGCGCTAGCTGCTGAAATTCATCAAGAATTTTATAAAGGGTGGTATGATGTAAAGTTACCTCATAAATTTAAAATTGGTGTTGGAGGATGCCCTAATAATTGTATTAAACCTGACTTAAATGACCTTGGAATTGTTGGCCAACGTGTACCTGATTATGACCCTGAAATATGTGTTGGATGCAAAAAATGTTCTGTCATGGAAGTCTGTCCTGTCAAAGCAGCTAAATTAACAGATAAAGGAAAACTTGAGATAGATAATAATTTATGCAATAACTGTGGTAAATGTATAGAAAGTTGTAATTTTGATAGTATTGAAGAAAAAAAATCTGGCTACAAAATATACATAGGAGGAAAATGGGGCAAATCTGTTAGAGCTGGAACACAAATTGATAAACTATTTTCAAAAGAAGAACTTATGACTTTAATTGAAAAAGCTCTTCTTTTATTTAGAGAACAAGGTAAAACAGGTGAACGTTTTGGGATTACTATTGACCGAATTGGTGTTGATAAATTTATAGAAATGCTTTTATCAGATTCTGTATTGGAAAGAAAACAAGCTATACTTGATGCTCCTTTACATCTTAAAGGTGGAGCTCAGTGTTAATAATAAGTATTTTTAATTTAATTTTTAAGAGTATGTTTAGTGTATATAAACAACCTATATAAAGATAATAGAGTAATTATATGCCAGATAGATATTAGACACAAAGGATTTGTAAAGATATATTTTTAATGCCTCTTTATAAATCCTTTCTTTATCATAACTGTATACTTATTAAATTTCAATAATATAAAATTAATAAAAAGACCTAGATATTAACCTAAGCCTTTTAGTATTAAATTAATTTTGAATTGTATTAATTGAAAAGTTTACTATACCACTATTTCCATTTTCATTTACAACCAAATACCAAGTTCCTGTATTAGGAACTTTCATCCTGCATGGAGTTTTCTTGGCAAATCCACCATAATAATCGTAGTTTCTTTGATTTTTAAATTTAACATAATTTATATGATCTAATAATATCACATTAGCTTGTTTCTCCAAATTTACTTCTACAATATCCCCTTTTTTCAGATGCATCTTACTATAGCTATATTCCATTTAATTAACCCTCCACAATTGAATAACTTTTCTTATTTATTACATATTGGTTCTCTATATCTGAAAATTTATTTAAAATATTATATAATTACATAATTAACCAGCTCTAACCTTATCTACTACAACCCAAAGTTTATTTAAAATATTATTAGCAACAATTTTTCCATCCCATATTGCTTTTTCATCCTTATTTTCTAACAAAGCATAATACCCAGAGTCAGAACTTTCATCTTTATAGATTGTAACATAAAATTCTTCATCACTATATCCAGGTTTATCTTTAAAGTCTTCAGATATTTTACATTTTATTATATATCCTTCTAATTCTTCCTCTATAAACAAATCAATTCCTCCAATCTCTATATTTTTACTAATTATACCATATTATGTCATAATCCATGCATTTTATAGGAAATTTCTATTTTTTCTTTATTTTATAAGAGTATTATATAATTTTATGCTTTTTTACTTTATATTATATTCATTAATTCTTTTATTTTTATATATATTTCTTTATAATTAACATATTTTTTTATTAGTTTGTACAATCTTATAGACATAAATATATCTATACTCTTTATATTAAATAATTTATTTTTATTTAGCATAGTATATTTTTTCTTGTCAATTAATATTTTCTATATTAGATTATATTGATTAAAATATAATTTAATTGATTTAAAAATTATATTAAAACAAGATACTATTTATCTAATAAAAAATAGCATTCCCCTAAATGGGAAATGCTATTTTCTTGAGATTATTTTTGATTTTCTAGTATATCATTTAGAGCATCATATGTGAAATTTATTATTTCACCACAGCTTACTTTATTTTTTTTCATAGTCTTATTCATTTAAGTGTCTAATACTTCAAATATTATAAGACAATATTTAACAAAAAACTACAATAAGTTATAACCAAGTCAACCATAGCATTTATACTCAGTTCAATACTTATGATACTTTTTTATTTGTAGAATCATCTTTGTTCTATCTTAATATTACATATTTTATTATATCCTAAATTTACTTTGATTTCTGTGACTTAGTCACATACTCTATCTTTATACCTCATTAAGATTTAATATTACATAAAATTCTTAAACATTTACTATACGTTATTAAGTTAAGTAATACATTAATGTGTTTAATTCTTTGTATTTAAACAAAAGATTTGCTAAAATAAAAATAAGCAATAATACATAAATTAAACCCTAGGGAGGTTAGCAAATTGAAAAAAATACTTATAACAGGTGCATTAGGACAAATAGGTTCAGAATTAACAATCAAGCTAAGAAATGAATATGGAGAACAGAATGTAATTGCTAGCTCAAGAAGAACAAAAGAAGGAAATCCTGTATGTGAATCTGGTATATTTGAAATATTAGATGTCACAGATAAAAATCGTTTTTTTGAAATTGCAAAAAAATATGATGTAGATACTATAATTCATCTAGCTTCTTTACTTTCAGCAGTTGCAGAAAGTAAACCTTTAGAAGCTTGGAATTTAAATATGAATGGATTGATAAATGGTCTTGAAATAGCTAGAGAATTAAATTGTAAGTTTTTTACACCTAGTTCAATAGCTGCATTTGGTGAAAATTCACCAAAAAATATGACTCCTCAAGATACACTGCAAAGACCTAATACTATGTATGGTGTCACTAAAGTATCTGGTGAATTACTATGTGATTATTATCATTCAAAATTTGGAGTGGACACTAGAGGAGTTAGATTTCCTGGTCTTATTTCTTATGTTACTCCTCCTGGTGGTGGAACTACAGATTATGCAGTTGATATATATTATGAAGCATTAAAAAATAAAAAATATAAATCTTACATAGCAGAAGGTACAAAAATGGATATGATGTACATGCCTGATGCTCTTCAATCTATAGTAGATTTGATAGAAGCCCCAGCTGAAAAACTTATTCATAGAAATGCTTTTAATATCACTGCTATGAGTTTTGCTCCTGAAGAAATAGCTAATTCTATAAAAAAATACATCCCTGATTTTGCAATAGAGTATGATGTAGACCCTGTAAGACAAAGTATAGCTGATTCTTGGCCTAATTCATTAGATAGTAGTAGTGCTGTAAATGAATGGAATTTTAAAGCTAATTATGATTTAGATAAAATGACTAGAGATATGCTAGAAAAATTATCAGAAAAAGGGATTGGCAAATAACAGATTAAGAATTTAGTATCAAAGAATTCAGAGAATAAAATATCTTATCTTTATGATTTTATTTTATAATCTTCACTTTTATATAGCTTTTATTCTCTGAAAATCTAACAGTTTTTATTTTTAATATACAATAAACTATTCTTTATAAGCATATTAGTAGTTTTCTAATATGGATTAATCATATAAAAATAAACAGAAAGGAAAAAGCTACTATTGCAAGTATAATAAAAAACTTAATCAAATTTTACTATACTTTGCATATTATAATACAAGTAGTAGGTGTTAATGTTGCTAAATTTAAGAGAAATTCGAGAAGAAATAATTAAAGAATATATAGGGAATGATTTAATCTCTGAACTTACAGAAGAATTAAAGAATATTCTTATAACTGATTTAAAATCTAACCCATTTAAAAGTAATATTGAACTAAGTATAATACCTGCAAATATAGAAATATTTAAAAAGATAGAAGCTAAACTGATAGAAGCTAAAGTTAATCTAAAAATAGGTTGGGAAAGAATACTTATAAATTCTATCTTAAAAGATTCCTTAGATTTAAGTTACGAAATAAATAAAAGTTGTAATGAGCCTTTGATGTTCAGAATCATTATATCTATTGATTCTTATGACGCTTAATCTCATTAAATAAATATTTATGAGGATGTGCTTTTAGTTTATGAAATACAAGTTATTTATAGACTTTGAATTTAATATATTAGATGATAATAAATACAAGCTAGAATATAGTGGAGCGGAGTTGATTTCAATAGGTTGTGTTTTGGTCGACAATGATTTTAATATAGTTGATGATTATTATTCCTTAGTTAAACCAAAATACAATGAAATACTTTCATCTAAATGTAAAAAACTCACTAAATTAAACCAGTTAGAAATTGATAATGCTCATAATCTTTTATATGTTATGGATGATTTTTGCAAATGGTTTAGTAAATTTAGTGATGTTACAATATATAATTGGGGTGATTTTGATATTGCTGGTCTTCTAAATTCCTTTAGAGTATATAAATATACAGGTATCTGCTTAGAATTATTCAATATGATGATTGATATTCAACCTTTTATATCTCAACATATTACATATAAAAATAGAATCTTATCTAAACAACTATCTTTACTAAATATGAAAAAGATTTTTGCTGTAGAAGGAGAAATTAAACATAATTCACTTTCAGATGCTATGGATTTAATGAATGTATGTAAATGCTTTTACCTTAACTATCCTAAAGATACTAATACACTTGAAGAATTATACGATAAACTGCCCCCTATTAAAAATCCTTTATATTATATTCCCTACTTTGAGGATGAAAATTTTGAACTTAAATTTGACAAGACTCCAGAGGATATAATAATGTATCTTAAACAAATATTCAATATGTTAAATATAAGTAAAAAAGATATTTATTTTAAAAAAAGAAGTGTATTAGTAAATAATTCTAAAATTATTAGTTTTAAAAACTTATCTTCTTCTTTTAAATTGATAAAACTCAATGAAGTTGAAGAATATCCTGATTTTGTATTGAAATTAGGTGATAAAAAGAATTTTGTTGAATCAGTAGTTAAGATAAATAAAAGTAATAGAAAATCTATAAAAAATTTAATATTGAGATTATCAAGAATACCTTAAATAATTAAATTCAATTGTTTAAGGTATTTTTTATAATCTGAATTAATTTTTTTATATGGGATATACTAACTTAGTGTAAATATTTTTTAAAGGAGTAATTGATAGATATGACAGTGGTATTAATAAGAAGTATTATATTATACATAACAGTGTTGATTGCACTTAGAGTCATGGGAAAAGGTGAAATAGCTGAGATGAACTGCTTTGACTTGGTCATAACACTTTTAATTGCAGAAGTTGCATCCGTCCCAATGGAAAATAATAATATACCAATTATAAATGGTGTTGCAGCAATAACTGGACTTGTAATTATGCAGACTCTAATTTCATTTTTATCCTTAAAAAGTAGAAAATTAAGTTCATTTTTATCAGGTAAACCTTCTGTCTTAATCGATAAAGGAAAAATTGTATATAATGAACTTAAAAAAGAAAGAGTTAGTATAGATGAGTTATTAGAGCAATTGAGAATTCAAGGTTACTTTAACTTAAAAGATGTACAATATGCTATTTTAGAGACTGATGGTAATTTAAGTGTGGTTCCAGCATCAAGTTACAATAGTACTCCTCCGAGAGCTTTTAATCATTTACCAATTCCACTTATATTGGATGGTAAAATAATAAATAAAAATCTTAACATGGCTGAAAAAGATACTAACTGGCTAATGGGTATCTTAAAGTCTAATCACATAGAAAATTTTAAGGATGTTCTTATTTGTGTTTTAGATGAAAATGACAAAATATTTATTCAAAATAAGAAGGGTGATTAATATTGAAATCTGCGACATTTGTTGTACTATGGACTGTTTTATTTATGCTATTTGGATTTTATGTTAATAACAAACTATATGATTTTACAGAAGATTACAAAAACAATATATCTATATTAGAGAAATCCATAGAAAATGAAGAATGGGAAAAAGCTCAAAAAGAAGCTGATTCTATATCTACTAGATGGTCTAAAGAAAGAAATCATTGGTATAAAGTTTTAAATCATGAATACTTTGATGAGATAGGTTTAAAATTCAATATTCTTGATAAAGCAATTTATACTGAAAATAAGTTGAAATCGTTAGAAGAAGTTGAAAGCATAAAAACATATTTAGGAAATATTGTTGAAAGTGTTAAGTTTGATATAAACTATATATTTTAAAAATAACAAGTAAGGATATAGATAAAATAATAATTCTATATCCTTATTTTCATGAATTAATACAAAATGTAGTAATGTTTTCATTGATTTGTAAATTATAAGATTTATTCCTTTTTATATATTAAAACATAATCAATTCTGAAATTATTTAGCTTCTATTTTTTACTCTACTTTATATTTGTTTATCTACAATTTATTATTATCAGAATAAGCTTTTAGAGCTTGCCCAATGAAATTAGATGCCCCTTTACCATATTTCTTATCATTTACTTGTATATAAATAGAATTTTGTAAATAAAGTTCTGCCAAATAATCTAAATGATTCTCTCCTTCATCTATCTTGTAAAACTCATTACTCTTGCTAATTTCATACACTATATCTTCAACAATATCTTGAATCTCCTTTGAAGAAGGATTTTTACTCAAATCTGCTACAAGTTTTTCATATAATATATTTATTTTAGGCTGTTTATTACCTAAACAATGTTTCAAAACTTCGCCAATAAATTTACATGCTCCATTACCATACTTTTTATCAACTTCTTTTATCCATATAGGATTTAATAAATAATTTTGTACCATACCATACCAATTATCATCTCCATACTCCTTATTAAAAAGTTCATAATCTTTCTTAGATGTATCTGTTATCTCTCTAGCAATTTCTTGAAGTTCCTTTGACAAGGGATTCTTACCTAAATCCGCTACAAGTTTTTTAAATAGTTCTTTTAATTTTGGATGATTGTCCTCTAAACAATCTTTTTTAAATTCGTCAAATTGTTCTGCTAAAATTAATATATCACTATTAAAATTCTTTTTTATAGCCTCAGCATATTTATCAATACTTCCATATTTTTTTATAGCCATTTTAGCAATTTCATCTTCTTTAGATTTAATCGTCTCAATGTGTTCATTATATTTCTCTACACTACCATAAGTTTTAATTACTTTGTCTTCATGCTCTATTTTAAATTCCTCTAGTACTTTAAAATATTCACTCATATCAAAGTCTTTGAAGTTTACTATATTTTCCCCTTTTAAAGTTTTGTCTATAATTTCTATTAGACTATCCAGTCTTTTGCGTTTTATAATAAGTAGCTTTCGTTGACTTTCTAGAGCATTCATTTTATCAAAGTATGGACTTAACATTATATCTTTAACTTCTTTTAAAGGTATTTCAAGCTCTTTAAAAAATAAAATTTGTTGAAGCGTTTTAATAGCTTCATCATCATAAAATCTATACCCTACTTCTGTAATTTCACTTGGTTTTAGTAAACCTATTTCGTCATAGTAATGTAATGTGCGCACACTTATTCCTGTTAGATCTGAAACTTGTTTTACTGTTCTCATTGCCTCACCTCAAAATTTTATTTTACAGCTACAAATATTAATAAATACTTATATACCTATCAGTATCTATTAATATTTTTAAACTATGTTTTCATATTACAATATGACGTGGTGTTAGGGTCAACACTTTATAAATATATAATTTGATTTTGTGAACTCATTTTATATTTAAATTTTGATTATCTAGCTAAGATACTTTTATTAAAAAAGAAATCTTACTCTATATTCATATACCTAACATTAAGTATCCATCTTTCATTTGTTTCAAAATTTCAGAAAATAGCAAAGGAAGTTTTTCAGTTTTATCAACCTTATTCGATAAATAATCTATTATTATATTAGATATTTTTTCAATTATGATTGAACTTTCTTCAAAAATTTCTGCTACTTGTATCCAACAGTCATTTTTGTATTCAGTTCCAATACATTTAAGCATTTTGCTCATTTTGTCAAAACCACCTTTAAATTCGACGCTATCTGGTTCTTCAATTCCTTTGATTACATTTGGAATAGTTGGTACTGTTCCAAAAAACATAACCATATTAACTAAAATCCTATCATAGTCATCTTTTCCCAATTCATGTTTCCATTGTGGCAATTCTTTAATAAACTTTTCAAAACCTTTGTATCCTAAAAACCCTGTAGTTGGATTTAAAAACATATCACGCTTTATAGCAAGTGCTTCTTGGGCAATCTGATATTTATTCTTTGAACTATTCATTCTAACTGTACAAATTGTATTCGCTTTGCTTAATCCAGGATAACTACAATTCATACATTCACACAGTTCATCATAAGAAAGAGAGAGTAACTCAGTTCTCCCACAATCATATAAATATATTCTTTCTTCCATATCATCATACCCTACCATAAGCACATAATGAAAAGGAATATGCTCTTTATGATATAATTTTTCATAATATGGAAGATAATACATATCTAAAGCTCCTAAAACAACAGGATGACCAGAATCAATTTCTGATTTGGCTTTTTTTAAAGCTTGTTCATACTTTTTAAACTCATAGTGTTTATATTCAAAACCAACAATAGGTGCTAAAAATTCATACATTTTTTTGGTTCTTCCATCTCCCAATGCAACCATTCTCTTTAATTCTTTTTTGTTTGTCCTCATATAACAAAACGAACCAAAACCTGATAATAAAAAGAAAAAATCATTTGGCAGAGATTCGCCCATTTTATTCATATATATATCTTCTATGCCATTCCACATACATTCATAGTCATGTAAATGGTGCTTTATTTCAATTAGTTTCCTCATTCAATCTACCTCCGTTTATAAATAATTTCATTATTGAATTAATAGTATTTTCATAAGTTTTATCTTTATAATTTCAAATGCTATGCTTATTATCTTCTACTTATAAGCAGCTTTTTTATGTATATTTTTAATTAAACTTAGTATAAACCCTCCTATAATGTGAGAGTCAATGGGAAAATTCAAAAACAAGTATTCATGTTGTGTAACTTATAAGAAAATTTTACTCTTAATTCTTACAAATAAGTAGGAAGTCTTGATGAAAAATAAGTTTTAAAATTTTTTATATTGTAATCACCTAAACTATTGCAAATAGTATAATATAATAATTTTATATAAAAAAGAGCACATAAAAAACTAAAAAACATTTCTTATGTACTCTAACAATTTTAATTTACTATATTCTATTACTTACTAGCCTTCATAGCTCTAATTTTTAATGGTAAAGTAAATAAATTAATAAAGCCTTCTGCATCTTTATGGTCATAAAGTTCACTATCTCCAAAAGAAGATATTCCTTCATCATAAAGTGCATTTTCAGTAAATATTCCAGCAGGTTTTATATTACCTTTGTAAAGTTTAACTTTTACTGTTCCAGTAACATTATCTTGAGTTTGTTCCATAAATGCATCTATAGATTCTCTTAATTTACAATACCATAATCCATTATAAATAAGTTCTCCATATTTGTAAGATACCATTTGCTTAAAGTGTAGTGTATCTTTATCTAAAGTAGAACTTTCTAAAATATTGTGTGCTTCATAAAGAAGTGTTCCTCCTGGAGTTTCATATATACCTCTTGATTTCATACCAACAAGTCTATTCTCAACTATATCTATAACTCCAATTCCATGCTTACAACCTAACTCATTTAATTTATGAATTAATGCCACTGGAGATAATTCTTCACCATTTATCTTTTTAGGCACACCTTTTTCAAAATAAACTTCTACATATTCAGCTACATCACATGCATCCTCAGGATCTACACATTGTTTATATACATCCTTTTTGTGCTCATTTTGTAGATGTTCTATATCTCCACCTTCTGTTGATACATGCCAAAGGTTAGCATCTACTGAATATATTTTAGCTTTAGTTGCTGTTACTTTTATGTTGTGTTTCTCAGCATAATCTATAGCATCTTCTCTTGATTTTATATCCCATATTCTCCAAGGAGCTATAACTTTTATAGTTGGGTCAAGGGCTGCAATTGTAGCTTCAAATCTAACTTGGTCATTACCTTTTCCTGTACACCCATGGCATATATATTTTGCTCCTTCTTTATGAGCAACTTCAACTAATTTTTTAGCTATTATAGGTCTTGCTAAAGAAGTTCCTAATAAATATTTTCCTTCATATTTTGCTTCTGCTTTTACAGCTTTAAATATAGTTTCAGTCACAAACTCTTCGCTTATATCATCTACATAAGCTTTTGATGCTCCACTTTGTAAAGCTTTTTCATAAACATCTTCCATTTTATCTTCTTGACCTACATTTCCACAAACAGCTATAACTTCTATATCTTCATAATTTTCCTTTAACCAAGGTATTATAATTGATGTGTCAAGTCCTCCTGAATATGCTAATACTACTTTTTCGTTCATTGTTAATTCCTCCCAATTTTAAATTATGATTTTTATATTTTTTATAGAAAATCTTAATATTGAATGACTTTAAAAATGTACACTTTTATAAAATCATTTTAATACTAAAAAAACCCCTCAGTATTTTTAAATACTAAGAGGCGAAATATCCGCGGTACCACTCTTATTGATAAACTTAGCTAATCAATCAGTAAATTTGTAACTACTAAATACATATTAGTAAATAAATATATTAAAAAACGCCTCTTGGAAAAACCAAGAGACGAAATATATCCGCGTTACCACTCTAATTGATAAGATAAACTTATCCACTCTTTCTCTTAAGGCGAGATTACCTACTAACATACTAAATTCAATTAGCATCCTCCAAAGTTCTTTTCACTAATATTTATTTGCTAAGCTTCCACCATCCTCAGCTCTCTATAAAACATATAAAAGTTACTCTCTTTTTCACTGGATTTAAATATCAAATTTTTTAGATATCTCTTATAGAATATATAATAGTTTATTTTTCCATTTATGTCAACTATATATTTTATTTTTAAAATATTTTCTCTTTAAGCTTACTCATATTTTACTTTCCAAAGACATAGACCTTTAGCTGGTGCAGTGTCTGATGACTTACTTCTGTCCTTCAACTCAAGCATACACTTAATATCTTGTGGTGCTTTTCTTTTAAGACCAACATCTATTAATGCTCCTACTATTATTCTCACCATATTATATAAAAAGCCATTTCCTTCTATATATATTTCTACAATATCATCATTTTCTTTTATATTTATTGAGTAAATTTCTCTTACATTAGATTTTTTCTTAGACTTAGAAGAAGCAAAGCTAGTAAAATCATGTTCTCCTATTAAGTACTCACTTGCTTTTCTCATTCTATCTAAATCTAATTTTTTACTTATATGTGCAGCATACTTTCTCATAAAAGGACTGTGATATTTATTATTATCAATCTTATATAAATACGTTTTTGATTTTACATTGTATCTTGAGTGAAATCTTTCATCAACTTCCTCAACAGTTTTTACAACTATATCCTCTGGCAGATATTCATATAGATATTTTTGAATTTTATCTACTGAATCCATACAATTTGTTTTAAAGTTTATAACTTGACCTCTTGCATGTGCTCCCATATCAGTTCTCCCAGAACCAATTATCTCAATGGTTTCATTGGCCATTTTACTTAAGACAGACTCAAGCTTTTCTTGTATAGTCATGTCATTATCACCTAGTTTTTGGTAACCTTTATATCTTGAACCATCATATGCTACTATCATTTTTATATTTCTCATCTTAATCCTCTTTCTAAGAATTTATGCCTGTTTAGCAAATTTATTTTTTATATTAAAAGTTATTTTTGTTCCAACATTCTTTTCACTCTCTATTTTCATTACTCCACCATGAAGTTTTACAATTTCATTACTAATTGCAAGACCTAATCCACTACCAGCCTTATTGTAATCTTCTTGGAAGAATTTATCTAAAACTTTATTTAAATTTTGCTTTTCTATTCCTGAACCATTATCTTCAACTGATATAGTTGTTACATCTTCATCCTGTGAAGCTACAACTTTTATGTAACCACCCTGACTAGTGAATTTAAATGAATTTTGTATTAAATTTATAAGAACTTGTCTTAGTCTATTTTTATCTCCTTGGATATTTTCTATGAATTCATTTTCAAATTCAAATAAAAGTGATATGTCTTTTTCAGCTGCTTTAACTTTCAACTGATTTACAACACCAACAACTAATCCTTCAACATCAACTATATCAACATGAAGCTTTATCCTATCAGAAGAAAGTCTTGAGAAATCCAACAATTCTTCCACCAGCTTTATAAGTCTTTCTGTCTCATCTTGTATAATACCTAGACCTAAATCTAATTCTTCTCTAGTTATACTTTCATATCCTAATGTTTCACTCCATCCCTTTATAGATGTAAGAGGGGTTCTCAGCTCATGAGATACAGAAGATATAAATTCTTCTTTCAATTTTTCACTCTTATCGATTTCATGTGCCATATGTTCAAATGTTTGTGCTAAATCACCAATTTCATCGTCTACAATCTTCATATTTTCCAATTTTATATTGTAGTTTCCTACAGCTAATTCGTTTGCAAACTTCTTTAGCTCTCTTAGTGGTTTTATAAGAGTCTCAGCGAATTTAAGACTTATTAATATAGCTATAATAAGTATAAATATTCCTGCCAATATAAGCCATGTAGCTTGCTTTAATATTGCGTTATCAATTCCATCTAATGAGACAGTATATCTAACAACACCTTCTATAATATTATTTACTTTTAGTGGTAAGGAGATGCTCATGACATGCTCTCCTGTATCTGGTATTTTATAAGTATATGGTGTTAAATTTTTAGTCTTTACATCTCTTAATGCATTATCTACATCTTCATAATTTGCTTTTTCTTTACTTTTAAACCCATATTGATCTAATATAACATTTTTATTTTTATCTATTATCGAAATCCCAAATTCTGAATTCTTTGTTAATGGTTGTTTATCAAAAATATTTTTGACTTTTTTCTCAAAGCTTGTAGTTTCCATTGTAATAGCATTATATTCATCAGCATATTTTATTTCAGATTCAAGTAGCTGTTTAACAGAATCATAGTAATAGTTTTGTATATAAAACATGAACAGCCCCTCAAAAAGAGTTACCATTATAATAATTATTATAAAATAGTTTTTTATTACTTTTTTTCTCAGACCTTCAAAATGTAACACTATTATTCTTCCTTTCTAAAACAGTATCCATAACCCCAAATAGTTTGTATATATTTTGGTTTTGATGGGTCATCTTCTATTTTATTTCTTATCCTTCTTATATTTACATCTACTATTTTAAAATCATACAAATAATTAGTTCCCCATACTTCATCTAATATCTGGTCTCTACTTAATGATTGTTTAGCGTTTGATATCAGATATTTTACTATTGAAAATTCTGTTGGAGTAAGTTCAATCTCTTTACCATTCTTAAATAATTTTCTTTTATCTATATCAAGTATAAATGGTGGTGAGACTATCTCACTTGATTTAACATTTGAATCATCTTTTGCAACTCTTCTAATAAGAGCAGAAACCCTAACTAAAAGCTCCTTTATACTGAATGGTTTTATGATATAATCATCTGCTCCTGAAATAAATCCTTCTATTTTGTCATCTTCTTGGGCTTTTGCTGTAAGCATTATTATACCAACTTGATCAAAATTTTCCCTTATAAATTTACAAACCTCTATTCCACTTATATCTGGAAGCATTACATCTAAAAGAGCTATTGTAATGTCATTTTCTGTTGTCATTTTTTCTATAGCTTCTCTACCAGTACCTGCTTCAACTATTTCGTATCCTTCTCTTTTTAAGTTTATACTGACAAAACTTCTAATGCCTATTTCATCTTCTAGTATAAGTATTTTTTCCTTCATAAAATAAAACCTCCAATTGAGTATAATATTAACCATATATTAATGAGAAATACTCTTTTAATGCGTCTATAGTAATATCTAACTTATCCATTTCATTTGCATCGTTTATAACTAGTAAAAAAGTATATTCATCACTTTCTTGAAGTACAATAGAATTTTGTGTATTTGCACTTTTTCTATCTTCAAGTTTATTTTTACTCTCTACTATTATATTAAATAAATTTTTACGGTCTGAATAATCAAAATAGTAAAATTTAAATACAGCTTTTTCCCCAACAAACTCTTGTTCAACAATTATTTTATCTACTAAATTATTTTGCATAAATAACCTAAAATTATATTTATAATTATAATATATCTGGCTTATAAATATTAATTTTGAATTAGAATCTTCTTTCCCATTCCATCTGTACCAACTTATATTAGCAGATGCTTTAGAGGTATAGGTATTTCTATTTCCTCCAGCAACTATAGGTATCTCTATAATTTTATCTTTATCAACATCATCAACAGGTATGTAATAAGGTTTAGTAATAGTTTTATCATAATCACTAAACACTTTTTGAATTTTATCATTTTTCATATATAATATCTGTGTGATATAATTATTTTCCTTTAACATAGGAATATCAAGTACAACACCCTTTATGGTTGCTGCCGAATTTCCAACAGATGAAGCAACATTACCTAGAGTTATATATAACTCATTTAGATTTTTTACATTTTCAAATTTGACATAATCCTTAACCTTCATAGTTCCATCAAAATTTGCAACAGTTGCAAACATTTCATTAGTTTTATTATTTAAATGAAGCATTAATATATCTATCTTGTCATCTCCATCTATATAACCAATCTTTACTTTCATATCATTAAAATCTTCTTTATTTTGAATCCAAGAAGCGTCTAAATCATATACTTTTGTAATTTCATTATCCCTTACTTTGTATATATACATGTTAGTTTTATCTTTTGATTTAACAAGTAAGATAACTTCCTTATATCCATCTGAATCCAAATCATAGAAATTAGCATATTCTATTGATTCTCCATTTTCTAAATAATGGTCTCCTAGTACATATTTTTCACCATTGTAACTTAAAGTTACAAAACCTACTTTATTAACATTATTACTTAGGTCTTCTTTTTGCTCAAATACTACTAACTCATCAACTCCATCACTATTTAAATCTACCTTATTTATTTTTCCTACTTCTTTTGTATTAGAAGGCAATATCATAGATGAGTCTGGTTTTAGTAGCTGGTCTATACCATCATACAATACTTTTTTTGTATCATCATAGTCAGGTATCTTTGCCAATTGTTCTGGAGATTCAGTTTTAACATTACATCCAGTAACAAATAACATCATTAAGCCTGATACAACAATAAGCTTTAATAAGTTCATTTAACTCCTCCTAATCCTACAATCTTAAATTTTTCTCGCAAAAATCTCCTTACAATAATTAGACGTTTTAAATCCTCATAATGTTTTACTTATTTTAACAAAACTTTATTAGTTTAATAAAATTTATGATAAATATAAAATCTAATTATTATTTCTAGGAGGTTTAGGCCCTGGATATTGGAAAAAGTTAGTTTTTAGCATACCATTATATAATTTTCTCTTTTTAGCTGCTTTTTGCCCAAATTCATATTCAAACTCTTCATAAGAAGTTATCAGATAATATGACCAATTTCTTAACTTTCTAAATGCATAGCCAAGTTCTTTATATAACTGTTTAACGCTATCCTTATCTTCTAGTCTTTCTCCATAAGGTGGATTGGTAACTATAAATCCAAATTCTTCTTCACTTTTAAACTTAGTTGCATCTCCTACATTAAATTCTATATATTCATCTACACCTGCTATTTCTGCATTTTCTCGAGCTATATCTATACATTCTTCATCTATATCATATCCATAAATTTTAAATTTAGATTCATTATCTATTTTATTAAAAGCATCTTTTCTTACATCCCACCAAATCTTTTTATCAAGTGTTCTCCATTTTTCTGATATAAATTCTCTATTTAGTCCTGGTGCCATATTTATACCTATCATGGCGGCTTCAATTAATATAGTACCAGAACCACACATAGGATCTACTAAAGTCCTACCCGCTTTCCAAGGAGTTAAATAGATAAGTCCAGAAGCTAAAGTTTCTCTTATTGGAGCTTTATTTGCTTTTTCTCTATATCCTCTTTTATGTAGAGCATCTCCAGTTGTGTCTATTGACAGAGTCACTTTATCTTTGTGTATAAATACAAAGATAGGATATTTTTCTTTATCTTCTTTAAGCAAACCATCCTCTAAATAACTTTTCTTTAAGCTTTCTACAATAGCTTTTTTTACTATAGCTTGTACATCTGGTGTACTGTATAATTTTGATTTTATAGAAGAAGCCTTTGAAATAGGAAATTGAGCTCCATAAGGTATATATTTAGACCAATTTATCCTTTTTGTATTTTCAAATAATTCATCAAAGCTTTTTGCTTCAAACTCAGCAATTTTAAGATGTACTCTTTCTGCACATCTCAACCACATATTTGATTTTGCTATCCCAAATTCATCAGTCTTATATGTTATTCTTCCATCTTCTGTTTTTATTATTTCATATCCTAAATTAGTAATTTCTCTAGCCAACATTTTTTCCATTCCAAAAAAACATGGCGATATTAATGTATAGTTTTTCATAAAACCTCCTGTTTCTTATATTAATTACAACGATTATTTTTTTAACCTATTTACATATTTAAATTCATACTTCCCATTTGATATCCTGACATATCTAGTGTAACATATTTAAAGCCAAATTTTTTTAATTTAGTGTCAACTTTGCTAAAATTGTTATTTTCAAAAAATTTACCTAATTCTTCCTGATTAACTTCTATTCTAGCTATATTTTCATGCATTCTCACTCTAAATTGAGAAAAACCCAAATCAGATAAATATTCTTCACTCTTTTCTATTATCCTAAGCTTTTCATCTGTAATTTCAGCACCATAAGGAATTCTACTTGCAAGACATGCAAATGATGGTTTATTAAAAGTTTCTAATTTCATATCTCTTGAAAGTAACCTAATTTCATCTTTCTTTAATCCACTTTCTTTTAATGGACTAATTACTTCTAATTCATTTAATGCTTTAAGACCTGGTCTATAATCTCCTAAATCATCTACATTAGTTCCATCTACTATGTACTTTATATTATGTTCCTTTGCGACCTCTTTTATTTTAGTAAATATATATTTTTTACAATAATAACATCTTTCAATACCATTTTCTTTGAATTCCTTTAAATCAAAATCTTCTATTTTTAATATAATATGTTTAACTCCAAAATTTTTAGTATATTGCTTTGCCTCTTCTATTTCTCTATTTGAGTGCATCATTGCATGAATGGTTACAGCTATAACATTATCTCCTAATGTATCTCTTGCTACTTTAAGTAAAAAATTACTATCAACTCCACCTGAATAAGCAACTGCCACACTTCCTAATCCAATCAATTTTTCTCTTAATTTTTCTAACTTTTCTCTTTCTTTCACTAAATCTACCTCCATATCAAGAAAATAAGAACTCTAAAGCTATTCTTATTTTTTACATACTTAATAATTATAACATATAAAGTATTTATTTAAAAAATTAGAATCACTTTTAAGTATATTAATTATCATATTAAAGTACTTTTATTTATATCTTTACAATTTAAACATATTACTGTACTACACTATATAAAAAACAAAACAGTGTAATACAGCAATATGCTTAAAAGCCATGAAGTGTCAATAGCCTATCTTCATGGCTAAGTTCACGATTTTATTCTCATATAATTACTCTTCTTAGTAAGATAATTGTAAATTACAAAAATATGCTATCATTAAAAATGTTCTAAAAACTTAAACTTAATACTTATAGTTTACACAGTTTTATATCAATCCCACCAAAAAAGCCATATAGTAGAACCTTGTATTACCTCTTTTAGAGCTCTTAATGTCTCGTATCCTTGTACAATAATATCTTCACAGTACAAGATTAATTCCATGCATAAGTTATTGAACTTTTCATTATCATTAGTTGTATTTTTTGAAAAATATTGAACTGTATCACATCCAATTGCTATTGGATATGCTCCATAGTTTTCGTACCAATATTTTGCAACTGCTATATGCTCTTCATCACTAGGACAATCGTTAAATCCACCAATTGGTATATATGCAAATACTTCATAAGGTTTAGTTGTTGGTACTTTGGCTATGTAAACTTTGTTATTTTCTTGAAATATATCTATATTTGTAATTGGGTTAAAACTTTTATAGTCACAAAAAGCATCTTCTGAATCTATGAGTTCTTTTATCATAGCTGCAATTTCATTTTTCCTATACTTGAAAAATTCATTTACATCAATTTCATTATATTTTTTCAGACAATACTCTTTGTAGTTTTCAAGAGAACCATACTCTTTATTAATAATATCAATGTTTTCTTTTAGCAATCCTACCTTTTCGTCGATAATTATAATTGGTGTATACCCTTTTTCCTTTCCATCTTCTATCATCGTCTCTAATAAATTGTCAATATCAATCTCATTGTTCACAGGAACACATTCAAAACCATATAAATCTTCAATACCCATATTTATCTCCTATTCTTTTTAGATTTAATTCTTTTGAAAGTTTTCTTTTTTTGTTGTCAAATTTTTAAATACTATTATTATTTGTAAAACTATAAGTAGAGGTATAATTTATAAAAGACATTTATATCAAATAAATTTTTCATTTAATTTTTTGTATAAATATAATGTTTTTTATGACAATATCCTCATATAAATATAATATCACAAAACAAATGTTCATGGTTAATAATAAGTAATTTTGTAATAATTCGTTGTAATATTATGTTATTTTAAATAAAATAAATGATATAATTTGTATAGAGATGGCATATTTATTCACAGTAAATTTATTTAAGACAAATTTACTGTGAATAATTTTTTAATAGTAAGAAATATCCCTAAAATAATAAATAATATTATAATTTTTGAACGTTATGTATAGTATAAATTCTAAAAAATCACATGCTAGTTTGCAAGAATTAAGAGATTAAAATCAAGATTTAGATTTAATAGTGATTTTATGTAAAAAGATATGTATTTATTTAATGTATTAAACTCAAAAGGCACAAGATTATACTATCTAACGGTTAATAATTATATTGATGGGCTTTTAATTTCAATGCTAAATACTAAAAACACTTAAATAAAGACTGGAAATATAGTAGAACAATATACTTATAAAATTTATCAGAGTTGTATATACATGTATATTTCTTATTATTTTTATATAAGAAACTTAAATCTAATACATAAATTATAGGTGTATCAATTAAAAATTTTAACTAATACACCCATTGATTTCTATTTTTCCTTTAATAAACTGTCTTTCCATACATCTTCTTTAAACCCTAACAGTACATTTTTACCATCAAATAGTAGTGGCCTTTTAATAAGCATCCCATCACTTACTAATATTTCTAGAAGTTTGTCATCTGACTCAGTCTTTACTACATCTTTAAGACCTAGTTCTCTATATTTCATTCCACTTGTATTAAAAAATTTTTTTATATCATACCCACTAATATTATAAATAGATTCCAATTCATCTTTACTTGGTGGATTTTGAACCATATCTATATCTTCAAATTTCAAATTATTTTCTTTAAGCCAATTTTTTGCTTTTTTAACTGTAGAACATTTTGTATATCCATATAGTTTAATCATTATAGTAAAACATCCTTTCTAATTTTTTATCTTAATTTTCGTACATTTATACCCATAATTTGTATGTTTTAATCAGTTTGTATCATAATTATTCTAAGTTTTCAACAAAAACCTATTCTATTTACAAAAATATCTAAAGTTATTTTTGTAATCAAACTAGATTTGATGCTCTTTTACTTAAAAAACTACGAAAATCATTATATATTCCTTTAATTTTTATACAAGTAAAAGCCATGACAATTTGAAGTCACGACTTTTTTACTACATTATTAAATTGAAATTTAGTTGCTCTATATTATGCTTATTAGTTGTAGGTTTATTGTTTTAACTATGTGCTCAAATACCAAGTATACCCATACCTATCAAGTACTTTAGCAGCACCATCATTTTGATCTGGTGGTGGGTGTGGTAAAAATCCTTGCACAAGCGTACCGCCCTTGGCAAGTTTTACAGATATCTCTTCTATCACTTCTCGAGATGGTAGCACAACACAAATCGCCATACCAGAAATTGCAACAGGCTCATCTGTATCGGCTCCTATTATACAACCTTCATACTTTGTAAAAGTAACACTTGCGTGCATAACAGGGTTGCTTGGGTTGCTGTCTAATCGTGCAAACAGAGTTTTTCCACCTGCAAAAGCCTCAGCGTAAAAGTTAAATGCTTCCTCACAAGTACCATTAAATGTTAAATATGGAGTTAACATGGTCAATCTAACCTCCTTGATATAAAATATAAATAATCTACAGTTGCAATTGATAATCTAAGTTCTGATTTAGTAAATTATATCACAGGTAAATTTTTCCTTCACAACATAAAATTCCATATCTTAATTTTATCATTTTAAATTACTCCTTAAATATAAATTTTATATAATTATATATTAAAATTTATATTTTTAATTGTAAAAACCAGACAAACAATCCTTATTTTTTTATAAAACTTTAATATAAATTTCATTTGTAAAGTTTAAACAATTTTTTCTTTTATTTTAATGTCCTCAACTATACCATCTTTTATACTTATAATTTTATCTGCAACACTATTTGAAAATACAACATCATGCGTAATTATCAGTATAGTCATTCCTTTATCTTTAAGCCTATTCATTATATTCACTACTTTTTGAATAGTATCAATATCAAGTGCAGAAGTAGGCTCATCAAAACAAAGAACTTTTGGCATCAGTGCACAGGACCTAGCTATAGCAACTCTTTGTTGCTGTCCTCCTGACAACTCAAATGGATATGAATTCAATTTATCTTCCAAATCAACTAATCTCAAAAGTTCTTTAGCTCTATTTTCAGCTTCCTCTCTAGGAACTTTAAAAACATTAACTGGAGATTCAATTATATTTTCAAGGACAGTCATATGAGGGAATAGATTGAAGTTTTGAAAAACCATACCTATTTTACCACGTATTTTTGCCATGTCTTTCTTATTTTTTATTATTTCATTATCTATTATAATTTCTCCACTATCAAATTCTTCAAGACCATTTATACATCTTAATATTGTAGTCTTTCCTGCACCAGATTTGCCAAGCAAAACTCCAATCTGACCTTCTTCTAGTTCAAAAGAAATATCTTTAAGTACTTTATTTTTTTTAAATGATTTATTTAAATTCCTGATTTTCAACATATAAAAAACCTCCTCTTATAATATTGTAACTTTATCTGTAATAAGAATATTTTTTTTCAAGTAATTCAAATCCCTTAGTAAGTATAGCTACAAATATAAGATATATTGCTCCTGCCTCAAATAGTGGCAACAAACTTGCTTCTCTATTCATTGCTATTTGAGATATTCTTAAAATATCATTTAATCCTAATATATATACTAAAGATGTATCTTTTACTAATGTAATTACTTCATTTGAAATAGGTGCTAGTATTCTTTTAAAAACTTGTGGAAATATTATTCTCTTGTACATCGTGAATTTATCAAACCCTAGTACTTTTGAAGCTTCATATTGACCTCTATCTATTGATTGTATTCCACCTCTAAATATTTCTGCAAAGTATGCTGCATAATTTAAGAAGAAAGCTACTATTCCAGCTGTAAACCTGTCAAATACAATTCCTATAAGAGGTAACCCATAGAATATAACTATCATTTGTAAAAGTAAAGGCGTTCCTCTCATTATTAATATATAACATTGTGTAATACCACTTATTAATTTATTTTTTGATAATCTTAAAAATGCAACTCCAATCCCCAATGGAATTGATACTATCAATGTTATACAAAACATTGCTATAACTATTTCTAAACCTTGTAACATGCCTTTAGTGCCCCCTTCTTAACAGCTAACTTATCTTTTATTTAAACCACTTATCATAAATTTTGTCAAAAGCTCCATCTTTTTTCATTGCTTGTAATGTTTCATTTATTTTCTTACAAAGTTCTGGATTCTCCTTAGATGTTGCTACAACATAATCTTCTAATCCAAAATCTTCTTTTAATACTTTATACTTATCTTCACCTTTTTGTCCCATATAGTATCTAATTAAAACTTCATCACCAACAACTGCGCTAGTTCTACCTATTTCTAAGTCTCTAAGTGCTTTATCGTAAGTATCATAAAGAACTGGTGCTCCACCCTTTAAGCTATTCATAAAATCTTTATCTTTCTCTACTGCATCAAGAGCTGTTGAACCTTGTTGAGTTCCAACTTCTTTATCCTTTAAATCAGCTTTTGTATTTACTTTTGAATCACTTAAAGTAACTATTATTTGTTTATTTTGTAAATAAGGTTCTGTATATGATACTATTTTCTTTCTCTCATCTGTTATAGAATATCCATTCCATAATACATCTACAGTTTTTGAATCATTTAATTCTGTTTCTTTCATTGACCAATCTATTGGTTGAAATTTAACTTCCATTCCAAGTCTCTTAAATGTCTCTTTTGCTAAATCAACATCAAAGCCCACTGTTTCTCCTTTTTCATCTAAAAATCCCATTGGTACAAATGTATTATCAAACCCTACAATTACCTCTTTTTTTGATGTATTTGAAGCATCTTTATCTTTTCCATTATCTGATTTTGAACAACCTGCCATTCCACTTACTAAACCTAACATAATTGTAAATAATCCTAATTTTTTTAATATACTTTTCATAATATTCTCCCTCATCTTTTAAATTTTTAAATATTTTGATTATTTCAGAAAAAATGTATCTGTTGCAATATAATTCTCTGCGCGCTTAAAAAATTATATTAAAAAACTCCCGCCTCTAGCTATCGCTAGAGGACGGGAGTTAAATCTCGTGGTTCCACCTCTGTTCATTAATGCCTCACGACACTAACCTCTTTAAGTACAATAAAAATTATACTCTAGCACTATAACGGGTGCAAGGATACCGGGAAGCTCCTAGTAAAGTATTTTTACTCTTTCAGAGTCCTGCTCAAAGATGTGTTCAAAGTAAAATCTATTGCTCCTCTCACCAATCGGAAACTCTCTGTTTAAGATTATTTACTTTTACTATTTCTTTTCATAGCATTTAATGTTGTTTTGAATTCTTATTATGATATTGATTTTATATCATAAGGCAATATCTGTCAATATATATTTTAAAATAAATATAAAAATCTAATTCCAAGGTACAACTTCCACTTCACCATAACATCGTTCTACCAATCTATTAGAATACTCTCCTTTATATCCCAAAATAAAAAGCAAAGCAAGCTCAATATATCTTGTTCCGATTGAAATAATATTCCAAATGTCTTCAACCTCTAATGTAGCTCTATGTGCTTTTCTGCTTGGATGAACTATACTATTCCTTAAATAAATAACTAAATCTATTCCATCATCAAACTTCTTTTTTATCATATTATCAAATATATCTAACTCATATTTACCATATGGTATCTTACATATATCAAGTAAAAGTCTGATATTTTTAGATGCCAAATTATGGTCAAAAGTTTCATCTGTAAGCACCTTATTTTGCTCTACCAGCATTACATATGACAAAGTTTCAAGTGCAATCTGTACAGATATTATATTATTTTCCATAGTAACACTTCCAAGAGACTCTATATACCAATCAACGACACTCTTTATCGCAGAACCATAATAAAAATCCTCTAATTTTTTACACATGAGACTTATATATTTTTCCATATTATGATAATTTGACAGTGTATCTGACCATGTTGGTACATATCTAAAAGGGGTTATTTGATTTTCATTCCAAATTCTATAAACTTCATTGCCGTTTCTATATCCTTTTGCCAAACAAAATCCAACATATCTACCACACATAAAACTCAAGGCTGTTGATATTCTATCTAAAAGATTTATTGTATTATTAGTTCTAAAAATTCTACCATCTTTTCTTCTAATCCTACCTATATGAGTTATTATTGCTCCAGATTTAGACTTCAAATCTGACTTTAATTCTTTTCTATAATCATAGCGTTTATCTATAGTAACAACATAATCATTTATGTCAAATTCAATTCTACCTGCATATACTTTATCATTGTATTTTATAAGTTTTCCAGGTATTTTATCCAGGTTTATTATATTAAAATCTACATGCTCAACATAAGAGTTTTTAGATTTTATACAATCATCATTGATATATCCTTCTATCCCAAAATCACTTAGAGTATTTATTGTTATAGAAATAATCTTATAACCATAGACCTCAAGAATAGCATTATCATAGTCCAAAACTAAGTTGTCATCTTCATTTTCTATATCTTCAATACAACCTATATCTGCTTTAAAACTTATGGATATTGGAGGTGTCATTTTATAATAAATTTTTCCATTACATCTATATTTCTTATCTAAATATATGCAAAATCTACCTTCATAGATACTAATATCTTCATTGATACCATAGCTTAAATATTCTGATGTTATAGCATCATCAATTGCTTTCATTTTTATTCCCACCTTTGCTTTTGTATAATAACATGGGGATTTCAGTTCTTTTTTATTTAGTAAAACCCAATATATTATATAATTCAATATATTATTTTTATTAATTATGTATTTTATAACTTCTTATAAAAACAGTATCATTCTAGTATCATCGTTTGTTAGACACATTATGTATTTTAAAATTTTTTATTTATTAATAATACCTAAAATGGATTGTAAGAAATCATTTTATTACCTTAAGCTTTTATTCATTTAGATATTATCATTCATATATGTATATTGTCAAAGAAAACATTTAATTTATCAAATATTTTCTTTAACAATATATTATCTATAATCTTATAAATAATGTATTTAACAAACTAAATCTATTTCATTAAATGATTTTCCAAAATAAAAATGGTAGCTTTGATTTGTTATTTCAAAACTACCATTAGATTATGTATATTCTCTTTTAACATATAAAGCTTTTACTCATTATAACAATTTTTACTACTTTTATTTAGTCTATATCTTCAAACATATTATGACACTCATAAAATTGGAATCCAATATTCAATCAAACTTTTACCATCCTTATCAACTAATTCTCCATATCTTGCAAAATCATATTTAGCATTTTCATTTAACTGGCATGTCGACTGAGGTAACCATTCTTTATAAGCATAATCTACAACAGGTTGTAAGCTATCTTCTTTCTTTGCTTTAAAGCTAAAAACTATATATTTACTAGGAGATAGCTCTTTTATTTCCATTTTTTCAGGTATTCTATCAAAAAAATTTACTCCCACTGCCGCATAGTAATCAAATACTGGTTGATTTTCTTCATTTTCATTATATTGTGAATAATCATTTAGTCCAATAATAAAATCTGTATTTCTTCTGTTTGATATTAAGTGTTTCTTCGAATAAATTTTTTCTGCACATTCACCTATAACAGAAAATCCTAGACGTGTATTTCCTTTATAGCCTACTAAAAGAATTTTATCATTTTCAACCATTTTAACTTCCATCATTCTATCACCTCTCAAAGTTTCTTTTCCATCAACAGTAAACTTTAATTGTACTGGATAAAAATCTCCTTTTTTTCTAAATGATTGTGGGCTACATTTAAATAAAGCCTTAAATCCAATTGTAAAAGACTGTTGTGTTTCATATCCAGCAAATAGTGAGATTTCCATAATTGATTTATCTGTAAAAATTAGTAACCTTGCTGCTTCGGTCAATCTCCTTCTTTGTATGTAATTGTGAACAGTAAGTCCAATAATATTTACAAACATTCTACTTAAGTGATATTTTGAATATCCTATTTCTTTTGCAATACTATCCAAATCTAATTTTTCTTCTAAATTTAAGTCAATATAATCAACTACATCATGTATTGTTTCTAAGTTAGTTTTCATAATACCTCCTTCTAGTATGATTGTACACAATTATGTATTAGCTGTTTTCACATTTCTTGCTATTGTCAAAAAGATTTAATCACTAATAATGATGGTAACGCGTGAAATTTAGATAATATATCTTTACTCAAGATTAGATAATGTATTCCTTATATCCCTTTCTACTAATGGTTTCATATTATCATTATAAATATTTATATCTGCATTACTCAATTCCGCTCTTATACGATGAATAAGTTGTTTTTTATACTTTGTGATATTAGGTAATGACTGAATAAAATTTCTTGATACAGAAGGCTTTTTATCCATGATGTGACTTAGTATACTATCTATATTCATTTCAATTTTATTATCAGTATCCCACTCAGCATTTGCAGCTATTAACAATAATCCTCTTGTACGAATATATGAACTTTCATTATTAATCATATCTAAAAAATAATCAAAAAAGCGGTATGTAATGTTTGATTTTTTGCTTTCATTTTCTAGAAATAAAAAAGTTTTATATGCCTCATTATGATTTTTCGAACATAACTGATTAATAAGTAAATCAATATTTTCCAATATTTTAATCTCCTTTGTAACAAATATTTATTTAAGCTGAGTATAACATAACAAAAAATAAATAGAAATAATTGAAATATCTATATAAGTATCATCTATTAATCAAGCTGATTTACATCAATGAATGCCAACTAATGCCAACCATCATTTAAATTCGGTTAATAAATAATATAACTTTTTTCTAAATTATACTAACAAAAGACGCTCGTTTTTGAGCGTCTTTATAATGTTAAAATCTAATATTCTTTTAAATTTCATTGCACTTTATTTGTAACTAATAAGTTAGAATATAATAGATTTATTAAATATATTATATAAAATAGCTTATGTTTATTATAGTTCTTTTTTTAAAGTTTCTTTTAAAGTATCATATGCAAAATCCATTATCTCTCTACATGCAACTAAATCTTTCTTTAGGTCTATACATAACTCTGAACCGTACTCATTTCTTACTGTTGTTGTCAAATCCTTAGCATATGCTTTGGCTTTAGTGCTTTCATCTTCATGGTTTCTACCTCTTACATATCCAATTATTATATTTGAGGCATTTACTGCACCACATAAACTAGCAACTCCACAACCTGAACCTAATCCACTACCTAAACAAACTGGTATATCTGTATTAAATTCTTCATTATATGCTTTTATAACTGACTCTGCACAATTGAACCCCTTTTCATGATATTTTGATGCTATAACCTTATTGCACATTAAAACTCCCCCTTTTCATTGTAAATTAAAAATCTTTCCTAACATAATTATATCAAATATCAACAAAAAAATCACTTTTAACCAATTTAACTATTTTTTTCTAGCTCTAATAGTATTTTTTTTAAGTCAGAATGATTCCCCATATATCCACCAATATTGTTTTTACCAACAACTCTGTGACAAGGTATTATTATTGGAATTTTATTACTTTTACTTGCTTGTCCAATTGCTCTAACAGACTTTGGATTGTTTATATTTTGTGCTATTTCTGAGTATGAAAGTGTTTTTCCATAAGGTATTTTTAACATTTCTTCATAGACAGATTTTTGGAATTCAGTACCATCAACACGTATTTTCAAATCAAACACCTTTCTTTTTCCATTAAAATAATCATCTATCTGATTTATTGCTTCTTTTAAATCTTCCTTACTTCTTTTTATATCTATTCCCTTTTTAAGATAGTCTTCTTTTAAATTATTAAAATTTTCATCTCCTATATCTAAGCTAACTACAAAACCATCTTCACTCAATATGTACAAATTTCCTATTTTAGACTCATAAACATCATATACTAAATTCATATAACTTCCCCCCTTTTATATTAGTATACATATAATTTTTCAAGTAATAAAGAGTTACCCTAAAAATATAGAGTAACTCTCTTTATGATTATTAATATAATAGTAGCTTATTTAGAAAGCTATAAATTTTCAATATATGAAATATTAATCTTCTATATTTTTAAAAGCTTTAGAAAGCATAAGTTTTATCCTGTTAAGCTGATTCACCTCACTTGCAGAAGGGTCATAATCAATAGGAATTATATTTGCATTCTTATATAATCTTTTTAATTCTTTTATGGAGCCTTTGCCAATTATATGATTAGGTAAACATCCAAAAGGTTGCATACAAATGATATTTTCCACACCTTCATCTAATAATTCAACCATCTCACCTGTTAAAAGCCATCCTTCTCCAGTTTGATTTCCCAATGATACTACTGGTTCTGTATTTTTTGCAACTGTTTTTATATTTCCTGGAGCATAAAATCTTTTACTTTTATCAAGTGCTTTTTTATATACTCTTTGGTATATACTTGTTATGTATATAAAGGCTTCTCCTATCATTCTACTTTTTCTACTTCCCTCTAAATGAGTGTGTTTATAAATAGTATTAAACGCACAACTTAAAAAGAAATTTGTAAGGTCTGGTACAACTGCTTCAGCTCCTTCTCGCTCTAATATATTCACTAGATTATTGTTTGCAATTGGATGAAATTTTACTAATATTTCTCCAACTAAACCTACTTTAGGTTTTTTAATATCTAATATCTCTAGGTTGTCAAACTCATTTACTATCTCTTTTATATTTTTAGTAAATACAGAAATTTTAGCTTTGACAAGAGATTTTTTACATATATCAACCCATTTTTCATATAGAGCATTTGTACTTCCAATAACTTTCTCATATGGTCTCACTCTATAGAGTACTTTCATCAATAAATCTCCATATACAACAGCCATAAAAAGTCTATTAATTAATTTTAACGATACATTATCCATTATCCCACTATCTTCTATTCCATTCACACTAAGCGCAATAACTGGGACATCTTTAAACCCTGCATCATACATAGCTTTTCTTAAAAATCCAATATAATTTGTAGCTCTACAACCACCACCAGTTTGAGTTATTGCAACAGATGTATTATTTAAATCATATTTTCCAGACTTTAATGCTGTTATTAATTGGCCTACTACTATTATAGCTGGGTAACAAGCATCATTATTTACATATCTCAAACCTTCCTCAATAACACTACTATCTGTATCTTTTAAAATTTCTATCTTATATCCACTCAAATTTACAGCTTCTTCAAGAAATTGAAAATGTATAGGTGACATTTGTGGTGCTAATATAGTATGTTTGTTCGTTATTGGATTATTCTTTGCATACTGTATCCTATCTACTTTCATATTTCTTACATCTATATTTTTACTTTCTCTCTCAGACATAGCCGCTTTTAAAGACCTCATTCTTATCTTTGCAGCACCTAAATTATTACCTTCATCAATTTTTATAATAGTATATATTTTAGATTTTTCATTAAGTATCTCTTGAACTTGGTCTGTAGTTACTGCATCTAAGCCACACCCAAATGAATTAAGTTGAACCAACTCTAAATAATTTTTATCTCTTACAAAACTAGCTGCTTTGTATAATCTTGAATGATATACCCATTGGTCTACAACTCTAAGTGGTCTTTGCATATTGGCTAAATGGCATATAGAATCTTCAGTAAGCACTGCCATGTCTAAAGAATTTATAAGCTCTGGCATTCCATGATTTATTTCTGGATCTATATGATATGGTCTACCACATAATACAATTCCCTTTAAGTTTCTCTCTTTTATCTCCTTAAGTGCTCTTTCACCCGCTGCTTGCATCTCCATCTTAAATGAATTTTGTTCATCAGTCGCTTTATCAACTGCATGATTAATTTCTTCCTTAGTTATATTTATACCAGTAAAACGTCTTGATAATTCTTCATTAAGTCTCTTTTTCAATTTTTCCTTATCATTTAAACTTATAAATGGATTTATGTAATTTATATTTTTGTTTCTTATATTTTCTACATTATTTTTTATTACTTCAGAATAAGATATTACAACAGGACAATTATAATAATTATCTGCATTTAAATCCTCTTTATTTTCATTTGTTACACTTGGATAGAATATATTTTTTATTCCTTTTGAAATTAAATTTTCTATATGACCATGAACTAATTTTCCAGGATAACACACTGTTTCAGAAGCAATGCTAGTTATACCAGTTTCATATAATTGTTTTGATGACCTATCTGAAAGTACAACTCTAAATCCCATATCATTGAAAAATGTAAACCAAAATGGATAATCTTCATACATATTTAATACTCTTGGTATTCCTATCTCTCCATTTTTTGCCTTATCTTTTCCTAATGGTTTGTATTTAAAAATCCTATCATATTTATATTTAAATAGATTTATAGGATTTTTCTTTTCTAAACCTATCTTTTTATCACCATAAATGGCTTCTCCCTTCTCACATCTATTTCCTGAAATAAAAATTTCATTATCAGAAAATTTATTTATTGTAAGAAGACAATGATTTGAGCATCCTTTACATCTAATTACACTTGCTTCTAATTTTATACTATTCAATTCTTCTTTAGATAATAAAGATGTTTGATATCCACTTTCATATTTCTCTCTGGCTATAAGAGCTGAGCCAAAAGCACCCATAATTCCAGAAATATTAGGTCTAATTACATTTTTACCAATTAACTTTTCAAAACTTCTAAGTACTAAATCATTATAAAATGTTCCACCTTGTACAACAATATTATTTCCAATCTCATTTAAATCTCTGATTTTTATTACTTTAAATAAAGCATTTTTTATTACAGAATAAGATAATCCTGCTGATATATCTCCAACACTTGCTCCCTCTTTTTGAGATTGTTTTACTCTCGAATTCATAAACACAGTACATCTTGAACCTAAATCTACAGGGCTTTGAGAATAAATACCTTCATGTGCAAATTCTTCTATTGTCATAGATAAAGAACTTGCAAATGTCTCTAAAAATGAACCACAACCTGATGAACAAGCCTCATTTAATATTATATTATCAATTACACCATCTTTTATTTTTAAGCACTTCATATCTTGACCACCAATATCAAGTATAAAGTCCACATCTTTATTAAAAAATTTAGCAGCTTTATAATGTGCTATAGTCTCTATTTCTCCATTATCTATTTTTAATGCTTTTTTAATAAGTCCCTCTCCATATCCAGTTACAGTTGAACTCAATATTTTGATGTCTTTTGGCAATATATCATATATTTCATTTATGACTTTGATAGTTGTTTTTAGTGGATTTCCTTCATTACTATTATAATAAGAATATACTAGATTCCCATCTTCATCAATAAGCGCAGCCTTAGTAGTAGTAGAACCTGCATCAATTCCTAGATAACAATTTTTCTTAATTGAATTTATATCAACATAATCTATTTTTTCTTTTTCATGTCTTTTTAAAAATTCTTCATACTCATTTTTATCTTTAAATAAAGGCTCTAATAAATTTACTTCTCCATCTTCGATGTTCTTTATATTGTCTAGTTTTTCTATTAGAGACTTAAGTCTTATACTATCTTCCTCTACTGATAATAATCCTGCTCCAATAGCAATATAAAGCTGTGCATCTTCTGGGAAAATTACATTCTCATCTTTTAAATCTAGTACTCTTTTAAAAGCTTCTCTAAGTTCAGATAAAAAATACAACGGCCCACCTAAAAATGCAACATTTCCTTCTATTTTTCTTCCACAAGAAAGAACACTTACTGTTTGTACGACAACTGCATTAAAAATACTCATTGCTATATCAGTCTGCTTAGCTCCATCATTTATAAGAGGTTGAATATCTGTTTTAGCAAAAACACCACATCTTGAGGCTATTGGGTAAATAACATTGTAGCCTTTAGCTAATTCATTTAAACCACTAGCATCTGTCTTTAAAAGAGAAGCCATTTGGTCTATGAATGCTCCAGTGCCACCTGCACATATACCATTCATTCTTTGATCTATTCCTCCACTTAGATAGGTTATTTTTGCATCTTCTCCTCCAAGTTCTATAACAACATCAGTTTCCGGATGGAAATATTCTATTGATTTTGTACTAGATATAACTTCTTGAACAAATTTTACCCCAAGTTTTTTTGAGATTCCAATTCCTCCTGAACCAGTTATTATAATGGTTGCATTTATATCTCCCAATTTTTCGTATATTCCATTTAACACTTCTTTAACTGATTTCTTCACATCAGAATAATGTCTTTTATATTCTTTATGGACTATATTGTTATTATTAAGTACCACAACCTTTACTGTTGTAGAACCTACATCAATTCCTATATGAAATAATTCATCCATTGTACCCCTCCATACTTATATGCTTTTTTAATTTTTGTAAGTTCTATGGTTTTATTTTAAGTAAGTTATTTTATAATTTTTATGATTAATATTTTTGTTTTATGATTCTTTTATTAATCAAGCTTACTCTACTAGGTAATTTCTAATCATACCTTTAAATTTTAAATAAGAACATATAGTTAGTGTACTAAATTTTGTCATAAATTTCTACAGATTTTTGTTACTTTTTACATAAATATAACTTAACTCTAATACCAATTTAATGTTCATATATTATAAAATATCTTCATTCAAAAAAAATGGTTGCCAATGCACAACTTCTTATTGCACATAGACAACCATTCTTTCGTATATTATTTTTTATTTTAATTATTTCTATTTATCATATTTATGATACGAGCATAAATATAAAGTGAGCTGCTGCTCCTGCACATAAACCACCTATTGTATGAGAAAGAATTGCTTTTCCAGCTAATTGTCTAGCATTTAATGCATCCATCATACCAATATGTGTACTTAAATATCCACTCCAACACATACCCATTGCTGTAAATACTGCTATATCATTAGGAGTTATAGCTCCTGATTTTATAAATTCTGGAACTAAAGACATTGCTGCTCCAACAGCTCCTAATGAAGTTATAGGGAATGCTATTGCCTCTGGTGATGTAAATCCAAATAATGGCTCTAATATAAATCCAAGCTTATCTCCAAGAACCGGAAGTAATTTTATTCCTTCATATGCAGCTCCTGTATAAACCTCTTGACCTGTAACAGGGTCTGTAGATGGTCCAAAAGTTAATAGCATAACTAATGTACATACTACTAGGACACCTGGGATTATAGCCATTCCCATGTCTACACCCATCTTACCACCTTCAAGAATAGCATCTAAGCCTCTTTGGAATACATTTCCTTCTCTTATTTCTCTAAATTCAGCTTTTTTCTCTAATGTTCCTGCTGCTTTATCTTCTTCTGGATTATAGTTATAAAACTTCTTAGTAAATGTCAACATTATTCTAACACTTACAACACTACCTATTACTGCACCTAAGTTACCAATCAATGCTGGCAATACATATTCTGTACCTTGAGATATCATAAATGTTGTTAAGATAAGTCCCATACCAAAAGCTGTTCCTAAATTACATAGTGCTGGAACTTGATATTGTTTAAAATACTGTGTGAATGTTTTATCTTTGGCAAAAGGTATAATAGCTGGATTATCTGATAAATAAGTTGTTATAGCTCCTGCTATACTAGCACCAGGTAATCCATATAAAGGCTTCATAAATATAGCGAAAATTTTATTAATTAATGCTATTACTCCAAACTCTGAAAGTAGTGCGCTTAATGCGCCTGCAAGAACTGCCATAGCCATAATTAAGAAAACTGTCTCTAATAGTAAAGCATGTGCTGTACTCATTATTACTTTGAACATCATTCCTGCTCCCATAATGCTACCAACATATCCAAATCCAACTATTAGTAATATTATGAAAACGAATGTCTCCATGCTTACTGCCTTAACCTGTCTCCTGTCTGTTAACTTCTCCATTTTGAATCATCCCTTCTTTTCTTTTGTTGTAAAACTTAACAAAACCTTTTCTCTTTTTTAATTATACTATAAATATTACTCTTTGCAACTTTATTTGTCATTTTTTTATCATAACTAAAATGAAAACCAGTATTCCAATAATAAAAATTTTTCAGATTTCTGCAAGTTTTCGACATATTATCTTTCATATATAAAATGATACTATTTCTTACTAAATAGACATAGCCCCCTCTAACGACCTAATATCTACTAACAAGTTGTAACTTGTATCTTTTATATGAATCAAAAAAGATTATGAAAAATTTTTTCCTTCAATATTTTTCATAATCTTTTTTTTTATTTTTATAAATTTTTTTCAAAAATTTTTTTTAAGTTATGTATTATTTTAATTTTTCAGCTATATATTTTACTAAGTCAACAGTTCTTGAAGAATATCCCCATTCATTATCATACCATGAAACTACTTTGACCATGTTGTCCTCTATAATCATTGTGGACAGAGCATCTATGATAGATGATCTTGAATCTCCTCTGTAATCTATAGAAACAAGTGGTTTGTCACAATATCCTAAAACTCCCTTTAATTCTCCTTCAGCAGCTTCTTTTAATACAGAATTCACTTGCTCAACTGTAACGTTTTCTTTAAGTTCACATACTAAATCAACAAGTGAAACTGTTGGTGTTGGCACTCTAAGTGAAAAACCATTTAATTTTCCTTCTAATTGTGGTAATACTCTTGACACAGCTTTTGCTGCTCCTGTAGTGGTAGGTATTATAGATTCAGCCGCCGCTCTCGCTCTTCTCAAGTCTTTGTGGCTCTTATCTAATATTCTTTGATCGTTAGTATATGAATGTACAGTAGTCATTAAACCTTTTACTATACCAAATTTTTCGTCCAATACTTTAGCAAATGGTGCTAGACAATTCGTAGTACAAGATGCATTTGAGATTATATTATGCTTTTCATTATCATATTGCTCTTCATTAACTCCAACAACTATAGTTATATCTTCGTTTTTTCCTGGAGCTGTTATTATTACTTTTTTTGCGCCTGCTTTAATGTGTTTTTCTGCCTTTTCTCTTTGTGTAAATAATCCTGTTGATTCTATAACTATATCAACCCCTAATTCTTTCCATGGTAATTCTTCTGGGTCATTGTATCTCAATATTTTTATTTCTTTCGAGTTTACTATTAGAGTATCTTCATCCTTTGCTTCTACTTCACCTCTAAAAGTTCCATAACATGAATCATATGTAAATAAATGTGCCAAAGACTCTGTTGTTGCTCTTGCATTTATGGCTACAATTTCTATATTATCTCCTAATTCTTCTTGAGCTATTCTCAACACAGCTCTTCCTATTCTTCCAAATCCGTTCATTCCTACCTTAATTTTCATTATGAAATGTCTCCCTCCATTACTATGTTTTTACATGATTATTGTACACTAAATAAATCATTTGTTCAATACTTTTTCTAGATTAAATAATTAAATTCTGTGTTTTTTTATTATCAAAAGATAATTAGTATATCATTTTTATCTATTTTAACCCTTATTTAGTATATACTTTTTAGTATAAAGAGGCTGGAGGGACTTATTTTGCCCAATGTCCCTTGGGACATATTTCACCACCCTTTTTTTGCATTTTTAAACTATATTTATATTTAAAAATGCAATATGTATTAAAATATTATCTCTCAATACAAAAACATATAAAGATTATCTAAAAATAATCCTTATATGTTTTTATATTGATTACTTTACAGCTTAAAAGAGTAAAGCAAAAAAGAGATTATATCATTATATGAATAAAATAATTTTTTATACTTTACTCACCTACATAATACAATCTCAATTAATTTTCTTTTTAATCTGATAAAATATCATCTATTATATGAATTTTCATTTTTTCTCCCTTCATATAATCATATTCACTTTTAATCATATGACACTCTTAAAAAAGATATTTATAAACTATATAGTAAAACCTACAAATATCTTTTTTAGCTAAATTACATAATGAATTGAACTAAATATCCTGCAATAATAGCTATTACAAATGTAGCTACTATAAATGTTATTATAAGTTGTTTTTTGAATAACTTATTTAGTAAAATTATTTCTGGTATGCTAGCACCTGTTCCACCTATAATTAAAGCTATTATAGGACCTAACCCTACACCTGCACTTGAAAGTGTAACTCCTATAGGTAAAATTGTTGTTGAATTTAAATATAGAGGAATACCTAATATAGCAGCTATTGGGACAGCCCATAAATTACTATCTCCTACATATTTGGCTATGACATCTTGTGGCACAACATTATACATTAAAGAACCAGCCAATACTCCTATTATTAGATAAGGTAATACTGATGTATATAATTTAAAAGCATCTTTTGCTGAATCAACTAGATACTTTTTTATTAGCTCTTTTCTTGAAAGATTTAAATTTACATCATATAAATTTATTTCTTGATTCTTTTTTATATCTACGTTTTTTACATACTTTTCAAAGCCTAGTCTTTCAAGCAAAATTCCCATTATCAATGGTACTATTAACACTATAGCTGAATATGTGACTGTTATTTTTCCCCCAAATAAAGCTAACATAAGAACTATTACAGCTGGGTCTAAAAATGGTGATGTAAATAAAAATGTCATAGTTGGACCAAATGGAGCTTTTACTTTTGTCAATCCAACTAATACTGGTACTGTAGAACATGAACAAAAGGGTGTAAATGTGCCTAATATCAATGCATTTATATAACCTAAAAATTTATTTTTTGTACTCAACATACTTCTTATCTTTTCTTCTGAAATAGTTTGTTGTATAATTCCAACTAAAAAACTTATTCCTAAAAATAAAATAGTTAATTCTGTAAACAAATATATAAACTTATTAAAAATATCTATCATGTATTCACCTTCCTATTCTAAAAAACAATAAAATCATCACAACATATCAATTTTTTTTGATATGTTAATTAAAATCATATCAAAAAAAATTGATATGTTCAAGTATATTTTTTAAAAAATTTTAAGAATTAATTCTTTTGATAAAAATTTTTCTAATTCATCCATGTTAATACTATAATAATTCCATTTACCTTGTCTCTCTTTTATTATTAAATTAGCATCTAATAACATTTTTAAATGATATGATAATTTTGATTGAGGCATATTAAAATATTCAACTAAGTTACACACACATATACTTTCTTTTTTATTCAATTCTGATAATATACTTAATCTTATACTATCTGACAATGCACTAAATACCAATTCACAACCCTTTATATTATTATAATTTCTCATTTATTTCACCTCTTTTATAGTATAGATTTTATTTAATAACTAATACATTGTAAATATATTATAATCTATATTAATTCTAGTATTTTATTATCTCTAACTATATAATGATTAATAATAAATTTAATTATAATAATTATAACATAGCGGAAAATATCTTTAAAAGCATTTAAAAATGATATATATATTTTCATTTATGTCCAAACAGGTAGAAATCGTACAAAACCTAAAAGATTTAAATAATTAATATCATTACATAATTAAAAAAAGCTATAACTATTGAAATATCAATAGCCATAGCTTTTTATATATAATACAATCTCTTTTCTATATAATTATTCAAATAATTTAGTTCCTAAACTTACAAACATTTGTAAAATTAAAAATGCTTTTGTATCTATCTTATGATTACTCTGTAAAATTTCTTTTGCTTCATCTTGTGAAACTAAAATCGCTTCAATGTCTTCATCTGGTTCTAAAAATTCATCAGTTATATTACCATCACATATACAGTAAACAAATGCAATCGATTCATCACTCATACCAGGAGATAGATAGACTTTCTCATTACTCTTATTTTTTTGAATTTCTAAAAGAGTAAGCCCAGTTTCCTCTCTAAGTTCTCTTTCAACAGAAACATCTATAGATTCACCTTTATCAATAAGACCTGCTGGCAATTCGTATATATATCCATTAATAGGTACTCTAAATTGTTTTATTAAAATTAATTTTTTGCTACTTTTATGAAGACCTACTATTGCAACTGCGTCTGCACTATCTTCCTTATTTTCAAGATAAATACTTTTTAATTGTTCACTGCTTTTTCTTGATGCTACCATCCATACCTTATCTTCATCCAGCTTGTTTTTATACTCAATTTCAAAAAGTCCCATAAACTTACTTTCAACCAATGGATTTATATTCTTTATTATAGTTTTTTTCAAATTTACTACGACCTCTCTTTATTCAAATACCTTTAAGTAATTATAGACATAATACTTTAAAATAAGTATTGGATACAGTTTATTATATTTCCATCTCTAAGTTATCCTTATCTATGAACCCTACTTTAATTTCACAATCAAATATTTCTTTTAATAATTTTGCTAATTCTTCCCTTGCACTCATTACTTGATCTAAATTTGCATCGGTAAAACCATCTATAGGGAAAAATATATTTTTTGAACTACTTGTAATTTTTCCTTCTTCACCTTGTCTCCATATCCATCTTCTAGTTTTCACCATATCTCCAACAGAATAAATTAATTCTCCTTCTTCCATCAACTCAACTTCAGTTTCTCCAAATGGAATAAATTTATCCTCTTTTTTTGAAAATCTAACAAATACATCATCATCTCTAAAATCCATATCATGCGCTCCCATTGGAAGTAGATATTTTAAAGAAATAGAGTTTCCTAAGTCTACAATAGGATTTATATGTGGAAGTTTTTTATTTTTAGCAACTCTTGTTGTCATTGCTTCTATCGAACTCATAAATTTATTTGGATTCATCCCTAGACTTCTAAATGCTTCTCTATATGGTATAATTTCTTCTGCTTCTTTTACCTTTTTATCTTTAAAGTACTCTTCTACTCTGTCTATACTTATATCTAAAAGATTATTTATTCTTTCAATTTCTTTAGTATTGTCTATTCCTTTTGCTACTACTACCCCAAAACATACATTTTCTAATTTATCAAATACTTCTTTTTCTACTATGAATTTCATTTTGCCTTGTCCTCCTGTTATTTTACATTATTTTCTAAGTAAATTTTATCACTTTATGTCTTATAAATATACCCCCTATTTTAGCAATTGTTTAATTTTTTTAAATTTTCCAATTAATATAATATTAGTTCTTATGAAATATTTTATATATAGTAATTATAGATTAGGCTTTTAAAAAAAATATTCTTGCTTTATAATGTATAATATATTTTTATTATACGTCTTATGGAGGTAACATTGTGAAAAATTTGATTTCTATATATTTTATAATTATTAATATTATTGGTTTCTCTTCAATGTATATTGATAAGAAAAAAGCAATAAAAAATAAATGGAGAATAAAAGAAGCTACCCTTATTACCATAGCAATAATTGGAGGTAGCCTGGGTTCTATAATTGGAATGTATTCTTTTAGACATAAAACTAAGCATATTAAATTTACACTTGGGATACCATTTATAATATTACTACAACTGTTATTATTATATTTTTATATGCTTTAAAGTGATTTTCAAATATAATAATTCTATTTTTATTAATAATTTAAAGGTGTATAAAATTTTTAATTTTATACACCTTTTATCTAGCAATTCATAAAAATCTAACCAATTAAATTAATGGCCTTTATGTTTAGCTTTTCTTTTTTCTTGTTTCAAATTAAAAAGTCTTTCTTTTTCTTCTTCTTTTCTAGATTTAGATAGGATTTTTTTATCTTGTTTTCTTTCTTCATGTTGAAGCTTGAGAGCATTTTGTGCTTTAGTTCCTATAGTTTCTTTAGCCTGTTCTTTTTTTACTTTTCTTTGCATCCTTTTGTATCCAATGTTATCTTTAGGTACATTTTTCTCTAATTTGATACTTCCAAAATTTAATGAAAAGAATTTTTCAAGTATAAACTCATATACTTCTACATCTTTAGGCTCTGCTCCAAAAACTACCCTACACACCTCATATTTTTTACTATCTTCTCTTTCGAATATACCTATCCAAAATGGCTCTTCAAATAAGACTGTTAATTTTCCACTAATTTTGTCCATTGCTAGTTCCTCCTATTTATTTACTTTATTTCTAAAGAATGGACAACCAAGGAGGCAGGTTACTGACAGCAATTGCTGCGTCTGGACTACCAACCAGACTGTGTTTTTATCTTTATCACTTAAATACTAACTTTTTCATTTCAATTTGTCAATATCGACATAAATTTCTCTTCTTTATTATTGCTATTAACAATTTTAACTATTTTTCTCTAAATATTATCCATTATCTGCCCATGCATAAACAAAGCTGCTTCTCCAGAAATTTTTACAACATTATTACTTAATAATTCACACTGAATAATGCCACCTTGATGAGAAAGTTGTGATGCTATCATTTTATCTTTTCCCAACTTTTCAGCCCAATATGGTATCAGGCTACAATGTGATGAACCTGTAACAGGGTCTTCTGAGTCTAATTCTGGACAAAAATATCTAGATACAAAATCTGTATCAATTCCTAGTGCTGTAACTATCACACCTAACCAACCTGTCAATTTACGTAGTTCTGGGTAATTTGGAATATAGTTTATAACTTCCTGCTCACTATTTAGTAACAGTATTAAATCTCTTGAAGAATATATAGCAACTGGTGTACATCCCAGTAAATCAAGTTGTTGTAGTGATAATTTAATTAATACTATTTTCTTTTATAATAAAATCTCTTCTATACTAATTGCAGTGACTTTTCTTTAAACCACATTACAGCAGTAATAATTGTTGCACATACATCTGCTACCAATTGAGTTGCAATAAGACCTGTCATACCCCATAAGTTTGTGAAAATCAACAGAAATGGAATGAACAGTAAACCTTGGCGACATATACTTAATATACCACCTTGTTTTGCCTTTCCAATTGCTAAGAAATAATTCCCTATGACAATTTGAATCCCTAATGTCATAAATGAAATAGCATCAACAATTAAAGCAGTCCTTCCAATTTCCAGTACTTTAACTGATTCTTGATTAAATACATAAATAAATTGCTTTGAAAATAAAATGCACAAGATTCCAAACAATACATTTATAACAGTACTCCAATATATTGCTGTCTTAGTAGCTCTTTCAACTCTATCTATTTTTCCTGCACCATAGTTATATCCAACCAGAGGAGAATAACCTTTTAAAAAACCATACAAAGCATTTGATTCCAAAGACATAAGGCGATTAACAATTCCCATAGCAGCAATAGCAGCTTCTCCAAATGGTTTAGCAACAATATTAGTTAAACTTACAGCACCACCAGTCAAAAATTGGAAGAAGCAAACTGGTAAACCTATTTTGAAAATCTCTGTGTAAATAGTACGTTTTATTTTAAAATAACTAAAAGAAATTTTCAAAAATGTATACCCTTTTAAAATATAAAACCCATAAAATGAAGTAGAGACAAGTTGTGAAATTAGTGTTGCGATAGCAGCACCAGAAACTCCCATATGACATCCAAAGATTAAAACTGGGTCTAATATGAAGTTTGTCAAGCAACCAAACAACATAGCAGTCATACTAAATGAAGAACTCCCTTCTGCAACTATCATATTATTCATTATTATATTGAAAACATTGAATATAAGCCCCAAAATATATATCAAACCATATTCTCTTACATAATAAAGTGTGCTATCTGTTGCCCCTAAAGTATTCATAAGAGGATTAAAAAATAATAGCATAATTGTAACCAAAACAGTGATTAAAAATATACCTGAAAAGAAAGCTATACTACTACAAACCTTTACTTCCTCATATTCTTTTTTACCAAGAAGCCTTGAAATATAAGAACCTGCACCACTTCCAAAAAGCAGACCTATTCCAGTACCAACCATAGTTAATGGATATACTAAAGATACTGCGGCAGTTTGCAGTGTACCCAAACGACCTACAAAGAAAGCATCAACGATATTATATAATGCTGATACTATCATCCCTATCATAGTAGGCATTCCTAATTTTAACAGTGATTTCCTTACATCTTCTTTTTCTAAAAGATAGATTCTTTTTTGACTTCCATCCATATCAATCATCCTTTCAAATGTTTTGTTTCAATACAGTATAGTTACTAAACATATTTTCAAAAATAATTGCTACCCTCTACGATAGCAATTTTTTCACACATAGCCATTACTTTTCTTCTAATTTTTTATCAATACTTTCTTCAAAAGTAGAAAAATAACTCAACATATACTCATAAAAAAGCTCTGGCATCTCATCTAACAGTTTAAGTGATTCATCATTAGTTTGCTTATGATACTCTTGATGAGCTTTATAATTTTTCATTCCATCATCTGTAAGGCTCAAAACTACTTCTGTATCAGAATCAGGAGATACTCTTTTTATCACAGTTCCTTTATCTACTAGTTTATAAATCATCTGAGAAGCCGCACCTTTTGTAATACCTAGAGTATCTGCAAGAGATGTAATATTTATCCCAGGATTATCACCAACAGCTGCTATTGTATGAATTTCTGATTTTGATAATAAAAGCTCTGTTCCATAAGTTCGTTTTTTCTCCTCCCACTGATTGTA
The DNA here is from genome assembly GCA_024919175.1 of Clostridioides difficile. Lineage (NCBI taxonomy): Bacteria > Bacillati > Bacillota > Clostridia > Peptostreptococcales > Peptostreptococcaceae > Clostridioides > Clostridioides difficile. Next base: position 2,719,775 of record CP103804.1, read on the forward strand.
TTTGTGAATAACACGTTCCATCAGCGTAATTAGTTTAGAATAATCTCTCATACTTTCACCTCTAACTGTTTAGTTTCATTACTGTTTAGTTACTATACATATTATATCTTTGCTTCTCAATTGTCAAGTTTCCATTTGAAAAATATCTAAAGAGTTATTTGTATAGTTAAATAAAACCTTATTTCTAAACCTTTATATAGGAAAAAAGGAGTACTATTTTTTGTACTCCTTATATATAAACCATATTTTATATGGTTTATGATTACAATATTGTATTAACTTTCAAAATTATTAGTTTGACTTAAAATTATAAATTGGTTTCAATATATTAATTATGTCAACTGTTTCTCTTATGTTTTCTACAATCTCATCAATTGGCTTATATGCTTGAGGTGCTTCATCAATGGTTTTAAGATTCACACTAGTTGTAAATATATTTTTCATAGATTCTTCATAATCTTTCATATTTATACTCCTTTTGGCTTCTCCTCTTGAAAGTATACGTCCTGCTCCATGAGGTGCAGAATTAATCCAATCTAAATTTCCTTTTCCTACTCCCAAGATAACACCATCTCTCATATTTATGGGAATCAATAACTTTCTTCCTTCATATGATGCTATGGCTCCTTTTCTTAGTATTCTGTTTTCAATTTCTATATAATTATGTATAGTTTGAAAATGGTCTAAATCATTGAATTTAAGACCTATACATTCTTCAATTATTCTTTTAGCCATTGTATTTCTGTTTAATTCAGCATATTTTTGTATAATATCCATATCATGAAGATAATCTTCCATTAATTTTCCTTCTAAATAACATAAATCTTTTGGTATTTTAGGGGTAAAGTTATGTTCTTTTTTAAGCGTTATTAATGCATCTTGAATTTCTTCTTCTCTATTTTCCTTTTTGTACTGTTCAACAAGTCTTTTACTCTCTTCCTCAAAATTATTGCTAATTCTAGCATAGTAATCATAAGCTTTTTTTTGGTAGTATTTTGCTACCCTATTTCCAAGATTTCTACTACCAGAGTGTATTATTAAATACTTATTTTTTTCACCATCTTCATTTAACTCAATAAAATGATTGCCTCCTCCAAGGCTTCCAATAGCTCGATTATATTCTTCAGTAGCCTTTCCTATGCCTTTTATACAATATAATGATTCTATCTCTTTTTTATAGTTTGCTTTACTGTATTTATTTATATTAAATCCATGAGGTATTTTTTTTCTTATAAAATCATCTATCTGTTTTAAATCCAAATCAACTTTACCTAGATTTACACATATAACTCCACATCCTATATCTACTCCAACAAGATTTGGAACGATTTTATCTTGTATTGTCATTACAGTACCTATTACACATCCAGAACCTGCATGACAATCTGGCATTATTCTTATCTTAGATTTTGTTGTAAATTCCTGATTACATAATTCTATTATTTGACTTATTGTTGTACTATCTACATTATCTGTAAATATTTTTGCTTTATTGTATTTTCCTTGAATTTCTAACACTAACACCACATCCTTCTAAACTATATATTAATTTTAATATCATATTCTGTTTAAAAACACATTCAAATAAATTTTATATAAAAAGTAATAAAAAATTCTGCTTTCATTTTTATATAACCAAATTTATAGTGTATTAAAAATAACATAAAAATGCCTATTTTTCAATATATATACTTTCCTAATGTGATATTATTATAGCTTTTAGATTTTTATTTATTCAAGTATATCTATTATTTTTGTAAAACTATACACATAGTCATACTATCATCAGAATATGTTTCACCTTTGACGTTATTAAAAACTTCAATAGATTTAAAACCAATACCTTTAACTTCTGCAAAAAAACTCTCTTTTGAAAAGTATTTATTCCAAATATAAAATACATTTTCATTTTCTTCTGTTATAACAAGAGTTTGTTCTAATGTATTGTAATCACTGTACTTGCAATTATCTTGTAGGCACACATATCTTTTATTACTCCAAAAACCTCCATTTTCATTTATTTCCCATGTTCTAACTTCTTTAAAGTCATTGTATTTATTTACTGTAAATACATCTAATATTAACTTTCCTCCAGGTTTTAAACTCTTGTAAATATTCTCCATTAATATACTTCTGTTTTTAGTTGATAAAGCTCCATAATCACAATAAATTAAAGTAGCTATATCAAATTCTTCATTATAATTCATATTTAAATAACTTTGAAATAAATATGTTATATTTAGATTTTTCTCTTCATTTCTACTTTGTGCATAATTAATAGAACGTTTTGAAAAATCAATTCCAGTTACTTTATAACCTTTCTGTGCAAATCTTTCTGCATATAGTCCTGGACCACATCCTAAATCAATTAAGTTTGGATACTTATCTGGAGATGCAACTTTAACTATCCAATCTACAGAATCATTAATAAAGTCTAGACTTCTACTTGCTCCTTCAAAATCAACATCTAAGTGTGCTTTTAATAACTGTTTTGAGATATACTCATCATCCCAAAAATTAACTTTACTTTCCTTATAAACTTCTGGTCTTTCTAAATACATACATAATTTGTTTAACAAAACATACCACTCCTTAAAATTTATTTATAAAATAAAAAAACCACAGATTTTACTCTGTGGTTTAACTTCAAAAAGATGAGTTTAAATAAGAGTAAAATAGAACCAAATATTTTTAAGCACAACAATAAAACCTATAGCTTTATTTTGTTTGCTTATTAAATTTGATTTTATTTACTCTTTTCCAGCAATACTTATATCAACGATTTTATGATATCAAGTACCCCGAACAACATCATCCTTTCATATTTTTATTTTATAGATGTATTATATATTTATTCTCTTTATTTGTCAATAAATTTCAGTTCAAATAATTTATAATAGTAAATTTAAAAGTATTTTTTATATTTAATTATATATAAAATTAATCAAAAAAAGACAACTGAACATCACCTGAATGTTTTAATTTTTCTTTCATTACTTTAGCATAGCTACCTGATAAAGAATATTTATTTCTAAGTTGATCGACCATTTTATAAAGTTGGTTTTTATACTCTTTATTGGCTGAACCTGTACTATACAATATTGATAATTTATCAAATAAATCTGGAAACTCTTTTTTAATAAATTCAAAAAAAACACCTCTAGTCACACCTCTTAAATACAAAGTTCCAGGTAACACATAGTGTACATTACTTTCTTTTGCGTATCTAAATAATGAATTTATATTTTCAAAATCATCTGTAATATATGGTATAATTGGCATAACATGAAGACCAACTGAAGCGTTAGTTTTTCTAAATTCTTCTAACATTTTAAATCTTCTCATTGAATCTACTCCATTTGGTTCAATGAGCTTTTGTGTCTTTTCATCTACAGTTGTAATTGTAGATGCAATATTAATATATGTAATTCTAGATAATTTATCAATCAAATCATAATCTCTTAAAATTAAATCCGATTTCGTAGAAATAATAGCTGGTGTTTTATATTTGATTAATAGATTCAATATTTCTGGCATAATTTTATACTCATCTTCTATAGGCTGATAGCTGTCTGTCACTCCACCTATATTAATTACTTCTCTGTTCCACTTACTACTACTCAATTGCTTCTCAAGCTTTTCTACTATATTTGTTTTTACATAGATATCTTCAAAATAATTATTAGAATTAATATACTTATGTGAATAGATAGCATAACAATATTTACATGCATGTTCACATCCACGATAAATGTTTAAATCCCATTTATATGGCATACTTCTTTTTAGTTTATTGCAAGCAGTTTCACAATTTATTGGAATATACTCTACTTTATTATACAAATAATCACCTCTTTACATCTAATAATACCATAATATTAAATTATAGTAATTAAAGTAAGTTATTACTATACCATAATTCATAGTCATCACTGTATTTACAAAGTAATATATCCCATTCCTTCATAGGTATTCCTCCACACATTGCTTTTTCTTCCAAATTATATAAACACTGCTTTAAATACATTTCATTATGCCAACCTCTATATAAATTTTCTAAATTTAGATTATGTACTACAGATATATCCCTTGAGAAATTGCTATTATTCCATTTTAGCATTTCTATAAACTTAGCTTCATTTGGTCTATAAGTTCTTTTCACCATTTCATCATGGATTACTTTAGCATAAAATTTAAATTCATCTATACTATAATTTAATACTTTATTTACTAATAGATGATTTGGAGTACCTTTCTTATCTATAGAACCTTTTATAGCGAATAGTTCTCTCCATTGACTTACTAATTGATTTTTAGGTAATACATCAATCAAATCTTTATGCCATAATCTCATAATTTAACTCCTCACTATAAAATATTCTCTAAATTTAGTACTTAAATTACCTTATAGTTTTACACGTTCAATAATTTTATCTGTGAAAACTATACCATCTAAATGGTCTATCTCATGACAAAGACATTTTGCCATAAAGCCTGACCCTTTAATTATTATTTTCTCACCATTCTCATTTAAAGCTTGAACTGTAACTTTTTTAGGTCGTTTTAATTTTCCCCATACATCAGGAAAACTTAAACAACCTTCAACAACAATTTGCTCTCCTTCTTTTTTAATAATTTCAGGATTGACAAGTTTAATAAGTCCCTCTCCTAAATCTATAACAACTAAACGTTTTAATATTCCTACTTGGCATCCAGCTAAACCCCCACCGTTTGGTGTATTATACATGGTTTCTGCCATATCATTTAACAGGTCTCTTATCTTATTATCTACTTTTTCTACATTCTTACTCTTTTTTCTTAAAATTTCATCGTCAAAAGTTCTAATCTCTCTTAGAGCCATAATATTCCCCCCTACTTGTCTGAGCTCTTGATTTTCTCTCGCTCTCTTCAAATAAAAATATACTTTCAATTGGTTCATTAAAAACTCTTGAAATATCATATGCTAACCATATTGAAGGTTCATTTTTACCAGTCTCTATAGCATTTATAGCCTGCCTAGATGTTCCTACTAATTCTCCTAGTTGTTCTTGCGTTAACCCCAAATTTTCCCTTAATATCTTGATTTTATTTTTCATATATACTCCATTCATGTAATGTTAACCTTACATCTAGACTGTAACATTTTCCATTTTTTATGTCAAGTCAACCTTACATTTATTTTGATAATTTATTTAACTAGATATTTTTTTATTGAATTTTTTAAGTAATAAAACAATCCAAATCAATGACACAATAAATGAGATAAAAACATATATATAGTTACTGTCCTTAAATGCCTTTGCTAACCAAAATGATGGTAAGAAAAATAAAATATACTGTATTTTATTTAAAATAAAAAATGGTGCTGGAATACCTAACATAAAAAGACCTGATAACTTTGTAAGTGCCATACCTTCTAATTTATTTGATGATAAAGAAGTTATTAATATTGATATAATAATTCCTTGCATCAAAGCTACTAAAGAAATTGCTAAATTTAATAAAAAAGGAATTTTAGTTAGCGAAAAATTTAATAATAAAATTACTGTAATAACAAATGCTAAGATAGCTGGTATTCCAAGCCTTGAAGTAAGATAACCACTTTTTCCAATAGGAGTGACTATCAAATACTTTGAAATGTTATCATCAATTTCTCCTAACATAACCATAGTAGAAGCAAAAAAGAACATAAAAGGTGTTATGAAAGCTAAAAGCAAGTCAAATACTAAAAAATATGGCTCTAAACTTAATTGATAATAAGAATTATCAATTAATATATTTTGAATTAATGGTATTCCAAATCTTATGAGTACTCCACATAATATTGGAGAAATACACACTACAAAAAGCATAGCATCTCCTTTTATTTGCTCAAATTCTTGTTTAAAAGCATTAATAATTTTTATCATAATTTTATGCCACCTACCTTTTTCCAAATACTACAAACAAAATAATATGTTATAAAATAAACTATTACAGTCATCAATATTAAAATTAATATATTAGTTACTAAAGAATTTTTATCTCCACTAATAAGAGAAATACATATATTAAAAGGATACAAATTAGTGAATACATTTGAATCCATCAATACATTAATTATTGGTGGTACAAAGCAGGCAATCTCAGCAGGAATAGTTAAAACAATAAATTGATTTAAACTTGATGCTTTACTTGCAAATATAAGCCCAAGTAATGAAAATATTATAGAGGCAAAGAAAGTTCCTATAATTATTATCAAAATATTATTTAAATTTGCTGTAATTGCAATTACCATAGCTACAATACTAGATATAATTGACAATGAAATCACCTTTGATAAAATATATTCTGATATTTTTATTGGAGATACAGCTAGAGAATTTAAAACTCTTTGACTCTTCTCAAGAAGTACAATTGCTCCCATAAAAAATAATCCCATTGCCGCTGGGTCAGAATAAATCATAATTATAGCTACCTTTTCTTTCAATAATGGTGGAAAGGCATTAAGTAAACAAATATATACAATACTTAAGACAACATATAAAAAATAAAATCCATATTTAAATTGAAACTTTATATCCCCCAAGATAAGATTTTTTAATCTCATTGTAAATTCCTCCCTGTTATCTCAATAAAAATATCATTTAATGTTGGTTCACTACTATGTATTGATAAGAGTTTATTTTCCTTAATAAGCATATTTAATTTTTTGTCATTACTGGTATCATTTAAAAAACATTCAGAAGTTTTTTCTCCATTATCAAAATATGTATATCTAATTTTAACAGCACCTTTTGACATAATAAGATTATGTGGTGTATCTAATGCAGATATTTTCCCATTTACAATGAATGCTACCCTATCACAAAGCTCTGTTGCATCCAGCATATTATGAGTTGTTAAAATAATAGTTTTACCTTTAGATTTTTCTGATAAAATCATATTTTTCATAATCTTACTATTTGATGGGTCAAGACCACTTGTTGGTTCATCTAAAAACAATATATCTGGATTATGTAATAAAGCTTTTATAAAATTTAATCTTGATTTCATTCCTTTTGAATACTCTGATATTTTTTTACTTGCTTCATTTTCTAATCCTACTGATTTTAGTAGTTCACCAATTGGTAGTAATTTTTTAGAATATAAAGAACCAAAGTATTTTAAATTTTCTATTGCAGTTAATTTTTCATATAAACTAGGAAATTCAAAATCAACTCCTATATTCTCATAAAATTTATTTGAATGTTTTTTGCTTTCTATTCCACTTACGAGCACACTTCCTTCATAATTGGTTATCATACCAATTAGAATTTTTTGTAATGTTGATTTACCTGCTCCAGATGGTCCTAAAAATCCTAGTATTTCTCCTTTTCCCACTTCAAAATTAATATTTTGTAAAAATTTTTTCTCTGTATAACTAAATGATAAATTATCAACTTTAATCATTTTTATCCCACCTTTATATATATTTGACCATTTCAATTATATAGTCAATAAAAATCAATTTTTTTGTTTGTTAATACTTTTTAGTAAAAATATTAGCAAACAAGTTTAAAAACTTATTCCATAAGTTGTATAACTAGACCTCTTATCATCAATCTTAAAGCATCATCAAAACAATTCTCACCAACTTCATGCTTGTATAACATAGTAAGAAATACTGCTCTAAACGCACCACTAAAGTTTTCTACACTTTTATTTTTTGCATTTGGAATATAAGATATCATCTTACTAATTTCAAAATCATCATGTTTAAAATGTTCTTCAATTATGTAATCTGGTAGTTTTCGCATTAGTATTTCAAATTCTCCATTAATTAACAGATTTAAAATTGAAGTATCATCAACTAACTTATAAAATTTCATAAATATCTCTGTCAATTGCTCATATGTAACACTTTCATCAAGTTTTTTTAATTCATATAACATTTGGTTTTGTATTGAATCATGTATATCTCTCAATACTTCAAAAAAAAGTAATTCTTTAGATTGAAAAAACAAATAAAAAGTTCCCTTTGGAATATTTACTCGCCTTACAAGTTCATCAACAGTAGTTTTTCTAATACCGTATTGCTCAATACACAAACTAGCCTCTTCTTTAAGTCTTTTAACTATGTACTCTCTTTCTTTATCAGAATATGATTTAGGCATTCTTCCACCCTCCATTTGACTAAACTAATCTTTATAGTCAATATAATTCATTTACTCTTTAATGTCAATAATTTTATTAATTCTATTAAAAATCTTCGAAAATTCTGAATTTTATATAGCTTTTTTTATGCTATAATGTTATAATTAAAATATAAATAATATATTATTCTATTTTCATATCTATTTGCTTATTTTTTAACTTAGTTTCTAATAGCAGTAATCATATTTATCTTTTTAAATGTTCCATTTTTAATAAAAAATGAAGGAGTTGATTTTATGACTACTACTACAAAAAATCGTTTTTATGATTTTGTTCAAGAAAACTTAAATAAATATGTTGAAGTAAATTCTTATTTTAGCAGTTGCCCTCTATATGGGGAAATTATAGAAGCAGACAGCTTATCAATTACACTTTGTTCAAGATATATAGACGAATCTAATCCATCTTTAAACGAAACTTACACACTATATTTACCACTTAGCTCTATAATAGCTATTAGAACTATATAAAAAAGTTAATTAAATACAGGTTATTTTTGTATAGGATGTAAGACGTTGTATATAAAAATAACCCTTTTCTATTTTTGAAGATGTTAATACATATATTTAAAGCTGTAAATAGAATCTTATAATTATTGATTATTTCAGTCATCAATAATTCAAAATAACTATTTACAGCTTTGATTTGACACTAGCTACTAGAAATATATTAATCTACTAGTATTTTATTTAACACTTTTTAATTTTACTAACTCTTTAAAGGCGTTTTGATTTGCACCTCCACCAACTTGAGTTGCTTTTTCTAGAGTTTTATTTTTAAGAACATTTTTTTGACTATCAGCTAATTTATCACCAACCAAAATTACTGGTGACCCATTTTTTGCTCCTAGAGGTCCAACTGCTAGACCATCTATTAAATCATTTTGACTCTTGATTCCATTTTTAACTACATATGCATTTTTTAAAGTATCTTTTTTATAAAAATTATCTATTATCTTTGAATTTGTTTCGTCTCTACTACTACCAGATAATCTAGTTGGGTTTTTAAGTTTACTTTCCAAGTTAGTTGATAAAGATACTGTACCACCAATAATATAAGACTTCTCTATATTTAGTGAGTTTAAAAATTCATCAGCTCCTTGCAATTCGCTTTTTTCATTTGCAAGTATAATTGGAATATTATTTTCTGCTGCGGCTGCACCTACACTAATCGCATCAGCCAAACCTTTTACACCATTTACAACAGCTATTTGAGAAACATTTTTTATACTATTCAACTTTTGAGCTAATAGCAAGCTTGTCTTATATCTGTCACTTCCTGATATTCTTTCAGTTGATATATTTAAGTTTTTTAATTGTTGTTCAGTTTCTTTACTTATGGAATTTTCTCCACCTATTAAATATACTTTTTTTGCACCTAATCTCTGTATTTCAGCTTTAGTTTTTGAATTCAAAGCTTCTTTTTGTGTTAATAGTATTGGTGAATTGATAGCAGATGTAAAAGGAGTTGCTGCCAATGCATCTACTATTGAACCTCCATTTACTAAAACTACATTTTCTGAAGAACTAAATCCATTTTTGCTAACTTTAATTGCAGTTTCATATCTATCACTACCAATTAAAGATTCATTTGGAATACTTTCCCCAGAAGATTTTTCTGTAACAGCTTTTATAGTAAAGTTACATGGATAAAATTTGCTATCTCTGTTTATATCATAGAATTTTCCACTACTATCTATAATATAACTTTCTCCTAAATTTGCTTTTGCTTTAAATGTATCATAACCTGGCACATTTGATTCTGAACCTATAGTTGATTCTCCATTTTTATCTTCTATGCTAACTACTATAGCACCTTTTCCTTCTGGTATATCAAAAGAATCTATTGGAACTGTTATGTATCCTGAATATTGTGTAGTACCCTCTTTTAATTTTTTCATGTTATTTTCCTGAGGTATACTGTTTACTACTGGAGCATAATATATTTCATACTTAGCGCCTATACTCTCAGTTAAAAACATTACAGATTTTAGAGTCTCATCTCCCCTATTAAAGTCAAATACATTTGCAGCTGTTATCTTATTTGAAATTAAAGGAACAATACTTGCATAGTCATGTTGATACATTTTTTCATCATCGTTTGGTTTTTGACCTCCTCTGATTGAGAAATTATCTATATCAGACATAAGTGTCTTATCTTCATAAGATATCCAAAAATATCCACGTTCAGAATTATAATCTCCCCAACTATTTTTTATTAGCCATGCACCATTTTTTGATGGTCTATTACTTGAATTAAAGTTATCTTTAGAGTAATTATCATCCCAACCTACAACTGAAATAGCATGGTTAGTACTAAAACTTTTTGTTGGGCAATAATATGAATTGCTATCTTCACTTTGATACCTAATATCTTCATAATAACCTGATGTTACTGCTCCATACTGCAATATAGCATTTTTTGTAGAGTTCATATCATTACTTACACATACAGCATCTGTTACATTAAAGACAGTTGGTGCTGTATTCATATTAGCTGGTTTTGTTGCTCCTTGTGCTTTAGATACTTTACCATTATACGGAATATCTTTTTCCAATTTAGGACCTGACCAAGATGTCAAGTATCCCATAGCTTCATAATTTAAAGCGCCATCCATATCATTTACAGTCCATCCATATTCACCTTCTGAAGCCCACCATCTTAAATGTTCTTCTGATAAATCATAGTCTCCATAATTCTTTAATTTTAGGAAACTTTCTAAAGTTGCCATAGCTGCAAAGTCCCAGCATATTCCAAGATTTTCTTGATTTTTTATTGATGTCATTAATCCTAACTTTCTTGGGTCATAAGATGCTGGAGCTGTTCTTCCTTTACTTTGAACTTTAGTCCCTTCCAATTGATATGGATTTGGTATAATCCCATTATATTTTTCTGTACGTCCATTTTTAGCATCTTCTAGATATTGTTTATAGGTTTCACTGTATTCAGCTTTTTTTATCTGATTCAATGTACTTCCATTTTCAGCTGATACAGGAATCGTTGACATTACTAAAATGGATATTAAAAATAATACAATAAACCTTGATGCTTTTCTTGAAGCAAACTTTTTCATACTTTCTCCCCCTAACTTCGAGCTAATTTTTAAAGATTTAATACTATATATGACTAAATATTAATTATTTCTAAATATATAATCATTAAATCAATTATACCAAAGTTTTCCTTTAAAAATAAATATAATAAAATAAAAAGCCGAAATTATCTTGGATAAATTCAGCTTTTTATTTTATTTTTTAAGATATTTTTATTTAAAACCAATTACTGCTGCACCTAGAGCTCCTATTATCTGAGTATCTTCTGCAATAAATATTTTTTTATCTAATATTTCTTCTATCATTTTTATTAATACTTTACTCTTTGCAAGACCTCCAGTAAATGCAACTTCATCTACTATTTCTCCTCTTGCTAGCATTGATGTTGACTTATTTGCAATAGATTTAAGTATTCCTGCTGCTACATCTCCAGTAGAAATATTTTGAGCTAAGAGGCTTACTATTTCTGACTCTGCAAAAACTGTACACATGCTAGATATATTAACTGGTTCATTTCCTTGAGCTAGTGTATCAATACTTTCTATATCACTTCCCAACAGATTAGAAGTAATTTCTAAAAACCTACCAGTACCAGCAGCACACTTATCATTCATTATAAAATTAAATACATTTCCATCTCTATCTAAATTTATAACTTTACTATCTTGACCACCTACATCTAAAATAGTCCTTACATTCTCATTTAAGAAGTAAACTCCCCTAGTGTGACACGTTATTTCTGTTACTTTCTTATCGGCAAAGTCCATTACCCCTCTGCCATAACCTGTACCTACTACTTTTTTTATATCTTTTTTATCAATTCCATTGCTTAACAATTCATAAACTTGTTTAGACGTACTTTTAGGGCTCCATCCAGTTGGTATAATTATTTTTTTGACAATTTTTTTACCATCAAATAACACACCTTTTGTTGCTACTGACCCTGAGTCCACTCCTATACTAAACATAACCCCTCCTATTATTTACTCCTATAACATCTCTACAAACGCCTCAAATCTAGTTCTTAATTGTTCAGTATCTGATTTTGAATAATCGGTTTCAAGAGACATAAATGGTTTATTTTTTTCTTTTGTGACAAATTCTCTTACTCTGTAACTTTCTATATTAAATGTATGACAGGCTTGTAAAACTACATCTATTACACCATCTACATTATATTCATCTATTATTCTATCTAATAGTTCAATTCTATGGTCATTGTTCATCATACAAGAACAACCTATATTTATGTATTTTTGTGTTAAAGCATCATACACATCTTCTGTTTCTTCATCAACTAGTAAATCATTGGATCTTATGGCTCCACAAAGTTCATATGCAACAACTGATGCTCCAGCATCTTCTAAAGTTTTAACTATTTTTTCACTTATTCCACCAATTGGAGAACCTGTTATAAGAATTCTTGGTTTATCTTTTGTAACTGGACATTCTCCTTTTTCATATCTTTCTTTCATATCATCTATCACTTTTCTTAAAGATTGCTTAAGTTCAATACGGTCAAATTTAAAACCTGCTTGATATAATACATTATGAAGTTCAAGACCTGTAAGGGCAGATGGTTGTAATTTACCAAGTGCATAAAACTCCTTTAGAAGTTCTCTTTCTTCATTCTTATCTTTTATTGCAACTCTTATATCATCTTCTGTTATAGTCACTCCTAAAGATTTTTCAACTTCATCTTTTAATTTTACCATTTCATCTTTCCAAAGCTTATATGCAAACTCACCTTTTGCAGTATTTGGTAAATGCATTACATATGTTGGCTTAACCTTTGCAAGCTCTTCATACATTTTTTTCTTGCCATCACAAGTAGTTTCTCCTATTAGTAAATCAGAAAAATAGAAATATGGACATGTATCTGTTATTGCATGCCCATAGCTTGATTTTATTAAAGGACAAAGATTTCTCGGTAACACTTTTTCTGCATCTGGAATAGGTTCTTCACTAACTCCACAAACACCTACTACTGTTGCTCCTGCTGCCATTGGAATCTCAACTGGAGTAAATGTACAAAACACTCCAACCATTTTTTTCCCACTTTCTTTAAGTTCCTTTGCATTTATAAATCCTTTTTGTCTAGCTTCATTAAAACTATCAAATTGTTTTGGTAAATTTGCCATGAAAATATTCCTCCCAATTACTTCTCTTTATAATTCATTTTGTATTTTAAACAGTAAAACTTAAATATTTCCATTAAAATACAAACCTCTACATTAGATTTTATCATGCTTTACCTTTCACTCATCATTGTTTTTATCAATGCAAATTAATATATATATAGATATATTTTATAGTCACTTTTAAAATTTTAACATTTATTAATTAAGCTCTCTAATCCTCAATCTATAAGCAAATACTGCTGTTTCATGTAATTTATCAATTAATTTTCCATTTACATAAAACCCTACAAATGCTCCTATTCCAGGCATTAGCTGCAAAAGTTTAGCTAAATCCAAATAATCCCTGTATTCTTGCTGAAAAGTTCTCCAATCAAAATCATTGATATCATTTGGTAAATTCTTTATATACTCATCCCAATTACTCATCAATTTAAATGTTGTATTTATATTAGATTGACTAGAAAAAGCCAACTGCAATATACTTAGTATATAAATTCTTTCTCTATAGTCTTTGACATCATATCCATATATTGAAGCAATATCATATAAAAATTTTATCTTAATACCTAAAAGTAGAGGAAAATCGGAGAGCCCTAAAAAAATCCCTCCAGCTCCTGTACCTGCTCCTTCAATCATTGCTGTAGTTTTATAATTTTTAGCCTTTTCATCAACTAGCTTTTCCCTTTCTTCTAAAGATATATTTCTAATTGGTGGTTTTGTAGCATATTTATATCCAAACAATACAGTTTTTGTCATTCCTTTTATTGAAGAAGTCATTATTTCATGGTATTTATCTGGCAATACTCCATTGAATTTATTTTGTATACCTTTTGATGCTTTGTCAAATATAGACGGTTTTTTTAATATATCTTTCTTCCACTGTTCTAATTCTTTTTTTGCTAATTCATTATAAGAAATCTCTTTATAATTTTTCAAATTTATCTCCTACTCTAAAATACATATTTAATTAACTTACTTAATTTATTTAAAAGTCTAATTCATTTAACCTACTAAATTAGACTGTGTAAATATTTTTTAGTTTCTTTATCTGCAAAGCTTGCTTCTACTGTGTTTTTATAAATTTTTTTATAGTCTTCTAAGCTTAGATTAAATATATCAAAGATTAAATTTAGCTCTGAATTTAAACTTATATCTGATACAGTTCTATTATCAGTATTTATACTTACATGTAAATTATCTTTATAAAAATCGTAAAATGGATGTGTTTTATAAGAATCTACTGTCTTAGTTTGTACATTACTGGTTGGGCATATTTCCAGTAATACTTTTTTATTTTTAACTAAATCATATGCTTCTTTTTCTTCATTAATTTTTATACCATGACCAATTCTATCTGCCTTTAAAATATTTATAGCATCTAATACATTTTTTCCACTTGCTGCTTCTCCTGCATGTATTGTAATTTTATATCCATAATCTCTTGCTAGTTTAAAAGCTTCTTCATATTCGCTGCAAAACCCGTCTTTCTCTGGCCCACATAAATCTACTGCTACAACACCCCTATTTATAAAGGATTTACCTGCTTCAATTACCAATAACGCTTCTTTTGATGTCATGGTTCTCATGCAACCTAATATTAAATTTCCTTTTATATCATAAAGACTTTCAGCATCTCTAATTCCTTCAACTACACTTTCAATTATACTCTTAACACTCAACCCTTTTTGAATATGAAGTAATGGAGCAAATCTAATTTCTATATATTTAATATTTTCTTTACTTGCATCCTCCAAAAGCTCAAAGCTAATTCTTTTTAAACTCTCTTTAGATTGCATAACTTTTAGAGGTAAATCAAATCTTTTTAAATATTCATCAAGCGAAGTACAATCATGTGGAACCTTTGATAATTTTTTTATTTCATTAATATTATCTGAAGGCAAGTCTATTCTCTCTTTAAGTGCTATATCAAATATAGTTTCCACTCTAACACTTCCATCTAAATGGCAATGCAATTCTACCTTAGGCAAATTTTTAAACATTTTGTCCTCCTTTTACACTTATAACTAATATATCTTATTTATAAATTTTTAAGTCTTATTTCTATTATAACAATATACTAAAATTTTTCATGTTAAAAGCTGTATATTATTAAAATATTCTCATTTAATTTATAATTATCTAATTATATCCATTGATTTTTTTTAATATACATTTATTAATATATATTTGATAGTAAAAATTCCATTACATAATAATTTAAATTATACAAAGACGATTTTAAATTTTTAAACTACAAAGGAGGATTTATTTTGATTACTTTAACTTTTAATACTGTACAAACTTTAACCTTATCTATGCTATTCTTTTTAATTGGTAATCTATTAAAAAATAAGATTAAATTTTTAAATAACTTCTGTATACCTGCACCAGTAATAGGAGGTTTATTGTTTTGTTTTTTAAATTTATTTCTTAAGTATTTTCATATAGCAGATATATCTGTAAGTGGAAATTTAATGCCAAATTTCATAACTTTCTTTTTTACAACTATTGGACTTGAAATAAGTATAAACCTTATAAAAAAAGGTGGTCGTGTATTATTTAGATATTGGATTTTATGCGGAATACTAGCTTTTTGTCAAAACATTATAGCTATATCAATATCAAAAATTATAAAGCTTGAACCACTTTTAGGACTTATGTGTGGTAATGTCTCTATGGAAGGTGGTCATGGTTATTCAGCTGCATTTGGACTTACAATAGAAAGTCTTGGTGTAAATGGTGCAGTTGGTGTTGGTTTATCTGCTGCAACAATAGGTCTTATTATAGGTGGGATATTAGGATGTCCTGTTGCTAAGTTTTTGATAGAAAAATATAAATTGCAACCTTCAACAAAATTAGATTCATCAAGTTTTAGATATAAAAAAGATTCAATGAGGTTAAAAAATAAATTTTTTAGAAATAAAAATAGAGCAAGCAAAAACAGAGTGAGCAAAAACGGATTTTCTCAAACTATAACTCCTACTATATTTTTAGAGCAAGTTCTACTTATATTTATTTGTATAAATACAGGAGAAATTATAAGTAGAATATTTTATATGACATTTAACATTCTTTTACCTTCTGTTGTAACTTGTATGTTTTCAGCAGTTATTTTTAGAAACTTAAATGACAAAATAAATATACTAGAGTTAAACTTTAAACTTATAGAATTTCTAAAAGAACTTTCATTAGGAATTTTTCTAACATTATCTCTCATGAATATAGATTTATTTGAATTATCAACACTATTGCCTCCAATTCTCCTAATAGTAGCTTTCCAAGCAACCTTTATAATTTTATTTTCAATATTTATTTGTTTTAGAATACTTGGAAAAGATTTTGATTCTGCCATCATAATAAGTGGTTTGATTGGACATGGAATAGGTGCTACTCCAAATGCTTTAGCCAATATGAGCTCTTTAACACAAAAATATGGAGATTCTCCAAAAGCGTTTTTGGTTGTTCCCTTAGTAAGCGGTTTTTTACTAGATGCCATTAGCATTCCTTGTATACTATTTTTTATAAACATACTGAGTTAGTATGTTTATTTTTTGTTATATATTGACAAATTAGCTTTTTTAGTATATATTATAAATATAGAACTTGATAATGATTTTCATTAGGAGGTGTTAATAATGACTGTTTACAACTTGAAACTTGGGCAAAAGGGAATTATAGATAATATAGCTGGAAATGAAAAACTTATGAAGAGACTTCTTGCTTTAGGATTAATAGATGGCACTGAAGTTGAAGTAAAAAAAATAGCCCCTCTTAATGATCCTATAGTGATTAGATTTAGAGGATTTGATTTAGCTATTAGAAAATCTGATGCAAAGAATATAAATTTAAAAAATAATTAATATAGAATAAAAATAAAAAAGAGATTTTAAAATCTCTTTTTTTATTTGCATTAAAACCATTTGTATTAGAGCCTTAAGTAACCTTAAGAGTATAGTCACTAACATTTTATATTTGGTACAAAATTTAAAATAGAAATTTATATTAATACCTCAATAAGTTGATTTTCTCGATAAACTATATAGGTCTATTAAATTTCACTTTTAAATTTTTATCATCTTGAACAAGGCTATAAGTATTGTCCCATTGCTCTTCTTCATTGCTTTTTTCAAAAACATCATATGGTGTTTTTGCATTTTTGTTATTAGAATTTTCTTCTTTTCTATCTAGTGTACTATTTTTCACTTCAGAAACAGTATTTTGTTCTCCATCTGTCTCTTGTGCTTTTTCTCCTTTTAGCTCTTGAATTTTACTTTCAATATCTTTTATTTCTTTTTTTAAATCCGCTATTTTTGACTTAGCAATTTCACCATCAATACTTTTATTGTTTTTAACTTTCTCCAATTCTTCTTGTAATACTTTTTTTTGCTGTTCTAAACCTTGTATTTCACTTTGGTTCTTACTTGAACTATCTATATTAGATGTCCTTGGTGTTTGACCACTCATACTTCCAATTTTCATTTTAGTAACCCCCTATCCATATATGTTAATTTTTTCATTTATATATACTCTTATTTACATATATAATATTGGTTACATACTCTATTTTCAAGTTAATTGTTCTGAAATGTCAGTATAGTGTAATGAAATAATTAGTAATATATTTATTTGAAAATAATCTGATGTATTCTCTATACTTATAGCCCCTTGGTATTTCTTAGCAACCTCTTTTATATTTGAAATTCCTATCCCTGAACCACTTGTGTAATTATTTGATGCATTATAACTATTCCTTATTTCTATCATAAAAAATCCACCATCTCGTTTTGTCGATATTTTTAAATATCTATTTTGCTTGTCTACAAGTTTACAAGCTTTAATTGCATTGTCAATAGCATTAGCAAATACTATACAGAAGTCAAAATCATTTATATTACTATCACTTGGTATAATTACGTCACAATCCACCTGTATTCCTAATTGTTTTGCTATGCTTAATTTATTGTTGAAAAGGGCATCAATTACAACATTTCCTGTATTACAAGAAAATGATAGGTCACTAGTTATTTTTTCAAGTTTATTTAAATACTCTTGTGCTTTTAAAATTTCCCCTCTTTTTAGCAATCCATTTACAATGGCTAGATGATTGTTAAAATCATGCTTAAAAGACATTGTTTGTGACAATCGAGATTTTGCTTCCTCAATGTAATTTTTCTGAGAATGAATTTGTTGATTTAAAATTGCCTTATTTTGTTCTTCTTTTAAATATTGCATCAATTTCTTAAACTCAGATAAAGAGAAAAAAACACATATAATTCCAATTGAAGAAAAAATAAAAGCTTGAACTTCTTTAGTAAGAGATGTATTCATTAATAATTTTGCAGTTTGAAGTTTTGTATCGATATCCATGATTGAACTTGAATAGCCCGTATTCTCAAACGATTGCCAAAATAATATTATGAGTAACAATGGAGTTATCAAAATGATTGAATACCTATCAAATTTTACAGCTTTAATGTTAAACTTTTTAGCACTATACCAATATATAAATCCAGCGATTATAACTGTAATAAAAAATGAAATCTCCATATTTACAATAAATTTATAAATAGTTATATCTGTATTATTTATAGATAATATGTAATTAAATGGTGCTATAAATCCATATGCTAACTGCTCAATTACATATACCAATAGAGATAGTACTATAGATAATACTATAGATTGTTTTATAACATACTTTGAAAATAAGAAAGTCAGTAAAAAAAATATAAGCTGTGAATAAAACAAGTTATATAAATTAAAATACGTATTTAGACTAATTGACAAGAATGATACTAACAAGTATAAAATACAGTGCCATAATTTTGACTTAGTATTTGTAAAACTAATTAGAAAATAGTATTGTAATATAGCCATTAAACTCTTATCTATTACAAAAACGAATAAAATACTATACTCTAACAAATTATAAGAAGACAAATTAACCATGTTATCTCCTCCTATTTTTCATACTTTCAAGCATAGCTTCAGAAAATTCTTGTTGGCGCAATCTGGAAACAGGTATCATATCTCCATTTTCCATAACTACATTACCATTTTCATAGCTATATACAGCTTGTAAATTAATTATATAACTACGATGACATCTAAAAAAATTTACTGGTAAACTTCTTTCTAGACTATCAATAGTTTCATAATAATCAATAATTTCTTTTTTTAAATGTATGTAAATCTTTCTTTTTATAACTTCACAATATAAAATATCTGCTATTTTTAATCTCCAATATGAGTGCCCTTTTTGTATTGTTATATAATCTTTTTCATTACTCTCCAACTTTATAATTATTCTATCCATTGTCTTAGCTAGTTTTTCATTAGATAATGGTTTTATCAAATAATTTATAGCATCTACTTCAAAAGCATCATATACAAATTCCTTTAAGACTGTCACAAAAACTATAAAACAATCATTATTGTATGACCTTAATTTTTTAGCTGCTTGTATTCCATTAATACCTTCCATTTGTATATCTAAAAAGATAATATCAAATACTTCATGGTTATATAATAAAGTCTCAGCTTTGTCAAAAAGTTCTATATTATATAATAGATTATTTCTATTCATATATAGCTCTATATTTTCTTTTAAATCATTTAGCATATATGATTCATCATCACAAATAGCAATTGAAATCAATATGTAACACCTTCTTTCTCATATTATTTTATTATATAAAGTTAACTTCTTTCATTCAATTAATCTGTTCTAATATGCTGAATATATGTTCCAAAGTTAATAACTTTACTTTTCATAGTATATCTAATTTAAATTTATGTATCAATACTCTAAATTTAATTTTTCATTCTAGTAGATTTAATTTAAAAATACAAAAATATATTCAATATTTTTAAATTGCTTAAAATTACTTAATAAAAAAAGATATCATGAAATAATTTTCAAAACCTATTTCATGACATCTATTTTAATTTCAGTGTTGTGTTATATTTTTATTATTCAAATACTGTTTGACCTTCTACATCTTCTTTTAATGCATTTAAGGCTTTCAAAACTATATTCTTTCTAATTTTTTTACTTTCTTCTTCCCCTAGCTTTGGATTTCCAAGTGGGTATGGTATACCTACTGCTGGAACAATTCTATTTGCTCCTATTGTAAGTGATATTGGTACTACAGTACAAACATGGACAACTGCTATGCCTGCTCTTTCAATCTCTTTTACCATCGTTGCTCCACAACGAGTACAAGTACCTCATGTAGATGTTAAAATTACAGCCTCTACTTTATCTTCTATCAATTTTTTAGAAAATTCTTCTCCAAATCTCTTAGAATTACCTACACTTGTTCCAGTACCTGTAGTAGTTATAAAGTAATTTGCCAATTCTCCAATTACACCATCTCTTTCAAATTCTCTAACTACATCTAATGGCACAACTAAGTTTGGATTTTCAAGTACATATGCTCTATCATAACCTCCATGTATAGTTGTAAAATCTTTATTTGACATAGAATTCATGCCTGTTAAATCATAAATACCATACTTAGTAGCACTTGAAGATTCGATTTTATCTGGATTATCAGTTGGAACTATCCCTCCAGAAGTTACTAGTGCAAGTTTTATTTTAGATAAGTCTTTGATAGCCTCTACAGGTGTAACTCTATCAAATTCTGGCATTGGATACTCAGTCTCGAATTTTTCTCCATTCATTTTCTTAACCAACATTTCAATTGCTCTTTCAGAACCTCTAAGTTCATGGAAGAAATTTTTTCTTATTCCTCTCATTATATATCCTTCTACTTCAGGAGGTCCTACTTCTTCATTCTTAACTAATTTAAGTCCTAGTCTTGACATTATTGGAACTACCTTTCTAAGACTAGCTGCTGAATTTCCGGTAGCTATTATGTGTAAATCTAGTTTAAACATATCTACACCTGGATTTTCTTTGTACATTCCTGTAATTACAGGAATATTTAGTTCTTCTTCAACTGCTTTACAAATAGTTCCACAGGCTACTCCATATCTACCTGCATTAAATGCTGGCCCTGCAATAAATAAATCAGGTTTCTCTTCTTTTATCATTTTTAAAAGTTCTCTAGTAGCATCTTCAATATTTTCTCCAAAATATGTGTCTCCACAAATTACAGTTGAAACTATCTCCGCTTCATCTTTGAATTGACTTTGAAATGCCATTCCAGGCCCTACTACTCCACTTCTTTTTTCTGGCGGAATATCTGCTTTTTCTTCTCCTCCTATACCAGCAAAGAAATTATTTATATAGTGAACAACTCTGATTTTACTCATATCTTAATCCTCCAAATCACTTTATAGTTATTACATCAATTAAATTAATAATCGTATTAACAATAACCTATACTCAAATATTTATTTAATAATATCTTGCTGTCAAATGATTATAACCATTTGCTATAGTTGATGCTATTATAATCTGTAATTCTGCATCCATACTTCCATCATCATTTAAGCATCCTTTATATCCACCAATCATCATTTCTACATAATCCAAAGTTCCTATAATTTTTTCCATAGCAGGAAAATGGACTACTAAGTTTCCCTGACCACAAGAAACAAGTGCATCTGCCTCTTTAGTAGCGTCTGCTATAGATTGACTTTTTCCATCTTTTCCAGGAAACTCATCAGTTATTAAAACCACACTTGCTCCAACTTCACTACACTTTCTACAATTCATCATAAGGTCAGTGTCTGGATTTCCGTATCCTTCTTCTGTTACTAATACTCCATCAACACCTAAAAATTCTACTAACTTTGCAACCATATCAGAACTTCTTTCTTTGTCGACTAAAAATACGTTTTCATTAGTTAAAATTACACCTATAAAATTTAAGTCTTTTCCATGTCTTTTATACAAATCATGTATAACTGGATTATTTAAGTGGTGAAAAGTAGTCACTTTATCGCATGGTGCAACACAATTTCCAGATATTATAGCTCCATCCATTATTTCAGTCGGATACATAAATGTTGGGACTATTTGCTTAGCATCAACTCCATAATAATAAGTATCATGTAAAAGTCCCTGTGATTGCAACATATGGACATATGCTACTGTTGGTAGGTCTGGATATTCTTTCACTTGTTTTAATAATGGTTTTGTTTCATATACTACTATTTCATCTGGTTCAATTTCCTTGCCTGCTTCTCCTATATACGCACCTATCTTTAATCCAGCTATTCTAGCCGCTTCTTCATAATCATGAGTTTCTATGCCATCTTTTGCCTTTATAACAATACATACATTATTTGTTTTTGAAAAAGGTGTGTATTTAGCAGTAAGACCACTCATATCAATTACACCTTCCTGAAATCCAACTATATTTCCACAAGTTATAACACAAGCTCCTGAAAGTACATGAGTTCTTCCACTTCCTACAGTCTTTACTTTGTTAATAATTCCAGGAAATATTTTGCTTTCATCTCCAACTTTAACCCTAGGTTCTATGACATCTTTAACTGGTGCTATTCTTATTGATTCGCCAGGTCTTGCAAGTTCAACATTCACACCTACAATTCTTTCATCTTCTAAAGCTATATGCTCTATTTCTTTACTATTCACATATAATATGCCATCTTTTACTTCCGTTTTTTCGCCAAATTCAACATTCTTTATAAATATATTCCCTAGCTCTAGCTTCATATGAAAATCCCCCTTAATACATTTAATCGCAATTAGAAATATTTATTATTACGTTTATTTATATACAAAGCATTTTATATGCCAATTATTTAAAATCTAGTTTTTTATGTTGATGATATAGATATTTTTATTTTTTACTTATATAAACATTGAATTTACCTATAATTATTGCAAGTCTTAATTTTTAAAATTATAATAAAAAAGATAAGTAGAATCTTTCTACTTATCTTTTAATAATTGTGAGAAATTTTTTGCTCAGCATATGAGAAATTTTTTGCTCATTTAATATTATATTCTGATATTTTATTAGTTAATTGTCTTCTGCTAATCTCCAATTTTTTTGCTGTATTTGAAATATTATTTCCACATAGAGATAGAACCTTTTCAATATATTCACACTCAAATTCTTTTCTTATTTCTCTTAGAGGTCTAATACTTATTTTATCATCTATGTTTATATTGTTTGATATTAAGTTCAAATTGTCTTTTGATAACTTGCTTCCTTCACTTAAAACTACTAACCTATTGATTATATTTTTTAGTTCTCTTATATTCCCTGGATAATCGTAATTTATTAGAAAATCTACTACTTCTTTATCAATTGAGGATATTTTTTTATCATGTTCAATCTGGTATTTATTTAAAAAAAAGTCTATAAGTGTATTTAAATCCTCTCTTCTATTTCTTAAAGGTGGTATAGTTATTGTTATTGTACTTATTCTATAAAAAAAATCTTCTCTTATATTGCCATTTAACATTTCTATTTTAGGTTCTTTATTCATTGCACAAATTAATCTAAAGTCAACTTTAATAGACTTATTACTTCCTATTCTCTCTATAGATTTTTCTTCAAGTGTCCTTAACAATTTTACTTGCACATTTAAAGGTATATCACCTATTTCATCTAAAAATAAAGTACCCTTATTTGAAAGTTCAAATCTACCTTTCCTATTATCTACTGCTCCAGTAAAAGAACCTTTTTCATGTCCAAATAACTCAGACTCCAATAAATTTTCGGAAAAAGAACAACAGTTTACAGGTACAAATATTTCATTTCTTCTTGGGCTTAGACTATGTATATATCTAGCTAAAACATCTTTTCCTACTCCAGATTCTCCAAGAATTAGTATATTTACATCTTTACAGGCAGCTTTTTCTGCGATTTTTATTATATTATTAAAACCCTTATTTTTAGATTCTAAAGTAAAGTCCAAATTATTTTTTTGTGTACAAACCACTTCTTTTTCTATTTTTACTTTTTCTATTTCTTCTAATAAAGTTTCAATAGGATTGCTTTTTATAAAATAAGATAAAGCTCCTCTTTTCATGGCTTCAACTGCATTTTCAATACTTCCATATCCAGTAACTAATATAACTTCTATATTTTTATTAATAGCTTTAATTTTATCTAAAAGTTGTACTCCATCCATGTTTTTCATCATAACATCAGATAAAATCAAATCGTAATTCTTATCTTTCTTAATAATACTTATAGCTTCCTCTCCACTTAGTGCTATATTTACCACATAGCCATTCTTTTGCAAAATTTTTTTCATTATTGTTCCATACTCTAGTTCATCATCAACTACTAGTATTTTCATCATATAGTCACCTCTTTATTTAGCGGAATTTTTATATAAAAGCAAGTACCAATTCCCAATTGACTTTTTACACTTATATCTCCATTATTCTTTTTAATCTCATTATATGTAATGTATAAACCTAATCCAGTTCCTTCACCAATTGGCTTTGTAGTATAAAAAGGATTAAATATATCTTTTAAAACGCTTTCTTTTATACCATCACCATTGTCTTTAAAATCTATAAATAAACAACTCTCTTTCACATAACAATTTATAATAATTTTGCCATCTTCATGTACTGCATCTACTGAATTAGATATTAAATTTATAAATACGTGTTTCAAAGACTCTCCATTTATGTAACACACTAAATCTTTCCTACAGTTTATCTTTATTTCAACATTTTTTAACTGTAAAACTTTATACTGAAGTTTTACTATATTTTCAATAAAATTTCTTATATTTATATTTTCTAAACTATCGTCTGATATTCTTGCAAAATTTAATAAGTTCGTTATTATATTACTCGCTCTATCTACATTACTTTCTATTGATTTTACACAATCTCTTACCTCTTCTATAGTAACATTATCTTTTAAAAGATAACAATTATTTCTTATTATTCCTAGAGGATTTCTTATTTCATGTGCTACTCCAGAAGCTAACTGTCCTATAGATATCATTTTATTATCTCTAAGTAGTTTTGCTTCTATTATTTTATCATTAGTTATGTCTTTAATCAGAGCTACTATATATTCAATATTATTTTTTTTATACTCTACAGGAAAGGTACTTATTTTTAAAATCTTATTACTAAATTCTATTTCACTTGTTTTATGTGTATTTTCAGAAAATGTACTTTCAATAATATTTTTTATTATGTCAATCAGTTCTTCTTTTTTATATTGTATCTCACTGATAAAATCATAAAATACTTTATTTGATTCAACTATATTGTAACTCTCATCTATAAGCATTATTATGTCTGTGATACTATTAAATGTAGCCTCTAATGCCTTTTTATTTTCTATTACTTCTTCTGTTTTACTTTTTATTTCTATTTTTAGTAAATATGTATAACTATAAAAAATATAAATAGATATCAAAATTATGCCTATAAAAATATAAATGCTTGGTATGATTCCTCTATCATATAATACCTCATCAATTTCATTATATATAGAATACCATTTTTTATTTAAATCTTTATATACACCATTTTTCTGAAGTCTAAAAATTCCCTTGTTTAAAATACCAACTAATTCTTCATATTGTTTAGGCACAGCAAGAACTGCCTTTTTGGTATAAATAGGAGTATTTAAAACATTGTATTTATCTGAGAGTTCATAGTTTATTAAATAATATTGTAATACTGGCTCATCACCAACAACTGCATCTACTTTGCCTGACATTAAATAATTGACTCCAGTTTTTATATCTGGAGTCAACACAATATCTATATTATCAACTCTTTGTTTTAAAAAGTTTATAGAATAGTCACCCTCTGGTATTGCTATTGTTTTTCCTTTTAAATCTCTATAACTATTTATATTCTGTAATTTTTTATCTTTTAATATATTTGCACTCAATGTATAAATTGGGTCAGTAAATATAAACTTATTTTCTCTTTCTTTTGATGGAATTAAGTCAAAAAATCTTATACTATCATCCACTGGATTTATAAAGGATTCTTTCCACCATGTATTTGGTTTAAAATAGAAATCTCTACCTATTTGGATTGATAGGGAATTAATTAAATCAACAACAATTCCCTTGTATTGACCATCTTCTTGACCTTTGTATCTAAGAGGGGGAGAACTCTGGTCAGAGCTATAAACTAAATTTTCATGTTTTTTTAGCCATTGTTTTTCCTCTTCTGTAAATGGAAGTGATTTCTTAACATATTCAAATATATTCAAATTATACTCCATACCTACATACATATTTGTGAGTGAAACTACAACTAACAATGAATAAATAATCCCTATAATTACTATCTTTTTTTTATTCACCTTAAAACTCCAATCTTTCTTTTTTATATAAATTCAATATTTAATAACAAAATCCTACTTTTTTCATTAAATATTTATATTTATTATAAGATTAATTGTATAGATGTTGAAACTATAGTCATTACTATCCCTATTAGTGCTTCATATGGAATCAATTTAAACCTTTCACCTATGTCCATATTTATACTACCTGCACTAGTATGAAATAATGAACCATGTGGTAATTGTTCAAATACACTAGAACCTGCGTTAACAATTGATGCTCCTGAAATTGGTGATAATCCACCACTTAATATAGCATCAGAAAAAGTTGATGATGCTATAGTAGCCCCAGCTGTTGATGATGCTGTTGCCAGGGACATAAGTATACCTGAAATTGGTGCTAATAAAAATTGTGGCATATTTAAATATTGTAGTATGCCTATTGTACTCTGTTGTAATTCAGACATTTGTATTATCCCTGCAATAGTCCCTGTTCCGAGTAATAATATACATACACCTTGCATCTTAGATAATCCAAAAGATAAATACTCTCTTGTATTCTTCAAATTTCCTGTAGCGATTAAGGTTACTATTCCTCCTATAGGAAGTGCAACCATGGGGTCTATTACTATAGGCGATATATTTCCTAAAAACAATAAAAATATAGCTACAATTGGACCACATAATGACTTAAACAAATTTGGTAAATCTTCTCTTTGTTCCAAAAGTTCATATGATTCTACCTTGTTTCCTTTATTTGTTAATGCACTTGCCAAAACAACTGTAATCACAATACCAACAATCGCTGGAATTACGTTTGCTATCATAACACTAGATAGATTTACTGAGAAATTTCCTGCTACTGCAATAGTATTTGGATTTGGTGATATTATATTACCTGCTTTCCCTCCACCTAACATGGCTAAAAGTATTGCTAATTTAGAATAGTTTAATTTTCTGCCTATGTATAAGCCTATTGGTGCTACAGTTATTACAGATACATCCAAATTTACACCTACTCCTGCAAGTACCATTGTTGAAGCAGCTATAGAAAGTAAGGCTCTCTTTTCTCCTAATACCTTTACTATTTGTTCTGATATTTTATCAACTGCTCCCGTTTTTATTAGACTTCCAGCCAATACACCTGATGCTAAAGCTCTAAGAATTGATGGCGAGATATTCATAGCTCCAGTTGCCATAAAATCTACAGTTTCTGTTATACTTGCTCCTCCGATTATTCCTCCAACAAATGCCCCTAACATTAAACTATATACAGCTTGAAATTTCTTTATAATTAAAATAATTGCTACTAATAAGCCAAATATAGCTCCAAAAGTTGTTATTTGCACAATATTCCCTCCTATCTTAAAGTAAATTAATTATTTTTTACTTAATTTAATTTTATTTAAATATATTTTAAGTATTCTGTATCCACTTGTCAATTATATTTTAATTTATTCAATTAGATTTAACATTGTTTATTCAAAATTACGTCTTATATGTTATAATGATTTCATACTATATAATCTTTTTATTTAGATTATTTTAAAGTAATATTTTTAAAACGAAAAAGAGAGGATATTTATATGAATGATTTAAATTTAGGAGAAAAAATAGCTGAAGTTCGAAAAAAACAAAATCTAAGTATTCGAGATTTAGCAAAACTAGCAGATGTTACACCATCATTATTAAGCCAAATAGAACGAGGTCTTGCTAATCCATCTGTAAATTCATTAAAATCTATAGCCTCTTCTCTAAATGTTCCTCTATTTACATTTTTTGTATCTGAAGTAGATAAAAAAAGTTTAATAGTGAGACATGATAGTAGAAAGAAAGTTATTTTACCTGGAAGTAATGATGTTGTATATGAAGTTTTAATTCCAGATTCTAGTGGTAATTTAGAATTTGCTATTATGGATTTGGCTCCAAATACATCTTCTTGTGTCGATAGAATTACTCATAATGGAGATGAAATTGCATACATTTTAGAGGGAGAAGTCAAACTTTTTATGGATGATGATGAATTTACTTTATTTAAAGGTGATAGCGTTAAGGTTCCTTTAGGAACAAAGCATAAGTGGCAAAATGACTCTAATAATGAAAGCAAAGTAGTTTTTGCAGTTATACTATAAATGGTAGAATTTATGAAGAAATATAAATTTATATTTTTTGATGCTGATGATACTTTATTTGATTTTAAAAAGAGTGAATCTTATGCTTTTAAAAAACTTTTATCTAAATTTGGATTAGATTTTGACTTTGAGAAATGTATAAAAATATATAGAAATACAAGCGATAAACTTTGGCTTGACCTTGAAAAAAACACTATAACTTTAGATGAGCTTAAACTACTTAGATTTGAAGTTTTTGCAAAGAAAATGAAATTAAATGTTGACCCTATAATTCTTAGCAAAATGTACTTAAATCTTTTGGGAGAATGTACTTTTTTAATGCCAGATACACTTGATGTATTATCATATCTTAAAGACAAGTACAAAATTATCATAATAACGAATGGAATTTCTAATGTCCAAAATAATAGACTTAAAAACTCAGAAATAAAAAAATATATTGATGGAATGATTGTATCAGAAGAAGTAAAAGTATCAAAACCAAATCCTGAAATATTTAAATATGCATTTGAAAAGTCTAACTGTTATGATAAAACTTCTGCTTTGATGATTGGTGATAGTTTAACTTCAGATATATTAGGAGGAATAAATTCAGGAATAGATACTTGTTGGCTAAACTCCAATAACAGCATAAATCATACTAGTTATATACCAACTTATGAAATAAATAATCTCATTGCATTAAAAAATTTATTATAACCTGTAAGTATGAACATATAATGTAGAATCTTATTATTTTGCAATAATTTTTTTAGCTAGTGTATCTTTAAGCTAAAAAAATTATTGCAACTTACCAATATCAACTTTAATCTTGTAAAAATTTCTAAAAACACTTTCTAATACATTTACTACATCTTGATTCAGTATTTTCTTTTTCTCCCATCAATATAAGCATTGCAACACTTTTTATAGGAGATAATTGATGATAATCATTGATTTCTATTTCCAAATTATCATACTTATTTTTTATATATTCATAAATATCTTTTTGGTTTTCAACTTTAAAATCTTTATCTCCTGGATATATCTCGTATGATATATTGAGATTACTATAGGTTTCCTTTAAATACATTTTTATTTTCTCATTGATGTAATCTAAACATACTATTCCTATTTTATCTAGTGCTAGACCTGCCATCATATTACAATTTTTCATGTAGTCATTCATCTTAATGTCAATTTTATTTCCTATAGTATATAAAATAGCAAATGCCTTTTTACACTCTTTAGGCATTTTATCAGTATCAATTTCATTTATATAGACCTTGATATTCAATATATCTTTTATACTTTTTATTTCTTCTTCAACTATTTCATTAATCATTTCTGGGACTTTTCTATTAGAATATCCCAAAAACTTTAGCACTATATCTTTATTTATATAAATATCTTCTAAATCTATATATTCTAAATAGCGCATATTTTCATTGTTATTCCAACTCATTCATATCAATCCTATCTAATTCTTTATAACTAATTCTTCCTGCTTTTATAGCTGCTTGTAAATTTTCTACTGGTGTTGTATTTAAACAATTACAACCAAAATCGCATAAGAAATTATCATACTTTCTCATCTTTTTTAACAGCTTTAGTGTTTCTTTTGTGATTTTATCAGGTGTAGAACGTCCAAGAAGTTTTATTGGGTCTAAATTTCCAATTAAAACTATATCTTTCGGAATTCTTGGTGCAATCTCTTCATAGTCTAGAATTTGGTCTAAACTTACTGCATCTATATTACAACTTAACATATTATCCAACAATTCTCTTGTATCTCCACATATATGCATACCTTTCCAACAATCAAGTTCGTCATATATTTTATTTAAATTTTTTACTATATATTCATCAAATCTAGTCTTGTTTAAAGTTACTGATGTTGGCTCTGCTATTGAAATATATTTTGCACCTGCTTTATTTGCGGCTACAGCATATCTTCTTACTAACTCGGTAGTGAATTCCAATAATTCCTCCACAAATTTTTTATCAGTTATTATGCACCTTAAAAGTTGTGTAGCTCCAGCTAATTGACCTGCAAGAGTAAATGGACCTTGTATTGATTCATATAATGGTTTTTTGATGTTTTTTGATATTAGTGACAAGCTTTCTAGATTTAGTGGCATACGTCCACTTGTGTAAGGGTCTGGTACATCTAACTTTCTTAACTTTTCACTATCTGTTACTGTATGTGTCAATACACTTGGAAAATCGTAATCTGGTCTTAGTGTTTCTAATCCTAGAGTCTCACAAAATGTAATCCCATCACAAAATGAATATATAAAATCTGATTCAAAATATTTGTCCATAGTTCTTGCTAATTCCAATTGTATATCTACACTATCATATACTTCATATGCTTTTTTATTTATCAAAAATAAACCATTTGTACCCATATCAGGCAGGAAAAATCCTCTATCTTCACTATTTATATATTGCAATAAAGTCATATCTGAAAACATTCTAAATTTCTCCTCCTATAAGTTTGTCTATTAATTTAACTGCCTTTGGAGCATTTGGACTATATCCATCTGCACCTATCTCTTCTGCAAAATCCATACTTACAGGACCTCCACCAATTATTACCCTTGGCCTTTTACTTAAATTAAGTCTGTTAAGCTTATTTATTACTGATTTCATGTTTTCCATTGTTGTTGTCATCATTGAAGATAAACCTATTATATCTGCATTGTTTTTTATAGCTTCTTCTATTATATCTTCGCTTTTTCTATTTACACCTAAATCAATTACTTTGTATCCAGTCGCTTCAACCATTACTTTTACAATATTTTTTCCAATCTCATGAGTATCACCTTCTACTACAGACATTAGAATTACTCCTTTTGATTTTTTCTTTATCTTTCCAGTCTCCTTTAAAATGTTAATACCTTTGTTTAATGCATCTGTACATACTATCACTTCCGAAAGATAGTATTCTTTATTCTCAAACTTATCTAAAGCACCTATCATACCCTTGTTCAACCCATATTCATATATATCCTCTATATTAATATTTTCCTCTATGGCCTTTTTTACCAAATCTTCTATATTATTTACACCCATATTTAATATACATTCTGCTATCTTTTCAAGTATGTCCATATAATACTCATCCTTTCCAGTTCATTCCTAAAACTCTTTTCTTAACATTCAATAAAAAATTATTTTATGCTTTAAGAGTATTTCTTTTTAAATCTTAGGTAAAAATTATAATAATTATTGATAGTTTAAATTTGCAGTCCATGGAAAATCTATAGGAAATACTTTTGTAGTAAATTCATATATATTTTTTAAATGTTTAAATTCATTGTGTTGTTCTTCATTTTTTTCAAAAAATAGCTTATTAAGTTTATCTAAACTTTCTATTATAAGCTCTTCTTCTTTATATTTGATGATATATTTATTTTCAACTTGTTTAAATTCAATATGCTCTAATAATTCAGAACCTACATATTGATTAAAATAACCTTTTAAATTATCACATAATTTCCTATAATTTATTATTTTAATTGTTCCTTGTTGATAATCCAAAGACTTTAGTTCATTACATTCTAATTGCTCCTTTAGATTTCTTACATGTACCTTATAATCTAAATACTCTAAACCAAATTTATTCGTAACATATTTTAATACATTTTCAACATTTATATTATTCAATCCTATTTCAACTACTTCTCCTATAATAGAGCCCTCTTTTTTTATTGTTCTTATTATTAAATATCCTATTATATCATTATTTTCTTTTATAAATACTTTCTTGTAAGCAATTGGCCCCCAAGCAATAGTAGCTGCATGTAATAATTTTTTAAATTCATCTCTTGTTCTTATAAATCTAGTACTATTTTGATTATATAATTCAATCATTTTATTTAAATCAGTATCTTTTTCAAAATTAGTTTCATCAAATTCAACTATTTCATATGGTATTTCAATATTTTCTGGCTTTATTGTATATTTATAGAAACTCTTCACTACACTACAATTTCTTCTACTATATAAACTTCTTGTTCCTGAAATAATTAAGATATCTACACCATCAGAAAACATTTTTTCCTCTGCTTTATCTAATATTTTAGATGAATAACCTCTTTTCTCATAATCTGGATGTGTGCATACTCCACCTATAGCTGCAACCTTTATCTTATTTCCTTGAATAGATACATCTTGTATTAAATAGTTTACATCTGAAACTACTTTTTCATCTTCTGATATTATAATCATATTTTCTATATTGTCTTTATTCAATAAAAGGGGAAACTCTTCCACCATAGTTGGCTTATAATTTCTTGATATTCTAAACACATAGTTTATTAACCCTGTTACTCTCTCAAATTCTTCTATTTTTGCACTTCTTGGTTTTATTTCCATCTATATTCCTCCTAATATTATTTAAAATATTTCAATACTATCACTTTTAGTAAAATATTTATTACCACATTTTTAAATTTATCACTACATTTCTAATTATATCTTTTTTTTTCATTATTTTTAATTGTTTTCCAACAAACTTCTATAGAAAATATATATAATTTCCAGTTACGCTTATAAAACGACCATTTATGTATAATATATTGAAATATTTCTTATATATTTATATTATTAAATTCTATAGGTCAATTGAAACAACCATTTTATTGAGAGGGTTATATTTTTTATTACCTTCTTTTTTTATTAATAGAAAATATTCCAAGTTACTTTTAAATAATGACTTTATTGTTTAATTGTACTAAAATAGTATATGTAGGTTACAAATAATCTAATAAATAATAAACATTGGAGGTAATAGATATGGCAGATTGTAATTCATGTCCATCAAAGGGAAATTGTAATAGTCAATCAAATTGTTCTATTGAAAATAACCCTAACAATAAATTCGGAAAAATAATTGGTGTTATGAGTGGGAAGGGCGGAGTTGGTAAATCGACTGTAACTGCTTTACTTGCTAATAAACTAAATAAAATGGGATACAAAGTTGGTATATTAGACTCTGATATAACAGGACCAAGTATTCCTAGACTTATGGGGTTAAAAAATGTAAAAGCTTATTCTGATGGTTCTTATATTTATCCTGTAGAAAATTCAAATAACATAAAAGTAATGTCTATAAATCTTATGATAGATGACGAAAATGAACCAGTTGTTTGGAGAGGACCTCTAGTTGGAGGAGTTGTAAAACAATTTTATACTGATGTACTTTGGGAAGAACTAGATTATTTACTTATAGACATGCCCCCTGGTACTGGAGATGTTGCATTAACAGTTATGCAATCTATACCTATAAGTGGAATAGTTATGGTTTCAGTTCCTCAAGATTTGGTATCTATGATTGTATCAAAAGCTGTTAATATGGCTAAAAAAATGAACATAAACGTTCTTGGAGTTATCGAAAATATGAGTTATATTCAATGTCCTGATTGTTCTAAAAAAATCAAATTATTTGATGGAGAATCTACTGAAAAGTTCTTAAATGATTTAGATTTAAAACTTCTAGGTGAGCTTCCTATGACTAAAGAAATCATAGATATTACTCATAAGGGTGTTACAGAAATTAGTAATGATTTAGACTCAGTATTAACTGATATTGTTGAAAATATTAAATAGATATAAATTAAAATTTTATAGTTTTACACTTTAACACTAAAAAAAGAGGTGTGTATTTATTTTGTAATATTACAAATAAAATACATACCTCTTTTATATCTATCTATGTTTTAAATACACAAAATATTCTTCTATTATATCTCCATTTTTCACTTTTACTAAGTATTCATTATAGTGAGCATTATATGGTTGTGTCATTTTACACTCTACTACATTTTCTATATCTTCCAATTCTAAGAGTTCTACATCTTTTAAAAATTTTCTTTCCAAAAGTTCCATCAGTCTTTCCATAACCTATTCCCCCACTTCTCCAACATAATTAAAATAAAGCAAATAAATTCTCTATTTATAAAATTTACTTATTTATATTATATCCCATATCTTACAAATCCTAACAGAATTCATAAATTATTGTGAGAAAATATGCGTTAATCTTTTAATAAATCTATCTTATAGTGATATATTAAGTATTCTTTCAATTATGTAAAGTACTCCTCTTAATCCAACAAATGGTGTATATGGATATATATTTACACTTTTTAAGTTTGGATTACTTATCTGTATATCTAACTTTGAATTATGATTCATATCAATACTAGTCCCATCTCCAAATAGAGCCAATAGCTCATTTTCTTTTAAATATTTGTTTCTATCTAACTCATTATTTCCAATATATACTGATTCATCCTTACAATCTGTATTATGTAATATATTAACTCTATCAGCTTCAAGACCTAATTCACTTAATAAATCTTTAAATCCTAAAGCAGTGTCATAATCTCCAAATACAGCACATTTTTTGCTTCCTTCATAAAAATAAAACTTCCTTTTTATATTAAATACTTGTCTTTTTATGCTAGATACTTCAGCTTCATAAGCACTTTTATCCAAATCCCACATAGTTACTTTTTGTATATTTTTGATGAACTCTTCAGTATTTTTTATTCCATAGGGCTTTTTATATACATAAGGTATATTATACTTATCTTTCATAAAAGTTGCTGCTTTGATACCTTCTTTTCTAAGCACTATATTTAAACTAGATTTAGATGCATTTTCTATTTCCTCTATTGATGTGTATGATGTAAAAGTCACATTTACTTCTTTTCTGAAAAAAGCCTTTATCATCCTTTTAATCTCTTCACAATCTGATAAAAAATTATATTGGTCTATATTACATCCAATTATATTAAAACTATCAATTTTTTCATTGTTCTCTTTTACTACATCCTTTGCTAATATATAAAGAAAATCTTCAACTCCTTGACTATAATCTTCTCTTAATCCACCTGTTGTAATTGGGATTAGCTTGCAGTTTACTGAATCACTTATAATATTGCAGATTCCTACTATATCCACACCTATGATAGAAGATACAGATGAAGCCATTACAAATATATACTTGGGTTTGATATTATTATCTATTTCAATTATAGCTTTTTCTAATCTATCATAATTTCCAAATGTAACATCACTTTCACTCATATGAGTTGAATAAATCTTTGCTTTGTCTTCTCCATTTAAACTTCCAATTGCTTCTATAGCATAGTGAGTTGTTCCTGATGGTCCAAATTCTATGACACAGGCTTCATTTATTGATGATACTGTAAATATTATTCCCATTCTATCAGAAGGATTTGGAAAATATTTATATACTTCCATATTAAATCACTTCCTTTCTTGTAACTTTCTCCACATCAAATAATTTAATTAAAGTTTCCATTATGCCTATTGGAAGCTCAAAGCCTATTTTTTGTGCATGTTCGTCTAATGTTATTTGCATAAGTCCCTTTTCTTTTAATAACATTGGATTTTCATGACCTACATAAATATCTGCATTTATAGTATCATACAAACTTCTAAGTGGAGCTATATTTGCAATTCTGCTTACATATGGATTGTGTCCTTTTTTTATTATGTTGTCTTTAAATAAACTATCTTGTTCATAAAGTTCACGCACTTGTATAAATTCTGGCACTAACCCTAATTCTGTTAAGAAATCCACTGTTTCAAATGCCATCATTGGTGTATTCCCATAAATCAGCTTTTTCCCTTCCATTAGAAGTCTACATTTACTTAATAATAAATTATATTTTTGCCTTTGCTCTAATAATTCATCTTGTACATCTATATCTAAAATGTCACAAAGTTTATTATAGTTTTCCATTATAATTGACTCTTTCATGTTTTTATCAAAATATATGTATTCTATTCCAAATTTATTTTTCATATCTTCTGCTAAATCCAATGCTATCATATCTGTTACTATATTTAATTTAGCACTAGATGCAATTTTTATATCTCTTATAGTACATTTAGATGGTATTACACAATTTATTTTTACGCCTTCTTTATACAGTAACTTTACAAGCTCTGTATCTTCTACATTCTCTTGTCTATGCCCTAAAATATTAATGCCTTTTTTATTTGTATAATTCTCCATAACTGATGATAAACTCTTTAAAGCTCTAGTCATTCCAATTATATGAGAATTGCAAGTATAATGTTCGGTATTAACTGCTAAAACAGGTACACCAATCATTTCTTCCAATTCCTCAGATAAAGCATTATAGTCCTCGCCTATTAATTCTGGTACACATGTGGTTACTATCATTATCGCATCAAATTTTTCAACTTCTGAAACATACTTTACAGCTTCTATTACTTTTTTCTCTGCACCAAAAACTATATCTTTATCTTTTAGTACTACTGAATAAACACTATCTTGACCAGACTGTCTATGATATGCAAAGTTTTTACTATAATAAGTACATTCATTTGTTCCTACTATCACAAGAGCCATGTTTTTTATATACGATGCTGTTAATACAACTCCAAACAAGGGACAATGAGTCCCTGGAAACACAGCATATGATAAAGATTTTATATCTTTATCATACGTTATATCTTTTAATCTATTTAATACATTTAAAGTATACATATTTTTTCCTTTCCAATCCTATTACTTATACAACTTTATAAATTTAAGGCTACAATTATATTACTTTTATATTTTTTTTAGCTATAGTTATTTTAAATGTTAAAATCTTATATACTACTAGTTCTTCTACATAACATTATTGGATGAATCCTAGGCTTTTTACTGATTGGATCTATGTCTATGTCACATTTTACCTTGTAAACATCTTTTATTATCTCTTCACTTATTACGTTATTAGGGTGACCATCTGCTACTATAGCACCATTATTCATAATAATAAGTCTATCACTGTATTTGCTGGCTTGATTTATGTCATGCAGAACCATAATTATAGTCATTCCAAATTTTTTATTTATATCTTTTACAAGTTCCATTAATTCTAATTGATGAGATATATCCAAATATGTTGTAGGTTCATCTAATAAAAGTATATCTGGCTTTTGACAAAGTGCCATTGCTAACCATACTCTTTGTCTTTCTCCTCCAGATAAATTACTTACCAACTTATCTTTATATATTTCAAGCCCTGTATTTTTCATTGCCCAATTTACTATCTCTTCATCATTTTTATTCTTACTTTCAAAAAAGCCTTTATGTGGTATTCTTCCATAATATATTAAATCCTTTACTTTTATATCCTTTAGAGAAGCATTATGTTGAGATAATAATGCCACTTTTCTCGAAATCTCTTTATTACTCATGACTTTCATATTTCTCTTACCAATATATATGTCACCATGTTTAATTTTCAAAATTCTAGATAATGATTTAAGTAATGTAGATTTTCCTGAACCATTTGGACCTAATATAGAAACCACTTCTTTTTCTTTAATGCTCACACTCAGATTTTCTATGATAATCTTATCTTCATAACCTATTTGGACATTTTTTACATTGAACATTAATAATTTCCTCTCTTTCTTAATAAATATAAGAAGAATGGCCCCCCTATTATAGACATAATAACGCCTACTGGAATCTCTATAGAGCCTCCTATTGTTCTTGCTAATGTATCTGCAATTAATAATACTATACTCCCTAGTACTATACTAAATGGTATCGTATATTTATGGTCACTCCCAAGCAACATGCGAGTTATATGTGGTACTATAAGACCCACAAAGCTGATGACACCAACTATAGAAGTAGAAACTCCTGCTAAAAATATAGCTACTAATGAGATTAGAAACCTACTTTTATTTACATTAAAGCCAAGATTTGTAGCTGCATCATCTCCTAATTGTAGTACATTTGCACTTCTGATAAGTAAAACTGCTCCTATCAATCCTATAACAGAATACCATATTAACATATTTACATCTAACCAAGTCTTTGTAGCTAAACTTCCATTTAACCACAACATTGCACTTTGAATTCTTTCACTATACATAGTTGATAAATATGATATTACACCGCCTAATATAGTGTTTACAGCTACTCCAGCTAGTATAATTCGCTCTGGCCTAAGCCCATTTTTATATGCCATCAGATATACTACTCCACAAGATATGAGCCCTCCTATAAAGGCAACTATTGGCAACATACTTGTATATTGTGGAAATAAAAGTAATATTATAATAGCAGCTACACTTGCCCCTGTAGATATACCTGTTATACCAGGGTCTGCTAATGGATTTTTCATAACAGCTTGTAACAATAGTCCTGAAACTGCTAGATTTGCACCAACTAAAGCTGCTAAAATATTTCTAGGCAACCTCATTTTATAAACTATTGTAGTAACCATTGCATTATTTTCATTTATCAATGCATCAAAAATTTCGCCAATACTTAAATTTACATTTCCTACAGTAGAAAAAACAATTAATAAAATAATTACAGTTATCAACCCTGTAAATATCAATAAGACTTTTTTATTATCCATATTATTCACCTAAAATCTATTTATCTCCATATAAGATATCTCCCAGTTTATTTATTGAATCTTTGACATGTATATTTGCTGATACATTAAATATACTTGAATCTAAATCTATAACTTTTCCATTTTTTACTGCACTTAATGTAGACCATGCAGGATTTTTATCAAAAGAATCATCAAACGCTTTTTTAGTCTCTTCTATATTTCCATGTGCAAATCTAAGTATGTAGTCTGGATTTTCTTTTATAATTTGTTCTAAGCTAAATTGTATATAATCTGAATCTACACTATCTGTTAAGTTATCAGCTATATTTTCAGCTCCTACTGTTTTAACTAAATCACCAAGATATGAACTCTTTGTAGCTAGCATAAAATTATTTCCACCACCAAATAAAATGGCTACTCTTGGTTTTTTATCCTGTTTTTTTGATTTTTCTACTACAGATTCCTCTACTCCCTTTAGCTCTTTTATAAGTTTTTCCGCCTCATCTTGTTTATTTATTTTATTTCCTAAATTCTCTATACTTTTAAGAAACTTTGTATATGTTCCAGTCTCAAAATAGAAAGTATCTAAGTTATATTCTTTCATACTCTTTTCAACATTTTCTTTAAACATACTATCAACTATAAATACATCTGGCTTAAGAGATGCCACAATTTCTAAATCAGGATTCATAGCTTGTCCTACTTCTGGTAGATTTTTATATTTTTCTGGCAATTCTGATTTAGTCGTTGGGATGCCTACTAAAGTAGCATCTAATTTATCCAATACTTGTGTTGCTGCTACTGTGGCTGAAACAACTTTTACATTGTCATTTGACTCCTTGTTTGCAGATTCATCATTTGATGGCTTTGAGCATCCTGTTAATATTAATGCGCTAAGTAAAAATACTGAGCATATTTTTTTAAATTTCATAAAAATTTCCTCCATAATAAACTTTATTTTAAAGCTGTATTTTCTATTTTAAACCTATATTTATCTAGTTACTTTGCATAATCTTATTTGCAAGTTCTATATATACTTGTGACATTTCATTATCTTTATCTTCTTCTATAACAGTTCTTCCATTATTCTCAGACTGCTGCATGATTTTATTTCTTGGGATATAGTGAAAAACTTCACTTTTTATTTCATCAGCCAATTTTTCAACTAATTCTATTTCATTTTCAACATTTTTAGCATTTAATATGAGTCCTTTTAAAGAAGCATATCCTCTATTTTTAAATTGCTCTACAGCTAAAGATATATTACTAGCAGCATACATTGACATCATTTCTCCAGAAGTTACTATATACACTTCATTTGCAAATCCATTTCTTATTGGCATTGAAAATCCTCCACAAACAACATCTCCAAGTACATCATAAATTACTACATCTGGATTATATATTTCAAAGGCTTTTAATTCTTCTAATTTTTCAAAAGCCGCTATTATACCTCTTCCAGCACACCCTACTCCTGGAGTTGGTCCCCCAGCTTCAATACATAACACTCCACCATATCCTTCAAACACTATGTCTTCAAGTTTTAAGTCATCTTTCTTCTCTTTCATGACATCTAGAACTGTTGGTATAAATTTTCCTTTCATTAAATTTTTAGTAGAATCTGATTTAGGGTCACATCCTATTTGCATAACCTTATATCCTAAATGAGAAAGTGATGCAGATAAATTGGAAGTTGTTGTTGATTTTCCAATTCCTCCCTTCCCATAAATAGCTATTTTTTTCATTGACTTTTTACCTCTCTTACATCATAATATTATTTAACGAAATTAATTATCATTCGCAATAACTATTTTACGCGATATGTTTTTTAAATTCTTAACTATATTTGTTTTTTTATAAAAATATTTGTATAAATTTAAATGAGGTGATTTTTTGAAATGTTTTAAAGATGACATAGAACTTATCATTAATGATTTTTTTGATTGTTGTAACATTCCAACAAAAGTGATTAATAAAGATTTAAAAGAACTTTGTAGCGTTGGCTACAATGATAAACTAGAAATATACTTTTCAAGTTTAAACATATTCAATAATATAAAAAGCACAGATTTTGTATCTAATAAAAACTTATCTTATATAATGTTAAGTTTTTGCTATGACATAAATTTTTTAATTATGCCAATACATAAATTTGATATTTCTAGTGGCTATTTTGTTATAGGACCTTTTAAATCATGCATTAACAACGATATTGAGTTTTCTGACATACCATTTAAGCCTCTATCATGTATAGATTACATATCAAACCTTTTGTCAGAAATATGTCATGATAAAATGAAACACAAACCAGCTCTTAGTTTTTATGTAAAAAAAACTATCGACTATATTCATAAAAACTACTCAGAGGATATAACAGTAAGTGATATATGTAATGATTTACAACTTAATAAAAGTTATTTTTGCTCCTTATTTAAAAAAGAAAGTGGATATACATTTACTAATTTTCTCAACAAAGTTCGAGTCGAAAAAAGTAAAAAATATTTGCTTCGAGAAGACATGTCTATTTTAGATGTTGCTGTATTTGTTGGATTTAATAGCCAAAATTATTATAGTATGGTCTTTAAAAAGTTTAACAACCTTACACCAATTGAATATAAAAATATTTATAACTAGAAAATATCATTCTGCAAAGGATGATATTTTTTAATTATAAATATTTTGACGAAAAAAGTTAATTCTTTGTTAAGTTGATTTTATCTAAAATATCTTAAATATCACTCCAAGTATTTAAATTACTATATAACATAAATTTTCTTAAATTAACAACAACTTAAAGATTTAACATTCTCTTAACCTATACTTAACAAAACGTTAATATTTAAATTGACAAAATTTGTTATTCTATATTATGGAAACAATAAATTTTAGTTAATAAAGTTTATAATTCATATAAAAAATTTATTAATTTCTTAAGGGAGGAAATATCGTGAATATAGCAGTTAGTCTTATTGGTGGACTTGGACTTTTTCTTTATGGAATGAGTTTAATGGGAGAAGGTTTACAAAAATCGGCAGGAGACAAATTAAAGAAAATCATCGAACTCTTAACAAGTAATGTTGTTATGGGTGTATTGGTAGGTACAGTTGTTACAGGTATCATACAAAGTTCAAGTGCTACTACTGTAATGGTCGTAGGATTTGTAAACGCAGGAATAATGAATCTAAGTCAAGCCATTGGTGTAATAATGGGTGCAAATATAGGTACTACTGTTACTGCCCAACTAGTTTCATTTAATCTTGAAGGAATAGCCCCAATTGCATTAGGTATAGGTATAGTGTTTTATTTATTTACATCAAACCAAAAAACAAAACACTTAGCTGAAATACTTATTGGTTTTGGTATATTATTTACAGGTATGGAATTTATGAAAGATGCAGTAGCTCCACTTGCTGAGTATAAGGGATTTACTGATACACTTTTATATTTTAGTAAAAATCCTGTACTTGGTATACTAGCAGGATTTGCAATCACTGGTATCATACAAAGTTCAAGTGCTTCTATGGGTATGCTAATCGCTTTAGCTTCTCAAGGAATACTTCCTCTATCAGCCGCTTTACCTATACTTTATGGAGATAATATCGGTACTTGTGTTACTTCACTTTTATCAAGTGTTGGTGCAAACAGAAATGCTAGACGTGCAGCTGTAATGCATTTAAGTTTTAATGTCATTGGTACAATAATATTTATGCTTGTCTTAAATAAACCTATATCAGCTATAGTTACTCATTTTGACCCAACTGACACAGCTAGACAAATAGCAAATGCACATACTTTATTTAATCTTACAAATGTTATAATATTATTGCCATTTTCTAAATACATAGTTAAATTAGCAAACAA
The DNA here is from genome assembly GCA_024919175.1 of Clostridioides difficile. Lineage (NCBI taxonomy): Bacteria > Bacillati > Bacillota > Clostridia > Peptostreptococcales > Peptostreptococcaceae > Clostridioides > Clostridioides difficile. The sequence continues at coordinate 2,762,766 of CP103804.1, forward strand.
ACTTATACCTATCAAAGAAACTGAGTCAGAAGTTGTAAACAATACTAAGTACTTAGATGAAAGAATGTTTAGTACTCCATCTATAGCACTTGGTAATACTGTACAAGAAGTTGTTAGAATGGGACATAAAGCTACAAACTCTTTAGAACATTCAGTTGCAGGCTTTTTAAATAAAAGTAGCGAAGATATTAAGAAAACTTTTGAGTCTGAAAAAGTTGTTAATAAATTGCAGAAAGATATATTAAATTATTTGTTAAAACTTTCTAAAGAGCCACTTAGAGATGATGAACGATTTAGAACAGATTTACTTTTCAATACAGTAAATGATATTGAAAGAGTATCTGACCATGCTGAAAATATAGCTGAGTTGGCTATGACTGTTAAGGAAATGAATATTAACTTCTCTGATAGCGCAATAAAAGAAATCTATGAAATATACAATAAAACTATGACTAATTTTAAGGATGCTTTAGTAGTTTTGGATGTAAAGGATTTTGAATTAGCAAACAAAGTTTTAGAAGTTGAAAATGAAGTAAATTACTTAGAAAAAACTTTTAGAAATTCTCATATGATTAGATTAAATAATGGCAGTTGTACAATTGATGCTGGTGTACTTTACCTTGACTTACTTACTAACTTAGAAAGAATTTCTGACCACTCAACAAATATAGTAACACAAGTTTTAAAACTTAAACAAAAAATATAATGATTACAATTTGTATTTAATTTTAATTAACTACTCAATATAATAAAAAGCTATAAATAATAATTCTATTATTTATAGCTTTTTTAATTTAATTAATATAAATTTGGAATATGTATTTTACTTTTCTCTTATATAATAAACGTACACCTTAAACATCTGATTTAATTTCCAGTACAGGATTTTTTAATAGTTGCTCAAAATCATCTTGTGGCATTGGCTTTGCATAAAAATATCCTTGTGCCAAATAACATCCAATTTCTTTTAGTATTCTCACTTGTTCTATACTTTCTACTCCTTCACATATAACTTTCATATTTAATTCTTTTGCTATGTTTACTACTCCACGCACAACAGCTTGTTCACGACTACCATGCATTCCTTTTTGTATAAATGTACGGTCCAACTTAATTATATCAACAGAAAATTGTTGTAATAAACCAAGAGATGAATATCCAGAACCAAAATCATCTATAGAAATAGGAAATCCTGATTCTTTTAGTTGATTAAAATGACTCAAAATCTGATTAAGATTTTCAACAAAAATACTTTCTGTGACTTCTATTTCAAGGTATTTATGAGGTATTTTGTACGAATCAGCTATTTCTATCAATCTTTCTGAGAAGCTTTCATTATTAAAATGAATTCTCGAAAAATTACAAGATACTGGATTAATATTTAATCCTAAATCCATCCATCTATTTAACATTTTGCAGACTTCCTCATAGATATAGAAGTCAATTTCTACCACAAACCCGTTTTTTTCAAAATAAGGAATGAATTTCCCAGGACTTATTATACCTTTATCTGGATAATTCCATCTTACTAGTGCTTCACTTCCTACCATTCTATTTGTATTCATATCTACCTTTGGTTGAAAATATGGAATAAACTCTCCATGTTCTAATGCTATTTGCATCCTATCTGTTAAGTTTCTTTGGTGTAATCCTTCCTCTCTCATAGTCATATCATAAAGTACAACACAACTCTTGTGAGTTATTTCTGTATTTCTTCTCGCATAATTTGCTAGGTCAAGCATGAGAGATATATCATGTTTTTCAACTTCATTTACTATGTATACACCAAATACAAGAATAAGTTGGTAAGTTTTTCTCATTTTTTCTACCCAATCATTTAATTGAGTGTCAATCTTAAAGAGACGTTCTTCTAAGTAATCCCAACTATCGTATTTTAATAACATAACAAATTGGTCTGCAGAAACTCGAGCACAAGATTCTTCAAAAGAGACAGTGTTTTGCAAAGCTTTAGCTAATGCACAAAGTATTTCATCTCCTTCTGAAAATCCTAAAGTGTCATTAATCATTCGAAATTGTTTTATATCTAAATAAACAATCACATATGAACCACTTTCTGCATTTCTTAAACTCTTAATAGCTTCTTTAGAAAATTTATTTAAATTCCAAATTCCTGTAAGACTATCTCTGTATAACAAACTCTCAATACGCTTGTTATTTTTTGACTTTAATAAAAGCAGAAAACTCAAAAGTATAATAATAATAGCTGATATTATAATAACTCCTCCAATAATTGCCATCGGATGCTGATTAATAATATCTTGCCAAGTTATATCATATTGAACTATTGTATTTTTTAAAATTATTCTGTCCATTTGTTCTGTTGACATGTATTGAATACATTTATCTAGTATAGAAAATAATCTTGAATCTGCAGAATCAGAAATACCAATACTTATTTCTTCTGCATAGTTTGTCAAAGTTGAGACAGAAAATTTTTCATAACGAGAATTGGATAATAGATAATCTGCAATATATGTATTTACATAAACAGCATCCACTTTATTCTTTAATACAGCTTCAAAACATTCTTTTGGAGAATTATAATATTCTATGGTTCTATCTAGTTTCCCATCTTCAGTAATATTTTGTCCAATCAAAGAACCATTTACAGCTGCCACTTTTTTAATTTCATTTTCTTTTTCTCCACTAACTAAAACTACTGGAGCATGCAAATAATACTGTGTTGTTCTTATATTGTTTTTTTGATTATTGATATAATCGTTTTCCATACCACAAACTACAGATATGCTAGAATCTTTTGATAATTGAAGTGCTTCATTGTAATTCTTTGCAGAAACAAATCTAAATTTTAAACCAGTGTTATTTGTAATTTCCTTGAATAAGTCAGCAACCACACCAGAAAACTCTCCTGTTTTGGAATCACTATATTCTAGTGGAATCTTTGTGACATCATAAACAGCTGAAATTTCACCAGATTGTTGTATATATTCTTGCTCATCTTTTGTAAATACTGGCTTCTGAGCAGTACTTATAGAAAAATACTTGTTGTATAATTTTGTTTCATAACTAGAATTCCTAAGTGTCAATGTATTCAAAGCAGAATTCAGTTGAGATAATAAATCTGGCTTATAGTTTGAAACCACTGTGTAAAGTGGCTCTGGAGAAAATTGTGCTACACTTTTAAATGTACTAGTCCGACCAAGATGTGTTATAGCAACACCATCTAAGTTTCCATTTTCTAAATCTCTTAACAAATTATTTGTTTCTTTATAAGATACAATTTGAACTTTAAAATTATTTGTTTTACAATATTCTTTAAAGTTTTCAGCATCCTTACTATTACTAATAACACCTACTTTCATATACTGAAAAGAATCAAAATCCTCATAATCATAACGAGTATCGTCCACTCTTACATTTAAAGTTGTATAAATATTACACATTGGTAGTGTTGGAAAAAGCATTTCTTTTGTACGTTCTTTTGTATAATAGACACTAGGAAGAACATCTATCTCACCTGATTTTAACATTTCAAAAGCATTTTCCCAACTTTTACAATCTACTATTTCATATTTCCAGTTAGTGTATTTATTAACTTCCTGTAAGTATTCAAAATTAAACCCTATATACTCACCATTTTCATTTCGACTCATATAATCGCCATCATCATAATACCCGACTTTAACTGGAACCTTATCTGAAGCATAGTTAAGTTCTATTGGAAAAGAAAGAAAAATCATACAAACAATCAGAATCAATTGAAAGGTTTTTAGCTTCAAAATTTTGTCCTCCTCCCTCTTAGTAGCTATATTATATCATTTTCAATAGAAAAATAGAATATACTGCCAATTGTTTAACTTTCAAAATATTTCTAAAATACATATTACAAGTGACAATACAGAAAACTTAGCTTCTATAAATATACTATTTTTTTATTGATTGTAATAGAGCAAATTATTAAGCAAATAAAATGTAATTTTTACTCAAGTAAAAAAATACCTGCTTTTGTCATATATATTAGTTGACAAAAGCATATAATCAGAGTATCCTTATCATAAGGATTTTTAAGTGTCATACAAACGTAACAATATTAACATCAAAAAGGAGGAAGTTTATTATGAATGAAATAGTAAAAGAGGATATAAATATCATTAGGAGATTTAATCGGTTTTACACAAATATTCTTGGTTTACTTGACCGACATATTTTGGAAAGCAAGCTATCCTTATCGCAAGTTAGAATATTACATGAAATTGAAACAATACCCAACTGCACTTCAACGTTACTTACTGAAAAATTATGTATTGACTCTGGCTACATTAGTAGGATACTAAATCAATTTCAAAAACAAGGATTGATACAAAAGCAGAAATCTAAAGAAGATGGACGCTCTAATTTTTTGGTGCTTACAGAAACTGGAGAACAAAAACTTGCAGAAATGAATGCTCGTTCAGACAAACAGATTTATCAAATGATACAACCATTATCTAAATATGCCCAACACAAATTGATACAGGACATGGCTTTTATAGAGCGTATTCTTACAAAGGACAAACCTATCAATTCAAAAGAAATCTCTATCCGACACCAAATTAAGCCTGGAGATGCAGGATATATAACCTATATGCATGGTTGGATTTATAAACAGGAATATAATTATTCAACAGCCTTTGAAAGTTATGTTGCACAGTCATTTTATGAATTTCTACAAAATTATAATCCCGAACTTGATAGGTTATGGATAGCTGAACATAATGCTGAAATTATAGGTTGCATTGGTATCGTAAATCATGGTAATCGCGCCCAGCTTCGATGGTTTTTGCTCCACCCTGATTATCGTGGCATTGGGCTTGGGAAGAGTTTACTAAACGCCGCACTTGACTATTGTCACCAAAAGAAATATAAGTCAGTTTATCTTGACACAACAGATGACCTTGAAACAGCGATTGCAATGTACAAAAGTATGGGTTTTATCAAAGTAACTGAAAAAGAAAATCGTTCGTGGCGTGAAGATTTGACAGAACTTGAATTTGAAATGCAACTATAAAATAGCTTTCAACACCAAAACAACAAAAAAACCGTTATTCTGGTGTTGAATAGCCCTGCCTAAATCATAAAATAGTAACTAACAGCTGTTTTGAAATGACATTCAAAGTCGCGTTTCTTGTTTCAAAACTTGAACCACAGAGGATGAAAGTCGCCCTTTTTTAAAGATACGGAGGTATCTTAGGAGGTATCGTTGTATATTATGCATCGACACAATTTTACATTCAGTAACTTATTAAAAAAAACCTATACTCATATATGGGATATTCAGGCTATCGAGATGAACCTTATATAAATTAGTTTTATTGCACAATTGATACTTTAATAATATCTCCATTTTTTCTTTCTAGATGAACTACTTCCCCAGTTAAATCATAGTCAAACGCCTTAACTAGTATCTCAGTAACTTTTTTACCATCAACTACATCATCTTTTCCATTAAACAAATCTAAAGCATTGTTTTCAATCATTCTCTTTGCGAAATTTACAGGTAATTTTATATGTATTTTGTCGCCTGTATGTGATAGAACTCTTATTCTTAAAAATTTTTCTAAATTATTTCTTGATGTTTGTTTTGATGCCATTCTATTAAATCACTCTCCCCTTATTTTTTATTTAATAATAAATTTTATTCTCAAAAATGTCTTTATATGTATCTATTATAAAAGTAGCACTATTATTTTCTGTGTTTAATTTATACCTAACTCTATCTAATATGTCAATTTCATGAATGCATATAGCTTTTTTAATAATTGTACATTTTTAGACTTTATTTTATAATTATTCTATATACTTTATACTCTTAATGAAACTTTTTTATCAGAATGTTTCATTATATAGATAATATAAAATACTAAAATTAAACTAATCTATTTATCACAAAATAGTATCAGGAGGACATATTTATGATAGAAAAAATTAAAGACATGCTAAAAAATTGTAATCATGATATATATATTTCACCACACAAATTATTAAGACCATATATAGCCCATTATACAATAACCATTCCAGATAAAAATTCTATAGAAAACTTAACATTGATACCTGATGCCAGTGGATGTATGGTATTTGAATTTAATAAAAAAGGTATAAATAGCAAATTTTGGGGTGCTACAACAAAAACTACTATTGTAAAAAATGATATAGAAAATGTACTCTTTAGGGTATTTGTTGAATTTCTTCCGTGTGGAATATACTATTTGACAGGTTTTCCTCAGATAGAATCAGCCGATTTAATAATCCCTGTTAAAGACTTTAACACTCAACTTGATTTAGAAATTAATTTTATATTTGAAAAATCCAGTACTATTAAAGAACTCATTGAACAATTCGATAGGTTATTTTTATCGTACTTATTTAAATCTAATATAAAAGATTTAACAATACCAATTCTTACAAACGCTAGAAAGCAAAACTCTATTATGTCTGTTAAAAATATTTCTCAAATTAGTTGTTATAGTGAACGCCATTTAAATAGAATTTTTAATAATTCTCTTGGTATGAGTGTTAAAACATATCTTAGATTACTACGTATAAATATAGTACTACAGGAAATACAAAGTAATAAGATACCATTTACAACTTTAGCTCAAAATATAGGTTATTATGACCAATCTCACTTTATAAATGATTTTAAATCTATTTGTGGTGTTAATCCAACAACCTATATAAAAAACTTGTCTGATTTTTACAATGAGAAATATAAATTTTAACATATAATTATATAAAGTTTATATTTGAGGAGTGAATTAAAATGATAGAATCAAGATGTGGAATTTTGTGTTGTGAATGTACATATAAGGAAGATGTAAATTGCGCTGGATGTACAAATATTGATAAACCTTTTTGGTCTGAAGAATGTCCTGTAAAATCATGTTGTGAAAATAAAAATCTTACACATTGTGGTCTATGTGACACATTTCCATGTGAAATATTAACTCAATTTGCATACGATAAAGAGCAAGGTGATGATGGAAAGAGAATTTCTCAATGTGAAAAATGGGCTTCTTTAGCTTTATAGTAGTATCATAGCTATATATTCTCTTATATATCAATATAAAATATTTTTGATAAATAATAGTTAGTTTAATGAAGATATATAATATGTGGTATGCAAAAAAATCTAATAGATTAACTCTATTAGATTTTTTATTTCATAATGTATAATATTTTTACTTAAATAATTACTCTATTCTCTCCAAATTAATTTATTAATACTTCTTTATTATTAACATCTAAAATTGAAATTTTACATGTTCCACCTAAATTTTCTTGAACTGTTTTTGCCAAATAATTCAAAGCATTCTCAAATTCTTCAAATCTGCTTTCGTCTACTAATTCAATGCATAAAAATGCATTACTTGTATTTTCAGTAAGCATTGTTCTCACTGCTTCACGCCAATTCCAACATCTACAAATTGCACCTTCATTATCTTTATAAACTATTTCTCCTTCATATGGAGATGAGTTTTCTTCTGCTCCTAATGGAATAAATTTTTCATTTCCAATTGCTCTAGTCAACCTAATATCTCCTATGAACTTATCTATGTCTTCTCCCCCACAAGGTAATGCATATTTTAGTGAAGTAGAATTGTAGATATCCACTAAGGGATTAATAGTCCCTATATTATTTCCATTGTAAACTCTTTTTAACAATGCCTCAATAGACGACCTTGCTCCTTTTTTTGTTTTAAATTTTTTGAATGCTTCTCTCCATACTTTGATTACTTGATTGTTGCTAAATTCTACATCCTTCAAATATTTTAATGCATCTTCTTCTCCCTGTAAAATCATGTCCTTATATTGTTCTTTATCCCTTATAGAATTATCTATATCATGGCATATAACAACTCCAATCTTGGAACTAGGAAATAGGTTCCAAAACTCATCCTCAACAATAAATTTTTTCATTAGAATACCTCCTCAACTTTAAAATATATAAAAATAAAAAAGCCTACAGAAATATTATTAAATATCTCCCAGGCTTTTATCCTTCCGTGTACACAATAACTGTGCGTCTTCTCTTGGACCTGCCCATTTAAAATGCGGAACCCTAGAAAACTAAACTATATACTTTTTTAATTTATAAAATACAAATAAATTTTAACATAATATAAAATTTAAAACAATACTATATTGGATTCTTCTATTTGTACAAAATAATATTTAAAGGTTATTTAGTTAATCTAATAGAATACTACATTATTGAGATAATTTTATTAATAAAATTATAAGTATAAAAATCTTAAGATAAGTCTATTTTAAATGTAAGTTGTAAAACCCAATTAAAATAGACTTAAATTTCATTTTATGTTAAAATCTTTACAGTAATAAACAATTTTATTTTAAGGAGATAATTTTATGAATAATTACTTAAAATTTGCTACATATCAACTCATAGGCTTTACATCTTCTATACCTAGACTTATAAAAATCAAAAAAAATCCAGATAAATTTAGCTTAAAAGAAAAATTTGAATTTATGCAAAGACAAGCTAAAAAATCTTTAGATATAGTAAATATAGACCTTAATATACTCGGCAAAGAAACATTACCAAAAGAGCCAATCTTATTTGTTGTAAATCACTCAAGTATGCTTGACAGCTTTATACTGGCTGCAAGTGTAGAAAGACCAATTGGATGTGTAATTGCAGATGAGCCAGTTTGGAGAAATATACCTATATTTAAAGAATGGGCGAAGTTATTGAGATGTGTATATGTAAACAGAAAAAATAATCGAGAAGGTATTAAAAGTATTGCTGAAGCCTCACAAAATATACTTACAGGTCAGAGTATGGCAGTATTTCCAGAAGGGGATTTAACTTGGATTAAAGAGCCAAATTCACTAGTGTCAGATTTTAGAAGTGGAGCCTTAAAAATAGCATATAAAGCAAAGTGTCCTATTGTTCCATTAGTCATAAAAAATTCAAAAGATACTTATGAAGGATATCAACCTATTGGTAAAATTAATTCTGTTCCTGTTGAAGTTGAATTCTTAGAGCCAATTTATGACCATATTGAAAATCCTAGGCTAAAATCTTCTGTATTAGGGGAAAATATAAAAAATAATATGATAAATAAAATAGAAAGTTTTAGAAAAGCAAACAAAAACTTTTAAAGAATTTTAATATTAAAATTTATTGACTAAAAAAAATTTTAATGTTAAAATTTTTTTTAAGAGGTGATTATGGTGGCAAAAAATACAAAACAAACGACAGTTCACATTGATGAAACATTACTTAAAGAAGTTAAAAGAATAGGAATTAATGAAAATAAAAGTATATCTCAGATAATAAATGAATCAATAATAGATTATGTATTAGTTTATAGAGAAAATGAAGATAAAGAAAAAAATGAACATGATAAAAATTTAAATGAGACAATAAATGCTTTTAAAAAAGAAGAAGAAAAAAGAATTGAGGCAAAAAGTGCTGCTAGAGCTATAGCAGAAGCAAAAAAGAGAGTTCTCTACTAATAAAGATAAAAAATCGGTACAAACTATGCACCGATTTTTTTATATCCAAAACATATTTAAAACACTTAAATTTTCTTTAAATTATATCAAATCTCCAACAACTTTTACTTTTATAAGAAGTGCATTACCTGGAAGATATGCAAGTGGAACATCTTCTATATTTAATACTTCTATAGTATCCTTTTTAGCACCTGCTTTTAAAGCTTTATTTATGGCTTCTTGCTTTGCATCTTCTATAGCATCTTCTCTAGACATTTTATCTAAGCTGTACACCTTTTCTACATCTCCACTTATTTGTCCTAAAGCTGCACCAATAGCATTTGCTGCAGTATAATGAGGAGGTCTTATAACATTACTTATACCTTTTAGTTTTTCTGGCACAATGATACTTCCTCCACCAGTTAAAACTAATTCAACATCATTTTGGCTAGTCTTCATTTGATCTACAGCATCTTCTAGTTTTAAAATTACTTTTTTATATACCTCATCACAATAACCTTTATCTAAATTTTCAACATTACTTTTTCTATCCTCAAATGCCATACCTAACTTTGTAACAACATCTGATAAAGTTAAAGTGTCACCACCAAATATTATTGCATCTTCAGTTATTCTATAGCCCACACTCTCAGGACCTATTTTTATATTATCTTTTTCGCCTTTTACACAAGTTCCCCCAGCAAGTCCAATAGTTAAAACATCTGGCATTCTAAAGTTTGTATGTACTCCTCCAATTGTAACAGGAATTGAAGATTCTCTAGGAAATCCATTGTATAATACACCTAAATCACTCGTAGTTCCTCCGACATCTAGTACTATTGCATTTTTTACTTTTGATAAGAACGATGCTCCCCTTATAGAATTTGTTATTCCACATCCAATTGTGAAAATAGGATACTTCATTGTGTACTCTAAGTTCATTAATGTTCCATCATTTTGACTAAAATATATTTCTGCATCTATTCCTAAATCTTTAAGTGCTTTCTCAAATCCTAAAGATACGGCCTTACCTACTCTAGACAATGCAGAGTTTAAAATTGCTCCGTTTTCTCTTTCCAGTATACCTATATTACCTATTTCATTTGATAAGGATATTGGAATATCACCTAGAATCTCTCTAACCCATTTTGCAACTTCTTCTTCTTGTTGTTTATTTACAGGAGCAAATACTCCACTTATTGCTACACTTTCTACTTTACCTTTTACCTTATTACAAAACTCTACTACTTCATCTTTACAAAGTTCATTTATCTTTCTTCCATCAAACTCATAACCACCAGATATCAATATTGAATCTAATTCTATTTTTTCTCGTAAATCTTCTGGCCAATCTATAAATGGTAAAATAGCAGTAGTTGCTGGTTTTCCTATTCTTATCATTGCTACATTATTAAGCCTTTTTCTTTCTACTATTGCATTTGTACAGTGAGTTGTACCAAGCATAGCATATCTTATTAATGAATGGTCAATTTTACTTTCATCTATAACTTTTTTTAAGGCATTATAAACACCAGTTTCAACATCTTTTGTAGTTGCTACTTTAACCGAATGTATTACTTTTAATTCCTTATCCAGTATACAAGCATCTGTATTTGTTCCTCCAACGTCAATTCCTACACGATACATCAAAATTTCCCCCTAAATTTTTATTTTCCTTGTAATTCTTCTACTGTTTTATACTCTACATCATATCCAAAGTATCCAGGTCCAACTGTCTCAATTCCTTTTTTAGTTCTCCACTTTTCATTACAAGGAAAAGCTACTACCATCACACGAGAACCATATTTTACTCTTTCTGTAGTTATTGGGAATCCAGTTTCTAAATCTAATATTGCTATTAAATCTGGTGTAATACAAAGTGGTGTACTACCTTTTTTTGCAATTAGATTTTCATTTTGGAATAGCACAGAATATTCCCCATCATATCCATTAATTCCAGCAAAGAATGCATGCCCTCTAGTAAATCCACCTTTTAATTCTCTTTTAATATCAACTACTTTTCCTTCAAATAATTTGTATCCTTTTAATTCTTTCAATATATTTTCAATAGCACCTTTAGAATCTGACTTATTCTCAAGTAAAAATCCTCCTATAGTTTCAGCTATAGTCAATGTATTTCCTATCGCAGCTTTTTTAACTTGAGCTCCATTTAAATTATAGTCACTAATAGAAGAACTTCCTCCCATTTCTACTGTTAAAGTCCTAGCTAATCTTTCTGACCAAATTCCATCAACAGGATAAAGGATAGCTGAATTACCCTTTTCATCAGCCATCACAGCAGGTGATGCTTCATATCCTTCAAGATAAAAAGTTACCATTTGAGCTTCAGGAAATGCTCTACCCATAGAATCTGCATCCAAAATAGGAAGCCCTTTTTTTGCAGCAACTGCTATTGGCATAAGTGAATTTATTCCCCCTATTTCTATAGGAATTATAACATCAACTTTTCTATTCAATAATTTTTCCATTATCTCTAGAGGAGTAGTTAATTCCACTTCAGAAAGTAATTTTTCTATTGTAATTACAGGAGAACCCATACCAGATACTGGTACTACTAAAGCATCATCCTCTAATTCATCTAAACTAATCACTTTTACAGGCCCGTACTTTTTAATTGCTTGTTTCGCAACTAATTTACCTATGTATGGGTCTCCTCCTCCTCCAGTTCCAAGCACTGCTGCACCAACTGCTATTTTATCCACGCTTTCTTCTGTTAAAAATCTCATGTTACTTTCTCCTCATATCCCAAATTTATTTTATACTTTATAAGCACATTTCATTAAACTGCTTTGTTTGCTTCTTGTTTGTTTTTTGATAAACAAATCACTTTCCCAATAATTGATTGTATTATAAATCCTGCTATAAATCCATCTAAAGGTGCTATAGTAGTAAGAGTTATAAATCCATATGTAGAAAGGTATGTTATTAATATACCAATTATCCAAGATATTATTGAATGTTTAACTATTGGTTTGTATGCTATCCCCTTATCAAACCCTTTAAGTTCTTGTTTTACTATATAATATTCTGCTGTATACACACCACCAACAGGGGCAATAACAATTCCAAGTAAATTTAAAAATCCTATAAATCCTTCATATATTCCAAATACAGCTAATAAAGTTGCTACAACACCAAGAACTATAGTTAATACTTTTTCAGGAGCTTTTTTTAATACAAGAGCTATACTTAGAGATGCAGAATAGACATTACTTGTATTAGTAGTCCATTGAGCTAATGTAAGTACAATTATACCTGGTATAGCAATTCCTAATGTAATAAAAATTCTCATAATATCTGAAGTACCCATACATTTTACTAATATTATTGATACTACTATCATAAAAGCATTTCCAAATTGTATTCCTAGAAAACTTGAAAGTGCACAATCTCTTCTACTTTTGGCCCAACGACTTATATCTGGAGATACTATTGCTCCAACTATTATTATACTCATTGATAGAGAAACTCCTCCTGCAAATGTCATAGTCGATTTCATATTATCATCAACTGGAATTCCATTCGCTTTGAAAGCTAAGAATATAGTTAACATCATAAGAATTAATAAGAATGGTACTGAATACACACTTAATTTTTCCATTGCTTTATATCCATAAATAGCTGTACTCATCATCAAAAGACCACCTATGAGGCTTAAAACTTGCATGCTCACATCTAGATTTAATATATCTTTTATTATTATTTGAGCATTTTGAGCAAAAAAGCCTACTTGAACTCCAAACCATCCTAATAGAGAAACCCCTATAACTAGAGAAAATATTTTTGCTCCAGCTTCCCCAAACACATATTTCGTTATCATGGATGTAGATAAGCTTGTAGATGAACCCACTAAAGAGCATGTAGTATACAAAATAGCAGAAAAAAATGAACCTACAATTACTGATAATATTGCTTGTTTCATTGGCATACTTTGAGCTAGTTCAGCTCCTAAAATAACAGATGATAAATCCACACCTATCGCTACTAGCACCGAAAACATAGCTACCCAACCACGTTTTTGATTCTCTGGAACTTGTTCCAGGGCATAATTAATTTTTTCTTCTTCCATTTTCATCCCTCCACTAAAATTGTAAAACCATTTAGTTAGTTATTTTCTTTGTTTTACAATTTTCTAATTTATAAATTTATTAGCAACTATATATTTATAGTTTTCATTTAATATATAGTTTTAAATTTTCTGAAATAATTTTATAATAAAAAACGTCTCTTGGAAAAAATCCAAGAGACGAATATAAATCCGTGTTACCACTCTTATTAGTAAAAATAATTTTACTCACTCATTTTCTTAAGGCGAATTAAACCACTACTACAATTGAATTATAATAGTATTCTCCAAAGTTCTTTTCACACAAATTTCAATATTAGTTCTCAGCCAAATCTAACTCTCTGTAAAATTCCTTTATGCTACTTTCTTCTTCTGCGAATCTACGTTATTTATTTATTTATGATTTATATCATAATATATATGCAATATTTTGTCAACTTAAAAAGTAAATTACTTGTATTTTTTAGTTTTATATGTAATTTTTTATATTATTACTGTATTTATGTTTTGTGTTTTTTAAATTTAATAAGAATTTATATTATCTTTATACACAATTGATTATAATTTTACAAATTAAACATTGCATCTACATAATAATTTATTGTATTTCAAATTACAAAATAAGAATATATAGCTTTATATCTACAAAATTTGTATATCAATTTGACAATTTGAAGTTTGTTAAACACAAATTATGTTCATCTAATAGATGCTATTTACTACTCAAGTAAAATTATACATTCAATTCAAAATCTAACTTATCTCGTTCTATTCCATTAATAATAAGTACAATCGAATGATTGCCTGAGTAATGCTTCCTTACACTTATATCTGCAAAAGAATGTTTTTTCTTATAAAGCTTTGTCTCATTTTCTTTTAGTGATACTTCTGATATTTTAAAAATCTTCCTGTTTCTTTTTCCATTGGATTTTACATAATCAATCCCATACTCAAGTCTTACTTTTGTTGCTTTCTTTGTTAAAATTGAAAATGAAAAAGTTATATCTCCTCCGATTGAAACTGACATTGTATCTAAAGTAAAGTCCTGAATATCAACAGAAGTAATATCGTTGTATCCAAAAAGGTCTAACACCTCTCGATTACCTTTTTTTTGTAGAGTTCTGCAACCATGTTTTACAATCCAGTTAGTATATTCATTTACACCATACCAATCCTTTGCTAGATTTACAACTAAATCTGGATGTGTTTTAGAAATGTCATTTAGATTATTCGCAACACTCTTTCGTACATACAGTGATGAGTCTGTTTTTAATTGTTCCAATATAGGTAGAATAGGTGTAGGGTCTTTTTTAAATTTAGTTAATGCTTGTGCCCAAGGTAACTGTGGACGACATCCTTCACTTGCAAGTCTTCGTACATGTTCATTTTTATGTTTAGACCAATCAAACATCTGTGCCATCATACGTTCTTCATCCTTGATGATAAATGTACGTACAGCAAACTCTGAAGACCAGTATTCAGTAGTCCTTTCTAAAGTACTTATGGATAAATCCCAATCAGTGTCATCCTGACCATAAACCTCAACAAAATCTGGAAAGAAAAAAGCAAAAGAAAATCCAGCGACTGCTTTTTCAAGAATGTTAAGAGCTTTTGTATATTCTGTTGGCAAATATGTACCCAAACTTATACTTATTTTTCGACATCTATCCTTTAACCCTAAATCATTCCATGTCTCATCTAATGTCGATTTTAAGAACTCGTCTATCTTAAATGATGTGTAAACTGATTGTATAGCCAATGCAATCTCATGAAGTGACTCGTAATTAAACATATTTTTTAGTAAATCAGGCATATGAGTATCTCTCCTCCAATATTCAATTTATTAATCATACCTCACATTATACAACAGTATATTATATTGTTAAATCTATCTATTGAAAATAATTTACACTACACATT
This sequence comes from Clostridioides difficile, assembly GCA_024919175.1. Taxonomy (NCBI): domain Bacteria; kingdom Bacillati; phylum Bacillota; class Clostridia; order Peptostreptococcales; family Peptostreptococcaceae; genus Clostridioides; species Clostridioides difficile. The sequence goes on from CP103804.1 coordinate 2,778,256, forward strand.
CTTAAAAGTATTTACTTACAGTAAAAAATGCCCGAACAGCCTATAAAATAAGGCTATACGAACATTTAAGAAGATTTAAAGATATAATCAGAAATTTATTTTAAGTTTAATCAAATTTTTATTGAATTATATCTATTGAATCTCCAACATTTATAATTCCTTCCTTTAAAACCTTAACAAAAATTCCTTCACGTGGCATTACACAGTCCCCTGTTAATTTTTTAATCTCACATCCATTATGACACTTTTTCCCTATTTGAGTTACTTCAACTTCACATTTGCCTATTTTTAATTTTGTACCAACAGGTAATGAAAATACTTCTATTCCTTCTGTAGTTATATTTTCAGCAAAGTCTCCAAATTTTAATTGGTCAAAACCTCTCATTTTCATTTTATCTATACTTTCTTTTCCAAGTAAACTTATTTGACGATGCCAGTTTCCCGCATGTGCATCTCCAACTATTCCATAATTTATTTTTAGTTCTGCACATTGCACAGGAACCTTAATTACACCCTTTTTGTCACTTATATTTATTGACACTACTTTAGCCATATTTCCTCCAAATTTTCACCCATATATTCTTAAATTATTCAAACTTAAAATCGCCTGATTTTCCACCAGTTTTCTCCACAAGATGTATATTGCTTATGACCATCTTTTTATCAACTGCTTTACACATATCATAAATTGTAAGCGCTGCTAAAGAACAAGCACTTAATGCTTCCATTTCTACACCAGTTTTCCCAAGTGATTTGCAAGTTGCATATATTCTAATAGCAGATATAGAATCATCTATTTCAAATTCTAAATCACACCCAACCAATTTAATTTGATGGCACATTGGTATGTTTGAAGATGTATTTTTAGCTCCCATTATACCTGCTACTTGAGCTACGGATAATACATCTCCTTTTTTTATTTGTCCATTTTTTACCTTTTCTAAAGCTTCTTTACCAAGACTAATCGTAGCTGTTGCTATAGCAGTTCTTTTAGTATCATCTTTTTCACTTATATCTACCATCTTAGCATACCCTTTTTCATTTATGTGTGTTAACATTACCTATCCTCCAATTTCATACATACGTCTATTTGTATCACTACATTTATTTTCTATTAAATGATGTTTTTCTGGTTTTGCTTTTATTATATCTTTCATAGTTTCTCTAAATAACAATGGTTTATGTAAAAGTGGTTTTATATCTATTTCCTCTTTTGAATGTAGACACAGTTTTATTGCACCGCTAGAAGTAAGTCTAATACGATTACAAGTATTGCAAAATGAACAGCTTAATGGAGTTATAATTCCTATTCTTCCTTTTGCTCCTTTAAACTTATAATATTCTGCTGTACTTTTTTCATCGTTTTTAACTTTATATAAACCATATATTTTTTCAACCATTTCTTTTACATTAAAATACCCTTTTTTGTAGACTCTATTAGCTTCACCTAATGGCATAAGTTCAATAAATCTTACATCAATTGGTGATTTAACTGTTAAAAACATAAAGTCTTTAAGTTCATCATCATTAAATCCATTTATGGCAACACAATTTACCTTTACTTTTATACCTAAATTTAAACATGACTCAATCGACTTTAATACTTCTTTTAAATTGCCACCTCTTGTCACAGATTTATATTTATATTCCTTTAAAGAATCTAAGCTTATATTTACTTTATTCAGTCCACATTCCTTAAGCTCAAATATTCTATCAGAAAGTCCAAGAGCATTAGTTGTCATTCCTATATTTTCTATTCCACATTCTTCTCTTGTAAACCTTACAAGTTCATTTAAATTAGGATATAAAAGAGGCTCTCCTCCAGTAAATCTAACCTTTGTTATCCCTTGTTCTGACATAGCCTTTATAATGAATTTATAGTCTTCAAAACTTAGATTATCGTTTATATAATTTTTTTCAAATTTAACATCTGGTGGCATACAATAAACACACCTTAAATTACACTTATCTGTAAGTGAAATACGAAGGTAGTCTATTTTTCTTCCATACTTATCAATCATACTCTATCTACCTCTTTGTCTATTTTTTATCTATCTGAATTATATACTATTTTTTATTATTAGTGGCACACTCTGTGGCTTCTCCTCTTAAGATTTCTATGCCATGGTCTAAGACATCAATAATGAAGCTTAGATTTTCAACTGCACCTTTGGGACTTCCAGGTAAATTTATTATTATAGAATTATTCCTTATTCCACTTACACCCCTACTTAGTATAGCTTTTTTAGTAATTTCTGTAGATTTCATTCTCATGTATTCACTAAGACCTGGTATCTCTCTTTCTAAAACATCTTTGGTAGCCTCTGGAGTTATATCTCTCTTTGAAAATCCAGTACCTCCATTAGTAAGAATTAAATCTACTTTATTACTGTTACAAATTTTTATAATATTTTCCTTTAACATTTCCTTATCATCTTTTATCAACACATATTCAATAACTTTATAATTCCCTGTATTTTCAACAAATTCAGTTAATTTTTTTCCTGTTATGTCTTCTCTTTTCCCTTCATAGCCCTTATCACTAAGTGTTATAATTGCTACATTAAACATATGGTTTCACCCCTTTATATATTAATTAAACTTTTATAAATAAAAAATCTATTCAATAGAACCTATTTTGGTAATATTCCTTCTGATAATAATGCTTCTAAAACTGCTCCTGCTATACAACGTCCTTTATCTGATATCGTAAATGAATTTTTTACTTCTTCCATTCGAGGGTCTATATCCAATATCTTTAATCCTTTTTCTATTTGTGATCCATCTCTCAATAAGCCTCTCAAAACACCATCTATAGAAGCTTTCACTTCTATTTTATTTCCATTTTTTTCAGTGATATAACATATTATATCTCCTTTTTTAACTACATTCCCTATATTACATACATTTTCTATTATTCCAACGTTCTCAGAATAAAAAACTCGGTCTTTAGTTATACCCAATATAGCACCTGGTATTCCTGTATTTTTTAAAGCATATCCTTCTCTTATCACTTTTCCTAAATTATGTCCTCTCATAGTTTCAATAACTATATCTACATCTTTACCTGCACAAAATCCTGGTCCTAAAGCTATTGTAAGTGGTGCCATCGCTTTATTTGTTCCAATATTTTTTTTTGCAAGTATACAATCTATAACTGCTACAGGACATATTTCATCTATATATTTACCTTTTGGGTCTATTATTAGTGCCACTTTTCTTTCATTTAAAGCTTTTTTTATTTCTGTTTTATCTTTGCAATACACACAATAGACACCTTCCACAGAAACTTCATTTTCATAAATAGCCTCACTAAAAGAAACTTTCCTTCTTATTGCAAGAGGAGTTTCAACTTCTAAAGCGATTATTTTAAAACCACAGCTATGTAACTTGTGTATGACTGCTGTTGCTAAATCTCCAGCTCCTCTAACTATTATAACATTGTTCATAATTTCTCCTACTAATAAAAATTTTTAAGTCTACACTATATATTATATAATATAATTTTACTTATTTATATAATATCATCTTATTTTATTATCATAATGGTTAAAAGTTACTTCTACCTGATATTTTTCAAAGAAAAAGAGACATCCATAAAATTTATAAAAGATGTCTCTTTCTAACTACTTATATTTTATTTTTCAACTATATCATTCTTATCTTCTAAAATAACTGCTGTTCCATAAGCAAGCATTTCTGCTGCTCCTTGCATAACTGAAGCTGAAGACAATCTAAATGCTATTATTGCATTTGCACCTTTAGATTCTGCATCTTCAACCATTCTACCGATTGCAATTTGTCTTGCTTCTGTAAGCATTTCATTATATCCTGTAAGTTCTCCTCCAACAAGATTCTTAAAGCTTGCTCCTATATCTTTTCCAACATGTTTTGCTCTTATTGTACTTCCTCTAACTAGTCCTAAAACTTCTGCTATTTTTTTTCCTTCTACCTTTTCTGTAGTTACTATTAACATAATATATCAACTCCTTAATATTCCTGTTTAATATATTATATCATGTAAATAGCAATCTTCTTAATAAATCTTATAATTTAATACTTTATCTAGGAAATCTATATTATAAAATAAGATGTTTCGTTAACTAATTATATTCTTAATCATTTCTATATATAATTTTACTTAGTTAACTCATCATATAAACTTAAATTGTATTCTACATTCAATTTTAAATCCTTAGTTTTTTTAATAATCATTTCACTAAAGCTTCCTTTTTCAAACCAGATATTTTGTATATCTAAAAGTTCTATCTCTTCTAAAATCGCATCAATCTTAGACTGCTTATCTATAATAGCTACAACATCAATATTGTGTGGTACATCTTTTAGACACTCATATACATCTATACCATCAATATTCTTTTTCTCTTCATCTATAGCAACAACTTTGTACATATTCTTTTTAAGTTCATCTAATATTTTATATGCCTTACTTTCTTCGTCACTATTATTTAATATCACTGCCCAAGAATCACATTTAAGTAAATTCATAAATTCTCCTCCATATAAATCCTACTCTATTTTACAACCGTAGCTAATTAAACTTCAGTCAATTTTTTATACTCATCAATAGTATTTACATTTAAAAACAAATCTTCGTTATCAAAGTATATATAGCTTTTATCTATTTTTTCTATAAGACTTCTAAGCTTCAAGTCATTTTCCCCTATACATAAAGATACTTTATTTATTATACTCTTTTTGTATCCAGAACACAATGGTTGTAACTTTCCATTTGTTACTGAAATCACACTTTTGTCATCCATTTCATCAGCTATTTTTTCGACTACTTCATTATTTAGATATGGCATATCACATGCAACTGTAACTATATCATACTTTGCATGTTCAAGAGCAGTATATATTCCTCCTATTGGACCAACGTTTTTTATTATATCATTATAAACTTTAATGTTATATTTTGAATATAATTCTTCATTGTTAGATACTATTATTATTTCATCAAAATTTTTAAATACTTCTATTGCAATTTCAATAAAAGGCTTTTCATGTAATTCTAGAAAAGCTTTATCTTTTCCCATTCTAGAGTTTTTTCCTCCTGCTAAAATTACACCTGTTTTCTCTATACAAATCGCCTCCTCTAAAATACTTTTATTTATATATTTGAATATATTTGAAAAATGGCGCTATTGCGCCATTTCAACATTGATTGACTACTCAAAAATCTGAATAATTTTTTCTTTAAATGCATTCATAAGTTTTTCTTTTTCTTCTAAATATTCACTATAACATTCATACTCTCTACAGATACAATTTATAATTTCACTTGATGTAAAATTGATTTTTTCAAGATTATAGTTATATAAAATTTCAACACTATCAACCTCACTTATACTATTAAAAATACAATTATACATATCTTCAATTATAAATTTACTATCTTCTTCAAATTGACATAAAAGTTGTTCTCTATTTTCTTCAAGCAATACATTTTCCTTTATAAACTCTACAAAGTTTTCAAAGTCTTCAGTGTTATTACATGGTTCTATTTCAAACAATATTCTAAAAAATAAATTCCATGGAAATTCCGTATTTAATCTACTTCTAAAATGATTTCCTAAATCATTACAGAATTTATCATCAAATGTAGGTTCTCTTTCAAACTCTATTTGGTCATTAAAATCTATATCTTTATTTACAATTTCATTTAATCTTGCAAACTCATCGAGCATAAAATTGCCTAAAACTTCATCACTTATATCTTGCTTATTAAAAGAATAGCTCAATATAGTTTCACATGGCTTTTTAAAATCCACAACGAAACCTATACTTTTATTCATCTTTTCTGAAAAAGCATCATACACTAATTTTGCAAAGAGCTTTTCAATTTCTTTTTTACTTACTTTCATGTTAAAAGACTTTCCTGAATGAAAGTTTTTATAAATACTCAAAAGCTGATTGTCTATCATAGTAAGATTATTCTTTATAGAGTCCATCATATCCTTTATAAATTTATCAGCAAGTAAATATGTGTTATTTTTATAAATTATTTTATGTTCAATCTCACTCCAAAACACATTTACAAGAGATTTAATTTGAAGTTCAAATTTTACTTCTCTATCTAAATATGCAAAAACTCCATCTATCTTATATATTTCAAATCCATTTTTTTGCTTATTAGGTTGTCTTTCAGACAATTTTAATTTAATATTTTTATTTTCCTTATTATAATAGTTTATTTTATCATCTGTTTTATTAAAATATCTTCTTAAAAGCCTATATATCTTATTTTCATCCTCAATAAATCTACACTCAATTCTTAGTCCTATTAAATCAGATACATTATGAATAAGATTACTTGCCTCCCCATATTTTTTTAAATATCTATTTCTAATTATCTTTTCCCTTAAACTTGATTCTGATTTTATTCTAGAGGTTACATTTATATACTCTTGATTTTTTTCATCCAAGATATTTTCAAAGTACTCTTCTATTTCATCTGATATAGTTTCTAATGTTGGAGACATTGTCCTCAACATTTCTATAGACTCTTCAATAAAATCAAATTCTTTTAATCCCATAAATTTTTACACTCCTATGTTTAATAACTGTTAGCTATTTCAGTTCTTTATATTTAACTACATTCTTATTTTAACATTTTTTCCTATTATAAGTAAGTATTCTCCAAAAACCTTCATATATATTTCAAATTAGAATTAAAATATCAGATAACATTAAAAGATTTCGTGATAATTAAGTTATAAAAATAGTGGATTTTTTTTCCTGATACGAGTATACTATAGATATAAATATTTAACTAATTAGTTAAATATTTATATCTATAGCAAGGAGGATATTATGGTAAAAGTATTTAAAGCATTAAGTGATGAAACTAGAAGAGAAATTTTAAAATTACTTAATGAAAGAGATATGAATGCAGGAGAAATAGCAAGTCATTTTAATATGTCTAAACCAGCAATATCTAAACATTTAGATATTTTAAAAGATGCAGAACTTATTAGCTCAGAAAAAATGGGACAATTTTTGATTTATTCTATTAATTTATCAGTCCTTCAAGAAGTACTTGGAAACTTCTTGGATATTTTTAAAAAGATATAGGAGGTTATTATGGAAAATATAGGTTTAATATTACTTGTAGCATTATTAATTATAAACTATGTAAATGCACCAGAAATTTTAGGTTTTTCAAGAGATAACCCAAAAGTTAAAACTGCAAGAAGGTTACAAATGCTGTTTTTACTAGTCGCAGTTGGAAAGTTTATCATTCCATTACTAGGTATAGATGATATATTTTCTTATGAAGTCAATGACATAGTATCAGTTATAATAAATGCCATTATAATTATGTATTTTGGTAATTTATTACCTAAGCTACAAATTTATAAGAATATAGATATTAAATATGCTTGGGCAATTGGAGATGAAAAAATATGGAAAAAGGCAAGTAAAATTTTTGCGTATTTATCATTTGTTATAGCTATTGGAATGATTATATTGAGTTTTTACTTTGATTCAGCTACAGTCACAACAGCATGCCAGTTTATATGGTTTGCAATACCTTTATTATATTTATTACTTCATTATAGAAATAAATTCAGAGCTCCTACTCATAAATAATTGTAAATATAATAAAATAAAGCAACTTCTTCATTAAAAAAAGCTATAATTTGTTTTAATATTTAAATGAAAAATTTATAAAATAAATTGCCACCAAAAAATTTATGGTGGCAATTTATTGATAATTATATTTTTAGTATTTTATATAGTTTCTAAATATATTAAATTAAACTCTCTTCAATTAAAAACCTATATATATACCTATTGTTAAAAAAACTAAAGATACAGCTGTTAAAATCAACAATATAGGCATTATAAATTTTACCCATTTTGAGAAAGGAACATGAGCTACTGCAAGTGCTCCCATTAGTACTCCGGATGTTGGAGTTATAAAGTTTGTAAGACCTACCCCAAATTGATAAGCAGTTACTATAACTTGAGCTGATATATTAACTAAATCACCAAGAGGAGCAAGAACAGGCACTGTAAGTGAAGCAAGTCCTGAAGATGATGGAATTAAAAACGCCAATGCAGCTTCCAAGAAAAATGATAGATATACAAATATAACTTTTGGAAGTCCACCTAAAAAGCTTGCTGCAGAATTCAATATAGTATCTATTATAAATCCATTTTGAGCAATTATTACAATTCCACGAGCTAAAGCTATTGCAAGAGCAGCTGATGCTAAATCTTTTGCTCCATCTATGAAACTATCAGAAATTTCACTTTGTGACAATCTCCCAACTAATCCAGAAAGTACACCTATCGCAGCAAAACACATTGATATTTCTGGGATATACCATCCTTGACTTAAAACACCCCAAATCATTATTGCCATTCCTATTCCAAATATGGCAAGAACAGATACTTCTTTAAAAGTAAACTCTTTTATTTCAGTTGAAGTATGATTAAGTATTGATTTATTATTTTTATCTATCTCATACACTATTGAGCTTTCAGGATTTTCTTTAACCTTTTTAGCATAATACATAACAAATGCTATACTGATTAATATATATGCTATAAAAATCACTACTCTATATGCTACTCCTGAACCAGGAGCAAGTTGAGCTAGTGCTTGTGCAATACCAACTGAGAATGGATTTATTGTCGACGCAGCCGCTCCTGCCGCTGCTCCTATAAATACAATCGCAATGGCGGTTAGAGAATCATATCCTAAGGATGTCATAAGTGGAACAAATATCATATAAAATGGTAATGTTTCTTCTGCCATCCCAAATGTAGTACCTCCAAGACCAAATAAAATCATTGATATCGGAATTATAAGTAGTTCTTTTCCTTTAAACTTCGATATAACTGATGCTATTCCTGCTTCTATAGCTCCAGTTCTATTTACAATACCAAAAGCACCTCCAACTATTAAAACAAATCCTACAACTTCTGCTGAATCAATAAAGCCTTCTATAGGTGCTTTAAATACATCTGTAAATCCTTGAGGATTACTTTCTACACTTTGATAAGTCCCTGGTACAACAACCATCCTACCTTCTACATCTTCTCTGCTAAATTCACCACTTGGTACTATCCAAGTTAATATTGCCATTAAGACTATTAGCAAGAATATAATTGTAAAAGTGTGTGGTATAATAAATCGTTTCTTCTTACTGTCAATCATTATAATGTCCTCCATACTTTACTAAATTTTGAATCTATATAGGATATTTTTTAATCTCTCTGACTAAAGTTTTCCCTTTTTACAATTTTTTATTAGCAAAGATACAAAATAAAAAAGCTATCTTTTCGATTTTAAAAGATAGCTTTTTTATTTTTATTCAATTTAAATACTTTACTTCCTATTTTACTAATTGAATTTTTTCATTATAATTTGATATTGTTTCTTCAATATTTTTAGATTTCATTATAGTTGACATTACAGCAAAATCATCACAGTATTTTAATGTTTCCTTGACATTAGATGGTAGAATTCCTCCAAGTGCAACTACCTTGATATCAGTAATTTGCTTAGCTTCCTTCAAAAGTTCAATTCCTTTTGGCAATAAATTTTCTTTACATTTAGTCTCATATATATGTGATAATGTTATATAGTCTATTTTTATATTTTGTTTTCTTATTATTTCTTCTAGATACTTCACTTCTTCTACTTTATGTAATGACAATCCCAATATTTTATTTTTATTGAAATTATATCTATTTCCCAGTAAATTCAAAAACAATTTAAATGGAAGATGAATACCTTGGCAATCTGTCTTTTCAAAAAATTCTATGTTGCTATTTATTATAAAGTTTACTTTGAATCCATCATTATTTTCTTTCTTTTTTATATTGTCTTTCAAGTTTTCATCCATTATTTTTTCTTGAAAATTAATACACTCGATTTTATTTTTTATCTTTATATATAAATCTTTTAATGCTTCATATTCTAAATCTTTTTCTCTTATTATAATATTTTCTACGCCACTCAATATAGATTGTTTAATAACCTCTAAGTATCGTTCCTCACTACATAAATTTCTATTTGTTATCAAATACATCTAAAATCTTTCCCAATCTTTAAATACATGTTGATAACCAATTGAATTTAGCATTTTCTCTATATCTTCAACAGTACTTTCATCATTTATTTTGAATTGAGCAGTATCATGTTCATCTTGAGAATGACCCCCTACATCTGTAGATACACCTGCACTTAATTTAGTTACCCCTAAAGGTATTATATGACTTCTCATTTCTAAATTTTCTCTAGTAGATATATTTAAAGCTGCATGGGGGTCAAACAGTCTCATACAAACCATAGCTTGAACTAAATCAGTATCGCTTATATCTACCAATTCTTCAAAACAGCCTTTAAATGGTCTCATTCTTGGTGTTGAATATGAAAGCTCAATATAAGGATATTTTGTTTTTAGATATTTCCCATGCAATATTGTAAAGAAGGTCTCTTTTCTAAAATCATTTAATCCTAAAAGTGCTCCTATTGATAGAGTTCTCATGCCTGCCTTTGCTCCTCTTTCAGGAGCATCTAATCTAAATTTATAATTTGATTTTGGCCCTTTTAAATGAACTCTTTTGTATATTTCCTCATCATAAGTCTCTTGATATACAGTTAGACCTTCAACACCTTTGTCTACAATATACTTATATTCATCTATTTCCATTGGATATACTTCAATTCCTATAGATGGAAATTTATCTTTTAATATTTCTATAGCTTCACCTATATATTCTACACTTGAATGAAAACTACTTTCACCAGTTAAAACAAGTAGATGTTTAAAACCTTCTTTTGAAATTTCATTTCCTTCCTCTCTAATTTCATCCATAGTTAGTTTTTTTCTTTTTATTCCACTTTTTATATTGTAACTACAATAAACACATTGATTTACACAATAATTTGCTATGTACATTGGTGTATATAGACAGACTGTCTTTCCAAAATATTGAACACTTAATTTATGTGCTTTTTGTGCCATCGCTTCTAAATGTTTTACAGCAGTTTTAGAAAGTAAATTTAATATATCAAAATCCTCAAGTTTGTCTTTTGATAAACTTCTTAAAACATCATTGTCTGTAACATTATTTAAATATCCATCAAAATCAAAATCCCTATATTTTTCTATTACCTCATAAAAACTCATCATCAATCACCACTTTCTATAAATTGCCTAAAAAACCTGTTAAAGGAGAAGATGCATTTGCAAATTCTGATACACTTCCTGCTTTTGCTATATAAGCTTCTCGTCCGCCTTCTACAGCTAACTTAAATGCTCTTGCCATTTTAACAGGGTCACCTGCTGAAGCTATAGCAGTATTAACAAGTACTGCATCAGCTCCCATTTCCATAGCTTCCATAGCTTGAGATGGTTTACCAATACCTGCATCAACTATTATTGGTATATCCAATTCATCTATCATTATTTTTATCATTTCTTTCATTTGAAGACCTCTATTTGAACCAATTGGAGCACCAAGAGGCATAACTGCTGCTGCTTTAGCTTCTATAAGTCTTCTTCCAGCATAAAGGTCTGGTGTCATATATGGAAGTACTATAAATCCTTCATCAGCAAGTATTTTTGTAGCTTTTATAGTTTCTTCATTATCAGGAAGTAAGTATCTAGTATCTGATATTACTTCTATTTTTATAAAATCTCCACAACCCATTTTTCTAGATATTCTAGCTATTCTTACAGCTTCTTCTGCATTAGTAGCTCCTGATGTATTTGGAAGTATAGTCATTTCTTTTGGAATATAAGTTAAGATATTTTCTTGTTTATTATCTAAATCCACTCTTCTAAGTGCCATTGTTATTATTTCGCTTCCACTTTCTTTGATTACTTTAGGTAATATATCATTTGAACCATATTTACCTGTTCCCACCAATAATCTACTATTAAATTCATGTCCTCCAAGTATTAATTTATCCATTTTATTTCCTCCCAAGATTAATTTTTCCAATTTTCAATCTTTTTATTTTCTGATTCATGCGTTTACATATCTATAAGTATTTGTGTTGCCAAGTTTGCCATATGATTTGCGCAAATAGCTACTCTTGGAGCCATAAGTCCTTCTCCAATTTTAGCTTCATTTACAAAATCTCCACAGATATAAAATCTATCTCTTATTTTCTTAGTAGTTATTATATTTGAATCATAGTAACCTGCCATCCCTGATGATGCTATCAGATATTTATCTTTCAAGTTTATTAATGTATAATTACAAACTTGTGCTTTACATGAAGCATCATCGAAAGCTTCAATTATCAAATCTGCCTCTTTAAGTACATCCATATTGTATTTATTTAAAAAAACATTTTGCTTTTTTAATTTTATAAATGGATTAATTTTTGTTATATTTTCAATCATAGCATCTGTTTTTAATTTTCCTATATCGTCTATAAAGTATTGCTGTCTATTTAAATTAGATGGCTCTACAACATCATAATCTATAAGTAGAAGTTCTCCAACTCCAATTCGAGCTAGAGAGATAGCTATATTGGACCCAAGTCCACCTAATCCCAATATAGCAACTCTTCCTTTTTTTAATTTATTATGCACATTTGGAGTATGTCTAGCTATCAACAAGCTTTCTAGCTCACCAAAAGAAGGTTTAACCCCCTTTTGTATAAGTGTTAGCTTATCATTTTCAGAAAGTGGAATATCGGATTTAATTGGATATCCATTCAACACCAACACATCACATTTATGATTGTAATTATCTCTAACTTTATAGGCAGTTGTATTTTCTTCAACATCTGTTAATATTTCATTTACAAATATTTTTATTTTAACCACCTCCAATAAAGCTAATAAGCTCTATAACATCTTCGTCCTTTAATATATATGTATTGTAATTAGATTCTTCAATTATTTCTAGATTTATCTCAACCACAACTCTATCACTCTTTAAATTATATTTATTCAGCAAATCTATAATAGTTAAATTTTCTTTGAATTCAATATTCGTTCCATTAACCTTCACTAAATCACCTCCTCCATTTAACTTTATTCAATTAATTTTCAGTACAAATTATATTAAATTAAGTTCCTCATTGTTTAATATTTTCTTAACTGTTCTCATTGAACACATTTTTCCACACATAGTACAGCTATCCTCATGAGTAGGCGTTGACTCATCTCTATATCTCTTAGCTTTTTCAGGGTCTATTGCAAGTCTAAACATTTCGCACCAATCTAAATCCGCTCTAGCTTTACTCATTTTGTTATCCCACTCACGAGCTCCTTTAACATTCTTAGCTATATCGCCTGCATGAGCGGCTATTTTAGCAGCTATTATTCCTTCTTTCATATCATCTAAATTAGGTAATCTTAAATGTTCTGCTGGAGTTACATAGCATAAAAAGTCTACTCCTTTAGCACATGCTAATGCTCCTCCTATTGCACTAGTTATATGGTCATAACCTGGTGCTATATCTGTAACTAATGGACCAAGAACATAGAAAGGTGCTCCATGACATAATCTTTTTTCTAACACTACATTTGCTTCTATTTCATCAATAGCCATATGGCCAGGGCCCTCTATCATGACTTGTACATTTCTTTCCCATGCTCTTTTAGTAAGTTCTCCTAATACCACAAGTTCTTGAATTTGAACACCATCTGTAGAATCTTTTATACAACCAGGTCTACAAGCATCTCCTAAACTTAATGTAACATCATATTCTTCACATATATCTAAAATCTTATCAAAATTAGTATAAATAGGATTTTCTTTATTATTTAACTCCATCCAAGCAAATAATAATGAGCCTCCACGAGATACTATATGAGTTAATCTTTCATGATTTTTTATCTTTTGGCAAACACTTCTAGTAAGACCAACATGTATAGTAATAAAATCAACTCCATCAATAGCATGTTGTTTTATTACATTTAAAAATTCTTCTTCTGTTATATCTTTTAGTTCTTTTTCTAAATACCCTACTGCATCATACATAGGAACTGAACCTATCATTGCAGGTGACATCTCAACAACTTTTTCTCTAAATTCTCTAGTTTTTCCATAGTTACTTAAATCCATTATTGCTTCAGCTTTCATGTCTATTGCTACTTTAACTTTTTCAAGTTCATTTTCTATATTCTTACAATCTCTTGAAATTCCTAGGTTTACATTTATCTTTGTTCTTAAATTTTTACCTACACCTTCTGCACTTAAGGATTTATGATTTTTGTTAGCAGGTATAACAACTTGTCCCTTTGCTATTAATTCTCTTAATTCATTTACATCTACTTGTTCCTTTTGAGAAACGATTTCCATTTCTTTAGTTATTATGCCTTTTCTAGCAGCATCCATTTGTGTTGTATAATTCATATTACATTCCTCCAAGATTAAAGTTATAGTTTTTAACAATAAAAAAAGTGCTTTTCCTTGTTTTGGAAAGCACTCTTATAATCATATATACACTTAGACAAATTTCTCACTATTCAGAACAATTTATCTATTTATATAACAAAATTATATTACAAAGCTTCCCTTCGCAAGCATTATCTTGATCAGGTTATTAGGGTTTGTAAGTTACGGCTTTATCTCTCAGCTAGCCAATTCTAGCGCCCCTAGCTCTAAATTTTTATCATTTTTACAAATTCAGTATAACACAGCAAAAATATTAGTTCAACATAATAATACAAATTTTATATTTTAATCCAGTTAACTTTACTCTAATAATACACCTTTTTTCGAATTTTCAAGATAAGATTTAAGTATCACAGCCCTTATATTTTCATACTTTATTGAATCTGGAAGTTTTCTTTTTATATTATTTAAATTTTCATAACCTACTTCTTCACATACTTCTAAAATCATCTTCTTTTCATCTTCATTATAAAATTTTTCTAAATCTAATGTAAAGGATATACTTTGCCCATCTTTTACATAATCATATACATATCCAATAACTGTAGATAAGGAAACTTCTATTTCTTGACTCACACTTTGTATATCCTTACCTTGATTTAACAAATCTAATGCTATTTCATTGTTTTTTCTGCTTTCTCCATCTAATATCAATTTTCTTTTTTTCTTTTTCTCCCAATTAACATCAATACTATTTTCTTTTACATAACGTTTAACTTCATCTAAAAGGCTAGACCCATACTTTTCAATTTTTACTCCACCTATACCTGAAATATCCTTTAATTGTTCTTTATCAAGGGGGTATCTTCCACTTATTTCTTTCAAGGCCTTATTAGTTAAAATCATATATGGAGGTAATTTTTCTTTTTTAGCATATTCTTCTCGAATATTTACTAGCTTTTCATATAAAATTTTATCTGTATTAACTTCAAGAAATTCACTATTAACACTCAGTAATTCGACATTTTTTTCTTTTTCTTTTTTATCTATATTGTTTTTTTCGACATATTCTTTGATTAGTGTTTCAAAATCTTCACCATATTTTTGATATTTAATTTCTCCTACTCCAGATATATTTAGCATTTCTTCTTTATTGATTGGATAACTACTAGACATAGCTCTAAGTGTTCCATCTCCAAAAACCATATATGGAGCTATTTTTTCTTCACTTGCAATTAAGTGTCTTAATTCTCTTAAAGCACTATATAATTCATCTTCTACTTCTAGGGATTTTGTCATTACAATTTCCTTAAATTCTACCTTTGCCTCACCTTTCAAAACTTTCATAGACATATCATTTAATCTTATAGTTGGGTAACTTCCTCTGTTTCCGCTACCTAAAGTTTCGACTAAATCTAAAAAACCATGTGAAACTAATGTATTTATAAAGTTCTTCAAATCTTCACTTGAGTAATCTCTCATAATATTATATGTAGACAAAGTATCTAAGCCAAGCTGTAAAATTTTTTTATTTTTAGACCCTCTAAGTACATCTACAATAGTAGTGACACCATAGCTTCTTTTCATTCTAGCTACACATGAAATAACTTTTTGAGCATCTATAGTTTTATCCACTATTTCACCTTCAACTAAACAATTACTACAGTTATTACAGTTTTCTACATAATTTTCCCCAAAGTAATTTAATATTGTCCCCCTATAGCATGAATTACTATAAACTAAATCAATCATATGCTGAAGTTTTTTATGTTGAAATAATTTTCTTTCAGGATTTTCAACACCAATATCTATTAAATACTTTTGTATATGTACATCTCCTGGGGAAAATAAAAGTATACATTCACTTTTTTCTCCATCTCTACCTGCTCTCCCTATTTCTTGGTAGTAATTTTCTACACTTTGAGGCATATTGTAGTGTATAACCCATCTTATATTAGGCTTGTCAATCCCCATTCCAAATGCATTTGTTGCTATCATTATATCTATATTGTCATTTATAAAATCTTCTTGATTCTTATTTCTTTCATTCTTAGATAAACCTGCATGATATTTTGATACAGATATATTTCTCTTTGCTAAGCCATTATAAATATTTTCAACTTCTTTTCTAGTAGCTGTATATATAATTCCAGACTCATTTTTATGATTTTGAATATAATCTATAATATATTTATTTTTACTAGATGATTTTACTATATTTATTGCTAGGTTTTCTCTATCAAACCCTGTTATGTAACAATCTGGACTCTCTAAACACAATAAATTTATTATATCAGCTCTTACCTCTTCTGATGCAGTAGCTGTAAAAGCTGTGACTATAGGCCTTTTAGACAAACTATTGATAAACGCAGAAATCCTTCTATAGCTCAGTCTAAAGTCATGACCCCATTGAGATACACAATGTGCTTCATCTATTGCAATTTGACTTATCTCATTATTATTTATTAGTTCAAGAAATTCCTGGGTATCTAATCTTTCTGGAGCAATATAAAGTATTTTATAAGTGTTTTTTCTAATATTATTTAATATTTCATTAAATTCTTTATTTCCTAATGAACTATTTATAAAAGCAGCATTGATTCCCATAGCTTTTAAAGCGTCTACTTGGTCTTTCATAAGAGATATAAGTGGCGAAATCACGACTGTCATCCCATCTAATATCAATGCTGGAAGTTGATAACATATAGATTTTCCTCCTCCAGTTGGCATTATAGCCAATACATCTTTTTTATTCAAAATAGAGTTTATTATGGACTCTTGACCTTTTCTAAAACTTGTATACCCATAGTATTTTGATAATATTTCTAAAGGTTTTTTATTCATATATTTTTCTCCTAATTCAAATTAATTAAAACTTCTTCTCTGATTATGTTCAAATTTTTATTTTTATATTCACAATCGCATTATTCCAAAGTTTCTAGCTGTTATATATTATATATTAACATATATTCTTAAAAAAATAGTTTGCAAAGTAAAATAATTTATGATACATTCTAAATATAAATTTAATACTTAATCTTCGGGGTAGGGTGAAATTCCCAATCGGCGGTATAGCCCGCGAACTGAGTTAAAACTTGGTTGATTTGGTTAAATTCCAAAGCCGACAGTAAAGTCTGGATGGAAGAAGATATATACTAAATAAGTGTTTTTGTAGAGCAGTTTTGCTATACATTTATACAATATTTATTGTAGATTATTCTGAACCCTGAGTTAATTCTCAGGGTTTTTTGTTTAAAAATTATCCAAGTTTAAATAGGAGGTGTAAATATTGTGAAATTTATAAGTCAAAAAGAGAAAGATATTTATTATATGAAAAAAGCTATTGAATTAGCCAAAAATGGAGAAGGTTTTGTAAATCCAAATCCATTAGTTGGATGTGTAATTGTTAAAGATGATAACATAATAGGTAAAGGATATCATGAGAAATT
Source organism: Clostridioides difficile (assembly GCA_024919175.1). NCBI lineage: Bacteria > Bacillati > Bacillota > Clostridia > Peptostreptococcales > Peptostreptococcaceae > Clostridioides > Clostridioides difficile. The sequence continues at coordinate 2,796,051 of CP103804.1, forward strand.
TGGTTCTAATCATGCTGAAATAAATGCTATAAATAGTGCTAATCAAAGTTTAAGGGATACCACTCTCTATGTAAATTTAGAACCATGTTCTCATTATGGCAAAACACCTCCTTGTGTAGATAAAATTATTAAAAATAATATTAAGAGAGTTGTAATATCTACATTAGACCCAAATCCAATTGTCTGTGGCAATGGAGTAAAAAAACTAAGGGACAATAACATTGATGTCACTGTAGGTATATTAGAAAAAGAAGCAAAACAATTGAATGAAATATTTTTTTACTACATAAAAACAAAAAAACCTCTTTGTATTGTAAAATCAGCAGTAAGTTTGGATGGTAAGATTGCCACAAAATCCCTAGAATCAAAATGGATATCTAATGAATCATCAAGATATCTAAGTCATAAATATAGAAATAAATATCAAGGTATAATGGTTGGGATAAACACAGTTTTAAATGATAATCCGTTGCTAACTTGCAGACTTAACCAAGAAAATGTATCTCACCCTGTAAGAATAATAATAGACACAAACTTAAAATTTCCACTTGATAGCAAATTAGTTAAAGATAAAACTAGTAAGACTATAGTTTTTACGTGTTGTGAAGATATTGAAAAATCCTCAGTTTTAAGAAAGAATAACATTGAGGTGGTAGTTTCTCCTAAAAAAAATAATATGGTAGATTTAGAATTTGTAATGTATAAATTGGGAGAATTAAAAATTGATTCTGTTTTAGTTGAAGGTGGTGCTACACTTAATGACAGTCTATTTAGAAATAAATTAGTTGATAAGGTCAAATTATTTCTATCACCTAAGATTATAGGTGGTAAAGATGCACCTACATTCGTTTCTGGCGAAGGAATAAGCCATCTATCAGATTCAACACAATTAGTAATCAATAATGTAACTTTAATAGATGGAGATATTTTGGTAGAATCTGATGTTTTGAATTAAATTTATAAATATACATGTCTAGGAGGTTAAAATGTTTACTGGCATAGTAGAAGAAGTTGGAATACTTAGAAAAATTACAGCTAATAGCAAAAGTGGAAAAGTTACCATACAATCAAGTAAAATACTAGATGGCACAAATCTTGGAGATAGTATAGCTGTAAATGGAGTTTGCTTAACTGTTTCAAGTTTAGGTAAAAATGAATTTACTGCTGATGTTATGATGGAAACAGTTCGTTCTACAAATTTAAGCTCATTAAATCCAAATGATAAAGTAAATCTTGAAAGAGCTATGAGCCTTTCTTCTAGGTTTGGTGGGCACATAGTAACAGGTCATGTTGATAGTAAAGGTACTATTTGTAAATTTGAAAAAGATGAAAACGCAGTTTTAGTAAGCATCCAACCAACCAAAGAACTTTTATTAACAATGATACACAAAGGCTCTGTTGCTATTGATGGTGTAAGTCTAACTATAGCTTATTTAGATGATGAAATATTTAAGGTTTCTGTTATACCTCATACTAAATTTAACACTACTCTATTGACAAAAAATATTGGAGACTTTGTCAATTTAGAAAGTGATGTAATTGGAAAGTATGTTAATAATTTTCTTGTAAAAAACTACAAGGAATTAAATTCTAATAGTAGTAACTATAAATCAAATATAGATAAAGAATTTTTACTTAAAAATGGTTTTTAAAAATAATAAAGGAGTGAATTACATGTTTAATACTATTGAAGAAGCTATTAATGATATCAAAAATGGAAAAATGGTAATCGTAGTTGATGATGAAGGTAGAGAAAATGAAGGAGATTTATTGATGGCAGCTGAAATGGCTACACCTGAGACAATAAACTTTATGGCTACATATGGTAGAGGCCTTATTTGTCTTCCTGCTACAGAAGAAAAATTTAAAAGTTTAAATATACCTCTTATGGTTAAAGAAAATACAGACACATTTCAAACTGCATTTACTGTCACTATAGATGGCATAGATACTTTAACAGGTATATCTGCATATGAGAGAGCTGAGACTGTCAAACTATTCTGTAATGAAAATTCCACAAGTAAAGATTTTAAAACACCTGGACATGTATTTCCATTAATCGCAAAAACTGGAGGTGTCCTAGTTAGAGATGGCCATACAGAAGCTTCTGTAGACCTTGCTAGACTTGCAGGATTTAAGGAAATTGGCCTTATCTGTGAAATAATGAAAGATGATGGTAAAATGGCAAGGGTTGATGATTTGATGATATTTAAAGAAAAACATAATTTAAAAATCATAACTATAAAAG